>NZ_JAWJUV010000009.1:0-40386 GCF_032918335.1 Shimia sp. FJ5 | reverse complement strand
GACCTGCTAGCGCATATCTCACCCCTCGGGTGGGCGCACATCCTTCTCACCGGCGAATACAGGTGGCCCAAAAGATGACCAAATAGCCTTAGCGTAGGATTCTGCACTCTCCGGCATCAGACCCCCTCCTCGCCTCACCGCACAACCTATAGCCGAAGGTTACATTATGACTTCGGCTGGCATGAGCCTGGTCTGGCGCGAATTTCGCTGGAACACCGGAAAGATCAGCAAGATGTGGTTTGTCGACCCGGAAGACATAGACGAAGAGCAAATCGAAATTCGTCGGATAGACTCAACCAAATAGCGTGTTAATTGGAAATCAGTAGCGAAACCACTCCGAGTGATCCATGTTGCCTTCGTAGTCGCCGTATTCGACCATTACGGCCCTATGGAAAAAGCTAAAGCGTCCTCCGCTACTCGGAAATGAAATCGACTGGCCATTCTCGCTGACAAAACTCTCGGGCCAGGGCTTGTGTGATCCGAAAACGCGCACATGATATCGGCAGTATCGGTTTTCGTGATCGCACGATCGTACGTACCAGTCCCACTGACGCGGATCGTCGCGCGATTCATATGACCGTCCGTAGAACCAAAGAACCCGGGTTTTCCGCAGCCATGCATATTCGGGGATGGATATGTCCAACTCCCCTTCCCCACCCGGCCCACCGAGTTCGATGGGAACGGCCGCAAAGGTACAAATGCCGAACGGTGGTCGAACTGGCCAGGGTGTAATCCGGCGGATCATCTCCGCGTAGGCAGCCGCGCAAACGGCACTCGATGGAAACCCTCCGGCCATGCAGAGCATGATCGCGCAGTCCATGTCGTAAGCACGAGATTGCTTTGCCGTGACCGGCAGAATCACCACTGACAAAACCAAGCTGAGAATGAACGAACGCATCTACCCCTCCGTGTGACGGCCAAAATCCGGCTCAACGTAGCGGCGAATTCACGCTTTCGCCATCTTTTTCTATTTTCTACGTTTTATATATATTGACTCTAACTGTAGTTTCCGTGTCATTTGCATCATGTAAGAAGGTCTCTCAAAGGGAGAGACCATGCCGATAGCTAGACACCTGAGTCTGATCACACTGGATGGTGTGAAGGACCTCATCGCGAGGAAGGTAGACTTCACCTGTCGGTACGAACTCGTGGGGGGCACAGGTGACGGGAAGCCGCTTTACCAGTGTGTCTATAGCGTCGGGGACGAGGAACTCATCCTGGTCGCGGCCAAGGTCCAGAAACACGGACCCAAGGTGCGCCATTTCGCGCTCTGGCCGGGGCTCGTCAATCATCACACCAATTATGGTGACGGCCGCCCTGTCTCTCTCGATCTCGATATCCGCAACGCCCCGGAGGGCGATGGCGGACCTGATGGTGATCAAGGCTGACGGCAGCGTCAGAACCTCCGGCTGGAATTTTCATGACCGAGAAACTGTAGAGCCTGCTGTCGCGCGTGAAGACGGGCCTGTTCCTGAAGGTCGTCACTCGATCCTCACCGCCATCCGCACAACTTCCGAACGGCATGCGGAAAACCGCGGTCTGCGTGCAGTTGGACTGACTGCCACCGAATGGCATTTTCTGTTCCAGGCCTTGATCGAGGCAGAAAGCAGCTACAATCCGACAGCCGTCAGCCCGAAAGGCGCCTATGGTTTGGGCCAGTTGATGCCAGCCACGGCGCGAAGCCTGGGCGTTGACCGGACCGATCCCAAGCAAAACCTCGAAGGCGCGGCGCGATACCTGCTGGCCCAGCTGTCAGAGTTTCGCAACATCGACCTGGCGCTGGCCGCATACAACGCTGGCCCGCACCGGGTTCGCGAATATGGCGGCGTTCCCCCATTCAAAGAGACGCGCAATTACATCGCGCGCATTCATCGCATCCGAGCACGTCTTTCCGGACAGCCTGCCGAGCAGCTCATAACCCGCACCGCCACTCACGGAACGTCGCGGGTGCCCGTTGTCATCGGCCTCAACTAATTCACCAAAGGAAATCCCAATGAGAATACCTCGTCTCCGACACCTATTGCCTGCCGCCACAACCCTGGCGTTTCTGGCAAGACCTGCCTTCGCGCAAGACCTCTCTCCGATCCAAACCATGCTGGAGACGGTCGAAGCCGCGCTGACGGGTCCGATCGGCATTGCAGTCGCCACGCTGGCCGTCATCGGTACCGGCTTCATGTGCATGATGGGACGCCTGAACTGGGGCTGGTTCGCCTCGGTCATCATCGGCATCGTGCTGATCTTCTCGGCCGGTACCATCGTCGACGGCTTTACCTAAGGCGTGGGTAAAGCAGTGGTAGAACGATCCCCTCTCTTCCTCGGCCTTGCACGTCCGCCGAAATATCTCGGCCTACCTGTCGGCTACCTCGTGGTGCTGGCCTCGNCAGTGGTAGAACGATCCCCTCTCTTCCTCGGCCTTGCACGTCCGCCGAAATATCTCGGCCTACCTGTCGGCTACCTCGTGGTGCTGGCCTCGGGCGTCGTTCTGCCCTTCATCTGGACCAAGTCGCTGATCTTCTTCCTGATCGGGATCATTACCTACCCGGTGCTCTGGTTTGTCGCTGACAAGGAACCGCATTTCTTCGAGGTGCTGCGGGTTTCCTACGGCTCGGTTCGCACGACGAAGAACCGACCTCTGCATGGAGGCGATAGCTTTGGCGCTTGATGGCATCAAATCTGTGCCCCCTGCCCTTTTAGCAGCCGACGGCGGCGCTTTCGCGCGGGAGAGTTTTCTCGCGGAGCATCTGCCGTATTTCTCGCGGGCTGCAGATGATGTGCTGATCCTGCGCGAGGGCGACCTGATGGCAACCCTGCGCCTTGATGGCCTCAACCCAATGACCACGCCGGACGCGGAACTCGACGCGCTGCGCCGGGCCGTTGCAGCCATCGTTGCTCAAACTGGCGATCTCTTCGGGTTCTACGTGCACCGGATTTCCGTACCACAGGATCTGGCATTGCAGCCCATTGAAGGCGACTGTTTTGCCGGTGAAATCGATCGGCGCTGGCAGCGCCATGTCACAGGCCTGCAACCCAAGAAGACACAGCTCTATCTCACCATCCTGCGTCGGCCCGAACTGACCTCCCGCCTGCCCCTCCTTCGCGGCCTTGCCCGCAAGGGCTGGGTTAAGAACCGTTCGGCGCGGATGCAGGAGCTCAACGAGGTTGTCGGATTTTTTGAAGTCGCGCTGGCCAATGCCAGGCCCAAACGGCTGACCACGGCTGGTGGTGAGTGGCTCGGGTTTCTGAACACGCTGAACTCAGGCGCCTTCGCGCCCGTCGCCTTCGGCCAAGGCGCCCTGCCCCTGTCACATCAACTAGGTGACGTCCGTGCTACCTTTGAGGGTGACACGGCGCGGATCGACTGCGCCACAACCGGCGCCACACGCTACGGCGCGCTTTTCAGCATCAAGTCCTACCCGGCACTCACCGATGTCACCCTGCTCGACGGGCTCGATCTGCCACTCGACATCGTGCTGACCAATTCATTCACGCCGATCCCAACCAACATCATGGCCGAGCGCATCCAGCGGATCATCCGTCAGATGCATGCCTCGGATGATGCCGCTGTTTCGCTGCGAGACCAGCTTGCCATTGCCGCAGATGACCAGGAGGCGGGGAGAATTGCTTTCGGCAATCATCACCTCTCCGTCGCAGTCTATGCCGAAAGTCGCGACTTGCTCGAACGCGCAGCCGCCCAGATCAAACGCGCGGGCCAGGAAATCATGGCGGTGATCGTGCGCGAAAACATGGCACTTAAAGCCACCTATTTTGCACAACACCCGGGCAACTTCGGCTACCGGGCGCGGCGCACACCGATCTCCTCAATCAACTTCGCCGATTTCGCCGCCCTGCATGGCTCAGTCGAAGGCCGAGGTGGCAAGGACAGCCCCTGGGGTGAACCGATCACCGTGCTGCCTTCCGTTGGCACCTCTGGCTACCGGTTCAATTTCCACGAGGCAGGCCATGCGGGCAAGGAACCCGCCGTCGGCCATACGCTGGTGCTGGGCCGGACCGGCACCGGCAAAACCCTGACCACCGCCTTTCTGGCGGCGCAGTCCCAAAGGGTCGGGACGCGGCTCTTCTTCTTTGACAAGGACCGAGGCCTTGAAATGGCCGTGCGTGCCTTGGGCGGCAAGTATCACGAGGTGCGTGCTGGCGTGCCAACCGGATTGAACCCGCTCGCCACCGAGACCGATAAGCGTGGCCGGGCCTGGTTGTCCGATTGGCTTGGCACACTGCTCTCCACCCACGGCACCCTGTCAGGCGAGCAATCCCGTCATATTCAAAACGCGGTGCGCCAGAACGCGGAAGCCGGGACTTCACTGCAGACATTCGAGAGTTTCGAGACCCTGTTCCGCTCCCTCGATGATGGCGGCGAGTTGCAATCGCGCGTGGGCGAATGGGTGCCCGGTGGGCGCTACGGCTGGGTCTTTGCCGCCAACCCGTCCGGGCCCACCCTGGCACTCGACAGCGACATCGTCGGTTTTGACATGACCGAGATCCTCGATATGTCGACCGAACGCATGGCGGTACTCTCCTACATCTTTCGCCAGATCGAACGCGTGGTCGAAGATCGACGCCCGACCATCATCGTACTCGATGAGGCATGGAAGCTGCTGGATGACGCGTATTTTGGGGCGCGGCTTGAGAGTTGGCTGGTGACACTCAGGAAGATGAACTGCGTCGTGATCATGATGACGCAATACCCCAGCCAGCTGCGCGAAGCCCGGGTCGGCAAAACCATCGTTGAAACCGTCCCGACCCAGATCCTCTTCCCCAATGACCGCGCCACAGCAGGTGACTACGATTTCCTACGCGTCTCAGAAAAAGAAGCTGCCCTGCTCACCCAGCCCACCGCCGGTCAACGCATCGCGCTGGTGCGGTCCGCCGGTGACAGCCTCTTTGTCGATGCCGATCTGTCTGCCCTCGGGGATTTGCTCCCGATCCTCGGGGGTGGGCGGACCGGCGAAGCGCAAGTTGGCGCCGAATGGCGCAACACCCCTGATTTCTGGAGAACGAAATGCGAGTAGCTTTGTTGATGATGACCCTTCTCGGCGTTGCCGCCTGTGAGCGTTACACCGAACAAACCTCACCCTGTTTCGGGAAGACTGGCGAGCCGGTTGTCTCCCGCAATGCAATGACGCCGCTCGCACTTTCCCTTTCGACGCAGTCACCGGACGAACCCAAGGACTGTGTATTTGAACCGTTGAACGGCAGCTGATGTACCGCGCGCTCTTCATATGCGCAGTCCTGTGCTGTGGGCCTTCGGCTGGACTGGCCCAAGGCGTTCCGACCCAGGACAATTCCGGGATTGGCCGACTTGTGGCGATCTTGGGCGGTCTTGGCGAGGACATGTCGGTCCAGCGCGAGACGACCTCCGCCCAGGACCAACTGGCCGAGGTTCAGGCCGAGCAACTCCGCGTGCTCGAAGAGATGACCTCAGCCATGACAGGTGCAGGGTTTGATATCGCCCATTTGGAAACCGGCGGCAGCTTTCCGGCCTCAGGCATCTATCCTGCGGTCAGCAACCACCCGATGGATGCCCGGCTCTTCGGAGAGGGGCGCGAGACCATCGAGATGATGATCGTGCGCGTCGCCGGTGATTTCGCCAGCGCGCCGGGTGTGGCCCGTGCGGGGCTGTCACCCACGCAATGGCGTTGTCTCTTCCAGGCGCTGATCAAGCAGGAAAGCCGGTTCAGCGTCACAGCACAAAGCCCGGTTGGCGCTTACGGCCTCACCCAGCTCATGCCCGGTACCGCTGCGGATATGGGTGTGGATCGCTATGATGTTATGGACAACCTGCGTGGTGGCGCGCGTTACATCACGACACAGTTGAACCGTTTCGGCACCATTCCGAACGCACTGGCCGCCTATAATGCCGGACCGGGGCGTGTCATCGAATATGGCGGTGTACCGCCCTTCAAGGAAACGCAAGGCTACGTCCGCAATATCTCGAAGTTTTACAACGAATACCTTGCTGTCATCGGCGGCGCCGATGCGCTTGGCACGCTGACCCCGACCGACATGGCACTGGCTGAGAATTCGAACATCTCGGATGCGAGCCTCTACTATGCCGCCGATGCGCACGCGACGACCGAACAGGTCGTCAACCGCCTCGCTGCCATCATTCGCCAGATCGATGCACAGCCCAACGTCAAAGCGGCGATGGAACTCAACACCTACGCGCGGGCGGAGATCGCCCGCATCCTCTCACTCCGGACGCGCCTGATGGCCGCGAACCAGACCCGCGAGGTGGCGCATGCCCAGCATCTGATGGTGGACCGGTTGGAGGAGCGAAAATTCATGGCCATGGAGGTATCTGAATGAAACGCTTTCTGCTTGGTGCGAGCGCAGCGCTTGCGCTCTCCATATCCCCTGCTTTCGTCCCCCCGGCCATCGCTCAAGGCGTGCCAACGTTCGACGGGCAGCAGCTTCGCCAACTGGTCCTGCAGATCGAACACATGGCGGAGGACCTGAATGTTCAACTCGAACAACTGGCCACCATGCGTCAGGAGTTGGAAACCCAACTCTCCCAGCTTCTGAACCTCGAAGCTCAACTCCGCTCCCTGATCGAAGGTTCAGGTGTTGGCGAGCTCTTTGCGACCATCGAGGAATTCGAGCGCCTCAAGGGCAAGCTTGTCGCCCCCTTGACCACATTGCAATCGCTTGCGGAAGGCGATTTCCTGTCCGGCTTTGTCGATGGTGCCGATCTCTCAGGACAGGTTGAATCGGTTCTGCGCGGCTCAGGCCTGACGTCGGAAAGCCTCGCCACCCTGTCATCCTCATCTGAGCCCGCAGACACGCGCCTCGCTACATCCGCCGGGGCCAGCGCGATGCTGTCGGTTGCTGCCCAGGAAAGCCATGAAGAAGCAGGCGCCAGTCTGGAACGTATCGAAACCATGGTCGGGCTCATTGACGATCAGGACGGGCTCAGGGCCGCCGTCGATCTCAACACCCGTGTCACGGCGGAGCTCGGGATCATCATGACCCAAATCTGGCGTCTGGAAGCCGCACAAGGCGTGAGTGCGGGTCAGCTCGGTGTTGTCGATGCCGCCACCCTCGCAGCCGAGCGCAAATTCCGTTCCATGGAGGTCCCCGAATGAGACGGAACGCCGTCAGCGGGTGGAGCGTCCACCTCGATCAGTACGCCGCCAGCGCGTGGAGCGCGGTCGTCGCCGTCGGCAGTCTATTGATCTTTGCTACGCCAATCGCAGCTCAAACCTCAGACGGGTTCGAGACCATGACACAGCCCGAAGAGCCAACTCAGGCGTGTGACACGCCGCGCCCGCCCCGTGATCTGCATTCCTTCGCTTATGTCCGGAACGGGTACCGGGAGATTTTGCGGATCGTCGCTGCCGAACACGCAGTTGAGACGCAATTCTGTGGCTGCCAATTTGACCTGGTTGGTTGGGAAGATGCGATTCTAGCGACCGACCGGTTTCAAACGTCTGACAACCCGAAACTCCCCTTCGATGTCATTGCTCTACGCGGGCAAGCCGACGCTGTTGAAAATAAGCTTGAAGAGGTCTGCGCCGAGTAATGGGGATCATTCGCGACATATTGGGTGAGGTTGACACGGCCATCGACACTGTCGCCGAAGCCGGGTTTGTCCAGGCCGCGGGTCAAGTTGGTGATGTGATATCCGTGGGATCCGGTGTGCTACTGATCCTGCTCGGCATCAATGTGGTCATGCAACTTCGACCGATGACATTCGGAAGCGCTTTCGCCTTCGGCATCAAACTGGCCCTGGTCGGGATATTCGCCCAGAGTTGGGACAATTTTTCCGTCATCTATGGCATCGTCACCGATGTGCCGGACGCAATTGGCGCGCGCATTCTGTCGCTCACGGCCTCCGGTGACGAGGCGGGCGTTTACGAAAGCCTCGATTCCATGGTGAACCGCATCACCGCCTATGGCGATACCATCGGGGACAACGCGGGCTGGGTGTTTGGTGCCGTGCTGGGCGCGATCTTCTTCGTGCTATCGGCGATCTTCGCCGCTGTCACCGCCGGGATCATCGCCTTCGCCAAGATCGTCTTCACGCTGATGATCGTCATCGCGCCCTTCATGATCCTGGCCTCGCTCTTTAAGCCGACCCAATCGCTTTTCGAGGCCTGGTCGCGTGCAACCGTCGGTTACGCGCTCATGCCGGTGGCGGCTGCGGGCGCCGCCGGGATCATCGTCGCCATCGCCGAAAACATCGGGGCTTCCTCGGCCGACCCCGA
This sequence comes from Shimia sp. FJ5, assembly GCF_032918335.1. NCBI lineage: Bacteria > Pseudomonadati > Pseudomonadota > Alphaproteobacteria > Rhodobacterales > Roseobacteraceae > Shimia > Shimia sp. FJ5. Next base: position 32,164 of record NZ_JAWJUV010000009.1, on the reverse strand, counting down.
CAATGTGGCCACGATCAGCCTGATCCTGCCCTTCCTTGTCATCCTGATCCTGAGCGCGGGCATTATGGCCTCGGTGCCCTACATCGCCTCAAACCTGACCGGTGTGGTCGGCATCGCCTCGAATGCCATCGGCCTTACCGGTCTGGCACGGCAAGGCGTCGTGAACGCTGGTGAATATGGAACCGGTGGGGCCGCCCGCATGGCTACCGGGAAAACACCTCATGAGTTGCGCCATGCCACCAGCGACGGCCTCGTCAAAACCGGCCAGGTCATTCGTCAATCACCCGGCGCGCTCCTTGCCCGCGCCAAATCCTTCCGAAATCCCAACCAGACCCCCTGAGACACAATGAGCAAAGCACGCGACGCCTTCGAGGCGGATTTTATCTACGGGCCACGGCGACGAGAACGGTTTGCGTATTTCGTGGCAGCCGCCGGCATCATTGTCGGGCTTGCCGGGTTCCTCGGCGCCGTTTCTCTCTTCCCGTTGAAATCGGTCGAGACCTTCGTCGTCGTGGTCGACAAGGAGACCGGCGAGATGGACCGCGTCTCGCAGGTCGCGGCCCTCACCCTCAATGAAAGCGATGCCATCATCCAGGCCAATCTCGTGGCTTACGTCGATGATCGGGAAACCTATGACCTCACTGATGGCGAACAGCGTATCAACTCGGTGCTTGATCGCTCTGACAGTGACGCCGCCCGCACCCTGCGCGATCTCTGGTCCTCATCAAACGAGGACTATCCGATTACGGTCTATGGCCGCGAAGCCAAGATCGACGTTGTGATCCGCTCGGTAAACCAGATCGAGCCGGGCGTCGCCCAGGTCCGTTTCACGCGAACGCTGCGGCGTGAGCGCGACACTCGAACTGTGACCCGACCCTACGTCGCCACGCTGGCGTACGAATTCCGCCCGCAAACCCGCCAACGCCTGCAGGATGTCTGGGCCAACCCCCTTGGCTTCGTCGTCACCTCCTACCGCGTCGATGCCGAAACTCTCGAGAATTGATTTCCCATGAAGTTCATTACACCTTTCCTGCTTGCTGCAGCACTCCCCACCCTGGTCTCCGCCGAGGCAACACCCCAGGGCGGTCCGCTCGATATCCGCATCCGCTATGCCGTCTACAACGAGAACCAGGTCTTCCGGATCGAAACCGATTTGCGCCATTCGACCACGATCCACTTTGGCCGTGGCGAACGGTTCGAAGCGGTCATCGTTGGCGACACGGAAAGCTTCCAGGTCGATCCGATCCCCGAGCTTGGCAATGTGCTGACCATCAAGCCGCATGTCGCCAGGGCCTCGACCAACATGACGGTGATCACCAACCGGCGCAGCTATTCCTTCCATCTGCGTGAAGGGTCGATCCCGAACCGCACTGGCATGTTTTTCGAGGTACGGTTCAAATACCCCGAAGAGGCTCGGCGTTCACGTCCCAGTACCGCAAAGGGCTTTGAGGCGCCGCGCAACTACGCCTATCTCGTCTCGGGCGAGAGCGATTTCCGCCCCACAACAGTCTATGACGACGGGCGCTATACGTATTTCACCTTCCCGGAAAACACCCGACAGCCAGCCATCTTCAAGGTCGACGATCAGGGTCGTGAACGCACGGTCAACTGGACGCAAGACGGCAATACCGTCCGCGTGCTCGGCGTGAACGACTACTGGACCCTGCGGATTGGTGACGAAGCGCTCTGCATCGCGCGGGATCAATCCGCCATCTACGTGAGCAATTGACCATGGCCGACGATCCTGATCTGCAAAAACGCCTCGACACGTTCAAGGATGGCAAGCCGAAACCCCGGTCCGGCGGCATCGGTGTAGGAGCTCTGGCAATCGCCCTCGCTCTTGGCGGCGCGGGAGTAGCCTACTGGTTGGCGAGCAGCGCCCAGGACGGTCCAACACAACTTGAGACATCCGAGGTCACACCCTTTCAGGACGGCCGCCCCGGTGGTGGACGCCTGGAGTTCCCCCCGGATGAAAGCGACCGTCGCGTCAATGATGCGCTCATTGCGGTGGAGGAAGCCCTCGACGTGCCTGCGGCCCCTGCCCCCGAACCGAGCCAGGAGGTCCTGAACGAACTGGCGCAGCTACGTGAGGCATTGGCGGCCAGTCAATCGGCCCGCAACGCGGAAATCCAGGCCGCTGTTGGGGATCTGCGCGAAGCCTTTGATGCCCAGACCAAGGCACTGGAGGAACAGATCGCGGAACGGGAGCGTGAATTGACAGCTCTCGAGCGCGAAAGCGATGCAAAGCTTTCCGGCCTGCAAAGCCTGCTTGATGCCGAGCGCGCACAACGAGAGGCACTGGAAACCGAGATTCAGCAGGGTGCTCTGATCGCTGATCAACGGTTGTTGGAGGAACGACGACGGCAAGAAGAGGAACGCGCGGCCGCGGAGTTGCTGACGGCTCAGATACGATCGCCCGCAGTCGTGTATTCGGATGGTCAGGGGAGTTCCGCTGCTTCTGGTACAGCGGTTTCCAGAACGGCGGGCGCAAGTGCGCCCCTGAATGAAAACGAGGTCTATCTCCAAACCGCCGCACGCCCTCTTGAGATCGAAGAGGCCGCGCGTATGGAATTCCCGGATCGCACGCTCGCACAAGGCTCCGTGATCCAGGCCGCGCTGCAAACTGCGATCAACAGCGATCTGCCCGGCAATGTTGTAGCGGTGGTTTCTGAACCGGTCCCAGCATTCACCGGGGACCGTATCCTGATCCCGCGCGGCTCGCGGCTTTTCGGACAATACCGCTCTGGTGTCGAAGTCGGCCAGAAGCGAATTCTGATCCTCTGGACCCGTATCCTCACACCCGACGGAACCTCAATCAATATCGCCTCTGTCGGCGCTGATCGGCTTGGCCGCTCCGGCATAACCGGCCTCGTCGACACCAAATTCCTTGAACGCTTCGGTGGCGCTGCGCTGATCTCGATCATCGGGGCTGCCCCCTCCGTAGCCGCCGATCGCGTCAATGACGAAACCGCATCCGACGTTCTTGCGGATATTGGCTCCGATCTGTCTGACGCCACCAGTTCCGTCATCGCCGATCAGGTCTCGATGTCGCCGACAATCTATGTAGATCAGGGTGCGGGTGTGACCGTGCTCGTGGACAGGGATGTTATTATTCATTGAATATAGAAGTATTCCCTTCCTCTTATCTCGAACGCTATCTTGCACCTTTTGAACACTGGCTGACCGATGATGACGTCATCGAGCTGGCCATCAATCCGGACGGTCGGGTGTGGATCGAACGACGTGGTTCCATTGCGATGGAATGTGCTGACAAGGCCGTAGACGCAGTTGATGCGGTCAACCTCGGCACGACCATGGTCGGCGATGCCAAGGGCAAAGTCTCCGAAAAGAACCCGCTGGTGTCCGGAAAAGTAGAGTTTCGGGGGAGACCGCTAAGGGTGCAGGTCGTGGTTTCGCCTGCTGTGGAGCAAGGGGCCGCGATCACCATCCGGCTGTTTGGGCAAACCAACATTCGCAACTATGAGCCCACCTACCTTCAGGGCAAAGCTGTTTCTCTGACCGACATTCGAGAGGAGAAGCTGAAAGCAATTTCGAAACAGGCAGAAACCGATCTGACTGGAGCACTGCAGCAGCTTGTTGAGAACCGCCTCAACATCCTGGTGAGTGGCGGGACCTCAACGGGTAAGACGACCTTTGCGCGTCATCTTTTGACGCATGTTCCTGACAATGAGCGGCTCATCACAATTGAGGATGCGCTCGAGCTGTTTCCGCACCAGCCAAATTCAGTCTGCCTGCTCGCGAGTCGAATCAAGGACAGCCCGCGCTCAGCTGGTGCACTGTTGCAAGCCTCGCTCAGAATGCGACCAGACCGGATCGTTGTCGGCGAGTTGCGAGGTGCGGAAGCTCTCACTTACCTCGAAGCGATCAACACTGGGCATGGCGGGTCGGTGTCGACAATTCACGCCGAAACAGCAGAACTTGCCATTGACCGGCTGGCAATCATGGTTCTCCAGGCCGGAACACCGCTGACCTTTGCAGAAGTGCAGACCTATATTCGAAAATCGATTGATGTGATCGTGCAGTTGGGGCGGACTGAGGGGAAGCGAGGGATTGCAGAATTGTTGGTGTTGGGCTGAAACAGCTATTCTGCCAACAGATCCCCGATAAAACTCTCCTGCCGGTCCAGCACTTGCTCCCACTCCGGCGGCACCCCTTCGTCACGGTCCATATCCTCCGGCCGCAAATCCTCTGCATCGGGTTTCGCGGCCACCGCCCGCATCGCGCGCGCCTGTCGCCGCCGCGACCTCAGCGTGCTGGTTGAGTCCTCCTCCTCAACATCCTCCCCGTCATCATCACCATCAACCCATGGCCCCACCCCTTCCACGCTCGGTGGATAGGGGTAGTCCCTGCCCTCCTGCTGCTCGACCATCCCTTTGAACATCGGATCATCGTAGTACTTGATCCGCTGCGCCTTGATCGGGTGCTGCGGCGAAGCGAGAATGATGACCTCATCCGGATCGAGCAGCCGTGCCTCGGTCTCCGACAACAGCGGTCGCTCCTCCAGCCGCGCACTGGTCGAGGTCGCGCCAAGGATGCCCTTGTTGCGCCCATACATGCGTGTGATGGCCTCTCGGGTGGTGCTGCCAACTGCCGCCGATACCTCCCGAACGGTGCGTTGGTCACGCGGCGTGATGTAGAGCTTGAGCCCTGCCCCGTTTTCCAGGCTCTCACGGCCTTCGGACCCATAGATGCGATCCAGAGCCGCCAGCGACTGCGCGATCATCGCCACGCGCCCACCATAGCTTGCCAGCGAATGGATTGCGCGCTCGAGATAAGGCATCGCCCCCATCTGCTGGAATTCATCGATCATCATCATGACCGGCCAAGGCTCATCAGGACCCGGTTCGTTCAGGCGTAGACTTGCAATGAGATCGGCAAACATGAGACGCAGGAGGGGTGCCAACGTTGCGATGTGATCCTCGGAAACCACAATATAGAGCGAATGCGGTTTGCGCCGGAACCGGCCAAAGTCGAAGTCACTCGCCTCGGTCGCCGAGCGCACCGCCGGGTTGTCCCATTGCTTGAGGCCGGCAGTCATCAGCGCCTGGATGTTCGAGGTCAAAAGCCGTGACGAGGCGCTGGCCGCATTGGTCCAGAGCTCACGCACCACCTCTTCCTTCGCTTCTTCGGCATAGGCGCTGTACTGGGCGTTCTTGTAATCCCCTGCCGAGACGATCTTGTTGACCTCGCCTAAGGTGGGTGTCCCGCGCTGAATTGCCAGCAGACAGGCGGCCACGAAGATCGACTTGCCGGCTTCCGAGAAAGTGTCGAGGGTCTTGTTGTCCTTGTCGAGGAAGAGATCGGCCAGGATCGACACCTCGGTAAACTGTTGCGCGAAGCTGGGATAGGCTGCAATGCGGGCCAGCGGGTTGTAGCGATGAGTGCTGTTGGCCCAGTCAAACGGGCTGAACCGGAAAACCTCGTCGCCATTCAACGCCCTCAGCCGCGAGGTTTTGTCGAAATTCTCGCCTTTGACGTCGAGAACCACGACCGAGCCCGCGAAAGACAGAAGGTTCGGGATCACGAAACCCACGCCTTTACCGGCCCGGGTTGGCGCCACCATCATCACATGCGGGATTTCGGTGGAGGAGATAAAGTCAGCTTTGGAATTCGGCTTACCGAGCTTGCCGCAGACAAAGCCTTTGCCCGGGCCTTGCAGCATGCCGTTCTTTCGAAGCTCCGCTTTGGTCTGCCAATGGGCCGAGCCATAGTCGTACTGTTCCCGTTTCCACGTCCAGGCGGCGGCGAGGACACCAAGCCCAAGTGCTCCGAACCCAACAGCCCCAAAGGCTACCTTGAAGGCTTCGGGATGAGCGAGGCGCAACCCTGCACCGGCACGCCAGACCGCAAACATGTCGAACTGGCCATATCCGGTGCGCAGCGCCAGCGCCAGGTAGAAGCTGGCGACAATGGTGCCCAGCAGCGTGCCACAGATCAGACCGAAGGGCACCGCGGCCCAGAGAGGGATGGGTTTCATATAAGGTGCTCCGATCAGAAGGACATTTCGTCGTCGAGATCGCGCCCGAGCTCTCGGGATTTGGCCTGCTCGGCTTCCATCTGCCGGGCCACCTCCGTCACCTTGTCCTGCTGCAGGGCGGCAGCACGTTCGGTAAAGACCTGATCGCCGGTTTCTTCGTGGGTCATTTCGAGGAATTCCTGCGTGACCGTGATCTGATCGATCTTGCCGGGTAGTGCTTCTTCCAAAACCGCGTAGTTGCCGCGCCGCAGCTCGGCCAGGCCTTCCTCGCCCAGCTCTTTGAAGAGCTCAGCCTGCAAGGTCCGCTCGACCACCTCTTCCTGGTCCTCGGTGAGTGTGCCCTCTTTCAGCATATCCGCCAGTTCCTGCAGATAGACGTTCGGTCCTCGGTCTGCATCGTCGACCAGAGAGAGGTCTTGCCCATCTTCAACACTGAGTCCCGCCCCGACAGGTACACCCATATCCCGGGCGCGCTCCATGATGCGATCCATCACACCATCAACCTTCTCGAGCGCCGCATCGAGTTGGTCGTCGTTAGCAGTCTCGACCGTGAGGCCGTCCTTCGCCAAGACCGCCCCCATGTCCCGCTCGACCCAATCCTGCGCCAACCCGTAGTTTGTAGTGCCGCCCGAGACGATCCGGGCGGTGAGATCATCACCGTCGATCCCCGCTTCCTGCGCATCTGACAGGATGCCTTCCAGAGCCTCGTCCCGCCCGGATTGCAGTGCTTCGACCATGCGCACGTCCCCTGCGCCCGGCGGATAGGGTTCGGCCAGGTCCCGACCAAACCGCGCCCGCAGATCGGGGTCTGGCACCATCTGCGACAGATCGCGAATGATCGGTGCGGCTTTCACCTCGAAGCTGGCGCGTGCCTGGCCGTCCAATTCTTCGGCCTTGAGCCGCAGGGCCTCGATGGTGCGTTCGGAATACTCGATCGCATCCCCGACGGTCTGGATGTCATTCATATCAATCTCTCCTGCGGTGAACTGGTGAACGGTACTAGTGCCAAGCCCCTTGGCCATCGCTCGCACAGCGCCTGCAAGGTGGCGCTGGTCCATACGATCGAGCAGATCGGCGAGCTTGGCATAGTCCTTGGCAAAGCCCACGACCTGCGCCTGGGCGATGGCGGATTCTTCCGGCGTCATCGCGATTTCGCGCGGCAGACGTGCCTCTTCCTTGGCGCGGTAAATCTCCTCGATGCCGGGAGCCTTGGCAAAGATGCCGCGCTCAAGCCGGGTGGTGGCGTCCAGCATCACGCCATAGCCCTCAGCGATCTCCGCCTGCTTCTCACGCATGAGCTGGGGCGACATCACCCCCTCGGCCCAGCAAGAGAACCAGGTCCCGTGTTCGCGGCCGCGATTGTTCAGAACGATATGCGCATGGCGATGCGCGCGGTCGTCATGGACCGCCAGCAAGTAATCCCACTGGTCGCCATATTCGCCGCTCTCAAAGAAATGCTCGGCCCAGTCGAGCGCGATGTCGCGGACCGTGTCGGTGCTGACATCCGTGGGGAAAGACAGAAGCATATGCGAGGTGAAGCCAAGCTTGGTCGTGCCGCGCCAGGTCTCGGACCAAGCTTCGATGATCTCTTCCTTCTGCGCACCTGTGAGAACCGCCGCGTCATCCAGCGGGTTGGTCATCGTCGAGTAGGTAAAGACCGCCTTGTCGTTGATATAGGAAAGCTGGTTGCCAAGGCTGGCCCGCGTCTTGCACCCTCCTGCCCTGATCCGTTTGAACACCGCAGCCCGGCTCTGACCGGATGCCGCCTTCGCGATGTTGCGCACAGAGAGCCGCCCGACGCGCGCATAGCTGCGCCCTTGCCTGCGCCCAGCCAACCGCGCATCGATCCGCGCCTGGGCCTTTCCCCGGATGCGCTCATCTTCCCAGAGGCGCCCCATGACCGAGGTGTAGAGGGAAAGGGGATCAGCCATTTGCGGTGACCTCCCTTACGCTCTCTGCCTCATTTGCCTCAACGATATCCGGCAGCCCTGCCCCGCGCTGCACCTGCGCCAGATCCTTCATCGCACCAAGGTCGCGGGTCATCTTCTGTGCCAGTTCGACAAGCTCGGAAACCAGTGCCCGATCCTCGTCCGTGAGGACCAACCGTCCCCGCCGTACCGCCTTGGCAAGGGCCATCCCGGCATCGGTCAGATCGCGCGATTGACGCCAGGCCCCGACAAACCCATCGAGCCGATCTGCGGTCACATCCATGAACCCACAGCGTGCCCGCACGACTGCTTTCAGCGCCTGGCTGCGATTGGCAAAACCTCGTGCCTGCCAGTCTGCGTCGAATGCCTGAAGCTCGGATTGAGACGCCCGGAAGGTAACCACTTCGGATGGATCGCGGACCGCTACACCCTCACCGATCTCCTCCTTTGCCAGGCGCGACACGTGCCGCAGCGACACACCGAATTCGGCTGACAAATCCCGCCCCGCCTCGCCGGCCTGGAACCGCCGTGCGATCTCGATCCGCTGTTCAATCGTCAGGTTTTTGCCGCGTGCCGCCACCTCAGACCCCTCGGACAAAATGTGTATACATTTGCCATATCCTGCCAATGTCTCTTCTTACCACGTTTTATATATTTCATACCTTCATGTCAATTCGTCTTTAGCTGAAACAGGGTGAGTCTGGGAGTCGAATGAGCGTTTTGGAATGCCCTCAAGGTCCAATCCTCGATGACCGAATTGGCCTTAGTTCTCATGGGTATGACGTACATGCCGAAGCACCGGCTCTGTCTGAGGCACGTCGAAAACGGGGGCGTAAAGGCATAGAGAAAAGCCACCCGAAACGGGTGACCTTGAAGGTTTCAAAACAGCTTTCAGGTGTCATTCAGGCTGCGGTTCCATCGTGATCCGTGAGCACCATGTCTTTCGTAACACCGACAAAGAGCGGTGTGATTTGGTACTCACCGTCCTCGATTTCCGGCGGCGTCACGGCGACGATTGCCACGGCTGGTTCGCCATCGAGGAAGCAGGAGAACAGCGCGAAATTGTCGTGCTCTCCCGAAGTCAGCGCCTCGAAGGCGCTGATGTGTTCAGGACGAATGTTCGTTCTCATGTGACGATCCCTCCGGCCTCACGGGCGCGGTCGGCATAGGTGCCGAGTGGCGCGTCTGCGTTGAAGTGAAGGTCCCGCTCAATCGGTAGGCCAAGACGGCCACGATGCGCCTTGAGGACGCTGAGCCGAACGGAACCCAGTTCCGGATAGCCAAGGCCGAGATCGCAAAGACCGAAGGCGATGTCAGGGTCTTCAGGATCGGTTTCGCTGAGGAGCCAGGTGGCGCCGCCGTCAGGCGTGAAGAGCTTGACCACCGGTTTGAAGTCGATGGTATATTCACCGGTTTCGATGCGCTCCTGGTTGGCGCGGCCATTGGCGGCCAGCTGGTCGAGGATGGATTGGGGCAAAAGTTCCATTGTGTCTGTCCTTCGTATGAGATGTCGGTGAGGTTTGATGGGAGGGACGCAAGGCCCCTCCTCGGCCGGGTCACTCGGCGACCTGGCCGTCGTCGCTGTCGGGCCTAGGCTCGAAGAGGACGAGCTCGCCATTCACCGGATTTGCGAAGAGCTGGATGGTCATGAAGGACTTGGCGCCTTCGTTCTGCGGGAAGGCGACACCCACCTTGTGGAAGCGGGTTTTGCCATCCTTGCCGGTGTCGGGGGTCGTGACGGTGTAGTACTTGGTCATATCAGTTCTCCTTCGTTTTCGATGCAAACGGGAGACCGTGTCTGCCCGGGCCGGCTGTCAGGCTGAACTTTGGCGCGCGAGGAATGGTGGCGTGAGCCGCCAGGGGAAAGTTCTGCTTGAAGGGGGTGGCTGAAAGCCGCGCCCGGCAGCCGGGCCAGGTCACGGAGATTGCATCAGAAAGAAAACGAGAGGGGAACCGAGGTGGCCGGGCTGCGTGCCAATCACGCCAGACCGCAAAAGGATTGGAAACGTCCACGATGGATGATGCCTGTGGTTGGATGAACCAGCCACGACCAGAATGACACGTCCCTGCACAACCTGATATGGCGGGGCATGATCAAGCTTCGACCCATTGCCGATGACGACCCTGTCCTGGACCAATCCCGGCTGCTGCAGGCCATGGAGCTCGCCTTCACCTATGCCGACACACACGGCGGGATCCGGCTGACACAGACCAAGGCGTTCAACCGGAAATTCGCGCACTGGATGGCAGAGAATTCACCCTGGCCGGACTACAAGGCAGAGGAACTGCTGCGATTGAACAAGGTCCTCAATGAATGGGATGTCGCGCCAGCCATGGTCGTGCATGATCTCATGGTCGTCATGAAGTTAGGTCGCCACGTGAAGGGCAAGTTCCAGGTCTCAAAGAAAGCCAAGGCTTCAGCTTCAAACCGTGGCGCCTTCTTCGCCGACCTCGCCGAGACCTACCTCTTCCGCTACAACCACGCCCGCACTGCCAGGTCCGAGTTCACGGCGCCGGGCAACTGGGACATCTTTCTCAACATCATCAACATCGAGGCAGAACAGGGCCTGACCGAGCAGCATCTGGTGAAGACGCTCTACGGATTGGAACGGCAAGGTGTCTATGATCGGGAATACTACGACCATGCGGGGTTTCTCTTCACCCACGTCTTGCGGCCCCTAAGCTGGATCGGGTTTCTGGATGAGACCTCGGAAAGCGACCGGCGGTCCGACAAGACCTATTGGAAGACGCCGCTTTGGCACGCCTGTTTCCAACTCAGCACCGATGACATAGTCGAAGCGCCGTCGCGGCACTGATGCCGCGCACTGAGGATTTCTATCGTTTCGCTTCCAAGGTATTGAGGCCGCCTATGCGGCGACCTCATCCGTGTTTGGTTGCAGCCCATGCAGGTAATCAACGGCTTTCTGAGCGTGAGCAGCAGCCTGGAAGATGAACCGCTTGTCATTACGCAAACCTTCGAGCCAATGCGCAATATAGGCGGCGTGTTCATCACGCGGTTCCGGCGACAGGCCCAGATCAGCGGCCAGAAACGCTGCCCCAAGCTCAGCAACCAATTCCTCTTGGGCATAGCCTTCGTCGCCCCAGCATTTGCGACCGAAGCTGCGATCAAGGCGCTTCGGATGGCGCGTCCAATGGCAAACCTCGTGGCCGAGGGTTGAATAATACGCCTCGGGGGATTCAAAGGTCTCAAACGGCGGCATCTGCACATAGTCTGCATCGACCGCATAGAAGGCCTGGTTGCCACCATGGCGAATATCAGCCTCGGTCGCAGCGAAGAACGCTTCCGCGGTGGCATCTCGCTCGGCGGTCTCGGGCATCGGCTCTGTCACCTCGTAGTAGGTCTCAGGCAGTCCCTCGATCTGATTGACGTTGAAAACCGTGTACCCTTTCATGAAGGGGATCTCGACCTCGCGGTCTTGGCCCGCCTCATCGGTCTCGGTCTTGCGGAGCTTGTCGGCATAGATGACGAGTTGGCCCTTGGAACCTTTGCGGACCTGCCCGCCGAGTTCGAGTGCCTGGCGGTAAGTCATCCAGGTGGGTGCGGCGAAGCCATGGGCGACGGACGCGGCCCAGAGCAAGATGATGTTGAGGCCGCGGTAAGCGATGCCGTTGTGGCGTAAGGGCCGGGTGATGCGACCGGCGAGGTGCTCGGCATTCCAGGGCTTGTGCCAGGGTCGGGTGCCAGCCTCGAGATCAGCGATGATCTTCTCTGTGATACGGGTGTAGATGTCGGGCTTTGCCATGTGATCCTCCATTGTCTCGTCCCCGTGCGGGACGCGGGAGGAAATGGCGGACGCATCAGGCCGCCCGGGCATGGTCAACACGGGAGCGTCAGCGAATGGAGCGGGCAGGCCATTGCGCGGGCGGCGTCGGTCCGCCAGACCCGCGATCCCCTTGCTCGCACGGGGATGAGACGGTGGAGTTCAGAGCGGTAAGCCCCCTACCCCGCCGGACCAAGATCAGATGAATGGCTCGATGGCATCCTGAACAACGGCGCTCAAGTCTCGCTGCCGAAGAATCCGATTGTCGGGCATCCAGTCCTCTGCACCCTCAAATCGCGCTGCGGCGACCGGGCCATCTTTCTGATAGCCTTCAAACCCGTCGCCATCACAAAAACGCCGCGCGAGGATGCCGATCGCCGCCTTGACGGTTTCTGCGTGCTTGCCAGCCAGTGCGGCATCGAATGCAGAACGCAAAGCCTCCGTTCCGCCTTTGTAGTGCTCAAGGCAATAGCAAAGGTCGTGCGCATCCTTGGGTTCGGCCCGGTGATCAAACGCGAACGCCTTGAGGCAGGTGAAACTGACAATGTCGGCATGCCGGATGGTTTCGGTCGTGACGCCACCGCCGTCCAGCAGTTCGGCTGTGATCTCCACTGTCTCATGGTGATCCAACACCATTGCCGAGTGTGGAATATGGATTGCCGAAACCGCACCTTCCGAGGGCAATTCCTGTAACGCTCCGCCCCTCTCATCTCCGGCGTCCGCCAGGAATTCCAGGATCAGAACCGTACCGTCGACCAACTCTTGCTGCCAGCGCCATGAGAGTTTTTTGCCCTCATCGTTTTCTGACCGTTTGAACCCGATGGCCCTGATGTTGTCCTCGAGCGTTCGGTAGGCCTCGGTATCTGCCAGTAGCTTCATGTCCACAACGACATCAACGTCCCCGGTTCCCGCATGCGCGGGCACCGCCGGCGGACGTTCCTTGATAAGGTAGCGTGGCGTCAGGCCACCCACGAGAATGATGGAGTCGCGCCACGGTCCCAGATGGCGGATCAGCGTGACGAGCACACGCTCACAAGCCTCGGTGACAGTTTGGTTGTAGCCCTGAATGGCCGTCGGTTTCTTCATTGCCACACCAGTTTTTGAGAGCGCAGATGCTCTGCCATTTCCTTCGAACGACCATGATCTTCCAGCAGGTCGAGATAGACTTGCAAGGGCGAGGCCAACAAGCGTTTTCGCTCGTCAAACATCCTGTGACGTTGCTTCATTGGTTTCGCGTCAATGACGACGAGGTTTGCACCTTCGGAAACCTCGCGGGCGCCCAAAGTGGAGATGAGCCAATCCAGTGACCGCTTTCCAAAGGCCCGCACCGTCAGGTCAGAGACATTTGAAAGAAACGGCGCATATGCCTGGGCGGCAAACTGTCCGGTGAACTCCAGATCGAAGTCGTCATAGTAGTTTGCACCCTCGATCTCGCGGGCCATGTCCTCGGGTTTCATCCGCGGAACGTAATACCGGCTCCGCTTCGACACACGACCTGCCAGAATGCTGTCACGCCAGGCATCCAGGAGGACATCCGGCCGGATCAACCTGCGCCGTTTCGCAGGCCCCTCCCCTCTCACGTCCAGCCAATCGCGGCGCTCAAGTTCCTTGAAGGTCTCCGACACGGTTGCGGCCGACACACCAGCATATTCGGCGATTTCCGAGCCACTCACCCATTCGCCTGGACGATCGAACAAGGAGTGCAAGACCTGTGCACGGGTTCCTTTGAAAACGTTCATGGCTCGCCGCTTGGCCCGCTTGGGTTTCGGCCTCTCGATCAGCACAAACGTCTCATCGACGCTGACAAAGAGCGATCCACTCAGGTCGTGATAGGCGACCTGCTCTTCTTGAAGGAAGTCCCGAGCCCCTTCCGAAACCGAACGTGCAAGGATCATCGGAACATACCGCCGGTTGGAGCTATCCAACTCCCGCAGGTATCGTTTGAGCTGCCAGACAATCTCTCGTGCGTCTCGTGGAAACACATCGCCTCGGGTTTCGACCACGAAGGCGATTTCGCGACCTGCCAAGACAGCGTCAAGGATTGCATCCGGGCGCAAACGCCCGCCAATCCCCAGTTCCCAGGAGATTTCGCCCAAGTGAGCGTTAGGAATCGCCTCAAAGCTGTCGCCCAGGCTTTCCATAAGTTCCGGCTCTATGTTCGCGATTTCTTCCATATTCACTGTTCAGCAGATTTAGCTTCTTTTCCCTCATATTCACCAAAAAGTCAATATTCACTGTTCAGCAAACCTGTACATATCGACATCCCGACCAACCAAGCCCATCTTCAGCAAGCTCGGTGCCGCCCCAATCACGCCGCCTGGCCGCTGAGCCTGCCGTAGAAACTGCGCTCGAGATGCAACTCCCCTGCCCCGGCTTTCTGGACAATGCCCCGGAGATAGCCGCCCGGAGAGGCCACTTCGCCTGCGCAATGCTTGTCGAAGGTCAGAACCAGTGCCGCCGTCGCGATTTGCGGCCCAAGCCGGTCCTGCGCGAGGTTCCAAGCATGCTCCGAGACGCCGATCATCGGTCTCAGCTGCCCGGCGACCCGGTGCAGATCGCCCCAATCCTTCAAGTACCCGCCCATATTGCGCGCCCAGGACGCGAATTCAGGACAAGCCTGCATCACAGTTGGCAAATCAAGCGCTGCTCCGCGTTTTTTCCGCGTCTCGGCAACCCAATCTTCCAACTCCCTATCCACCTGCTCTTCCGGTGGCGCATTTGGCACCACGCCCGCCGCTTGCTCAGTTTCTGAGCGATTACAGGTTACAGGATTAAGTTGGGTTGTAATTAGTATATGAGGTTCAGAATTGACCTCCCTGGGGTCCATTTCTTGAGTCTTTTCGATGGTTCCAACGGTGTTTTCCACAATCGCGTCCGCCCGAACCGCCTTGAGATACGTCGCTTCGACGCGCTCCTGAAGTTCCCTAAACCATGCCAGGAGCTGCTCAAGTGCCTCAGAGGCGGTATTTCGGCGCGGAAGACGGTCTAGGAGTTCCTCGAACAGCCCCGAAAGATGCTCCCAGGGCCCTCTCAGCGCCGCGTGAGACGCCGCTTCGATCCGGGCGCGGATCATCCGGCGTGCAACCGTGATCTGACGCTTCAGGCGCTGGCAGAGCTCACGTTCGGCCTGCAGTTCGACCTGAAGCTGCTCGAACTCCTCGACGCGGGCCGACAGCGGCGACAGATCGAAGCCGTAGGCCTCGATGATGTGTCCGTCAGCGTCTCTACGGCCCCACCGCTTGCCATTGGGGCTGTCCTTGAAGGCAATCACACCGATCTCGGCCAAGCGCCGCGCATGGCGCTTGAGCGCAGAGAGCGAGAAGCCCGTCTGCTCCATCAGATAGGCGTTAGATGCCCAGACGATAGGGCGCTGCCCCTCCTCCCAGTCCTGTCCTTGGGTGAAGGCCCCAAGGGTATCGAGAAGCAGCATGTCACCGGCCTTGAGGCCGATATGAGCGCCCACGCGTTTTACGGCCACAAAGGCCTGTGCCTTGGGAACGGCTACTCGCTCACCCACCTGCGCGTGCCGTTCAGCGACCGCGAGTCCGGCCGTTGCTTTCCGCCAACCCGATGGATGATTGATATTGGACATGCCTCCATCGTTCTGAGGCATGACTGTCCCAGTCGCTCCATGCGGAGCATCATTGATTTTCTTCATTTTGCTCAGTAGGCACAGAAAACCTGTTCGCCCAAAGACGTTTTTCGTTGTTTAGCGATTCGCGGGCTGCTAGGATTGTGGTGTCAAAACAAATCGCGCCTTGTGCGCAGCAGCCCTCGGGACTTCGGTTTCGAGGGTTTTCCTTTTGGTGCCGTCCTCCTTTCTGCTCGTTGCCTCTGTTCTGACGGTTAACAGCTGTTAACCGCCGCTATCCTTCGTGGTTTTCTGATTGAAACCGCTCGAAGGAATCCTGAATGAGCTGGTCCAGGTTTTGGTCCAGCCAATTTGCGAATTTCGTGTTGTTGCCTGCTCTCTTGACGGTCACCGAGAGCCCGGATTTTCCACTCTTGATCTGAACGCCAGGAAGTGGCGAGCGTTCCTCAACAGTGCGTTCTTGCTTGCCGCGTTTGCCAATCTCCTTGAGCACAAGCTCCAACCGGCCATCGGATTCCAAATCACCTGAACGAGCCAGAACCCCAAGGGCAGCCTTTTCTGTCAACTGCTCCTTTTCAAACGCTGTGGCGAGAGTCGTCCATTTCGGGCGCCCTGCCCCCGGCGCGGCACCGATCGCTTCACCGACGGCCGTGGGAACCAAGCGGTTGATGCGCTCAAGCTGCGACAAGGTATTCTTGCTGATCGCCAGAGCCTGGCATACCTCCGCCCGGGAATAACCTTGCTCCAAAATCGCTTGAGCAAAACGAACGCGTTCGTAGTAGCTCAGCTCTGCACGCCCGGCATTCTCGAGCCCCTTTGCCAACAGGGCGTCTGTATCATCAAGGGTTCGGATCAGAGCGCGCACCGGGATACCAAGATGCCGGCAGGCCAGTATCCGTCGCTGGCCGTAGATCACCTCGAAATGCCCGTCTCTTTCCTTGGACGGGCGCAGAAGCACAGGCACCTGTTGTCCGGCCTCGGCAATACTGGAGGCAAGATCCTGGATCGACTCTTGTGGCTCGGCGCTGTTAACAGCTGTTAACTCGATATCCAGCCGGTCTTTAGGACCCCAGGCCAGGATGAGGTTTGTATCAATGTCCTGGATGCCGCCAAGCCCCGCACGAACAGACCCAATCGTCCCTTTGGGTAAGGTCCGATGCGCTCGATCAGAACCACCGTCTTTCGGCGCCTCTGTCGCCGCTGTAATGGCGGCCATGATCCCAGTTTTGTTTTTCCCCATTGCCATGATTAACGCCCCCAAGCCTGCTGGACCATTGCCGCAACTTCCGCACCAACCGCGTCCATACTGGTCTTGGCGCGATCATAGGTCGACCGCGTCATCTCAGATCGCAAAACCTCGTAGATCGACATCTTCAGCATGGATGCGTCACCAATCGCCGTGCTTCGCAAGCTCGTGGCCGCCACGACGCGGTCTTGAAACAGGGCCCGCATCAAGCTCACGATTTGCTGGCTTGGAATATCGCTCGGATCATCACGCGTGATGAGGAAGGAGAAGAAGTCATGATCCAGTTTGACGCCCGTATCCTCGATCACTCCGAGATAGGCGGAGGTCATCTCCACAAACTGTTGTGTTGAGGCTAAGTCGAGCATGCTCGGCGTCATCGGCACGATGACCGAGGTTGCCGCATAGAGGCCGGTCAGGGTCAGAAACCCGAGTGCCGGTGGGCTGTCGATAACCACCACGTCATAATTGCTCTCAACCGACCCGATCGCCTGGCTGAGCTTTTCGAAGAAGGCAACGCCACGACCCGCATTGACCGCGGTCTCGGTTTCGAACTCGCTCAACACAAGACGCGCGGGTGCAAGGTGAAGGCCTGGGAAATAGGTTTCCACGATGGCCTCCGACATGGGCACCGGATCTTCGTAACGGAGCGCATCATAAATCGACGCTCCCTCGAACTCCAACTCCGTCTGAATTCCGCAGAAACCCGTGAGGCTACCTTGCGGGTCCAGATCAATAGCCAAAACCCGGTATCCACTCAGGGCAAGGTAGTGACAAAGGTGAATAGCTGAAGTGGACTTGGCCGACCCGCCTTTGAAGTTCATCAGTTGGATGACTTGGAGCTTATCGCCCTCGCGGCGGCCTGGAAGGTACTTCCCGGGTGTGCGCGAACTCGCCTCCAATAGGTGGCGGGCTTGCAGGATTTCCTCACCGGTATAGAACCGACGCCCGTTCTTGATGACATCCGGCTCTGGCAAGGACCCCTCGCTGTGGCACTTGCGCAGGAACTGACCCGTCACGCCAAGAAGCTCAGCAGTCTCTGTTGCACTGAATAGTCTCAAATTCTTGCGCTGATCGGGCGCATAAGCTTGCTGAAGATGCGTGGTGAGCGCAGTATGTAGACGCGCCGCCATCTGGCTTGTAAGCTCAGATTGAGAGGCTGCTTCGATGGGTGCCGTTTGGAACATAGTTGCAATTTCTCTGCTCGAACGCGCTTATTTGCGCAACTTGACTCTAATGGCCGTGATTCACCCTGCTAAGTCAAGGATTTTATCCACAATTTGTGCCATCGAACCAATGGGCTACTAGGGAAGCGATACGCCCCGGAGGAGTTAACAGCTGTTAACAGCACCCGAGGAGTGGATGCACCGGACCAGAATTTGGCCCGGTGCAGAGGTTATTGGGCGTCCCGGGGGCCCCAGGGAATGACGGCCTGGAGCGCATCATCTTCTTGGTTCGCGGCCTTGCCGAGATTGGCATTGAAACCGAAATCGCGGATCGTCAGCGTGAAGTAGTCGGCGCCGGTCTCCCGATTCTGCTTCTTCCAGATCCCGCCGCACTCGACCAGGCGGCCCCGGGGAGAACGGCCGAGAACACGGTGCGTCGGGGCCAACGGATTGTCGCTGGAAACGGGCTCAACGGTAATGTCGATGTCGAATGTCAGGGTGGAAATCGAACCGCTGCCTTTGGCTTTTTCGATATCGGGAGCGTCGAATTTAATGCAGTTGGTGGTCATCGCCAGGGTCCTTTCTTTGGTGTTGCGATGATGGTCAGAAGGCAGGGACCAATGCCAAAACCACACCGGAGGCGGAGCGCAGCGGAGAAGGGTAGGGAAGCAGAATTCTGTTTCGCGAGGAATGATCCGAAGGGGCAGGGGAGAATTCTGGTAACCGCCCTTTGTGGTTTTGGCGGGACCTGCGACCAGCATTCTAAGCAACACCGATGGAAGGCCAGTGCGACGCACCACCAGCACAGATTGACGCTATTGTATTACGTTAAAACGGCAGCCATCGGATCACCCCAACGGGTCGAATTCCTCGATCTTGCGGTGTGCCCATTGCAGCCAGTCCGCAGCAGACATCCCGTCGATTTCCTCGGCGAGACCTCGAGGATTCGCCTCGATTGCGGCGAGAAACGAACGAAGCCTTTGCGCCTCTTCCCAATCCTTCGCTCGATCTCGGAACCGCCGCCACTTCTCCTGCTCAAACTGAACCAGCCGACGGCGCTCTTCTTCTGCGATCCGCTCGGCCTCAATACGACGGTCTCGTTCCGCAAACTCTTCGCGCCGGGCGGCCAAAGCAGGGCCCGCCAACATGAGGCCCGCAATCACCGAAGGAAGCAAAGCCTCACCATTGAGCTTGTTCGTTTCGACCCACTCTTTCTTCACACCCGTTCCAAGATAGGTGGTGATCGTAAAGCGCAGGTACCCGGTGGGAGCTAAGGCGCTGTTGTGGTGATAAGGGTAGGCGGTCCAACCCTTCGGTTCATCTGAGGGCCTTCCATGAAACTGGTACATCTTTTCGACAACGGAGACTTCAAACTTTTCCCCGTAGACCTCCAACTTCAACTTGCCACGGATACTGCCTTCAAGCGCGCGGCCTCCCTGGGTTTCAAATCCTTTCAGGAGCGCGCTGGTGACCCGGAAACGGTAAAGATCCCTCTCCGTTAGATCAGCCAGTTCTTCTTCCCCCCACCAAAGATCGTCCGGTCGGTGGGCACGAAATCGAGCGCGCAGTTCTACTTGTTCCTTTCGGTGTTCATCCACCCAAGCCGCGACGATGGGGTGGAGATTGCGAAGCGTCCCGGGGATGGAAGTCTTGGTGACATTCACCGCGGCCTCCTCAACACGTTTCCTGCCTTCACGGGATTTTCTTTGAAACTGACCGCTCTGCGTGATCCTAATGATACTGGCCGTTCCCGCAGGGCAGGGGGGAAGTTTGCGCCTCTCTACCTCCTTACCCGCTTCCAGCTTTGCCCAGTAACCCGGCGGTGGCTTCGGAATCGCATGGCGCGTGCAAATCTTGGAGAGGCCCTGATCGGAGAGGCCAAACTCTTCCGCTAGCCTTGTCATCGGCTTGCGCCAAACGAGTTCAAAGAGTTCCTCACGCGAAATTTCTTTCATCACCAGACCTCATCATTTTTTATATTTTTCTTATAGTTACATCTCACCACGCTACAACTCTGTGAAGTCTTACTTTGGGGTAAAAGCCATCTCGCGCCGCCCAGGCGGTGCTCCCGCGCGGATAGCGCCGGTCCGGCGGCGGGGCAGGGGGCTTGTCCTTCTGCCCGCCGCCGGACAATTTTCCAGGCCTCGCTTCTTGACGCTAACTCAATCAAAAAGAAGCCCCGCCGAAGCGGGGCCAGTTGGTCCTTCCCACGAAGGAGCCGTCAGGTGCAGTCGGGTACCCATTTGTCGAGTTTGGCTTTTTGATCGGGCGTAATGCCCATGAGCTTCTGGGTGGTTGGATCGCCCACGAGCTTTTCCATCTTCTCGGCCTTTTCCGCCTTTTTGAGCTTGGCGAAGGCGACAATGCGCTCGTCGCGGGCGTCACAGTCGAGGAACTCGCACAGCAGATCGACCAGATGACCGGCTGAGACCCGCGAGAAGAAATTCTCCGCCGTGGGCGTCCAATGCTTGCGGATATCGGCCCCGGCCTCGTCGGCAATCAAGCCGAAGAACTCTGCGCCGCCAGCCCGGTAGGGCAGGGTGCGCGCAATGGCTTCTGTGATTTGGGCGTTGCGGGCTTTCTTGCCGGTCTCGCGGAAAGTGGCGAAGGCTTCGGAGAGGTCTTCAACACGGGTGCCTTTCTGCCAATATTCGCTGGCGTCGATCCCATGTTCCAGACGCGGCTCGCAGGCAAACCCGCCTTCAACACTTGGCGCGTTGGTCGGGCGGTCCAACCGAATGCCGAAGACACTTTCGAAACTGCCTGATGCCTCGGACAGACCGAAGCCCAGAAGGTCCAGAACCAGTTCAGGCTTGGCCAGTAGCCCCGCCTGCACTGAGGCCAGCCGGATCGCCTGCATATCCGCCGCCAGCTTCTGCGAGTAGGGGGATTTCAGGGTATCGGACTTGGTGGTCTGTGGCGTTTGCAGGACACCGGCCCCGATGGCGGCTTTCTTGTCCTCAGGCCGAACCAGACCGGCTGTGATCTCGGGTTTGCCAGACCCATTCACGAGGATGATGCATCCTGCGTGGGCTTTCTGTTCCTCGGAATAGTCACCGTCGAGAATGGCCTGCAATTCCGTGAGCCGCGCTTCGCCATCTTCGTCCAGCACCCCGCCATTGGCCAGCTCTGCCAATTCATCGTATTCTCCGGCTTCTGCTTCGGTCAAATCGCCCTCGATGGGGTAGAGACGGGCCAGCTTCATCTGATCCAGCTCGTAATAGTTGAGCCAGGCCTCGGATCGGACTTCGCCCCATGCCCAGCCTTGGGTCTCGACTAGATCGGCTCGGGCCGCGTCCAGCTTCCCGGTAAAGAGCCGATCCAATAGGGTAGGGGAGGCGAGGAAGACTTCATCGGAGAAAAGATCGCACGTAACAGTTCCGCCCTCGGCCTCATAGGCCTCGATGCCAACGAACTTGGCGCGGCGGTCGGTGGCCTTGATGGCGTCGGGGTGCAGCGCATTCTTGATCGCACTCTCAGAGACGGCTTGACCTTTGACCTGATCCAGAAGGCTCAAGGTGAGCGCTTCATCGTCAGAGAGGGTGAAGGCCTTGGCGGTGCCGAGGCTGATCTCACCTGCGGCCAGCGCGTCCAGAACTGGCTCGGGCAAGCCCGCCAAGGCCAACCGCTGGTAAACACGGGCTTCGGTGACGGCGAAGGCGAGAGCGATTTCCGGCACACTGGCCCCGCGTGATTTCATGCGACCGAAAGCGCGGATTTCATCCGCCGGGGTCATGTCCTCGCGAGCGGCGTTTTCGGCGCTAGCCCAGTCCTCGGCCTCGGCAGCGTCGGCGGCCAGCTTGACGGGAACTGTGGTGAAGGGGTGGGTCTTGGACCGCTCCGCGATCATTTGGATCGCGCGGAGGCGGCACCCGCCCGCGACGATCCCGACTTTGCCGTCCTCGTCCATGAGGCCTGCGAGATTGTGGATGAGGCCAAATCGCTCGATACTGTCTGCAAGGCTTTCGATATGCGCCTCGGACACGGTTTTGCGCGGGTTTAGATCGGAGATGTAGAGCATCGCCAAGGGGATTTGCAGGATTACGGCACTGGCGGTGTCGGTCTGGATGGTCTGTTGCTTGGTCATATGATTGTCCTTTCGGATGAATGTCAGGCCCGCTCGAAGCGCGGCACAGGCGCTCGGCGGTTGGTTATGTTGATGGGGTAGGGGAGGGGGCCGGAACACTTGAGGCACCGGCCCCATGGTGTCACCACCAGCAGGAATAGATCACGGTTGACCCTCGCGCGATTTCGGCCCGCGCCCATGCGCAGAACTCAAGATCGTAGTCGCGGTATTCCGTGGCCTGCTCGTCTTGGAACTGATGCCCATAGAAAAACCCGCCGTCGCAATGGGGTAGGGCGCTTCCCTTCACCGCCTGCTCCAGCGTGTCGATGTCGGCGGTTTCCAACCTCAACTCACCGCAATTCAGATCGGAGGCTGAAAGCCCGGTGCGCTCGGTATAGAGCGCCTCCATGAAGGTCTGGAGCTTGGAATGCTTGCGCCAGACGAATTTCGGGCTTTCGCCCTCATCGCCGCTCTCGGCAGTTTTGACATATGCGTATTGATCGAGGCCCATGGCCTGCTCCTTTCGTGGTTAGAGCGGCGCGGTATTTATTCTTGAGACCTCTTGGCCTTGTCCGCTTCCGCCAGTGGCGGAGGCCTCGCTGATCTCACAGCCCGAAAAGCCCCCATGCTTTTCGGCTGGGCAGAGCAGGTGAGGGCGAAGCACGACCTGCGGCCGGACGGTGGGACGACACAGGGGGCCGGAGCGGTGAAATCGGGAGGGGCCCGCGCCCCCGCGTGGGAGGAACCGGATTTCTCCAGCAGAGGCTGGCGCGGAACGCGACACCAGAGCCCCTGTTCGGGGCGCTGGCCGGATGGCAGGCGGAATTCAACAATGGAATCCTGCCAGCCGGGCTAGAGCGGAGCGGAGACCCGGCTGACCGCTGGTTCAAGCGATCGCGGTCTCGCCCGCGATCTCGTCTGACACATGCACGAAGGATCGCTACCCGCATGGGCGGAGACGCGGGCTACGCGGCTCCGGACGCAGCCAAGAGCCTGATCAGCGCCAGGGCGCTGACGTGCCAGATGGACACAACAGGTACTTAAAAGTGGTTACTTTTCATTTGCTTATGATCTGGAAAAATCATCCGGATCCAGGGCATCTTGCTGTTTTATCCCTTGAGCGAATGCTTCAAATACATCGTCAGTCGTCCTGAATATCTTTGACTTGGCAAAATGTGTGGCGACCTCAGTAGAAATTTCTGCGGGGGACTTGGCCTCTGGATTGCCTGCTGCCCATGAACGACCTGGGTGGATCGTATCCCAAGGGCTTTTGTTGTTGGCCCGCGTCGTCGATGCATCTCCATGCTTTCCCAGTCCATAAAGAATGCGAGTCTCGTTGTTCCAAATTGGTTCAAACAAACGGATAAGGTGAATTTCTGCAGAGGCTTGATAACCGCTCTGAACCGCTAGCGATCGACACTCAAAATCGGCCAGTTCAATCCCAGAAACCTTATCTATATTGCGGCGGTGTTCGCCTAACCGGTCGGTCAACTTAGTGAGTTGCTCAATGACTGTCTTTGCATTGGCCGGTGGATCGGCCTTGCCCACATAAATAGGCGTCTCTGTACCGGAGATTGGTGCATAGATTTCAGCATCTCCGGTATAGTAGATTGCGTAGACGCCGGAACCATATGCCTTGGACACATCTGCCAGCGGCCGACGATCCTGAGCGATCAAGGCAAGGGCAACAAAATGGCCAATGAGCCGCGGTTCGGTCGGATCAAAGAACGAATCTGGTAACGCTACAGGATCAAGCTCTCGCGCCAAACGATCGAGTAACTCCTGCATATCAGAAATCGACCCGAGGAGCGCTTTGCGAGAAGGACCGGTCAACGTAGCGGTCGTGGAAAGCTCCCGTAGCTCTTCCAGTGCGGTGCGCGTTTCTTCTACTTTGATGAGTTCGGGACGGCGCGCCATCAATTGCTCTCAGACGCCGTAAGTTGCTTAGCGACGCTGTCACCGACAACTTGTGCGAGTTTGACTGGGACTGCATTTCCAAGCTGGCGCATGCATTCGCTCCACGCCCCGTGGAACTTATAGCTATCTGGAAAAGTTTGTAGGCGCGCTGCTTCTCGCGTCGAAAAATACCGGACAGAACCATCCGCACGTCGGAGCATGTTTTCACCTCCCGGCACACCATGGACACCCGCCTTCAGGGTCTTTGCCGGTTCCTCGAGATAAGAACCCGTGTGACCAGGATAGGTGCGAGCCCCATCTTGGAAATTGTGGTTGAAGATGGACGCGGACTGCTTTGAATGTCGGGGGTCTGGCAAATCCGCAATCGCATCTCGCGTAGTCTGCCATGGCTTCGACAGCGGTCGATGCTCAGCGGAGAGTTTTCGCGATAGTTGGAGTGATCTGCCTTCAAGCCTGCGATCTTTCTTAGCAATCTTGTGACGTTCCCAATAGTCACCGAACGTTTGGTCCCAAACCAGAGCTTCCATGCTGTGATCACCTGCATCGAACGACCAGCGAGCATCGACATCATCTCTAAATCCGACGAAAAGTACACGTTCGCGCTTCTGAGGCACGCCGTAGTTCGCCGAATTTAGGAGGCGGGTGACAACTCGATAGTGCAGCCCTGGACGATTTGAGCGTGTATGATGGCGCTCCAAACGCGCCAGATGATCTTCCCAATGCTCATCGGGCTTCGAGATCATTTCGGGGTGTTCCATCTGCAGTTGGACATACTCGAAATAGTTCTGAAACGATGCGCGCATCAAGCCTTTGACATTCTCAAAAACAAACGCCTTTGGACGGGCCTCTCGCAATGCGCGGACGGCTTGCGGGAACATGTCCCGCGCATCGTCATAGGCACGATGACGTCCTCCAAGACTAAATGGCTGGCAGGGAGGACCACCAGAAATCAAATCGAGCGAGCCATCAAAAGGGGTAAAGTCGACATGCCGAATATCGCCTTCAACGACCTCCCACGGTCCTTTTTCCGATGAATCTTCCGCTAATACTTCATGGTTCTCTCGAAGCGTGTCACAACACCATTTGTTGTGCTCAACCACAAGCTGCGGCTCAAAACCCGCATTGGCCAAGCCGATACCCAATCCACCAGCTCCGGCGAACAACTCAACCGACTTGCGTTTAGATAGTTTCGCTGTGCATGTGTTCGCCATATGTTCTCAACCGCTCTTTTTCTTTCTTAGAGCAGAACGCTGCGCATTTCTCAAGAAAATTTGGCGAACTGCACCACACATCTATCAAATCAACGAGCACAACAGGAAGTTGGACGCAGCACCCAGTACATCATGAGAGATTTGCTCGGAAGCAACTGCAGCATGCGGTTGAAAGGGACCCAAACACAGACCCACGATGACTTCGGAGAGCCCTCTATACAACTGATCGTCAGTCACTAGCCCCATCCTTTACGAAACTGGACATCTCGATGGGGAACAAGGCTTTTTTCGTTTGCTCGTTTCAACTAGAAAGAGTGGAAAAGGACATTGTATTGATGGATTCGTTGACTCAGGAACTTGATCTCACCCCCGACCCGCGCGTTCTTCAAATGCTGGGCGAGATCAACCTGCACCAGTGGCGATGCATCGCCGAATTGATTGATAATGGTATTGATGGTTTGATCGAGGCCGCGCGGTCAGGGAGCCCAATCGAGCATCCCGAGATATCCGTTACGATCCCAACATCGAACAAGCCCGACGCGCGTGTTGTTGTCAGGGATAACGGCCCGGGCATGTCAATTGACGTTTTGGAAAACGCGGTAAGGGCCGGATGGACCGGAAACAACCCCCTGACCAATCTCGGCCTATTCGGCATGGGCTTCAATATCGCCACGGCCCGATTGGGGTTGGTGACGGAGGTCTGGACCACACGGGCCGGTGATCCCGAATACGTTGGTGTTCGCATCGATCTTGACTCTTTGAGAGCGAGCCAGAGCTTTAAGGTCCCGCGGCAAACAAGAGCAAAATCCGATCACAGTCTACACGGTACCGAAATTGTGATCACAAAGCTTAAGCCCGATCAGCGCGCCTATCTCGCTCGCTCCGCCAACCTTGGTACGATCAGGAAGAACCTCGCCCGCACCTATTCGTCCCTTCTGCAAAACTCCGAGGCCGGTCGCGTCCGCCTCAAGGTCAATGGCAAGAAGCTGGAACCAAGGCGGCATTGTCACTGGGATCCGTCTCGCTCCGTTGAGCTCGGAGACGGGACGTCCGTCCATGCCGTCGAGGAGTTTGATGTGGCGCTCGCGCCACGCAGATACTGCCGGTATTGCATGCGCACGTTGGGCGCACAGGACGAGCAGTGCCCCACTGGTAGCGATCATTGCGAGGTTGTCGAAACCGAACGTCGCGTCAGGGGTTGGGTTGGACTTCAGCGGTATTTGCACAAGTCAGACTTTGGCATCGACTTCATCCGAAATGGCCGAAAGATCGAGATCGGTTCGAAGGATCTTTTTGTTTGGAACAATGGCGATACATCAGAGGTCGAATACCCGATCGACGACCCCAGAAACCGCGGGCGTTTCGTGGGCGAGGTGCACATAGACCACTGCCGGGTGAGCTACACCAAGGACCGGTTCGAGCGGGACGATCCCGCCTGGACGGAAATGTCTCGAATTGTGCGGGGAGATGGGCCATTGCGGCCCATGGCCGCAAAGCAAAGCGGCTTCGATGGCAACGCAAGCCCGCTGTACAAGCTCTTCCAAGCCTTCCGGCGTTCCAGCCCCCAAGGTAAAAACGGCCTTTGGTCCCGTGTCCTTGTGGTCAAAGACAACGACCGATCCGAGCAGATGGCGGATTCCTTCCATTCGAATGAGACCGATTATCTTGACGATGAACGTTGGTGGGAACTCGTTGAGGAGCAGGATAAGGCCATCTTGGGCGATGGGGGCAGAGGAGGCGGAGAGCCTGATCTGCCGGATGGCTTTCTAGACGATGACGATCCAGCGGACCCACCCGAGGACCAGGAAACCCCGCCATCAAATGACGACGAGCCAATCGAACCGGAGGAGCCCGCTCCGGAGCGTGTCATGGTACATGAGCTAAGCCGAAAATACGTTCATCCAACGTATCGGGTTGAGTTCACGGTGGAGGCTTTCACAACCGAGCCGACGGACCCTGAACTTTCCGGCGGCCTACCCTGGACGCTGCGTCTGGACGATGTGGCAACCAGAACATACGCGTTCGTTGTGGATCCGACACATGACGTGTTCAGATCAACAACCATGACACCCATGGACGCGCTTCTCACCGAGCTCTCGGTGCTTACGCTCGATTTCCTCAAAGGGCAGGTTCACGATGTGACTTTGGCCAATATCCTGGCCGACTATCGATCCAGTTTTGCCACGGCGACCCGGTTGGACCCCGCCGAGATCATCGCGGTGGCGAACACGACATTTGAGGAGTTCACCAAGGCCATTCCCGATCTGCTGCCGGCAGGAAAGGGCAAAGAGTTTTATGATGAGCTGGCTTCCTCGGATCGTGAGCATATCGCCAAGAAGATGGCGGCACGTGGCATATCCGAACTGGGTAGCGTGATTTCGGAGGGGCGTTTCTGGGAGTTTATGGACTTTCATTCGGTGCGCGACGCTTTTGTCAGGCATCCCGAGTTATTCTTCGATGGCAGATACTGGGCTGACCCATTCGAAACACTGAACCTTGGCGACCTGCTGGTTGATGACGAGGCTCGAAAAAGACTTGTCGCGCGATATGACGCCTACCTTGGAGACGCGATCTGGTTGTCCAACCAATCCTCCAGGGATCTTGAAAGCGCGAACCGGGACGCGATCATCAGAGCGACCTGTTCGCTGCGTCTTCTGCGACCTGATGTGACGAGTTGAATGGGAGACGCGTTTCTGGATACCCGCCGGCTGTTGAGCGGCCCCTGGCAAGCCTTTGAGCGGGATGTGGCCAGATTGCTAGTCTGCAACGGTTTCGAGGATGTTCGTGTCGTGGGCGGTTCCGGCGACCGGGGCGCGGATGTGCTGGGTCGGAAGAAGGGCGAGCTTTGGGTCATACAGTGCAAGTTCACAACCAACGGCTACGCCGCCGCCTCGGCAGTTGACGAGGTTGCCGAGGCCTCACGGTTTTATCACGCCTCAAGAATATTCGTTGCTACGTCGAGACCAGCCGGGCCCGCCATGAGGGCCGCGATCGAGCGCTGGAGCGCGTTGGGACTTGAAATAGGCAT
Source organism: Shimia sp. FJ5 (assembly GCF_032918335.1). Classification (NCBI taxonomy): domain Bacteria; kingdom Pseudomonadati; phylum Pseudomonadota; class Alphaproteobacteria; order Rhodobacterales; family Roseobacteraceae; genus Shimia; species Shimia sp. FJ5. The sequence continues at coordinate 4,233 of NZ_JAWJUV010000009.1, read as the reverse complement.
CCTCGAGCCCGCCCAATTGCTTCAAATGGCACGCAAAAGCCCAGAAATGCCCGCCTCGCGCCGGGAGCCTCGGGACTATCAGGAGGAAGCAGTTGAGCTCTTCACCGCCTCACTTCGGGAGACGGGCAGGGGGCAGGTTGTATTGGCGACAGGGCTTGGAAAGACCGTCGTTCTCTCGGAGGCCGTAGCGCGCCTATATACGGATGGATTGGTCCCCGGCAGAAAAACATTGGTCCTCGCCAGCACCCGTGAGTTGGTAGACCAACTTCAGCGTGCTTTCTGGGACCAGATACCAAAGACTATTCCGACGCACCGATTGGTCGGAGGGGAGTATCCCTCCTATTGGGACGGCATAACCTTCGCGACGGTTCAGAGCGCGGTCGCCCGTCTGGAAGAATTGCCCGAGTTTGACATTGTGCTGATCGACGAGGCTCACCACGTGGGTTCAGACACTTTCCGCGCTGTGACCGACCGAATGGCGGACGCCATGATCGGTGGCGTGACCGCCACTCCCTGGCGAGGGGACGGCTACGACATCGACACGTTGTTGGGACCGCCGGTGATCAGAGTTGGTATAGCCGAGGGCCTCAAGCGCGGATTTCTCTGCGAGGCCGATTATCGGCTCTTCGCCGACAATATTGATTGGGAGTTTGTCCGCGACAGGTCGCACAATGATTATTCGATAAACCAGCTCAACCAACGCCTTCTGCTTCCTACGCGTGACGAGGAGGCGGCTAGGAAAATAAAAGAGATCTTCGACTTCGAGAAACGCCGATCCGGCATCGTCTTTTGCTCCACCGTTTTGCACGCGCACAGTTTCGCGTCCATGCTCGGGCTATTTGGGCTTCGCTGTGAGGCGATCACCGGGGAGATGTCCGCCCGCGAACGCGATGAGGTCATGAGCAGGTTTCGAGCGGGCGCGCTCGATCTGGTCACGACGCGCGATCTCTTCAACGAAGGCGTCGATGTTCCGGATGTGGACCTGATCGCGTTCATGCGGGTTACCCATAGTCGGCGCATATTCGTCCAGCAGCTCGGTCGGGGTTTGCGCACCAGCCCACGCAAGGACAAAGTCGTTGTCCTAGACTTTGTCAGCGACCTGCGTCGGATTTCAGAAGTGATCAATCTGGAGATGGGTGCCAAGGGCGATCTTGAGCGCCTTCGGTTGCCAGGGGTAGTCGAGTTCCGGGATGAGAGCGCCGGTGGTTTCATTCTAGAATGGATGAAAGATCAAGCGGATCTTTTCTCGCGAGAGGGTGACGCGCGGTTGGAGCTTCCCAGGTTTGATTTCCCCGAGCCCCACGGCGGAGGAACCGTGCAATGAGTATGCCTGAGGACATCCGGCGCGGCATCAAAGAGGCTCTTTGGGAGAAGCTTGACCACTTAAGCTGGCTCACGATGTCAGACGCCGATCATTCGACGTACTACGAACAGTGGACCAAATCACCTGACATCGGCGGAAAGCTCGGCCATTTCATGGACCCGCGGGCGGTGCGTGTCTACATCAAGGACACCTTGGTGAAGGACTACGCCCGCGAGCGTTTGCTTGAAAGTGGCGACCAGGTACTGCGGGTTTTGAACATTGACCCTGACATTGCCGTCGAAAGGAAGTTCATCAAACCTCATGGCATGCGACTTTCGGACGGTCGGGTTGTGTGTTGGGGCAAGAGCAGGGACTGGAAACACCTATTGATGGCCGCCTTTGAACGGCAATGGGCGACAAAGTCGTCCGCGAGTTCCTCTGTCGTGATCATCGAGACCGGTAAGACCTTGGACACGGGCGCCCGTGACCTCGTTCGGGAGGCGGCAGCACGCTTGGGCGTTGGCTCGGTTGTTTGGTGGGAGTAGGGCGATGAAAAAAGAGCTGGCCGGATGGTATCCGAAAACGACGGATGAGGTCGCTGCGATTTGGGAAACCGCCATATTCGTGCCTGACGCGAATATTCTCCTGCACTGCATACGGCACCCCGCCCAAGTCAGGGACGAGTTGCTAAGGTTGTTTGAGGCCATGGGTGAATCCCTTTGGATTCCTTACCAGGTGGGTCTTGAGTTTCACAGGAACCGCTTGGACGTGGAGCGCGCGGGCCTTGACGCTTACGATCAAATACAACGCGATTGCGGGAAGGCGATCGCGCAAGCCAGGGAGCGTCTTCGCCAGCTGCGCGCGCACCCAACGATAGAGATTGAGCGCGAGTTGACCGCGTTGGACATGTACCAGAGCGATTTTGAAGCCCGACTGACCACCGCGAGGGAAACGCACCCGACCAAGGAAATCGCGGCCGTTGTCGATCAGGTCACCAAGCTGTTTGAGGGCCGCGTTGGCTCGCAATGGACGGAAGACACGCTCGCCAAGCTAAAAAAAGAGGGGGAGACCAGGTACGCGCGACGTGTCCCGCCTGGATATCTGGACGCCAAGAAGGACGGCGACGAGTACAGAAAGTTCGGTGATCTGATCATTTGGAAGGATATGATCGCAAAGGCGAAATCGGAGAAACGACCGGTCATTTTCATATCCGATGATGTCAAGGAGGATTGGTGGTGGCTGCAAAACGGCCGAAAGCTTGGTCCTCGCCCCGAACTCGTCGAGGAATTCAGGCGGGAGGCCGAGCAAGAGTTTCACATCTACGAGTTTGGCAACTTCATTCGTGTCGCCGTAGATCACCACCCCGAGATCAAGAAGGATTTGGACGCGGTCGAAAGGAGCCTGCGACAGGACAGCGAGGCCAAGGAACGAAAGGCCAGAAGCGACGCCGACCGCGAGCGCTTGGATCAGCTTGTCGCCCTGGAGGACGAGCGCGATGATCTGATTGCGCAACTTTCCGGAAACCCCGACCAGAGACGGCAAAAAAGCACTTCAATAGACCGATCGACGATAAGGCGACGGCTGAACGAGATCGACGAGCTGATAGAGCAGATGGATGAAGAGGTTTAACGACTTCACGGACGAAAGGTACAAGGGGTACTGCCTGCACTGCGCCGCCCGGTTGGGTAAAATGCGTCAAACCCGCGATCATGTCCCGTCGAAAGTCCTGCTGGATCATCCTTTGCCTGACAATGTTCACGTCGTCGACATCTGTGAGAAATGCAACAACGGGTTTTCCGCTGACGAGGAATACTTCGCGGCATTCCTGGGAGCCGCGATGTATGGCGGCGTTAATCCAGTGCCCGACATGTTTGAGAGCGCCCGTCGCGCGTTGCGCGGCAATCTCAAACTGGCGAGGGAGATAGCGGAACGCGTGGAACGCTTCACCGACGAAGACGGCATTTCAAGGCTGACTTGGTACCCGGATCTCGAGCGCGTCAGGTCAGTTGTTGTAAAAATGCCCGGGGGCACGCATTTCATGAGTTGGGACAGCCTTGCCAAGATGAGCCGTCGGAAGTGTTCATTCACCCTCTAATCAACACCGAGGAGGAAAAACTGGCCGAGTTTCTTCTGGTTGATCATGGTAGCGCTTGGCCGGAAGTTGGCAGCCGGTTGCTCCAGCGGTTGTATAGCGGTGAGGACATGGCAGATGGGTGGATAATCGTCCAACCAGGTGTTTATGTTTATATCGTTTTTGAGGATGACGGTGTGATCGTCCGAAGCATCATTCGGGAGTATCTGTTAACTGAGGTACGATGGTCCTAACGAACGCAAAGGCACCACTTACTTAACATAATAAACCTTACGAGATTTATTTTTGCAGGGGCACATTCTAAACTGGGTTGCGACAAATCCCTTATCCTGCTGAAAAGCAAGGAGAAAGAACATGGCCCACACAGAGCTGGATTTGCGTGAGAGACGCCCAATTGAAGACATGTTGAACGCAAAGATGCCTGTAAGCAAGATCGCGGCTGAGATCGGCAGGCATCGCTCGACCGTCTATCGTGAGATCAAACGCAACCAATTCGAAGATGACGAACTGCCGTATTTGAATGGCTACTACCGTGTGAATGCGCATAGAGCGGCTGATGCTCGGCGCGCTCGGCGCCGCAAATTGATCCGGCTGGAAGGTTTGCGCGCCCATGTCATAAAACAGTTGAAGGTTGGCTGGACCTCAGAACAGATTGCTGGCCGCCTTGCCTATGATGAACAGCCGGTTCGAGTGAGCCACGAAACGATCTACGCGGGGTCTGCTCCGGCTGAGTGCAGAATGACACCCGAAGCCCGTAGATCACCTGGTTTTCCACCTGTATTCGCCTGTGAGCAGGATATGCGCCCATCCGAGGGGCGAGATATGCGCCAGGAGTTGG
>NZ_JAWJUV010000008.1:0-56808 GCF_032918335.1 Shimia sp. FJ5 | reverse complement strand
TCTTCCGGCGCGCCGTCAATCTCGTCATAGGCTTTGAAGTCACCAAATTGCTTGGTGATCGCTGCCGTCAGGGTCGTCTTGCCGTGGTCAACGTGACCAATCGTGCCGATGTTGCAGTGCGGTTTACTGCGCTCAAACTTTTCCTTAGCCATCTCGAGGCGCCTTCCATGTGATGAGTGGGCACGCTGCCCGTATTTATCTACCGCGCGCGACATATTTGGTTGCGCGGGAAAAATCAAGCGTGACTTGACGCGATTACTGGCTGCCGTCCTGCTCTTTCTTCTTGTCCTTCCAACAGGCCGCGAGTTCTTCGGCACTCGGGGACTCTGTCATGCATGCGCGGTTCTCGTGGAGCCAGTCCTCGAGAGCCTTGGCTACGTTATGCGACAGGTTCGCCATCTGCTCTTCGGCAGTCATGGTCAGACCAGAGCCGACAATGCTCGCCCCGGTGAAGGTCTCAAGCACGGTGATCATTTTCGGCTCATCATGGAACTTGCCACCGGCGCGGTCATCCCATGCCGTAACCGTAATAATAAGCGCGGATTTCGGCGCGAGAAGAATCGGCACGCCCGGCTGGGCAAGCACATAGCCCGACACGTTCACACCAAGATGGACAAGTCGCGTCCCGTTGTAGCGGCCAAGACGCGCGTCAATTGCACCTTTGACCGAAGCGATCCACTCTTCCTTGCTCGCCTCGCGCGACAGCGGCCCCTTGGTCAGGTCCGGTGCGACGACAATATTATGGCCAAGTTTGAAATCGCCAAGATCGACCGGCGCTTCGGTCACCTCTTTTTGCGGCACGGCGCAGGCAGCGACGACAAGGAGGGTCGAAAGCAGGGCAAAGATTCGGAGCATCAGGCGTGTCCTTTTGATCAGGGTCACGAAGCGGCATATCCGAAACCTGCCAACCGCGCAATCTGGCGCGGTGATCTCAGCGGCCTCGCGCTTGGTTTGCCGCTTTCCCACTGGCGCACTATCATCCCGGAGACAGGAGGCTTTTCCATGAACGATCCCGCGTTCGATACCCTTGCACCATTGCCAGCACGCGCGCCGCTCGCGACCGAGCCATTGGGTCTATTGGGGTCGCTCCGCGCGGCACGGAGCAATCTCCTGAGCATTCTGCCGGAACTCGCCGTGCGGCAGCCTATGGTCTCGGGCCACACCGGTCTTCGCTGGCACATGATCATGGAGCCGAGGGCGATCCGGCGCGTGCTTCTTGAAGCCGTGGAGACCTACCCCAAGTCTCGCGCCACCAAGAACATTCTGCGGCCTGCCATCGGCGATAGCCTCTTTATCGCCGAGGATGCACATTGGCGCTGGCAACGCCGCGCCGCCGCGCCGGTTTTCTCGCATCGCAACGTGATGAACCTCGCCCCGGTCATGTCCGCCGCTGCGACCCGAAGCGCCGAACGCATCGCCAAAGCCGAGGGGCGCGCGGTCGATATGCTCGACGAGATGGTGCGCACGACCTTTGATGTCATCGCCGAAGTGACCTTTTCCGGCGAGGGCCAGTTTGATGCCCCCGCTGTGCATCGCGCCATCGACGCCTATATCGCGGCCGCGGGCAAAATCTCGCTCTTTGATATGCTCGGTCTGCCGGATTGGCTCCCACGGCCCTCGCGCTTTACCTCGGGCCCAGTGGTGAACGAGATGAAGCGCGTCGCCGATGAGGCCATTGAGGCACGCCGCATCCGTGGCGCAGGCGATGTGCCGGACTTGCTCGACCTGTTGCTTGCAGGGGAAGACCCCGAGACCAAGCGGCGCATGAACACATCGGAACTGCGCGACAATCTCCTGACCTTCATCGTCGCAGGACATGAAACCACGGCGCTGACGCTGGCCTGGTCCCTCTATCTTTGCGCCTTCGACACGGAGGTGCAGGACCGCGCAAGGGCCGAGGCGCAATCGGTGCTGTCGGGCGGGGCGGCAACCGGCGCAGATCTCGAACGCCTCCCGTTTATCCGCCGGATCGTCGATGAGGCGCTTCGGCTCTATCCGCCTGCTGGTATCCTGTCGCGCACGGCGCAGGCACCGGATACGCTCTGCGGTCGCGAGGTCAAACGCGGCGATACGGTGATGATCCCGATCTACGCCTTACACCGCCATCATATGCTCTGGGACGACCCGGATGCCTTTCGTCCGGATCGGTTCTCGGATCGCAAGGGGATCGACCGCTATGCCTACCTGCCCTTCGGCGACGGGCCGCGCATCTGTATCGGGGCGAGCTTCGCCATTCAGGAGGCGGTCATCATTCTTGCGACGCTGCTTGCGCGGTTCCGGTTCGATCTCGTCGCGACGCGCCCGCCCGAGCCTGTCATGATCCTGACGCTGCGCCCCAATGGCGGTGTCTGGCTTACAGCAGAGCCCGCCTAGCGCGCACAGATCCCCTTCAGCGCCACCCATTCCGCCTCGGAGAGGATAGGACGCGCGGCAAACCCTTTCGGCGTGGCCACCCGCGCGGCCTCGATCCGGTCGCCAAGTGCGGGATGACTTAGGAAATGGGCGGCAAGCCCCTCGGCATCTCCCGATTTTGCCCGAAACCTCTCGAACATCGCCCCGAGCGCGGAGGGGGCAACACCCGCCTTGGCCAGCACACTGTAGGCAAAGACATCTGCATCGCTCTCTGCGCCTTGGGAGTATTTCGCTTCGATCAACTGCTCGGCAAGGAACAGGACGAGCGCACCGCCAGCGAAATCGCCGAAAATCAGACCAAGAACCCCGATCGACCCGGCCGAGCGCAACGCGTGGCGCGTTGGATCGCGCGAGGCAACATGACCCATCTCATGCGCGAAGACGGCGGCGACTTCCTCAGCGGTTCCGGCCTCTTTCAGAAGACCGCGCATAAAGACGATATGCCCACCGGGCAGCGCGAAGGCATTGACCATCGGGTGATCGAGCACCGTCACCGTCAGGTCCACCGGGAGGTCCACCCCCGCCGCGAGCCGCTCTGTCATCGCGTCAAACGCGCGGACACCCTCGGGATCGCGACACACCCTCACGCCGATACTCGAATTCTCGTTCAGCGCGCCACGGATCTGGCCCAGCGTCGCATCGCCAAGCGCCTTTTCTCCCTCGGGCGGGATGAACCGCGCGAGTTGGTCTGCCATCGTCGGCACAAGCACGAACACAATGAGCGCGACCGAGGCCACAGCCGCCAGCGCCCAGCGCAGGATACGTCCTCTGTCAACTTGTTTCACAGGTCGATGGCGCGCCGGAAAGGACTCGGCAAGATCACGGTGGGCGGTGAACAAGCGCTGCATCGGGGCGGTGGCAGAACGCAGTACGAGCCCACCCTGCCCGGCCTGATCCGGCACGAGACGAACCTCGTCTAGTTTCCATGTCACGTCGATGCCTTCACCACGCAACAAGAGCAGCCCCGCGCCTTCGTCGAGGACGATACGCACCTCATGCGCGGCGGCGCTTTCGCCATCAAAGAAGACACCTTGGCGCGCCTCGCGAGGCACGGCTGGGATGATCCCGCTCATATTGCAGCCCCCACATCCAGAGCCTCGGCGAAGCCCTCCGCCTCTTCGAAGTCGTCCCGCGCGCGTTGACGAATATGCCCAAGACTGCCCGGATCAATGACGGTCAGGGTCTCAGAGAAATGCGCCCAGAGCGGCAAGGTGACAAACGCATGGGTCACGGCGGACCATGCGAGGAAGAAGGCAAAGTAGGACAGGATACCGATCAGGGTCAGCGTACCGCTGGCGAAGGTCTCGAGAACCATGCCGGTGCTGTTCTCAAGCCCGATCAGCGTGCCGAGCATGGCAACCGCCGCAAGGCCAAGCGGCACGAGGAAGAACGAGGCCACAAGCCCACCAAGGAGGTTGCCCCAGAGATAGATACCAAAGACACGCATCGGTCGCGGCTTCGAAAGAAACACGATATCGCCCGCGCGCTTTGCGTTGGTCAGAAGCTCGAACGACTTGGCGCGGTAATAGGCGAGACCAAAGGCAAACCACGGCAGACAGAACAGAGGCAGAAGAAACGCGGCCGGGATCGCGTAGAGCCCAATTCCGATGCTCAACCCACCGACGAGAAGCGCAAGCAGCATATGCCGCATGGCGGGCAAGAGCATGGTCCAGCGGCCTTCTTGCTCCAGCTTGCAGTCGCCATACCATGTCCGGTCTGTGCGGTACTTCTCGAGCCGGAATGTCATCAGAGGCCAGAGCAGCCCGCCCGAAATTAGCGTGAGAAACCAATAGAGTATGGCCCGCCAGGCATAGCCCCAGGCGCCGGGTTCGAGGCCAAAACGGATCCCGCGCCAACGGGTGCGGGCGAGCACATAGCGCCGGGCGCGGTAGCGGGCATAGAACCAGAGCGGCACAACGCCGACGAAGCTTAGGAGATAGGCGACGAAATTATCCTGAAAAAGCGAGTAGCTCAGGAACATCAGGGCAAGGTTCACCACCCCGATATAGAAGGCAAGGATCACCACGGCGAAGAGAAAACCGAGAAGCTTTTCAAGGGGATCGCCAAGGTATTCCGCCGGAACGCCACCAAAGCGGACCGAGGACCAATAGAACCTGCGCAGGCGGGTCTTCATCCAGAACCGGTAGATGCCGAGCGTCAGAACAGTGAAGATCCCGGTGCGCAGCGCGAGCGCGAAAACCCGCCCGCGATTGCCGACGAAATCGCCATCAAGGGGCGTCGGATCGGCACGTCGGTATTGCGTCGGTATCGCGTCTGTATCGCGGTGGTCCCATGGGCCGGACCCGGAAGGTTCAGTCAAACCAAAATCCCATCAATCGAAACTTACTCGGCCCCATTGTGACCAAGTCGCGGCCCGAGCGCGAGTCCCCTCTTCACTTTGATGAAAATACTCCGTCCCGAAGGGGCAAGAGGGGGCCGCGCCCCTCTCGCTTAGCGAAACTTGTAATTGCGCGGGAACCCATAGGGCGGTTTCTTGCCCACGCCAGCGCGCTTGCCGAGCCAATCGCTCAGGTCCGGTTCGTGCCGCGTCTTGCCGCCGCCCATCTCCCAGCTCAGGCCCTCGTCCCATGTAAAGGTCGTGATGTCCGAGAGCCCGCCGTCCAGTTCGAGCGTGCCCTGACGCCCGCGCGCCATGTTGTATTTCTGAAGCCGCACGCCCTTGCCACGCCCCATCTCGGGCAGTTCATCAACAGGGAAGACGAGGAACTTGCCGTTCTCCGACACCACGGCCACGTGATCGCCGGTCACAGGCAGGCAGATCTTGGCCTTCACATCGTCCTTGACGTTCAGCACCTGACGGCCGTTGCGGGTCTGGGCGATGACATCCTTCTCGGGCACGATAAACCCATCCCCCGCCGTCGACGCGACAAGCAGCTTGCGCTCGGGCTGATGGATGAAGATGTCGATGATCTCGGCCTCGTTGGGGATATCCACCATGAGACGCAGCGGCTCGCCCATACCGCGCCCACCGGGCAGGTTGGCGGCGCTCACCGTGTAAAAGCGTCCATTGGAAGCAAAGACCAAAAGCCGATCGGTCGTCTCGGCATGGAAGATGAACCGCGGCCCGTCGCCATCCTTGAACTTCAACTCGCGTCCAAGGTCGATATGGCCCGACATGGCCCGGATCCAGCCCATCTGAGAACAGACGACCGTGATCGGTTCCTTGTCGATCATTGCCTCAAGCGGCACCTCTTCGACCTCGCCCGCCTCGGCAAAGGCCGAACGGCGCGCGCCGTATTCGTGATCCTTCCCGAAGGTCTTCTTGGCCTCTTTGAGCTGTTCTGCGATGCGCGCCCATTGCAGCGCCTCGCTTTCGAGCAAATCTTCGAGACCGGCGCGTTCTTCCATGAGCGTATCGCGCTCTCGGATGAGGGCTTCTTCCTCGAGTCGGCGCAAGCTGCGCAGGCGCATATTGAGGATCGCCTCGGCCTGCACGTCCGAAAGGCCGTTCTCACGCCCGGCAAAGGATTTCGGAATGGCGCGGGTGCCATCGTCGCTTTCGACAAGAACGCCCGTGGCTTCGGCCTCTTCGTCGACGATCAGCGCCAGGCTCGACACATCCACACCGGCCAGCGGCGAGCGGTAGTCGCCCTCGTTCAAGGCGCGACTGATCGTGTCCTGATGCGGGCGCGACCAGTCTTCATACATGAGCGCCGATTTCGGATCATCGTCATAGCGGATGATGTCGATCACACGGTCGAGATTAAGGAAGGCCGTGATAAGCCCCTGCAACACCTCAAGCCGGTTGTCGATCTTGGCCATGCGGTGCCGCGACCGGCGAATAAGCACTTCGCGGCGGAAATCGAGGAAAGCGCGCAGCACTTCCTTCATCGAACAGACCTTGGGCGTGACCCCGTCGATCAGCACGTTCATGTTGAGCGAGAAGCGCACCTCGAGATCTGAGTTGCGGAACATCAGCCCCATGAGAACCTCAGGGTCCACGTTCTTGGAGCGCGGCTCGAGGATCATGCGGATGTCGTCGGCGCTTTCATCGCGGATGTCGGCGAGGATCGGGACTTTCTTGGTCTGGATCAACTCGGCAATCTTTTCGATGAGCCTTGATTTCTGCACCTGATAGGGAATCTCGGTGACCACGATCTGCCATTGGCCGCGACCAAGGTCTTCGATCTCCCATTTGCAGCGCAGACGGAACGAGCCGCGCCCGGTGCGATAGGCTTGGGCAATATTCTCGCGCGGCTCGACGATAACGCCGCCGGTCGGGAAATCCGGCCCCGGCACGAAATTGAGAAGCGTATCGTCGCGCGCGTCCGGTGTCTTGATGAGATGCAGGCAGGCGTCGCAAAGCTCGGCGATATTGTGCGGCGGAATATTCGTCGCCATGCCGACCGCGATCCCGCTCGAGCCATTGGCAAGCAGGTTCGGGAAGGTCGCCGGAAGCACTACGGGTTCGCTCAGCGTGCCATCGTAATTCTCGCGAAAATCGACAGCGTTCTCGTTCAGGCCCTGAAGCATCGCTTCGGCGACCGAGGTCAGGCGCGCTTCGGTATAGCGCGAGGCGGCCGGGTTATCGCCGTCGATATTGCCGAAGTTCCCCTGCCCGTCGACAAGCGGATAGCGGACGTTGAAATCCTGTGCGAGGCGGGCCATCGCGTCATAGATCGCGGCGTCGCCATGCGGGTGATAGTTGCCCATCACGTCGCCGGAGATCTTGGCCGATTTACGAAAGCCCCCGGTCGAGGTCAGCTTCAATTCGCGCATCGCATAGAGAATGCGGCGGTGCACGGGTTTAAGCCCGTCTCGCGCATCCGGAAGGGCGCGGTGCATGATCGTGGAAAGCGCATAGGTGAGATAGCGCTCGCCAATGGCACGGCGCAGCGGTTCACTCACTTCGGCAAGGGGCAGGTCGTCGTCGATCTGGTCGGTCATGCAAATCGGTGTAGCCGCAAGACGAGGGGCGCTCAAGCGAGCACGCGCATCGGGGGCGATTTTTTCGCACCGAGGGCGCTCTGTGATTTGCGGGAATCGGCTGACCTGCCGTAAAGTCGTGACGTGCCATCGTTGGGCGATTTGAAATGACGCGTTTTGTATTTTTGAGTTTCGCTTTTATCGGCTGGGCCTTTTATGAGGTCAGCGGCGGGCAAGATTTTGCGCCCGCCCCCCCTGAGCGGCTTGCCGTGCTTGAACGTGCTGAGGCACAGCCGGCCACGGCGCAACAAGAGGGCCCCCGCGACGAGACCGAGGTCGATATCAGCGCCGCGCTGGCGGCCGAATCCGCCCCTCTCCCCAAGCCAATCCCCGTGTCCATCGTCTCTGCGCCGGTGGCGACCCCGGATCAGGAACGGGTCGCGCTCATTCCGTCGCCGGAAGAGCTCGCTTCGGTGGTGGTCGTCGAAGAAACCCCGGCCGATATTCGCGAGGTCCGTGGCAGCCGGGTCAATATGCGCTCTGGCCCGGGCACACAGTTCAGCGTGCTTGGCACCCTGCGCCGGGGCGAGCGCGTCGAGGTTCTGCGCGAGCCGGGCAACGGTTGGGCCAAGCTCAAGGTCGAAGACACGGGGCGCATCGGTTGGATGGCCTCACGTCTGCTGCAATCGGTGGATTAGACCAAGTATTTTCGTCGGAATTGACAATCTGACTGTTTTTGTCGTATTCACGCCCGACTCGAACGGAGCGTGACCATGATCATCTGTAGCTGCGAAGGCATTCGGGACCGCGACATCCATGCCGCCATCGATTGGATGCGCGCCTCGGATCCGACCGCGATCATCACCCCCGGCAAGATCTACCACGCCCTCGGTAAGTCCCCGGACTGCGGCGGCTGCATGAAGCTTTTTGTTGCGTCCATGCGTGAGAACCCTAACTTGGAAGTACCTGCGGAACTGCGCGGGCTACGCAAAACCAACACAGCCAGGGAGACACGCTATGAAGGGCGAACAGAAAGTTATTGACCACCTGAACAAGGCCCTCCGGATGGAGCTCACTGCGGTGAGCCAGTACTGGCTGCACTTCCGGCTTCTCAAGGATTGGGGCTTTGGCAAACTCGCCGCGAAGATGCGCGAGGAAAGCATCGAAGAGATGGTCCACGCCGACAAACTCATCGACCGCATCATCTTTCTCGAAGGCCATCCGAACCTGCAATCTCTCGACCCGCTGCGAATCGGCGAGAACGTGCGCGAAGTGATCAAGTGCGATCTCGCTGGGGAACTGGAAGCGGTGGAATTCTATCGCAAGGCGCGCAAGGACTGTATGGAACTCGGCGACTACGTCTCAATGGAGGTTTTCCAAGAGCTTCTCACCGACGAAGAGGGCCATGTGGACTATCTCGAAACGCAGCTTGAGCTGATGGATAGCATCGGCGAACAGAACTATGGTCAACTCAACGCTGACAGCGCCGACGCAGAGGACTGATCCAACACACCATGCCCGGGAAATCCATTCTCATCACCGGATGCTCTTCGGGCATCGGCCTCGACGCCGCGCGCGGCCTACGGGCGCGTGGCTGGCGCGTTTTCGCGGCCTGCCGCCAAGAGGCGGATTGCGACCGCCTGCGCGACGAGGGCTTTGAAAGCCCCCGGATCGACTATGAAGACGCCGCGAGCGTGCGCGATGGGCTGGCCGAGGTTCTGGCTGCGACCGGCGGCACGCTGGATGCGCTTTACAACAATGGTGCCTATGCGATCCCCGGCGCGGTCGAAGACCTGCCGCGCGACGCTCTTGCCACGATCCTTCAGGCCAATCTCATTGGCTGGCACGATCTTACGATTCAGGTCATTCCGGTGATGCGCGCCCAAGGCCACGGGCGGATCGTCAACTGTTCCTCGGTCCTTGGCATGGTGCCGATGAAATGGCGCGGGGCCTATAACGCGACCAAGTTCGCGCTCGAGGGGCTAACCGATACGCTCCGCCTTGAGATGCGAGATGCCCCGATTGAGGTCTGCCTGATCGACCCCGGCCCCATCACCTCGGATTTCCGCAAGAACGCGGTGAAACAGTTCGAACGTTGGATCGACTGGGAAAACAGCGCGCGCGCCGATCAATACCGCGCCAGCCTGTTGAAACGGCTCTATTCCGCCTCTGACGCGCCGGACCGGTTCGAACTTGGCCCCGAGGCGGTGACCACGAAGCTCGTCCACGCGCTTGAATCGCCGCGCCCGAAGCCGCGCTACTATGTCACTACCCCGACCTACATGATGAATATCGCGCGCCGCGTCCTGCCGACGCGGATGCTCGATTGGGTGCTTGCCAAAGGCTGATCGACTGTTAAATCCGCAGGATCACCCCTATAACGCGGGTCCGTCCGCAGCTTTGGAGTTCAGACATGAATGAAACCGGTCTTGCCAGCGATCCCCTGTTCTGGGTCGTGGCCGTCGCTACCCTCGGTGTCCTTGTCATCCTGATGATCGGCATCGGCGGCTTTGCCAAGGGCGGCGATTTCAACCGCAAGCACGCCAACCGCATCATGCGCTATCGCATCGCGGCACAGTTCGTGGCCGTGCTTCTCATTCTTCTTTTCGTCTGGCTCCGCCGGGGAGGTTAATCATGGTTGTTCTGAACAAGATCTACACGCGCTCGGGCGACAAGGGCACCACGGCGCTTGGCAATGGCGATCGGGTCGCCAAACATGACGCGCGCGTCAACGCCTATGGCACCTCGGACGAATTGAACGCCACGGTCGGCATGGCGCGGCTTCACGCCGAGGGCGTCATGGACGAGCGTCTTGCTCTGATCCAGAACGACCTGTTCGACCTTGGCGCAGACCTGTGCCGTCCCGACATGGCCAAAGATGCCGAGTCCGAGTACCCACCGCTGCGCATGGTCGAGGAACAGGTGACCCGCCTTGAGGCCGAGATCGACGAGATGAACGCCGACCTCGCCCCGTTGCGCAGCTTCGTGCTGCCCGGCGGTTCGGCCCTTGCGGCACATCTCCACCTTTGCCGCACCGTGGCGCGCCGGGCCGAGCGCCTTGCCACCGCCCTTGCCGAAATCGAAGAGATCAACACCCATGCGGTCAAATACCTCAACCGCCTGAGCGATTGGTTTTTCGTCGCCTCCCGCGTCGCCAATAGCAACGGCGCCGATGACGTGCTTTGGGTGCCGGGCGCCAACCGCTAAACCGGTTCCGGGGCGCGGATCAGCGCCCCTTGAAGACCGGCTTGGTCTTGGTCAGGAACGCGGCGATGGCGGCCCCGGAATCCTCGGAATTGGCGCATTTATTCTGATATTCGCTCTCCATGAGCGCGGTTTGCGCGTGGCTCTGGGTATGGGCGGCGCGCAGGAGACGCTTGGAATAGGCAAGGCTGAGCGGCGCGCGCTCGGCCAATGACGCGGCCCAGTCTGCCGCGGCCTCCGCAAGCTCGGCCTCGGGCACAACGCGGTTCACCAGCCCCATCTCGAGGCAGTCCGCCGCTTTGATATGAGTCGCCTCGGCGATCGCCTCAAAGGCGCGCTTCGATCCCATGTGTTGCAAAAGGAGCCAGCTTAGCCCCCCGTCCGGCACCAGCGAAATATTGGAGAACGGTGCGAAACAGGTCGCGGTCTCCCCCATGATCGCAAGATCACAGCTCAGCGCCACCGAAAGCCCGATCCCCCCCGCGACCCCGTTGATCGCGGCGATATAGATCATGTCGCTCTGGGTGATGCCGTCGATGATCGGCTTGTAATCGCGCACCGAGATATCGAACATCCCGTGCTTGGTGCGAAACTCCGTCAGCTCCTTGAGATCGGTGCCCGAGCTGAAGGCCCGGCCAGTGCCGGTCAGGACGACAATGCGCACATCCGGGTCTGCCTCGGCCGCCTCCTGCGCAGCGCGAATGCCTGCGCGCGTCGCCCCGTCCATCGCGTTCATCGCATTCTCGCGGTCGATGCGGATCGTCGCGACATGCCCGTCCTTGGCATAGTCGACATTGTGAAACTCGGTCATGGTGCTGTCTCCTCCGTGGTTGCGCCTATGAAAAACCGGAAACGCGCCCGAGCAAACCCCCTGAGCGCCACGACGTTGGGGCATCTATTCCATGACATCTCCCAAGGCCGGAATGTCGAAACATTCTCGCAATGAATCTGGTGTGAAACCGGGAAACGCGACGTCGAATAGCCTCAACATGACGATTTTACGCTGTTTAACCGCGGCGCAAGATTATATCACGTGCCAGAGACGTTTTGGTCGAGTCGTTTCGCGGCTCACACAATTGAAGGAGAGTTACGCCCATGAAGGTACTTGTGCCTGTGAAGCGCGTGATTGACTATAACGTGAAAGTTCGCGTGAAAGCGGACGGTAGCGGAGTTGATCTCGCCAACGTGAAGATGTCGATGAACCCGTTCGACGAGATTGCCGTTGAAGAGGCGATCCGTCTCAAGGAAGCGGGCAAGGCGGACGAAGTGATCGCCGTTTCGATCGGCGTGAAGCAAGCGCAGGAAACGCTGCGCACGGCGCTGGCGATGGGTGCGGACCGCGCGATCCTCGTCGTGGCCGCCGATGATGTCCACCAGGACATCGAGCCGCTTGCCGTTGCCAAGATCCTCGCCAAGGTTGTCGAAGAAGAGCAGCCCGGCCTCGTGATCGCGGGTAAACAGGCGATCGACAACGACATGAACGCCACCGGCCAGATGCTTTCCGCCCTTCTCGGCTGGAGCCAGGCGACCTTTGCCTCCGAGCTCGACATCGACGGCGACAGCGCCAAGGTGACGCGCGAAGTTGACGGCGGGTTGCAGACCATCTCGGTCAAGATGCCCGCCATCGTGACCGCCGACCTGCGCCTCAACGAGCCGCGCTATGCGTCGCTTCCGAACATCATGAAGGCGAAGAAAAAGCCGCTCGACGAAAAGACCGCCGCCGATTACGGCGTCGACGTCACGCCGCGCCTCGAGATCGTCAAGACCTCCGAGCCGGCCGAACGCGCCGCAGGGATCACCGTCGGCTCGGTTGACGAGCTTGTTGCCAAACTCAAAGAAGCGGGGGCTGTGTAATGGCTGTTCTTCTTCTCGCAGAAGTCAATAACGGCGAGCTGGCGCTGGACGCCACCGCCAAAGCTGTCTCCGCCGCGAAAGCGCTTGGTGACGTGACCGTGCTCTGCGCCGGTGCCTCGGCAGCCGCCGCAGGCGACGCCGCCGCCAAGATCGACGGCGTGGCCAAGGTTCTCGTGGCCGAAGACGCCTCGCTCGGTCATCGCCTTGCCGAACCGACCGCGGCCCTGATGGTCTCGCTCGCTGGCGATTACGAGCACATCGTGGCCCCCGCGACCACCGACGCCAAGAACGTCATGCCGCGCGTGGCCGCCCTGCTCGACGTGATGGTGCTTTCGGATGTGACCGCCGTTGTTGACGGTGCGACCTTCGAGCGCCCGATCTACGCCGGTAACGCCATGCAAACCGTGAAGTCGAACGACGCCAAGAAGGTCATCACCTTCCGCACCTCGACCTTCGACGCGGCGGGTGAAGGCGGGTCTGCCTCGGTCGAAAGCATCTCTGCTGCTGACAACCCGGGCCTTTCCGAATGGGTCGAGGACAAGGTCGCCGAGAGCGATCGTCCGGAACTCACCTCCGCAGGCATCGTCGTTTCCGGCGGCCGTGGCGTGGGTTCGGAAGACGACTTCGCGCTGATCGAAAAGCTCGCCGACAAGCTTGGCGCGGCTGTGGGTGCATCGCGCGCCGCGGTCGACTCGGGCTATGCGCCGAACGATCTTCAGGTGGGTCAGACCGGTAAGGTCGTGGCGCCGGAACTCTACATCGCCGTGGGCATCTCGGGTGCGATCCAGCACCTTGCCGGCATGAAAGATTCCAAGATCATCGTCGCCATCAACAAGGACGAAGAAGCCCCGATCTTCCAGGTCGCCGACTTCGGCCTCGTCGCTGACCTCTTCGACGCCGTTCCGGAACTCACCGAGAAACTCGGCTAAGCCGAACGGTTCAGAAAATAGCAAAAGGCCCGCCTCAACAGGCGGGCCTTTTTCGTTGCCGGGTGGCGACGTCCTGGCCCCCTCTCAAACCCCGTGCGCCTTGATCCAGGCCGCGACGGCCGCGGCGGCGTCCGCATGGGCCGCCGGGCCAAAGAGGCGCTGCGCGACAGGCAGGTCCATCTCTCGGCAGATCATCCCCTCGGTGCCGCGCGCCAACGCCTCCTCGCTCACCACCGCCTCAACAACCCCCGCAACACGCGGGCGCAACTGCTCGATCATCGCGCGTTCGACAAAGAGCGGATCGCGGCCAAGCCCATACGGCGTCTCGGCGCCTGCCGGGGCATGATCGGCAAACCAAAGGAGCAGCACCTTCTCGGCCCCGATCCTTTCGATCAGTGTTTTCATCCGCGCCACCCAAGCCTGCTGCAACTCGGTGCGCAGCACGGCGTAGCGTTCCGGAGCGCGCGCCGCGAGGGCGCCAAGCATGTGGCGCGTGAAGTGGAACTCGGTAAAGTCGATTTCGCGGAACACCATCTTCATGACCTGCGAAGCCCCGGTAAAGCGGTCATTGCGGCGCGGATGCACCGTGTAGTACCGGTTCGACATGTTCTGTGCGCCCGGCAGCTGTACCACGGCAAGCCGCGCCCGCCGGGCCAGTTCGAGGATCGACGGCTCTGCAAGGAAGACATCGACCCCGGCATTCATCACCCCGAGATTGACGCAAGGCCCGCGCGTTGCCTTGGCCACCAGCGCGGGAAAGGGATCGGCCACGTATTTTCCATAGGTCTCGGTTCCACCAATGCAGACCACCGGATTTCCCGACAGGTCCGGTTTGGGACCGCGAAAGGCTATCCGCGATTCCCCGAGCCGATACGGCATGTAATCGAGGGCCGCGCCCCCGGTATTTTCATAGGACATAACACCCACCACAAATTTTCACCCGAGGTCGAGAATCGCAGGGACGGGTTGCCAAATCGCTAATGCGCGCGCTTGTCATAAATTTTAGCCGATCGCGGGCCTTGCAGCGCCCTCCTGCCCACGCGTAATGTCAATGCGAGGTCAGAAGGATTGAAGCATGGAAATCAAGACTATCGGTGTTGTCGGAGCCGGGCAGATGGGCAACGGGATCGCGCATGTTATGGCGCTCGCGGGCTATGACGTGAAGCTCAACGATATCAGCCAGGAGGCGCTCGACGCCGCTGTGGCGCGAATCGACAAGAACATGGAACGCCAAGTTTCGCGCGAGGCGATCAGCGCCGAGGAAAAGGCCACCGCCATGGCGCGCATCACAACCACGCTCGACCTGCCCGATCTCGGCAAGACCGACCTCGTGATCGAGGCGGCAACCGAGCGCGAGGAGATCAAGCACCAGATCTTTGACGCGCTGCTGCCGCATCTTGAACCGCACACAATCCTGACCTCGAACACCTCTTCGATCTCCATCACGCGCCTAGCAAGCCGCACTGACCGACCGGAGCGTTTCATGGGGTTCCACTTCATGAATCCTGTGCCGCTGATGAAGCTTGTGGAGTTGATCCGCGGCATCGCCACCGATGAGGACACCTACCAGGCCTGTCTCGCCATTGTTGAGAAGCTTGGCAAGACCGCGGCCAGTGCCGAGGATTTCCCGGCCTTCATCGTCAACCGCATCCTGATCCCGATGATCAACGAGGCGTGTTACACGCTTTATGAAGGGGTCGGAAACGTGGCGTCGATCGACAACGCGATGAAGCTTGGGGCGAACCATCCGATGGGGCCGCTCGAACTGGCCGATTTCATCGGGCTTGATACCTGTCTCGCGATCATGAACGTGCTACATGACGGTCTGGCCGATACGAAATACCGCCCCTGCCCGCTGCTGACGAAATATGTCGAGGCTGGCTGGCTTGGACGCAAGAGCGGGCGCGGATTTTACGACTATCGCGGCGAGATCCCGATGCCGACGCGCTAAGAGAGCAGTGGATCGGAGCGCGCCCAAGGGCGCGCGCAGGTCTTGCAGGCCCAATGGGGCCTGCGATTGAGAGTACTTTCACAAAGGAGAACGGATCAATCGGCGCTCTTGCCGAGAGCAAGCGTGTGGTCCCGCAGCCAAGCGATGAAACCGCGTGGATCGGTTTCGAGCCGCGCCATCTGGGTCTCGGTCAGCGGCGCGCCGACCACAGGGGCTTGTGGCTTGTTGCAGGAGCGCACGATCTCGTGGAGCAAGAGCCCCTGACGCAAGATCGGAGAGATCTTGCAGGCCCATTGATACCAGCGCGAGTTCGAGCCGGGGAAGAAAATCGGCACCACCTGCGCGCCGGAGCGGCGGATCATCTTGGCGGTGAAGAGGTTCCATTCCTGTTCGATCGCCGGGCCCATCCATGTCTCTGACGACATCACGACACCGGAGGGAAAGAGCGCCACGACGCCGCCCTGAGCGAGATGGGCCATGGCCTTGCCGCGCATCTCGACCATTTTGCGCTGCGCCTCGGGATCGTGGGGGAAAGGCACCGGGATCATGAAAGAGCTGGCCGATTCATCCAGACCGGTCAGGACCGAGCGGGTCAGAATGCGGTAATCCTCGCGCACGCGCCCAATCAGATCGGCAAAGATCATGCCATCGACCATGCCGTGCGGATGATTGGCGACGACGACCACCGGGCCGTCCTTGGGGATGCGGGCGATCTGGTCTTCCGGAGTGGTGAGCGGGATGCCCATGATATCGAGCGCCCCGCGCCAGAAATCCTGTCCGCGATACTCGGCGTTGCGGCGCTCGAACTTCTTGACCATACGCAACACCGTGATCTTGCCGGTGAGCCATTCGATGGCGCGGATCGCGGTCGAGGTCCAGAAGCTATCGAAACTATTGGCATAGGTGAGCGCGGCGCGGTCATAGGTTTCGACCGTGCTCTCGGCATCGACTTTGCGGCCGCCCACCGGTTGCGTCATCTTGTTCATCCCGTTTCGTTCCTGTCCGGCCGTTCCGTTCAACCGGCTCAGTTCCCCTCGCCGAACTTGTCCACGACCAGCGCCTCGATGGCGGCGGCCAGAGGTTCGGCGTCGGGGCCGGATGTCTCGACATCAATGGTCGAGCCCTTGGCAGCGGCCAGCATCAAGAGCCCCATGATACTATCCCCCGAGGCGCTCATACCATCCTTGGACACCTCTGCCGACGCGTCGAAGCCTTCGACCACCTCGACCAATTTCGCCGAGGCACGGGCGTGCAGCCCCTTCTGGTTCACGATCTTAAGCGAACGCGTAACGGTCGTACTCATAGGGTTCTGTCCATATTTATATTTTGGCTGTCGATGTATTTGCGCCCTGCCTCAAGCGACGCGCGCACGGCCTCGACCACGGGGAGGTTGCGGCTCTTGGCGAGTTTGATGAGCATCGGCAGGTTGGCGCCAAACATCATGCGCCGATTGTCCGGCGCGCAGGCCGGAAGGCTTAGGTTCGAGGGCGACCCGCCAAACATATCGGTAACGATGACCACGCCATCGCCCATATCGACGGAATCGGCGGCGGCGCAGATCTCGGTCTGTTTCGCGCTGCGGTCATGTTCGTTCTCGATCGTGATGGCGAGGATGCCCGGCTGGTTGCCGACCACATGCTCGACCGCCGCGAGGTACTCCCGCGCCAGCCCGCCATGTGCCACGATCACGATCCCAATCACGCTTGCCCATCCTTTGCGTTGCCCCCGGATCGGTCCTCCGACGCCAAGGCGGCGCGGCGGTCCAATTCGCGGTGCCTAATTGACACCTGCCAGCCCTGTTGCGCAAGGGCCGCTGCCAATCTTTCGGCGGTAAATACGGACCGATGTTGACCACCGGTACAGCCAAAGCCGATCGAGACATGCGACCGGCCCTCTGCAAGATAGGCCGGGAGAAGCATATCGACCATATCGGTCAGCTTGGAGAAGAAGGCCGCAAAGCGCTCATCCGCCTCCACATAGGCGGCAACGCCGTCGTCGAGCCCGTTCTTCGTGCGCAGCGACGGTTCCCAATAGGGGTTGCGTAGAAAGCGGCAATCGAACACCAGATCGACCCCGGTTGGCAGGCCACGCTTATAGCTAAAGGACTGAACCGTAAGGCCAAGTCGCGGCCCGGTCTTGGATGCGAACCAGCGGTCGATCTCGGCCCGGAGTGCATGCGGCGAGAGCTCTGACGTGTCGATAAGGACATCGGCGCGCGCGCGGATCGGTTTGAGGAGATCAATTTCTTGCGATATGCCCTCGAGCGGGCTCTCGCCAGGGGCGAGCGGGTGGCGACGGCGAGTCTCGGAGTAGCGCCGCTGCAGCACGTCAGGCTGGCAATCGAGGTAGAGCAGTTCCGGTGCGACGCCATCGGTTTCCGCGAGCAGGTCCAGCGCCTCGATCAGCGCGATTTGCGAGAAGTCCCGGTTCCGCACATCCAAGCCAAGTGCCATCGGTCGCTCAAGCACCGGCCCCGAGAACAACCGCTCGAGAAGTCCGAAAGGCAGGTTGTCGATGGTTTCATACCCGGCATCTTCCAACGCCTTGATCGCCGTGGATCGTCCGGCACCAGAGGGGCCGGTGACGAGCACGAGACGCTGAAGCGCGGAGCCGGAAGCGGGGGACATCAATCAAGCCTTTCTGCCATGTGCGAGCAGGTGAATCACTGCTGCCGGGAAATGATCCGCATCGACACGGTAAAGCAAGGGACGGGTTTGGCCGAGCAGGTCGGTGTTGCGTTTTGGCGGCAAACGGTCCTGTTCGAGGTGGTCCAGATCAACCACAAGCCGCACCGGCGCCTGTTCGAGCGCCTCTGCGGCGAGCACGCCGACAAAGCGCGCCTCGATCATGCCGCGGATCGCAGGCGGACAGCGGGCGATCACCTCATCGCCGGTGCGCGTCAATTCGGTGCGATCATCCGCGACAAGTGTGGCCCCAAGCGCCATGAGGCGCAATGCGAGGGCGGATTTACCGCGCCCCGAAGCACCACGGATCAGAACCGCCCGCCCTTCATGGGCGACGCAAGACGCATGGACGGTTTCGGATACGCCGGTCTTGGAAGTGCGCGCCAAGATCAGATCGGCAGGCCGACGACGAAGCGCGCGCCAAGCGGCTCCGAGGTTACGTCGGCATCGGTCGGGCGGATGTTCTCGGCCCAGATCACCCCGCCATGTGCCTCGACGATCTGCTTGGAGATGGCGAGGCCGAGGCCGGAGTTATTGCCGAAGTCATCCTCGGGACGTTGCGAATAGAACCGGTTGAAAATCTTGTTGAGCGCCTGATCCGGGATACCGGGCCCGGTATCCTCGACCACGACAAGCACACGGTTCTCCCGCCGACGCGCCCAGACGCGAATGGCGTCACCATCTTCACAGAAGCTGATTGCGTTGGTGATCAGGTTGACGAACACCTGCGCGAGCCGCGCCTCAAGACCGTGAATGACAATCGCCTGATCCGGAAGGTCGGTGATAAAGTCGATACCCTTGTTGCGCGCATCCTCGCCAAGATACTGGGTCAGGTTGCCCATCATGGTGAGCAGGTTGAATTCTTCCTGCTCTTCTTTGACCAGTTCGGAATCGAGCCGCGAAGCATTGGAGATATCGCTCACAAGGCGATCGAGGCGGCGCACATCATGATCGATCACGTCAAGGAGCTTGGCGCGATACTCTTCTTTCTTGACCATGCGGAGCGAGCCGACAGCGGAGCGCAGCGAGGCAAGCGGGTTCTTGATCTCATGCGCCACGTCGGCGGCGAATTGTTCGTTGCTATCGATGCGTTCATAGAGCGCCGATACCATGCCGCGCAGCGCCCCGGATAGGCGACCGATCTCGTCGGGGCGCGCGGTCAGGTCGGGGATACGCACCCGCCCGGCATTGACGGCGCGGCTATCATTGTCGCGGTCGCGGCCGATCTCGGCAGCGGCGGCCAGATCGGAAAGCGGGTTAGAGATGGTCGAAGCAAGCACCATCGAGAGGCCGATCGAAACCACCGTCGCAATCAGGAACATCTGCAACACGCGCTCGCGCTCGGAGCGAACCATATCGTCAAGTTCACCTGCCGCGCTGGTCAGGACGACGATGCCGACATTGCCCGTGCTCTGGCCAAAGGGGACGGCGACGGCGAAGAGCGTGCTCCCTTCCGGGCCATCCAGCGTGGTGAGAACTTCGCCTTGCCCGCTGACACTTCCAGCGAGGGCAGTGGCTTGGTCGACAACGCTCGACGCGTTGCGGTTAACGGTATCGGCCTCGCCCGCGACATGGCCCCAAATCCAGTTGATCGCGCTGGTGAATGGCGTGCCTTTTGGGCGTTCCGCAAGCTTGTCGGCCTCGTCAGACAGTTCCGTCCCGGTCGCCGTGCTGATCAGGTTCTCGGAGGTGTCATAGACATAAAGATAGGTGCCTTTGCGCATGCGCAGCTTCTCGAGCGTGCGCTCAACGTTCACACCGTCGCCCGTGACAAGGTTGACCGGCGCGCCTTCCGGCATCTGAGCCTCGAAGGCCCCCGCGATCAGGCGTGCTTCGGAAAGCAATCCGGCGGCGCGCTGAACGGCAAGGCTATCGCGGGCGGAATTGAGATAGAGGATCCCGGCCACAAGAATACAGAGCGCGATCAGGTTGAAGGTAATGATCTTGCGAGTCAGCGGGGATTTGGACAGCGGAAGCAGGCGGCGACGTTCCCGCCTGCCGCGCATTTCCGTTTCCATACTGTCTTCCGGCGCGACCCAATCATCACCAAGAACAACGTCACCGTCGCGTCCCTGGGACATATCGCGCAGATCTATCCGTTCGGCCAAGGCCATCTCACCGGTTACTCTTCGTTGTACCTATAGCCAATGCCATAGAGCGTCTCAATCGCAGAAAATTCCGCGTCGACCATGCGCATCTTCTTGCGCAAGCGCTTGATGTGGCTGTCGATCGTGCGGTCATCGACATAGACCTGATCGTCATAGGCCACATCCATGAGCTGATCCCGGCTCTTGACGAAACCGGGGCGCTGCGCGAGCGCCTGAAGCAGGAGGAATTCCGTGACCGTCAGCGTCACATCCTGCCCTTTCCACGTCACAGCGTGGCGCAGCGGATCCATCGTCAGTTCGCCACGTTCCATCGTCTTGGTGTCTTCGGTATCGCCCACGATATTGCCGTCGACCGCATCCTGCCGACGCAGGAGCGCCCGGATGCGTTCCACGAGAAGGCGTTGCGAGAATGGTTTCTTGACGTAATCGTCGGCCCCCATGCGCAGGCCAAGAACCTCGTCAATCTCATCGTCCTTCGAGGTCAGGAAGATGACCGGCATGCTGGTCTTCTGGCGCAGGCGCTGCAACAGGTCCATGCCGTCCATACGGGGCATCTTGATGTCAAGAACCGCCATGTCCGGCAGTTTCTTGTTGAAGGCGTCAAGCGCCTGTTGCCCGTCATTATATGTTTCGACCTCGAACCCTTCCGCCTCGAGGGTCATGGCTACGGATGTCAGGATATTCCTGTCATCATCGACCAAAGCGATCTTCGACATTGGCTGAAATCCTTATTCTGCTCTGATTTTTATGCCTGATTTTTTCAGACAGTATGCGCTTTTCCTGCAATTCAGATCAATCCAAAAGTGCGAATCAGGCACCGCACCGCATCAATTACAGCCGGAATTCTTTGACCAATGGCTAAAATGACTCACCTTCGTCGGCGAAAATCGACCAATGCGGCAGGTGGTGGCGCTAACGTGCAAGTGGTTGCGCTAACTGCGTTAAACCGACCTGTTCAACTATCAAATCGTCATGTTATGAGCGCCCATCTAGGGCTTGGACCGGACGCAATGCGCCGGCCTTTGTGCCTTTGATGAATGACAACCGCCGCCTCTCAGGGGTCGGCTACAGGAGTTAGAACATGACATTTGGACGGGTGAACCCGCAATTCCGCCTCGAAGATCAAGGGATCGAAGGGCTGGGTAATGTCTTTTATAACCTCATGGAGCCCGCTCTGATCGAAGCGGCCCTGAAAAACGGCGAAGGCAGCCTCGGCAATGGCGGCGCCTTTCTCGTTTCGACCGGCAAGTTCACCGGCCGTTCCCCGAAGGACAAGCACGTCGTCAAAACCGATAGCGTGGCCGACACCATCTGGTGGGAGAACAACGCCGAGATGACGCCGGAAGGGTTCGACAACCTCTATGCCGACATGATCGCGCATATGAAGGACAAGGACTACCACGTGCAGGATCTCGTCGGCGGCGCCGACCCCAAGCACGCGATCAACGTGCGCATGGTGACCGAACTGGCATGGCACGGCCTTTTCATCCGCCACATGCTGCGCCGTCCCGACCGTGACGCGCTGAACGATTTCGTGGCGGATTTCACCGTCATCAACTGCCCCTCGTTCCAAGCCAACCCCGAGCGTCACAACTGCCGTTCAGAAACCGTGATCGCGCTCAACTTTGATCGTAAGATGATCCTGATCGGTGGCACCGAATACGCAGGCGAGAACAAGAAATCGGTCTTCACCCTGCTGAACTACCTGCTGCCCGAAAAAGGCATCATGCCGATGCACTGCTCGGCCAACCACGCCAAGGACAACCCCGTGGACGCGGCCGTGTTCTTCGGCCTCTCGGGCACCGGCAAAACCACCCTGTCCGCCGACCCGGATCGCGTTCTGATCGGCGACGACGAACATGGCTGGTCCGACAACGGCACCTTCAACTTCGAGGGCGGCTGCTACGCCAAGACCATCAACCTCAACCCCGAGGCCGAGCCGGAAATCTACGCCACCACCGGCAAGTTCGGCACCGTGATCGAGAACATGGTTTTTGACGAAGAGACCAAGGAACTCGATTTCGAGGATGACAGCCTGACCGCCAACATGCGCTGCGCCTACCCGCTGCATTACATCTCGAACGCGTCGGAAACCGCCGTCGGCGGCCACCCAAAGAACATCATCATGCTAACCTGTGATGCGTTCGGCGTTCTGCCTCCGATTGCCCGCCTCACCCCGGCGCAGGCGATGTATCACTTCCTCTCTGGCTTTACCTCCAAGGTCGCCGGAACCGAGCGCGGCGTGACCGAGCCCGAACCCACCTTCTCGACCTGCTTCGGCGCGCCCTTCATGCCGCGTCGTCCCGAGGTCTATGGCAACCTGCTGCGCGAAAAGATCGCGACCCATGGCGCGACCTGCTGGCTCGTCAACACCGGTTGGACCGGCGGCGCCTACGGCACCGGTTCGCGTATGCCGATCCGCGCGACCCGCGCCCTGCTGACCGCCGCCCTCGACGGTAGCCTGAGCGAAGTGGAATTCCGCAAGGATCCGAACTTCGGCTTCGAAGTGCCGGTGGACGTGCCGGGCGTGGCCGAAGTGCTGCTCGACCCGCGCCGCACCTGGGATGACGGCGAAGCCTATGACCGTCAGGCCGCGAAACTGGTGCAGATGTTCTCGGACAACTTCGAGCAATACCTGCCCTATATCGACGCCGACGTGAAAGCCGCCGCCATCGGCTAAGTCTCTGGGACAGTGAACGAAATAAAGCCTCGGCCAATCGGTCGGGGCTTTTTCGCTTTGCATCGACTGCGTCAAACGCCGATCTGCGCCGCCTGATGCCGCCGCAGAAGCGCTGCAAGCGCGACCGACCCAACCTTGGCCCGCAGGCTGTCGGCGCGGCCATTGGCGATGATCGGCACACGCGCGCCAAGGATCACCCCCGCGGCCTCGGCCCCGGCAAGATGCACGAGCTGTTTGGCGATGACATTCCCCGCCTCAAGCCCCGGCGCCATGAGCACATCCGCCTGCCCCGCTACGCCCGGCTTGCCCGGAAACTGCGCCGCGATGCGGGCCGAGATCGCCGTATCAAACCCCATCGGACCGTCGAGCGTCCCGCCTGTGATCTGCCCCCGCTGCGCCATCTTGCAAAGCGCGGCGGCATCAATCGTGGCCGCGATATCCGGCGTGACCTCCTCCAGCGCCGACAGGAGCGCCACTTTCGGATCTGCCACGCCAAGCGCATGAGCAAGCTCAATCGCGTTCTGAAGGATATCCGCCTTGGTCTCGAGATCGGGCTTTGTATTGATAAGCCCGTCGGTGACGATCAACGGCTTGTCATAGCCCGGCACATCAAGCGCGAAGGCGTGGCTCATGACCCGCGCCGTCGCCAATGCCGGGCGCACGCCGCGCACTAGGGGCCGCAATCGCGCAGAGCCCTCGTCAAGTGCATCGACCTGCCCCGCGCCGACCATCTCAACCGCGCGGGCAATCGCCGCCTGCGCCGATCCGGCCTCGTGGACCATCACACCGGAAAGATCGACACCGATCTCTTCCGCCAGATCACGAATATCGCCCTCTGGCCCGATCAACACTGCCTCGCTCAACCCCATGCGTGCCGCTTCCATCGCGCCTTCCAACGCGCGCGGCGTCACCGGCATCACCGAGGCCACCCGGATCACTGGCGCGGCCTTGGCGGCCTGAAGCAGGGTCTCGTAGGCGCGGCCATGATGATGCAGATGCACATCCGGCAGGTGCGCCCGCGGGCGGCGGATCTTGTGATCCGGCGCGATGACCTCGGCCTCGCCCTTGATGACCGCCTTGCCCGCATCATTGAGGCATAGGCACTCAAGGGTCACATGCCCTTTTTCGCCCTTCTCGCGCACCGTCACCCGCACAGTGATCCGATCGCCAAGCCCGACCGGACGGCGAAAGCTCAGAGATTGATTGAGGTAGATCGTCCCCGGCCCCGGCAGTTCCGTGCCAAGCACTGCCGAAATAAGCGCCCCGCCCCACATACCATGCGCGATGACCTTGTGGAAAACCTCGTCGCGCGCGAACTCCGCATCAAGATGCGCGGGGTTCACATCGCCCGACATGATGGCGAAAAGGTCGATATCCGCCGCGGTTAGGGTGCGCACCATCTCGGCGCTATCACCCACCGCGATCTCGTCATAGGTGCGGTTCTCGATATATTGCATGGCCCGCCCCTCAGGACATCACGTGGTAGCCGCCATCGACATACATGACGTTGCCCGTCATGGCCGAGGACTGCTCTGACAAGAGGCAGAGCGCCGCCTGCCCAACCTCGCGGATCGTCACGAGACGGCGCAGCGGCGCACGGGTTTCGGCATTGTGGGTGAGGTCGTCGAAATGGTCGATCCCCGACGCCGCCCGCGTCATGAGCGGCCCCGGCGAAATCGCGTTGACCCGGATGCCCTCCGGCCCCAACTCCGCCGCCATGTAGCGCGTGAGGCTCTCAAGTGCGGCCTTCACTGGTCCCATGACGTTGTAATGATCGACAACCTTCTCGGCGCCATAATAGCTCACCGTGAGGAGGCTTCCCCCGTCGCGCATCAACGGCTCGGCAAGCCGCGCCATACGGGCGAAGGAATGCACCGAGATATCCATCGCAAGGGTGAACCCCTCGCGCGAACTATCCGTCACCCGCCCATGAAGGTCGTCCTTGGGACAGAACGCGATGGAGTGCAGCAGAAAGTCCAGCCCTCCCCATTCCGTTGCGATCTTGTCGAACGCCGACTCCATCTGCGCATCGTCTGTCACATCAAGCGGCAAGAGCATCTCCGCCCCGACCGCCTCGGCCACGGGCTCCACGAATCCCTTGGCCTTGTCCGACAGATAGCTAAGCGCGAGCGTCGCACCTGCTTCCGAGAGCACCTCGGCACAGCCTGCGGCAATGGAATGGTGATTGGCAACGCCGACGATCAAGCCGCGTTTGCCTGCGAGAGGTCCGGTTTTCGGGGTCATGGCTTACTCCATCAGGATGTAGGTGCCGGGCGCATCGCAAAGCGCTTTGCCCATTTTCGGCGGCTTGACCGCATCGCCGGACCGGTCGTCCAGCCATTTGGTCCATGCAGGCCACCACGAGCCCTCCTCCCGATCCGCAACCTCCTGCCAGTGATCCGGCGAGAGATAGCGGTCCTTGTCGTTTGATGTGTGCACCATGTAGTGACGGCGCGGGTGGCCGGGTTCCGACACCACACCCGCGTTATGCCCACCATTGGTCAGCACAAAGGTCACATCCGAGCGCGTCAGCGCCTCGATCTTGAACGCCGATTTCCACGGCGCAACATGGTCTGTTTCGGTCCCCACCGCAAAGATCGGCACCGTGATATCGCCGGGGAACACCGGTTCGTCTCCGACCATGAACTTGCCATCGGCAAACTGGTTCTCAAGGAACAGCTTGCGCAGGTATTCCGAATGCATCCGGTAGGGCATCCGCGTCGTATCCGCGTTCCACGACATCAGGTCGTTATAGCGCGGCTTCTCTCCCATGAGGTATTCATGCTGGATGCGCGACCAAACAAGGTCGGCCGAGCGCAAAAGCTGAAACGCGCCCGACATTTGTGTCGCGTCGAGATAACCCTTCTTCCACATCATGTCCTCGAGGAAGGCCACCTGGCTTTCATTTATGAAAAGCATCAACTCGCCCGCCTCGGTGAAATCGACCTGCGCCGCGAAAAGCGTCATCGACGCCAGCCGCTCATCCCCATCGCGCGCCATCGTTGCCGCCGCCACCGACAGGAGCGTGCCGCCAAGGCAATAGCCCGCGCTATGGATTTTCTGCGCCCCGGTGATCTTTTCGATCTCATCAAGCGCCGCCATCGGCCCTTGAAGGCGGTAGTCGTCAAAGCCAAGCTCTGCGTCGTCGGCATCCGGGTTGCGCCATGAGATCATGAACACGGTATAGCCCTGCTCGGTCAGGTATTTGACCATCGAGTTATGCGCGCTGAGGTCGAGGATATAGTATTTCATGATCCACGCCGGCACGATCAACACCGGCTCCGGGCGCACCTTGGCGGTCGTCGGTTCATACTGGATCAATTCGATGAGATGATTGCGATAGACGACCTTGCCGGGCGTCACGGCAAGCGTCTTGCCAACGGCATAGTCCGACTCCGCCCCGAACCGTTCATGGAGCATCGTGTGTTGTAGATCGTCGAGGTAATTGCGCATCCCCGCGACGATATTCGTGCCGTTGCTCTCGACCGTCTTCTCGATGATCTCGGGGTTGGTGACCGGGAAATTCGCAGGCGAAAGCGCGTCGAGCACTTGTCGTGCGGCGAATCTTACGGCCTTTTCATCCGCCTCGCTCACACCGCGCACATTGCTTGTCGCCTCTTCCCACCATTCCTGCGCCAGGAGAAAGGCCTCCTTATAGGCCGAGAAGGGTTTCGCCTCCCAATCGGGATGGCGGAACCTGCGATCCTTGCGTTGCTCTGCGGAACAGCGCCCCGTGCTGCCCCCCATGGCACAACGCGTCAGGTATTGCGCAAATTCGGTCTGTTTCTCAAAGGCGGAATACGCCAACTCGGCCTGCTTGCCGGGCGACGCCGCAAGGTGCAGCGCCCAATCCATGTAAACAAGCCCAAGCGCCGCCGGGGAAAGGCCGCCGGTCAACTCGCTGAACATCGCGTGCGTGGCGGTGTCCACAGTGCTTGCAACCTCGGCGACACTATCCTTGGCGCGGGGTTTTTCGGGTCTATCGGGGCGGTCGAAATGGGGGTGGCCTGTCATCTGTCGTTCCAATCCTGGTTTCAGCGACGCGACTCCCCCGATCTGCCCCTCCTGACAGACCCCGCATCTCGCAGCTACGCCGCCCAAAAGACGGCGACATTGACCTATCTCAAGCCTGCAACATACGGGCGGCGCTTGTCCGTAAATTTTTTCTGCGCGCGCGAAAAACGCCCAGAAACAAGGCAGCAGATGCCGGATTTTTATGGCTCTTTTATGAATGCATATGCAGCATGCGTTTATGTCGCAGCAGCAATGGCCTCGATCTCGACCACGAATTCAGGCCGGGTAAAGCCGCTCACGATGACAAGCGTCGAGGCGGGCAAGACGGCAAGCCCCGCCGTGAACCGATCCCGCGCCGCCATGTAGCCCGCCATATGCGCGCGATCCGTCACATAGGCATTGAGACGCAGGATATCGCCGCGCCCAAGCCCTGCTTCGGCAAGGATCGCGTCGATATTGGCGAAACAGAGATCGGCCTGCGCCTCGGCCCCCTCCGGCACATGGCCCTCCGCATCGACCGCAAGCTGCCCGCTCGTCACGACAAGCCGGGACGCCTCGGTCGCGATACCGTGGCTATAGGCGGCAAAGGGCTTGGCTATGCTGTCAGGGGTCAGGGCTTTCATGCGGCTCTCCTTTCGGGCAACGCGGCCCATCATGCCAGAGCCCTGCGCGCACGAGAAGGCGAAATGCGACGCCAGAGAATTCCATTCACAGGAGCGCACGCGGGGCATAGTCTCTTCCTCATTCGAGCGATGCAAAACGAGCCCTTGCATCATATTCGTTTTTTTGCATATAAATGCGAAACCCGGTGTTCGAGGAGTTCTCCACCATGCGACAACCGATTCTTGGTCCGATGATTGGCCTCTGCCTCGTCCTGACCTCGTTTTCCCAAACCGCCGCCGCAGAAACCGCAAGGGCGGTGACGCTCACGGAATGGAAGTCCGTCTTCGGACGCGTCGAAGCCCGCGATATGATCCCCGCGCGCTCGCGCATTGGCGGTGTCGTGGTCGAGATCACGGTCGAAGAAGGCGACGGTGTTGCCAAGGATGCGGTGATCGCCACGATCCGCGACGAAAAACTCGCCCTGCAACTCGACGCCGTGCAGGCCCAGATCGACGCCCTTGGCTCACAGCTCGACAATGCCCGCGCCGAACTCAAACGCGGCGAAGACCTCCTTGAACGCGGCGTGACCACGGCCCAGCGCCTCGACGCGCTCCGAACCCAAGTCGAGGTGCTCGAGAACCAGATCGACGCCACCCGCGCCGAAAAAAGCGTCGTCGAACAACAGGCCGCAGAGGGCGCGGTCCTTGCTCCACTGGCCGGCAAGGTGCTCGACGTGCCGCTCACCTCCGGCACCGTCATCATGCCCGGCGAGGTGGTGGCCCAGATCGGCGGTGGCGGCTTCTTCCTGCGCCTCGCCGTACCGGAACGCCATGCTGCCCACCTTGCGGAAGGGGCCGAGATCATGGTCGGCGAGAACGGGGCCGAGACCACAGGCCGCCTCGCCAAGGTCTATCCCAATATCGAAAACGGCCGCGTCATCGCCGATGTCGAAATCCCCAACCTCAATAGCGATTTCGTCAATGCCCGCGTCCTCGTCCGCCTCCCCATCGGCACACGCGAGGCCGTGGTGGTGCCCGAATCCGCGCTCACCACGCGCATGGGACTGGATTTCGTCACTGTCGCAGGGCCGGACGGCACCCCGGTGCGCCGCACGGTCGTGCCCGGCGCGCGTTCGATGCAGGACGGTGTGGCGGTCGTGGAAATCCTGAGCGGCCTGTCGGGCGGCGAAACGCTGGTGGACCCGACCGATGACTGACGACACCACGCCCCCCCAAGAGAAACGCGGCCCGCTCGGCATCGCCGGGGCGCTCACCCGCGCCTTCATCAAGTCGCCCCTGACACCGCTGATGATCCTCGCGGCGCTGGCCGTGGGCCTTGTTGCGCTCATAAGCCTCCCGCGCGAGGAAGAGCCGCAAATCTCGGTCCCCCTCGTCGATATCCACATCCAAGCGCCGGGGCTTCGGGCCGAAGATGCGATCAAGCTTGTAACCGAACCGATGGAAACCATCGTCAAGGGCATCAACGAGGTCGAGCACGTCTATTCCTCGACCCGCGATGACTACGCGATGGTCACTGCGCGCTTTCTCGTCGGCACCTCCGCCGACGCCGCGATTCTGCGCGTGCATGAGAAAATCCGCGCCAACAAAGACCGCATCCCGGTCGGCATCGACGCCCCCCTCATTGTCGGGCGTGGCATCGACGATGTGGCCATCGTCTCGCTGACCCTGACACCCGAAGACACGGGCGGCGACATGACCGCCAACGACCTCACCCGCATCGCCCGCGAGCTTCAGGTCGAGGTCGCCAAGATCGAAAACGTCGGCCTGACCTATATCGTTGGCGACAGTCCCGAGGCGATCCGCATCGCCCCCGATCCCGAACGCCTCGCCCTTTTCGGCATCACCCTGCAACAACTCGCCGGTAAGGTCGAAGGCGCCAACCGCGCCATGCCCGCGGGCCTTGTGCGTGATGGCGGCGACCAGATCGCGCTTGTCGCGGGCGAAACCCTCTCGGCCCCGTCCGAGATTGCCAATCTCCTGCTGACAGCGCGCGACGGTCGTCCCGTCTATGTGCGCGACGTGGCCGATGTCTCCTATATCCCCGACACCTCCCAAAGCATCGTCGCCAACCTCACCCGTGCGGGCGACACGACGACAGCAACCCCTGCCGTTACCCTCGCCATCGCCAAGCGCGCAGGCGCCAATGCCGTGGTCGTGGCCGAGGAAATCCTGCACCGCGTCCATAGCCTCGAACACAACCTGATCCCCGATAGCGTTCATATCGACGTGACCCGCGACTATGGCGAGACCGCCAACGAGAAAGCCAACGAGCTTCTGTTTCACCTTGGCCTTGCGACGGTCTCTATCGTGGCGCTCGTTCTCTTTGCCATTGGCTGGCGCGAGAGCATCGTGGTCGCCGTGGTGATCCCGGTGACCATCCTCCTGACGCTCTTTGCCGCCTGGATCATGGGCTACACCCTCAACCGCGTCTCTCTCTTCGCGCTGATCTTCTCGATCGGTATCCTCGTCGATGACGCCATCGTGGTGATCGAGAACATCGCCCGTCACTGGGGCATGAAAGGCAAAGGCAGCCGCGCCGAAAAGGCGATCCGCGCCGTGGCCGAGGTCGGCAACCCGACCATCGTCGCAACGCTGACCGTGGTTGCCGCCCTCCTGCCGATGCTCTTCGTCTCCGGCCTCATGGGGCCCTACATGTCACCGATCCCGGCCAATGCTTCCGCGGCGATGATCTTCTCCTTCTTCGTCGCAGTCATCATCACACCTTGGCTCATGCTCAAGATCGCGGGCAACGCCCCCCTGCACGATCATGGCGATGGTCATGGGGGCCGCCTTGGCCGTCTCTACCGCGTCGTCGCCGTGCCGCTCCTCAAGACCAAGGTGCGTAGCGGGCTCTTCATCCTCGCCGCCTTCATCCTGAGCTTCGGCTCCATGGCGGCCTTTTATACCAAGGACGTGACGGTCAAACTCCTGCCCTTTGACAACAAGTCCGAGCTGGCCGTGGTCATTGACCTGCCCGAAGGCGCGGCGGTTGAAGACACCGACGCTGTGGCCCGCGCCGTCGCCTCCGAAGTGCTCAAGATGCCCGAGGTGATCTCGGCCCAGACCTATGCCGGCACCGCCGCGCCGTTCAATTTCAACGGCCTCGTGCGTCACTATTATCTGCGCGAAGAGCCACAACTTGGCGACGTGCAGATCAACCTCGCCGCAAAACACCACCGCGACCGCACCAGCCACGAGATCGCGCTGGAGATACGCGAGCGGATCATGGCGCTCGACGTGCCGCCCGGCACCTCTCTCAAGACGGTCGAGCCGCCCCCCGGCCCGCCGGTCATCGCCACGCTTCTGGCCGAGGTCTATGGCCCCGATGGCGAGACCCGCCGCGCCGCCGCCGCGAAAATCCGCGAAGCCTTCGAAAGCGTGCCCTTCGTGGTCGATGTCGACGATAGCTTCGGGGAACAGGCCCGCAAGCTGCGCGTCTCTCTCGACACCGACCAGATGGAATTCTTCGGTGTGCAGGAAGCGGATGTCTTCTCGACCATCGGAATCCTGAACGGTGGCGCGACCGTCGGCTATTCGCACCGCGAAGACGGCCGCCGCCCGATCCCCATCGTGGTCGAGCGCGACAAGGCCGACCGCGTGGTAGACGAACGCTTCCTCTCGACCCCGATCCCCGCCAATGTCCTTCCCGGCGCGCGCGGCGTGGTCGAGCTTGGCGACGTGGTTCATATCGAGGAAGAGCGCGCCTCCTACCCGGTCTTCCGGCACAATGGCCGCCCAGCCGAAATGGTCACCGCCGAGTTGGCCGGGGATTTCGAAGCACCGCTCTACGGGATGCTCGCCGTGGCAGAGGCGCTCGACGCGATGGACTGGCCCGAAGGTCGCAAGCCGGTGATTGCCCTCAATGGCCAGCCCGAGGATGAAACCCACGTCACCCTCCTTTGGGACGGCGAATGGGAGGTCACATGGGTGACCTTCCGCGACATGGGCGCGGCCTTTGCCGTCGCCCTTCTCGGCATCTACATCCTCGTCGTGGCGCAGTTCGGCTCGTTCCGCCTGCCGCTCGTGGTGCTGACGCCGGTGCCGCTGACCTTCCTCGGCATCATCGGTGGTCACTGGCTCTTTGAAGCGCCCTTCTCGGCCACCTCCATGATCGGCTTTATCGCGCTTGCCGGCATCATTGTGCGCAACTCGATCCTTCTCGTGGACTTTATCCGCCACGAAGGCCGCGACGAGACCCCGCTTGTGGAGACGCTCATCGCCGCCGGGTCGATCCGCTTCAAGCCGATCTTGCTCACAGCCATTGCCGCCATGATCGGCGCGGTGGTGATCCTCGCAGACCCGATCTTTCAGGGTCTCGCGATTTCGCTTTTGTTTGGTTTGCTAAGTTCGACGCTTCTCACCGTCCTGGTGATCCCGGCGATCTACCGCGTCTTCAAGACCTGACACCGCCACACAACGGGACAGGGGGGCCAGTCCCCCCTGCCCTCAGCGCACCGCCTACGCGGGAGTAAGCGCAACCGGCACACCATTGAACGCGGCATTGCCGCTTAGGGGGTCGATCCGCGTATCATCTGTCAGATCGTTGATCGAGACCGAGCCGACGCCCGCTGCTTCGCGTATCTTGCCGTTCTTCTGGCCCCAGCCCTGCGGGATCGACACCACCCCCGGCGCCATCTCGTCGCTGATCTCGACCGGCATGGTGACGCTTCCAACCCGGCTCGCAACCCGCGCCTCGCCGCCCTCTTCAAGGCCAATCCGCGCCGCATCTTCGGGATGCACCTGAACCGTCACCCGATTGCGCCCCTTCACCAGCCGCGCGCTATTCTGGGTCCAGCTATTGTGGCTGCGCACCAACCGCCGCCCGATCATCTGGAGCGGGAACTCCCGGTTCTCCTCCGGTGCAAAGGCCAAGAGCCGCGGCAGATCATCAAGATAGACCTGCGGCGCGAGGTGAAGCTTTCCGTCCGGCGTCTCAAGCCGCGCTTCAAGGTTTGGGACCAGCGGCCCAAGATCCAACGCCGTGCCGCTCTCGAGCATCGCCGTGAGGGTCACCTGATCGCCATGAAACCCGCGCGGCAAGAGCCCCTCAAGCATCTGGTGCGGCGAAGGCATCGGCGCATTGGTCCCGGCAATCCGCGCCGCCAGCGTCGCGATGATCTCCCATTCCTGCGGATTGCCATGCGGCGGTTCGAAAAGCGCCTCGGCAAACCCCGCCGTATTGCGCACGGCAAAGCTGTGGAACACCATGTCATACATGATTTCCTCAAGCGCGACCGTTCCCGGCAGGATCAGGTCCGCATGGCGCGTGGTGTCGTTCACATGAATGTCGATCGACAGCATGAAATCGAGGGTCTCCATCGCCGCCTCGATCCGCCGCCCGTTCGGCGCGGTGAGGACCGGGTTGCCCGCAATGGTGACAAGCGCCTTGATCTGCCCGGCGCCGGGGGTCTCCATCTCCTCGGCCATGACCGAAACCGGGTATTCCCCGTTGTAGAGCGGCTGCCCAGACACGCGCGAGCGTCGCTCCGGGTAGCTGCGCACCTTGCCCTTGCGCGAAGTCATACCGACATAATCAAGCGCAGGCGTGGTGAACATCGCACCCCCCGGCGCATCGAAATTCCCGGTAAGAATGTTGAGCGCGTTATTGGCCCATTGGCACAAGCCGCCGAAACTCTGCGTCGAGGCCCCCATCCGCGCATAGCACACCGCCGAAGGCGCGCTCGCAAAGTCCCGCGCGAGACCCTTGATGACCTCTTCCGCGATTCCCGTGCGTTGCGCGGCCAGAGCCGCAGTGAAAGGCTGCACCGCTTCGCTTAGCGTTTCGATCCCCGTCACAGGCAGCGCCGCAGGCCGCTCGAGCCCTTGCGCAAACACCTCGTGGATCAAGGCGAGCAGAAGGAACGCATCCGTCTCGGGGCGGATGAAATGATGTTCGCCCGCCTTGACCGCCGTTTCCGTGCGGCGCGGATCAATGACGACAACCCGTCCGCCCCGCGCCTTGATCTCGTCCATGCGCTTGCCAAACCCCGGCGCCGTCATCATCGAGCCGTTCGACACGATCGGATTGCCACCAAGGATGAGCATGAACTCCGTTCGCTCCACATCCGGCACCGGGATCAGCATCGGATGCCCGAGCATGTGGATCGACGCGACATGATGCGGGATCTGGTCCGCCGTGGCCGAAGAATAACGGTTCCCTGTTCCCAACGCCCGCACAAGGCCGGGGATATTCATCAGGTTGGCGAACTTATGCGCATTGGGATTGCCGAGATAGACGCCAACCCCGTCTTTGCCATGCGCTTCCTGAACCATACGCAACCGTTCGGCGGCATAGTCATAGGCCTCGTCCCAGCCGATCTCGACAAACGCGCCATCCACCTTCTTCAAGGGCTTGGTGATCCGGTCGGGATCTGTGCGAAAGTCTTGAAGCGCGACCGCCTTGGGACAGATATGGCCCCGCGACAGGGGATCCTCCGGGTCTGGTTTGATCGACAGGACGTTCTCCCCGTCATGCTGAATCACAAGGCCGCACATGGCCTCGCAGATATTGCACCCCCGGCGATGCTCCTGAACCTCTCCCATGGTCGTCTCCCCCTTAGATTCCGGCCTCCCGCAAGAGCCAATCCGCGTGACAGGCGCTATCGCCCAGATACTCGATGCTGGCCCGCGCCTTCTTCATGAATAACCCGATGTCGAGCGCGTCGGTCATGCCGATCCCGCCATGCATCTGCACCGCTTCGCGCACGGCAAGCGAGGCGGTCTTATTCGCCTTCGCCTTGGCCACCCGCGACAGGGTCTCGGCCTCGTCGCTGCCTTCATCAATCGCCGTAAGC
The DNA here is from genome assembly GCF_032918335.1 of Shimia sp. FJ5. NCBI lineage: Bacteria > Pseudomonadati > Pseudomonadota > Alphaproteobacteria > Rhodobacterales > Roseobacteraceae > Shimia > Shimia sp. FJ5. Next base: position 22,668 of record NZ_JAWJUV010000008.1, on the reverse strand, counting down.
GCCGCAGCAACGGCAGCTTCGGTCGTCTGAATGCGCGTGTAGAGATCGGCAGCGCGATGCTGCAACGCCTGAAAACTCGCGATGGTGATGCCGAACTGCTTGCGCTCCTTGAGATAGGCCACCGTGCGCTCCGAGGCTTCCTTGGCGACGCCACAGAGTTCCGCAGCCGCAACCGCCCGCCCTGTGCGCAGCGCCGATGCCATCGCCGCCTCAGCGCCCTCGCCGCTGGCAATCCGCGCCGCACCGTCAAGCTGCACGCCGTCAAATGTGAGATCGGCGGCATTGCGGCTATCGACCGTGGCAAAGGCCCGCGTCGTCACGCCGTCTTGCGATGGATCGACAAGGAAAAGCCCAAGCCCCTCCTCCGTCATCGCCGGCACGATGACACGATCCGCGCCCACCGCGTCCGATACGAACCGCTTTGCCCCACTAAGGACAAACCCGTTCCCCGACGCCTCGGCCCGCGTGGTGATCGGCCCGGCCTCATGCTTGCCATGTTCATCCGCCGCAAAGGCCACGACCGCCTCGCCCGAAGCGATCTTCGCCGCCCAATCGCCTTCGCCCGCCGCACAGAGCGCCGCCGCCGAAAGGACACCTGACGACAGAAACGGCGACGCGGTCAGCCGTCGGCCCATTTCCTCGGCCACAAGCCCCGCCGCCATCGCGCCCATGTCGACGCCCCCGGCTTCTTCGCCCACAAGCATCCCGAACCAACCCATCCCGGCCATCTCGCCCATGAGCGCCTTGTCATATCCAAGCGCCGCGCCTTCATCGCGCAACGCGCGCAGGGCCGATACCGGGGCTTTCTCCTCGAGGAACCCCGCCGCCATATCGCGGACCATGGTCTGTTCTTCTGTCAAAAGCTGCATCGTGCTTACCCCAGTTCCAGAACCGCTTTGGAGAGGATCGACAGCATCACTTCGGACGTGCCCCCCTCGATCGAATTCGCCTTGGACCGAAGCCAGAGCGAGGCCTTCTCATTGCTTTGCGCATCCGCGAAATCCCATTCGAGCGCATCGAACCCGCCAGATTCCATATTGATCTCTTGGCGCAGCTTGTTGAGCTCGGTGCCGGTATATTTGAGCGTCGCGGATTCAACCCCGATCTGGTTCCCGGCCCGCGACCACGCCTTGGCGCGCTCCAACTCGACCTTGAAGGCCATCTCGTCGACAAGGAACTCTCCGATCTTTGCCCGCAGCAACGGATCGGCCAGCCGCCCCTCACCATCAAGCCCCACTGCCGCACGCGCCGCATCGACAACGCTCTCCGACCGGAACAACGCCGAGTCGGTCGAGCCGATCATCTCGCGCTCATGGGTCAGGAGGTATTTCGCGATGGTCCAGCCCTTGCCGCGCTCTCCGACGATCTGCTCTTTCGGGACTTTCACCCCGTCAAAGAACGTCTCGCAGAAGGGCGACGCGCCCGAGATCAACTTGATCGGTTTCGTGGAAACCCCTTCGCTCGCCATATCGAACAAAAGGAAGGAAATGCCCTTATGCTTCGGCGCGTCCGGCTCGGTGCGCACGAGACAGAAAATCCAATCCGCCTTGTCGGCATATGAGGTCCAGATCTTCTGACCCGTCACCTCAAAATACGCACCCGTATCGACGCCCTTGGTCTGCACACCAGCAAGGTCCGATCCCGCGCCGGGTTCGGAATAGCCCTGACACCAGCGGATTTCGCCGCGCGCGATCTGTGGCAGGTANAATAGCCCTGACACCAGCGGATTTCGCCGCGCGCGATCTGTGGCAGGTAGTGGCGTTTCTGCTCTTCCGATCCGAACTGAAGCAATGCCGGGCCAAGCATCCAGATGCCAAAGCTCTGCAACGGGGGGCGTGCGTTGATCCGGCGCATCTCCTCGCGCAGAACCCGGTCGTCATCTCCCGAGAGGCCACCGCCGCCATAGGCTTCGGGCCATGTCGGCACCGTCCAGCCGCGCGCCGCCATTCGCTCAAGCCAGATACGCTGTGCATCGCTCTGAAAAACCCAGTTGCGCCCGCCCCAGCAAACATCCGCCTCGCTCATCGGCTGGCGCATTTCCTGCGGGCAATTCTCCTCCAGCCACGCCCGTGTAGAGGCGCGAAATTCTTGCAAATCGCTCATGATGTCACCTGATAGAAAGTCAAAGGGCGCCCGCACCGGCAGGCGCCCTTCCATTGGTCCTTACTTCGCTTCGTGGACCTTTTTCCAAGCACCGTTCTCGACGATGTTGACATAGACCGAGTCCGCGCCCTGGTGGTCGTCGGGGCCGTAGGTCATGTAGTTGCCCACAAGCTCGTCTTCGAACTCAAGCGTCTCCATCGCGGCGATAAAGCTCTCCTGCGTGAGGTCCGGGCCAGCCGCTTCGAGCGCCTTCACGGTCAGGTCTGCCGCCGCATAGCCGAGCATCGAGAAGCCAACCGGATCTTCGCCGGTCGCGGCTTTGTATTCCTCGATAAAGGCTTTCGGCGCCGGCTCATCCGCGCGCGCCCAAAGGTCCTGCCAGCTTGCCGCCGCATAGAACCCTTCGGTCACGCCGCCGGGCACCTTGGCCACAACGGTGAGGAAGCTCGCCGAGGTGCCGAGGAACTTCATGTCCGAAAGGCCCATCTTCTTGGCGGTGCCAACGATGGTGATCGCCTGACGCACACCCACGGCCATCGACACGACATCACAACCCGCGTCTTTGAGCTTGGAAAGCGAGCCAACGAAATCAGTCTCGTCCGGCTTGTGCGTGGTCTCTGCGGCAAAGGTCACACCCGCCGCTTCTGCACCGGCCTTGGTCCCGGCAAGGATTTCCTCGCCAAAGTCAGTCGGCAGGTACATCGAACAGATCTCTTCCGCGCCGAACTCATTGGCAAGATACTGCACGCCGACAATCGCCTGATCGTAGTAGGACGAGAAGGACGTAAACTTGTTCTTCATCGGGTCCTGAAGCATCTGACGCGCTGCCGAGAGCGGGCCGATGTTCGGAATGCCCTTCGGATCGAGAAGCTTGAACCCGGCAAGGTTCATCGGCGTCCCGAGGCTGAGCAGCATCGCAAAGACCTTGTCGCGGTTCAGAAGCTTGTTATAGCCCTGCATCGCGCGCGGCATCTGGTACCCGTTGTCCTCCACAACGAACCGGATCTTGCGGCCATGAACGCCACCCGCGGCGTTGATCTTGTCGAAATAGACATTCGCGCCCTTCACGGCGGGCACGCCCACCGCGGCGAAGATCCCCGAAAGGTCATTCACCGAGCCGATGACGATCTCGTCATCCGTAACGCCTTGGGCTTGCGCCGAGGCCATGGTCGCGGCGGCGGTCAGACCCGCAGCGAGCGACAGTTTCTTTACCAAATTTTTCATGGTTCTCCTCCCGTTGGTAAATAATAGTTCGCGTGTCGTCCTAGTACATCTCCTCGATCAGATGAGCGTGCGCCTTCTCAACGTAGCTGCGCTTGAGCTTCATCGTCGCGGTGAGCTCTTCATCTTCCGCCGTCAACAAAACGTCGATGAGACGGAAGTCCTTGATCTGCTCGACGCGGGCAAACTCCTTGTTCACCGCATCGACCTCTCCCTTGATAAGGTCCTTGACCTCCTTCGCCGCACAGAGCGACGCGAAATTCGAGAACGGCACCTTATTGTCCTGAGCGTATTTCTCGACGTTCTCCTGATCAATCATAATGAGCGCCGTGAGATATTTTCTCCGATCCCCGATGATGACCGCATCCGAGATATAATGCGAGAACTTCAACCGGCTCTCGATCTCCGCCGGGGTGATGTTCTTGCCGCCCGCGGTGATGATGATGTCCTTGAGACGGCCGGTGATGGTCACGTATCCATCCTCGTCCATCCGTCCGACATCGCCCGTGCGCAGCCAACCATCGGCGGTAAAGGTCTCCGCCGTCTTCTCGTTGTTGCGCCAATAGCCCTGGAAGTTGTTGAGACCCTTGGTCTGAATCTCACCATCCTCGGCGATCCGCACCTGATAGCCCGGCACAGGTGTGCCGATGGTGCCGATCCGGTTGTCGCCGCGCGTGTTGATCGTGGCAAGGCCCGAGGTCTCGGTCATGCCATAGCCCTCGACAAGCGGCACACCGATCGCCCAGAACCACTTGAGCAGTTCCGGTGAGATTGGCGCCGCACCCGTGCCCCCCCGGCGCATCCGGTCAAGCCCAAGCATCCGCCGCAGATTGCGCAGCACAAGCCGATCCCAGATCTTGAACTGTGCCGTGACCATCGCGGGGGCGGGTTTGTTGTCGACAAGGTATTCCGCCCGTTTCATCCCGGCCTTGATCGCCTGATGATAGGCCCAGCGCCCAAGCGGCGTTGCCTCCTGCGCAAGGATAAGCACCTGCGAATAGATCTTTTCCCAGACGCGCGGCACCGCCGTGAACGTGTTGGGAGACACTTCTTGCAGGTTGTTAAAGACGGTCTCCGGGCTTTCCGCGAAGTTGACGACCGCCTTACCCGCCAGCGGGAAATAGATCGACACATCCCGCTCAAGGATATGGCAGAGCGGCAGGAAACAAAGCTGGCTATCGGTCTCGAGGCACTGCAACCGCCGCGCCCCGGCTTCGATGGCGGCGACGATATTCTCATTCGAGATCATCGCGCCCTTGGGCATGCCCGTCGTCCCCGAAGTATAGACGAGGATCGCCGTATCCTGCGGCTCGGCCTTTTCGATCTCGGCCTCGAACACACCCGGCTCTTCCGCCGCCGCCTTGCGCCCGATCTCATATAGATCGTCAATCATCATACAGCGATGATGCTCAAGATCATGCAGCCCCTCGTCCTCGAGAATGATGACATTGAGAAGCCCCGGCACCTCGTCTTCGATCTGAAGATACTTGTCGAGTTGCTCTTCGTCCTCGACGATCAGGAACCGGCTGTCGCTGTTGTTGACGAGGTAGGACAGCTGTTTCGCGGAATCCGTTGTATAGATCCCCGACGCGACACCACCGACCGCTTGGATGCCCATGTCGAAATAGGCCCATTCCTTGCGATCCTCCGACAGGATCGACACCGCCTCGCCGCGCTTGAGACCAAGCTTGCGCAGCGCCATGCCGATCCACATCGCGTGGTTCCAATAGTCGGTCCACGTAAAGGGTTTCCAGATCCCGAGATCCTTCTCTCGATGCGCCGTGCGATCCTTGAGTGTCTCACAGCGATACCGGAAGAGTTGCGGGATGGTGATGCAGCCATCGACATGCACCGGACGTTGCCCCGCTTCGGCGTTGAACCGGACCCCGTTGATGATGGTCTGTTCGATATTCGTGCTCGTATCCAACATGCTTACCTCCACGTCTTTCTGCGCTTCCAACGGCGCTGTTCGCGCGGGCCTTCTTCCTGAACACCAAGATAGAAGTTCTGGATGTCCTCGGACTTGAGCAGTTCTTCTGCCGTGCCGTCCATCACGATCCGGCCAACCTCCATCACATAGCCATCATGCGCGAGGTTGAGCGCCGCACTGGCGTTCTGCTCGACAAGCATCATGGTCATATGCCGCTCTTCATTGAGCCGCTTCAGGATCTCGAAAATCTCCTGCACAAGCAGCGGCGACAGGCCAAGCGACGGCTCATCGAGAAGCATCACCTTCGGCCGCCCCATGAGGCCGCGCCCGATGGCAAGCATCTGTTGCTGGCCGCCCGAAAGCGTCCCGGCCTCCTGATTGCGGCGCTCTTTGAGGATCGGGAAATAGCTAAAGACCATTTCACGGTCTTCCTCGATCCCGGCCTTGTCATGGCGCGTATAGGCCCCAAGGCTCAGGTTTTCATCCACGGTCAAAAGAGGAAAGACCTCGCGCCCTTCCGGCACATGCACGACCCCATCATGGACGATCTTGTGCGGCTCCTGGCCCTGAATTTCGCGGCCTTCGAAAATGACTTTCCCCTTCTCGGGGTCCATCACGCCAGAAACCGTTTTCATCAACGTGGTCTTACCCGCGCCATTCGCCCCGAGGATCGACACAATGCGCCCCGGATGCACGTCAAGCGACACGCCCCGGATTGCCATGATCGGTCCGTAAAAGCTCTCGACATTGCGGATTTTAAGGATCGGTTCGCTCATGACGCTTTCCCCAGATATGCTTCGATCACGGCCGGGTCGGATTGGACTTCCGACGGCGTGCCAAGCGCAAGCCGCGCTCCATCCGCCATGGCAAGCACGCGGTCCGACACCCCGGACACCAGCCCCATGTCATGTTCCACCATCAGAACGGTGATCCCCATCTGCCGACGAATATCGTCAATCCACCAGCGCATATCCGTCGTCTCCTCGACCGACAGGCCCGAGGCCGGTTCGTCGAGCAAGAGAAGCTTCGGATCGGTCGCCAGCGCACGCGCCACCTCGACCACCTTGCGCACACCATAGGGCAGGCCCGCGATCCGCTTTTCGCGGTAGGCCTGAAGGTCAAGAAAGTCGATGACCTCTTCGACGAAATGGCGGTTCTGCAATTCCTGCTTGCGCACCGACGGCGTAAAGAACAACTCGGTAAGGAAGTTGCTACCGCGGTGGCGATGCCGTCCAACGAGCAGGTTCTCCAGTACCGTCGCATGTTCGAACAGCTCGATATTCTGAAACGTCCGCGCCACGCCAAAGTTCGCCACGCTCGAAGCCTTTTCCTTGAGCAGGTCGTGGCCATCGAAACGGATCTTTCCATTCACCGGCGTATAGAACCGCGAGATCAGGTTGAAGACCGTCGATTTCCCCGCCCCGTTCGGCCCGACGATGGCAAAGACCTCGCCTTGCTCGACCGAGAAGCTCAGGTTGTCGACCGCTGTGAGACCGCCGAATTTCAGCGTCACGTTTTCCAGTTCAAGAAGGCTCATCTCAGACGCTCCGTCTTCAGGTAGGATTTCTGGCGCTTGAACATGTCCTTGCGGTAGAACGGGAAAAGCTCAAACCACGTCCGGATCTTGAGCCAGCGCCCGTAGATGCCCATCGGCTCGAACAGGATGAACACGATCAGGATCACGCCAAAGATGCCGAACTCGAGGCCGGGGATGGCGACATTGCTGCCCCCGAAAAGCGCCCCGACCCATTCCTTGGAGATCGACAGGAACTGCGGCAGGAAGCCGATGACAATGGCACCAAAGAACGCGCCATGGATCGACCCAAGCCCGCCAATCACGATCATCATCAAGAGTTGGATCGAAATGACGACGCTAAAGGTCTCGTTGTTGAACGCCCCGGCGAAAAGCCCCATGAGCGCCCCGGCCAGCCCGGTGATCGCACAGGAGACCCCGAAGGAAATCGCCTTGCTCCGCGACACGTCGATGCCCATCGCCTGCGCCGACACTTCCGAGTCGCGCACCGCGATAAAGCTCCGCCCCAAAGGTGCGCGCAGCAGATTGATATATCCAAGCGTGACAAGGATCGTGACCCCAAGCGTCAGGTAATAGAACGCGGTCGGCGTGCCCCAACGGTCGATCATGAACCCAAAGACATTGACCGGCGGCGCAAACTTGCCGCCAACGCCACCTGTCCAGTGATCGGTCAGAACGATGATGTCATCGACAAGGATCGACATCGCCAGCGTCGCAATCGCAAGGTAGATGCCGTGCAGCCGGAGCGCCGGGATGGCGACGATCATGCCAACGATCCCGGTGATGATCCCGGCCAGCGGAAAGGCGAGCATGAACGGCACGCCTGCTTCCATGAGGATGATATTGGCATAACATCCCATCGCAAGGAACGCTGCATGGCCAAGGCTCGCCTGCCCGGTGTGCCCGGTCAGAACCATGAGGCCAAGACCCGCCAGCGCCCAGATCAGCACGTTGGTCAACTCCCCAAGGAAGAACACATCGATCAGGAACGGCGCCGCCACGGCAAGCGCGATCAGGATAAGATAGAGCGAGAGCTGATAGCCGTCTTTCCACGGACGCAGGTCTTGCATGTAGTCGGTTTTGAAAATGATCCGCATCGCTTTACACCTTCTTCACGCGCACTTGGCTAAACAGGCCGTGGGGACGGAAGATCAGCACCGCCAGCAGAAGCGCATAGGGCGCGATCTGGCTATAGCCCGCCGCGATGTAGCGCGCCGCGAACGGTTCGATCACACCGACGATAAGCCCGCCTGCAAGGGCGCCCGGAAGGCTCCCGAACCCGCCGATGACGGCGGCGGCAAAGGCCTTGATCCCAAGAAGCCCGGTATTCGGGTCCACCGCGCCCTTCGCGGCAAAGAGAATACCCGCGATACAAGCGACACCGCCCGCAAGCGCCCAGATAAAGCCCTGCACCCGCTTGACCGGCACCCCCATGTAATAGGCGGCAAGCTGGTTCTGCGACGCGCCCTGCATCGCAAGGCCAAGCTTGGTGCGGTTGAAGAACTCATAGAGACCCCAGGTCAGCAGGATCGTCACCACGATGACCGCCACGTCCTCCATCCCAAGGACCAGCCCGCCAAAGGCGACCTCCTTGCCCGCGAACGGGTTCTGAAGCGATTGCGGCTCATGGCCCCAGATGACGCCGGCTACGAACCGGATCACAAAGCCAAGCGCGATGGTCAGGATGACGACCGCCGTCTGGCTCTCGCCGAACATGAGCCGGATAACAAAGCGATCAAGCAGGTAGCCGAGGATCGCCATGATGACGATCGAGATCGGCACCGCGACCCAGAAGGGCAATCCCATATATCCCGCGTTGGTCAGGCCAATGGTCACAAAGGCCCCGAGCATCATGAAATCGCCCTGGGCGAAGTTCACAGACTCGGTCGCCTTGTAGATCAGAACGAAGCCAAGAGCGATCAGGCCATAGACACAGCCATTCGCCAGCCCGCTAATCAAGAGCTGTAGAGTATCCAATTTTTTCCTCCCTGCGCCGGGTTCTCCCGGCTGCAAATCATGTTGGCCGACCCCTCCCCGAGTCGGTGCCTTCATGGGTTATGGTGAGATCATCACCTTTCCGTCCGTATTTTTCAAAGCTTCTGCGAGTTGTGACACTACGTCACGAAGCCCAAGGCGGCTTGAAACGTCGGTATGCCAACGCCCATCGACAAACCGCGCCTGCACCTCGCCGATCACCCGCATCTGATCTTGCGGCGGGGTCGAGCGCATCCACGAGGTAAGCCAGAAGCCCTCGATCCGCTTGCCCATGAAGATGAGTTGCCCCATCTGCGTGAGCTTGGGCAGTTCCGCATCGAGCTTGCCATAGCTGATCCAACGCGCGCCATTCGGCATCGCGACAAAGATCTGCTCCGAAAGCTGATCCGACACCGCATCAAGGAACACCCGCGGCTTGAGCGCCTTGCTTGCCGCTGCGAATTTTTGGGCGACCTCCGGATCGGTGGTCACGAAAACCTCTTCCGCACCCTTGTCTTTCAGGATCGCCACCGCCTCTTCACGGCGCACAAAGGCAATCGGCTTGAGCCCCAAATCCCGACCAAGCGAGACCATCAGCTTGCCAAGTTGGCTCGACGCCGCCGAAACGACAAAGCTCTCGCCCGCCTGTTTCGCGATATCGACCATCGCCATCGCCGTCATCGGATTGACGATCTGCGCCGCGCCGTCCTCGTCCCGCAAATCCGGGCGCAGCGGCACACAGTTGATCGCATCCGTGAGCGCGTAGTCCGCCCAGGCCCCCGAGCCGCCCATTGCCACGACGAACGCAACGCGTTGACCGACAAGGCCCTCTGCGCCTTCGCCTGCTGCCACGACATCACCGCAGCCTTCAAATCCCGCCGGAGCGCCCTTCACGCGGGGCTGGCCGTATTCGCCTTTGATGAAATGCAAATCCGACGGGTTCACCGAGGACATACGCACACGTATGGTCACTTGCCCCTTGCCCGGTGTCGGCACCGGGATCTCCGCCAGTTCGAGATACTTGGACGCATCGTCGATCTGCGGCCCCTCGGACGTGCCGGAATAGCCATCACCGATTTGCAGGACGGCGGTCATGGTCTTTGGCAAGTCAGACATGGGCGGGTTCTTTCAATCTGTGCAGGGCCTTGGTTTTCTCTGGCGTCCAGTCAACGCCAAGTCCTTGCATGGCAAATAGGGTGATTTCATCGGCGATCCGGGAGTATTTTTCCGGGCCGTCGCCGTCGCGGTAGACGTACCAGAAGACAGGCCCGTTCACCGCGGCAAAGAAGCTGCGCGATACCACAGGCAGGTCCCCGACCCGAAGCGCCCCGTCCTCATCGGCAAGCCGCAGAACCTCGAGATACCGCGCCTCGAACGCATCGCGTTGTTCAAGGTGGCGCTTCATCGCCTTGCGTTGAAACTCGGTCGTTGCGCCATAGCGGCGCTGGCGCAACCCGTCGAGCAGCACCTGCATATAGGCGCTGTGCTCCATCATCGCATAGGTCTGACCATGCGCCATGAGCGCAAGCCGCTCGACCGCGCTGGCCTTGGCTTCATAGCCGGGTCGGATGGCTTCAAAGGAATGTTCCATCCCCCGGTCGCGCACCGCATTGAACAGGTCCATCTTCGAGGGGAAATAGTGATAGATACGCCCCTTGGTCGACCCAAGGTAGCGCGCCACCGCGTCAATGGATGTAGAGGCAAACCCCTGCTGGCAGAAACACTCTGCCGCCGCCGTGAGAATCTCCTCATAGCGGTCAGGTTTCTTGCCCTGATCGGCGACCGACACCACTGCACTCCTCCCCTCGCAGTCGTTGACGTTGGATCGAGGCAAACATACTACCGGGTATGCTGTCAAATGCGCACAGCTTCATGACGCCACGTCATTCGCTTTCTGCACCTGCAGAAAACACCGCGACTCAGGCGCGGATTTCCTTCTCTAAGTCACTGTCTTGCAAGAGATATTCAAGAAAGGTGCGCGCCGCACCGGTCAATCGCTTTTCTTTGCGATGCGCGACGTACCAACGCCGGTGCAATGGGAAACCGTCCACGTCGAGCACCGCGATCTCCCCCGATGCCAACTCAAGCCGCATCGCATGCATCGACAGAAAGGCGATTCCCAGTCCGGAAATCACCCCCTGTTTGATCGCCTCGCTGTCGTCGAACTCCATATGCGTCCCAAGGCTGAGACCCTCTGCCTGAAAGGTCCGCTCGACCGCCTTGCGCGTCCCCGATCCGCGTTCCCGGCGGATGACATTCTCTTCCGCGATCCGGCCCAACGGGATGCCCCGCTCCCCGACAAGCGGATGATGCGGCCAGGCGACGGGCACGATGATGTTCTCGCGGAATGGTTCGGCGATGACGGCGTGCTCTTCCGGCGGCTGCCCCATAATATAAAGATCGTCGCGATTGCCTTCCATACGCTCAAGTATGGTTTCGCGGTTGGTGATCTGAAGCCTTGGCTCGACCTTGGGGTAGGCGCGTTTGAAGCGGCCAAGAAGCTGCGGCAGAAAATAGCGCGCCGTCGACACCACGGCGACCGACACCGGCCCCGCCACTTCGCTCTGCATATCCGAAAGCGCCGCCTCCATATCCGCAAGCCGCGCCAACACGTCGCGCGCCGTCGCCGCGACCTCCTCGCCGGCATGAGTCAGGTGCAACGCCTTTCCGACCTGTTCGGTCAACGCCATGCCGACCTTCTCTTCAAGCGCCTTGACCTGCATCGACACCGTGGGCTGCGTGAGGTGAACCTCCTCCGCCGCCCGCGTGATCGACCCGCGCCGCGCCACCGCCTCGAACAGGCGCAATTGCTGAACCGTGGGGGGAATGATCCTATTCATAGAATTTACTCTATGCATTATATCAAAACAATCTAGTGTTATTTATTTTGGCACCTCCCTAAGACTCGATCCCGAAGCGCGACCATTGGGAGGAGCCTGAGATGCCCAAAGACCAAGTGAAGACGTACAACGCCGGTGTGAAAGACTACCGCGAAACCTACTGGATGCCGGAGTATACCCCGCTCGCCACCGACTTCCTCGCCTGTTTCAAGGTGATTCCACAGGACGGTGTGCCACGCGAGGAAGCTGCCGCCGCCGTGGCCGCCGAAAGCTCGACCGGCACTTGGACGACGGTTTGGACCGACCTGCTGACCGATCTCGACTACTACAAGGGCCGCGCCTACGCGATCGAGGACGTGCCCGGCAATGACGAAGCTTTCTACGCCTTCATCGCCTATCCCATCGACCTTTTCGAAGAAGGTTCCGTCGTCAACATCCTGACATCGCTCGTCGGCAACGTCTTTGGCTTCAAGGCGGTGCGCGCCCTGCGCCTCGAGGACGTGCGCGTGCCCATCGCCTATGTCAAAACCTGTGGCGGTCCCCCGAACGGCATCCAGGTTGAGCGCGACAAGCTCAACAAGTATGGCCGCCCGATGCTCGGCTGCACGATCAAGCCGAAACTCGGCCTGTCGGCCAAGAACTATGGCCGCGCCGTCTACGAGGTGCTGCGCGGTGGTCTCGACTTTGCCAAGGACGACGAGAACGTCAACTCGCAGCCCTTCATGCGCTGGCGTGACCGCTATGACTACGTGATGGAAGCGATCCAGAAGGCCGAGGCCGAAACCGGCGAGAAGAAAGGCTCTTACCTGAACGTCACCGCGCCGACCCCGGAAGAAATGTACAAACGCGCCGAATACGCCAAGGAGCTTGGCGCGCCGATCATCATGCATGACTACCTGACCGCGGGCTTCACCGCCAACACCGGGCTGGCCAACTGGTGCCGCGAAAACGGGATGCTGCTGCACATCCACCGCGCCATGCACGCCGTGATCGACCGCAATCCCAACCACGGCATCCACTTCCGCGTGCTGACCAAGATGCTGCGCCTCTCGGGTGGCGATCACCTGCACTCCGGCACCGTTGTGGGCAAGCTCGAAGGCGACCGCGAGGCGACGCTGGGCTGGATCGACACGATGCGCGACAGTTTCGTCAAGGAGGACCGCTCGCGCGGGATCATGTTCGATCAGGACTGGGGTTCCATGCCGGGCGTTTTCCCGGTCGCCTCGGGCGGCATCCACGTCTGGCACATGCCCGCCCTCGTCTCGATCTTCGGCGACGACTCGGTGCTGCAATTCGGCGGTGGCACGCTTGGCCACCCGTGGGGCAACGCAGCCGGGGCGGCGGCCAACCGTGTCGCGCTCGAGGCCTGTGTGCAGGCCCGCAACGAGGGCCGCGAGCTCGAGAAGGAAGGCAAGGACATCCTGACCACCGCCGCCAAATCCTCGCCCGAACTCGCGACCGCGATGGAAACCTGGAAAGAGATCAAGTTCGAGTTCGACACCGTCGACAAGCTCGACGTGCAGCACCGCTGATCTGATCCGAGACAAGAAAGGAATATCCCATGTCTGACATGCAGGACTACAACTCGTCGCTTTCCGACGTCACAAGCCGCAAGTTCGAAACCTTCTCCTACCTGCCGGAGATGACCACCGAGCAGACCCGCAAACAGGTCGAATACATCGTCTCCAAGGGCTGGAACCCGGCCATTGAGCACACCGAACCAGAGAACGCCGCGGGAAGCTACTGGTACATGTGGAAGCTGCCGATGTTCGGCGAGACGGATGTCGACCGCATCCTCGGCGAGGCCGACGCCTGCCACAAGGCCCACCCCAACAACCACGTGCGCCTTGTCGGGTATGACAACTACACCCAATCCAAGGGTGCCGAGATGGTCATCTATCGCGGCAAGCCCGTCTGATAGGACCATTGTCGCCGCGGCCTGCCTCCATTCGGGCCGCGGCATCTTTCTCACGCCACGCCCAGACCGGGAGATCCCCATGACCGCGCATGACATCAATCAGTTCAAAGTCGCCACGGAACCCTTCTACCGCGTGAGCACCGGCGAAGACGCGCTTTACGAGGCCGCCTATGCCCGCCGTATGCCTGTCATGCTCAAGGGGCCAACGGGCTGCGGCAAATCCCGTTTCGTGGAATACATGGCCTGGAAACTTGGCCGCCCCCTCATCACCGTCGCCTGCAACGAGGACATGACCGCCTCCGACCTCGTGGGCCGCTTCCTTCTCGATAAGGACGGCACCAAATGGCAGGACGGCCCACTGACGACCGCCGCCCGCATCGGCGCAATCTGCTACCTCGATGAGATCGTCGAAGCGCGCCAGGATACGACCGTCGTCATCCATCCGCTGACAGATCACCGCCGCCAACTTCCCCTTGATAAAAAGGGCGAAATCATCGACGCCCACCCCGATTTTCAACTCGTGATCTCTTACAACCCCGGCTACCAGTCGTTGATGAAAGACCTCAAACAGTCGACCAAGCAACGTTTCGCCGCGCTCGATTTCGACTACCCGGAGGCCGGGATCGAGGCCGAGATCGTCGCCCGTGAAACCGGTGTCGATCCCGAGACGGCGGACAAGCTGGTGCAGGTCGCGCACCGCACCCGCAACCTCAAAGGCCACGGCCTTGACGAGGGCATCTCGACCCGCCTTCTCGTCTATGCGGGTCAGATGATCGCCGAAGGCGTCGACCCGACCGCCGCCTGTCTGATGACCCTCGTGACGCCGCTCACGGATGATCCCGACATGCGGCAAACGCTTCAGGCCGCCGTGGAAACCTTCTTCGTCTAACCACGGAGACAGGACCAATGACCGTCACCCTCGAAGACTACCGCGACTGTTTCGCCAAGGCGCCGCCCGAAATCTTCGACACGCTCGAGGCGACATTTCACGACGCCGCCCGCGTTATGTCTCCGCAAGGCTTGGCCGACTACATGGAAGGGGCCAAGGGTCTGTGCAAACTCGGGCGCGGCCATGATCTCGTTCTGGCTTGGCTCGAGAACATGCCCGCCGTCGTCAAAGAGTGCGGCGAGGACGTGATCCGCGATTGCCTCGGCGCGGCGATGAAACTCTCCTCCATGACCTCCGGCGAGGTCATCGCCCTCCTCTTCGCGTCGCTGCCAACCGCCGCCCGCCGCCTTGGCGACGCCGACCTCCTACGCGGCTACCTGAGCCTCATCCATCAACTTTCCGCCAAATCCGCCCGCGGTTTGCGCCCCATGCTTGGCGTGATCGACGAGTTGCTCACCAAGCTGACCCTCTCCGGCCTGCGCCGCTGGGCCACCTACGGCGCCGAGGCCTATCGCCGTGACCTGCCCCGGCTGGCCGAGTATTTCGCTCTAAAAAGCCCCGATTCCCGCAAAGTGCTGCAACAGGAACGCCGGGGCACGCTCTTCATCGACACCCAACGCAAACTGAACTTCTACCTCCGCGCGCTTTGGGGCCGGGATTTCTTCCTCCGTCCGACAGCGGCCGATCATGAAGGCTTCCGCCCCTATATCGACGCGCATGTCATGCACCTGCCCGACGCCGTGGACGACATGGATGGGCTGACCGGTGTCGAGCTCTACCGCGCCATGGCCGCGCATCAGGCGGCGCATCTCCACTACACCACCGCGCCGCTCTCTGCCGAACAGCTTTCGCAGGCGCAGATGGTCTTTATCGGCCTCATCGAGGACGCCCGCATCGAATACCTCGCCGGGCGCGATTTCCCGGGCCTTGCCAAGCTCTGGGGCCGCCTCCTTGCGCTGGACTATGAGACCGCCCCCGAACACCCGACCGTGCAGGCGCTCGAACGCTTTGCCCGCCGTCTCAACGATCCGACCCATGCCACAGGCGACACCGATCTCGACGCGCTGGCGGACCGCTTCCATGCCGTGATCGATAGCCGCGCCCACGACAACAAGCTTTCTTGGGACATCGGCATGGAATTGTTCCATGTCTTCGCCGCCCGGCGCGATGTCCCTTCGCTGCGCATCCTGCAATCGCTGCGCATTCCCTATCGCGACGACAACCGCCTGATATGGGACTACGAAGAGATCGACTGGAACACCGCAGGCAGCCACACCCCCGCCGCACAACGCCAGACCCGCAAATACGTCTCGGTTATGGAAATGGCGCACGAGGTCGATGCCGAACTCGCCGGGGACGACGCGCAGGAAATCTGGGTCTGCAAGGATGAATTCCGCCCCTACGAAGACGCAGGCGAGGCCACCACCTCCTTCAACGAGATGTGGGGCAAGGAACCGATCTCTCCCCCCTACCATTACCATGAATGGGACCACCAGGTGCAGCTCTTCCGCCCCGACTGGGCCACGGTCTATGAACGCCGCGCGACCAAGGGTGACCCGACCACAGTCGATGATATCCTCCTGACCCACAAACCCATCGCAAGCCGCATCCGCCAGATCATCGACATGCTCTCCCCCGCCGGGGTCCAACGCGTGCGCGGCATGGAGGATGGCGACGAGATCGACATCAACGCCGCCGTCGACGCCATGATCGCCATCCGCATGGGCGCCCAGCCCGACACCCGCATCACCATGCGCAATATCATCAATTCCCGCGATCTTGCCGTGACCGTCCTGCTCGACCTGTCGGAAAGCACCAACGACACGATGGACGGCTCCGACAAAACAGTGCTCGACCTGACGCGCGAAGCGGCGGCGCTGGTCGCGCTCGCCATCGAGGGCATCGGCGATCCCTTCGCCGTGCATGGCTTTGCCTCTGATGGACGCCACGACGTGCAGTACTACAAGTTCAAGGATTTCGCCCAATCCTTCGACGCCGAGGCCAAGGCCCGGCTCGATGGCATGAAAGGCGGGCTTTCAACCCGCATGGGCGCCGCCCTGCGCCATGCCGGGGCGGGTCTCCTGAAACAGCCCGAACGCCGCAAGCTCATCCTCTTGGTGACCGACGGCGCCCCCGCCGACATCGACGAACGCGACCCGCAACACCTGCGCCATGATACGCGCAAGGCGGTCGAGGAACTCGCCGCCAAAGGGGTGCAGAGCTACTGCCTGACGCTCGACCCACACGCCGACACCTACGTCAAACGCATCTTTGGCGAAAACAACTATACGATCGTCGATCACGTCGCCCGCCTGCCCGAAAAGCTCCCGACCCTCTTTGCCACCCTGACACGCTAGGACACGCCATGCTCAAACCGAAAACCTATGTTGGCCTCGACAACGATCTCAACGGCGGCATGACCGATACAGGCAAGATCATCCGAGACGCCCGCGCCTTCGGCCTCATCCCCGAAAGCGAAACCTGCGCGGGCTGGCTCCCGCATCAGATCGAAGCCATCTGGGAGCGCGCCAATGCCGAGTGGGAAAAATACGGCTTTCGCGTCTCCGCCATGCCGGAAAATCTGCGCACCAAATACATGCGCATCCAATCACAAGCCATGGCCCAAGCCCGCACCGCCGGTTGGACCGGTGCGCAGGAACTCGACGACGACTGAGTGGACCTGAACAAGTCTGCACAGGTCTTGTGCAAGGGCGGGCCTTTTGCGCACACTCGCACAGGTCTAGTTTGATCGCATCAACAACAGATGCGATCGGACCAAACCCATGTCCCTCATGCCCACCTTCTTTATCTCGCACGGCGGCGGCCCATGGCCGTGGCTTCCGGCCTGGCGGTCGGAATTCGCGCCCCTCGAGGACTCGCTGCGCGCCATGCCCGGCCAACTCCCGGAAAAACCCAAGGCCGTGCTTTCGATCTCCGGTCATTGGGAGGCCGACGCCTTTACCGTCATGTCCGCCGCCAAGCCTCCGATGGAATACGACTATCACGGCTTCCCGCCCGAAACCTACGAGATCACCTACCCCGCTCCCGGCGCGCCCGACATTGCCGCCAAGACGGCGGAATTGATCTCTGCCGCCGGCCTCCCCGCGCGCCTCGACGACACACAAGGCTTTGACCACGGCACCTTTGTGCCGCTCCACGTCATGTATCCGGACGCAGATGTGCCGCTGTTTCAGGTTTCGCTGCAATCGGGCTATGACCCGGCGGCGCATGTGGCGCTTGGCCGTGCCCTCGCGCCTCTGCGTGAACAGGGCGTGCTCATCATCGGCTCGGGGCTAAGCTATCACAACCTGCGCTTGATGAACCCGACGGCACGTGTGCCTTCCGAAGCCTTCGACGCATGGCTGACCGAGACCCTCGCCCTCGACCCAGAGGCCCGTACCAAGGCGCTTCTCGATTGGGAAAGCGCGCCCTACGCCCGAACCTGCCACGAAAAAGAGGATCACTTCGCGCCGATCTTCGCCGCCCTCGGCGCGGCCGAAGCGGGCAAGGCAACGCGCATCTACCACCAAGAGAATATCTTTGGCGGCGTCACCGCCTCGGGCTATCGCTTCGATTGAACAAGAAAGGGTAGGGCCGCTTGGCCCTACTCGCCGTGCCGCAACAGGCGCTGTTTCTGACGGCCCCAGTCGCGTTTCGCCTCGGTGGCGCGCTTGTCGTGGTTCTTCTTACCCTTGGCGATGCCGATCTTAAGCTTCACCAGACCCTTGTGATTGAAATACATGACCAGCGGCACAAGGGTCATCCCCTTGCGCTGGGTCTCGGTCCACAGGTTGCCAAGTTCCTTGCGACTCACCAGAAGCTTGCGGCGCTGCCGCTCCTGATGGCTGAACATCGCACGATCATAAGGCGCGATATAGGAATTCACGAGCCAGAGCTCCCCATCCTCGACCGCCGCATAGCTCTCGGCGATATTGGCGCTGTTCTCGCGTAGGGATTTCACCTCAGACCCCGAGAGTACGATGCCGCACTCGATATCGTCCTCGATCGCATAATCGAAGCGGGCGCGCCGGTTCTCGGCGATGACCTTGTAATTCGGGTCAGAGTTCTTTGCAGGTTTCTTGGCCATGATCGGGCCTGATTATCGCGCCTTGGGCCCCGAGTCCATCGCTTGGATTTCTCTCAGGCCCAAACCGGAATCTTCAAGAAATTCCGGGCCGATTTCTTCAAAAGAAGTCGCGCCACCGCACGCCCCCTTTACCCCGGCCCTGCGCCCCGGCGCACAGACGCAATACCGACGTGATACCGACGCGATACCGACATTGGTTTTCCGCCCCCGCAGACCGTTTGGATTTGTCACGCTCCAGACCGGCGAGTCCTCGCTTTGGACATATCTCTCGCAGAACTCTGGACCTATTGATTCCCGCAGTTTTCATATGAGGATGAACCAAACCCCGCCGGACCCGTCCGGCTTGTTTTCATTGATCCACCAGTTCGGCAAGAAGCGAGGTGCCCCATGGATGGCAAACTGAACAGCAATGATCTCGAAAAGGTCGTCTCCGCCGACAAGGCCCATGTCTGGCACCACCTGATCCAGCACAAACCCTTTGAGACCAATGATCCCCGGATCATCATCGAAGGCAAGGGGATGCGCGTTTGGGATCAGAACGGCAAGGAATATATCGACGCCGTCTCTGGCGCGGTCTGGACCGTCAACGTCGGCTATGGCCGTGAAAGCATCGCCAAGGCGGTTCAGGATCAGTTGATGAAAATGTGCTATTTCGCGCAGGCCGCGGGCTCGATCCCCGGTGCGCTCTTTGCCGAGAAACTGATCGAGAAGATGCCCGGCATGAGCCGCGTTTACTATACGAATTCCGGCTCCGAGGCGAACGAGAAAGCCTTCAAGATGGTGCGCCAAATCGCGCATAAAAAATATGGTGGCAAGAAAACCAAAATCCTCTTCCGAGACCGCGATTACCACGGCGGCACCCTCGCCACCATGTCCGCCGGCGGCCAAGACGAACGCGTCCTGCAATACGGCCCTCTGGCCCCTGGTTTCGTGCGTGTGCCGCATTGCATGGAGTACCGCAAGCACGAGCTTGGCCTCGAGCATTTGTCGGGCCGCGACTTCGGCATTGCTGCGGCGAACCTCATCGAAGAGGTGATCCTGCGCGAAGGCCCCGAGACCGTTGGCGCGCTTTGCCTCGAACCCGTCACCGCCGGTGGCGGCGTCATCACGCCCCCCGAAGGCTATTGGGAGCGGGTGCAGGAGATCTGCACCAAGTATGACATCCTCCTTCATATCGATGAGGTGGTCTGCGGCATCGGGCGTACCGGGACCGAATGGTTCGGCTACCAACACTTTGGAGTCAAACCGGATTTCGTGACCATGGCCAAGGGCGTCGCCTCGGGCTATGCGGCAATTGCCTGTATGGTCACGACGGAAGAAGTCTTCGAGATGTTCAAGTCGGACCCCACTGACAAGCTCGACCATTTCCGCGATATCTCGACCTTCGGTGGCTGCGCGAGCGGCCCAGCAGCGGCGCTTGAAAACATGCGCATCATCGAGGATGAGGGCCTTCTTGAGAACTGCACCGAGATGGGCCATCGCCTGACCGCGAACCTCACCGCCCTGATGGACAAACATGCCGTGATCGGGGACGTGCGCGGGCTCGGTCTTTTCCAAGGCGTCGAATTGGTCAAGGACCGCGAGACCAAGGAGCCGGTTTCCGAAGCCGAGGTTGCAGCGGTGGTGGCCGAATGTGGCGCGCTTGGCGTCATAATCGGCGCGCTGAACCGCTCGGTCCCCGAGCGCAACAACGTGCTGTGCTTCTCGCCCGCCCTGATCGCGACCCCGGCGGATATCGACGCCATCACCGATGCGGTGGACAAAGCCCTCGCAAAGGTCTTCGGCTAGAGCTACGCCCCCCAGACGACAAGGCCGGGGCACGTCCCCGGCCTTTTTCTTGAAAGGACACACCATGTGGCCCACGCCCGTCACGCTTGAAGGACAACACGTGACCCTCGCGCCGCTCTCGTCTGCCCACGCAACCGACCTTGCCGAAGCCGCCGCCGACGGTGACCTGCATCGGCTCTGGTATACCAAGGTGCCACCGCCCGAGGGCATACCGGCCGAGATCGACCGCCGCCTCGCCGCGCAAGAGGCCGGAACCCTGCTGCCCTTTGCCGTGCTGCTGCCGGATGGCAAGGCCGTCGGCATGACGACCTATATGAATATCGACGCCGCCAATCGCCGGGTGGAAATCGGCTCGACTTGGTATCGTCAATCGGTGCAACGCGGCCCCCTCAATAGCGAGGCCAAGCTCCTCTTGCTCGGACACGCCTTCGACGGGCTCGACTGTATTGCCGTCGAATTCCGCACCCATTTCATGAACCAACAATCCCGCCGCGCCATCGAACGGCTTGGCGCAAAGCTCGACGGGATTCTGCGCAATCATATGGTCATGGACAACGGCACCCTGCGTGACACGGCCGTCTATTCGATCTTACCGCATGAATGGCCAGCAGTGCGCGCAAATCTGGAACACAAACTGGCGCGCTAGGGGGCGCGCCAATCATACCAGATTGCACCCGGGATAAGTCCAGCCTATCTTCGCCCGCATGGCCATTCCCGTCGATACGTTCTTTCTCGCACCGCACTCACAAGGCACGCTCCAGGCCCAGATCCAGGAGATGATCGCCGAGGCGATCCTCTCGGGACGCTTGCGCAAGGGCGAGCGCCTGCCCTCAACCCGCAAACTCGCGACCCATCTCGGGGTGAGCCGGATCACGGTCACGCTTGCCTATACCGAACTGCTCTCCAACGACTACCTGACTTCGCAAGGGCGCTCGGGCTATTTCGTCTCGCAAAATGCCCCGGTGCCGCCGGTCTATACACCGACGCCGCGCGGCGAGGATCTTGTCGATTGGAACCGCATCACCGGACGGCGCTTTACCGAGGGCGACACCCCCGAAAAGCCGCATGATTGGGCAAGCTTCCGCTATCCCTTCATCTATGGCCAGACCGACCCAACCCTGTTCGACCACGCCAATTGGCGACTCTGCGCCCTGCGTGCGCTCGGACAAAAGGACTTCACTGCCCTGACCACGGACTATTACGACAGGGACGATCCCCGCCTTGTCGAATTCATCGCCCGCAACACCCTGCCCCGACGCGGGATCAAGGCCCATCCAGACGAAATTCTGATCACCCTCGGTGCCCAAAACGCGCTCTGGCTCGCAACACAGGTTCTCCTGACTCAGCGTCGCACAGCCACCATCGAAAACCCCTGCTATCCCGCGCTGCGCGATATCCTGACCCAATCGCGCTGCCATGTGGTGCCGGTCGATGTAGATCGCGATGGCCTGCCGCCCGGTGCGATCCCGGATCAGACCGATGTGATCTTCACCACCCCGAGCCACCAATGCCCGACAAGTGCCACCATGCCCATGGCACGGCGTCAGGAACTTCTGCAGAAAGCCCGCGAGATTGACGCGGTGATCGTCGAGGACGACTACGAATTCGAGATGTCCTTCCTCAACACGCCCTCACCCGCGCTCAAATCGCTTGATGGCGACGGCCGCGTGATCCATGTCGGCAGCTTTTCCAAATCGCTCTTCCCGGGGCTGCGCCTTGGCTATCTCGTGGGCTCTGCCCCGTTCATCCGCGAGGCCCGGGCCTTGCGGGCCAGCGTCCTGCGCCACCCACCCGGCCATATCCAGCGCACCACTGCCTATTTCCTCTCCCTCGGTCATTACAACGCGCTGATCCGGCGCATTCGCAACGTCCTGCGCGACCGGCGCGCCGTCATGCAAGAGGCCATCGAAGCCAACGGCCTGACCATCGCGGGCAAGGGGGTGCATGGCGGATCCTCTTTCTGGATGCAGGTGCCCGATGGCATCGACACCGACAACCTCGCAAAGGCGCTTGCCGAGAAGGATGTGCTGATCGAACCCGGCCACTCCTTCTTTCGCCGGGATCAACGCGAGACACGGTTCTACCGGCTCGCCTATTCCTCGATTCCTTCGGAACGCATCCCCGAAGGTGTGGCGCGCATCGCCGAAACCATCGCCGAACTTTGATCTGGTCTCACGCGGGGGGCATAACTGGCCCTATTCGCCTTCTTGGGCAGACCGTAGGTATTTGCCAACAGATCAACAAGCCACCCCCCGCGACAGGACACCTCTGAGATGAAGATGACGACCGAAGAAGCTTTTGTGAAGACGTTGCAGATGCATGGAATTGAGCATGCGTTTGGGATTATCGGGTCGGCGTTCATGCCGATTTCGGATTTGTTTCCG
>NZ_JAWJUV010000007.1:0-62344 GCF_032918335.1 Shimia sp. FJ5 | reverse complement strand
TATTGTATAGTCGTTTGGTTGCGTTTTGCAATCTTTGGTTGTATTTTGAGAATGTGCGCGCTTGAGATGTATTTGAGTCGGATCCGACTCGTGGCCGGAATACGCTCATGATCCAAGGCGGGGTTGTGATCTTGGCCAAGGGTGTCGAAGGTGACACATAGACGACATTGAGAGGAGTTAAGCTGCTCTCGTTCACTGGGTGATTGTCAGTGATCAGGTTCTTAAGGCGGTTCAGAGTATAGTGATGTCAGAGTTTGGCGAGACCCATTTAACCCTATTCCTGCCCGTGTTTCTCGCGGCTCTGGTCGTCTCTGGGGTGATCGTCCTCACACGAAGCGCGCATATTCATCGCACGGCCAAAGGGCACGCCGATCTCGAAATCCAGAGTGTCCATCAGCAGCCGACACCACGTGTCGGAGGTCTTGCCGTTGCGGCGGGTCTCTTTGTCGCCTCTTGTTTGCTCTATGAGGTCTATGGAAACTTGCTTAGCCTGGTCTTGGTGGCGGCGATCCCTATATTTTGCGCGGGTCTCCTAGAGGATATCGGATCCTATTCCAGCCCCCGGACGAGACTGTATGTGGCAATCCTGAGTAGTCTGACGATGGTTGTCTTTACCGGCCAGACCCTGAACTCAGGTCTCGCGCCTGGTCTCGATCAATTGCTTCAGGTTTTCGCTGTTGGTGCTCTCTTTACTGTTCTTGCCACTGTCGCAGTCTGTCATTCTTTCAACTTGGTTGATGGGATGAATGGTCTCGCGATCAGCGTCGCGTCGATTGCGGCTCTTGCTTTGGCGGCCATTGCATACAGCGTCGGGGACTTTCAGGTCGCAGCAATGTCAGGGGCCATTGCGTCCGCGGCGCTGGGCGTGTTCTTCCTGAATTTCCCCTATGGGCGTGTGTTCCTCGGAGACTCGGGTGCCTACCTACTAGGCTTTAGTGTCGCTTGGACCGGGGTCTTGTTGCTGTCTCGGAACCCGGACGTCTCGAGTTGGGCCGTTCTATTGACGATCTTTTGGCCTTTCATTGATACGACGGCTGCAGTCCAGCGACGTGTCTTGAAGCGTGTACCGATTAGCAAGGCTGACAGACTGCATTTCCATCACGTGGTGATGCGCGGACTCGAAGCGAGTCCTCAACTGGGTGTCAGCAAGCGGATCGCGAACCCTCTCACGACCTTCATTCTCTTGCCTTTCGTCGCGATCCCTGCCGGTCTTGGTGTCTTGACGGCGCAGGACAACAGGTTGGCGCTTCTTTGTTTATTGCTATGTGTGTGCGGATACTTCGCGATTAAAAGCGCGGTTATTCGCCATTTCCGTGAGGTTTCCAGAAGCGCGACCCTCCGGTACGTCTTCGATGGCTGGAAGGACGAGGCCGTCGATAGTTTCGGCTGAGATACCCTGCCGTGCTATCGAGTGATCCGGTGGATCGCTTTCCCGACCCAGGCGCCAAGACCAATCCCGACGCCATCCGCGACAAAATCAAGCCACTCGCCAGATCGTCCGACATAGGGCTGGATCAATTCTATCGCTCCGGCGAAAATCAAAGCGCAAACCATGAACCAAGTAAGCCGCTCCCTCGAGAAAAGCGCGCAGGGCAGGATCAAGGTTCCAAAAGCAATCAGGTGATAGACCTTGTCGATATGTGAGAGTGCCGGCGGCGGGCCTGAAACAGGCGTCAGAGTCAGCCAGGCAATGAGGGCGGCGAGCCCGAGCGTTGNGCCGGCGGCGGGCCTGAAACAGGCGTCAGAGTCAGCCAGGCAATGAGGGCGGCGAGCCCGAGCGTTGCGGCATCTACGCTTCGATGCCGGTTGAGGAATGGCATTGTGAATTTCGGCAAGGGCATGATTTTCGGTTTCTAGAGTTTGGTGGCCCGATGGGCAACAGGCGCGCGACACCCTTTCAGGTAGATCAGGATGCTATGCTCCCAAGGCGCTTGAGGCTTCTCGGGCCAGCGTGGCGACGATATCACCGACCTGATCAATGCGATCTCGGGTCAGGCGAAATCCCGGCCCTGAAACCGAGAGCCCTGCAACCGCTTCACCATAGGCATTGGTGATTGGCGCTGCGATACAACGCATCCCCTCATTCGCTTCCTCGTCATCAACGGCAAATCCCTTCGCCTGAATCGTCGAAAGCTCCTTGTCGAGAGCGGCGCGTTCAACGATCGTCTTGCTTGTTAGGGCAGGCATCCCGTGGAGCGAAAGGATTGCGTCGAGCCGGTCAGCCGAGAGTCGTGACAACAGCACTTTTCCAATACCGGATGCATGCATGAGGCTAAGAGTTCCGGGCGCGAAGAAGGCGCGGATCGTTTCCGGGGTCTCGACTTGGCTCAGGAACATCACGCGCCCGTCTCGCTCGATGCCAAGGTTGGCCGTTTCCCCCGTTTCCCTCATGAGCCGTTGCATGATGGGACGCGTTGCGGTGAAGAGATTGGTACGGTTTAGGAAGGTCGATCCAATACGAAATGCGCCGGGTCCGATGTTCCAGATTTGCAAGTTCTGATCAAAGCTCACGATATCATGTTGCAAGAAGGTTGACAGGACTCGGTAAGCGGTCGTTGGAGATTGCCCAGTGCGCTCGGACAGTTCCGTCAATGATGCGCCATCCTCTTCTGCCAAAGCGGCAAGAATATGCAGCGCGCGATCTAACGATTGTATCGTGTTCGCGTCGCTCTTTTCATAGAAGGCACGGGGGCGCCCACGGTTCCGCTTCTTTGTTTCATCAGTCATTGGATCGCTATCCTCAAAGCTTCTGAAAAATTATTTCACCAGCAGAAAAAATGCAAGGCAATGATAATAAATGAATAATCCTAGAAACTACCAAAACGAAAAAATTTTTCGAAAAAATTGAAGACTGATGGCTGGGCTTGCTACTGATGCATGAACATCAAAAAGGCCGCTGTCCCATGTCAGATCAGAACCCCATATTCATCCCCGGACCGACCAATATCCCCGAGGCCATCCGTCGCGCTTGCGATATTCCGACTTTGGACCATCGCTCGACCCTGTTCCGCGATATCTTCTTTCCTGTCTTGGAGAACATTAAACGGGTGCTCAAGACGGAGACTGGCGAAGCCGTGATCTTCCCGGCGTCGGGGACTGGCGGTTGGGAGGCGGCGATCTGCAACACGCTGTCGCCAGGCGATGTTGTTCTTACTTCCGATTTTGGCATGTTTTCCCGAAAATGGATCGACATGTGCTTGCGCCACGGGCTCGAGGTGCGCCGCGCCGATGCAAATTGGGGGCAGGGGCTTCCTGTCGAAGCGTTTGCCGATGTCCTGCGTGCGGACCACGCGCATGAGATCAAGGCCGTACTTGCAACCCACAATGAGACCGCAACCGGGGTACGCTCTGACATCGCTTCGCTACGGGCCGCTTTGAATGAGGCCAAACACCCTGCGCTGCTCCTCGTGGATGGGGTGAGTTCCATCGCCTCCATGGATTTTCGAATGGATGAGTGGGGCGTCGATGTGGCGGTGACCGGAAGCCAGAAAGGATTCATGCTGCCCGCCGGGTTAGCGATTGTCGGTGTGAGCCAGAAAGCGATCGCTGCAATGGAACACGCGCGTCTGCCCCGGTTCTTTTTCGATTTCAGAGATATGCTCACGATGAACCCTTCTGCGGGTTACCCCTACACCCCTGCTGTTGGGCTTTTGAACGGGCTGAAGGCGTCTTCGGAGATGTTGCTAAGCGAAGGGCTCGAGCAGGTTTTCGCCCGACACAAGCGTCTCGCCGAGGGGGTGCGGCGCGCCGTTCAGTCGTGGGAACTGCCGATCTTCGCGGCGGACCCAGCCCTCTACTCGGATACAGTGACGGCGATTGCCTTGCCCCAAGGGATCGACGGCAACGCGCTCGTGGCCCATGCAGATGAATCCTATGGCGTTTCCTTTGGTGCCGGGCTTGGCGAAGTGGCGGGACGAGTGTTTCGCATCGGTCATCTTGGAAAACTGACTGAGGTACAGGCTCTTGCGGGGATTGCCACCGCTGAAATGGCCTTGGCTGATTTCGACGTCCCAATTGTGCCGGGGGCTGGCGTGGCAGCTGCGCAGTCCTACTTCCGCAAGTCCAAAGGAGCGTAAGCATGACGATACCGTCTTTTCAGGATGCGCTCGACGCGCGTGAGCGGATCGCGCCCTATATCCATCACACGCCCGTTCTGACGTCGCAAAGATTAAACGACGCAGCCGGAGCAAAGCTGTTCTTCAAATGCGAGAACTTTCAGAAGGCGGGCGCATTCAAGGTACGCGGCGCGTCCAATGCGGTGTTTGGCCTTAAGGATTGCGATGCTACGAAAGGGGTTGCGACACATAGCTCTGGCAACCACGCTTTGTCCCTCTCCTATGCGGCAGGACAACGCGGCATTCCCTGTCATGTCGTGATGCCGCGCACTGCGCCGCAGGCGAAGAAAGACGCGGTTAGAGGATACGGTGGCCTCATCACCGAGTGCGAACCGTCGACGTCTTCGCGTGAGGCCGTGTTTGCCGAGGTGCAGGCCGACACCGGCGCGAACTTTGTCCATCCTTATAACGATCCACGCGTTATTGCAGGACAGGCGACATGCTCGATGGAACTACTCGAGCAAACAGAAGGTCTTGATGCGGTCGTCGCGCCGATTGGAGGTGGTGGGATGATTTCCGGCACCTGCCTGACGCTTTCGTCGCTTGCGCCAAACGTTGCGATTTATGCCGCCGAACCTACACAGGCAGACGATGCCGCACGTAGCTTCGCTGCGGGGCATATCATCGCTGACGATGCACCAGAGACCGTGGCTGATGGTCTCAAGGTGCCACTGAAAGACCTGACATGGCATTTCGTCAAGAACCATGTCTCGGCGATTCCGACAGCCTCTGAACAGGAGATCGTCGACGCCATGAAACTGATCTGGAAGTATCTGAAGATCGTCGTCGAACCATCTTCGGCAGTACCGCTGGCGACAATTCTGAAGACCCCAGATACCTTTGCCGGCAAACGTGTCGGTGTCATTCTTACCGGTGGCAATGTCGATCTTGATCGCTTGCCTTGGATGCCTCAGCAAGGAGACTTCACATGACCGCAGATATCTATACTGACCTCGAGGTTGGCTATGATGTGCCTGCTCTTCCGGGTATGGCGGAGGGGGACATTCAAACGCCGTGCCTTGTCCTTGATCTCGATGCGTTGGAGCGCAACATCAAGAAAATGGGCGACTATGCCAAGGCGCACGGGATGCGCCATCGCGTGCACGGCAAGATGCACAAATCTGTGGACGTGGCCAAGCTTCAAGAGCGGCTCGGTGGCGCGGTTGGTGTATGTTGCCAGAAGGTCAGCGAGGCAGAGGTCTTCGCCCGCGGTGGCATTAAGGACATCCTCGTCTCAAACCAAGTGCGTGATCGGGCAAAGATTGACCGTCTTGCCCACCTCCCGACGTTTGGTGCGCGCACCATTGTATGCGTCGATGATCTGGCCAACGTCGGTGACCTCTCCGAAGCAGCGCAGACCCATCAGACGACAATCGAATGCCTTGTCGAGATCGACTGTGGGGCGGGGCGTTGTGGTGTGACGACGACCGAAGATGTCGTCGCGATTGCCAAGGCGATCGAAGCTGCTCCTGGCCTCGATTTCACCGGAATTCAGGCCTATCAGGGTGCAATGCAACATCTCGACAGCTATGCGGATCGACAGGCCAAGCTCGACGTTGCGATCGCCATGGTGAAGGATGCGGTTCAGGGGCTAAGAGACGCGGGGATCACCTGTGAGCTCGTTTCTGGCGGCGGCACAGGGTCGTATTATTTCGAGGCGAACTCCGGTGTCTATAACGAGCTTCAATGCGGTTCTTACGCGTTCATGGATGCAGACTACGGGCGGATCCTTGATGCAGAAGGCAACCGCATCGATCAAGGTGAATGGGAAAATGCCTTCTTCATTCTGACCTCGGTCATGAGCCACGCCAAAGCCGATATCGCGATCTGCGATGCGGGTCTCAAGGCGCAATCTGTCGATAGCGGACTTCCTGTCATCTTTGGACGTGAGGACGTGACGTATGCGAAATGCTCTGATGAGCATGGTGTGATCTCTGATCCGCAGGGCGTTCTCAAGGTCAATGACAAGCTGCGTCTTGTGCCGGGACATTGCGATCCGACCGCCAATGTTCACGATTGGTATGTCGGTGTGCGCAACGGTAAGGTCGAAACCCTTTGGCCGGTCTCCGCACGCGGCAAGGCGTATTGATCTGCAAGGCACGTTGTCAAATCGGGCTTGTGAAATCTCAAAAGGAAGAATCTGATGATCATCGTCCCTGAAAAGGATGTCGCGCGTTTCGTCGGTCGTGAAGATGCCTTTCGCGCCGTCGAGCAGGTCTTTGCCTCAATGGCTGCGCGGGAGGCTGGGAACTTCCCCGTGATCCGAGAAGCAATCGGTCATGCGGAGGCTCTCTATGGCTTCAAGTCTGGCTTTGATAAATCGTCACTGGCGCTTGGATTGAAGTCCGGTGGCTATTGGCCGGGCAATGAGGCTAGGGGCCTGACCAACCACCAATCGACCGTCTTCCTGTTCGATGCCGACACCGGGCGCGTCAAAGCGGTCGTCGGCGGGAACTACCTCACCGCAGTGCGGACTGCAGCCGCCTCCGCTGTATCGATCGCGCATCTCGCGCGCGAGGATGCTCGGGTTCTCGGCATCGTCGGGGCTGGACACCAATCCGCGTTCCAACTCCGTGCCGCTGCGGAGCAACGCCCTTTCGAGAAGGTCGTGGGCTGGAACCGCAGTCCTGAACGCCTGGTACGCTTGGCTGAGGCGGCAGAAGAGATGGGTCTCCCCTTCGAGGCCGTTGATCTTGACGCTCTGGGCGCGCAGTCGGATGTGATTATCACGATCACATCGTCCTATGCCCCGATCCTCTCTGACGCACAGGTGCGACCAGGAACGCATGTGGCGTGTATGGGAACGGATACGAAAGGCAAGCAGGAGGTTGACGCCGGATTGGTTGCGGCGGCACGCGTCTTCACAGATGAGCACGCGCAAGCGGTGAGTATAGGCGAATGCCAGCACGCCATTCGCGACGGCCTGCTTCAAGAGATGGCGATCACCGAATTGGGCGCGGTCATCAATGGCACCGCAAAAGGACGCCAGTCTGCGGAGGAGATCACGCTCTTCGATGGCACCGGTGTTGGACTACAGGATTTAGCCGTCGCAAACAGCGTCGTGTTGCGCGCGTCGGAAGCAGGAAGCGCCATAGAAGTTGAGTTCTAAGCGGCTTAATCGTCTTCGCGGATTGACGGCAATCGTCGTAGAACGCGCACCTTCCCATCATGGCCAAAGGCAACAACCCGACGGTCTCCGTGGCGGGAGGGGCGCAGCACATGAATCGGGTCATGATCCTTAAACAGGTCGCCCTTGATATCATCAACAACCTGCCGGTAGTGGCCGCCATTCGCGATCATGCTCAGCAGCCACAAGTCTTTCCCCGAAGTCCAAGCTGCAACATTGGGCAGGCGCCCTCGACTGAGGTATTCTTCTGTCATCTCGTCATTCAAGAACGCCCAGATCAACGCTGCAGACGGGCGCTCGTTCTGATCGAGATAGATACGATACTGCCCCGTCATTAGAGCCGCGTGCAGGATCGATATGGCCTGATCCAGCCGGTAGGCGCCAAAAGAGGGCGTCGTAGCAGCCAATAGGGCAAGCCTGCCCAAATCGCGGTCATAGTCAGCCGGGTTTTCTTTCGGATTGGCATTAAGGTAGGTGAGTTTGGTCACAGGACTATCAAAAACGCTTTGAGAATGAAGGAAGTTGGGGCAGGGTAGATGGACTAGTGCCAACGATAATTCATTGGAGAGCGAAAATGTATAGCAAAATGACCGCTGCGGCTGAGAGCGCCAAAGACCTCATCCAAAGCAGACCAAGATGGCCGAGCGAGATTGAAGACCTCAAGAAGGGACGGCGTATTGCTGAGCCGCTTTCGAAAGAGCAGTTCAAAGAACTGCTGACCATGACCGGTACGTCGCAGACGGCCTAAGGGGCACTGGGCTGTTCCGTGTTTTGATGGCGCGCGGTTCGCTGTCCCTTTTGTCCGATCAAGAGATAATCAGGAGGAAAGCAATGTATACCAAAGTTAAAGAAGCTATTGAGAACTCTATCTCTCTCGAGAAAAGCGCGTTCAAGATCCCGCGCGAACTGGGCGATCTCAAGAAGGAAGTACGTATTACCGAGCCTCTGACCGAGGAACAGTATGAAGAGCTTCTGACCATGACAGGCCCGCCGCAGACGGCCTAAGGTTTTTCGTCCGATTACATCGATCTTGAACCGGCAGCGCGCTATCACACGCTGCCGGTTTTTCTTTGAAGGCTACAGATTTGGCGGTACTGGGCGCGTGCCGTTCGCAGCCTAAAGCAGCCTAAAAGTGTGTCCTACGGTGATCTGCTCATCCGGGGCTCGGCAGTGCTGAGCCAGCACCGCTGGTATTCGCCTCCGCTTGCCGGGATTGCGCGCGCTTGAACCCGTCGCGATCCTTCAAGCGGTCAAGATAGGCGCGTGTTTGCGGCGCATAGTCTGAGGCCGCCCCGGTGAACTCTCCAAGGTAAAGCGCATAGCCCACTGCGATATCTGCGACTGTGAAGCGATCCGCGACAAGCCATTCCCGACCGTCAATATGCTGATCGAGCCACCTTAGCCGCGCGAGATACCATGCCCGATAGTCCCCGGCGACCTGTGGCTGTTTGCGCTCGTCCGGCTCAAAGACGCCGTAGCGCAGCATGAGCGCTTGCGGAAATGTAAGCGTTGCGTCGCTTTGATGTAGCCAGTTGAGATAGGCGCCATAGTCGGGATGATTTGAGGCAACGGAAAGATTTGGCGCATAGAGATCTGCGAGGTATTGGCACATCGCGGCGCTCTCGGTCATACCGGTTTCTCCGTCCTTGAGGAATGGCACGGTGCCCAGTGGATTCACATCAAAATAGGGTTTGTGAAAGGCGCGCGGTGGGAAAGGAAGGACCACAAGGTCATAGTCCAGTTCCATTTCCTCCAAGGCCCAGAGCGGTCGAAAAGAACGGGCATCGAGACAATGCCATAGGGTAACGGTCATACGTGTGACTCCGATGAATCTGTGGCGTCGGGTGAAACAGTCGCAAGAAGCTGGCGCATCCGGACTTGATCTCCTTCGCGGATTGGTAGCTCTGAAAGAGTGCCGTCGATATCTGCTTTGATGGGATGTTCCATCTTCATCGCTTCAAGAACCGCGAGGGTTTGACCCCTTGCAACCCGCTCGCCGGGTTTGGCGCGCAATGCAACGATTGCGCCATCCATGGGGGCCAAGAGGCGCCCGCTTCCCGTGGCTCGCGCGCTGGCCTTCGGGGCATGGGTGATGTTCTCGAACTGGACCGCCCCAGAAGGAGTCTCAAGGTGTAGAATATCGCCATCTAGGGCGAATGAGCGCTTACGGCGCACACCGTCCAACATATAGATACATTGGTGGTCTCCCACCTCGATAAGGTCGAGGCTGACTTTTCCCGCATCGCCTCGCACTTCGTATGAGAGCGTGTCCCTCACGCGCACAACTGAGAGGTTTAGCGCGACCTCTCCAGTCTCGCTCCGGAAACGGTAGCGCCAAGGTGTGGCTGGCGTGTTTCGCCAATCTTGCAAGTCCTGATGAGCGGCCCTTGTGGAAGTATGGGTGAGAGCTGTGGCCAAAGCACAGCTTTCCATATCCGGCGCAGCAGCGCGCAATGTGGTGTCCTCCGTAAAGACGGACCCTAGGAAGTCGGTAGTCGCTTCTCCCTCGGCGAATGTCGGGTGACGCAAGACTTTCGCTAGGAACGCGAGGTTGTTCCGCACGCCAAGCAAAGATGTCTCCTCGACCGCGCGCGCAAGCTTGCGCCGGGTGTCCTCGCGGGTCGCGCCCGATGCCACGAGCTTGGCAAGCATCGGGTCATAGTGCGATGAGACCGCTTGACCGGTCGCGATACCGCTATCCATCCGCAGCCCCGGTCCTTCGGCAGGCTGCCAATGCAAAATAGGCCCGGTCTGCGGCAAGAACCCGTTCTGTGGATCTTCCGCGTACAAGCGTACTTCCATGGCCCAACCAGAGAAGGTGATCTCGTCTTGTGCAAGGGGCAGGGTCTCTCCCTGCGCCACACGAAGTTGCCACTCGACAAGGTCGAGACCGGTGATCGCTTCGGTGACCGGATGTTCGACCTGGAGGCGTGTATTCATCTCGAGGAAGTAGAACGCGCCCTCGGCATCGACGAGGAATTCCACCGTGCCTGCGCCGCGATAGTCACAGGCACGCGCCGCATCAACCGCCGCCGCCCCCATTTTCGCGCGCAACTGCGGGGTGACGAACGGAGAGGGCGCTTCTTCGACGACCTTCTGGTGACGGCGTTGAATAGAGCAATCGCGTTCGCCAAGATGCACGACATTGCCTTGGGCATCGGCAAAGACCTGAATCTCGATATGGCGGGGGCTAAGCACGGCGCGTTCGAGGATCAACTCGTCCGAACCGAAGGCAGAAAGCGCCTCTGAGCGGGCGGCCACAAGGTTCTCGGCGACCTGAGACGGTTCCGTTACGATCCGCATGCCGCGTCCGCCTCCTCCGGCGGAGGCCTTGATCATCAAGGGAAATCCGATGCGCGCGGCTTCTTCGAGAAGCGTGTCATCCGATTGATCCGCACCTTGGTAGCCCGGCACGCAGGGCACGCCCGCCTCGAGCATTGCAAGCTTGGAGAGGCGTTTCGACCCCATGAGCGCGATGGCTTCCGGGGAGGGGCCAATAAAGACCAGCCCGGCCTCGCCGCAGGCACGCGCGAAATCCGCGTTCTCAGACAGGAACCCGTAGCCGGGATGCACAGCCTCGGCACCAGTGCTGCGCGCCGCGTCGAGGATGGCCTCGGCGTTCAGATAGCTCTCTCCGACCGCGGCAGCACCAATCAGCACCGCTTCGTCGGCAGCCTGCACATGTGGTGCGTCCTTGTCGGCCTCTGAGTAGACTGCAACCGTGCGAAACCCTAAATCATGAGCAGTGCGGATCACCCGCATAGCGATCTCGCCGCGATTGGCGATCAGGATCTTATCGAACCTCGTCATTTTGCGCTCCCTAGATCCTAGCCGCGCCCCGGCGCGATCCCCATCAGTTTGCAGATGATGCCTTGCATGATCTCATCCGCACCGCCGCCAATCGGCACGATGCGCAGGTCGCGGTAGAGCTGGTTCACGAGACTGTCCTCAACATATCCCATCCCGCCCCAGAACTGCAGGCATTGATCGGGGATCGTGCGCGTCAGGCGCCCAGCCTTGAGCTTTGCCATCGACGCCAGAAGCGTGACATCCTGCCCGGCAACATACGCCTCGGTCGCACGGTACGTGAGCGCACGTAGAGCCTCGACCTCGGTCTGCATCTCTGCGAGCTGGAAATGCACCATCTGATTGTCGAGGATCGAACGTCCAAAGGCTTTGCGGTCTCGCGTGTACTCGATGGTCGAACTCACACAGAGCTCTAACCCCTTGATCGTCATCGCGGCGCCGAAGAGGCGCTCCTCCTGGAACTGTTGCATCTGGTAGGTAAAGCCCATGCCTTCCTCACCGATTCGAAACCGTTTCGGAACGCGCACGTTGTCAAAGAACACCGGGGCTGTGTCTGATCCACGCATACCAAGTTTCTTGAGCTTTGCGCCGGTGCTCACACCTGGCGTGTCGGCAGGCACAATAATGAGAGATTTGTTCCTGTGCCGATCCGCATCGCCGGTATTGGCGAGCACACAGAAGAAATCCGCCTGTGTCGAATTGGTGATCCACATCTTTTGGCCGTTGATGATGTAGTCGTCCCCATCGCTCTCGGCACGGGTCTTGATGGCGGCGACATCGGAACCGGCATGTGGCTCCGAAACGGCGATCGAAGCGATCTTCTCGCCGCTGATAGCAGGCGTCAGGAATTCATCGCGCAATGCGTCGCTACCGTGCAGGGCAAGTGCCGGGGTGGCCATGTTGGTATGTGCCCCCACCGCCATGCCGATGGCACCAGCGCGCGCGCCGCCAATCTCCTCGGCAAAGATGGTCTCAAAGCTATAGTCGAGCGCCAGCCCGCCATTGGCCTCGGGACGCGAAATACCCAGAAGGCCGAGCGCGCCAAGCTTGGCAAAGATGTCGTGTAGCGGCATCGCGCCTTCTTCTTCCCAAGCCTCGCAATGCGGGTTGATTTCAGTTTCGACAAAACGGCGGACCGTTTCGCGCAGGTCTTTCTGTTCCTGTGACTCGAGCATGGTGTCCTCCCTCAGAACCGTGCGATGCCAAAACTATTGGCGTTGAGATCCCGCCGATCGGCGCAGCGGCAGATGTCGAGAACGTAGGCCAAGATGCGCCGCGTATCGCGCGGATCAATCAGGCCGTCGTCTTCCATTCGTGCGGTAGAGGCGAGCGCGGAGGTCTGGGCCTCCATCATGTCGCGGGTCTGGGCTTCCATCGCCGTGAGCTTCGCCTCGTCCACTGCTCCTGCCTTGGCCATCTTTGCCTCGGCCACGATACGCAGGACCATTCCAGCCTGTGCCCCGCCCATGACCGCGGTGCGGCTATTGGGCCATGAGAACAGGAAGCGTGGATCAAAGCCGCGACCGCACATAGCATAGTTCCCGGCGCCATAAGAGCCGCCAACATTGATTGAGATCTTCGGCACTTTCGCGTTGGCCACCGCTTGGATCATCTTCGAGCCATGTTTGATGATGCCGTTCCTCTCGGGGTCGGTGCCGACGAGAAAGCCGGTGATATTATGCAAGAACAGGATCGGGATACCCGCCTGTTCACAAAGCTGGATGAACTGCCCACCCTTCGCCGCGCCCGGTGCGGTGATCGGGCCGTTGTTGGCAATCACCCCACAGGGCTGCCCCTCGATACGAATATGGCCACAGATTGTCTGGGCGTCATATTCGGGTTTGAAATCGAGGAAGTCCGAGCCGTCCGCGATCCGCGCAATGATCTCGCGACAATCATAAGGTTGTTTCGGATCGGCGGGCACCACGCCAACAAGCTCTTCGGCGGAGAATTTCGGTTCACTGAAACCAGTGTTGGTGTTGTGCGACGATTGCCAGCCGAGATTGGCGAGAATGTCGCGTGCAATGCGGATGCCGTCGGCATCGTCCTCGGCAAGGTAGTCTCCGACGCCCGAGATCTGCGTATGCATCTCTGCACCACCAAGCTCTTCATCTGTCGCAACCTCGCCCGTCGCGGCCTTGAGGAGAGGCGGGCCGGCGAGGTAGGTCGTCGCCTGCTGCTTCACCATGATGATGTAATCCGAGAGGCCCGGTTGGTATGCGCCACCCGCCGTCGCCGAGCCATGCACGACCGTGATTTGCGGCAGACCCGCCGCCGACATGCGCGCTTGATTTGCAAAGGCGCGTCCGCCCTCGACGAACATTTCCGCCGCATGAGCAAGGTTCGCACCGCCCGATTGCGCAAGTGTCACCACGGGGAGCTTGTTCTCGAGCGCGATCTCCTGAAGCCGGAGTTTCTTGCGCAGGCCCACGGGAGAGATCGTGCCGCCTTTGATCGCAAAGTTATCGACGATGACAACGGCCCGCGTCCCCGATATATACCCGATCCCCGCGATACAACCTGCACCCGCGCCGGTGCCGTCCCTATCGTCGAACATTTTGTAGCCTGCGAGTGCGCTTAGCTCGAGAAAGGGAGACCCGGAATCCAAGAGAAGATTGAGCCGGTCTCGCGGCATGAGGTTGCCGCGTTTCTCGTATCTCGGGCGTGCAGCCTCGGCGGCCTCTTCGACCTTTGCTTCTATGGCGCGGAAGTGATCGACATGAGCCTGCATCGCCTCGGCGTTGGCGTGGAACTCGGGCGAATGCGGGTCAAGGAGGCTCTCGAGTTTCGGCATGTGGGTCTCTCCTGAAAACGGTTCAGAGGAACAGGGCGCGGGCCTCGTCCGGTGAGGCGATGCTACGACCGGACTCTTCGGCAATCTTGGCAAGCGCCTCGATCAAGGGTCCATTGCCTGAGGTGCGGCTCCCGTCGGGGAGGTAGAAGGTATCCTCAACCCCTGTGCGCAAGTGGCCGCCCAACTCGGCGACCCGGCGGTGCACAGGCCAGATTTCCTGACGCCCGATCAATGTCGCCTGCCATCGTGCGTCCTTGGCCATGTATTTGCGCAGGAGCGGTAGGAGCTCCGCATCGCAGGGCATGCCCGAGGCGACGCCCATCACGAGGTTGATATCGGCCTGATCGACAAGGCCAACTTGCCGGAACATCTCGACCGAGCGCACGATCCCAAGGTCGAAGCACTCGAACTCGGGCCGCGTGCCTGTTTCGCGCATTACAGCGAGCAGCTCCTCAATCTTCTCTACCGGGTTCTGGAAGAGCATTGGCGGCCAGGCCCAGCTTCCGTCGGATTTGGCTTTGAGGTAGTTGAGGCTCCCGGCGTTGCAGGCGGCGATTTCGGGTTTCGCGGCCCTGAGGCAGGCGATCGGGCCGCTTTGGTCGCTATCCATGGTGCCGGTGGTGAAATTCAGGATCACGCCGGGGCAGGCGGCGCGCACCGCGTCTGCGATCTCGGTGGCGACAGACGGATCCCATGACATGAGATGCCCCTTGCCCGGTTCCTGCTGGCGGAAATGCATGTGAATGACGGAGGCCCCGGCATCATAGGCCTCGCGCGACGCCTGCGCCATTTCCTCCGGAGTGACGGGGACCGGGTGTTGCTTTGGGTTGGTGAGGACGCCCGTGACGGCGCAGGTGATAACGACTTTGTCTGACATTGCTTTCCCTCCCACGGAACCAGCAGGACGCAACGGCGATTCCCGGTTGATCTTGCCATCAGGGTAAAGTTCAAACAGTATACCAAGCAAGCGCTTGGTTGGGAATCTTTCTATGACGTTGGGTCACAGCTGGGTGCGGGTTTGTGAGAAAAGGAATGATGGCCCATGTCCCTGAGCTATTTCAACGAGACCCACGAGATGGTGCGCGATACCGCGCGGCGCTTTGTCGAACGCGAGGTGAAACCCTACGTAGATGATTGGGAAGAGGCCGGGCACTTTCCGCGCGACCTATATGAAAAGGCCGGTGCGCTCGGTCTTCTTGGCATTGGTTATCCAGAAGACATTGGTGGCTCAGGTGGCGACGTGTTTCAGAAGGTTGCTTGGATCGAAGAGTTGATGCGTGCGGGGTCAGGTGGTCTTGCCGCGAGCCTTGGGTCACTCGATATCGGCTTGCCGCCGATGGTGCGCTTTGGGTCAGAGGATTTGCGGCGCAAGGTCGTGCCACAGGTACTCTCGGGCGAGAAGATCGCGGCCCTTGCAATCACCGAGCCTGGCGGCGGCTCGGATGTCGCCAACCTCCAGACCAAAGCCCACCGCGAGATGGTCAATGGGCGAGAGGTTTTCGTCGTCAATGGTGCCAAGACCTTTATCACGAGCGGCTGTCGTGCGGATTTCTACACGGTCGCGGTGCGCACGGGTGCGGAAGGCTATGGCGGTGTGAGCCTCCTGCTTGTGCCGCGCGAGACACCGGGGTTTTCAGCAAGCGCACCGCTTCGCAAGATGGGGTGGTGGGCGTCCGACACTGCGGAGTTGAGCTTTGAGAACTGCGTCGTGCCGGTCGAAAACCTCATTGGGGAAGAGAACCAAGGCTTCCGCATCATCACATCCAACTTCCAATCAGAGCGCCTGACACTCGCTGTCATGGCGAACATGACCGGGGAACTCGCCTTTGAGGCGGCGCGCGCGTATGCACAAGAACGAAAGGCCTTTGGCGCAGCCCTGACAGCGCATCAAACCATCCGCCACAAGCTTGTCGATATGGCGACGTTGCTCGAAGCGAGTCGCGAGTTTACCTACCGCTGCGCCGCTCGGATGGAGGCCGGAGAGGTGATCTTCAAGGAAATTTCCATGGCCAAGAACGTCGCCACAGATATGTGCGACAAGGTGACATATGACGCTGTGCAGATCCTTGGCGGCATGGGGTATATGCGCGAGACACTGGTCGAGCGGCTCTATCGCGATGCGCGCATTCTATCGATCGGTGGTGGCACGCGCGAGATCATGAACGAGATCATTGCGAAACAACTCTCTCTATGAGGGACAGGCACAGGATGGAGATGCGTCTATGAAAGCGGAGCAGTCAAAGGCGAATGCAAAGACGTCGCACGCCGCGCCAAGCGCTGCGAAGCGCCGCATTCTCGACGCGGCTGCGCGGCTCTTCCGACAACATGGGTTTGCCCGCTGCACGGTGCGAGAACTGGCTGAAGAGGTGGGGATTCTGTCGGGGAGCCTATTTCACCACTTCCGGAGCAAAGACGAGATCCTCTTTGCTGTCATGGAAGAGGTCATCCTCGAGATGGATCGTGCGTTGGAAGAAGGCCTGGGGCGTGCTGAGACCTCCGAGGCGCGTATCCGCGCACTCGTTCATAATCAGTTGCACTTTACCCATGGCCCGCGCGCCGATGCGACGGCGGTGCTCGTGCATGAATGGAACGCGCTTTCGCCTGAGGGGCAGGCGGATCTTCTGAAGCGCCGGGATCGCTACTTCGCGCGCTGGCACGCAGTTTTTATTGAGGCCAAGGTCGAGGGCCTTGTCGATGTCGAGCCGACCGTGCTGCGTCAGTTGCTGCATGGCGCGGTTGTCTGGACCGCCTACTGGTATGATCCGAATGGAGCGATGAGCCTCGAAGAGCTCGAAGAATCCGCGTTGTCGCTCGTGCTCAAGTAAACAGCAATCATGAGGGTGGGTGGATGTTTTTGAGAATCGTTCGCATTTAGCTTGACAGTTGCGAGTGATTTGCATTTACAGTGCGCAAAGATCGTCTATATTTCGACTGAAAGGAAACGCGCATGTCTCAATCTCTCTTAAAGGCAGCCACGCTCGCTGCTGCTCTGACAGCCACGGCTGGCATTGCAGTTGCGGAAGACAAGATGAAGGTTGTTACGACCTTCACGGTACTCGCTGATATGGCCGCCAACGTGGCGGGCGATGCGGCAGAGGTGGTCTCGATCACCAAGCCAGGCGCCGAAATCCACGGCTATGAGCCGACACCGCGCGACATCGTGCGCGCCTATGATGCAGACCTGATCCTGTGGAACGGGATGAACCTCGAGCTCTGGTTCGAACAGTTCCTTGCAAACCTTGGTGATATTCCCTCTGCGACGCTGAGCGACGGGGTCGACCCAATTCCGATCGCCGAAGGCTCTTACGAGGGCAAACCCAACCCACACGCTTGGATGGGGCTCGACAATGCGCTGATCTATGTCGACAACATCGCGTCTGCATTCGCAGAGCAGGATCCGCAGAACGCGGAGCTCTACCAAGCCAATGCCAAAGCCTACAAAGACAAGATCCGCGCCACGATCGAACCGCTTCGCGAAGCTGTCAGCGCCATCCCCGACCAGCAACGCTGGCTTGTCACCTGTGAAGGCGCGTTCAGCTATCTGGCGCGAGACTTCGGTATGAAAGAGCTCTATCTCTGGCCGATGAACGCCGATCAGGTTGGTACGCCGCAACAGGTGCGCGCGGTGATCGACGGGGTGCGCAGCAACGAGATCCCGGTGGTCTTTTGCGAAAGCACGGTCAACACGGCCCCGGCCAAGCAGGTCGCGCGCGAGACGGGTGTCGCCTATGGGGGTGAGCTCTATGTCGATAGCCTGAGCGAGGCCGACGGCCCTGTGCCAACCTATCTGGACCTTCTGACCGTCACTTCGCGCACAGTCTCGGATGGGCTTGCGGCGGCCATGAACTAAATCTCCTGCGCGGCACCGGTACCATAATGAAACGGCGCCGCGCACATACGAAGACAGGACGACCAAATGCTAGACGCCAAGACCGCTTCCGTTGAGCCGATGGAGGACAGCACCCACGCGGCAGGGATATCCGCTCGTGACGTGACGGTGACCTATCGCAACGGCCACACCGCCATGTGGAACGCAAGCTTTGAAATCCCGCGTGGCACGGTCACGGCGCTTGTCGGGGTGAACGGGTCCGGGAAATCTACGCTCTTCAAGGCAATCATGGGTTTTGTGCCTGCCGCAAAAGGCGATATCCGCATCCTCGGCATGAGCGTCCGTGACGCGCTGCGCAAGAACCTTGTTGCCTATGTGCCGCAAGCCGAAGAGGTCGACTGGGCCTTTCCAGTGTTGGTGGAAGATGTGGTAATGATGGGGCGCTATGGGCATATGGGTTTTCTGCGCCGTCCGAGCGCGAAAGACCACGCAATGGTCGATCAGGCCTTGGGGCGGGTCAATATGCAGGATTTCCGCCACCGCCAGATCGGCGAGTTGTCCGGTGGCCAACGCAAGCGCGTCTTCCTTGCCCGTGCGCTCGCGCAGGACGGGCAAGTAATTCTGCTTGATGAGCCGTTTACAGGCGTGGATGTGAAGACAGAAGATCAGATCGTTGCGCTTCTGCGCGAGCTGCGCGACGAAGGTCGTGTCATGCTGGTTTCGACCCACAACCTCGGCTCCGTGCCTGAGTTCTGTGATCGGACGGTCTTCGTCAAAGGCACAGTGTTGCGCTATGGCCCGACGGAAACCACCTTCACACGCGAAAATCTTGAGGAAGCCTTCGGCGGCGTCCTGCGTCACTTCACCCTTGGCGGCACGGACTTGCACGAGGACGAAGACGCGCGCTCGGTCACGATCCTGACCGATGACGAACGCCCCTTCGTCCAATATGGCGACAAGACCCGGACTCAGGAAGACGGCCCGACCGAGCCGGAGGGCGGCGCATGATTGACCTCATGCTCGAGCCGTTTTCCTACGGCTACATGACCAACG
Organism: Shimia sp. FJ5; assembly: GCF_032918335.1. Taxonomy (NCBI): domain Bacteria; kingdom Pseudomonadati; phylum Pseudomonadota; class Alphaproteobacteria; order Rhodobacterales; family Roseobacteraceae; genus Shimia; species Shimia sp. FJ5. The sequence goes on along the minus strand of NZ_JAWJUV010000007.1, from coordinate 43,619 downwards.
CCATGTGGGTCTCGGCGCTTGTCGGCGGGGTTTGTGCCTTCTTGTCGGCCTATCTCATGCTCAAGGGCTGGTCCTTGATCGGCGACGCTCTCTCGCATTCCGTCGTGCCAGGGGTGGCCGGGGCCTATATGCTCGGACTTCCCTTCGCGCTCGGCGCGTTTATCGCGGGCGGTTTGGCCGCTGGGGCTATGTTGTTTCTCACGGAGCGCTCGGGCCTCAAGGTTGACGTGATCATCGGGCTGATCTTCACGTCCTTTTTTGGCCTTGGTCTCTTCATTGTCTCCATCAACCCAATGTCGATCTCAATTCAGACGATCACTATGGGCAATATCCTGGCCATCACTCCAGAAGATACCCTGCAACTCGCGGTGATCGGGTTTGTCTCACTCGCTGTGCTTTTGGCCAAATGGAAAGACCTCATGGTGACGTTCTTTGATGAAAGCCATGCGCGCGCGATTGGCTTACGTCCGGGGCTGCTCAAGGCCATATTTTTTATTCTCTTGTCGGCCTGCGTCGTTGCGGCAATGCAAACGGTCGGCGCTTTTCTCGTGATTGCGATGGTCGTCACACCGGGCGCGACCGCCTATCTCTTCTGTGACCGCTTCCCGCGCCTGATCGTCCTGTCGGTCTTGATCGGCACCCTGACAAGCTTCTTCGGCGCCTATATCAGTTACTTCCTCGATGGCGCGACAGGGGGCATTATTGTCACCTTGCAAACTCTGATCTTCCTTGCGTCCTTCGTCTTCGCTCCCAAGCACGGTCTCCTTGCCGCGCGACGCAAGGCCGAACAGGCGCTACGCAGTGGACCGAACACCACTCAGGAGGCATCGTGATGGAATACGATCTCGCCATGGCGCTCATGCCGTTCAAATTTCCCTTTATGCAGAACGCTTTCCTGATCTCGATGATCGTGGCGATCCCAACGGCGCTCCTGTCCTGCTTCCTCGTCCTCAAGGGCTGGGCACTGATGGGCGACGCAGTGAGCCACGCGGTCCTGCCGGGCATCGTCCTTGCCTATATACTTGGTATCCCGCTCATTGTTGGCGCCTTTGCCGCCGGAATGTTCACCGCGGTCGCGACCGGTTACCTCGCGGGCAATAGCCGGATCAAACAGGATACCGTGATGGGCGTCGTCTTTTCTGGCATGTTCGGGATCGGCATCGTTCTGTTCGTCTCGGTCGAAACCAATGCGCATCTCGATCATATCCTCTTTGGCAATATGCTAGGTGTCGGATCGGGCGATCTCTGGACCGCCGGGCTGATCTCGCTCGCGGTCGGCCTTATCCTGGTGGTGAAGTGGAAAGACTGGCTCCTGCATAGCTTCGACCCGGCTCAGGCACAGGCCTCCGGTCTCTGGGTCCATTGGTTGCACTACGGCATGCTTGCTGCGCTGTCCCTAACCATTGTCGCGACACTCTCCGCGGTCGGACTTATCCTCGCCATCGGTCTCCTGATCGCGCCCGGCGCGATTGCCTTCCTGCTCGTGCGCAAGTTCTCGACCATGCTCTGGGTGGCAGTCGTGGTCTGTATGTCCTCGATGCTCGCAGGCACGTATCTGAGTTTCTTCCTCGATAGCGCACCGGCACCGACTATTGTCTTGATTCTAACTGCGCTCTTCATCATCGCCTTCATGCGCCGCCAAGTGCTCACGCGGCGCACCACGCGACAGGGAACCGAGACGCCCCAAGAGGGCTAAGCGCGACGCTACGGCCGCTGGCATGGGTTTGTGGGATCGGGTAAACACGAGGGGTTCAAACGCCGGGAGACACGATGCATATGCAGGCCCCTTTGCCCCTGACCCGTGATTTCGTGTTGATTGGCGGAGGCCACACCCACGCGCTCGTTGCGCGCATGTGGGGTATGAAACCGCTTCCCGGCACCCGTGTGACGATCATCAACCCCGGCCCGACCGCGCCCTATTCTGGCATGTTGCCGGGCCATATCGCGGGACACTACAGCCGTCAGGAACTCGATATCGATCTGGTGCAGCTTGCCCGCTTTGCCGGGGCTCGCCTGATCCTTGGCGCGGCGACGGCGATCGATCCTGTTAAGAAACTCGTACATGTCGAGGGTCGGGGCGAGATCGCCTATGACGTGGCCTCGATCGATGTTGGCATCCACGCCGAGATGGCGAGCTTGCCGGGTTTTGCAAACCACGCCACAGGGGCCAAGCCGCTCGATCAATACGCGACGCGCTGGCAGGCCTTCCTTGCCCGAGCGGTGGCGGGCGACGTGGCCCCGGAGGTCGCCGTGATCGGAGGCGGCGTCGCAGGAATGGAACTCGCGCTTGCTATGTCGCATGCGCTGCGGCGAGATCTTGGTGAGGCGCGCGTTTCTGTCGTCGAAGCCAGCACCGAAATCGCCGGCAAGAACCGGCCCGCCGCCGCGCTTTTGACCAAAGCCGCCGAAAAGGCGGGTATCGCGCTGCATACCAATGCCGAAGTATCCCGGATTGGGCCGGAGACCGTCACGCTGGCCGATGGTACAGAGATCCCGAGCCGATTTACCGTTGGCGCGGCAGGGGCTTTCGCGCACGACTGGCTCTCCGAAAGCCCTTTGCCCCTGACCTCGGATGGCTTTGTATTGGTCGAGCCGTCCTTGCGTGTGGAAGGTTGCGATGGCCTCTTTGCGACCGGCGATTGCGCCCATATGAGGCACGCGCCACGCCCCAAGGCCGGGGTCTTTGCAGTGCGCGCTGCGCCTGTTCTGCGCGACAACCTCGTGGCGGCGCTTTCGGGTGGGACGTTGAAGCCCTTCAAGCCGCAAAAGGACTATCTCAAACTGATCTCGCTTGGCGGCAAGAAGGCCCTTGCCGAAAAATGGGGGCGTACGATCTCTGTCCCCGGCCTCTGGGGTTGGAAGAATCGCATCGATCAGAAATTCATGGAGCAGTTCCGCAGCCTGCCAAAGATGAAACCACCTGCGCTTCCCGCCCCCGTGACTCTCGGCGTGGCAGAAGAATTGCAGGGAACAGGAAAACCCCTCTGTGCGGGATGTGGCGCGAAGGTTGCGCCGGGCGCTCTGAGCGCTGCCTTGGAACAGGTCACACAAACGAGTCGCACGGATGTGCTTTCCGGCCCCGGCGATGATGCGGCGATCCTGTCGATAGGAGGAAAGCGCCAAGTTCTGACAACAGATCACTTGCGCGCCTTTACCGAGGATACTGGCCTCTTTGCACGTATCGCGGCGCTACACGCGCTGGGCGATATCTGGGCGATGGGCGCCAAGCCGCAGGCCGCGCTCCTCTCTATCACCTTGCCGCGTATGTCCGAGCCGCTACAAAGCCGAACCATGGCCGAGGTCATGCGCGCCGCGCAGGAGGTGCTTGGTCGTGAAGGGGCCGAGATCGTCGGTGGTCACTCGACCATGGGGGCCGAGATGACCCTCGGATTGACCCTGACCGGTCTTTGTAGCCGCGACCCGATCACCAATGCAGGCGCGCGTCCCGGAGATGTTCTTCTTCTGACCCGCCCCCTCGGAAGTGGCGTGCTAATGGCGGCCGAGATGCAGGGCGAAGCGGACGGGAGCGATATCGCCTCACTTCTCAACATCTTGGCTACCCCCCAAGCCGACGCCGCGGCGTGTTTGGCCGAGGCGCACGCAATGACAGACGTAACCGGGTTTGGCCTTGCCGGGCATCTTCTCGCGATGTGCCGCGCCTCTGGGGTGCGCGCCAGCGTGGGTCTTGATGATCTACCGATTTACGAAGGGGCGCTGGACCTTGCGGAAGAGGGGCACCGCTCCTCTATCTATGATGCCAATCTCGCCGCCGCACCGGTGATCAACGCGCATGACGCCCGCGCAGTCTTTCTGCATGATCCTCAAACCGCTGGCGGCCTGCTCGCGGCCCTTGCGCCCGAGGTGGCCGAAAGGGCATTGGCGTCTCTACAGGCCGCAGGTCATTCTGCCGCGATCATCGGGACCATCGACGAAGGCGCGCCCGAAATCATCTGCCGTGAGACGCGATAATGCGCGCTGCCGTCTTGGTAAGCTCGGCCTCCGAAAGGCTCTCAAGTGCGATCGTCTCAGAAGGTTCTTGCCGTGAGATGCGCGCATACCTCGGGTCATAATGCGTCTCGATAAGCTGTTGCGCCAGTGACGCGAAAGCGCCCGCCTTGGCGAGCGCACGCCACGCATCAACCTGCTCATGCCCATGATACCGCACCAGCATCCCGAGCACAGCGTCGAGCTTTTCGTGATCCTCGATCATATCCGGGTAGGCATTCAGCAAATGCGCTGCCCGTGCTGAAACCGGCGCGACAAGAGCGATCGACCGCGCTTCGGTCATCGGCTTCCAAAGGCTCGGCGGCAGGATGAGACGCCCGATCTTTGAGCTTTCCGCCTCGACGTAGACCGGCTTCGATGGATCGAGACCAGCAAGCGTCATGGCAAGATGGCTTTCAAAGGATTTTTGAGACGGCTGTGTTTTCCCCATCGGGCCGAAAAGCGACCCACGATGCTCTGCCATTGCCTCAAGATCAAGAACCTGGCCGCCTTGCTCTGCGATATGGCTCAAGAGACGCGTCTTCGCGGTTCCCGTGCCGCCATCAATCAGGATGACCTCATGCGGGAGCGGATCGTCATAAAGCGCGCGCACGACGAGGCGGCGGTAGCTTTTGTAGCCACCTTCCAACACATCTGCGCGCCAACCGACCTGTTGTAGGATCGAGGTGAAAGACCCCGACCGCTGACCGCCGCGCCAGCAATAGACCAAGGGCCGCCAGCCGCCCGAACGATCCGCGAGCGGCCCCTGTAAATGCGCCGCCGCGTTGCGCGCGACAAGCGCCGCGCCAATCTTGCGGGCAAGGAACCGATCCTCCTGAACATAGATCGTGCCGACTTTTGCGCGTTCCTCGTTGGAAAGCACCGGCAGGCTGATCGCGCCCGGCACGTGATCCTCGGCGAACTCGGCAGGCGAGCGGACGTCGATGATCTCATCGAAGGGCAGGGCGGCAAGGTCGGTGAGGGAGGTGATCTTGACGGGCATGGGGACCGATTTCAGGAGGTGTTGAACATCCGTCCTAGCGCGATTTTCCGCCCGGCGCTAGCGGCCTTACCCCCGAAGCGCGTCCGGCGCGATGGCGGTATTTAAGGCATCCACCATCAGCCCGATATGCGTCTCTTCCATGATGAAGGGCGGGGCGAGGAGGATGTGGTTGCCTCGCTTTCCATCAATCGTTCCCCCCATCGGGTAACAGATCAGCCCCGCCTCGAAACAGCGGGCCTTGATGCCGTCCTGTATCTTCAGGCTCGGGTCGAAGGGGGTCTTGGTGTCGCGATCTTCTACGAGCTCGATTCCGATGAAGAGTCCGCGCCCGCGAATGTCCCCCAAATGAGGATGATCCTCGAAAGCGTCGCCAAGGGCTGTGCGGAGTTTTTCGCCCATCGGGGCCACGCGCTCGGCGATGCCCTGATCAACAAGACGGTTCAACACGGCCAGCCCCGCCGCCGCCGCAGTGGGGTGCCCTAGGTAGGTGTGGCCGTGCTGGAAAAAACCGCTGCCGTCGCGAATGCAATCATAGATTTCGCCGGTGCAAAGCATCGCACCAATCGCCTGATATCCCGCACCAAGCCCCTTCGCGATGGCGCAGATATCGGGCGCAACGTCGTCCTGTTCACAGGCAAAGAGCGTCCCAGTGCGCCCCATCCCGCACATCACCTCGTCAAGGATCAGAAGGATGCCATAGCGGTCGCAAATCTCACGGATACGTTTGAAATACCCCGGGGCAGGAGGCACTGCGCCCGCCGTCGCACCGACCACCGGCTCGGCGACGAAGGCGAGAACATTTTCCGCGCCTAGTTCCTCGAGCTTTGCTTCAAGTTCGTTGGCGACCCGTAGCCCATAGGCCTCGAGGCTCTCGCCCGGCTCTTGTCCGCGATAGGCAAAGCAGGGGGCGATGTGATGTGTTTCCATGAGGAGGGGCGCAAAGGGTTCGCGCCGCCATGCATTGCCACCGGTCGCAAGCGCGCCGAGCGTGTTGCCGTGATAGCTTTGTCGCCGCGCGATGATATGACGGCGGTTCGGTTCGCCCTTCTCGAGCATGTATTGCCGGGCGAGTTTAAGGGCGCTTTCCATCGCCTCCGATCCGCCAGAGACGAGATACACCCGTTCTAGCCCCTCCGGCGCATTCTCGATGAGCTTATCCGCAAGTGCCTCTGCCGGAGCCGAGGTAAAGAAACTTGTATGGGCAAATGCCACTTGGTCGACCTGTCCCTTGATGGCGGCGATCACCTCAGCGTCGGAATGTCCAAGGCAAGAGACCGCCGCGCCGCCGGACCCGTCGAAATAGGCTTTGCCGGTCGTGTCGTAGAGAAATGGACCCTCACCATGCGAAACGACGGGCGGATGTTTGTGGCAGTGACGGGGAAAAATGTGGCTCATGTCTCAAAAACCTTGTTGAGCTTGGGGGGCGGAGCAGGATTTTCGTAACAAGCAATGCCGAGGAAAATTTGGGCAACCCGTTGAAAAAACAGGTTTCTTTCTTCAGGGTAGGTGAGGCGATCTGCGGCTGCCAGCATGGCGCGCGAACTCCGTTTGCTCACGTGAAACAAATGTTTCTGTTGTTGACTTGAAATAATACGGATGGAAAATGCGAGTCAATAGGAGGGATTCGTGAACCTGTCTGCTCGGATCGAAGACCGAATTGCTGATTCATACGCCGACCTCAGCGCCAAGCTGAAGGATGCGGCAGACTATGTCGTGGCCAACCAGATGGATGTGGCGGCACGGTCTCTGCGCTCGGTCTCGGCGGCAAGCGGTGTTTCCCCTGCAACTCTCTCGCGCCTTGCGCGGACCCTTGGGTTCGACACCTACGAGGACATGCGCGAGCTGTGTCGCGGAGCGATGGGCGGACGCGCGATGTCTTTCTCGGAGCGTGCGGAACGCCTCAAGCTCGACAAGGATGAGGGCGCCACCTTCCTTCAGCGTCAGTCCGGAGCCTGCATCTGGAACATCACTGATCTGGCAGAATCCGTAGACCGCGCGCGCCTCGAGGCTGCTGTCGATGCTCTTGCCGAGGCGCGCAACGTGGTGCTTTTTGGCGCGCTGAGTTCGACGGGAATCGCGGAATACATGGCTTATCTCGCCAACTATTTCTGCACCAACTGGACGCTGGCCGGACGTATGGGGGCTTCGCTTGGGGCCTCGCTTTCGTCACTGGACGAAAACGATGTGCTTCTTGTTGTGACCAAGACACCCTATGCCTCTCGCGCGATTTTTGCTGCTGAAATGGCCCGTGCGGCGGGGGCGCAAACCATCGTATTGACCGACAGCCATACCTGTCCGGCTTTACAACATGCGTCTTTCTCGTTCATCGTACCCTCAGAGAGCCCGCAGTTCTTCTCCTCCTACGCGGCGACCTTGGTCCTGATGGAGACGATGATCGCCATGCTTGTGGCGCGGTCAGGGGAAAGCGCCAGCCAGAGAATACGGGATGTAGAAGCCCGGAACCGTCGCCTCGGGGAATTCGGGGCGCTCGAATAAACGATTTCGCAATCAACAAAGTCATCAACAAGGGAGCTTAAGATGATTTCCAAACTGAAACTGGCAGGTGCGGCACTGGTCGCATCCATGACCTTCTCCACGGCGGCCACCGCTCAGGAGTTCATTTCGATCGGGACCGGCGGTGTGACCGGCGTGTACTACCCGACCGGTGGTGCAATCTGTCGCCTCGTGAACAAGTCGCGCAAAGAGCACGGCATTCGCTGCGCCGTAGAATCGACGGGCGGCTCGGTCTACAACATCAACACCATTAAGGCCGGAGAGCTCGAGTTCGGTGTGGCCCAGTCCGACTGGCAGTACCACGCCTATAACGGCACCTCGAAGTTCGCCGACAACCCGTTCCCGGATATCCGCGCGGTGTTCTCCGTGCACCCGGAACCCTTCACGCTTCTGGTGCGCTCCGATAGCGGCATCGAGAGCTTCGAAGGCCTGAAGGGCAAGCGCGTCAATGTCGGCAATCCCGGGTCCGGCCAGCGCGCAACCATGGAAGTCGTGATGGACGCTTTCGGCATCGCGATGGACGACTTCGCTCTCGCGACCGAGTATAAAGGCTCGGAAATGGCCAAGCAGCTTTGCGATGGCAACATCGACGCGATGATCTACACCATCGGTCACCCGGCCGCTGCCATCAAAGAAGCCACCACAACCTGTGACGTGACCCTCGTTGACGTGGCCGGTGCACCGATCGAAAAGCTGGTCGCCGACAACCCCTACTACCGTGTCGCAACGATCCCGGGCGGTATGTATGCTGGCAATGATCAGGACACCACGACCTTCGGTGTCGGCGCGACCTTTGTGACCTCGGCCAAAATCTCGGATGATGTGGTCTATGTCGTAGCGAAATCCGTGATGGAAAACATCGACGATTTCCGCAACCTGCACCCGGCGTTCAAGCATCTTGACCCGAACCAGATGGTCAATGACGGCCTGTCTGCACCGCTGCATCCGGGCGCCGAGAAGGCCTACAAGGAGCTTGGTCTCAAGTAAGCTTCTCCTCGGAGACGTATGACAAACGAATGCGCCCCCGCAAAGAAGGGGCGCATTCACGTATCAGTTCAACGGGGACAGACACATGGCACAAGATCATCAGAACGATGGCACCTCTGCCGCAGACGCCATGGTGGCAGAAGCCGATACCGGCGCACGTAATCCAATCGGCATTCAGGGGCGGGCGATCATCGCCATCTGCATCCTGTGGTCGCTGTTTCAGCTTTACATCGCCTCCAAGGTGCCGGGTGTCGTGGCCCAGCTGACGGGGCTTTCCGATTTCGCCAATGTCGTTGCGCAGGCGCGCTATATCCACCTCGCTTTTGCCATAACGCTGGCGACGCTGGCCTTTCCCCTATTCAAATCCTCGCCGCGTGATCGCATCCCCGCCTATGACTGGGGTCTTCTCATCCTCGGGGTGAGCGCCTGTCTCTACCTCGTTGTTTTCCGCTACCAAATCGCGGATCGCCCCGGCCTCTGGACGAACACTGACGTCATCATGTCCGCGATCGGCATGATCGTCCTTCTCATCAGCGTCTATCGCTCGCTTGGCCTGCCGCTTGTCATCATTGCCTCGGCCTTTGTGATGTTTGCCTTCTTCGGTGGCTATTCTGAATGGGCCCGCAATATCACCAACTATGGCGGCGCGTCGCTGACGAAGGCACTCGGCCACTACTGGATGCAGACCGAAGGGGTCTTCGGCGTCGCGCTCGGCGTTTCGACAACGATGATCTTTCTCTTCGTCCTCTTTGGTGCACTTCTCGATCGCGCGGGCGGCGGCAACTGGTTCATCAAAGTCGCCATTGCGCTCCTCGGCGCACTGCGTGGCGGGCCGGCCAAGGCCTCGGTCCTATCCTCGATGATGACCGGCATGATCTCCGGCTCGTCCATTGCCAACACTGTGACCACTGGCACCTTCACCATCCCGCTGATGAAACGGATCGGCTTCCCGGCAGAGAAGGCGGGCGCGGTCGAGGTTGCCTCGTCGACCAATGGTCAGCTCACCCCGCCCGTCATGGGCGCGGCGGCCTTCCTCATGGTCGAGTATGTCAACATTCCCTATATCGATGTGGTCAAGCACGCCTTCCTTCCGGCGGTGATCTCCTACATCGCGCTTCTGTATATTGTGCACCTCGAGAGCCTGAAGATGGGCCTCGAAGGCCTCAAGAAGGACGGTCGCAAGATCGGCGTGTTGATGATCCTGATCCTGTTCCTGACAGGGTTTATCTTCCTTGGTGCCGCCACCTATCTGATGGTGTTGGTGCGGATGCTTCTCGGCCCGTTCATGGCGGAAACCGTCTATGCCGCTCTGATCCTGGTGGCGGTGCTCTACGTCTTCCTCGTTGCGGTGGCGGCGCGTTACCCGGATATCGAGGTGGACGATCCGAACGCGCCCGTGCCACAGGCACCGCGCCTGACGCCGACGCTCATCGGTGGGGCATATTACGCGCTGCCAATCTTCATCCTGGTCTGGAACCTCATGGTGCGCACGGAGGAGCTTGAACGCTTGTCTCCCGCGCTTTCGGCCTTCTGGGCGACCGTGTTTATGGTCATCATTGCCCTGACGCACCGCCCGCTGAAAGCCTTCTTCCGCAGTGGCGATATCGGCGGCGAAGCCCGCGCTGGCTGGCAAGACTTTGTGCAGGGCCTCATCATGGGCGCGCGCAACATGATCGGCATCGGCGTCGCAACAGGTGCGGCCGGTATCATCGTCGGCACCATCTCTCTCACCGGCGCGCATCAAGTCATTGGCCAAGTGATCGAGGTGATCTCGGGGGGGAACCTGATGATCCTCTTGATCCTCGTCGCGGTCCTGTCGCTGATCCTCGGGATGGGCTTGCCGACCACGGCAAACTATATCGTGGTCTCTTCCCTGATGGCCCCGGTGATTGTCACTGTTGGCGCACAGGCTGGCCTCGTCGTGCCGCTTATCGCGGTGCATATGTTCGTGTTCTACTTTGGCATCCTAGCGGATGATACGCCCCCTGTGGGTCTCGCCGCCTATGCGGCGGCGGCGATTTCGCGCGGGGACCCGATCAAGACCGGTGTGCAGGGCTTTGCCTATGACATCCGCACCGCGCTCCTGCCGTTCCTGTTCATCTTCAACACCGATCTTCTCTTGATCGACGTGGGGCCGCTCAAGGCCGTTGTGGTGTTCTTCGTGGCGCTTCTGGCGATGTTGCTCTTCGCCGCGGCGACTCAGGGCTATTTCATTGCCAAGTCGCGCCGCTGGGAAAGCGCCGTGCTCTTGGTCATCGCCTTTACCCTGTTCCGACCGGGCTATTTCCTCGACCAAGTGTCAGAGAAATACATGAGCGCCTCCGGTCCCGCCGCCTTCGAGCTCATCGAGGCGCAAGAGACCGGTAAGGATATCCGCCTCCTGATCGAAGGTCCGGATTTCGACACGGCGAAGGTCCGCCCGACCACCGTCGTCATCCCGGCGTTGTCTGGCGATGCGAGCGGTGCGCTCTCTGCCGAGGGTCTCACGGCCTTTGCCGAGGGCGAGGCGCTTCTTCTGGAAGAGCCGTTCCCCGGCACACCGCATTTCGAGACGCTTGGCACAGAGTATGATTTCTATGGCGACAGCCCAGTGATCATCGCCGAGGTGCAGGTCGAGAATGATCGCTTGCCCAAGGAAATCTTCTTCATCCCGGCCTTGCTGCTCTTGGCCGGTATAGTCTTGATCCAGCGTCGCCGTGCGACCCAGCCGGCCTTTTGAGGAGTGAACGAGATGTTTGACACCATTCTCCTGACCGTCGACCTGAACGACCTCAAGGGCTCGGAACGCCCGGCGCAGGCGGCATTGCGCATGGCCAAGACCGAGGGCGCCACGTTGCACGTTGTCAACGTCGTGCCTGACTTCGGCATGTCTATCGTCGGGAGTTACTTTGACAAATCGCACAACAAGACAATCCTCTCCGACGCGAAAAAGGCGCTCGAGGCATGGGCCGGTGACACGTTCAAGGACATCGGCCCGGTGACGCTACACGTGGATCAGGGCACGATCTATGATCGTGTCTTGAAGGTCGCGCGCGAAGTGGATGCCAAGGCGATCGTGGTCGGTGCTCATAAGTCCCAGCTTCAGGATTATCTGATCGGCCCCAATGCCTCGCGCATTGCACGCCATGCGACCCAATCGGTCTTCGTGGTGCGATAAGAGGTGACGCTCTTCGGTTGACCATGCGGTGCAGGGCGCTTTTGTCGCGGCTGGCCGCTGGTCAAACTGGGAAAAAATCCAGTAAAGCTTGCGGGACCCGAGACGCGAACAAAACCAACGCTAGATCCCATGAGCCGCAACTCGTCTGCAAAATCCGCCGCATTGGCTAGGATTGATCGCGCCGCGCGCCCGGCGCTCAAACGCGCTTCTTACGCGCTGACGTTGGCGGGAGTGCTCTGGCCGGTTCAGGCAGGTGCCGCCGCACTTTCCATTCAAGCGTGGGCCCAAGGCAACCCCGAGGGACTTCTTTGGGCAGCACTGCTTTTTGTCGCGATCGGTGCCCTGCGCGCGCTCCTTGATCATTGGGCCGGTGGAGTTCTATTTCGCATGGCGGACGGCCTCATCTCGGATGAGCGTCACGAATTGCTCGCCCGCGAGGCCGGGCGCGCCGAGCAAGCGGCGAGTTCGGCGGCCTTGGCCGCGCTGGCGGCGCAGAAACTCCCGCTTCTAACGCCATATCTGACGCGCTACCGCCCGGCGATGACCCGCGTTAAGGTGGTGCCGGTCGTCCTGCTTGCGCTGACTTTCTACATAAGCTGGGCGGCAGGGCTGGTTCTGCTGGTGGCCGGGCCGCTGATCCCGGTCTTCATGGCCCTGATCGGCATGGCGGCGAAGCAGGCGAGCGAACGCCAGATGGTCGAGATCGGCGCTTTGAACGACCTTCTGATTGACCGCCTCTCGGCGCTCGCCGATATCCGTCTTCTCGATGCGACGAAACAGGCCGAGGATGATTTCGAGGCCCGCGCCGAAGGCCTGCGCCATCGCACCATGGCGGTGCTGCGCGTGGCGTTCCTCTCCTCCACCGTGCTCGAGCTTTTCTCTGCGCTTGGGGTGGCGATGGTCGCCGTCTATGTCGGCTTTTCGCTTCTCGGCGAGATGCAGTTCGGCACGTGGGGCGGTGAATTGACGCTCTATCACGGCATCTTCATCCTCTTGCTTGCGCCCGAATATTTCCAACCCCTGCGCGATCTTGCCGCCGCTTGGCATGACCGCGCCGCCGCGCTGGCCGTGGCCGAGGAGATGGACGCGCTCGAAGCCATCGAAAGCGACACCGTCCCGGGGCAGGGGGGCAAAGCTGCGCCGCTGGCAGGTATCGCCACGCTGTCGACCCGCGGCGCAGTGGTCTTACGTGGCGGGCAGCCCGTCGCGCTTCCCGAAATTGATCTCGTACCGGGCGAGACCGTGGCTCTCTGCGGCCCAAGCGGTGCTGGCAAGACAAGCTGTCTTCTGGCGCTGGCCGGTCTTGCACCGCTCGCGGAGGGGCGGATTGTTGTTGCGGGTACCGATCTTGACGAGGCCACTGCCGACGCATGGCGCACGCGCCTGACACTCATCCCGCAAGCCGTCCACATGCCCGACATGACCTTGCGCGCCTTCCTCGATCCGGACGCGACTGGGGGTGGCCTCGACACAGCCCTCAAAGCGGCCCATGCGGACGGCATCGTTGCTGCGCTGCCTGACGGGCTCGAAACCCGGCTTGGTGAAACCGGCGCAGGCGTCTCAGGCGGGGAGGCGCGGCGCTTCCTCGTGGCCCGTGCGATCCTGCGTGGGGCCGATGTGGTCCTTGCCGACGAACCAACCGCTGACCTCGACTCCGACACAGCCGCGACCTTGATCACCAGCCTCAAAGACCTCGCACAGGCGGGCGCAACCGTGCTTGTGGCCTCTCATGATCCCCAAGTCCTTGCGGCGATGGATCGACATATCGATATGGCGCCTGCGCAAAAAGGGGAGAGCAGCGCATGAAACTCCTCTGGACCGCCTTTCGTTTGATCTGGTCCGCCGCGCCCGGTGCGATGTGGCGCGGGGCGTTGATGTTTGTCGCCGTGCTGCTCATGGGCGCCGCGCTTCTCGGCCTTTCGGGGTGGTTTATCACCGCAACGGGTCTCGCTGGCATCGCCGGGATCGGTATCGCCTTTGATGTCTTCCGCCCCAGCGCCGGTGTGCGCCTTCTCGCCCTTGGACGGGCCGGCACACGCTATGGCGAACGCCTCCTGACCCATGATGCGACGCTGCGTGCGCTCTCGGCCCTGCGCACGAGCCTCATGCGCCGCCTGTCGCGCCTGTCTCTGCCCGCGATGCAGCGCCTGCGTGGCCCTCTCGCCCTGACGCGGATCACGGCGGATGTGGATGCGCTTGACGGGATCGTGTTGCGCCTGGGCCTGCCGGTCGCTGCCGCGCTCTTGACGCATGCGCTTGTCTTCCTCGTGCTGCGCTGGCTGACAACGCCGGAAATGGCGCTGACGATTGCGCTTGGCTACCTTCTTGGTGGGGGGCTCGTGATGCTGCGCCTTGTGGGGGTGACCTTTGCCCCCTCCCGCGACGCCGAACGCGCCAATCAGACACTGCGGCAAGACACCATCGGCATGATGCGGGGCCGTGCCGATCTCTTCGTCCAAGGACGCCTGCAAACGCACCTTGCCGCCCTGCGCGAAACCGATGACGCGATGCGCGAAGCCATGACACGCCTCGACCGCGTGGACCGCGAAGCAGGTCTCATCCTGTCGCTTCTCGTCACCGTGATCGCAGGCGCGGCGCTGGCGCTTGGGGGTCATCTCGTGGCGACCGAGGCACTCGATCCCGCCCGCGCGGCGATCGGCTTTTTCGTCGCCCTCGCGCTTGGTGAAACCGTGATGCCCCTGCGCCGCGGTATCGCCGAGATCGGGCGCATCCGCGATGCCGCTGAACGTATCCTCGAACACGAAGAGCAAGGCACCGAAGCGCCCCGCATTGGTGGCGCAGCACATGGGGCGGGGATCGCCGCCAAGGCGCTCTCATTCCGCCGTGAGGGGGCTTCCGCCGACCTGATCCATGACCTCTCCCTGCGTATCGCCCCCGGCGAGACCGTCGCTCTCGTGGGGCCGAGTGGTTCAGGCAAATCGACCCTGCTCGCGCTATTGGCCGGGACCGAGCCGGGCTATCGCGGCGAGATCGAGGTGCTTGGTCAGGACCTGCGCGCTTTTGGCGAACGCGAACTGCGCGCCGTACTCACCATGGTGCCTCAGCGAAGCGCGCTGGTCGGGGGTACCGTGTTTGAAAACCTCGCCCTCGCCAAGCCGGACCTCACCACGCAAGAGGCCGACGCCGTGCTCGAAGCCGTGCAACTTGCCAAGGTTGTCGCCCGTATGGGGGGGCTTGATGGGACGCTTGGCGAAAGCGGGGCAGGGCTTTCCGGAGGCGAAAGTCGCCGCCTCGTCCTTGCCCGCGCCTTGTTGCGCCGCCCGGACGTCCTGCTGCTCGACGAGCCGACAGAGGGCCTTGATACCCAGACCGCGGAGAGGGTTCTTGCAGGCATCCGAGCCTGGTTGCCCGAAGCGGCGATCCTCATGGCCTCGCATCGTCGTGCCGAAATCTCGAGTGTCGACAGGGTGTTCCGCCTTTCTTAACGAAAAACATTTATCTTTGATTTATCTTTTGACCTAGATCAAAGGCATTGGCGCCCGACGAGAGTATGCCAACACTGAAAAGGTGAATTATTCACGCACCTTTGTGTTGCAATCTATTGAGGAGCGCTCGTTATGGAGCTGGATCTCGTCGAGCTGTCGCGGCTGCAATTCGCGATGACAGCGATGTATCACTTCCTCTTCGTGCCGCTGACGCTTGGTCTGTCGATCATCGTCGCGATCATGGAGACGGTCTATGTCATGACCAACCGCCCGATCTGGCGGCAGATGACAAAATTCTGGGCAACCCTGTTCGGCATCAACTTCGTGCTGGGCGTGGCGACCGGGATCACCATGGAATTTCAGTTCGGCATGAACTGGTCCTACTACTCCCACTACGTCGGTGACATTTTCGGTGCGCCGCTCGCGGTTGAGGGCCTGATGGCGTTCTTCCTTGAAGCGACCTTCGTGGGCCTGATGTTCTTCGGCTGGGACAAGCTGAGCAATATTGGCCACCTGATCGTGACGTGGCTCGTCGCCATCGGTTCAAACTTCTCGGCGCTCTGGATCCTGATTGCCAACGGCTGGATGCAGAACCCGGTTGGTGCTGAATTCAATCCGCTCTCGATGCGTATGGAGATGACCTCGTTCTTCGACGTGGTGTTCAACGAAGTGGCACAGGCCAAGTTCGTGCACACCGTCTCGGCAGGTTACGTCACGGCGAGCGTCTTCGTTCTCGGTGTCTCGGCTTGGTATCTGCTCAAAGGTCGTCACCTCGAACTTGCCCGTCGGTCCATCGCCGTGGCTGCGTCTTTCGGCCTGATGGCGGCGATTTCGGTGGTCATCCTTGGGGACGAATCCGGTTACTCCGCAACGCACAGCCAAAAGATGAAGCTCGCGGCGATCGAAGGCATGTGGCACACCGAAGTGGCTCCGGCCTCCTTTACCGTCTTCGGTTTCCCCGACGATCTCGCCCGTGAGACCCACTACGCCGTGCATATTCCTGCGGTGATGGGCCTTATCGGCACCCGGTCGCTCACCAAGGAAATCCCCGGCATTGCAGAGCTCGTTGAGAACGCCGAGGCGCGGATTCGCACCGGTCTTATCTCCTATGACGCCCTGATGAAGATCCAAGCCCTCAAGGGCGCGCCGATCCCGGAAGACCTTCAGGCGCAGTTCGAAGCGCATAGCGCCGATCTTGGTTTTGCCTTCCTGCTCAAACGCTATGTGGACGACCCGCGCGAAGCGACCGAGCATCAGATCGCTCTGGCCTCCAATGACACGGTGCCGACTGTCTGGCCGCTCTTCTGGGCCTTCCGCATTATGGTCGCGCTTGGCTTCGGCTTTATCGGCACGATGCTCTACTTCTTCTACCGGGCTTCGTTCCGCAAGATGGAGTTCCCGCGTCCCGCCCTGCGCCTTGCAGTCATCATGATCCCGGCGCCGTGGATCGCGGCCGAGCTTGGTTGGTTCGTGGCGGAATTCGGGCGTCAGCCTTGGACCGTGGACGGCATCCTGCCCACGGCGCTCTCGGCAAGCCACCTGAGTATCGCGGATCTTCTCATTACGCTCGCGGGCTTTGTCACCTTCTATTCTGTCCTGTTCGTCATCGAGATGAGCCTGATGGTGAAATACATCCGGAAGGGCCCGTATATGGACGTGGACGAAACCGACGCCTGGACAGCCGCGCATACCGCCCGCCTGTCGGCGGATAACGCAACCCCTGCGGAGTAAGAGACATGATCCTGCATGAATTGATCGATATCGAAATCCTTCGCGTGATCTGGTGGGCGCTGCTGGGTGTCCTGCTGATCGGATTTGCCCTGACCGACGGGTTTGACATGGGCGTTGGAGCGCTGCTGCCCTTTGTCGGCAAGACCGACGTGGAACGCCGCATCGCCATCAACACGATTGGTCCGGTCTGGGAAGGGAACCAAGTGTGGTTCATCCTTGGCGGCGGCGCGATCTTCGCCGCTTGGCCGCCGCTCTACGCGGTGAGCTTCTCGGGCTTCTATCTCGCCATGTTCGTCGTCCTCGCGGCGCTGATCCTGCGTCCCGTGGGCTTCAAGTACCGCTCCAAGCGCGATAGGCAATCTTGGCGCAACGGCTGGGACTGGGCGCTCTTCATCGGCGGTGCGGTGCCCGCGCTGATCTTTGGCGTGGCCGTGGGCAACGTCCTGCAAGGCGTGCCCTTCCACCTCACCGACAGCCTGATGCCGATGTATGATGGCACGTTCTACGGCAAGTTCCTTGGCCTCCTGAATCCCTTCGCGCTTCTGGCAGGTGTGGTCTCGCTCTCCATGCTCCTGATGCATGGTGCCGCGTGGCTGAGCCTCAAGGCTGAAGACCCGGTCAAGGGCCGCGCAACGCGCATCGGGACCGTCGCCGGGATCGTCGCCTTCGCGTCTTACGCGTTGGCCGGTGTCTGGCTCGCACTCGGCGTCGATGGATATAGCTTCGTGAACGCAGCGGTGACCGATGGCCCCGCCAACCCTCTCCATAGCGAGGTGTTCAAGGGCGGATCCTGGATGGCGGCCTATGGCGCGCGACCATGGATCATCGTCGCGCCGATTATGGGCTTTGCCGGGATCGCCATGGCCGTCCTTGGCCTGCGCGCCGGGCGCGAGGTTTCGACGCTTCTATGGTCGAAGCTGGGCATCACGGGCATCATCTCCTCGGTGGGCCTGACAATGTTCCCCTTCATCCTGCCCTCGTCGAAAGACCCCAACAGCTCGTTGACCGTCTGGGACAGCTCCTCGTCGCACCAGACCCTCTTCGTGATGCTCGTGATGACGGCGATCTTTATGCCGCTCATCCTCGCCTATACGGCCTGGGTCTACAAAGTGCTCTGGGGCAAGGTCACAGAGGCCGACGTCACCGAAAACTCGCATTCTGTTTACTAAGGAAAGGAACCGAAGATGTGGTATTTTGCCTGGCTCCTGGGCCTTCCGCTCGCCGCGATGTTCGCCGTGTTGAACGCCATGTGGCTCGAGATGCGCGAAGACCAACGCCTGATGAACGATCAAGACAAGGACTGATCCGTCGCTTTGCGTCCCTTGACGGATTTGGACTGGAAAGGAGGCCGGGAGATCGGCCTCCTTTTCTTTTGGAGACACGGCCCCAAGGCGCAACGCAGCAGCCTCAATCCCGAAGCTTACAGCGATAGATCAGATGTTTGGGGGAAGTGGCAGCCCGTAGGGGAATCGAACCCCTCTTTCCAGGTTGAAAACCTGGCGTCCTAACCGATAGACGAACGGGCCACAGGAACGGTTGGTCTTATTCAATCCAACTGTCCGGAGAACATTGCTTCGGTGGCAGCCCGTAGGGGAATCGAACCCCTCTTTCCAGGTTGAAAACCTGGCGTCCTAACCGATAGACGAACGGGCCGTGCCGAAGCGTGAGGCGGTATTTAGGCAATGGGCCTTCTGGGCGCAAGCGGAAATTTGGGACTCGGACGGATTTTTTCCCTGCCCGTGCGGATCATGCAGGCGCCGCGTCTTCAAGCCGGAGTTGCACCGATTGCCGCCCGCCCCAGCTATTGATCTCGATGCGCCCGGCAAGGTGGAACCGCGCCCCGCCATGCGCCATGAGTGCCGGCCCAAGTGCGGTGTCAAACGCACCAAAGGCAATCGCGTCGAGCCGTGTGCCGCTCTCGTCCCCAAAGGTCAGTTTGAGGTGGCTATCGCCGACCCGTTTGGCGAAACGAATCTCCATCGCCGGAAAGACGAAGCGTGGGGCAGGGGCGCCTGCTCCGAAGGGGCCGGCCTTCTCGATATCCTCAACAAGTTCCGGCGTCGCCGCCATCGGCATGAGCATCGCGTCGAGCCGCAAATCCGCCGGACCGGCCGCGCCCGCGCCTTGCTTGTCGAGAAGCTCTGAGAGCCGTGCCATGGCCGGCTCAAGCTGATCACGCATCACTGTGAGGCCCGCCGCCATCTTGTGCCCGCCCCCCTTCACAAGAAGCCCTTCCGCCGCGAGTTTCTGGATCGACGCGCCGAGGTCCACGCCCGAGATCGAACGCCCCGATCCCTTGCCTTCGTCGCCGTCAAAGCCGATCACGATGGCGGGTCGGTTGGTGGCTTCCTTGAGGCGGCTGGCGACGATGCCGACCACACCTGGATGCCAGCCCTCGCCCGCAGCCCAGACAAGCGGTGCCTCGAGACCCCGTTCCTCGGCCTGAGCCAGCGCTGCGGCACGTACGGCGGCCTCGACCTCGCGTCGCTCGGTGTTGAGCGCGTCGAGACGGTCGGCGATCGCACGGGCTTCCTGTTCGTTGTCCGTCGCAAGCAGGCGCGCGCCAAGATCGGCCTTGCCGATCCGTCCGCCTGCGTTGACCCGTGGGCCAAGGAGGAAGCCGAGGTGATAGCTATTGGGTGCCGAATCCATGCGCGACACGTCGCCAAGGGCGACAAGCCCCGGACGATCCCGCCGCGCCATGACCTTGAGGCCCTGCCGCACCAACGCGCGGTTCACGCCGATCAGCGGCGCGACGTCCGCAACCGTGGCAAGCGCCACGAGGTCAAGGAGCCCCATTAGGTCCGGCCCGCGCACATCGGCCTCGCGCAAGCTCCGGTTCGCCTCGACGAGCATCAAGAACACGACTCCCGCCGCACAGAGATGCGCCAGCGCACCATCCTCGTCCTGTCGGTTCGGGTTCACCACTGCACAGGCGGGCGGCAGCGTCTCGCCGCCGAGGTGGTGGTCGAGAACGATCACATCCGCGCCCTCTGCGGCGGCAATCGGCTCGTGGCTAAGGGTGCCGCAGTCCACACAGATGATCAGGTCGTGATCGCGTGCCAAGTTCTGCATCGCGGGCACGTTTGGGCCATACCCCTCGTCGATCCGGTCGGGAATATAGAGCGTCGCCTCGCGTCCCATCGACCGGAGCCACACAATCAAGAGCGCGGCTGACGACCCGCCATCCACGTCATAATCCGCAAAAACGGCAATCCGTTCCCGCGCCTTCACGGCCCGAAGGAACCGTTCCGTTGCCGCCTCCATATCACGCAGGCTGCGCGGATCGGGCAGGAGGTCGGCGAGCTTCGGGTCAAGGAACGCGTCCGCCTCTGCCGCTTCAACCCCACGCCGCGCCAACACCGCGCAGAGCGCCGGGGGCAGGGGGGTCGCTTGCTGCAGCGCTTCTGCTGCGCGGCTGACCTCGACGGAGGGGCCAACCCAGCGCCGCCCGGTTATGGAAGCGGAGACGTCTAGGAAATCGCTCATGCCAGCGCCTCAAGGATCGCATCGGTAGACATTGCACGGCAGAACTCGCCATGCAGCATCGATACCTCCATGATGTGAATATCGTCTGCGCTCATGCGCGGCAGACCCTCGGCCCAGTCATATGCGGCATGGGTCTCGAACGCCGCGCAGGCGTCATGGGCCAGCCATGTCTCAAAGCCAAGATTGGCCGCCATGCGCACCGAGGTCGAAATGCATTGCGGCGTCGAAAGCCCTGCGACCACGACGCCGTCCACGCCCGCAGCGCGCAGGTCCGCTTCGAGCGTCGTTCCGATAAAGGCCGAGTTGGTGTCTTTGGCATAAACAGGCTCACCCTCGCGCGGGGCGACGATGGATTTGATCGCAGTGCCGCCATTGTCTGGATGAAGCGGCGAGGCGGGGCGTTTGGAAAAGTGTTGCACGTGAAAGAGCGGCGCACCAGAGTCGCGAAACGCGGCGAGGAGCCGCGCCGCGTTGTCTTCTGCGTCTGGGTTGTTGCGCGCACCCCAGAGGGGACTGTCCATCCCCTCTTGGATATCAATGAGCAAGAGCGCGCGCGACATGAGGCTTAGGCCGGGGTGCGGTATTGCATCCGGCGCACGGACCCCGTCTTGGAGCGCATGATGAGCGTCTCGGTGGTGAACCAACCCGGCTCGCGTTTGATACCGTTCACCAGCGACCCATTGGTGACGCCGGTTGCGGCAAAGATCACGTCCTGCGTGACCATCTCGTCGCGGCTATAGACACGGTCGAGATCGGTGATGCCCGCCTTGGCCGCGCGGCCTTTCTCGTCGTCATTGCGGAACAAGAGCTTGCCCCAGATCTGGCCGCCCATGCATTTGAGCGCGGACGCGGCGAGAACACCCTCCGGCGCGCCGCCTTCGCCCATGTACATGTCGATCCCGGTGATCTCGGCCTCGGCGCAATGCATCACGCCCGCCACGTCGCCATCGGTGATGAGACGGATCGCGGCACCCGTTTCACGGACTTCGTCGATCATGTCTTGGTGGCGCGGGCGTTCAAGGATGCAGACGGTGATGTCCGACATATCGCAGCCCTTGGCCTTGGCCAGCGCCGCAACACGCTCCTTCGGGCTCATGTCGAGGGACACCACGTCTTTTTCATAACCCGGCCCAATGGCAAGCTTTTCCATATAGACGTCCGGCGCATGCAGCATCGAGCCGCGCGGCCCCATCGCGATCACGGTAAGCGCGTTCGGCATGTCCTTGGCGGTCAGCGTCGTGCCCTCAAGCGGGTCGAGCGCGATATCAACGCCGGGACCATTTCCGGTGCCGACTTCTTCACCGATATAGAGCATCGGCGCTTCGTCGCGTTCGCCTTCACCGATCACGACCACACCCGCGATGTCGAGCAGGTTGAGCTGGTCGCGCATGGCGTTGACGGCGGCCTGGTCGGCGGCTTTCTCGTCGCCGCGGCCCACGAGGCGCGCAGACGCGATGGCGGCTTGTTCCGCGACGCGGGCAAGACCGAGCGAGAGCATACGGTCGTGAAATTCAGCTTGGGAGGTCATGAAAACTGTCCTTGGATTGAGGCTTTAACAATGGGGTTTAGACTCAGTGAACCCCACAGACAAGCATCGAAGCCCACTTGGCGGCGCCCGTGAGCGGTATCATTGTCATGATTTGCGGCGGGGGAGCGGTCCGCTTCCCCGTGTCGGTCAGTTCATGGTTCTCGCGGACGCGAAACGACGCCTTAGACAGATTCGATCCGCAGGGCGACAGGTTCCCCTGCCATCACATCCGTATCCTTCATCGCCTCAATCGCGCTGTCGAGCGCCGCGCGCTGCGTCTTATGCGTCACGATAAGAACCGGGGCGTTCTCGTCATTGTGGCGGGTCTGGCGCATGCGGTCGATGCTGATGCCATGATCTCCGAGAACTGTGGCGATCTTGGCAAGCGCACCGGGGCGATCTTTGAGCGTCAGGCGCAGGTAATACGGTGCAGGCGAGTTGGATTTTGCCGATTTCGCATCCTGAAGGCCGCTCGCGGGCGCACCGAAAGTCGGGACACGAATGCCCCGCGCAATGTCACACACATCGCCCATGACCGCGCTTGCCGTCGGGCCTTCGCCCGCGCCGGGACCGCGCAGTACGATCTGTTCCACGGCATCGCCTTCGACGACAACCATGTTGGTGCCACCCTTCAATTGGCCAAGCGGGCTGTCCGCCGGAACGAGGCAGGGCGACATGCGTTGTTCAAGACCGCGCCCCGTCATCTGCGTCACCCCAAGAAGCTTGATCCGGTAGCCGAGATCTTCTGCCTGTTGGATATCCTCGATTGAAATCCGCTGAATGCCCTCAAGTTCGACGCCACCAAAGTCGACCTTGGTGCCAAAGGCGATCGAGGAGAGAAGCGCGAGCTTGTGGCCCGCATCGATCCCCCCCACATCAAGTTCGGGGTCTGCTTCGAGATAGCCGAGCGCATCGGCTTCGGCAAAGACCTCATCATAGGGAAGGCCCGCATCCTGCATCCGCGTCAGGATATAGTTGCAGGTGCCATTCATCACACCCATCACCCGGGTGATGTCATTCCCGGCAAGCCCCTCAAGCATCGCCTTGATGATCGGGATGCCGCCCGCGACGGCAGCTTCAAACCGGATCACACGGCCCGCGGCCTCGGCGGCAAGCGCAAGATCCTGACCGTGCATTGCAAGCATCGCCTTATTCGCAGTGACAACGTCCTTACCGGCTGCGATGGCGGCTTCGGTCGCGGCCTTCGCCGGTCCGTCCGATCCGCCCATGAGTTCGACAAACACATCTACATCGTCGCGCGTCGCGAGCTTTACGGGATCGTCTTCCCAGTCATAGTTGGAAAGACTCACGCCGCGATCCTTATCGCGGGTGCGGGCGGAGACGGCTGTGATGACCACCGGGCGTCCTGTGCGTTCGGCCAGAAGGTTCGCCTTCTGACGCACGATTTTCACGACACCGATACCAACGGTGCCCAATCCGGCAATGCCGAGACGCAGGGGAGCGGACATCGCATTCTCCTTTGCAAACGCTTTTCTCAGGCCGTGTAGCGCCTTCCTTCGCACGGTGCAACGCGGCTTGTCGCCAAGCATCGCGCAGGACGCGTCTTCACGGGCTCACTTGCCTGTGAATTACTCGATTGGTGTGTTGCTGAGATCCGCCGCGCGTCGCTTCAGTCGGTTCACCCGGCCTTGCAGCGCCGCTTCGCTGGTTTCGTCGAGTCGTGGAGGTTCTTGATCAAGCACGTCTTCGACTGGAACAAGTGTCGGATAAGGCGCATCTGCAAGCGCCGGGTCCGTGGCGCCTTCCACTTCTGGAAATTGCGCGCAACCTGCGGCGAGGATCATCGAAAAAGAGAAAACAAAGGCAGGTCGCATGGCATCGGCTCATTCAGTATGCCTTGTTTCTGCCCGAGAGCGGCTCAAAGGGCAAGCAGGGCTTTCAAATGAACATGTGTTCAGTTAATCTCACGTCATGGCAAGAACCGCTGGATCACATTCCGATATCACTGGCCCGCGCGTGCGAGAGGCGGCCCTTTCGCTCTTTGCGCGCCACGGCTTTGCCGCGGTTTCCATGCGCCAGATCGCCCGCGAGGTCGGGGTTCAGGCCGGGGCGCTCTACAATTACACGCCTGATAAACAAAGTCTGCTCTTCGATCTGATGCGCGGCCACATGGAAGACCTGCTCGACGCGCGTGCCGCCGTGGACGAGGGCGGATCGGCGCTTGCGCGGCTCGAAGCCTTTACTCGCTTTCACATCCGGTTCCACTCCGAACGCCTCGACGAGGTCTTTATCGCCTATATGGAGCTGCGCAATCTCACGCCCGAGAACTTCGCCGAGATCGAATCCCTGCGTCGCCGTTATGAGGACGAGTTGGAAAATATCCTCAACGACGGTGTCGCCTCAGGCGCTTTCGCCATCTCGGATACAAAGATCGCGACTCTGGCGGTGATTGCTATGCTGACTGGGGTCAATACTTGGTTCCGCGAAGGCGGGCGCCTGTCGTTGGTTGAGGTGGAACGAATCTATTGGGATATGGTGCGCAAGGCCGTCGCGGCCTGACGCACCGTTTTTCTTGGAGGCTACGGCGCTTCTTTGATGAAGGTGCCGTTCTGCAGATCGCGAAACGCCTGACGTAGTTCGTCTTTTGTGTTCATCACGATCGGCCCATGCCAGGCCACAGGCTCTCGGATCGGCGCGCCCGAGATCAGGAGAAAGCGAATTCCCCGTGGCCCCGCCTGCACCGTGACCTCATCGCCCGTACCAAAGCGGATCAGCGTCCGGTCGCCGGACATGTCACGGATATGCACCTCTTCGCCCGCAACCTCCTTTTCAAGAAGGACACCCGTCGGCTTGGACGCATCCGCAAAGGCGCCTTCGCCTTCAAAGATATAGGCAAACGCCTTGCGATAAGTGTCGACCGGGAAGGTCTTCTTGACGCCCGCCGGGATCGTGATGTCGAGGTAAAGCGGTTCTGCCGCGATGCCGTCGACCGGCCCCGTCTGGCCCCAGAAACTGCCGACAATGACCCGCACCTGCGTGCCGTCGTCTTCCATGATAACCGGGATTTCTCCCGATCCGACGTCCTGATAGCGCGGCGTCGTCATCTTCAGGTCGCGCGGCAGATTCGCCCAAAGCTGAAAGCCGTGGTTGCCGCCCGTCATGTCCGGCTGTGGCATTTCCTGATGCAGGATGCCCGACCCGGCCGTCATCCACTGCACATCCCCCGCACCGAGCGTGCCGCTGTTGCCAAGGCTGTCCTGATGGGTGACCGAGCCGGAGATCACATAGGTGATCGTCTCGATCCCGCGGTGCGGATGCCACGGAAACCCCCGCATGAACTTTTCGGGGTCTTCATTGCGGAAATGGTCCATCATCAGGAACGGATCGAGTTCTTCAGGGTCCGTGAACCCGAAAGCCCGGTGAAGATGCACCCCGGCGCCTTCCATCGTCGGCACCGCTTGTCTTTGTTCGAGAACCGGCCTGATCGACATCACGTGTCTCCTTTCATGGACGTCTGTTCGCTGACACCAATCTAAGCCGTTCTGTGCCGACGCCAATGGGGGGATCTGTGTCGCCCTGAACGGCGACTGTGCGGCGATGAACGGTTTCGACGCCACGGCAAATACAAAACCCCCTTGGAGTCCCATTGCTTACGCGTTTAACGTGCCCGAACCAAATTTCACCAACATCATCGGCAGGGGAGGGCCGTTCATGCTGGGTTCCATGATGATGCGTCCGTTGAAAATCGCGGACATCCTGACATATGCCGCCGAAGTGCACCCAACCGGAGAGATCGTCTCCGTGCGCACCGAGGGCGACATCCACAAGACGACGTATGCAGAAACCCTTGGCCGCGTGTCGCAACTCTCGCACGCACTCGAGGCGCTTGGCATCGAGATCGGGGACCGGGTCGCGACGCTGGCGTGGAACGGCTATCGCCATTTCGAGCTCTACTACGCGATCTCCGGCATCGGCGCGATCTGCCACACGATCAACCCTCGCCTCTCGGCCGAACAGATGACCTATATCGTCAATCACGCCGAAGATCGGGTGCTCTTTGTCGACACCACCTTCGTGCCGATTGTCGAAGCACAGCGCCACGACTGGCCCGCCGATCTCAAAATCGTGGTGATGACCGACCGCGCCCACATGCCGGCTGGGGACTACCTCTGCTACGAAGACCTGCTCGAGGGGCAGCCCGACGCCCGCGATTGGCCGGACCTGCCCGAGGAAACGGCCTCTGGTCTCTGCTACACCTCTGGCACCACGGGCAATCCCAAAGGCACGCTCTACACCCAGCGCTCGACCGTGCTGCATGCCATGATGGTGGGCCTGTCCTTGCCCAAGGCGTTGCAACCGGGCAAGCGCATCCTGCCGGTGGTGCCTTTGTTCCACGTCAACGCATGGGGCCTCCCCTACACGGCCCCCCTGACCGGGGCCTCGCTGGTGTTCCCCGGCGGCGCGTTGGACGGCGAAAGCCTGTTCCGCCTCATGGACAGCGAAGAGGTCTTCTCCGCCTGGGGCGTGCCAACCGTTTGGCTTGGGCTGCAAGGTGAGATCGACAAGCAAGGACGCCTGCCAAAAGGCTTCGAAGATGTGGTCATCGGCGGCTCTGCCGCCCCGACGAGCATGATCCGCTACTTCGAAGAACGAGACGTCAATGTCTGCCACGCCTGGGGCATGACCGAGATGAGTCCGATTGGCACGCAAGGCAACCTGCCGCCGCATCTCGCGCATCTGCCGATGGACGAACGCATCGCCCAAAAAAGCGGACAGGGGCGGCGTGTCTTCGGGGTGGATCTCAAAATCTCTGATGAAGACGGCAATCGCCTGCCGCATGATGGCAAGGCCACGGGCGAATTGTTCGTGCGCGGCAATACGATCACGGCCGGCTATTACAACAATGACGCGGCCAATAAGGACGCCTTTGACGGCGATGGTTGGTTCGGAACCGGTGACGTGGCCGCAATCGACGAACATGGCTTCCTGACCATCACTGACCGTGCCAAGGACTTGATCAAGTCTGGCGGCGAATGGATCAGCTCGCTTGACCTCGAGAACGTGGTTATGGCGCATCCCAAGGTGGCAAATTGTGCGGTGATCGCCGTGCCTCATCCGAAATGGGACGAGCGCCCGCTTCTGGTCGTGGTGCCGGGGAGCGATGGCAAACCGCCGATCGCCGAGATGATGGATATGCTGGGCGAGCATTTCGCCAAATGGCAGTTGCCCGATGGCGTGGTGTTCGTTGAGGAACTGCCGCTGACAGCAACCGGCAAGGTATCCAAGCTGACCCTGCGCCGCATGTATGGCGAGAATCAACTGCCTGCGCCGGAGACGGAATAACGACGCGTTACTTCGCTTGTTTCCCAATGTGACGCAGGGTTCTTCGCTCCGCCGGGGGCTTGCGTTGATTGGGGCAGATTATACCGTTGCTTGAAACGTGCATGAGGAGGAGCGCATGTCCAAAGACCATCATTTGCCCAAGGCCCTGCAAGGGCTTCGGATTCCCGCCGTGGCGTCGCCGATGTTCATCGTTTCCACCCCGGCGCTGGTCATCGCCCAATGCAAGGCCGGCATCGTTGGCAGTTTCCCGGCCCTGAACGCCCGCGAAGGCGAGGGCGAGTCGCCGCTTCTCGAAGCATGGCTCAAGGAAATTAACGAAGAGCTGGACCGCCATAATCAGGCGAATCCCGACACGCCTGCGGCGCCGTTTGCCGTGAACCAGATCGTGCACCGCTCTAATACCCGACTGGATCGCGATCTCGAGATTTGCGCCCGCTGGAAGGTTCCGATCTGGATTACCTCGCTTGGTGCGCGTGTTGAGGTCAATGAGGCCGCCCATAGCTGTGGCGGCATTGCGCTGCACGACATCATCAACAACACCTTCGCCAAGAAAGCGATCGAGAAAGGCGCCGACGGTCTGATCGCCGTGGCCGCAGGGGCAGGTGGCCACGCAGGGCCACAATCGCCCTTTGCCCTCGTGCGCGAAATCCGTGAATGGTTCGAGGGTCCGCTTCTTCTTTCCGGTTCCATCGCAACGGGCGACGCGCTCCTCGCAGCACAGGCGATGGGGGCTGATCTTGGCTATATTGGCACGCCCTTTATCGCCACGGATGAGGCCAACGCCGTGCAGGGCTACAAGGACATGATCGTCGAGAGCAGTGCCGAAGATATCGTCTATTCCTCGCTCTTCACCGGCGTCTGGGGCAACTACCTCAAAGGCTCTATCAGCAACGCTGGCATGGACCCTGATAACCTGCCGCTTGGTGATGTGGCCGATATGAGCTTTGGTAGCGATCGTGAGAAGCCAAAGGCATGGAAACATATCTGGGGATCGGGGCAGGGCATCGGCGCGGTCAAATCTGTTGGCCCGGCGGCCGATCTCGTCGCCCGGATTGAACGCGAATACCACGCCGCCTTTGATCGCCTGAAAGACCGCATGTCATGAGCATGGTCTTCCATCTTGTCCGCCACGCCCAAGCCTCTTTCGGGGCGGCGGACTACGACAACCTCTCTCCCCTCGGTCATCGCCAGTCCGAAGCACTGGGCGCAGCTATGGCGCGGCAAGGTGTCGTGCCTGACGCGGTCTTCATCGGCGCGCAGAAGCGCCATCGCCAGACTTGGGAGGGTATGGCCAATGGGATGGGCTGTGACCTCGAGCCTGTGATCCTGCCGGGGTTCAACGAGTTTGACTTCAAAGGCCTGCTCGACGCGCGTTTTGCAGAAGAGCCTGCGCCGGAGGGAATCCATAGCGACCGGCGCACGCATTTTCGCAAACTCCGCGAAACGGTCCTCATGTGGCAGCGGGACGAGATCACCAACCCGCCCGAGCGTTTCGCCGATTTCGCCGCCCGCGTCCGCGATGCCCGCGATATTGTCGCTGCGAGCGGGGCGAAGACCCCGGTGGCTGTTTCTTCCGGTGGTGCCATCGGCCAGAGCGTCGCGTCTGTCATGGGCGCCCCCGCCGACCAGATGATCGCCCTGCAACTTCAGGTCAAGAACTGCGCTGTGGCACGGTTCGTGATCGCCTC
The DNA here is from genome assembly GCF_032918335.1 of Shimia sp. FJ5. Classification (NCBI taxonomy): domain Bacteria; kingdom Pseudomonadati; phylum Pseudomonadota; class Alphaproteobacteria; order Rhodobacterales; family Roseobacteraceae; genus Shimia; species Shimia sp. FJ5. Next base: position 14,788 of record NZ_JAWJUV010000007.1, on the reverse strand, counting down.
GACCGGCACATGGTTGCATGGGTTCAACGAGACCCCCCATATCAACGCCGACAACGCGGCGGAAATGCTCACCTATAGCTGAGGAGACCCGCATGGCCACGAACACACTCGACACCAAAGCCGTCGCGGCATGGCTCACCGATCATCTTGATGGGTTTGAAGGCCCCATCGAGGCCGAGAAATTCCCCGGGGGCCAGTCCAACCCGACCTTCCTCCTCAAGACACCTGCGCGTGACTATGTGCTACGCCGCAAACCGCCCGGAACGCTCCTCAAATCCGCCCACGCGGTAGATCGTGAATTCCGCGTTCAGACTGCGCTTGCCGACACCGACGTGCCGGTCGCCAAGATGCATGTGCTGTGCGACGACGATGATGTGATCGGCTCGATGTTCTACGTCATGGACCGGGTCAATGGCCGCAATTTCGACGACCCGCGCCTGCCGGACCTGACCAACGCCGAGCGCAGCGCCGTTTTCGACCAGATGAACACCGTCCTCGCCGCGATCCATACGGTCGACATCGACGCTGTGGGCCTTTCCGACTATGGCCCCGAAGGCAACTATTTCGAACGTCAGGTCGGCCGCTGGACCAAGCAATACCGCGCCTCCGAGACCGAGACCGTAGCGGATATGGACGCCCTGATCGACTGGCTCGCCGCGAACATGCCCGAGGATGATGGCAAACGGACGTTGGTACATGGCGACTATCGCCTCGACAACCTCCTATTCGCCAAAGACAGCACTGACTGCATCGCGGTTCTGGATTGGGAGCTGTCAACCATCGGCCACCCCTACGCCGACCTCGCCGCGGTCATCATGCAATGGCAAATGCCGCCCGGTGGCTCGGGGAGGGGCTTGCAGGGCGTGGATCGCGCCGCGCTCGGTATTCCTTCGGATCAGGCCTTCATCGAGGCCTATTGCCGCCGCACCGGAACGCCCGGCATCGAAGGGTTCAACTTCTACCTCGCCTTCTGTTTCTTCCGCATGGCCGCGATCATCCAAGGCGTGCTGAAGCGCGCCCTTGATGGCAACGCCTCGAACCCCGAACGCGGGCGCAAGATGGGGGAATATGTCCCGCTTTTCGCCAGGGCCGGTTTGGAGGCGGCCAAGAATGGATAAACGCTACAAGGATCAGGTGGTCATGATCACCGGCGCCGCAAGCGGTTTCGGCAAGCGCGCCGCCGAGATGTTCGCCGCCGAGGGCGCACGCCTCGCGCTCTCCGATATTTCCACCGAAGCACTCGAGGCCCATGCCGAAACCCTGCGCGCCAAAGGCGCCGAGGTCACTGCGGACGCCTTCGACGTCTCCGAAGAGGCCCCGCTCAAGGCCCATATCGCCCGCATTTCCGAGACCTATGGCCGCCTCGACGTGGCGATCAACAACGCCGGGATGGGCCATGAACCCGCCCCGCTCCATATGCTCACCGCCGAGGATTTCGACCGCAACATCGCCGTCAACGCCCGAGGCGTGTTCCTCGGTATGAAATACCAGATCCCGCTCATGCGCGCGGCGGGGCAGGGGGCGATCCTCAATGTCGCCTCTGCGGCGGGTCTCGTCGGCTCTGGCAACCTCTCGGCCTATTCGGCGGCAAAACATGCGGTGGTTGGCCTCACGCGTGCCGCCGCCGATGAGAACGCGCGCAAGAATATCCGCGTCAACGCGCTTTGCCCGTCCTTCGCCTCTACGCCGCTTGTCGATGACATGACGAACATGGTCAGCGCCCGCACCGGCCTCGACTCTGAAGGCGCCGCGCGCCAGATCACAGCCCGTATCCCGATGGGCCGCATGGCAAGCACGGACGAGATCGTGCAGGCCATGCTCTGGATCTGTTCGCCGGAAAACACTTTCATGACCGGACAGGCCGTGGCACTGGATGGTGGCCTGACTGCCGTCTGACGCCTGCCAATTGGAGAGACCCGCATGACACCGCTTGATCCCGCCCTCGACGAAAGCCCCTATCCGCTGCAAAAGCATCTTGGCTTTCGCCTGACACATTGGAGCGAGGATTTCGCCCGGATCGAGCTACCGATTGAGCATTACCTCGGCAATCGCGCCGGCCTGCCACATGGCGGGATTTATGCGACGCTTCTCGATACGGTGATGGGCTACTCGGGCTGTTTTACCGGTGATCCCGATCACAAACGCCTTGCCCTGACCCTTTCGATGACGGTGAACTTTCTGTCACGCCCCAAGGGGCACGTCCTCATTGCTGAAGGGCGCAAGGTCGGCGGTGGTGCTTCGACCTTCTTTGCCGAGGCGACCGTGCTTGATGAAACGGACGAGTTGATCGCGCGCGGCTCTGGCGCGTTCAAGTATCGCAAGACGACGCTCTAGGCCGCCTTCTCCCGCACCTCCGATACGAGGGTGGCCACGGCGCCAAGGATCGTGTCGACCGTATCGTCCTCCATCAACACGCTGAGGTTCAGGCGGACAAAGCCCGGCTTATGACTCTCGTCGCCCGCGAGGATTTCTGCGCGCAGAGCGTCCGATTGCGCGTCCCCGATCTGCAAGAGACGATGCACATAGGGCCCTGCACAGGCACAGCCGCCGCGCGCCTGAATGCCGAATTGCTCTGAAAGCGCGCGGGTAAAGACGCGGTGATCTATCGCCTTTCCGTCCGCATCGCGCGGCACGAATGAGAAGAAAGGAAGGCGCTCGGTTCTCTCGGGCGCAAGGATGTCGATTCCCGGCACATCGCGCCACGCCTCGAAAGCGTGCTGTGTCAGCACCCTGTTGCGCTCCGTAATCCGATCCTCTCCGATCACCTCTTTCACGATCATCGCAAGGGCTGCACGAATATCCCCAATGACGTTCGGCGTGCCACCTTCCTCGCGCTCCTCGAGCCGCGTGTGATAGTCGTGCCGGTAAGCGTTGACGAAGGTCACCGTGCCGCCGCCCGGACGGCTGGGCCGTGTCGTTGCAACCGCATCGCGCCGCAGGATCAGAACCCCGCTCGCGCCCGGGCCGCCTATGAACTTGTGCGGGGAAAGGGCAATTGCGTCCGCCTTGCCGATGGTGATCGGCAGGTAGGGGCCGCCGCCCGCGTAGTCCCAGACCATCTTGACCCCATGCGCTTTGACTAGCGCCGTGACGCGCGCCACATCGGTGCAAACCCCCGTGACATTCGAAGCCGCCGAGAAGGCCGCAATCGTAAGATCCGCAGGAGTCCTGAGCGCGATCTCTAGCGCCTTCATATCCGGCCCGCCTTCTGCCGCTTCCGCTACCTCGACAACCTCCGCCCCGCTTTCACGCCACGGCAGCAGGTTGGAGTGATGTTCATATGGCCCGACGATCACCCGCACCTTTTCGCCGCGCACCAAGGCCGCGCCGATGCTGAAGAGATGCACGAGTTGGTTCAATGCCGCCGTCGCGCCAGACCCCGAGAAGATCACCGCGTGTTCTTCAAGTGTCGCGCCACAATGCGCCGCGATGACCGCGCGCGCCTCTTCGCGCATCTGCGTCATCACCGCACCGCAATAGCTGTCTTCGGTGTGGCTGTTGGCGTAGAAGGGCAGCACTTCCTCCGCGATGAAATCCTCCACCTGCCGAAGCGCCCGCCCTGACGCGATGTAATCCGCGTAGATCAGAGGCTTCGGCCCTGTCGGTGTCGGGATCATCATCCCCTTGCCGATCTGCCCTTGCCCGAGCGCCGCAACCGGGTCAGGGGACGCACAGAGACCGGCTTTGAAACGGGCGAGGGGAGAGGGCAGATCGAACATGGGACACCTTTGGGTCTTAATGATGTTCTGCCAAGATTAGTCCCGAATACATGCGAAACTGATGCCGATACTTTTGGCATTTTCGAAAATATTGTGTCATATGATCGTATATGGCTGAAAAAATCGATCAAATTGACCGCCGCATTCTCGACCTTGCCCAACGCGACGGTGCGCTGTCGCAACGCGAGATGGCCGAAAGGATCGGCCTGTCCCAAAACGCCCTTTGGCGGAGGTTGCATCGGCTTGAGGAGACGGGCCTTCTTCTCGGCGCGCGCCGCCGGGTCGATGCGGAGCGCCTTGGCCTCGATCTGACGGTCTTCGTCATGGTCCGCACCCGCAACCATTCCGACGACTGGATCGAGGCCTTCCGCGCCCATGTCGCCCGCATCCCCGAAGTGGCCGAGATGCACCGGATCGGCGGCGACTGGGACTATATGCTTAAGGTCGTCACCCGCGGCATGTCCGGGTACGACAGCGTCTACAAACGCCTTACCAAGGGGATCGAACTTGAAACCGTCACCGGCTTCTTCTCGATGGAAACCATGCTCGAGGACCGCCCCCTCGACGTGTTTGGCTAGGCCCTGTCACAAAACATTCACCGCCAAGAGCCACATATGAGCTTGAGAATCGGACAACATTTCAATAATTCCTGAAATATGGAAAAGAATGACGCCCTCGCAGCCTTCTCGGCCCTGAGCCAGCCCACGCGCCTTGACGTGTTTCGCCTGCTGGTCGAAGTCGGTGAGGCAGGGATGAGTGCAGGTGAAATCGCCACCGCCCTCGACGTGCGCCAGAACACGCTCTCGGCCAACCTCTCGGTGCTCCTGCATGCAGGGCTCGTGCGCAACCTGCGCGAAGGGCGCAGCATCCGCTATTTCGCCGATACCGACGGCCTGCGCGGCCTTCTGGGTTATCTCCTGCGCGACTGCTGCGGCGGGCGCCCCGAAATCTGTGACCCCCTCATCGAAGACATCGCCTGTAGCTGCTGAAAGGGCTTCAAGATGACTGACACGACCTACAATGTGCTTTTCCTCTGCACCGGAAACTCCGCCCGCTCCCTCATGGCCGAGGCCATCCTCGCGCGTGAGGCGCCGGGCCGGTTCCGCGCCTTTTCCGCCGGGTCCAACCCGCGCGGCGCGCCGCATCCCTATACAATCGACCTCCTCAAAGGGTTGAACCACGACACAGGCTTTGCCCGCTCCAAGAGCTGGGATGAATTCGCGAGGCCCGACGCACCGAAGATGGATTTTGTCTTTACCGTTTGTGACAAGGCTGCCGCGGAAACCTGCCCGGTCTGGCCCGGTCAACCGATGAACGCCCATTGGGGCGTGCCGGACCCGACACAGGCCATCGGCAGCGAGGCCGAAAAGCGCGTCGCCTTTACCGAAACCTACCGGATGCTGCGCAATCGCATCTCGATCTTCACCAACCTGCCGCTGGACACGCTCGACCGTTTCGCCCTGCAAGAGCGTCTCGACGAGATCGGCAAGGACACGGCACTCTCGGAGGACGTATGAGCACTTCAGACCAAGTTGACGCCGGACTCGGCACCTTTGAACGCCTCCTTTCCCTCTGGGTCGCCCTCGCCATTGCGGCGGGGCTGATCCTTGGGAGCCTGATCCCCGGCGTCTTCGCAACGCTGGCCGCGATGGAGGTCGCCTCGGTCAACCTTCCCGTGGCGGTGCTGATCTGGGCGATGGTCTATCCGATGATGGTCGGCGTGGATTTTGGTGCGCTCTCTCATATCGGGGAACGCCCCAAGGGCCTTGTCATCACGCTCGTCGTCAACTGGCTCATCAAACCCTTTACCATGGCCGCGCTTGGCGTCCTCTTCTTCAACTATGTCTTCGCGGATCTGATCCCGCCGGATGATGCGCAGGCCTATCTTGCCGGGGTGATCCTCCTTGGTGCGGCGCCCTGTACGGCGATGGTGTTCGTCTGGTCCAACCTGACGCGCGGCGATGCGACCTATACGCTCGTGCAGGTGAGCGTGAATGACGTGGTGATGGTCTTTGCCTTCGCCCCCATCGTCGCCTTTCTCTTGGGCGTAAGCGACATCACCGTGCCTTGGGAAACCCTGATCCTCTCGGTCGTCCTCTACGTGCTTTTGCCGCTCGCGGCAGGACTGCTGACGCGCCGCAGCCTCGTCAAGCAGGGCGGGGAGGCCGCCGTGGACGCCTTCAAGGCCCGCGTGGCGCCCTTCTCGATCACGGGCCTCCTCGTCACCGTGGTCCTGCTCTTTGGCTTTCAGGGACAGGTGATCCTCGACCGCCCGCTCGTGATCCTCTTGATCGCGATCCCTCTGTTGATCCAATCCTATGGCATCTTCTTCGTCGCCTATGGTGCGGCGAAACTCTGGCGCGTGCCGTTTAATGTCGCCGCGCCCTGTGCTCTGATCGGCACATCGAACTTCTTTGAACTGGCGGTCGCCGTGGCGATCTCGCTGTTCGGCCTCGGCTCCGGGGCGGCATTGGCCACGGTGGTCGGCGTGCTCGTCGAAGTGCCCGTGATGCTCTCGCTTGTCGCCTTCGCCAACCGGACGCGCGGCTGGTTCCCGAATTAAAGGACGAATTCAATGACCAAAATCGCCATCAATGGCCTCGGCCGCATGGGCAAACTCGTGATCCGGAGCTTCTTTGACGTCGGCATCGACGCCGAGATTGTGCTTCTCAACGATGGGATGGGCGATGCTGAACTGCACGCGCATCTTCTCGAATTCGACACGGTGCATGGCCGCTGGCGCGCGGACTTCACCCATGACGACGAAAGCATCACGATCGACGGCCAGAAGATGCGCTTCACCTCGACGCGCGACCTCTCGGAGCTGCCGCTGAAAGAGCTCGGCGTCGATCTCGTCGTGGATTGCACTGGCGCGTTCAAGACCAACGCAAAGCTTCAACCCTATTTCGATGCGGGTGTGAAAAAGGTCGTGGTGTCGGCCCCTGTGAAAGAGGACGATGTGGCCAATATCGTCTATGGCGTGAACCACGAGATTTACGACGCAGAGGCCCACAATGTCATCACCGCCGCCTCCTGCACCACCAACTGCATCGCACCCATCGTCAAGGTGATCCGCGAAAAGCTCGGCATCGAAGAGGCGTCCTTTACAACGATCCATGACGTGACCAATACTCAGGTCATCGTGGACCGCGCCCACAAGGATCCGCGCCGTGCCCGGTCTGCGCTCAATTCCCTGATCCCGACGACAACGGGCTCGGCCAAGGCCATCATTCAGATTTTCCCAGACCTTGAGGGCAAGATCGACGGCCATGCCGTGCGCGTGCCGCTTCTCAATGCCTCGCTGACCGATATCGTTTTCAACGTCTCGCGCGAAACAACGGCGGAAGAAGTCAACGCCATGCTCGAAGAGGCCGCGAATAGCGATCTTGACGGCATCCTTGGTTTCGAGACGCGGCCGCTGGTCTCCTGTGACTATACCAATGACGACCGCTCGACGATTGTCGATGCGCTCTCGACCCGTGTGATCGGCGGCAAACACGTCAAGATCTACGCGTGGTATGACAATGAATGGGGCTATGCGTGGCGTCTTGCTGACGTGACCCGCATGGTCGTCGATACGCTCTGATCGGACTCTCGCCATGACCACCGCACCGCACCGCCCCGAAGGGCTTGCCGCCTATATCACGGTGACCGCCGCCTATTGGGCCTTTATGCTCACCGACGGGGCGCTGCGGATGTTGGTCCTGTTGCATTTCCACACACTCGGCTTTTCGCCGGTGCAGCTCGCCTATCTCTTTATCCTCTACGAGGTGATGGGCGTGGTGACGAACCTCTCTGCAGGTTGGCTCGCGGCGCGGTTTGGACTGACCTCGACGCTCTATGCCGGGCTCGGGCTTCAGATCATTGCGCTCATTGCACTAGCGCAACTCGATCCCACATGGTCGCTCACCACCTCCGTTGTCTTCGTGATGGTCGTGCAAGGCCTCTCCGGCGTGGCCAAGGATCTCGCCAAGATGTCCGCCAAATCTGCCGTGAAACTCCTCGCACCCGAAGGCGAGGGGGGCTTGTTCAAATGGGTCGCTGTCCTGACCGGATCGAAGAACGCGGTGAAGGGGCTTGGCTTTCTTCTCGGTGCGGTGATCCTCGCGGTTTGGGGATTTCAGGCCTCGGTCTGCGTCATGGCTGCCGTCCTTGCCGTCATCCTCGTCGGTGTCATCGCCTTCATGCCGCCGGGCCTGCCGCAGGGCAAGAAATCCGCCAAGTTCAGCCATGTCTTTTCCAAGGACCAGAACGTCAACCGCCTCTCGCTTGCCCGCATGTTCCTCTTTGGGGCGCGCGATGTGTGGTTCGTGGTCGGCATCCCGATCTATTTCTATGCCGTCCTCTCGGATGGCTCCGAGGAGGGCAACCGCGCCGCCTTCTTCATCATCGGTACTTTCATGGCCGCGTGGATCATCCTTTATGGGTTTGTTCAGGGCCTCGCCCCGAAGCTCCTGAAGGCCAAGACCGCCACCACGCCCGAGATCACCCGCAAGGCGATCCTCTGGGTCGCCGTCCTGACGTTGATCCCGCTCGCGCTCGCCGCCGCCGTCTATGCCGATCTGCCCGGCCTGACACCGATCCTCGTCGCAGGGCTCCTTGTCTTCGGCTTTGTCTTTGCGGTGAATTCCTCGGTCCATTCCTACCTTATCCTCGCCTTCACCACGGGCGAGCGGGTGACGATGGATGTGGGGTTCTACTACATGTCCAACGCCGCAGGCCGCCTGATCGGCACGCTCTTGTCGGGGCTCTCCTACCAACTCGGCGGGCTTCCCCTCTGCCTCCTGACCGCCGCCCTCATGGCCGCGGCCTCGACATTGGCGGCAAACCGGCTCCGGTCCGTGACGGCAAACACGTATCCCGCTTGACCAAACCCTGATTTGCGCTCATATGCCGATCCATGACTGAGCTTTCGAAAATCCGCAACTTCTCCATCGTCGCCCATATCGACCACGGGAAATCGACCCTGGCCGACCGGCTCATCCAATCCACCAATACGGTGGCCGAGCGCGACATGAAGGATCAGCTTCTCGACGCGATGGATATTGAGCGTGAACGTGGCATCACGATCAAGGCCAATACCGTGCGCATCGATTATACCGCGCAAGATGGCGAGACCTATGTGCTCAACCTGATCGACACCCCCGGTCACGTCGACTTTGCCTATGAGGTCTCCCGCTCCATGCGCGCGGTCGAAGGCTCGCTGCTCGTCGTCGACTCGACCCAAGGCGTCGAAGCCCAGACCCTGGCCAACGTCTATCAGGCGATCGAGGCCGACCACGAGATCGTCCCCGTCCTCAACAAGATCGACCTCCCAGCCTCCGATTGTGACCGCGTCGCGGAACAGATCGAAGACGTGATTGGCATCGACGCCAGCGACGCGATTCAGGTCTCTGCCAAATCCGGCATTGGCATCGAAGACACGCTCGAAGCCATCGTCGCGCGCCTGCCCGCCCCGGAAGGGGAACGCGATGCTCCGCTCAAGGCGATGCTGGTGGATAGCTGGTATGACGCCTATCTCGGTGTTGTGGTCCTTGTGCGGATCATGGATGGCGTGCTCAAGAAGGGCGACCAAATCCGCATGATGCAGACCGGTGCCCGCTACGGCGTTGACCGGATCGGCGTCTTCCGCCCGGCCATGACCACAGTTGATGAGCTTGGCCCCGGCGAGATCGGTTTCCTGACCGCCTCGATCAAACAGGTCCGCGATACCAAGGTGGGCGACACGATCACCACCGACAAGAAAGGCTGCGAAACCCCGCTGCCGGGCTTTAAGCCCTCTGTGCCGGTGGTGTTCTGTGGTCTCTTCCCGGTCGATAGCGCGGAGTTCGAAGACCTGCGCTCCGCAATCGAGAAACTCGCGCTCAACGACGCGTCCTTCTCTTACGAAATGGAAACCTCTGCCGCGCTCGGCTTTGGCTTCCGCTGCGGCTTCCTCGGCCTCTTGCACCTCGAGGTGATCCGCGACCGGATCGAACGCGAATACGATATCGAACTGATCACCACCGCGCCGAGCGTGGTCTATCATATCTACATGAAAGACGGGGAGATGCTCGAGTTGCACAACCCCGCCGATATGCCCGATCCCTCGACCATCGACCACCTTGAAGAACCGCGCATCAAGGCGACGATCATGGTGCCGGATGAATTCCTCGGGGACGTGCTCAAACTCTGTCAGGACCGTCGCGGGATTCAGCTCGACCTGACCTACGCAGGCTCGCGCGCCATGGTGGTCTATGATCTGCCGCTGAACGAAGTGGTGTTCGATTTCTACGACCGTCTGAAATCCGTGACCAAGGGCTACGCCTCGTTTGACTACCAGATGGAAGGCTACCGCGAGGACAACCTCGTGAAGATGTCGATCCTCGTGAACGATGAACCCGTGGACGCGCTCTCGACCATGGTGCACCGCGACCGCGCCGAGATGCGAGGCCGTGCCATGTGCGAAAAGCTCAAGGATCTGATCCCGCGCCACATGTTCAAGATCCCGATCCAGGCGGCCATCGGCGGCAAGGTGATCGCGCGCGAAACCCTTTCGGCGCTCCGCAAGGACGTGACCGCCAAATGCTACGGCGGCGACGCGACCCGGAAACGCAAACTGCTCGACAAGCAGAAAGCCGGTAAGAAGAAGATGCGCCAGTTCGGGCGGGTGGACATCCCGCAAGAGGCGTTCATCTCTGCCTTGAAGATGGATGACTAGGGCAGCCCCCTTTCGGGAAAAGCTTCTACTGCTTTGGCGATGGGGTAGGCCTTGTCATCGCGAGTTCTACCAAACAGAGACCGAATTGGGGCTGGTCACTCCTTCAAGAAACGAAGCGGCAGCACTCGATGCGCTGCACGACATCACTTCGGTTCTTACCGCACATCACGCCCTCCATCACGTCTGCGATGGCACCTTGCTTGGCATTGTGCGTGAAGGTGGCTTCATCGCTGATGACAACGATATCGATTTTCGGGTTGATCGTTCGGCCCTGACCGACGATCTGGTATTGGCCCTGCAAACTGCGGGATTTACCTTATTCAAACGCAGCTCTGTCAAAGGACATCTCGCAAGCATTGGCCTTGCCCGTGATGGCATTGCCGTTGATCTCTACGGCACAGATTTCTCTGCCGGTGCGGCTGTCTTTCATATCATCTACAAGGACGGCTACCTCACGTATTGCGTCCCCTTCCATGGGGTTGAAGAACGTGTATTCAGGAACCTGTCTCTTTCCGTGCCAAAGAGAGCCGAGGCAGATCTCATCGCATGCTACGGCGCGACGTGGCAAACGCCGATCTCCGCTTGGGATGGCGTATTCGATCATCGGGCCCTTCTGTGCTGTACAGGCGGGCTAAAGACCCTGTTTTCGGCCGCGTACAAATTTCAGGATGCAAGATCTCCCAATGGCAAACCCCTTACGGGTTGGTCCGCCCTGCGCGGTGCTCTTCGGGCCATCTTCTGGTTGCGACTGCGCGCTCCAGAGACCTGACGCGGGGCAGATGAAAAAGGCGGGGACATGCCCCGCCTTGTTGCTGAACCTTGTGGCGTCACCTCAAAGGTCGTCCTGAACCTCTTCGGCGGTGTCGCTGATCGCGTCGCCGGCGTTCTCGAGGTCTTGACCGGCCCCTTTGGCCGTTTCGCAAGCGGCCAGCGTGACGAGGGCAAGTCCAATCACAAGATACTGTTTCATTGCGGTCTCCTTTCTGTTCGCGCCCTCCATGGCTAGGGCAGGGGGCGAACCGGCTGCAACCGGCCTGCGCGGGATCGGCAAGAGTTTGCTTTTTCTGCGTGCAACCTGTGTCGAAAGGGGAGGCGGCACGCTCTGTCTTGCAGGTTTCATGTTCAGGTTCTTTTCAAACGGGGTCCGGCTGGCCTAGGCTCTGGTCAGACTGCAAACCGGAGGAACCTACATGCCCCAGTCACTCGCCGACATGCTCGAAGCCGCGCGTTCTGTTGTCCCCGCGATTTCTGTGCCCGAAGCACAGGCCAAGATTGAGGCGGGGGCGATGCTCTTGGATGTGCGCGATGCGCCCGAATTGCAGATGCATGGCCGTGCGCAGGGGGCGCATCACGTGCCGCGCGGCATGCTTGAGTTCCGCGCCGATGCGGCAAGCCCTTTTCACGATCCCGAGTTCCGCACCGATCGCCCGGTCGTTCTCTATTGTGCCTCTGGTGGGCGGGCCGTTCTGGCGGCGAAGCTTCTCAAGGACATGGGCTTTGCCGAGGTCTACAATCTCGGGGGGCTGAAAGACTGGGTCGAGGGCGGCGGACCCGCCTCTGCACCGGTTGACCGTGGCATGTAAGGTCATTCTGGTCCGTGTGAGCGGGCCAGAACCCGCACATACGCAATACCGACGTAATACCGACGTGATACATATGTGATTTTTTGCCGGGTATGGCAGCGAAAAGCGTGGGTGCGGTGAATTATTGCACAGGGCGCTTCTTGCTGGCATCTTGCGCAAAGCGCCCCTAAACTCGGGGCAACGCATGAAGACAAGGCCCCTGACCAGGGATGGAAGGCAGGATATGAGCACCGAAAAAACCGATATTTCCCAAGAGCTTCTTGAACTCGTCGCCCGTGAGGGCATGGTTGATATGTCCGAGATCTCCCCCGAAAGCCGGCTCGAGGATCTTGATATCCAATCGGCCGATTTCGTCATGATCCTGATGGCCTTGGAAGAGGAATACGGCGTCTACATCTCCGTCGACAACGAACTCACCGAAGTCCAAACCGTCCAAGACCTCCTCACCCTCGCCGAGACGAAAATTCGTGAAGGCCAGAAAGACGCCACCGCATGACACGTGTTGTGGTGACAGGGCTGGGGGCTGTTTCGGCCTGCGGTCTTGGTGCAGACCTTCTTTGGAAAGGCGTGGCCGAGGGGCAGAGCGGTGTCCGGCCCTTGTCGTTTGAGGCGTTGCCGAACCAGCGTGTTGGGACCGCTGCGCGGCTCTCGGATGAGGACAAGACGCGCGTGACCGAAAGCGAGGGGCACCGAATGCGTGATCCCGTTGCGCAATATGCCCTTGTCGCAGCGCGTGAGGCGATTGAACAGGCAGGCTTGGGGCCGAACGATTTCGGAGACGAATGCGGCGTCGTGATTGGGTCTGGCTTTGGTGGCGCCCAAACGCTTGACGATAACTACATCGCCTTTGGTGTGGACAAGAACATGCGGCTTGATCCAATGGCCGTTCCCAAGATCATGAACAATGCGGCAGCTTCCTGGGTATCGATGGAAACCGGGGCAAGTGGTCCGATTTATAGCCCCTCAACCGCCTGTTCCTCCGCCAGCCAGAGCATTGGGCTTGCATATCAACTTATTAAGGCAGGCGCAGTGAAGCGGTGCCTTGCCGGGGGGGCTGAGGCCTGTTTGGTTGGAGGGGTTTTCCGTGTTTGGGAATTGCTCCGGGTCATGACGGCCGAGAAGAACCGCCCCTTTTCCAAGGACCGAAACGGCATGACCCTAGGGGAGGGCGCAGGGGTCGTGGTGCTCGAGAGTTTTGAAAGTGCGCAAGCGCGCGGTGCAACAATCATATGTGAGCTCGCCGGCTATGCGACCAACTCTGATGCAGGTGACTTGTTGCGCCCCAACCCGGATCGTGCGGCCGCTTGTATGAGCGCAGCCCTTGCAGACTCAGGGCTTGAAGCGCGCGACATCGGGTATGTGAACGCGCACGGAACCGGAACGGTTGCCAATGACGTGACCGAAACGACTGCATTGAAGACTGTCTTTGGAGATGAGCTTGCGGGGCTTGAGGTGTCTTCGACGAAACCGATTCATGGCCACACGCTCGGCGCCGCTGGTGCGATCGAGGCCATCGTTTCGATTCAAGCGCTCAAGAACCAGTTGGCTCCGCCAACCATCAACTTTAACGAGGTCGATCCGAAGATCGGGTTTGACCCGGTTGGGAATGAGGCTCGCCCACTTCGAACAAAGGCCGTTATGTCGAACTCGCTCGCCTTTGGCGGGGTAAATGCCTCTCTCGTGTTCAAGGCCTTTGATGGTTGAGGCGGAGTTTGCGACGGTCGTTTCGAAAGGCCTCGAGGCGCAAGACGTTGACGATCTTAGGGACTTGCTTGCAGCGGTGCTTCGGTTCAACAGCGAAGAGGGGGATACGACTCCCCTTATCGCTCCTGCAATGCTTCTGGGTGCTTCGGGGCTTGACCCCGTGCGTAGACGCATGGTGCCACCTCCGGGCATGGCGGTGCTTCATGAGAGCCAAGTATTTCGTCGCGCTCGATGCCTGACGCCATCCCGCCCGTTGACCATTCGCGGAACAGAAGAAGAGCGCGGCGCAGCTAGAAGTTTCGCTTTCACCCTGGAAGACGAGCAGGGTGGTCTCGGACAAATGGAAACACGTCTTCGGTTTGTGACCCCAGATGTCATGGCTTCCCTTAAAGGGGCGGCATTTCGACAGGAAATGAATACGCCAGACATGGTGTGGAGAAAGACCGCACCAATCTCTTGCGATCGTGTCGAGCGCTATCTCACTCTGTCTCATGATCCGAATCCAATTCACAGAGATGATGTCGCGGCCCAAGCTGTTGGGTTGGCGCAAGCTGTGGTTCCCGGAATGCTGATCGCGGGACTTTGTGAGGTGGCGCTTAAATCTGTAGGGATAGATGCGGAGGAGATGCGGACGCGATATCTCGCCCCCCTACCGATTGGGGCTGCTCTGCGCCTTGGAGTACAGATCAAGGAACAGGGCCCAAAGGCGCGTGCGCGCATTTTTGCGATCGATACACAGGATCGGATCGTCGCGATTTCTGACGCGACTCGTGATTCCGGGTACTAGGCGACTCGTTTGACCGATTTTCGAGGACCGATTCCGGGGATTCTGCCCCGATTCAGGGCCAAATCAGCGAAGTTTCATAGGAAGTCAGTCATCTACGTCAGAAAGACTGCCCATTCCACAGGCAGGGTAGTGTGCCAAACACCTTGTTTTCATGCCTTTGTCGATTTTTTTGACGAAATTGCGAAAAAGGGGTTGCGGGTGTTTGGTGTTATCCGTAAATACCCCCTCACCGGCGGCGCTGAGGCGCACAACGGGACGCCAGACGGGGCGACGGACTGAGGTTCGGGAGTTTCGG
>NZ_JAWJUV010000006.1:0-158250 GCF_032918335.1 Shimia sp. FJ5 | reverse complement strand
GACCTGCTAGCGCATATCTCACCCCTCGGGTGGGCGCACATCCTTCTCACCGGCGAATACAGGTGGCCCAAAAGATGACCAAATAGCCTTAGCGTAGGATTCTGCACTCTCCGGCATCAGACCCCTGGTATCGACGTGTCCTATGAAACCGTTCGGCGCTGGACAACCAAATTCAGGCCGCAGATCGCGAGGAACCTGCGCCGCCGGCAGGCGCGCCCTGGCGATGTCTGGCATCTGGATGAAGTCGTGGTGAAGATCGCGGGCCGGTCATTCTGGCTCTGGCGTGCCGTCGATCAGGATGGTGTTGCATGCCTACCTCGACTATCCGGTTGCGCTCGGTCTTCTCGCAATACCGTTCCTGATAGGTTTGGGTGCAAAAACAACCTGGCGCTCTGGCTCTCCATCACTACTGGCGCGGCGGCATTGGCGCTCACCATCCTGACCGACCACCATCTGGGTTCGATCCGCGTGTTCCGTACAGATTTCACTTAGCCGTTGATGGTCTGGTCGGCATCGCCTTTGTTGTCGCCCCAATTGCCCTTGGCTTCTCCGGCCTCGGAGTCTGGTACTACATGGTCCTTGGATTGACTGTTCTGGCTGTTGCCGGAATGCACCAGCCCGACGAAAGGGAGGCAACCGCCTGAACCCCTGAGCGCATATCAAGGGTCGCGCACATAGCGTCCCGAAGGCGAAAAGCGACAAAGCTGCCATTCGTTTGCAGAAATCGGATGGCGATTTTGTCCCGCATAGCGGATCTCAGTGCAGAAATTGCCAAAGGTCACCTTCCCGCCGCAAGACAGCATTGTATGTGCACCATTCAACATTGGGTTTCAGAAGAACACACCATAACTTCTGGCGAGGAGGTGAATCATGATCACATTGAAGATCAAAAAACGCATCATTGGGAGGGGACGTGGCGCAATCTTTGTACCATCGGACTTTTTGGACATTGGGTCTCGAACAAGTGTGGACAAGGCGTTGTCCCGTCTGGCCGATCAGGGGACGATCCGTCGCTTAACGCGCGGTCTCTACGACTATCCCAAGAAAAGCCCGCGCTTTGGCTATCTGCCACTGTCAGTCCACGATATTGCGCTAGCGGTAACCCGCAAGAACAACCAGGTTTTGCAGCCCTCTCCTGCAATGGCGGCCAACCAACTTGGGCTTTCGTCACAGGTTCCATCCAAGCCCACTTACATGACCGATGGCCCGACACAGACCAAGACATTCGGTCGGCAGGTGGTCCGTTTCAGAAATGCGTCTTCCAAGACGCTTGTTGGCGCGGGCCAGAAAACCGGTGTCGTGTTTCAGGCACTGCGTTATGTCGGCAAGGACCGGGTCGATGATCAGGTGATCGAAGAACTAGCCCGTGCTCTGGATGACATAGACCGAATGCTACTTGCTAAGCAAAGCAGACATGTGCCAGCCTGGATGCATCCTATCGTGCAGCAGATCATTTCATGTGATTGACCGTTGGTTAGGTTGTTGGCGGACTCCGAAATGTGCTGGCTAGTGACCGGTTTCATAGGTGTGCCACCTACCAAGGTAGGGACACATACAACGCCTGCATCGTCGCAAATCGTTCCTCGAAAGGTGGGAGATCACCGATTTCAAGAGCAAGTGTGTTCCAATCAGCCTCGGCTCTCTGGCGAACTCTGGGGTTGCCGATGGAATCCGCGCTAGCTTCAATGCCGCGGGTACGGCAACTCTCGATCAGCGTTTGTAGGATGACCCGTCGGTCTTCACCGCTCAGCTCGTTTTCTTCGATCAAATAGGCAATGTCATACACGTCCTGACGACGGTTTCGGTTTCTTATGGGCTGCCGAAGCAAAGCCCGGAGCTTCTCAGCAATGATCTCGTGCAATGTGAAGGCCCGTACCGCCACCCCTGCCCCAGTCAAGTTAAGTTCCTGAAACGTATAGATCTGGTCCCTGAATCGGGTCAGTTGCATTACCGCGCCTGTCGCAGCAGGCTTTGTGTCTATGATGGTGGAGTAGCCAATGGCGCAACGCAAGAACCCGTTCAAACGTCATCGGTTCCCGTGTAAGATCATCCTTCTGGCGGTGCGCTGGTACTGTCGCTACCCGCTGTCGTGCCGCGACGTCCGTGACCTGCTGACCTTCTCGCCGTGGCTTTTGCGGGTTCCGGGTTTCTGTCTCATCTTCACTCCTCGGTGGTTACGATGTGCCAGAAACCCTCTCTTATCAAATCACCCTAAACTGTCCCATTGGCGCTGACGTTAGACAAGCCGACGCAGCACAAACTTGAAAAACGGCTCTCCGGCGTATGTCTTGCTGAAAGACG
This sequence comes from Shimia sp. FJ5, assembly GCF_032918335.1. Classification (NCBI taxonomy): domain Bacteria; kingdom Pseudomonadati; phylum Pseudomonadota; class Alphaproteobacteria; order Rhodobacterales; family Roseobacteraceae; genus Shimia; species Shimia sp. FJ5. Next base: position 155,949 of record NZ_JAWJUV010000006.1, on the reverse strand, counting down.
GACAGAATGCTCTAGCAGCGCCATCAAGTCCTCAAGGCGGAGTGCGTCCAAACAGTATTTGCGACAGAGCAGTTGAGTCTAGCATTCGATCACCACGTCATGAATGCTCGGATCGATCCGGCGCACCACGGCCAACACGCGGCTCATCAGGTGGGTTTTCACATATGACGCGTGGAACCGTGACGGCGCCATCAGATGCAGCCGCCCTGCCCCAACGCCAGCCTCGCTCAGCCCATGGAACCAGGCGCCATAAACCGCCGGGTCGATCTGATGCAGCTCCTTTTGCACCTCGGACCAAAGCGAGCCATCGGCCACAGGGCTGCGCGCAGGTGTATGCAGCGGCACCACGTTGTCAGGGGTCGGGTTCTGAGACGGCTGGTCAGGCGTCAACCGGTCAATGAAATCCGGGCCGATATGGCTCCAGACGTGCCGCGTATCCTCAAGCATCAGTTCCAGGTCCAGTCCATAGACACTGACCCTGCCCCGCGCGCCCTGGCGCTTCAGAACCAGCCAGCCTTTGGCGCGCAGCTTGGCCATTTCGCGTTTGACGGTACGGGTGTCGACGGACCATAGACGGGCGATGTCCTCTTGACCCATGGACAGCTCGTCTCGTTGCCAGTTGTAGCGGGTCGTGATCAGGGCCATCATTCGCATGACCTGCCGCTGAATCGTCCGGTCCTCAGACAGCGCAAAGGCCATTAGCGCAGACAAGATGTCGTATTTGCGACTGGCCGCCTCGCGTCCCACTGGCTTTGCGATCTGCATCGCATTCTCCTTTGCCTGCCCGTCGCATCTTGGTGATGCGTTCCGGGTCCGTATATCCGTGGATGTTACCGACGGTGTATCTGCCTCAAAATCAGTAAACGGCGCGCGCTTCCAACGCTCTTTACCAATCTTCGCCAATTTGCGTCCAGAACTTCGATTCTGTCAAGGGCGGTTCCGGGGCGGGGTGTTTCTCTAATCCTTATTTCGAAAGAAAGAAGAGGTTCTATGGTTATGGGGGACATACAGGGTGTCCCCCATTTGGTCAAGAATGTCACTCTAAATACTGTAGGGCGCTTTGGCATGTCCCCTAAACTTTGCGGCCTCACCGACGTTTCAGGCCCCCTGCCCCTCTGTCGACGCTGCGCAGCNCCTCACCGACGTTTCAGGCCCCCTGCCCCTCTGTCGACGCTGCGCAGCCGATTCGCGCCCAAATCCCTTGTTCCCAGGGATACAGCTTCCCCGCGGGGAAGGTTAAGGACATTAAATCTTTTCTTTGCCATTTCGGCAAATCCGTCGTATTTGCGGAATGAGGCAGTTTTTACGTTCAGTTCTAAGGAGGCACTCATGTACACCCACGAAGACCTCGCGCGGTTGCAGGCGCAGTCGCTCAAGATGCAAAGCTGGATAAGGCAGCAGACCTTCAGCCCAGAGAACACCAAGCGGCTGCGGCGGTTCTCCAGCTGGGAGGTGTCCGAGCTGATCCTAGGCATCAACCAGTCCACCTTTCGTGGGCGACTGGCGGCCGAGCCGAACCTTCCTGGCGGGGAAGTCGAACCCGATGGTCGCCAGCGTTGGTTCAGCCTGGAGGAGATCAACGAGTTGCGCCGCCGGATGAAGGTCAACCGCAAGTCGCTGATGCCGCCGCGCCCCGCTGGCAAGCGCGCCTTTCGTGCGGCCGTTGCCAACTTCAAGGGCGGCTCTGGCAAGTCCACCGTCGCCTTGCACCTGGCACATGCCGCCGCGCTGGATGGCTATCGTGTGCTGGTGGTTGACTTTGATCCGCAAGCGACGCTGTCCCACTCGATGGGGCTATCCGACGTGGCCGAAGACTATACCGTCTGGGGCATCATGGCGCGTGACCTGATCCGGGAAACCGACCGCATGAACGCCGCCGTAACCGGGGCCGCCAGCGGGGCCGCCCTGCCCCAGCGCCGCATCCCCACCTCGATCCGGGACATGGGGCTAGAGAACCTGCGCACGCCGGACTTCATCAAGCCGACCGCCTGGTCCACGATCGACATCATTCCCAGCTGTGCCAACGCCGCCTTTGTCGAGTTTGCCAGCGCCCAGTACCGCCACCTGAACCCGGAATGGTCGTTCTTTGCAGCGGTGTCGCGCTATCTCGATACGCTGAACGATGACGACTATGATCTGATCCTGTTCGACTGCCCGCCGGCGATTGGGTATCAGTCGATGAATGCGGTCTTTGCTGCGGACATGCTGTATGTGCCGTCGGGCCCTGGTTATTGGGAGTATGACTCGACCACCAGCTTTATCGGTCAGCTGTCCGAAGCGCTGGAGGATCTGAGCCACGGGTTCGACGCGACCTTCCCCGCGGGGAAGATTGGCCTGCCTAAGGCCTTTGCCGACATTCGGTTTGTCATGACCCGGTTCGAGCCGGGCAACGAATTGCACCGCGCGATGCTCGAGGCGTTTCGTAAGGTCTTTGGCGATCATGTAACAGAGCACCCGATCGAGATGACTCGCGCGGTCGAACAGTCCGGCCGCTTCCTTTCGTCGGTGTATGAGATCGACTATCGCGACATGACCCGCGAAACCTGGCGCCGTGCACGTGCGACCTTTGATCGGGGGTACGACGAATTCAAAGCCTCGGTCGTGCAGGCCTGGGACAAGATTTAAGGAGACATTCATGAGCCGCAAACGCCGCATGTTCGATATCTCGATGCCCGATGACCTGCCCGACGACTTGCCCGATCCCAGCGCCGAGCCAGCCACCGAAACCTTCCCCGCGGGGAAGGAGGACCGCCCTGCCCGGCGCGGCCCGATGGCCACCGCGATCAGCGAAACCGCTGGCGCTGCGCGTGAGCGTCAACAGGTGGAGGCGCAGATCCGCGCCGAGAACGACGCCCTTGCGCACGAGCATGTCCGGTTGAAAAAGCTGGGCCTCGTGCTCGAGGTGCTGCCGCTGGACGCCGTGGAAACCTACAAGCTGACGCGCGACCGGGCCCCCGGCCCCGACCCCGAACTGGACGAGCTGAAGCAGTCGATTCAGGACATCGGTCTGTCCAACCCTATCCGGGTCGAACCGCGCGAGGATGGCAAGTTCGAGCTGATCCAGGGCTTTCGGCGGCTCTCGGCCTATCGCGCGCTGTACGAGGAAACAGACGATGATCTCTGGGCCCGCATCCCGGCGGCGATCACGCCGCGCGGGGATAGCCTGGAATCGCTCTATCGCCGCATGGTCGACGAAAACATGGTCCGCAAGGACATCTCCTTTGCCGAGATGGCCAAGCTGGCCGTGGACTATGCCGCCGAACCTGGCACACAGGAAACCGACCCGGACAAGGCTGTGGCCGTTCTGTTCAAGTCGGCGGGTTATCAGAAACGCTCGTATATCCGCACCTTCATCAAGGTGATCGGGCGGATCGGTGGGGCGCTGATCTACCCGCACGAGATCCCCCGTGCCCTCGGGTTAGCGCTGGCCCAACAACTTGATCAGGACCCCGCGCTGGCTGGTCATATTCGCAGTGATCTCGAGGGCTGGGAGAACCGCTCGGTTATGGATGAGCTGGGCGTGCTGCGTCGTGCGGCGGGGCTGGGCGCGGTCCAGGACGGGCAGGGGGTGCAGACCGCCGCGCCCAAGCCCAAAGCCCCCGCCGCAGGCAAGGCCAAGACCAGTTTTCAGCTGGAGCGACGCGAGGGCAGGGCGAAATGCACCGCGGCCTCGGGTCGGTTGGAAATCCGCCTGAATCGCGATTTCACCACCATCGACCGGCGTAAGCTGGAACAGGCGGTGCAGCAGATGCTGGACAATCTTGACTAAACCCGCCCTCTGCCTGAACTGAACAGACCTTCCCCGCGGGGAAGGTCTTTTGCATTTTGCTGGTTTAGATATCTACAACCCTGCGGCCCTGGTCAGGTTCACGCGGAACCTGTCGCGGCGACGCTGGTAGCGGCGGGTCATTTCGGCGCTGGCGTGGCCCAGATGCTTTTGTACGAAACGCTCGTCCACCTGGGCCGCGCTGGCCAGTCCGGCACGCAAGGAATGGCCCGAGAACAGCGCCAGGCGGGCCTTCTTGGGCAGGTCGGATCGGATGCCCGCATCCAGGACGGTACGCTTGACCAGGCGGGCGACATGTTTGTCGCACAGCCGGTTTTCAAGCGCGCGATTGCCATCTCGCGAGGTGCGCACAAAGACCGGACCAAAGTCGATTTTGGCAAAGCGCAGCCATTGTTCGAGGGCATGGACAGGGCAGGTCTGGTCAGTGGACCCACGCCCGATTTCGACCTCTCGCCAACCGGTCTTTGCGTTCAGCGTCAGCACCGCGCCATCGTCGAAGATCTCGATCCAACCACCGCTGTCTGGCGCACGGACGCCGTGTTCGATATCATCCTTACCGACATCAAGGCTGACGATTTCCGAGCGCCTGAGACCACCGGCATATCCCAGAAGTAGAATCGCTCTGTCGCGTAGCCCACGCAGGTCGAACCCCAGGGTGCCGACCATGGCGAGGATATCCTCGGGCAGGATGGCGTGTTTCTGCACCGGCGGACGCCCATGCTTGCGCTTGATTCCGGCCAGCACGGTGGCGATGTGACGATCTTTGCGGTCGAGTGCGAACCCACGTTGTGCGTAGTTCCAGGCGAGACCGGACAGGCGGCGATCTATGGTGCTGACCGACAGGGGCCGGGACGCCGACTGGGGTCCGAACGCGGACTTCGAAGGGAAAGGGCCCGATCCTGAGGCCAGGTCCGCGAGATATAGCCCGATCAACTCAGGTGACGGGGGGAGGGGCTCTGTTCCTTTCAGGCGGCACCAGCGGGTGAAGTGTTTCCAATCGGCGGCATAGGCCTTGTTGGTGTTCTCGGCCGTCGAAGCTCTCGCATAGTCGCGAGCTGTATCAACCAGCCGATCCAAGGTCCCGGAACCGGGCACATGAGAGGGAAGGGTGATCTCCTCTCTGTCTGGGCGATCTCGCTCGTTGTCCTCGTCGATGGAAGACCCGTTTGGTGGCTCTGAGCTCGATTTCTCGTGGTTTTCCGACATGTCGTTGAGCATATTACTTGATGTCCGATAATGCAAACTTATTGGACATAGCTAGGAGCGACAAGGTGGGGCGGTTTATACATCATTTTGTGGACAAAAGCGCCGCGCTGATGTAGGCTTCAGGCATGACCTTTGCCCGACCGGACCCCATCCGCGACTTCGACACATTACCCCGGATGCCCGCCTGGGTCACCTCGGCACGTCCTGAAACCCTTGAAGATGTTGCGTTTTTATCGGGCGCGGCGCTAAACCACCTGCATCTTGTGTTGAGCCGAGTTGACCACCCCCACGCCTTGTTGCGGGACAGGCTCGCGCTGCGCGCGGCTGCTGCTTGTGTCGCGTTCTCTGGGCGGCCGGAGCGGGAGGCGGAGCTGCGCGATGCGATACACCTTTTGCGCCCCGGCGATCTGCCCGGACCTGCCGGTGAAACCTACCTGGCCTGGCGGCGCGCGGTGGACCGGCCGGTGTCGATCAAGGCTCTGGGCCGAGCCTTGCCGGCTTTCGACCCTGATCGGATCGCGAGTTGGCTGGATGCGGGGCAGGGCTCCCCGGTCACCCGGGCCGCGATGGTGCTGGAGGCGGTGCTGACCGAAGCGCCTCGGTCCGATGTGCCCGCGTTGATCCTCGCGGATGCGGCCCTCGTCCAAGCACTCAGTTGGGAGCATCTTGTGCCGCTGCTGGCGACCGGCCTGAACCGGGCTGACCTGCGCAAGCAAGGCGATGATCTTCGCTTCGCCTGTCATCGCGCTGTGACGACATCCGTAATCGAGGGGACGCGTCTGGCGGAAGATCTGGCGCGCCGGACCGCGCGTTTGAAAGCGGCCGCGCCGAAGCTTCGCGCTAAGGGGGCCAGCAACGCGGTCGGAATGTTCCTGACCCGCGATGCCGCGGCGCCGTCGGCTTTGCCCTTGCCGGATCGTGCCGCGCGGCGGCTCTGCGACCGGTTGGTGGACCTCGGTGCGGTGCGCGAACTGACCGGCCGCGACACGTTCCGGCTTTACGGGGTATAGGGATGGCGAAGGATCGCTCTGACCCTGAATTGGATCGCGAGTTGCCCGACCTGCCGCCGGAGCTGCGCTGGCGGGAGTGGATGCGCCGGATCGAGGCGGTGCTCTTTGCCTCAGCTTCGCCGGTGCCGCGCGACGACCTGGCACGCGTGGTGGGGCAGGGGGCTTCGGTCGACCTTCTGGTCGAGGACCTCGCCGCCGATCTGGAAGGGCGGGCCTTCGAGATCGCCCAGGTCGCTGGCGGCTGGATGTTCCGGACCCTACCCGCTTACGCGCCCACGATCCGGGCTGCAGCGGATGTCGGGGACCAGCTACTTGATCTGAGCGAACTCGACGTCGCCGTTCTTGCCGCCATCGCCTATCACCAGCCGATCACGCGCGGCGGGCTCAAGGACATCTTCGGCAAGGACATCAGCCGCGACTTGATCGGGCGGCTGCATGCGCGGGATTTGATTGGCACTGGGCCCAGGTCGCCGCGGCGTGGAGCACCTTATACCTTTGTGACGACAGAGCGGTTCTTGACGCTGTTTGGGATGGAGAGCCTACAGGACCTGCCCGAACAGGAGGGACTGGAGGATGCGGGGCTGGGTCATCACAAAGCTGAATCGGCCAGGGTGGATTGATTCAGATTTGTCGTTGGACGGATGAGGCCCGACAGGCGAGACTCTGGCCATGCAAAGCGGCGCACATGACCCTGTCGATCTCGAACGCATTGATCCGGCCCAGAACATGGCGCGGTTCTATCAATTGACTGTGCAGCCCACTTTGTTTGGAGAACAATCTGTCATCCGATCTTGGGGACGCATCGGCACACGAGGCCGCAGCATGGCGGTCACGTTTGCAACGGAAGGCGACGCTGTCAGAGCCTGCGAGAAACTTGTACGCAGCAAAGTGGCAAAGGGGTATCTTTGCCTGAGCGCCGCCGAGGAACTGTGAGGTATAGATTTGACAGCTATACCTCAAAAATGGTCTATCTATGAGTTATAGAAGAGGGCCCTATAACTCATGGCATGGAATTGGCAGATATCTGGCTGGCCGGAATTCCAGTATGACGAAGCAGCGCTGGCACCGCTTGAACAGCGCTTTCTAATGTCGTCGGGCGAGGTTCTGGGGGCTGTCCACCATGTGAACCTGTCCGAGCGTGATCAACTCCGCATCGATCTGCTGAGCGATGAAGCCATGAAGACCAGTGCCATCGAGGGCGAGATGCTGGACCGACGCAGCGTGCAGTCCTCACTCCGCCGGCACCTTGGATTGGAACCAGGCAGCTATCCGAACAAACCTCGCGAGCAGGGTGTGGCTGAGATGACAGTCGACGTCTACTCGACCTATGCGGAGCCGTTAGAGCATCGCACGCTGTTTCGGTGGCATGAGATGCTTCTGGCCTTCGATAAACATCTGGAGGTCATTGGGTCATATCGGCGGCACGAGGATGCCATGCAGATCGTTTCGGGCCGTCTCGATCGTCCGGTCGTGCATTTTGAGGCCCCACCATCAGCACAGGTTCCGGATGAGATGGACCGGTATGTCGACTGGTTCAACCGGACTGGGCCGGGTGCCGAAGCACCCTTGCCAGCCTTGACGCGTGCGGGCCTGAGTCATCTCTACTTCGAAAGCATCCACCCGTTTGAGGATGGGAATGGCCGTTTGGGTCGGGCCTTGGCCGAAAAATCCCTAGCTCAGAACATTGGGCAGCCCAGCCTGATCGCGCTGGCCTTCACCATCGAGCGAAAGAGGAAGGACTATTACGATCAACTTGAACAACACCAGAAGACGCTGGATGTCACACCGTGGCTCGTATGGTTTGCAGAGGCCGTACTGGACGCGCAGCAAGTCACCCTAGATCGTGTAGGCTTCTTCATTGCCAAGGCGCATTTCTACGATCGGCATCGCGACAAGCTGAACGAACGGCAGGCCAAGGCGACCCTGCGGATGTTCCGCGAAGGGCCGGACGGATTTAAGGGTGGTCTGAGCGCCGAAAACTATATCTCGATCACGGGGACATCACGCGCAACCGCGACGAGGGATCTGCAGGAACTTGTTGAGATTGAGGCCCTCACGCGCACAGGCGAACGCCGATACACCCGCTACTGGCTGAAGCTTGAAGAGCCAGACGGGTAGTACAACGTCGGCGGTAAGGGCGGGAAGCTGTCATTCGTTGCATGCGCGCAACAGACTCTGGCAATTCAGCAAAGCAGCCATTCAGAACCATCTTCCATTTCTTACGAAATCCAGTTTCGCTCTGTCAGTGCTGTGAAGTTCATGGCGAGGACTATCCCTGCACCAATCAATCCGCCCACACCGGATCCAGAAGTGACACCGGCATTCGTTCGTCTGGCGGACTGACGGCGAGATGGTCGGGCGCCTCAGCCAGTCTGACATGGCCGTCCATCTGGGCATCCGGTTCTTGCTGAGGGACAGCTTGATGGTCTCGCCGCACCCACTGGGGCAGTGGAAGCAGGCCCATTTGTCGACGCCATCGCGCACGATGATCATCTCCCCCGGCACGATCTGATCCGGCGTCGGGTGTGTGGGTGTTACTCTGGCAAGCAGGTCACTTCGTGGAATGACGCGGAAGAGCTCAAGGCTCTTCCGCACAATGTCGATCATCATTCCACTCACCCGATACGATCCAGGAATGGGTCGACGTCGCCGAGGCCCCAGTATTCCTCACTGCCGCAGACCGGGCAGTCCGGCCGGGGCTGCGCCGCCTGTGAACGCTCGATGCCCTTGTCGAGCTTGCGATAGCGTTGCCATGTCCACCCACCGCCGCCGCGGAAGTCGATGAGACCAGCAAGGAGTTCGTTCACCGCCATGGTGGCCGCCTCGGAGGTGAAGGTCACAACTGCTGGCGCTGGATTACCCCCGCCTCGAACATAAGCCTCGGTTTTTAGCCGTTCGTATTCGGCGGGATCGGATCGCTGGAGGTCCTCCTCGCGAGCTCTGACGCGATCGACTGTGCCGCGGCAGCCATGGCACGCCGACGTGGGAAACAGCACGCTGACCCGCGTGGCCATCTCGAGGAGGCCGGGCTCACCATCGTCATGTGGCATAAGGACCAGCCCGACATCGATGACCGGGATCAGGTAGAAGTGCGCCACGCGGTTCAGGTAGAGGCGCCCGGCGTGATCGTCCGTGCATCCGAAGATGACGTCGCAGGATTTTAGCGCGTCACGGATATGCGGCGCATCCACCCAGCCGTTCATCGACCGGATGTCGACGTCGAGGCCCATCATCGTCACCTCCCGCGCCATGACGTCGACCTTGGGCACCGCGTTGTGAGCATCCTTCCGGGTCGCGCCATACAGGCGGTTCAGGTTGGAGTGCTCGACCACGTCATTGTCGATGACCACGATGCGCCCCACGCCGAGGCGAGCGAGGAGCTGGACCACCGGGCTTCCGGTGCCGCCGCAGCCTACTACGGCAACGGAGAGCTGATTGAGGAGCCCGTTGACCTCCGGCCCGAAGGCCAGTGCCTGCCGGGCCAAAGCTTCCGACGGAGTCGGCACGTCGGTCGACTGGATCTCGAGCCGAGTGCCGATGACGGTCACGCGATGACAGGGCAGGGGTGTCATGTCGTCTTCCCAGACCCGCGTCCGGTAGAAGCCGTCACCGACCTGCACGACGCTCACCAGGCGTGTCCCCTCGCCGTTACGGTTCCGGGCCATAGTGAAGAGGTCGCGTTCGTTGCGGTCGTCTTGGTCCGAGAAACCGTCGAAGCCTCCCGGGTGACTATGAACGATTGCCGGCACCAGGCCTTCCTCCTTGGCCCGGCGGCAGAGCTGAGCGAAGGAGTTGGTATTCCAGGTGACGTGCTTGTCGCTGGCATCGAGGCGGTCCTCCTGCGGGATCGCGATTACCTCGTAGGAGGTGTAACGGGTCCGCGGCTCGAGGTCCCAAAGGTCCTGCGCGATCTCACTTTTGCCAAGTAGCATGTAGGCGGCGCCCTCGTGCCCACGGGGGTGCGCGAGCAGCGCCTGCAGCTTGTCGCGATGACGGGCGTGGAGGGTGATGTCGCTGCGCTTCATGCCGCCACCTCCAGGGCCTCTTCGACCCGCTTCAGCATGGTCCAGATGCCGTCGGTGCCGGGGCGCCACTGGTTGTTGTGGCGAGACCAGCGCTGCCAGGTTTGGCCCGCGTGGGTTTCCCGCACCTGAGTGCAGCGCGGTTCACACTGACTGGTAACAAGAGTGAGGTGCGGAACTGCGTAGAACATGTCAGGCGCAACATCGGGATACGCAGGAGGCAACAGGATCAGGATATCCGCCTGGGCGACCTGATACTTGCCTTCCGGCAGCGTGATCCCGGTGAGGATCACGCCCTTCTTCCCGCCTTCGGTGACCTCGCGAGCGGGGATCCCGCGCCCCTCGAGGTAGCGGCGATCCTGACGGGGGAGGAGTCTCACGCCGCACCCCCTTCCGTGGTCTGCGGCACGCCGGTGAAAAAGTGCTCCAGGCCCGCATCCGCGAGGCAGATCAGATCGGTGTCGCCAACCAGGATGTCATCCTTGCCCGGGATCACCTGCCAGACGGCGAACTTGGAGGGCTCGACCCCGGCCAGCTTCTTGAGCACGCGCCCGCTGATGACCTTGTGGCCCCACTCGAGGCGCTTGCCATCGATGTCGAAGCGGAACGACTGCGCGCTCGGGAATACTAGGAAGCGCTCGACCTGACCGGGGCGCAGGTCCGTGGTTTCCTCAAGGCGCAGTTCTTCAAGTTCACCGTTGCGCAGCACCTGGAACACGAGGTGTTCCTCGGCCTTGCGGAAGCCGGCCCCCTCGATGATCTGGCGGCCGGTGGGCGTCGGATCGTAGATGACGGCGTCGGTGAACTTGAGATCGTGGTCGCCGACCTGAACCTTGTAGGGTCCGTGGTCGCGGGGCTTGCGGCCGGCCTTCACGGCGGACTGGAGATCTTCGATTTCCATCTGTTCGGTAGTCATGGCAGTGATCCTCTTATTGCCTGCTCGACGCCCGCAGCAGGCGCCTTCAAAGGTGTATGCGCGGCACAAGAGGGTTGGCGTTCGCAGCTTTCAGATTTTTTTTGGATTTTCTTGACCGCGGAAGGTCGCTGCGTTTGCATATACATTTGAAGAGCAGCGAATATGGCGATTGGCATGGCGAAAGACACACCCCAGGAGTTCCATACCCTCAAGGAATTCACCGACGAACTGGACCTTCTCTTCCGCGATGATGTCGCACTCAGGATGCTCCTTCAGAAGGCGCGGAACTGGTGCATTCGAAACAACCGGGCCGGTGACGAGGAGGAGGTCCTTCAAGAGGCCGTCATGAGGGTGATGAAGAGCGAGATCACCGGGACGCGCCAATGGCCCAAAGGTGTTGCTCTTATCGACTTTCTCTCCGGTGTGATGAGGAGCATTGCATCAGAGCGCCCCAGGATCGGGTTTCGCAAGAACACCGACAAGGACATGGAGGCCGCGAAGGACATCGCCTCGTCGTGCAACCAGGAAGGGCAGCTCTTCGAGAAAGAGTTCATGGCCCGCTTTATGGCGCTGTTCGAGGGTGATGACGATGCACAGCTATACCTCCTGGCTCTGGAGGAAGGGCAATCGAAGTCCGAGATCATGACGGGCCTCGACTGGAATGAAAGGGAATACAACACGGTGGTGCAGCGGGTCAAAAGGACACGCAACGCCCACCCTGAAATGAAAGAGATGCTCGATGGCGAATGATAAGAAGACTTTTCAAGATCGCCTGGCGGAGGAAATCGACGAAGCTATCACGAATGCCTCAGTCGAGGATGTTCGGAAAGAGGCTGAGGAGGCCGGGGAGGACATTGCTACTTTCGGTGATCGCATGAGGGCTTGGCTGGAGACCGCGAAAGACGAGGTCGCCAAAATGGCAATGAAGGAAGCCAAGGCCGCGGCTGAGAAGGATCGTGCGGCGCACAACCAGAATGTTGTCTCTATGTCCCAGCGTAGGCTAGGGAGCCGACCCGACAGCTTCATGCCGGACACGGTCGCCGCGCGCCATGGAAAGAAGCTCTCCGAGAGAGACAGAAAAGGGATCGAGAAGGACCTGGAGGACCTGTTCGACGATGACGCTTGGCCCGACAAAAAGGGCGATGATGAATGACCCATTCTCCGCGTCGTGCTGAGGAGGTCCTACAGGCTTTGCGCCTGAAGCGACCGGAAGACATCGACCTTGAAGCCATTGCCTGGCTTCAAGGTGCCAAGGTCGACTACCGGGAAATGGACGGATGTGAGGCTTGCATCCATGGTCGAGCTGACGTCGGCCGCGCGATAGTCGCCGTGAATAACGCGCATGGAAATCTACGGCGCCAGAGGTTCTCCCTCGCACACGAACTGGGGCACTGGGAATGGCACAGGGGAGAGCATCTGTTTTGTGCCAAAGAGGATATCGGGGGCAGTAGGGGGCGGGAACGAGGATTGTCCCGGGAGAAGGGTGCGAACCGGTTCGCCTCAGAGCTGTTGATGCCAGAGTTCATGCTCAAGAGCGCGCTGAGCGACTTCAAGAAACTCGACATGCGCACCGTGCGTCTTCTTTCAGACGCCTTTTCTGTCAGCAAGACGGCCATGGCGTACAGATTGGTAGATCTTGACTTCGAACCGAGCCTTTTGGCTTCCTATAGCCGCAACGGCTTAAACTGGTTCAAGCGGTCAAAGAGTGTCGGGGAGCGGTGGTTTCTGCGGCGGACCCTCGATCCGCAAAGCAATGCCTACGATATTCTGCATAAGGGTGCCCGAGACGACATCTCGCTTTCACTTATGGACGCGGATACTTGGTTCGATACCGAGGGGGCCGACCGACATGAGCTTTGTGAGCAGTCATTCCGCGTAGGAGATGACGAGATCATGACGCTGTTGGTTCTCAAGAGTGAGTATATGATGGCGCGCTAAAAGATATAGAACTCAATGGATTAGTCGCTTGAGTAGGATTCAGCGTGTATTTAGACCAGCCTCACGCAGATCTAAATTTTCCCATACTATACTGACGTGATGCCTCGGATTGCCGCTCAAGCATACGTTCGTAGACACGGCGCTCCTGTTCTAGATCACGCGTCTGATCGTCTTGCGCTTGGGCCTGCGGTTGGTTGCTCTGCATCACATTTTGATCCATTTTATGGTCCATTGTTGCCTCCCCACCAAGCATGACCACTTTGATGCAATGGCCCGTTCAGATCAAGACTTGCCTTGACGGAACGTGATAATAGGCAAAATATTGTGTTGATAACTATGGAAAGATTTCTTCATGCGAAGCCGTGTCGAGCTAGTTTTTGGTTTGGTTGGTCCAATCGGATGCCCGATCCACGAAGCGAGTGAAAGCCTTGCAGCAACGCTGAAGAAGATGGACTACACCCCGACAACGATTTCTCTTAGCAAGGAGATGGATCGACTACTGACTGCCAAGGGCACAGGCTTTGTGGAAGCTCCCACATCCGTACTCCACAACAAGATCAAGAAGGGCAATGCCGTTCGGGAGGCGTTTGGTAATAATGCCGTTCTTGCATCCGAGGCTATCAGGCAAATTGTCGATTTTAGGCGCTCCGCCGCTGCGGCAAGCGGCGAAACGGATGAGGCAAAACTGGATGAGCAAGCCGTTATACCGCTTGATGAGCATGCATTCATCATCGACCAACTTAAGTTGCCCGAAGAGATTGAGCTTCTCACAAAGGCGTTCGGAAAACGCTTTGTGCAGGTCTCAGTTGTCACCCCTTTGGAACAACGAAGACGTTCGTTGACTGGAAGAATTCGGACTGAACAACATGGTTGGGACAATGAAAGATGTGAGCAGCATGCGGATCAGTTGATCGCCATCGATCAAAACGAAAAAGCCGAAGACCGAGGTCAGCGGATTTCAAAAATCTTCCATCTTGGAGATGTTTTCTTCGATGGAACCTCTGAAGCATCAATTGAGCACTCCAGCCAACGATTCATTAAAGCATTCTTCGGAAGAAATAATGTGGCTCCAACTTCAGATGAGTTCGGTAGCTACATGGCCAAGGCTGCTTCGCTGAGGTCAGTCGATTTGTCGAGACAAGTCGGTGCGGCTATTTGCACCCCGTCGGGCGATCTTATTTCTATTGGATGCAATGAAGTTCCAAAGTACGGCGGAGGCAACTACTGGGACGAAGAGGGAAATAAGCGACGCGACATTGATCTTGGGGGTGAAGCCAACAAGAATGAGATCAACCGCATGATATTTGATTTCCTGGGCATCCTGAAGAAGCAAGGGCTAATACCCGAAGACCGTACAGTTGAAGAGATCTTGAACGACCCGGATCATCGAAAGGCTATCAAGAAGTCGCTTGTTTCAGGTGTCACTGAGTACGGGCGTATGGTTCATGCTGAAATGAATGCACTTGCGGACGCTGCGCGTCTTGGTAGGTCTGTCAAAGGTTCGACCATCTTTGTGACGACATACCCATGCCATAACTGTGCAAAGCATCTCGTGGCATCAGGTGTCGAACGAATTGTTTTCATCGAGCCGTACCCAAAGAGCAAAACTGAGAGCCTGTTTGAGGATATTATCGTACCGGACACACCCGATGCCGCCACAGTTTCGATAGAACATTTTTACGGAATCTCTCCGCAGCGATACCGCGATATTTTTGAAAAAGGGAGCCGACAGACTGACCAAGGAGAGGTTCAAAAGTGGTACAAGGGGCGCGCGGCGCCTCGCCTTGGCAACATAGAAGTTGGGGGCACACCACGAGAACTGTTTGCAATAATTGAGAACCTGTACAGTTAACGTCGTGATAAGTGCCGAATACGGATTCGGCTTGCCCAACCGCTTCAATGTACGACCTTTTGATCTTGGCATAGCTGCGCCGAGCGACAGGCAACGCGGAGTTACCTGATCTCTATTCAGCCGATCTAAGGTCCTGTGCAATTAACAAGAATTTTTCAGCCCGTTCGTGTAGGTAATCAGCCTCTTCTTGGTTCAACCGGGTCGCCGTGATTAGCGTTCCTGGCTGTATATTGAGGATACCAACTCCTGCCGAATCTGGTTGAGCCATTCGGAGCACGGTGAGCAAGCCTCGTTCTTTCTTTCTGGGTAGTTGCTCTTTACCAAAGTGGAGGAAAATTATCCTTCTTTGGTTGTTGGCCTCGGTACGTAGGTACCATGCAGTTGTAACCCGCAGGCCCGCGATATTCGCTTCAATGGGGCTTCGACCTTGCCATATAAGTGCATGATCCTCCTTTAGATCGAGGTAGTTTTGGCTGAGAACTCTATAACCGGAGGACTTATTGGGAGCTACCTTCGTATGAAGTGCTAGGAACTGCTGATCCGAAATGGCCTTATCCTCATAAGAAGCCATTGCTTCGCGAAACTGTTTGTACCGATCTTTCGCAGGATCATAAGGTAGCTCGAGATCATCAATTATGCTCTTCGCTTTTGACTTGTCCTTTCGCTTATCCCCGTAAGCGAATTCAATGAATTGACTGCCTCTGATCCTCATTCTTTCCTCACTACCTCATGGGAACAGTCGCATACTACTGGAGAGAACAAAGAATAAACAGGCCACTAATTTCACTGTGTGCCAAAATGGAGGGTGGTCTTGATAGCCGCGTTTAGAAGACTCGCCATACTTCGGCCGTCGCGACAACCACTCGTTTCGGCGTTCAGCTTTTGGTTTTGAAGTCGTCCTATTTGCAGTCGCAGAGAATGTCTCCTCTGAAGGGCCGCACTGCAGCATCGTGGCCATCGACCGGATGTCCGCGGCCGGGTTTGCCCTAACTCCGCAAAGTCGTTCCCAAGATCTGCTTTCATAGTCGTCGCGCGATTGATAGCGCGCTTTGCTTTCTCGCTCGGCCCATACTTCTCAATCTATTTGAGCAAGACCGCTTCCAACTCGCCTATGTTGATGGGAATTTGTCCCGAAGCGCGTTTCTCTCAATGATCCAGCGCTCTCAACATTGCTTGCCAGTCTTGCGCCGCGCCGAGAACACGCAGGATCACCAGAAGATCTTGCTCAATTCGATAAATGACAAGGTGTTCAGCACTCGGATGGATGCGGATGGGAGGATCGAACTCTGGACGTTCCCGCGCCATCTCCGGCATGAAGAGCAAGCGCTCAAAAATATCTTCCAGTATGTCAACGTATCGGTCGGCCTGAGTGACCGACCACTGTTGAGACGAGTAGAGCCAGATATCTTCCAAGTCTGCTTGGGCGGCAGGTGTCAATCGGTAGGCTGAGAGGTTACGTCCGGACATGCCGCTCGCGCATCCGTGCCTTGAAAGACTTGAAGTCGAATGGCTCGGGTTCGCCGCTATTGACGCCTTCATCAATGGCGCTCTGCAGAGCGCTGATAGCTTGTGTTCTTTCTTGATCTTGCCGAATAAGATGGCGAACGTAATCGCTGGTGTTGCTAAAGCTGCCGTCTTCCAGCCGACCTTCAACCCAAGTTTTCATGGGGCCAGGAAGGGAAACATTCATCGTTGCCATTGGAGATACTCCTTCGTTTAGCGATAGTAACCAATACAACATAACTATGACAAGATGTGTGGCAAAGTTTGCCATTCTTTTTTCCAAGTCCTGGCAGGAAAGCGCGATTGATACTTCGCGAGCTCACGAGGCCCGTTGTTCTCGCCAGGTCTTCCCACAAGTCTCCTCACGTCTCTTCGCTTTATGGGTGCCGTTCCGCTCGTCGCCTGCAAGGCCCTGACGGGCTGGAAAGACCTGGCGATTGGGTCGGGGAAGATCTCCGCTCGAGTGCGTCGATCCCCTGCGCAGGGGGATTCGGACGAGCCGAACGCC
This sequence comes from Shimia sp. FJ5, assembly GCF_032918335.1. Lineage (NCBI taxonomy): Bacteria > Pseudomonadati > Pseudomonadota > Alphaproteobacteria > Rhodobacterales > Roseobacteraceae > Shimia > Shimia sp. FJ5. The sequence continues at coordinate 139,207 of NZ_JAWJUV010000006.1, read as the reverse complement.
CCTGACACCTTTGGGCCGCGCTTCTAGCGCGTCCAATTAGGGAACCGCCGGTTCCCCCACGCAACCCCGAAACACTGCACCCAAAGCGGTCTCCCCAACCACGGTCTCTGCTTCGCCTGAGCTGCGTGGCCGGGTGATCCCCCTCCGCTTTGGGCTGGGTTTGCGGCATTGCGCGGGTCCCCCTCCTGCCCTCGCCGGGAGGCAGGGTTTCAGGAGAGGGGCGCGCTTCGCGCTTCCTCGCCAGAAACCCCGCCCTGATTTTCGGCATCAAGACCGAGAGGGCAACTCATAGGAGGCCACAAATGGCGAAAGAACCTATTCAGATCACCGTAGACGACGAGGTCGCGGCGGCGCGGATTGCGCTGATCGCCAAGCAGAACGACCAGTTTCGCACCACATGGGGCGCTGATTTCACAGTTCCCGGCCGGATCGTCATGACGCGCGGCGTTGCGGCCCTGTCGCATGAGGCACAGGTGGCGATCATGGTTGCGGTGATGCAGTTCAGCGAATTCACCGAAGACAACGACCCGCACGGGACGCATGACTTTGGCATTTTCACCGTGACCGAAGGCGAGCGCGAGGTGCGGCTCTACTGGAAACTGGACCTCTACGACACGCGCTATGAGTTCGGTTCCGACGATTGCGCGGACCTGAACAAGACCCGCCGCGTCCTGACCATCCTCCTGCCCGAAGACTATTGAACTCGGCCCGCCCTGAAAGGGGCGGTGCTCGACAGGCGCGACCCGCGCCGGAAAGGAGGTGAGTGCATGAGCAATGATTGGAAACTGGCGCGTATCGCAGAAGCATGGGCGCTGGTTGGGAAAGGCGGCCTTTCAGCCAAGATCGGAACCGCCTTCCTGAAACAACACGGGGCCATCTAGGCCCCCTCGCTCCAGCCCCGAAGGGCTGGGGCAGCAATACCACAAACGCAAACAAGACGACAAGGAAAAGACCCATGACCATGCAAGAGACGATTACCGCCCCGACCGAACAGATCCCCTTTGGCGATCTCTATGTGTCCGATCTGAACCCGCGCACCGTGTTCAGCCCCGAGGGCATCAAGGCGCTGGCCGAGAACATTCGCCAGCTTGGCCTGATTCAAAACCTCGCAGGGCTGCGCGACGAAACAGGCAAGGTTGGCATCGTGGCCGGAGGGCGTCGGCTTCGCGCCCTCGAGACGCTGCAAGATGATCCGCGCTTTGCAACGGTTTCCGTGAAGATCGCACCGGATCAAGCGACAGCCGCGGTTTGGGCTTCGAGCGAGAACCACCAACGCGAACAACCCCACCCCGCAGACGAAATCCGCGAATATGGCGCTATGGCGGAGCGCGGTGTTCCAGCCCCTTCCATCGCACTCGCCTTTGGCGTCAATGAACAGCATGTCTATCGCCGCCTCAAGCTGGCAAGCTTGCCTGTATCGGTGCTGGATGCGTTGAAGGCCGGAGACATCACCCTGTCCAATGCCGCGGCGTTCACGATCAGCGAGGACGAGGCCAACACTCTGAGCGTTCTCGAGCATGTGCGCGGCGAAGGCTATAGCGATCATCGGATCAAGCAGATGCTCAAGCCTGACTCTGTCGGGCAGACGGACCGACGCGCCGTCTATGTCGGGCTGGAGGCATATCAGGCAGAAGGTGGGCGGGTGACTGGCGATCTTTTTGCCGAGCAGACCTACCTTGATGATGTGTCGCTCTTGAATGAGCTATTCGCCAAGAAGCTGGAGGCCGACGCAGACGCCATGAAGGCCGAAGGCTGGAAATGGGCTGAGGCTCTGAGCGAAACCTATGTCGGATACTACGAGTTGGAAGAACGCAAGGTCAGCCGCATCTACCGAGAGGAAGGGGAACTGTCTGAGGAAGACAGCGCGCGCTATGACGAACTGGCAGCGAGCGAGGTTCTGGACGATGCAGGAGCTGAGGAACTCGCCGCGTTGGAGGCCACTCTCGCCGGACAATGGTCCGACAAACAGAAATCCGTCGCAGGTGTCTTGATCTATGTGGGTCAGAGCGGTGTGTTGAAGACCTATGAGGGTCTTGTCCTCAAAGAAGACAAAGCCGCCGCCATTGATGCGGGTGTTCTGAGCAAATCAGACCACGCAAGCACGGGTGCGCCGAAGTCGCCCATCAGCCAGAAACTGCGTGACGATTTGGGCCGCATCGCGCGTGGCGCGCGCCAACATGCAGCGCTGCGCGATCCCGATCTTCTGATCGACCTTCTGGCCTATCAGTTGAGCCATGCCTTGCGTTGGAACAACCCGCTTGGCATCGCCACAACCGAAGTCCCGAACTGGCCCTCGACCGAGGCAGAGGGCTATGCGCTTGACGAGCGCCTGACCGCCAATCCGCCGCGCAACATGTGGGAAGCGAAAGACCTTGGTGCGTCGTTCCGCGCGTTCCGCAAGAAAGGCCCCGAACATGTACGTGGTGAATTGGCCCGGTTCCTTGCGGCACAGTATGGCGGGGGCTGTGAGCCGCTGGTTGCGATGATCGACAAGGAGACGCAGCCCCGTATCCGCGAGGTGTGGACCCCAAACGCGGCGAACTTCTTTTCCCGCGTGGCCGGATCCTACCTCAACGAACTGTGGCGCGATCTTCTGGACCTGTCCGAGGGCCACCCCACAGCCACGACATTTGCCAAGCTGAAAAAGGCTGAGAAGGTGGCAAAGCTGGAAGCTCTGTTGGCCGGAGATACGGACCTGCGCCAGGCCCATGGGATCACCGAGGCACAGGCCGCAAAGATCGATGCATGGCTCCCCGAAGGCATGGAGTGAAGCCAACGGCGGGGCGCGAAAGCGCCCCGCTTCATGAGTTGAAAGCCCAATAAAGCATGGGGATCGAAGCTGGGTTCTGCATTCCAAACCTTGCTTTTGTTCCTGTATTGTTCTATTGTGGTGTCGCAGTGGATCAACGACAGGAGCTGCCCGATGTCCCACGTACGACAAAAGACATTTGCCTCACCGGCGACGCTGCCCACCCCCAAGCAGATGGCCTATGCTCGCGCATTGGCTCAGCAGAACGAGAGCGTCCTGCCATGGGAGGCCACCACATCGCGTCAGAATCTCAGCCAATGGATCGATGCCCAACTTGTTCGGGCCAGAGCCAGCGATGCCAATCTGAGACCCACCTCGAAACAGGTGGCCTTCGCCGAGCGCATCGCCCGTATGAAACGTTCAGCCGTTCCCGATGAGTGTTTTCGCAGCCGCGAACTTTTGAGCCGCTGGATTGACAGCAACAGGCATTGAATCCAAGCTATCCCTGTTGAGAACAGTTTTCCTCACCTCTTAACCAATGACAACTGGCCCCGTCGCTAAGCACCAGCGCGGGGCCATTTTTGTCAACTATAGTTGACAGTTTTGGGGGCGAAAACTATAGTTGTCACATGGTTGAGTTGATCCGAAGCAATATCTTTGATGAGTGGTTGTCCGGCTTGAAGGACCACCGAGCCATTGCCCGGATCACTGCGCGACTTGATCGTCTTGCCGTCGGAAATTCAGGCGATGCCGAACCTGTCGGCAATGGCGTTTCTGAACTGCGGATCAACTACGGGCCAGGGTATCGAGTCTATTACATGCGTCGAGGTCAGTATGTTGTCGTCTTACTTTGTGGAGGAGACAAGTCCTCGCAACGCCGGGACATAAAGCAGGCCAAGGCACTAGCTGGAGAATGGAAGGACTGAGTAATGAAAGAAGTGACATTTGCCCGCTATGATACCGCTGACTACCTCAAGTCCGAGGAAGAGATTGCGGCCTATCTTGCAGCGGTTATGGAGGAAGGTGGCGATGATCCGGCCTATATTGCCCGCGCGCTTGGGACCGTTGCGCGTGCGCGGAACATGACCGCGCTGGCCAATGAAGTCGGAATGAGCCGCGTTGGTTTAAACAAGGCGCTGTCAGGAGAAGGCAATCCTACTCTCTCAACGGTTTTGAAAGTCGCCAAAGCTCTTGGGCTCAAAGTATCGTTTCAGCCGGCCGCATGATCCGCCGGTCCTGACTGGTTTCTGTCCGGGCGGCTCAGGGCATCAGCCCCGCGCCGCCCGGACTTGGGCTATTCGCCCGGAACCGCTGCGCGGGCTGTGGGCCTGTTATCGGCACCAGCTCTGCCGACGGCCGCCGTTGTAGGGTCGCGCGAGGCGCTCCCCGATCAGATGCCGCCCAAGATCTTTGCCTCGGATCAAGATCCGCGCAAGGCCCCGACCATATTTATCGCGTCCCGGCAGCACGATGAACTCCACCATCCCGGCATTGTAGACCAGCTCGCGTGCACGCTTCGTGGTGGCCTCTCCGAGCGCTTTCTCATAGGAGCAGCGCGGCCGATAGGTTTCTGGCGTGTCATAGCCGACAAGGCGATATCGCAACTCACCGATCGCCACGGTGTCGCCATCGATCATGTAGAGCGTAGACGCGCGGATCATCTCTGCAGGGCTTTGGGTCGGAGCCAACCCAAGAAGGCTTCCCAACATGAGGATCAGCAGATGGGCGGAAAGGCGGGGTGTCTCCCGCTGTCTCTTGTCCCTGTTTATTCGGTTCAGTTTCTCTTCAACGCGTCTACGAACAAACCAACTCGACATAGAAACAGTTCCCTTGTTCCAGGCGCGCGAGGGATGCGCCATCGTTCTGGTTGATGATCCGACCGATCAGCCGCAGGCGTCAACCCGGTCTTGCCATCCTATCGCTTCGATCCTGGCGGAGCTCCTGTTGCGGCCCCTCTGGTCTCCTTTGCATTCGGCGTTTCGGAGAGATGAAACCTACAGGGTCGCGCGGCAGCCGGCCTACGGCCTTCAATGGCTCATTTCCCCTGGCCCTGCGGGCCATTCCTCGCGAAGTCAAATGAGCCTTTGACTGCCCCGACTTGCACCCTGTTTGGCGGGTTCATCGAAACGCCAGCATGAAAGGATAAACCAATGGCCGCTCAAAACATGAAACTCCGCGTCAAAACCGGTGAGAAGGATGGCAAGAACTTCTGGGACACCTGCGGGGTCGTCTTCATCAACCAGAACGATGCCGGCGAGATCACCTCGATCCAGGTCCGTCACAACATGTTCCCCAATGTCGAGATGGTCGCCTTCCCCAAACGCGACGATGATCCCGTCACCGAATAAACAGGGACAAGGGGCGGCTTTGCGCCGCCCCTACCGCCGTGGGCTGATCCAAAGGAAGCCTTCCCGAGACGGATTGATCGGAATAGAGGACCGGGTTTCGTGTGTCTCTCGATGGGTCAGCTGCGATTTGAATTCATCGGGGGCAGGTGTTCGACCTGGTGTGTTTGATTGGGAAGGCCAGATGGGCCTCTTCCAAGAAGTAGAAGAGCATTTGGAGAATGGGTGAGCGTCTTTTCAGGGCACCTCCTCGCTTCACGAGGATTGCGCGCTAGGCCCGCCAAGGCGGCCCCCAAGCCGATCGGCGCGATGGTCCCGGCTGCGACCGGGGCGGCCTGTCTCTCACGAGCCAGCCCTTTCCCGGTTCGGTCCTGGTCCCCCTGCACCGCCTGTCTCGGCCCATGCGGGTGACGCTCGCGGGCGCGCTCACCAGGTCTTCCCACAAGTCTCCTCACGTCTCTTCGCTAAATGGGGGCCGTTCCGCTCGTCGCCTGCAAGGCCCTGACGGGCTGGAAAGACCTGTCGAGAGGGTAGAGGAAGATCTCCGAACGAGTGCGTCAATCTCTTGCTCAGGGGGATTCGGACAAGCCGAACGCCCCTGACACCTTTGGGCCGCGCTGCTAGCGCGTCCAAGTAGGGAACCGCCGGTTCCCCCACGCAACCCCGAAACACTGCGCCCAAAGCGGTCTCCCCAACCACGGTCTCGGCTTTGCCGAACTGCGTGGCCGGGTGATCCCCCTCCGCTTTGGGCTTGGTTTGCGGCATTGCACGGGTCCCCCTCCTGCCCTCGCCGGGAGGCAGGCTTTCAGGAGAGGGGCACGCTTCGCGCTTCCTCGCCAGAAACCCCGCCCCGATTTTCGGCACCAAGACCGAGAGGGCAACGCATAGGAGACCACAAATGGCGAAAGCAAAGTTTGATGTATATAGCCACGTCACGGACATGATCATTGCGGAGATCGAGGCGGGCACCCCGCCTTGGCGCAAGCCTTGGACCGGAAGTGCGAGCGGTATCGCCTTGCCGGAGCGTCACAATGGCGAGGCATATCGCGGTATCAATGTGTTGATGCTTTGGATTGTGGCGGCAAAACAGGGTTTCGTGTCGAGCCGCTGGATGACCTACAAACAAGCCCAAGAGCTTGGTGGGCAGGTCAAGAAGGGCGAGAAGTCCTCTACCGTGGTCAAATATGGCACCTTCACCCGTAAGAACGACGATGGCGAAGAGGAAGACGTCCCCTATGCACGCGCCTATCGGGTTTTCAATGCAGACCAGATCGAGGGGTTGCCAGAGAACCTCTATATCCGTCCCAAGGCCCCGCGCGACCTTGGCACCGAGAGCGATCCCGAACTGGAGGCGTTCTTTGCCCGCACCGGGGCTGAGATTATCACCAGCGACGAGCCGCAAGCCTACTACAGCCCGGCAAAAGATCACATCCATATGCCCCCGGTCAGCACTTTTCACAGCACGCGAGATTATTTTTCGACCCTTGCCCATGAAGCAATTCACTGGACTGGCTCTGAAAAGCGGTTGGCTCGGATCAAGACCTTTACCACAAGCGAGGATTACGCGAACGAGGAATTGATTGCGGAGATTGGAAACGCCATGATCTGTACCCAACTCGGCCTCGAGCCGGATTTTGGACAGAGCGCGGCATATATCGAAAGCTGGCTCAAAGCGCTGAAGGAAGACAAGAAAGCAATCTTCCGCGCGGCTTCCCATGCCCAAAGGGCGGCGGATTTCTTGTTGGAGGCCGCAGGCGACGGCACCAAGGCGGCCGCAGCATGAGCGCGGCGGCACACTCCCCCGCCATTCAGGCCGAGCGCATCCTTGAGGCACTCAATACGCTCTATCCTGACGCCGCCGGCCATGTGGCTGATCTGATGGAGTATGCGCTTTGCGATCTGCGCCACTTGGCCGACCAACAAGAAATCTGTTTCGGGAGCATCGACCAGAAGGGGTATCGCACCTATCTCGAGGAGAAGAAGGGGAGATAGGAAACAGCGGCGTGCGCGTCGGCCCTTCTGAAGGCCGGTCGCGCGCGCCACACCGCCAACTGGAATCCCGCGACGGACCGCCGGAGCTCTCTTGCGCCCAAATTACCTTTTCTCAGCACTGAAGAGTGTATGTCCCTCCGGACGACCTAGATCGAGAAAGCCCCACCTTGGTCCGTGAAGCAAAAGGTGGGGTCTTTGCGTGTATAGCCCCTAGTCCAGAATTCGGAGCAGCCCTCTCGACACCGATGCGTTTTAGCGCTGAATTGGAGGTCTACTGACGGAGCGTGCGAAGCCTTAGATCAAGCGTTCTTCTTCCTGGCCCTCGCTGCCAGTTCCCAAAGGTTCATTCGTTTTCGGTGCCACTCCCATGATAAAAACCTGCTTTCTTCTGTTCTGCTTTGTCTTGACCGGCTACGGCATCGCTTATTTTGAGGCAGAGGGTTTGGCGGTGCTGAATCCCCTATTCTGGTCCGCGCTCGAGGCTGGCCACATGCTCATGATGATCTCGCTCGCTTATAGGCTTGTCACACTGACCGTTCAGGTCGAGTCATCACGCTAAGAATTTGTTCGAGCTCTTCGAACCGCAGGAAGGTCTCGGTATCCTCATGCATCCGGAAACCGATACCCTCACTCCAGACAGAGATTTCGAGCATGGTTGCGCTTTCATGATCCAGAACGCAGATCATTGGGCGTCCGTGCAAAGAGTTCGTATTGGGAACAGAGAGGCGCCCCTCCCTGGGGAGAAACAGCCGCGCTTTGTCTTTCTTCGATCCATCGCGGTTCTTGAGAAGGCCGCAGAAGAGTTGAACGAAACGGGCGGTCATTCGAAACCTCCAGATCGGGCGCTGAATGTCCGGGTGCGGGGCAGGGGGTGCGAAGCGAAGTCCGTGCGAGAGGCAGAGGCCGCGGTGTTCGCAAAGATGCGAGCCATTTGAGCTTCGAAGAAGGCGCGCGAGATCGTGGCGCGGTTTCCGGCATGATCGTGATAGGCGGAGAGGCCGGAGGCGAGAGGAAGCCCGGCCCAGACCTTGGCAAGGCGATCCATGAAGGCGGCTTGAGTGATGCGCCCGGCCCGGAACGCCCCATAACCAGCGTCGGTCAGAAGCACGTCGGCCATGCGGTCCTGGGTCGTGGCTGTGAAACGCGTGGAGCCCGGCAGGGAGAGGCGGTCCTGAAGCCGGGCGAGGGTGGAGGGGATGACCTGGTAGCGACCAATGGCGTGGTGCTGACCGGGGGTGGCGGCGATCCAGTCGACGATCTCCTCAAGGGAGAGATCGGAGGGCGCTTTGGGTGGCTCGATCTTTGCCGCGTGATGGACCGCATCGTAGCCCGCACCGGGAGACTCGGCGAAGGCAATGAGCGCGAGGAGCTTGTCTCTCGCAGGTCCCGAGGGCAGGCGGAACGCGTGTTCCCTCGGGCGGGCCTTGCCGGGCAGGGAACGTTCGAAGGCATCAAGGGCAACCCAGTCTGAGAGGCGGGCCGAGCTGTCGGTGGTGATCGACCAGCCCTTGCGAGGAGCGCACTCGGCGTGCGCCTTGCGCATCTCGTCAGCTTCCCCGGCATCGAAGCTGCCGGAGGTTGCCCAGCCCTCCGAGGCGGCGGGGCAGGGCAGGCTCAAAGCAGCGAGCACGAGGGCGAGAAGTGCCTTGTGTGTTTTCACTTTGAGAGGGGTTGAGGCGCACTGCGCCACCAGGTTTGCGGGCTTCTTGTGACCGCTCCTTTGGGGGGAGCGGGCCACAAGCGCCCATTCGGCTGTGCCAGCCTCATATTTTCTCCACACATAACGCAGCAAGCTGCAAACGCGGGCAAAGCCCTTGTTTTTAAGGCCGAAATGCCCGTGGCACGGAATTTCAGTGTCGGAGACTTGTAAGTCCTTGATTTTATTGGTCTCGCCCAGCTGTGGCCCGGCAGCGGGCCCGCTCCGGTCCACCTCTGGCCCAGCTGCGGCCCGGCTCTGGTCCAGCATTCCGCGCCCGATCACAGTTCCAAATCCCCCCCTTCACGCGAGAGGAGTTCCTCTGGCTCTCGCCCCATTTGGTCCTGAAGGAGCATGGCGAACTCGCGCTCTTTCTCGCGCAGGTGATCGAAGTCGAGCTCTTTCAAATGCGAGGTGCGCTTCTGCAAAGTCTCGAGCATGAGGTCCGTCATTTCGCGCAGCATGCCGACACCAACATCTGCGTCCGACATGAAGGATTGGATGAACATGCGCGTCGCCAGCATCTCGGAGAGGACAATTTCCTGAAGACCCTTGAACGCGGCGCGTTGCGCCTCGAGTGAAGTCAGGACGGTTGCGAGATCATCGGACCCGGAGGCGGGCGCCGCCCGGATCTCCTCGCGGGCTTCGTCGCGCTGGTCGATGAGGTCGGCGATAGCATCATCGAGCGCTTGTTGACGGTTCGCCTCTGCGCCCTGGATCAGGGTGCGGGCGACGGGTCCAAGGCGGACTCGAAGGGTTGATTGGGTGTCTGTCATAGTGTGAGTTCCTTGTTCTTGCGGGAGAGGTCTTTGGCGAGATTTTCGAGCTCCTCGGCGCGTTGCTGAAGCTCAGGATCGGAGAGGCGGGTGTCGCCAAGCGTCGTCTGTTTCTCCCGCATCTCTTGCTTGGTCATGGTGGCTTCGGTCTTGTCTGTATCCTGTGCCTTCTCGTCCTGTCGTTCGAGACGAGAAAGGCGTCCTTCCGTCCAGAGATCGAGTGCGGCCGGTCGGGTGCCGGTTTCCTTTTCGACCCGATCGGCAAGGGTCGAAGGGTCGTTGGTGATGAGCCGGGCTTCATCGCGCGCGCGACTGATCTCCACATAGAAGCTCTTCTGGTTGACCAGCCGTTCCGTGGCGGACATGGCGACGATCACGCGGTCCACTGTCTCACCCTGTACGGCATGGGTGGTGGCCGCGTAGTCGTGCTCAGCACCGCGGGCCGCGAGTGTGTCGGCCGCAAAGCTGATCCGCGTGCCTTCGCGTGTTTCGACCTCGACGTGATCCGTCCCGAGCGCGGTGATCTGCGCGCGCATGCCATTGGTGATTCCGACCTCCTTATCGGCGATCCTGAATCGCAGTTGATCGCCAAGAGCGAGAGGACGGTCCTCGGTCTGGTAAACGATGAGAGCCTTGCCAATCTCCTTACGGTTGTGGGTCTCGGAAAGCGCCACTTCCCGCAGCGTGCCGTCACCTTCGTATTGAAGAGTGATGCTGTTGCGGGTCTCGCTCACATCGTGGACGCGATAGGTCTGTTGCTTTTGCAGATCTTGCGACCGGCTCGAGACCAGAGATTGCACCACATCGCCGGGTTGAAAGCTGCGCGCATCGACGCGCTCGGCTTCGCTCAGCTGACGGCTGCGCAGGCCGGAAACGGAAAGCGCATCGGCACCGATCTGCCCTTCGCTGCGCAGCCCCTGGCGAATGGCGTCATTGATCTCTGCGCGTGCCGCGTTGGTCAGGGTCAGGACGCGGGTTTCGCTCCGCTCGCTGGGGGAGAGGGCGAGGAAAGCTGAGGCGGCCTCTCGGTTTGGCTCTTCGCTTTGCTGTACGTGACCCTCGAGGCGAGAGAAGGCGTCGCCGATCTCGCCCTTGATGGTGTGCAACACGGCCTGCTTCAGGTCCGTGTCCCGCTGTCTGCGGATCTCGTCCATGATGGCGGTGGGCATGCCGGCTTTCTGTAACTGAGCGAAGGGCTGGCCCGCTCTGACGGCATCGAGCTGTTGCGTATCACCGACCAGGACGACGCGGGCCGCACCGGTGCGTTCGGCATAATCCATGAAGCTCCTGAGATCTTTCGCGCCAAGCATGGCGGCCTCATCGACCATAAGGATGGCCTTGCTGTTATCGACGTCTTGCGGGTGGTTGCGCTCTGCGGTGACCACCTTGGCAACGGTCTCGGCCGCGCCAAGCACCGCTGTCATCTCCTGCACGGCTTGGTGGCTGGGGGCGAAGCCCTTGATCTCATAGCCGCTCTGAGCGGCGTAATGAGCCACACGCTCCATCATGAATGTCTTGCCGGTACCGGCATAGCCTTGCACCCCGACATAGCGGCCCGGACCCGTCAGGGAGGTCATGACGGCGCCTTTTTGGCCTTCGGTGAGAGAGTTGGCATCGTTCAGCTTCTTTGAGAGAGTGCCCTCTGGGGAACGTCGGTCGTCCGACGCAAGCGTGATCCCCTCCGTCTTCGCACTGGCGCGCAGGGTTGTGATGAGGCTGCGATCGAGCGCCACTGCGGCCTTGTCGGTCAACCTGTCGGGATCTTCCTTGTCGGCGATGAGTTGGCCCTTGTCGATCCGGCGTTCGATTTCCCGATCGACGGCGGCAAAGCTGGCACCGAGACCAAGGCGCAAGGCCTGGGTGGTGAGCTCGGCCCTCTCATAGACGGCGCTGCGCTCACTGACATGGGCAACGGCCTGTGAGACGGCGTGCACGGCCGGGTCGCTGTGCGAGGGGGATTGGGGCTTCTGCTCCTGAAGTGTCGTCCCCCCCATCAAGGCGCGGGCCTTGTCGAGGAGCCCCGCGCGGGGTGTTTCGAGCGGCCGCTGTTGATCCTTGGGGATTTCGGGGGCGGGGATGCGTTGCCCAAGGGAGCGGGTTTCCAACAGGTTCTTGTCGAGTCCGGCCGCAAGCGCTTCTTTGCGCCAGTCGGCATGCAGCTCTGCGCGGTCAACGTCCTTGTGCTTGGCCGCGCGGGTTGCCAGCGTGGCCTTGGCGGCGTTCTCGGGGCTGAGCTCCATCCCCTTTTGATCGAGCGCTGAGACGATTTCCTGACGTCGCTTGGAGAAGGCCTCGACGACCTCGCGGGAGATGCCCCGCACATTGACCTCGCCATACTGCCCCCGGTCCGTCGCGATCCCGAGCGCGGAGAGGCGGGATTCGAACTCGGAGCGGTAGATTTCCGTGATGAGTGTCCGGTTCTTGAACATCGCCTCGTTGGTCAGGGCGGTGTAAGTGCCATTGTCATTCTTGACCATGTTGGCGATGACAGCGTGGCTGTGCAGGTTCGGATCGAGGGCGCGGGACGTGTCGTGGCGGTATATGCCTGCAATCAGCCCCTTGGCCTCGCCGGTGACGATCTTGCCATCTACCTGGTAGCGCGTCTTAGCAAAACGTTCCTCGACCACGGTCATCGTGGCCTTCACGGCCTCATCATGGGCCTTGGTGATCCGGTCGTCTCCGATCACCAAGGCGGCGATCGAGGCGGATTTGGAGGCGGAGAAGGTCAGATCGAGGCCCGGACGGTGCTGGCGTTCGCCATCGACCCAGCGACCCATGAGCTTGCCATCGGGGGCCTGGCCCTCAAGGAAGGCGGCGAACTGCTGATCTGCGACCGGGCCCGTCAGCCCGATCTCTTCTGCTGCCTTGCCAAACCATTGTGTCGAGCCTTCGGCCTCGGGGCTGTCGGACTTGTAGTACCCCTCTTCCTTGTAATAACCGCTCGCCGCCGCTCCGGCGGAGACGTTGGAGATCGACATCATCGTTTGTGCCCTCCGGAGAGGCCAGTTTGTAGGCGCAACAGCTTGTGGTTCGCGGAATCTGGAACAGCCTGCGTGTATGCGCTGCCCCTACCTTTGCCTCCTGTGCGGCAACCATTGTCAGGTGACTGAGCTGCTCCGGGAGGAGATGCGGGGGTGGAATCGATGGAAGCCACCCCCATCGCGTCCTCGGAAGGGTAGGGCAGTTCGATCCTCTCGCGCTCTTTCTTGCGCTGTCCTGGTCGTGCGAGCATCATGCTCTCGTAAGGGTCGGGCTGGAAGATCTCATCGTCGGAAAGACCACGTACACGCTCGGACGCATAGTGCTTCCAGTAGGAAAGACGTTCCCAGAGGTTCCCCTCGCTCTCAAAGCCTTCCAGCGCGTCAGGGCGCACCCGCTTGACCCATCGCATGAAGGCACGCCGCTGCGCGTCGGGATCTTCGGCCGCAAAGCCTTCGGTGGGGGCTTCGCCCTCGGAGAGATCGGTCTTCAGCGCATCGAGGCGCATCCCGCCATGATCGAAGCCACCGCCGTGGTAGGGCACCATCTTATTGGTCTTTTGCTCTGTCTTGACTGGTTTGAATTCGACCTTGGCCGTCGGCGCATCATAGGCCGGACGGAAGAATGCGGTGAACTGGGGGAGAGACTGGATCTCCGCAGGGGTGACGATCGGGCGTTGAGTGCGTCGGCCCATGATGCCGACGCCGTCGCGTGTGTCATGGGCGCCGAGGGTGAGGTTTTCATTAACCTCGACCACGTCTTCCTCGCCCAAGGAGCGAGAGGAGCGCTGTGCGGTGTTGAAGTCAGGCGTGTTGAAGACGATCCGGTTGTTGAGCACGCCCGAGATGGTTTCCGCCGCCTTGTCGCCATAGATGTCTTCGAGCTGTGAGAAGACCTGGTAGCCGACGACGAAAGCACCGCCGAACTGGCGGATCTCCGCGAGGCTCTTGGGCAAGAAGGGCATCTTGTTGAGGGTGGGCACCTCATCGAGGAAGAACCAGACCTTTGGGTCACGGCTTTCTTCCGTGGTCATGAGCGCGTTCGCCGCAACCTCGAACAAGGTCGAGATGACGTTGCGGGTGGCGGCCGATTGCTCCGCATTGCCGGTCAGGAACACGAAGCCCGGCCGATCGTTGACGATCCAGTCTCGGATCGAGAAGGCCGGTGCATCGTCGCGCAAGTATTCCAGAAAGCGCAGCTCGGTGATCATATTGGCGCGGATCGAGGCGGAGGTGCGGGCCACGTCCTCCCCGAAGAAGTGCCGCCCCGGCGTGGCCTCGATGATCCGGGCCAGATCTTCTGCAGGGATCGTCATGATGGCATTGCGCAGATCGGCATTCGTGGTCTTGCCAGATTTTGCAAGTTCGCGCGCCGCATACTGGAAGACGAGACGAGCGGATTGGGTCCAGAACTGGTCCCCACCGCTCGGACGATCGGGGATCATGACTTCGGCAATCTGTGCGAAGCCCTCAGGCGAGTTGACCTCATTGAAGGGAGACCAGCCGACCGAGCGTTGATCAAATGGGTTCAGGATCACGTCGTGATCAGGGTCGAAGTGATCGCGCAGCAGGCCGCCCATGCGATCATAGATCACCGCGCGGCCGTCGGCGTCTCGGATGGTGCTCAGCAGTTCCTGCATGGCATTTGTCTTGCCGACGCCCACCGTGCCTGTGATGCCGATCTGCGCCTCGACGGCGTTGGGTGGGAACTCGATTCCGGCGAGCGTGTAGCGCGGACCCTTCTTCACGCCTTTGCCGACGGCCTTCTCATAGGCTTTCCATTTGCGACGCGACCAAGCCTGCAGCTCGCGTGGTGTGACCAGGCGCGCACCGCGAATGTGTTCCTCATCCTTCAGGGAGCGCCCGACCAGGACAAAGAGCAAGAAGACGACCGCGAAAGCACCTGTAGCAGGAATGCCCGCATACCAGATGAAGCGGCGGGCGTTGGCGGAATAGAGCGCGTAGAGCTCGCGGATCTCGGGATCGGCGTAGATGTCGCCAGCGCTGCGCGTCACGCGCCGTTGGGTGGCCGGGTCGACATAGGTCAGCTGTCGGTCTTCTGTACCGCGCCGCATGACGTTGAATTCGGCGATCCAGTAGGTGCCGGTCAGCTTGACCTTGTCAGGTTCATAGTACTGGGCGACGAGCCATATATAGACGATCGCAAAGACCCCGGCGGCGACGGAGATCGAGTATTTGATGACCTGAGCGGCCATCCGGGTCCAGTGTTGAGTGGTCTGCCCACCTCTGACGATCTGTGTGGGCCCTTTATTGCGCATGGTCGGCTCTCCGTGGGGTATCGTGGAAACCCCGCAAGGGGCCTCTCACGAGCAGGGAATGATTGCAGACGAGACCCCATGCGTTGCATCGATGGGGGCCTGCCTCGCCTCTCGTCTATGCGGGTCGATCACCCGTGAGGTTGGCTGATGCAGTATTGGTCATAGGCCCCATCGCCGGGGTTCTTGAGGAGCGAGAGGCGCCACCCTTCGGCTTGGTCATAGACGCGCATGGTGTAGAGCACGTTGCGTGGGGGCATGTATGTGCCGTAGCGGTTCTTCGCCGTGACCCTCGCTCACGCATGGCTATGGTCAGGACGATGGCCCAGAGGTCACGGGCCGGCTCAATGGTCATGTGCGGCTCCTGTCATCTGGCGAAATCGGCGCAGGAATGTTCTGTTCATGTACCACCCGCGTTCAATTTGTGATTGAATTCGACCCGTGATAAAATGGCCGCCCATGAAAGGATCCAGACAATGCGCCTGTTTTGGAAAACTCTTGCTGTCTTTCTTGCTAGTGCCGCAGCCGTTTGGAGCGCTGCGGGCTTGCTTGGGCGAGAGTTCGATCTCCCGACCAAGGCTTTGCTTGCGCTTTGGCTTGTGATCCTGTTCTTGGGTGCCCTCGCTCGCGCGTTGCGCGACGGAAATCGCTCCCGCCGCGCCGTTCGCAACGGTGCTACCTATGAGGAGGCTTTCGGTCTCGAGGCTTCGATGAGCGCTTTGGCGCTGAAGATCCTTGGACTCTTTGCGATCCTTGCCGTTTTCATGATCGCTCTGGGCGCGGCTGCGATCTATACTGGCAATCTCGAGCTGATTGGCCTCGCTGGCGAAGCCATCACTTCCAGCGTGATCGCCGCAGCGATCCTGCACTTCGCACGATATGGTGTGGCGGGGCAGGGGGACACCAGCCTGTCTGATATTGAGACTGATACGCGACCGGTCGGTAATCCCTTCTATGGCTACACGACTTATGAGCGGAATTACCCGTTCTCTAGCCACTAAAGCCTCGTTTTGATCGACACCCCGCATCACTCGTCTCTCCGACGACCGGTGAAGATATGTCCGCCGATCTGCACATTCTCACCACCTCGTGCATTGGACTGGGTTGCAAGCCATGTCGGCACGCTGTGGCTTTGCTCACCGCGGGCCACATGCGCATCCATGCCGGCAGGGGAGTAGTAATGCGTTGCGCCCCCTGTCGGGTCAGTGATCTGCCCGGAATGCACCTGATCCACGATGGCGCCGATCCGCTTGTAGTCCGCGCTGCCCTCCTTGAGGTCCGTGGGAAGAGAATTGCGACCAACACCGGAGTTCCAAGCTGAGAACTGCTTGAGCTGAAGGCTAACCTCTGCCGGGTTGTCGCCCCAACGCGGATCGGCAACCCGGTTCATGATCACATGCGCCACGGCAGCCTGACCGGCCTCGCTCTCCCGCGCCGCCTCGCCATAGATGGTCCGGATCATCATGTCCCGGTCATAGGTCGTCAGCGGCTGTGCGCTTGGGGTCTGGCTGGATTGAGTCCCTCTCGATCCGGATCCGGAGGTCGTCCATCCAGCGATCATATCGGCGGCGGCATCTGCCAGATTATCCCCGAAGGGCACGAGTTTGCTTACCATGTTCCCTGCGACACCCGCAGTCTGACGCAACCCGATCGCTGCCTGTGTCTTGTCTGCCTCCTGTCGGATCTCGCCTTGCCGTTGGCTGGTCTCCGCCTTCATCTCCTTGTGTTGTTCGCCGCTGGTGCGGCTGAACACCTCGTGACGCTTCTGGTGATCCGCGCCGGTATCGGGCAGGCGTTGTTCTATGATCGGTTGCTCTGGCTTCTTAAGCTGGTAAGCGTCGGCCATCTCATGCGCCGGGCGATTGAGGTCTAGTTCCGAGAGCAGCGCCGGCAAGACGCTTTCGACGGCGCGTTCCTGCGCGCGCACTCCGGCCGTTGTTTTCGGGTTCAGGAAGCCCGAGATCTGTGAGTCATCGTATCCAGCTTCGCGCCATTCATTGACAATCGCATCGGTCAGCTGCCCGTCATAGCTGAGACCTTGAGAATAAAGCTTGGATTCTGCCTGGGACAGGGTCTCGGCCTCTTCAACCGCCTCAGCATAGGTCTCTGCCTTGCGCTGCACCTCATCGGTGCTCCACCGCTCTCCGGAATCCTGCGACGCGCCCTGGCTCGTTTGCGATGATGACCGGATGGAGCGTACCGCTTCGCCATAGCTCGATACGGTCTCCGTCAGGCCCGATTCACGCGCCGCAGTGACGAGTTCGCCAAAGCGATCGCTATCCACGCCCTTCAGACCAATATCCGCACCGGCACTGGCACTGAGCGGTGACAGTTTGCCAATCCCTTTGCTGGACTCAGCCTTGCCGGCAATCGCCAGAGCATAGGCCGCATCCGTGGAAATGTTATGCTCCTTCGCGAAGGTCTCAACCTTCTGATGCGCAGCACGGGCCTCTTGAGCCTTGCGCGATCCGGCCGCGGTGGAGTTGTCGATCGCCGTGCTTGTGCCGGAGCTGAGGCTTTGCCCGAAGTTCGCATAGTTCGACGCGACATCGCTGACCGAACTGGCCCATTCATCGCGCGAGGATTTGGCCGTCCGAATGGCCGCATCCTTGCGGTCTGAGATTTCCTCGCGAATGGTCTGACCGACCCGCGCACTCATGCCCCCGGTGGTTTGCGCCGTACCCGTCGCGAAGGTTGACGAGCCATCGGCATTGACCGTGCGCATCGCGCCATTGACCATGCGCTCCGTCGCCGCCCCGATGTCGCGCAGGGAAGAGGTGTTTGTTTTGTTGGCGGTGAAGTTGTTCATGCTGGCGTTTGCGAGCGAGAGATTGCCTGTCGCTGCTTCACGCCCGGATTCCACGGCGGCACCCTGGCTCACGTTCAGCATAGACGTGGCAAGGCCCGCGACCCGGCCGGCCCCAAAGAGGATCACTGTTGCCACGAAGGGCACAGACATCATGAGGTAGCCCGCGATCGTGCCGACATCCTGCTCGACGGCGCGCACGCCGAGATGATTGGCGAAGCTCATGCTATAGCTCATGGCCCCGTCCGAATAGGACCCCATGGCCTCGCGGTAATATCCGCTCGAGGCTTTCATGACGATTGAATGGAGAATGGCCGAGAGCGGATCCCATGCGGCGAGCCAGACAAACCCCCCGAAGTAGCCCTTCATCACACCCCAAACCATCGGCGTCAGCATCATCAGCATCGCGAGCGGGAAGGCGGCGTAGTAGAGCGATTCAAAGACGATTTTCAGGAGGGGCACCCATTTGAGGGCAGAAATCCCGACGGCGCTATAGCTTGCCGAGGTCTGCGCTTCGGTGCGCGCCGCCTGATAGGCGGTCATCGCTGCATTGTTGCCAGAAGAGGCGATGAGCCGCTGGATCGCATCGTCCATCGAGATGATGAGCATGGTTTGACGGATTGTTTCCGTTGCCGAGGACGAGGCCATGCCGACAAAGTTCTGAAACTCCCCGAGTGTGCCGGTCATCTTGTTGACGGAATTGGTGAGCGTGGCCGTGCCGGAATTTGCGAACTGCGCGGCCGCTTTCTGATTCAGGACGGTTTGAACCTCGGCCGTCATCCGATCCTGGATCAGCGGCCAGCCTTCGACACAGGTCTTGGTCTCCTCGAGCACTGGATCATAATAGGCGAGCGAGTTGGGCACGTTGGAGGAGATGAAGGATTCAAGATCGCCCGTGTAGCCCATACCTTTGGTATCGACGATCCCGATATTGGAGCCATCGACCATGCAGTTTTCCATGAAGTTGACGAGGTTCTCCTGAATGATCGGCGTCACCGCGCGCCAGCGCGCCGCCTGGCTCATGATCGTGGAGCCGAACATCATGCCTGAGCGCTGGTAGGTGAGATCGTCCGGAGCGGCGAGAAGGGTTTCCATCTGCTTTGTGATGCTGAAGCCTGCACGCGAAGAGAGCGATCCGACGAAGGCGACTGACCAGGGCACATTGTCCACGATGCCGTAGATGCCCGTGGGTTCGGTTGAATCCATCACGATCACCTTGGCCTTTGGGCCGATGCCGATCGCGACGACGATCAGCGCCCCGATGAAATACGTGAACGCCTGCCGCACCGAGCCGAAGATCACCATCTGAAGGGAGGCAATCATCAAGCCCGCAGTGATCGCGGTATAGATCAGCGTCTCGAAGTTGCCCGATCCGGTGAAGGCGGCGAGGTAGTTGAAGATATCGTAGAGGTAGTAGCCGCCCCCGGTCGTGTGGATTTCCAATTCTGGCATCAGCGCTGACCTCCGAAGTTGGAGACAATGTTGGAAAAGATCGCGTTGGAGGAGGCCGCGAGGGCGCCCTTGGCGATCGCGAGACGCTCAAGGTTGCGCAGGGCTTCGGCGTATTTGCGTTGCGCTGAGGCTCTGAAGGTTTGAAGCGTGTCGCGGGTCTGGCGGGCTGTTTCCTGGAATTCCCGGTTGATGTCGCCGGAGATATCGACATTGGCGGCGGAGTTCAGGATCTCGCTGACAGCCTCATCGATATAGGCCATGGCGAGATCCACTGAGACCAATTCGGCCATCGAGTTGATGTCATCCTGCACGAAGCGGTATTTGTAGCCCTTCGCCGTCACCAGGTGGTCATAGATCGGGATCGACGTCAGGTTGATCAGCGCGATCGCCTCCTCGGGCGGCGGTGTGTCGTCGGAGATCGCGTCGGAGAGATCCTCGATGGCCTGTGCGGTCACGGCAAAGAGCGCGTCTGAGGCGGAGATTGTCCGGTCTTCCAGAGTGGGGTTCAGACACTCCCCCGACTCGTCGCATTGCAGGCTCTTGAAGCTGCCACCTTCCACAAGCGCTTTGGCGGAGTCCGGCGAGAGCGCACGCGGCGGAATGGTGCGGTGCGTCATGGAGGCATCGTCATCTTCCGGCGCAAGCGTGATGATCGTGCCCGAAAGGGTCATGAAGAATTCTGCGATCACCGGGTTGGAGGAGAGGAAGTTGTTCTTCTTGATGGCTCTCCAGGCGTAGTTCACGTCCGTGGGCACCTGATCTTTGAGTGCGCCTTCAGCTCCGGCCATCGTGGAGTTGTTCTGGCCGCCTGTGCCGCAGCCGTGTTTGGCCGCAACCCTGTCGGCAAACCCGCCCGTGTAGCTGCCGATCGATTGGCAGACATGCTGGCTGGCACCATCCATCTTTGGCCAGAGCGCCCCGACGAGGAGCTGGCCGGTCTCGCAGGAGTTGATGTTCATCGAGTTCACCTGCTGAATCAGGTCGCGAAGCTTCGCGACCAGTTCTTGAGTGCTCGGCGAAAGGCTCTGCAGCGCCAGTTCAAAGGCAAACCCGGCCGCGTTCTGCATGATGCCCTCCATCAGGGCGATCAGCTCTTCCTCGGTGATAAAGGAGAACGCGCCTCCGAAGATGTCGATGCCGCCACAACCGGCACGGACAGACGGGAGCTGGATCGAGGCGAGTTGGCTGTTTCGGGGACGGGTGCGCAGATAGAGAGAGCCAAGCGTTGCATAGCCTGCTTGCTGGCCCTGATATGCCGTTGGCTTGGTGACATTGACCCCACCGCCGGAGCGCTCCCAGAAGTCGCGTAGATCCGAGCCGACATCCGCCTTAAGCGGTTGAATGAACAGGCCCGCGAAGATGACGGTCAGGATAAAACGGTTCATTGCTGCAAGTTTCAATTTGAAAACCTTTCTCCCATGGGGATCTCGCGGACCACGTAGACGCGATCGAGGATTTGATCTTCGGTCAGCAGACCGCCACCGATCAGTTCCACTGCGCCGGTTTGGGTATCGACAATTGCGATGAAGGGGCGTGGCAGATCGGCGATGCCGAGCGCGCTCAACTGTCCGTCATCGGCCACGGCGTCCGGGAACCCTTCGATCGCGCTGCCGTCTGTCGAAACGGCAAGAATGCTGATGCCAAATTTCTTACGCACACCCTCGAGGACCTGGGCTTGTGCGAGGCAAATTCGGCAATCGACGGGATTGTCGTAGACGAATAGAAACCCGGCCTCCGCTGCGGCGCGTTTCAGGGCGGCGCGCTCGGCTTCGTTCTTCTGGTCCTGGTAGATGTTGATACCCATCTGGGTGCGCGGCCGCTTGACGTTTGCATCGAGGTCCGGCGTTGCGAATAGAACGCGCTGCCACACCGCCGCAAACCGGCTCGCCATCTGGGCCATTTCCTTGTTCACCTGCATATAGGCTTCGAGGTTTTCCGGGGTGGGATCGAGGATCGCTCGGTTCTTCAGCTCTTCGGCCCGTTTGCGATAGGCTTCGATCTCTTCTGTTGCCGTTGGCGGCGGGGCTTGAGGGGCCTGCTCGGGCTGAGGCGCGGGCAGGGGCTCCTCAACCGCTTCCGGGTCGCAGTAGAAGTGCCAGCCTTCTACCGCCTCGTCACCACATTCGAGCGTGCGCGCCCCTGTCTCGGAGGCGAGAAGCGTACACGCTATTGCCAGAGCCATCGCGCGTCTCATGAGCGACCCTCCAAGGCGGCCGCCTTGATTGCGACAGAGACCGATTGCGCATAGTGGCGCGCGTTCTTGTAGCCCACGATCTGCGCAATGATCGTGTCGCGCTTCTTTGAATAGATCAGCGTTGTCGGCAAAGCATCGACCCCGGCAGAAAGAGGGTGGTTTGCGGCATCGACCATCGTCGGGAAAGGCGCGATCGGGCGGCCGTCATGCGAGGCGACCAGCACCGGAATGCCAGCAGGCTCCGTAAGCGCGGCCAGAACGGGCGCGGCGGACTTACAGACTGGGCACCAGGATGCTCCGATCAGAATGACGCCAACGCTTCCATAGGGATTGTTGGCGGCGAAGGACGGGCAGGGGCTGAGGCTCGCGATGGCGGCAAGTATGAAGGATCTGCGCCGCATCAGTTCTCTCCCTCATAGACGGTTTCCGCATCCTCTTCGACATTGGGAAAGCGATCGTCGAAGAAGTCCTCGATGCCCTCGGCAACGGGCAGTGTGATGCTGTTCATGATGTCGCCAAAGACGGGTGAGAAATCCATCTCATCGACATCGACGGTCCCGATGTCTTCGATCGTGACCCCGTCACAGTCGGGAACGTTCGGGGCTTGGCCCCACCCCATGTCTTGTTGGTCACGGAATTCCTCGATGAAGACACGGCCGAACTTGGAGTTGAAGGCGCAGTAGTGGTAGCGCCGCTTCACACAGGCACCGAAGACTTTCTCCTGACAGGTTGACCCCAGGAAATGCGTTGCGCCTGCGTTGCGTCTGTCGGCCAGCTCAACGGCGGAATCAGGGCACATGCCAAGGGAGCCGACGAAGACGCCGCTGAGCGAGCAGCAGTTGCGGCCGGGCGCTTTCGAACAGGTCAGATAGTTGCCGTTGAAGAAGGTCACCTCATTGGGATCTTCGGTATTCTGATCGCGGAAGTCGCGCTGCATCTCGGCCAGAATGTTCAACCACGCGGCCGAGTTCCCAAAATCATCCGACGTCTCTTGTTCGATATCGAGGCAGGTATCTCCGACGCAGACATTGATCGGTTCACAGCTTGTTTGCAGATCGGCGGTCTCGCCGCCGCAAATATAGTGATACTCACGATTGGAGCAGACGCCGTTCTCGTCTTCCACAAGGCAGGTGTCGCCCTTTAAGACACAGCTCGGATCGCTCTCGAGGGGGCCGCAATTGTTGTCGCCCTCGCCGGGCACAATACACATGAAGGTGCGCTCACGTTTCCACCAGTCGCGGAAGAAGTCGCGCGCGTTGATCTTGCGGGTCTCTGCACCTTCGACCGTCTCGGTATTGGCAAGCTCACATTTTGGATCGGCCTCGAGGCCGTCGCAGGTGGAGACGATCTCTTCCTGCACTTCGCAGTAGACGCGCTCCAAAAGCGTCGCTGGTGCCATGTCTGCCGGGGCGTTGAAGCAGGAATAGCGTTTCCTGGTCTGGCGGCATTCGCCGTGCTTGTACTCGATGCATTCCTCAGAGATCTCGGTGCAGTTGAGGCTCACCTCGACCGCCGAGCATTCGTTGAGCGGCGCATCGTCCTCGCAGGCCTGCGTTCCAACTTCTTGCACGCAGTAAGGGTCAAGCGTCAGACCGCCTGTCTCAGTGGTGCCCGTGCCTTGCTCAGTGCACAGATCATAGACCGGTGTATCGCAGCTGATCTCTGCGGCAGCGACCACAGGGCTTGTGAGAAAAACACACACTAGAACGCGCCCGATCAGTCGCATATCTCGTCTCCAACATTCTCGAACGTGTCACAGCAGGGGCCCTCGAAATCGATCGCGACAGAGGCGGCGCCACCCTCGGCGCTACCGGTCAGATAGACGACACGCAGCTCAAACTCGGTCTCGATCCATCGTGCAGGCGCATCCGGCACCGTGGTCTCGAAGCGTTCCACATCGAGAAACCGGAACGTGTCCTTCACGGTGTCGAGATTGCCGCCTGAGAGGGTGGCGAGATCGTCGCAATTCCAGAAGAACTCGTAATACTCGTGATAGTAATCGGAATCGTACTGGATGCGCGCGGTCACATTCATGAAACGCCGTCGCCAACCCGAGGCGGTCGGGTGGTAGCTCACGAAGCTCAGATCGAGATCACCGAAGGAGCCGTTCGCGAAATCGAATTGCCCATCGAGGATGCGTGGTGCTGCGGGGATCACTGGGGTGAACCAGCTCGCGGGGACCTCGCCTTGTGTCGCGCCGCCTCCCGTGAAGCGCATTTGGCCATCGACCATGACGCGCTCAAACTCGACGGCGCGCACCATCGGGACAGGTGTGGTGCCGGAAATCGAGTTCGACGGTACGATCAACGCCTCATCGGGATCCCCGAAACAGGCTTGTGCCTTTGGCTGATCAAGCCTCTGTGGTGTCGCCGCACGATAGTCGGTCTCCAAGGTATCAACATAGGTATCAAGCACATCTCGGCCCGCCCCGTCCTTGACGAGAAGTTGGGCGACGCCTTTTGCTGTCACATCCTGAAGCAGAACCGAGCTTGGCTTTACGCGATCAGAGATTCTGATCTTGAATTCATGCTTTACCAGAGCAGCCCACCCATCGGTCGGGCCCGCGCCAAATCCCGGTGCCGCAGGAGGCCCAACGGGATGTTCGGGCGCTGCAAAGGTGATTGTCAGGGTGTTTCCGGCCCAACTGGACGTCACCCCTTCTCCCTCAACCTCGATCTGGTTGGCGAGGCAGGAGATGGGGCCATCGGGATTTGCGCATTCAAGCTGGATGTTCTTCGTGCAGATTTTGGTGAATTGGGCGGCACGCTTGTCGCAGCGCCAAGTGTCCGTCCGGTCCACCCAGATTTCCCGGGTCAGGTCACAAGATCGCGGCGCTCTTGCTGGCATCGATTCACAGAACATGTCGATGGTCTGCGAGACAGGAATATGGGGCTCTTCGCAATTTCCAAGTTCATCTGAGAAATACTGGCCCGCAACGGCCTCGGCATTCTCATGCGCCCAGTTCGCATCATCAAAGAGTGGCCCTTGCCCGTCGATGTCCACATCGGGGCGCACGAGCGCACTGTCTTCCGTCGCCCGCAAAACGCGCCCCTGATTGGTCTCTGCGTTGCGGATCTCTGCGATTTTGTCTTCGAACTCTGTATGGCTGTAGCCTGTCTCAGGGGGGGCGTCCGTCTCGAAAGGGGATACGATCTCCTGAACCGTCTCGTCGGTGAAGGTCGATGTGGCATTGTCTTGCGAGATCGATTGCTCCGCCCGGCTTCGGTAGTCCTCTGCGAGCGCGGGCTTTTCGGCAATCAGGAGACAGATAGCGAGGGTCGCGCAGGTCGCCAGGGGACGGTGTTTTTGCGTCGCGAACCCCATCTCACTCGACCTCCAGAAGACGAGCGGCCTTTGCTGCCGCGACATCGCCCGCATCGGCGATGAGCTTCAGTGCGAACTCGAGCGGCACGTTGCCTCCGACACGATCATGCGGCGGCACAGGGTCCTCTTCGCAGCCGGGGGTTTCGCAGACATCAATCTCATCGACGGTTGCCACCAGAACAGGCACGGCTTCGACCTTGAAGCGCGTGAAGAGTGTCGGATCGATGCTGAAGCCGATCGCCGCGTCGAGCGAGCCGAAGGTCTCCCGTAGCGCTTCTTCCGTGTCATAGACCGAATTGTTCACGAAGCCGCGAAACACCACCGGGACACCGTAGCGGTCGGCCTCTTCCATGATCTGACGAAGCGAAGGTTTGGGCATCGAGAAGGAGGCGAGCAGGAAGATCGTCGAGCCGTCATAGCGCGCTTCGGATTGCCCATGCGCATTCGGGTCAAGCGACGGATCGATCCCCATCAGGTCGCGCACGCGGGGATCTGTGAGGGCACGGTCTCGGAGCGTATCGAAATCGATCCCGGAAAAGGCACCTTCCTGCGGGCCTTGCGGCTCCAGTGTTGTCTCGAGCCTGCGGCCGAGTTCCTCCGCCTCCCGGTCGATGGTCGCGAGAGGGGCTGTGATCGGCCCCGTCGAGCCTGGTGCGTACTCGACGACAGGGTCTTTCTCTTCGCGGGCGACGTCTTCCTGCGCGGAAGCCATCGTTGACGAAAGGGTGAGTGCGGCTGTCAGGGTTACAAAGCGCAGCAATTTCGTTTCCTCCACATAAGCCAGCCGAAGGACTCCCCCCGGAAAGGGAACTCCCGAAACCGTTCCACAAATTGAGGTGAGAACCCGACCGGTCCGCAGCCATAGCGTCCGCTGGTCTTTGGCCGTGGCCGCGTGATCTGCATCCGGTATTGGCTCTTGTTGATGATCGGCTGTGACGTTGGTTGGCACAGGGCAGACGAGGACGCCGTGCGCCGTGCCAAAAGCAGGCGGTGCATGCGGGCCACCATTTTGGTGGCAACGACCTGGCTCGCCATGACGCCGCCGACATGGGCGCCGACATCGCCTTGGATCGGATAGATCGAGCCTCCGCAGCCTGCACACCAGAAGAGTGAGTCCATCGGCAGGCCGCCGGCAGAGGCTCTAACGCAATCAGCCGCGCAGGCCGCTTGGGCAATGGGGTTTGCGAAGAGTGCAGCTTCGGGGTTGATGAGGTTGTTCAACTCCGCATCCTGCCAAAGCGGATCGATCTCCGAGATATAGGCGACATCGAACTGTGCGCTCTGCATACAGAGGCCATCGACGATAACGCCGAGCCAGGAAATCAACGGGTAGAAATAGTAGTGAGATTGCCACTTCGATCCCGTCGCACCGCCGTTCTGGGTGACATCGGAACTCTTGCCGAGGGACAGCAACCCGAGATCGATGTCGAACCCCATGTTCACAAAACAACCGGGCTCATTGGCGACATCCACCAACCGTGCCGGTTCCCAAAGCCCGATTGCAAGGCCGGGCCGGGGCGGGATGCCGGGGCATAGACATACCGGCAGCGTTTGATTGGGCGTGTCTGGCCGGTCGCCCCCGATGCTCAAGCCACCGATCGAAATCGGGAAGATGCAATCCCAGCAAACCTCGGTGATGGGGTTCAAAAACCGTTTGTTGCAGATTGCCGCCGCTTCGCTGGCAAAGAGCGAGAACATCATGGCGAGCACCAATGCGCGGGACACCCCGAAGAACGTGGTTCGATCATCGATCTGGGTCATCGGAGGCCTCCACCGGTACTTCTTCGACAATCATCACGGGATCGGCTCTACGAACGACTGCGGGGGTGTTCTGAACGCCAAAACGGTCCACGAGCACAGCATTTTGATCGAAATAGAACCGCCGCCCATGCTTGCGCATGAGGTCCAGAGGATCGCCATTGGTCAGAACAAGGAGCGTGTTCAGCTCATCGCCTTCCGAAAGCGCAAATCTGACTTGCGCCGGATCATCCCCATCGAAGATCACGATCCGCTTGTTGAAACGGGAAAACCCGAGAGGGTTCACCACGGTGCCAGCACGCGCGAAGACCACGCCATTGTGGTCCGCCAGATCGCGCTCGAGGGTAATCGAAAGATCAACCTCCCAGCTCGCGGCCACCTCTGCCTTGCCAAGACCGAGCACCGGGCGCGGCCGGTTGACATAGGCGCGCGTGGTGTCCTGCATCTCCTGGCGCATTTTATCCATGGCGCCGCTGCGTTCCATCTCGCGCAGGCGGGTTTTGATCGTCTCGAGGATCGAGGGTTCTGCGATCTCAAAGAGCGGGCCGTGCACGCCCAAGTCTTTTGCAAGGAGCGGTTGGCTTGCCAGAAACAGGGCCACACAGGCCGCGCTCAGATCGTGAAACCGGCGTGCGTAGGGATTGGCCGGACCGTAGCGGACACCCTGTTCGCAGAAGCACCCAAGGTGACCGCACAGCCAGGCACGGTGCAGAGCCGTGCGCGCCAAGCCTTTGCGCAGCGCGCGCGGCAAATGCCAGCCAGAGTAGCCCAGAAGATAGATCTGAAGGAGGAGCCAGCGTTTCATTGCAGCCACTCCTTCAATCGCGTCCAATGGGGAAACGGAATCGCGAAACCCGCCGCGACAACATCGTCGCGCGAGATCCCTCCGATCACCTCATATCGGCTATCGAGACTGTCCGGACTGTCCCCGAAGACCGCGATCTCGTTTTCAGGGACCCGGTCAGCGCCCCAGAGCGGAGAGACGAGCTTGCCAGCTTTGATATGACCTTCGACGCATGAGGTGTTGATACACAACCTGGTCCCATCGCGTGTGACGGGATCGCCGGCCACACCAACGACACGCTTGGTGAGGTAGAGTTCACCGCCGTCGAAGGCCGGTCGAAGCACATCCGGCATCCTCACCGCAACGATCCGGCCCGGCTTGATGTGCTTGGGCCAGGTCACCATCGCAAAAGCGTTGCCCTGAAGGCTCTCAGTGGCATTCACGGCGAGCCTGCCAAACGCCAACGCGTAGTATCCCAGGAGTACGACACAGAGCGCAGGGATGATGAAGATCGCTTTAGAACGCCTCGTCATCGAGCACCTCCCGCATGATATCTTCGGTAATGTCCGTGAGCGGGGTTTCCACTTCGCTCAGGACAGCGTCCCTTCGCACGACCATGGCCCCGGTCGTCGCGCTGTAATTGGCAAGCGCAGAGCGGGTGCGGCGCTCAAACACCACCACCGCCTCTTCAAACGCGCCCTCCTGCACCCTGTCTGAAGACCAAATGACGAAGAGCGTCAGGCTGCGCTCGGGGTCAAAGGCGACGATCCCGGGCAGTTGCGGGCGCAGCTGTCCCAAGGCAAAGCCGCCAAGGAGAGCGAGTTGAACGCCCACCACCGCGGCCCCGACGAAGAGGATCGGTTTCAGCCTCATGAGACCTCTCCCCGCTCGACAAGCGTCTTGATCGCCTCAACGGTCGACATGCCCTCGGCGCGATACTTGTTGCGCTTCTGAACGGTGGCGCCTTTCGAGGAGAAGACGGCCAGCGAGAATGGGTCGAGGAGAAGGCGGCCATAAACGAACCCTTCCGGCATTTGGATCGCCAGTTCGGAGAACTTACCGGGGACAGAGGTCAGGGATTTGAGGAGGCTCTTGACGCCTTCGTTGACCGACCCGAGCGCATCGACACTTTCCGGCTTTTGAGCCATAAACACCCGGAAATCGGAGTTCTCGAGGCAGACTTGGGCGGCAGGGTTGGCTCTATAGTCCGCCATCGACTGCGTGCCCGTGATCAGCGCGCCGGTGTATTTCCGAGCCCGGCGCACAACGCCTTCGATAAAGCTTGCGGTCCCTTCACCGCGCAGCAGATCCCATGCCTCATCGATGATGATGGCAACCGGCGTCGATCGATCCGTCTTGAACATCAACTCGGTGCCCAGAAACATGA
Source organism: Shimia sp. FJ5 (assembly GCF_032918335.1). NCBI lineage: Bacteria > Pseudomonadati > Pseudomonadota > Alphaproteobacteria > Rhodobacterales > Roseobacteraceae > Shimia > Shimia sp. FJ5. Next base: position 110,690 of record NZ_JAWJUV010000006.1, on the reverse strand, counting down.
TGATTTGCAGGATCGTCGCCTCGAGCGCCGATTGCCCCTTGATGTCACTCAGCTCAACCACCGTGAACGGCGCATCAAGCGCGATATTGGCCTCACCCTCGAAATAGGAGGCATAGGCACCCCCCTTCGAGTAGACATCGAGCTTCCTGACAACGTCGGGAAGGCGCGGCTCATCCTTGGCGGCTTGGCTCAACAGATCACGCACATCGGTGATTTCGCCGTGAGAGCCTTTCTCATCCCAGACCCGCGCGATCGCGGAGCGGATATAGTCCTCCTCGACGCCTTCGACCCTGCTGGATTTATGCGCGCCAAGATCCGCCATCGAGGCGACAACGCGGGTGACGAGCTCGATCGCGTCTGAGCGATACTCTTCGCTGCCCATTGCATCTGCATCGAGTAGGGAGAAAGGATTGAGACGGTTCTTTGTGGCGCCGTCGAAAGCGATATGCTTGCCTTCAAGAATGTCTGCCGTGGCTTTGAACGAATAGCCATCGTCGATCACGAGAACACGACCACCGGCCGCATAGATTGAGCTGGCAAGCTCTTGCATCAATACCGACTTGCCTGCGCCGGACTTGCCGACCACCGCGACATTGTAGTTGCCCGATGAGGAGAAGTTGTCCCATTGGAAGACCTGGCCCTGCCGGCCTTGCAGCAACATACCGCGGCCTCTGTTGTTGCCGCTCCATTCGCCATGCACCGGCAAGAATGCCATGGCTGCGGTGCCTTTGAGCAATCGCATCCGCATCTGACGTCCAAAATCGACCAGCATACGATCTGAGCACCCGAAGGGCAGGCTTGCGAGGAACAACGGCAGCTGGAGATAGGTGTCGGTGTTCAATCGCACACGCTGACGGCGGTAGATCGCTTCCACCTCTCGCGCCGCCATTCTGGCTTCGCTGGCGCCGCCCTTGCTGTAGGCTGTCACGGTGTAGAGCGTCTGGAACAGGCGCTCTCCGGCTGTCACTTCTGCGGCCAGTGAATCGAACTCTTCCTTTTTCTGCGCAAACTGCGGAATGAACTTCCCAAAGGACGTATTGGCCGCGTGTTCATTTTTTCCGCGTTTACTCAAAAGGAAGGCGCCCGCCTTCTGCGCGCTCATTGGGCGCAACACGAAAGATGTCAGAACCGGTCCGTGCGGGCGATCCATCAGCCGCGCCGGGTCTCCGTTCAGCACATATCCGGCTCGAAAGAGCCACTCTGACGGGTAGGCATTCACCGAGGCAACGGTTGCCGCCATGTTTGGGGATCCCGAGAACAACAGCGCATCATGGCTGACGCGTAGCGTAGATCCCGGCACCTGATAGTTCAGGGGCATCGCCTCGTCATAGGCATCGCCGAGATCGCGATCTGTCTCCGCGCTTGGGCGTGCCGCGTGAAACAACTCCCGCAACAGGCCCAGAAGGCGCGCAGGCTCCACATTCACGGCCCAGCTTGCTGTCTCATAGACGTTGCGCAAGCCCGTTCGAAGCGCGCCGATCCGGTGCTCGTCGTCCAGTCCGGCGTTTTCCGTATTGATCCAACCGGCCAGAAACAGACGGCGATCAAAGGGGATCGCTCGTGCGCCACCATCATCCTGACCATAGGAGAGGGACTTCAGACAGGCCGCACGTTGAGAGGTCATCTCGTCCACCAGTGGCGAGACATCGCGCCGGGCAACGCGCCAGGCATTGGTGATCGGCTCGATTGTCGGGGAGGTCCAGTTCAGGACTTGCAGAGTGGCATCACTGGGCAGGCTCGAGGACACGACCCCGCCGATATTGTCGGCCAGCTCGTGATCGCCGATCGTGGCGCCGACCTCGAGGAAGAAGCCGACACCGTGATCGAAGTAATAGAGCGCTTTCTCCGGATCGTAAGTCCGCCAAGGCAAGATGTCCGAGAGGACATCCCCGCCCATCAGTTCCGGTTCCTCTTCGCTCCAGGGGATCTCACCGAATAGCCCCGCAAGGGCATCCTTCAGAAAACTCATGTCTCCCCCTTCCCGTACTTCCCTCGACGACGCGGCGAGCGGTGCGGAAAGCTGCGCCCCGCCGCGTCAACCAGGGTCCATGCAAAGCCGCGCAGCTTCTCGACCTTGTCTCGCGGCACCCACACGTTCACCTCCGCAAAACCCGCTTGCCTGCGGGCTTCGCGGATCTCCTTCATCCGTGCGGTCATGTCTTCGCGTGTCCGATTGGCCATCAGCTCTTCCACGCGCCTTTTTGGATCACGAAATGGACAAACCGCGCTTCATGCAGGATGCCGCCCTCATCGAGGAGCGGTGCAATCCACAGCGTCCCGACGATTTCGGGGCTGCGATAGGCGCTCGCATTATAAGGATTGCCGCCATCAGGCAGGCCGAGCGTGCCGCCTTTTCCAGCCCAAAGAGGGTTTTGGGACAAAGATTTGACGGCGGAGTCCTCGGGGCGCTCAGCGAGAGAGACGACGCCGTTAGACCCTGTGCCATCGCTGGCGGAGATGGTTGTGCAAGGCTTGCCCGATTGCGCGCTGCACAGGAAGTCTTTCTCGGTATTGCTGCCGAGACCACATCCAGAGAGAAGCGCAAGAGCCAGCAGTTTGCTGATCACACGCGGTTCAAGCATAACGTTCTTGATCATTGGCCAAGCTCCACACCTTCAAGAAAAACAAGCTCGACCTCGGTCCCGCCATAGAGCGAAACTACGGGCTGATACTGCTCCGCGCGGTCGATGTAATATTCCGAGAGCGCGGAAGCGGCGCTCTCAAGCCCGCTGCCAAGGCTGCCAACCGCCGCGCCCTTCAGGATCTGTTGCGTGTTCGCGGTTTCCACACCCAGCTGTGCATTCGCAGCATCGTTGAACCCTGAGCCCAACCCAGAGATGAGACCGGCCATCATGGCACTGCGCGTCAAGCCACCTTCGCGGCTGGTCACATGGCCACGCACACCTTCCTTGCCAGATCCAACCATGTAGCCGGAGACCTTGGTCTCCAGCACGTCTCCGCGCTTGTTGATGCAGGTCATCGTGATCAGCCGCACCTTCACGCGCTCGGCCGAGAGATCCCCGGTTGCTGAGCCTTGCACGGTGCATCCCTTCAGGTTCACGCGAGCAGGTGCACGGCCACCAACGGCAGCGGTGATCGCCGGGCCAGTGAGCCGGAACAGAACCGGAATCGGGTTCTCACGGTTGGACACATTGGTGGCAGCATCCGCCCCGGAGAGCACAATCGCGGGCGCATAGCTCCCAGCTGGCAGGTAGTTCGTGAGCTTGCGCACATCGCGCTTTCCCTCACGGTCGCCTTCGGCGCTCACAAGCGTGAAGGTCTGTCCAAAATTGCCCGCCGCGACCGCTTGGCTCGCCGCCGCAGTCCCGTTCGAGTTCGATACTCGGGCCCGCGTGCCGGCAGGGCGCTTGCTTATGAAGTCCGTCCCGGCCTTGTTCGTCGTGATCGTTTCCAGCTGCTCTCTTCCGGTCGGTAACGGCTGGCCGGGGCTTTGCGGCGCGCTGCGCGCTTCTGAGAGCGCTTGCTCCAATTCTTCGATCTTCTGGGCCTGTTGAACCAGGAGATCATCGTATTCCGTCTGGATGTCGTTTGCCCGGCGCTCTGCGACGCGACGGGTTTCCTCCAAGAGCTTGCGTTGCTCTTCAAGCTCCTTGGACAGGCGCTCCATTTGGACGCGCCCCTGCGTCACCCATGTCATCTCTGGTGAAGAGCCGGAGTTTCTGTCGCGAATAACGGTCTCATCAACCGTCGCCTGCTTTGTTCCGGGCAATTGCGGTGCGGCAGGTGGCCCCATAAACATTGCCATGAGCACGAAGAGGAGCACGACCACGCCCCCGAGAGCGCTGAGCGCAATAAGCTGGGATTTCTTGCGATCTGCCTGCGCCATTACTTCTTCCTCACGACCACGACCCAGGAGCGCTCACCGGATGCGAGACTTGCCTTCTGGACCCAGACTGCCAGAACGTTCGCCTTGTAGAACTCTTGCTCGCGGACCTGCCGGGCGTCCTTGCCCGCCGCGGCCACGCGAACCTCTCCGATCAGATCCCCAACGCGATGGCGCGAGATCAGCGCGCCATTCTTGCCCCGCGTGGGATATGGCTTGTGAATGCCTTTCTGGATCGTGCTTCGCGTTGCCTCGGTCAGCTGAGCGATCAGACCATCGCCCGCACCGAGCCCGCTCTCTGCGAACCCGCCGTCTCTGGAGACGGTATTACTGGTCGAGTCGACGCCCTCGAGCGTGATCAGAACGGTTTGTGTGCTCGCCTTGATTGGAAGGATCTCGAAGGCCAGCGTCCGATTGCCTTCGGTCACCAGATAGCCGCCTTCTTTTGCAGGCATCTCTTCAGGCCCGACATAGCGCAGGAAGATGTCGCCAGTGTTCTTGTCGTTCTTCACTTGGTAGAGCGAGGCTTGATCGTCATTCACGATCGAGGCAATCCGATCTCCCAAAACGCTCACACGCGTAATACCGGAGACAGAGGCCTTGAAGCGCACCAGCCCGTTCTCGCGGACCCTATGGTGTTCTTCGCCGGCGCTGACATTGGAGGCGGCGAGAGCGATCGCAAGGGCGATCACCCCTGAAAACAGGCGCGTCATTGGACTTCCTCATTGATGATACCCAAGAACGACAGGCGCACTGAGCCCGCTTGAGGTTTGAACCGAACCAACAGTCGGCGATCCTCACGGGAGATCTGGGTGGTTTCGAGATAGGTCGCGAGAACGCCGTCCACGACGACCTCATAGGCGGCGAAGTTGTGCTCTATGACCCTAGGAAAGAAGATCGTGGAGATTTTGCGCGCGGCGATATCGCTCGAGATCCGATCATAGGTTTGCAGGATCTTTGGACGTTCCGCTGGCCCGCTCAAACGTTCCAGAACGCTGCGCCCGAAACGGATCGTGTTGGGCGAGGTATTATACATCGCATAGACAGCATCGAGCGCAAGCGCTTCGATGTAACCCTTATCGACCGCGCCGCGTGCGACCATCCCGTCTTTGACGGTGGTCGGGACAAGCACGACTTGGTTCGATTGGGAAAACACCCGAATAGAGAGCGCGGTGGTGCTTACCAGAAGCATGATGGTGACAACGCCAAGGACGGCAGAACCACGCCGCGTCCGTTTCAAAGCCCGGCTGAGATTTTGCGGCGTCATCATGCCCTCCAGGTGCTGACAGCACTGTCGGGAAAGGACCGGTAAGGGGTCACCTCTCTGGGCAGAATCCAGTAGATGGCTGCGACCAGGCCGGGCAGGCCACGCTCACCTTTCACCCGTTTCCAGATAAAATATGAGATCACAGCAAGCCCAACTCCGAGGAATAGCTTCTTCGCAAGTATCCCGATCAGGAAAGGGGCGATCGCTGCGACTGCTTCATCCGCAGGCAGCACGAAAAACTGTGGAGCGTCTTGTAGACGCTGCTCCACTTTCACAACATCGGTCATAGAACCAAACCACTTCCTACAAAACTCCCTGCGCACGGGGGCGCAGGGAAGCACTGATGCTCAAAGGTCGGAAACGTCCGAGCTCGTCTCGATCACCTCAAGCACATCCGTGCTTGCTGTCACCGAGCCGAGGCTCGTGAGGGTCTGAACGCCGTATCCGAGGAAGACGGCAACACCGACCGCAACGCCGACTTGGGCCCAGCGACCCGTGACAGCGAGAACGATTGCCCCGATGATCACAGAGAGGATCATGATCACGTAGCCGCCAGCGCCGCCAATGATCGTGTTGAGATCCTGGCCGAGCGAATAGAAGCCCGCTTCAACGCCAGTGTCTGACCCGGCAGCCAAGCTCGCTGTGGCGGACAAACCGGCGATAGCGAGCCCTAGCGTCATACTTTTGGCCGTATTCGAAATGTGCATTTCCCTCGTTCCTTCTGTTGAGTGCACGGATAGGTCCGCTGCACGGCGCAGCGGGCATCACCCCGACGGAGTGATTGGGTGGATTGGGAAGCAAGCAGGCGTTCAGTCTGAGCCGCTCACGAAATGATGCGCGATCAGTGCGTGGGCAGGTTTGAGAATGCACGAACTGGAACGAACTGATACGAACCAGTACGAACTGGAAGTGCGCAACTTCTTGTTTTCGCTAAAAAAGAAGTTTTGAGAAATCTATCGGTTTTGCGAGAAGAACGTCATGAACTCGCCTAAGATATCCCCGCACAGGTCATCACGCTCGGAAAGCAGGTCGTGCTTGGCTCCCTCAAGGATTCGTAGCTGCCCTTTGAGCCAATCTGCCATGCGGGTTTTGATTGCCATGTTGTCGACAACGACGTCTTCGGTTCCGCTGATCGTATAGGCTGGGCAATCTGGTGAGGGCATTCGTGACAAACGGCGACATTCATTCATAGCCTCAAAAACCCACCCCGCGCTCGGGGCGCCAGTTTGATGGTTGGGGAGTGAATACGCCTCGCGGACCAGCGCCTGAAACCGATCGCGGTCTTGGGTGAGTCTGTTGTCCTCGAAACGGACGCTGTGCACATAGCACTGGCCCTTCTGTGGAGCGTTGCCGGGCGCATATACTTGTGAAAGTCCAAGCGCCCGTGCGGCACCCATCAGCGGCCAGGCGGCGATGCGTTCGAGGGGGGACATTTCAATACCCCACATGGGGGCAGTGAAAGCGCAAGCCTTGACAGGCAGACCCTTCTCTAGGGCGCGGAGCCCAATGGTGCCACCCATCGAGTGCGCCAATAGATACCAGGGTCTTGGTAGATCCAGCCGCTTCGCCGCCGCGATCATCGCCGCGACATCCATTTGGTAATCAGAGAACCGGTTCACATGGCTAACCATGCTGTCTTTCGTGAGCCTGTCCGAAAGGCCCTGTCCTCTCCAGTCAATGACCAGACAGGAAAACCCCGCGGATATCAGTCTCGTGACCGTGTGATGATACTTTTCCGCATACTCTGTTCGCCCTGGAAACACGAGGATAGTACCCTGCTCAGCTGCCGGTGCCTTCCAGGCCGCCACGCGTAGGCGAACATCATCTTGGGTGTGAAGCCAGTATGCCGCGCAACTGGCCGCGGCCCTGTCCGGCTCATGGTGATAGGGTGCTTCGTTCATGCAACTTTGGTCTCATGGGCTCAAAGGCGGGATCATAAAGGCTCATCGCCGCCACGAAGGTACTGAGACCGACAAGACAGGAAAAGCCGTTGACGAGCCCGATCGAGAGCAGTGCCAAAGACATGAGCACTATCACAGCGATCATGGCGCCCCAAGGGATGTTCGGGCCGTCGGGAAGATGGATTTGGCGCAGTTTTCTATACCAAGGTCTCGCCACTGCCGGTGAGGCAGTCCCTTGAAGCGAAAGGGCGACATGGCGCGAGCAGACGAAAAATACTGCGCAACTCACGAGCAATAGCAAGGCCGTTGTGAACTGTGGAATGCCACGCGTGTTCAGGCGGTAGGGCGCCTGCTCACTGAGCCCGAGGAAAAAGGCGGTATCGTTAGCGAGCCAGTGGTAAATCGTTTCGCCACTCGACATCAGGTAGGTCGATTGAAGCTTGATAAGGGTTGCAAATAAGATCGACAGCACGACGCAACGATAGACCGATTTGATCAACTCAACAGCCGAGGCGTTCGCCGCATCTCGTCCTGCCGCACTGGCAGAAAGTTCTTTGGATGAACAGATGTCGTGGAACGCGCTGGTCACAACGATGAGGAACACGAGACCCCCGAATAAGAGCCACATCAAGGTGGAAAAGAAGGCATAGGCGAGTAGCGAAACAAAGATCTCTGCAGAATTCGACACGACATCGGGGCGCATGAGCGAGATAATGTTCCAATCAATCATGTAACCTGAAGCCTCACCGCTCAGGAGGGCGCGAAGATGGATCCCTGTCCACTGCAATAAGAACAGAAGGCCGTAGCTCAGAACGAAGATGCTCCAGAATGTGTGCTTGAATGCTAGAAGTTTGCGCGGCCATTGCTGGTCGGGATGATCGTCGTTTGCGACTTGGGAAAGCCTTGGCTGGTGCCTTTGATGCCAAGCATTCACCACACCGGTGACAATGTATAAGAACAGAGGCAAGATCACGATTGGCAAAATGGTCCAACTTGGCGCCCACAAGAAACCAACTTGCTTGTTCAATCCTTCGCGCGCTTCGTAGGTCACGCTATCTACGCCAAAAATGAAGGTTACGATGGCAAGAGCCGCACACCCTGTCCAAACAACGACAGGGAGCGTCAGGGGATGCTGGCGAGCAAACAGCGAATCCATCAGCCTGGGCATAAGGAAGTTGCACTGCGGCGCGCTTTCCTGCCTTTCCTTGGTTGTTGCAGTGGTTCGGCAGCTCGCGCGTCGTTTCGTTTTGAGCCGGTGTTGCGCTGCTAGCAGCGCACGACGCACATCTACTGTTAGGACTGGGTCGTCACATCCGAATATTCGTGAGAGAAGATGAATATTTGCTGTGCTGATGCTGCGATCATTGTCGTGAAACCAGTGTTGTACAGTCCTGAGCTCTGGGCTTTCCGCATCAGCAGAAGACGTTGATATTGCTTCAAGTAGGAGGTCTGGTGTCCAGGCGCTTTCGGCCGAACCGCTAGCATTCGCAGGGCGCCCGGTTCCCGTGTCGCAGAAATGCCTGAACAGCTCTTTGAGGCCCATATTGCGCTCTGGCAATGGGTGAAAATACTTTCCATTCTTGATCATAGAACGAAACCTGATGATCGAGGGAGTGATGAGGATGGACTGGATTCTGATCTGATCTGCTGTAGCATCGAAGTCTTCATTGCCACGTCGAGGGTTGAGGGGAGACCGTGCTGCGCCATACCGACGTTGTCGCCGACGAGGAGAGGCTGAGTTGTGAGGCGGATTGGATCATGTCATTCCTTCGGAGACAGGCTTGCCAGGGGACACCCGATCGGCATCATTCTTTAGACGCAGCACAATGTTTCTGCATATTTAGGTGTGAATAGGTCATATCTGTGCGCAGTGGATTGCCGGTTCAGAAGTCTAGTGCGAGATCTAGGACCTGCGCCGAATGGGTCAGCGCACCCGAGGAGATATAGTCGACACCTGTTGCAGCGACTTCGGCTATGCGGTCCAGCTTCATGTTGCCCGAAGCCTCCAACACCATGCGCCCTGCGGACATTTCCACAGCTTTCACGAGAGTATGCGTGTCCATGTTGTCCAGCAGCACGACATCCGCCCCACCTTCGTCCAGAACCTCGGAGAGTTGGTCAAGGCGATCAACCTCTATCTCGCAGCGGATCATGTGCGAAGCCTGCGCCTTGACCGATTGTAGCACCGGCCGGATACCTCCGGCGGCGGCGATGTGGTTGTCCTTGATCAGGATGGCGTCGGACAGACTGAAGCGGTGGTTGAATCCGCCGCCGTGCAGCACGGCCTGTTTTTCGACGATCCGCAGCCCCGGCGTGGTCTTGCGGGTGCAGGTCACGCGGGTGTCGGTGTCGCGTGTCTCGGCCACGAAGGCGGCGGTCAGCGTGGCGATCCCGGACATGCGCCCAGCAAAGTTCAGCGCGACCCGTTCGCCCGACAGGATCGAGGCCGCGTCGCCCGTGATCTCCATCAGCAGGTCGCCCGGCGCGATCACGTCGCCGTCGGCCTTATGTGCGGTGATCTTCAGTGCCGGATCCACCAGTCGGAATGCCATCGCGGCGATCTGAAGGCCCGACACGACGCCCAGCTCGCGCGCATTCAGCCGCGCAGAGTAGGTGGTGCCGGCGGGAATGACCGTGCGGGTGGTGATGTCGCCATAGGTGCCCAGATCCTCCATCAGCGCGGCGCGGACGAGCGGTTCAAGGATCAGGTCGGGCAGTGGTGTATGGCTCATGCCAGTTCCTTTCGGGTCGTGGTCGCGCGGATCGCCAGCGCGTCGTTCAGGGTCATCAGCGACCGTATGCCGGTTGCGCCGTCCGCTTCGGGAAAGTCCGACCGGAAATGCGCGCCGCGGCTTTCGCGGCGCATCAGTGCGGCGGCGGTGATCAAGGTAGCGGTGGCGGTCATGTTCTTCAGCGTCTCGCAACCGGGTTGCGCGGCTTCGATCCGGGAGATTTCGGCCAGAGTGCGGGTCAGCCCCTCTGCCGTGCGGATCACCCCTGCGCCATCGGTCATGACCTGCCGCAGCCGGGTGACAAGCGCAGGATTGGGTGTCTCCGCCGGGGGAAGATCGGGCAAAGTGACCGTCGCGGCATCCTTGGGAGCGGGCAGGGCGGCGTCTATTGCCAGCGCGCAGCGTCGGCCATAGACCAACGCTTCGAGTAGCCCGTTCGAAGCGAGACGGTTTGCGCCATGCAATCCGGTTGAGGCGACCTCGCCACAGGCCCAGAGGCCGCGCAGCGTGCTGGCGCCGTCGGCATCCGTCGCCACGCCGCCCATGAGGTAATGCGCGGCGGCGGCCACAGGGATCACCTGTGTCAACGGGTCCAGCCCCGTCTGCTGGCAGGCGGCAGCGACGGCGGGGAAATCACTCAGGATCCTTGCACCCAATGCCGCGCGGGTGTCCAGTGCCGGGGCCAGCCCTGCCTGCGTCTGGGCATAGACAGCGCGGGCCACGATGTCGCGCGGGGCCAGTTCGGCATCCGGGTGCGCGTCCAGCATGAAGCGGTCGCCCTGACGGTTGACCAGCACGGCCCCTTCGCCGCGCAGCGCCTCGGTCGCCAGGGGGGCGGGGTCGATGCCGCAGGCCATGGCCGTCGGGTGGAATTGCACGAATTCTGCGTCGGCGATCTGCGCGCCGGCGCGGGCGGCCATGCCGATCACCTGACCCCGGATGCGCGGCGGGTTGGTCGTCAGCGCATAAAGCCCGCCCGATCCGCCCCCGGCCAGAAGAACTGCGGTGCCGCACAGGGTGATGCTGGCACTTTGCCCCTGATCGCAGCGGGCAACGGCCACGCCGGTGACATGGCCGCCCGAAACCTCAAGTCCCGTGGCCATCACGCCTTCGAGCACCTGAATATGATCTGCCTCGCGCACCTGCGCCGTCAGGGCGCGCATGATCTCTGCCCCGGCCTGATCGCCTTGCACCCGGGCGACGCGGGCAAAGCTGTGCGCCGCCTCACGCGACAGCACATAAGATCCGTCAGTATTACGATCGAAGGGCGTTCCTAGCCTGGTCAGGTCAAGGATATGTTCGCGCGCCTCGGCGGTGACAGATATGGCCACGTCCAGATCTACCGTGCCCGCCCCGGCGGTGACGGTATCGCGGGCATGGGCATTGGCGCTGTCCGCCGGGTCCATCGCTGCCGCCACACCACCCTGGGCCCAGGCTGAGGACGCACCGGTCCCTAGTGCTTCGGGCGAGATCATCAGCACCGGACGCGGGGCCAGTTTCAGCACGGCATATTGCGCCGCCAGCCCTGCGCCCACGATAATCACGCGGTCCGTGTCGATTGTCGTCATTGCCCTAGCCGGCCATCTTGGCAGAAAGGTCAATCATGCGCTGAACGGCGACGCGAGCCTTGTCGGCGACCTGGGGGTCGACCTCGACCGCGCCTTCCATCGTGTGGAGCGACCACAGTACCTTTTCCAGCGTAATCTTCTTCATATAGGGGCACATGTTGCACGGCCCGACGAAATCCACTTCCGGCAGCGCGTCCGAAATGTTGGAGGCCATCGAGCATTCTGTCACCAGCATCGCCTTATCCGGGCGCTGCCGCGTGACATAATCGATAATCGCGCTGGTCGAGCCGGAAAAATCAGCTTCGGCCACCACGTCGGGTGGACATTCGGGATGCGCGATGATTCTTGTGCTGGGGTTCCATTCACGGAAGTCCCGCAGGTCCTGCGCGCTGTATTGTTCGTGCACTATGCAAGCACCGTCCCACCACACGATGTTTTTCTCCGGCACCAGATTGGCGATGTTCTGCGCCAAATACTTGTCCGGTGTCATAATGACTGTGTCGCTATCCAGCCCGCGTACGATCTGCGCAGCGTTGGACGATGTGCAGCAGATGTCGGACGCCGCCTTCACCTCTGCTGTGGTGTTCACATAGGAAACGACCGGCGCGCCGGGATACTTGGCGCGCATCTCAGCTATGCCTTCGGCGGCAATACTCTCAGCCAGCGAGCAGCCTGCCGCCATATCGGGCATCAGCACTGTCTTGGATGGGTTCAGGATTTTCGAGGTCTCGGCCATGAAATGTACGCCACACTGAACAATGACGTTCGCCTCGACCTTGGTCGCCTCGATGGCGAGCTGGAGACTGTCGCCGACTACGTCGGCGATGCCGTGATAGATCTCGGGCGTCATGTAGTTGTGCGCCAGGATTACTGCATTGCGTTCTTTCTTGAGCTTGTTGATCGCCGCCACGTAGGGCGCATAGATAGCCCAGTCGGGTGGCGTCACAACACGATCCATCCGGGCGAAAATGTCAGCATTTGCTTCAGCAATTTCGATGGAAGGACAGAGATCGTAGTGATCGGCGAGTTCGGCGCGTAGCGCAATCTGGTCGAGCAAGGGGAGAAATCCTCGAGTCTATTGGGGCCGCTGCAAAGGGTGCGACCGCACTTGGATCGTGTCGATTGAGACGTTTCTACGGGCTGAGTGACGTAAGGGCAAGTTTGAGAGAACGGAATATTTTGATGTCACTCGCCAACATGTATCGAAATCCGCCGGAACATGGTTCCGGACTCGGGCGTCAGTGCGCGGAAAAAACTTCAGGCCGAAGCGGGCCTTCAGTAGGAATTCTCGCGTTTTGAGAGGACATCGGAATCGAACATGATGCATGCCGACTTCTGCGTCGAAGCATTGAAGGAGGCTGTGGCCAAACTCGGCTCGCCCGAGATCATGAATACGGATAGTCATATGATAGGAACTAGTTCTCGGATGGTTTGACTCAAACACTGATCGACCGTTCGATGAGGTGGTGCCGCATGGCTTTCCGGCTTGGTTTGACCCAAACAACGACCGACCTGACACGTGTCTTTTCCATGGACCTCTCGATCATCCGGGAACGCCTTGCGGCGAGCTTGTCTCAGAGATGCTGCCGTGACCCGAGAAGGGCCTGACCATCCGGTCTCATGACTGTCCTGTCCCTGCATTCATCGAGGCGACGCTCGTTCACTTGCCGCAGGAAAGAATCGTCAATTGGCTAAACAACCAGACACATCTCACGTCGTCGGAGGCGTCGATACCCACAAAGATTTACATGTTGCTGCCGTCGTCGACCAATACGACCGTGTGCTCGGCACCGAGAACTTCACAACCATACGGCATGGACATCGCATGATGTTGGAGTGGATTCGTTCATTCTGTGATCTGCAACGCGTCGGCATCGAATGTTCGTGCAGTTATGGTGCAGGGTTGTTGCGCTATCTACAAACTGCGGACGTCAAAGTGCTGGAAGTGGTCACATCCCCTGACCAACATGCCCGCCGCCGTCGCGGTAAGAACGACAACTTCGATGCGGAAAGTGCAGCCCATGCTGCTTCTTCCGGACAGCACACGGTCACACCAATGAGCCGCGACGGTATGGACGAAAGTCTTCGCGTTTTAAAGGTTTGTCGAAAGACAGCCGTTCAGGCGCGCCGCATTGCTTTACAGATGATCCAGACCACGATTGTCTGGGCACCTGACAGATTGAACGAGCCTCTGCGCCAGATGACAAGAATGCAGCTGATCCGCACGCTGGCGGCCTGGCGGCCCGATCTCCGGCGTATCGGGAGGTAGAAGAGGCCTATCGCATAGCCCTAAAATCCCTGGCGCGGCGTTATCTTGAGCTGCATGACGAGATTGCCGATCTGGACGATATGATCGAAGCGATCGTCAAAGATCTTGCCCCCGAGCTTCTGGAGCAAACTGCGATTGGCCTGAACAGTGCGGCACAGCTGTTGTTGACAGCCGGAGACAATCCCGAGCGATTGAAGTCCGAGGCAAGCTTTGCGGCTCTGTGCGGCGTTAGTCCCGTTCCTGCTTCATCAGGGAAAACGGTTCGACATAGGCTGAACAGAGGCGGTGATCGCGCCGCCAACAGCGCGATCCACATCATCGCGATAGGACGTTTACGGCTGGACCCTCGGACCCAAGACTATGTTGCCAAGCGCATTGCGGCCGGAAACTCGAAAATGGAAGCCATTCGCAGCCTGAAACGCTATATCGCGCGAGAAGTCTTCGGCATCATCATTCGGCGGCATAAAGAAATTAATCAGACACAAATCGCCGCTTGTCTCTTGGAAGGGCGTCGAAGGGTTCTGTCGCAAGGTCTGTAGTTCCGTTGCGGAGTGATGGTCGTTATGCGATTGCACAAAAAAGCGGGCAGGTAGAATGGCGATGAGTTTCAAAGGGGCGCGCTACCCCAAGAGCGCGATCCTTTACGCGGTGTACTTCTATGTCAGATACGCGGTTTCTCATCGAGATTTGGAGGAGATCATGGCAGAGCGTGGTGTCGACGTCGACCATGCGACACTGAACAGGTGGGTGGTGAAGTTTTCGACAGCTCTCGCGGCCAAGGCACAAAAGCAAAAGCGCCAGACAGCCAGCGCGTGGCGGATGGATGAAACCTATGTCCAGGTTAAAGGTCAGTGGGCTTATCTTTATCGCGCCGTTGATCGGGATGGCCAAACCCTTGATTTCATGCACTCAGCGCAGCGGGACAAGGCTGCCGCTCGCCGTTTTTTTAAACGTGCGATTTCAGCGAATGGCACGCCTGATCGCTTTGCTATCGACAAGAGCAGCGCCAATCTGGCGGGGCTTCATGCCGTGAACGTGATCCAGAAATTTACAGGCAGCGGGTGGTTGATTCGGATCACTCAGAGCAAATATCTGAACAATATGGTCGAGCAGGATCACAGATTTATCAAGCGGATTACCCGCCCGACACTTGGCTTCAAAGCGTTCCACTCAGCAGCCGCAACGCTGGCTGGGATCGAAACCGCGCACATGATCCGCAAGGGTCAAATTGCCGTCTCCGAAGGAACTGGCTTCGAGCAATTCGCCGCCCTCGCAGCATAGGTGTGCCCAGCGGATAGCTGATCTCTAACCTCTATTATACTTTGCGACAGAACCCGATAAGGCGCGCAGCCTGGCAGGCCGCGTGGAGCCCGCCCGGACCGTGGATATCGCCTTTCAGGTTTCGGGTCTGCTTTCCGACCTCACGGTAGATGCCGGGACTCGGGTTGAGAAAGGCGATCTAATTGCCGCGCTCGACCCAGTCGATTTCGAATTGGCCGTGGAGCGGGCACAGGCCTCTTTCGACCTCGCAAAATCCGAATACGATCGTGCGTTGAGTCTGACCGAGAGGGGGGTGGCGACCGACGCTCGACTTGAAACGAACCGCGCGCAGCTTGCACAGGCAGAAGTCGCCCTGCGTGAAGCGGAGCGACGCTTGGCTCAAAGCCACGGTCACCGCGCCCTTCGACGCCATTGTCGCGCGCATCTTTCTGGAGGAGTTTTCGAACGTCACCCCTGCGGCTCCGATTGCAGGTTGCAGGACATCAGTGAAATGCGGGTGCGGATTTCGCTGCCCGAGGAACTCACCGCGATGGCACGGGCCCAGCCCGATGCATTCAGGGTAGCCGCCACTTTCCCCGCGGTGCCGAAATATGAGGCAACCCTTTATCCGCGGACATTCGTGACCGATGCGGACACCACGGCCCAAACCTACGACGTCGAGTTCGTGGTAGAGGGCGCCATCGACCCGAGATTGCTGCCCGAAATGACGGCGAATGTGCGCGTAGCCGCCGCCGCGGAGGGTGCGCAATCGCGGTTGGTAGTCGTCCCGGTCTCGGTGATCGACACGACGAGCCGGAGCGAGCCGTCCATCTGGCTGTATGACGAGGGGACCGGCCGGGTGTCCCGTAAGACCATCCGCCTGGGGCTGCCGAACGACGACGAAATCGTCGTGCTTGAGGGGCTCTCCGGAGACGAACTGGTTGTGTCCGGCGGGTGGTGGCGCCCGAAGGAAAACGAAACAGTCGCGGTTCGCGGCCTCTGAACGATCCTGGACCGGAACACCGAAACCATGACATTGAGTATTTCCCGCGCAAGCATCAGACGTCCGGTCGCCGTTTGGCTGGCAATTATCTTTTGCCTTCTCGGCGGTTTGTGGGGGCTGAACACGGTCGGTCGCCTCGAAGACCCGAGTTTCACGCTCAAGACGGCGCTCGTTTTCGTGCCCTATCCGGGCGCGACGGCGATGGAGGTGGAAGAGGAAGTCACCGATGTCGTGGAAAGCGCACTCCAACAGATGAAGCAGCTCGACCGGGTGGAATCGAAATCCATGCCGGGCATGGCCCAGATCACGGTCGAGATCGAGATGACCTATGGGCCCGACGAGATCCCGCAGGTCTGGGACGAAATGCGCCGCCGCATCCGCGACATCGAAAGAGTGCTCCCCTCCGGTGCGCAGTCTCCGATCATCAATGACGATTTCGGCGACGTCTACGGCATGTTCTACGCTGTGACGGCCGATGGGTTGAACGCCTTTGAACAGCGAGACCTCGCGACTAAACTGCGGCGCGGCCTGGTCATCGTCGACGGGGTGGCCAAGTTCGAGGTTCAGGGGCTGGCTGAAGAAGAGATCATCATTTCGGTCCCTTCGGCGCGCCTGACCGAACTGGGGCTGCCACCGGACCAGATCCTCGGTATCATCGCCGACGAAAACCAGATTTTCTCCAACGGCGAGATCAGCGAACGGCTGTCTCGGCTGGGCGTGTCCGTTCCGCCGGGTTATGTCAGCGTCCAGGGCATTGAGGCGCTGCGGCTCGGCGCCCCCGGAGAGGTCGGGCAGATTGCGCTCTACGACATCGCTCGCGTGGTCCGCGAGGAGCCAGTGCGGCCGAGCCAGATCGTGCGTCACAATGGCACGCGGGCCTTCACCCTCGGGGTCTCTGCGCTCGTGGACCGCAACGTTGTCGAGGTCGGCAGATCGGTCGAGGCACGGCTGGACCAGCTGAAGACCGAATTGCCGGACGGCGTCGAGATCGTACCGATCTATAAACAGCATAAGGTCGTCGACGAAGCGGTCTCGAGCTTTCTCGTCGGCCTCGGTCATCCGTGGCCATCGTCATCGGGGCGCAGATGCTGACCATGGGTTGGCGCGCGGGTTTGGTTGTGGGTGCCACGCTGGGCCTCACGGTGTTTTCCACGCTGTTTTTCATGTCTGTCTTCGGCATCGAGATGGAACGGATCAGTCTCGGGGCACTGATCATCGCTATGGGTATGCTGGTCGACAACGCCATCGTGATCGCCGAAGGCATGCTGATTGGCATGGCGCGGGGCAAGTCCGCCGAAGACGCCGCCGCCGATACCGAGACCGCGACATCGCTTCCTCTGTTTGGGGCCACCGTGATCGGGATCATGGCGTTCTCTGGAATTGGACTGTCGCCAGATGCCACCGGCGAATTTCTGTTTTCGCTCTTCGCGGTTATCGCGATTTCTTTGCTGATGAGCTGGATTCTCGCCGTAACCGTTACACCCTATCTTGGGAAGCTCCTTCTGAAGGCACCAAAAGACACCTCCAAAGACCCCTATCGTGGCTTCGTCTATTTGGCCTACCGCGGTTTCCTCAGGCTGGCGCTGCGCGCCCGCGTGCTCGTCGTCCTGACGATCGTCGGAATCACGGTCTGGTCGGTCATGGCCTTTGGTCAGGTCAAGCAGGCTTTTTTCCGGCGTCGAACACCCCGATATTCTACGTCGAATTCCAGATGCCGCAAGGCACGGACATTCGAGTCACGAATGAAGAAATCGCTCGGCTGGAGGCGATCATCTTAGGCGAGGAGATCGTGACGGACGTGACGACGCTTGTCGGACGAGGGGCCAGCCGCTTCATGCTGACCTACAACCCTGAGCAGGCCGATGCGAGCTACGGTCAGCTGATCGTGCGTGCGACCGATGCCACACTCATCCCCGATGTTGCGGCGCGTCTCAATCGCAAACTGCCGGCGTAATTCCCCAATGCTCTTATCCGCGTCGAGGAGATCGTCTTCGGTCCGCCTGCCGGGGCCGATGTCGCCATCCGGTTTTCCGGACCCGATTCAGTTGTCCTTCGGCAGCTATCGGATAACGCGCTTGCGATCTTCGACGAGGCCGGCACGATCACAAACCCGCGCACAGACTGGCGGCAGCGCGAAATTCTCGTCGAACCCATCGTCGACGAGGCTCGCATGCGGTTGGCCGGTGCGACTCGCGCTTCGATCGCCGACACCGTGCAATACGGCACCTCGGGCCTGCGGGTCGGCACCCTGCGCGAAGGCGATGCCGAAATCCCGATGTATCTGCGGCGTCCCGAGGTCGAGCGCGACGGGCTGGATCGTTTGCGCGATCTCTCCGTCTGGTCGCCGGGTGCAAATGCCTTATTTTCTGAAAAACTCTTCCTTGATCGAGAGCTGCACTGCTGATTCAATTCTTCCCATCGGGAGGGATTGAACGATGTTGGGACCAAGGCAGGAGGCGCAAGCGGCGCTGTTTTATGAGTTCTCTCTGGAAGATCACGTTCCCCAGGATCACCTGCTACGGTCGATTGATCGGTTCGTCGATCTGAGCAGTATTCGAACGCATCTGGCAGACTTCTACAGCCACACCGGGCGTCCTTCGGTCGACCCGGAGCTTCTGATCCGCATGCTTCTGGTGGGCTATTGTTTCGGGATCCGTTCGGAGCGGCGGCTCTGCGAAGAGGTGCATTTGAACCTCGCGTATCGCTGGTTCTGCCGTCTCGATCTGAGCGACCGCGTCCCCGACCATTCCACCTTTTCCAAGAACCGGCATGGCCGGTTTCGCGACGGCGAACTGCTACGCCACCTGTTCGAGACGACTGTCGCGCGTTGCATCGAAGAAGGATTTGCTAGCGGCCAGCGTATGGCAGTGGACGCCAGCCTGATCGAGGCCGATGCCAACAAACAGAACTCCACGCCGAAGGAAGACTGGGATGCGACGCACATCGATCCGGCTGATGCGCCCCGCGCCGTGCGCGAATATCTCGACACGCTGGATGAGGCCGCCTTCGGTGCGGCCAGCGAGGTGCAGCCCAAGTTACCTCGCATTCCGATCCCGCCAGTCAGTGGACAGCAGCCCGCAAAGGTCCCGCTTTCTTTAGTTATTCCGACAATTACCTCATCGACACGGATCACGGTGTCATCTTGGATGTGGAACCCACCCGATCCATCCGGCAAGTCGAGGTTGGATCGACAAAAACCATGCTGACACGGGTGAAGGACAAGTTCGGCCTGGTCCCTGACTGGATGATTGCCGACACCGCATATGGCTCAGGCCCGATGCTCGGCTGGCTCGTGGATCGCAAGATCGATCCTTACATCCCGGTGATCGACAAATCTGGTCGCAACGATGGCACCTGGACACGGGTCGACTTCGATTGGGATGCGCAGAACGACCAATACATCTGCCCCGAAGGTCACGCGCTCAAGCAGTTCCGCCGGAATTATTCCGATCCGAACCGGGGCCCGACAGGCAAGGCTACCGCGAAGTATCGTGCGATGAAGCTGAACTGTCAGGTTTGCCCATCCAAGCCGAAGTGCTGTCCCAATGCCGATGCCAGATCGATCACCCGTGAAGAACACGAAGATGCCCGTCAAGTTGCCAGGGATCTGGCTAGAACGGTTGAATACGCGATTGCGATGAAGCTCAGGAAGAAGGTCGAAATGCTCTTCGCCTACCTTAAACGCATTCTCGGCCTCGGTCGGCTCCGACTACGTGGTCCATGCGGTGCAAATGACGAATTTCTGCTCGCCGCCACCGCCCAAAACCTCCGCAAACTGGCCAAAAAATTTTTCCTGCACCGCAGCAAATGCGAAAAGCCTGATCAGAAAGGCGCTCGCGCCGGATTGGAAAGTGCCATTTCTGCACTCGCAAACAATATTTTTTCAACTGAATCGGCTATGTGCCGATGGCCAACCTCGTCTCCGGCTTTGAGCCCCGCCTCGTCGAGGCCCTTATCCACCGCCGCGACCGTGAGCGTACGATAACGGTCCTCGGCGGTGCAGGCGGCGACCTGACAGCAGATGAGGCCTTTCGCAGTGTCCGCTCTGATATCGAAGCCATTCGGCTTCCCGAAGGCTACACGATGGAATGGGGTGGCGAGTTCGAAAGCGCGGGAGAAGCGCAGGCAAGTCTCGGCAAACAGCTTCCCTTGGGTTTTCTGGTAATGCTGACAATTTCGATCCTGATGTTCAACAAAGTGCGCCAGCCACTGATCCTGTGGCTCGTGGTTCCGATGTCGGTCACGGGGATGGTTCTCGATCTGCTGTTCACTGGGCTACCGTTCACGGCCCTTCTCGGCTTCTTGTCCCTTTCCGGGATGCTGATGAAGAATGCCATTGTGCTGGTGGAAGAAATCGATCAGCAACGCGCCGAAGGTGTCGAGGACTATCAGGCGGTAATCGATGGCTCGGTCAGCCGTTTGAGGCCCGTCGTGCTGGCTGCGGGCACAACGATTTTCGGTATGACTCCGCTCATATCAGACGCCTTCTTCGCATCGATGGCTGTCACAATCATGGGTGGCCTCGCGTTCGCCTCGATCCTGACACTGGTCGCGGTGCCGGTATTGTATGCGCTGTTCTTCTTGATCAAGCCGCCTAAACAAGAAAACGCTCCTTCAGGTTCCCCAGCGACAGCCTGAACGTAGATGCAGTTATAAGCGTTTCTCTGAGCGCCCTCGACCCGTCTTAAGGACGGTGTAGGCATGTTCCGTCGCCTCAAGCGCGCCTTCGAGAAAACCGCCGAATGTCGGAGCCACTTCGGTGCCGCCAAAGACGAGCGCTTCGTCCCACAGGCCTGAAAGAACGCACGGCAGGCCATAGTTCGGGTGGGCAAGAAAGACAGCGAAACTGCGGCTGGCAGCACGCCAGGCGCACTCCCGCTCCATGGTCTAGGCCTTCAAGGCATGGACCGAGGCCCAACTGCTACGCATTCCCGGCAAGGACGATCTCGCGAAGGCCTTCCGCTATGGTCTCAGCTGCTGGCCGTCATTCGAGCTCTTCCTTGGAGATGGCCGCGTCGGCATCGACGACACCACCGCCGAGCGCGTCATGCGCCCGATCAGCATCGGGCGAAAAAACTGACTTTCTGCAGGCTCCGACAGCGGTGGCGAAACGCTGTCCCGGGCGATGTCCCTTGTCGAGACAGCCAAGATGAACGGCCACGATCGGCAAGCCTGGCTGGCCGAAATCCTCGACCGCATCCACAATCACATGACCAACCCGCTCAACGAACTGCTTTCATGGAACTGGACGCCGATGAACTGATCCGCGGTAACAACCGGGCGGTTACGTTTTTGGGGAAGTGATTACCTTTGAATCTTGAGGTCCGACTTCGCCTTTGCTAGGAATCGAACAACCATTAGAAAATTAGCAAAGTCGAAAGTGCAGATGTCTGGACCCCTTGATCAACTGAAGATTATAGAACTTGGTCACGTAATTGCCGGACCACTTGCGGCAGCTTTACTCTCGGATTTTGGTGCAGATGTCATCAAGATCGAAGCCCCCAACCGGACGGATATGATGCGCGACCTTGGACCCAAGGCAGAGGATGGGGTGGGCGTCTGGTGGAAGACTTTGGGCCGTAACAAGAAAACACTAGGCCTGGACTGGAAGTCCGACGAGGGCCGGGACATCCTGCGAAAGTTGGTCGAAGATGCCGACGTGCTGATCGAAAATTTCCGTCCGGGTGTGCTAGAACGTGCTGGTGTTGGACCAGACGTCTTGCACGATTGGAACCCGGACTTGGTTGTTTTGCGGGTTTCAGGTTACGGACAGGACGGTCCGATGCGCGACGTGCCAGCGTTTGGACGTGCTGCAGAGGCCATGAGTGGTTTGGCACATCTGACCGGTTTTCCCGAAGGGCCGCCGATGCACCCCGGCTTTCCGGCGGCCGACAGCACGACAGGGCTAGTGGGCGCTTTGGGAATCATGATCGCGCTATTTGCTCGCGAAAAGGGGATAGCACGCGGTCAGGTCGTCGATCTTGCAGTGTTCGAGGCCCTGCTTCGGTTAATGGATTATCCGGTTCCCGCATTGACGGGCGCGAACCTCTCGCCGCGGCGCAATGGGCTTCGCCAGCCGATGGACTTTGCTCCGGGGGGGATGTTCCGAACGTCCGATGGGGTGTGGCTGACCGTTTCAGCAGGGAGCGCGGAAACCGCGCAACGACTGTTGCGGGCAGTCGGCGGGGACGCCCTTGCCGATGATCCGCGGTTTGCGACACTCGGCGAGATGTCGCAGCACATGGCTGTGGTCTTCGATGCGATCAATGATTTTGTCATGCAGCACACGGCTAAGGAAGTGGAGGCGGTATTCGCCCGCCATGATGCCGTTGCCTCGCGTGTGTTGAGTGTCGAGGAAATCGCGACGAACGAGCAGATACGCCATCGCGGGGATATCGTGTCGGTCGCTGGCGAACAGACTCAGGTCATTGGTCCGGTCCCTCATCTCAGCGCGACGCCCGGTCAGCTTCGTTGGCTGGGACGACCGCCTGGCGCAGACAGCCAAAGCATTCTGCGTGATCTTGGTTTTGACGATGAGCGGATCGCTGCCCTATGTGAGGCTGGGCTCGTAAGATTGGAAAGAGGGCGCGCGCTATGACATTTCGATTGACCGCCGACCAACAAGAGATTCGCGACCAGGTTCTGCGGATTTGCGCAAGGTTCGACGACGACTACTGGCTGGATCGGGATCGCAACGGTGGTTTTCCCCATGAACTGCACAGGGCAATGGCCGATGGCGGCTGGCTAGGTATCGCCATGCCAGAAGCTGTCGGCGGCGCGGGTCTGGGGATCACCGAGGCGACCATAATGATGCAGGCAATCGCCGAGTCGGGGGCCGGCGCAAGCGGAGCCTCGGCCATCCACATGAACATTTTCGGGCTCAACCCGGTGGTGAAGTTTGGGACCGATGAGCAGCGCGCGCGTATGCTTGGCCCTCTAATAGCAGGCGATGAAAAGGCCTGTTTCGCCGTGACCGAACCGACGACGGGGCTGGATACCACAAAGCTGAAGACCATGGCGGTGCGGCGGGGGGACAGATATGTCGTGCACGGACAAAAAGTCTGGATTTCTACCGCGCAGGTGGCAGACAAGATGTTGCTTCTGGCCAGAACAACGCGGCTTGAGGATGTGAGCAGCCCGACCGAAGGGCTGAGCCTGTTCTATACAGATCTCGACCGAAATTTCGTTGACGTGCGAGAGATCGAAAAGATGGGTCGAAAGGCTGTCGATTCGAACGAAGTCTTCATCGATGGATTGCCGATTCCGGCTGAGGACCTGATCGGGGAGGAGGGCAAAGGCTTTAGGCAAATTTTGCACGGGTTGAATCCCGAACGCATCCTGGTGGCCGGTGAATGCATCGGTATTGCGCGCAACGCACTGGCGCGAGCGGCACATTATGCAAACGAACGTGTGATTTTTGACCGCCCGATCGGCCAAAATCAGGGTGTTCAGCATCCACTCGCCAAAGCCTGGGCGCGAGTGGAATCTGCCAATCTCATGGTGATGCACGCCGCCACCCTTTACGATGCGGGAGAGCCCTGCGGCGTCGAAGCGAACGCCGCCAAACTTTTGGCCGCCGACGCCGCGGTTGAGGCGACCGAAGCCGCACAAATTACATTTGGCGGATTCGGATATGCCAAGGAATATCACGTGGAGCGGTTAGTGCGGGAGGCTCTGCTTTTCCGCATCGTACCGGTGACACCGCAGATGCTTTTGTCGTTCATAGCAGAAAAAGCCCTTGGGCTTCCAAAGTCTTACTGATCGGAGATGACAGGCGGGGCTGGTGGGAAAAGGTGACTTGACCAGTTTTCTAACATACGTTAGATTAATGGCAGATACCCCTAGTGGGGAATGGGAGGAGGCGTCATGAATAAGACGCAGTTTGGGTCTTCGAGGGGGGATCTGTCAAAACGTGCAACCGTTTACACAAGCGGTTTATTCACCGGCAAGATCGTTGTGGTGACTGGGGCC
The DNA here is from genome assembly GCF_032918335.1 of Shimia sp. FJ5. Lineage (NCBI taxonomy): Bacteria > Pseudomonadati > Pseudomonadota > Alphaproteobacteria > Rhodobacterales > Roseobacteraceae > Shimia > Shimia sp. FJ5. Next base: position 86,875 of record NZ_JAWJUV010000006.1, on the reverse strand, counting down.
GGAGGCGGATTGGGGCTGGCAATTGCGACCCTGTTCGCAAGGCTTGGGGCCAATCTGGCGATCAATGGACGCAACGAAGAGAAACTGGCTTTGGCCAAGGAGTTCCTTGAAAGTTTCGGGGGCGAAGTTTTTGCTGTGCCTATGACCATCCGGGAGCCTGAGCAGGTCGAGGATTTTGTCGCCAAGACGAACCAGGAGTTCGGGGCGATTGACGTATTGGTGAACAATGCTGGGGGTCAGTTTCCGCAAGCAGCGTTGGAGTTTAGTCCAAAGGGCTGGAATGCGGTCATAGACACCAACCTGAACGGCACGTGGTGGATGATGCAATCCACGGCGCGCCACTGGGTGGCCAACAAGCAATCGGGCTCCATCGTCAACATCGTGGCCGATATCTGGCGCGGCATGCCCGGCATCGCGCATACCTGTGCGGCCCGGGCAGGGGTAGTTTACCTGTCCAAGTCGGTTGCGGTGGAGTGGGCCCCGCACGGTATCCGAGTGAACTGCGTGGCGCCGGGTTGCTGCGAAAGCAACGGTTTCGGGAACTACCCTCCGGAGGGTTCTGCGACCTTTCAGGACTCCAACCCGATGCGGCACGCCGGGGACGAATGGGATGTCGCTGAAGGGGTTGTCTATATGGCAGCGAATTCAGGGAAATTCGTAACCGGTGAAGTTCTGAACATCGACGGTGGGCAGCAATTGTGGGGGGATCCATGGCCAACGGGGCGGCCGGACTACTTCCGGATTACCTGATGTTGGCCGTGAACCTTAGGGGGACAATGATATCTAGATGACGACAAAGATTAAAACAGCAATCGGAGCCGATGATGGGGCGATACTGGAGTGCAGCGGGGTTGAACGACGGTTCGGCGGCATCGTCGCTGTCACCGGTGTTGACCTCGTTATTCGACAAGGGGAAATCTTTGGACTTGTCGGTCCGAATGGCAGCGGCAAGACAACGCTAACAAACGCAGTTACCGGATTTTATCCGCCAAACGAGGGCAAAGTCCGGCTGGCAGGAAAAGACATCACGGGCACAGCGCCTCACAAGGTTGCCAAGCTTGGGGTTGCCAGGACGTTCCAAAATCTTGCCCTGTTCAACGGGATGAGTGTTCTGGACAACATCCTGCTCGGGCGGCACATCCACATGAGCCCAGGCGTTTTGCGCACGGCGCTATATTGGTGGGCAGCACAGCGTGAAGAAATCGAGAACCGTAAAATCGTCGAGGAGGTGATCGAGTTTCTACAACTCGAGAGCATCCGGCATGAGTTGGTCGATGGTCTTCCGATCGGGTTGAAAAAGCGGGTCGAGCTGGCGCGGGCATTGGTGGCCGAGCCACAGATGCTGATTCTCGATGAACCGATGGCTGGCATGAACCAGGAAGAGAAAGGGTATATGTCCCGTTTCATTCTGGATGCCCGTGCCGAACGCGGCGTCAGCGTTCTGCTGATCGAACACCATATGGATGTCATCACCGGCATTTGTGATCGGATGCTGGCCCTGAATTACGGTGAAATGATCGCCAGTGGCATCCCCAAGGAGGTTGTGAAGGACCCGCGGGTCATCGAGGCATATATCGGAGGGTCGCATGACTGATTTTACGAAGAACCGGTCTTCAGGCGGCGAAACGATTGGTGCACTTCTGGCGAAGAACGCGTCGCTCCACGGAAAAGATATCGCCCGTCGCGAAAAAGAGCGTGGGATATGGAAAGAAACCACCTGGGCGGAATACGCCCAAGAGGTGGTGGCCTGTGCGGCTGGGCTTGAAAAATTCGGCGTGAAGCCTGGCAAAGCAGTGCTTGTTCTGGGCGATAACCGTGCGCGGCTCTATGGCGGCATGCTGGCTGTTTCGTTGCTGGGTGCCTACGCCATGCCCGCTTATCCGGGCGCAACTCTTGAGGAACTACGGCACTTTCTTGGCGAAGTCGAGATCGTCGCGGCTATTGCGGAAGATCAGGAACAGGTTGACAAGATCCTGGAACTGAAGGACGCGGGCGCCGAGGGCATCGACCACATCATTTATGATGAAGCGCGCGGTCTTGGCTTCTACGAGGTTGAAGGGCTGATGTCCTGGGATCACCTGATCGAAGTTGGTCAGCACGATCTGAACGAAACCCCGGGTCTGCGTGAGGAACTGCTTAGTCGTGCGAAGCCGGAAGATCCGGCCATTTTTCTGCACTCCTCCGGAACGACGGGCGCGCCGAAGGGCATCGTACTGAGTCAGAAGAACGTTCTTGCTGCTGCTCGGAATGGACATGCGGCGGGTGCCTTCGACGAAAATGAGGAGATCCTCGCGTACTTGCCGATGGCCTGGGTGGGAGACTTCGCCATAACCGTTGCCGCGGCACTCCTTTGGCGTTTCACCGTGAATGTGCCTGAGCGCCAGGAAACGGTCGTGCGCGACATGCGCGAGATCGCTCCGACCTTCTATCTGGCGGCGCCGAGAAGCTGGGACCAAATGCTGACGACAATCCAGGTGGGTATCGAGAATTCGACCCCTTTCAAGAAATGGCTGTACCATTTCTTCATGGATCGGGCCATCGCAGCTGAGACACGCAAGCTGAACGGAAAAAGCGGTGGTATATTGGAGCCTTTGGGCCGACTTTTGGGTGAGGCAATCATTTTCGGTCCGATCAAGGACCAGTTCGGAATGAACCGCCTCAAGAACGCGTTCACCGGCGGTGAAGCGATCGGCGAAGACACCTTTGTTTTCTACCGAGCCTTGGGAATCAAATTGCGCCAACTCTATGGCCAAACCGAAAACAGCGCGATCAATGCAATTCAGTCTCCGGGTGAAGTGCGCCTTCATACCGTTGGCAAACCCGCGCCCGGCGTCGAGGTGACCATCGCCGAGGACGGGGAGATCCTGGTACGCTCGGACAGCGTATTCGAAGGGTACTTCAACAAACCCGAAGCGACCGCCGAAGCCCTTGAGGGCGGGTGGCTGCATACAGGTGATGCCGGGTATTTGGAGGAAGATGGACACTTGGTTGTTCTGGGGCGCGTCTCCGAGGTCATGCATACGGCCGGAGGCGAGCGGTTTGTGCCAAACTACATCGAGAACCGGTTGAAATTCAGCCCGTATATTAAGGATGCTGCCGTAATCGGCGCCGGGCTGAAGGAACTGACGGCGATGGTCTGCGTGGATTTCGAGGCCGTGGGGCACTGGGCCGAAGTGAACGGCGTACCTTACGTGTCATATGCCGATCTTTCTCAGCGTGAAGAGGTCGCGACGTTGCTTCGCGAGGCCTTCCAACGGGTCAACAAGGCCGTCACCGAACCATTGCGCCTGCAACGCTTTGTCAGTCTGCCGAAAGAATTCGACCCGGACGATGGTGAAATCACACGGACACGAAAACTACGGCGCAAGGTCGTTCAGGAACGCTATGCTGACGTGATCGCGGCGCTCTACGACGGTTCAAAAGAGGTCCATGTAAGCGCGCAGGTGACTTACGAGACCGGGGAAGTAGGGAAGGTCGAAAGAAGCCTTCCCATCAGGGAGGTATAAATGGACTGGGTCTTTCTATCAGAGCTTGCGATCAACGGAGCCTTGACGGGTCTGCTGTACTCGCTATTCGCCATCGGCCTTGTGCTGATTTACAAGGCATCTTCGGTGCCCAATCTGGCGCAGGGCGGGTTGACCATGGTCGGGGCCTATGTGGTCTTGGCGCTGGCACGCGACGTGGGTTTACCCTTGTGGCTGGCCATCCCTCTGGCTGCGGTTGTCATGTTCGGCCTTGGGTTCGGCATTGAGCGTGTTGCTTTGCGCCGTCTCGCAGGTCGGCCGGTTGTCATGATCTTGATGCTGACACTCGGCCTCGACATTTTCCTTCGGGGTACAACGCTTGCGATCTGGGGCGGGACGTCGCGTTCGATGGAACTGGGCGTCAGCTATGATCCGCTGTTCCTGGGCGACATCTTCATCAGCCGCATCCATCTGGTTGGTGCCGGTGTTGCGCTCGCCTTGTTTGTCGCATTCATGCTGTTTTTCCGAACCCGGACCGGGATCAAGTTGCGGGCGATCGCGGATGATTACATGGCTTCATGGTCGGTAGGTATCTCGGTTGAGCGCGGCGTTGGGTTGTCCTGGGCATTGGCATCAGTTGTTGCCGTCGCCGCTGGCGTCATCTGGGGTGAGATTCAGGGTGTCGATCAGGCGCTGTCGCTGTTGCTTCTCAAAGGTCTGACGGTTGCCGTTCTCGGTGGTCTCGACAGTATCCTTGGCGCCGTGATCGCAGGCATCATCCTAGGTGTCGTCGAAAACGTTGGCGCTGATTTCCTCGATCCGCTTGTCGGAGGCGGAAGCCGTGAGCTTATCGTCGCTGCTGTGCTCATTCTTACCGTCATGATCCGTCCGCACGGGCTGTTCGGTCGTCACGACATCGAAAGGGTGTAAGGCATGTTTTACAGACTTTCTGGCGTCCATCACGCCAACTACGTTTCGGATAGCCGAATCTTCAAGGTGCCTGCTGACCGGAATCTGACAGCATTCATCTTCTTGATTGGCCTTGCCGCGCCATTCATCATCCCGTCGCTTTATCTGAACAGCTACATGCTTCCCTGGCTGATCTGGACGGCCGCCGCGCTTGGATTGAATCTGGTGACAGGTTGGGCAGGCCAACTTCACTTGGGTTATGCTGCGGTCATGGCCGTCGGCGCCTATTCGGCGATCCATGCCGCGCGTTTCGGGGTGCCGTGGGAATTCGCCCTTATCATCGGCGGATTGACGTCAGCGGTAATCGGCAGCCTATTTGCTTTTGCCGCTTTGCGGGTCAAGGGACTGTATCTCGCCCTTACCACTCTTGCGATGCAATTCGTGATGGACTGGGTTCTGACCCACTCTCCGGCGATCTCGGGGGGCTCACACGCGTCGCTCCAGTCACCGACATTGGCGCTGCTCGGGCAAGAGATTACCACTGATACTGGCTTCTACTATGTCGCCTTCGGCTGGTGTGTGTTGGTGACGATCTTCATGCTTAATCTCAAGCGTACTGGACTCGGTCGCGCCTTGGTCGCTGTCCGGGAAAAAGACTTTGCGGCCGCGATCCTGGGTGTGAACAGTTTCTACTACAAAATCCTCGCATTCGCGACTTCTTCGTTCATCGCAGGCGTCAGCGGTGCGTTGCTTGTTGCCACCTTTTTCTTTCTCGCCGCACCCGAGCAATTCTCGGTTGCCGTTTCGATCCAGGTTCTTGCGATGGTGATTGTTGGCGGCCTTGGCAGCATTATCGGTTCCTATTTCGGTGTTGCCCTGATCCTTCTTGTTCCGGGTATCGTGAACGGTCTCGTCGTCACGCTGAGTGACGGGCTTGGCATGCAGATCGATGTTGAAACACTCGCTCACATCCCGAACGCAGTCTATGGCGCACTGATCGTCATTATCCTTCTGATCGAACCACTCGGTTTGGGAAAACTCTACGGCAACATCAGAGACTATCTGATGGTCTGGCCCTTCGATCAGTTCAAGAAATAGGGGAATGCCGATGCAAGAAAAAGTTGAAGCCCAGAACATTCTATCCATGAACAGCGTCGAAGTACTGTACGACAATGTAATACTGGCGATCAAAGGTGTTTCGGTCCAAGTCCCAAAGGGCGAGATGATCGCACTCTTGGGATCGAACGGAGCTGGGAAAAGTACCACGTTGAAAGCGATCAGCGGTCTTTTGAAGGCCGAGCGCGGACGCATCAGCCGAGGTGAGATAACGTTCCAGGGAACGGACATTACCGAAGCGCTCGCGCAAAAACGCGTCGAGATGGGCATCTGTCATGTCATCGAAGGGCGGCGGGTCTTCGAACACCTGACCCCCGACGAGAACCTGACCGCCGCCGCGCCACGCGGAATGTCCCGATCAACGCTGAATGCGGAAAAGGAAAAGATCTACGGATATTTTCCGCGGCTTGCCGAACGCAAAAATTCGCAAGCAGGCTATTTGTCGGGTGGTGAGCAACAGATGCTTGCCATTGGGCGGGCCCTCGTGACCCAGCCGAAGCTGTTGATGCTTGATGAACCAAGTCTCGGGCTTGCTCCGTTCCTGGTCGAGGAAATCTTCGGCATCCTGCAAAAGATCAATAAGGATGAGGGCCTGTCCGTACTGCTGGTGGAACAGAACGCCCTGGCGGCTCTGGAGATCGTTTCGCAAGGGTATCTTATCGAGAACGGCCGCGTTGTTATGCACGGCACGGCCGAGGCGCTCAAATCTAACTCCGATATTCAGGAGTTCTATCTAGGCGGCGGAGAGACTGATTTTCACAACGTCAAGCACTACAGCCGACGCAAACGTTGGCTGAGCTAACGTACTATTCGGAAACTGTTCAGGGAGGAACAAATGAAGAAACTTACCAAAGCGTTGGCCGTATTATCAATGTTCGGCGGAGCAATGTTCGGCACCCAGACGCTGGCAGAGCCATTCAAGATCGGCATCTGCTACGATCTCAGCAAGGCCTATACCTTTGCCACGCCGCAGGTTTCGCAGGCCGCGATGGACCTTGCCAAGCTCATCAACATGAAGGGCGGCATCGGTGGGGAACCGGTCGAAGTCAACGTGCGTGACCACGGGAACGAACCGCAGCGCGGAATCGAGTGCTACTCCAAGCTCAGCCGCGAGGGTGTATTCGTCTTCGATACCCTGTCCACTCCGGTCTCTCTGGCTATCCTGCCGCGGGCCATGGAAGACGGGCGTATCCTGATGCAGTCGCTTGTCGGCCGAGGCGATGCCGTTGACGGCACCGTTTTCGAATGGGTCTATCCGGTCGGACCGACCTATTGGGGACAGGCGGCCAATGATGTTGCCTACATAAAGCAATTGCATGATGGCGACTTGTCGGACGTGAAGGTGGGGTTTGTGTATTTCGATTATCCTTTCGGACAGGAGCCGATCGAGATCCTGGAAACCTTGTCCGAAAAAGAGGGTTTCGAGCTTGAGCTGTACCCCGTGCCGCTTCCGGGCAGTGACCAGGCCGGTGTGTGGTCCAAGGTGCGCCGCGACAAGCCCGATCATGTAATCGTCTGGATGTTGGGCGGTGCGCATGTGGTTGCGTCGAAGGAGATGCAGCGCAATCGCATTCCGATGGACAAGTACATATCGGTCAACTGGTTGAACGAAGTCGATATCGCCAACATCGGTGAAGAGGCCGCCAAGGGTATCAAGCGCGGTACCAATGTCGTGGGCGGTCAGGATATTGCCCTGTATCAGGAAATCATGTCCGAGCTTTATGACAAGGGCGAGGGGTCCGGCCCGATCGAGAAGACGCAGGACGTTTTCTACAACACCGGTCTGGCGATGTATTCAATCATGTTCGAAGCCGCGCGCAGGGCGGCAGAACAGGAAGGCCTTCCGATAACCGCGGAGTCCTACAAAGCCGGACTGGAATCTCTTGAGGGATACGACGCGAACGGGCTGATGGCCCCCATTACGGTGACGGCCGAAGATCATGGCGGCGGCGGTAAGACCCGGATCGAGATGTGGGACGGGGAGACTTGGGTGCCGCAAACCGACTGGATCTCTGAGTACACGGACGTCGTGTGGGACGTGGTGAAAGAAAGTTCCTCAAAATACGAGCAGTGAAAGACAGGTAGCAGGAAGGGTGACGCTACGCAGGGCGGCAGCGGCGCTTACGAAACGGTATCATCGCCCTAAACCCTAGAAACGGGAGAGAGAAAACATGAAAGTCAAACAGCACATTAAGGCAGTGGTCCTTGCTACTGCGCTGGCAGCAAGCGCGACTGTGGCCTCAGCGCAGGACAAGGAGCCGATCCGCTTCGGACTCTGCTTCGACCTCAGTAAATCCTACACGTTCATTTCGCCGCAGGTGGCCCAGGCCGCGCAGGATCTCGCGATGTACACCAACGAAAACGGTGGTATTGAAGGGCATCCGGTTGAAGTCATCATTCGCGATCACGGCAACGAACCGCAGCGTGGCGTGGAATGCTATGAGCAGCTCAAGCGCGAAGGCGTTTTCCTTTTCAATTTTCTGTCCACGCCGGTCACGAACGCGGTTTTGCCGCGTGCCATGAAGGACGGTAACGTACTGATGCAGTCTTTCGTTGGCCGCGGTGACGCGGTGGACGGCGAAGTGTTCGAATGGGTTTTCCCGGTCGGTCCGACGTACTGGCAGCAGGCGGCAAATGACGTTGCCTTCATCAAGGGTCAGATGGGCGGTGACTTGAGCAAGGCGAAGATCGGGTTCATCTATCTGGATTATCCCTTTGGCCAGGAACCGATCGAGATCCTGAAAACGCTTTCCGAAAAGGAAGGGTTCGAGTTGGAGCTGTATCCCGTACCGCTTCCCGGGTCGGATCAAGCCGGCGCATGGAGCAAAATCCGCCGCGACAAGCCCGACTATGTGATCAGCTGGCTACTGGCGGGCGGACATGTGGTCGCCTCGAAGGAAATGCGCCGCAACCGTTTCCCGATCGACCGCTATCTGTCGGTGAACTGGCTGAACGAAGTCGATATCGCCAATATCGGCGCGGAAGAGGCGAAAGGCATCCTGCGCGGGACGAACGTGGCCGGTGGCCAGGAAGTTCCGATCGTCAAGACGATGCTGGACACCTACTATGCCAATGGCAAGGGCAGCGGACCCGAGAGCCTCGTGCGCGACGTGTACTACAATACGGGCATGGCGATCTACTCGGCCGGTTTCGAAGCTGCGCGTATTGCGATTACCGAAAACGGTTGGCCGATCACACCGGAAACCATGAAGAATGCCTTTGAATCGATCGAGAACTTCGATGGAAACGGCATCATGGCCCCGGTTACAGTGACCGACAAAGACCACGGAGGTGGTGGCAAGACCCGGGTCGAACAGTGGAATGGCGAAACCTGGGTTCCGCTGACCGACTGGAGCGCCGACTATCTCGACGTTGTTTGGGATGTCATCAAGCACAGCTCGGCGACTTTCACCGTCGAATAAGACTGGGCTTCCCCGCGGCAGACACGTCGCGGGGAAGCTTTCCGCAGTTAGATTGTCCCGAGAAAGCGAAGCAGGTATCATGAGCCCCATTGACGTGAAGATCGAAGACGGAATTGCAACCGTCTGTATTAACCGGCCCGAACGCAAAAACGCACTTTCCGTGGCGGCTACGAACGGGCTGACCGATGCTTGGGAAAAGATCGAGGCGGATGACAGCGTTCGTGTGGCCATTCTGACTTCGGCCGATTGTGGCGTGTTCAGCGCCGGACTGGATCTGAAGGAAGCCACAAAAATCGCACGCGACGAGGGCGTCGATATTCTGACCAAGATGCGCGACCCGTTTCACGAGACAATGCGCGCCTGCAAGAAACCGATCATCGCGGCGATGACGGGGTCGCTGATGGCGGGCGGAATGATGCTGACTTTGAATTGCGATCTGCGGGTCGGTCTCAAGGGGACCAAGGTCGGTATCACCGAAGTAAAGATCGGTCGTGGATCGCCTTGGGCATCGCCAGCATTGTCCATGCTGCCGCAGCCCATCCTTATGGAAATAGTTCTGACCGGCGACTTGATGCCGATCGAGCGCCTGCACGAATACGGGTTCACCAACTATATCGAAGACACTCCCGATGCTGTCCGCGCACGGGCCTTCGACCTTGCCAAACGCATTGCCAGCGCGGCCCCGCTGTCGGTTGTTGCCGCGAAAGGCAGTGTTCGCGCAACCATGGATCTTGGCTGTGCCGGTGGTCTGGAAGAGGGCAAGCGCCTGCACGAGGTGGTTTACGCCAGCAACGACGCGATTGAAGGCCCAAAGGCCTTTGCTGAAAAGCGAGCACCCGTCTGGACCGGGACCTGATGGAGGCTTGAATGACTGAGCTTATTCGCCTGGACAGGGATGGCCCTGTCGGAATCCTGCGGTTTCTTCAGCCGACAAAACGCAACCCTTACAGCATCGGGTTCGTCGAAGAACTAGTGGCGCTCCTGCGCGAAGCCGAACGGGACGCTACGATCCGTGTCGTTGTTATGACCGGTGGCGATCATTTCAGCAGCGGCGGCGATCTTGTCGGGTTTCAGTCTGAGATCGCGAAAGGCGCAAAGGCGACATCGGAAATGGTGGAGCTGGTTCACGATGGCGGACGCGCGGCCTATCTGTTTCGCAAACCTCTGATTTCCGCGGTATGCGGCGTGGCTTTTGGCGCGGGTTTAAGCCTGGCCTTGTCGGCGGACATTGTCGTTGCTGCCGAAGATGCCCGGCTGTGCGAAGTTTTTGCGCGCGTCGGCGGCTGTCCTGACACGGGATCAAGCTGGCTGCTTCAACAGCGTGCCGGTGCGGGGGTGGCGCGGATGCTGGTGCTCACGGGCCGCGAGATCGACGGACGCACCGCTAGGGACCTGCGCGTTGTCGAAGAATGCGTGCCGGCCAACCAGGTCGAGGTACGGGCGTTGGAAATTGCCCGCGAGATTGCAACGCACCCGATGTTTGGCGTTCAGACCGCCAAGCGTGTGATGCGCGCCGCAGCCGAGTGCAGCTATCTCGAGGCGCTGGATATCGAGCGCGATGCCCAAAGCGTTTTGCTGTGCGCGCATGACTTTCCCGAGGCGATGAAAGCGTTCTCGGAAAAAAGAACTCCAGAATTCAAAGACCGTTAGCTCGGTTGAAACCTTATCGCAAAACTCAAGGAGCCCACGCCAATGAAGGTACTCGTGCCTGTGAAACGCGTGATCGACTACAACGTGAAGGTCCGCGTCAAGGCGGATGGCAGCGGTGTCGATCTCGCCAACGTTAAGATGTCGATGAACCCGTTCGACGAAATCGCCGTTGAAGAGGCGATCCGCCTGAAAGAGGCGGGAAAAGCCGAAGAGGTCGTCGCGGTATCCATCGGCGTCAAACAGGCGCAGGAAACCCTGCGCACCGCACTGGCCATGGGCGCCGACCGCGCCATCCTGGTCGTCGCAGCGGATGACGTGCACCAGGATATCGAGCCGCTGGCAGTGGCCAAGATCCTTGCCAAGGTCGTGGAAGAGGAACAGCCCGGTCTGGTTCTCTGCGGCAAGCAGGCGATCGACAACGACATGAATGCCACCGGCCAGATGCTGTCGGCGATCCTCGGTTGGAGCCAGGCGACCTTTGCCTCGGAAGTGGGCATCGATGGCGACAGCGCCGTCGTCACCCGCGAGGTCGATGGCGGCCTGCAGACCATCAAGGTCAAGATGCCGACCGTCGTTTCCGTCGACCTGCGCCTGAACGAACCGCGCTATGCGTCGCTGCCCAACATCATGAAGGCCAAGAAAAAGCCGCTGGATGAAAAGACCGCCGCCGATTACGGCGTCGACGTCACCCCGCGCCTGACCGTGGTCAAGACGTCCGAGCCGGCCGAACGCGCCGCCGGTGAAATGGTTGGCTCGGTCGACGAGCTGGTTGCGAAACTCAAGGAAAAGGGAGCGGTGTGATGGCTGTTCTTCTTCTTGCCGAAGTCAACAATGGTGAACTGTCGATGGACGCGACCGCAAAGGCGGTCACCGCGTCCAAGGCCCTGGGCGACGTGACGGTTCTGTGCGCCGGCGCATCCGCCGCCGACGCCGCGAAAGAAGCCGCGACAATCGACGGCGTGGCCAAGGTGCTGGTCGCCGAAGACCCCGCGCTGGGTCATCGCCTGGCGGAATCGACCGCCGACCTGATCGTGTCGCTGGCAGGCGATTACGATCACATCGTGGCGCCCGCCACCACCGACGCCAAGAACGTGCTGCCCCGCGTGGCCGCGCTGCTGGACGTGATGATGCTGACCGACGTCTCGGGCGTGGTCGATGCCGACACGTTCGAGCGCCCGATCTATGCAGGTAACGCGATCCAGACGGTGAAATCGGGCGACGCGAAAAAGGTCGTGTCCTTCCGCGCCGCCAGCTTCGACGCGGCCGGCACCGGAGGCTCGGCCACTGTGGAAACCGTGGGCGGCGCATCCGCTTCGGGCCTGTCGGAATGGGTCGAAGACAAGGTCGCCGAAAGCGACCGTCCCGAGCTGACCTCGGCCGGCGTGGTCGTGTCGGGTGGCCGTGGCGTGGGCTCGGAAGACGATTTCGCGCTGATCGAGAAGCTGGCCGACAAGCTGGGCGCCGCCGTTGGTGCGTCGCGCGCCGCCGTCGACTCGGGCTTTGCCCCGAACGACTGGCAGGTGGGACAGACTGGCAAGGTGGTCGCCCCTGATCTCTACATCGCCGTTGGCATTTCGGGTGCGATCCAGCACCTGGCCGGCATGAAGGATTCCAAGATCATCGTCGCCATCAACAAGGACGAAGAGGCGCCGATCTTCCAGGTGGCCGATTACGGTCTGGTCGCCGACCTGTTCGAAGCTGTGCCTGAATTGACCGACAAGCTGTAAGTCCATTGCAAAAATTACAAAAAGGCCCGCCTGTTTTGTCGGGCCTTTTTGTACGAGCCGAATGGGCGGCGCGTTGATTGGAAAAATCCGGATGCGCACGGTCCGAAGCCGTGTGACGCTCCGTCAGAACGGCTCGGGTTCATTGTCGAGAAAAAAACACTTGTTAGATTTCCTCAATGCAAGCATGACTCGATAGGAATAAAACATGTCTCTGATCAAGAACTCCCCGAGTTGGGCAGTGGATGAGCACAAGATGTTCGCCGATAGTACACGCAGGCTTTTCGATGCAGAGATGGCTCCGAAGATTGAAAAATGGGCGGAGCAGGGAGTTGTTGACCGCGACTTCTGGAAAACAGTCGGTCAGCAGGGTGTCATGGGTGGCTCGATTGCCGAAGAATATGGTGGGTTCGGTGGCGGCATCGGGTTCGACGCGATTACCGTCTACGAGCAGGGGCGCACCGGTGATACGGGTTGGGGCTATGGGATTCAGTCCATCGTAATCCATTATCTCAACGCATATGGCAGTGAGGAACAGAAGAAAAAGTGGTTGCCGAAACTGGTCAGCGGCGACAGCGTTGCGGCGATTGCCATGACCGAGCCTGGAACGGGCTCTGACCTCCAGAACGTACAAACCTATGCGGAAAAGGATGGCAACCACTACAAGATCAACGGTTCGAAGATCTTTATCACAAACGGGCACACGGCGGATCTCGTTGTTATCGTGGCAAAGACCGATCGCAACGCCGGCGCCAAGGGCGTTTCGTTGATCGTTCTGGAAACCGAGGGCGCCGAAGGCTTTCGCCGGGGACGGAACCTGAAGAAACTGGGTATGAAAGGTTCGGATACTGCTGAGCTGTTCTTCGAGGATGTGCGCGTGCCCACGGCGAACCTGCTTGGTCCGGAAGAGGGGCAGGGGTTCTACCAGCTGATGAAGCAGCTGCCTTGGGAGCGGCTGATGATCGGCATTACCGCGCTCGGTTTTATTGATTTTGCGATCGATGAAACGGTGAAATATGTTCAGGACCGCAAGGCATTTGGAAGCCGGATCATGGACTTCCAGAATACACGCTTCAAACTGGCGGAATGCAAAACCAAGGCCGAATTGCTACGTTCTTTCGTAAATGACGGGCTCGCGCGTCTTGAAGCGGGCGAACTTGATGCGGCCACGGCTTCGATGGCGAAATGGTGGGGCAGCCAGACGCAGAACGAGGTCATGCATGAATGCCTGCAACTGCACGGCGGTTACGGTTTCATGATGGAATACCCCATCGCGCGACTTTATGCCGACAGCAGGGTCCAGATGATCTATGGCGGCACCAACGAGATCATGAAGGAACTGATCGCACGCTCGATGGATGTTTGATCCGTCCGGTGCCGGGTGGGGCTATTCCCTGCCCGGTCCCAGAATTTCGTCGCTGTGTTCCCCAAGTCGCGGGGCCGGGCGATGATCATGTCGCGCAGGGGTCGCCGAAAAGCGAACCGGCGGGCGTGTCGTCCAGATCGCACCTTCGGTCGGGTGATCAATCCGTTGAAAGAACCCGGTTGCGGCAAGATGGGGATCGTTCGGCAAATCTGACAGGTGGCGCACTGGCATGGCGGGTATGTCGGCCTGCTCCATGAGGTCAAGCCACTCATCTGTGGTCCGGGTCAGCGCAATGTGCGCCACTATATCGTATACTGCGCCGATGTTGCGGCTACGGGCGTCCATGTCCGTGACCCAGACATGGTCGATCATGTCATTGCGCCCAACCGTCTTGAAGAACCGCGCCCATTGTACGTTGGTGTAAGGCAGAATTGTGATGTAGCCATCAGCGGTCTGAACTGGACGCCGGTGCGGAACCAGCATGCGGGCATAGCCGAAATCCTGCGGAAGCTCTTCAAAGGTGGCACCATCCATATGTTCGGCCAACAGGAAGGCGGCCAGCGTCTCAAACATCGGAACCTCGACATGCTGGGCCTCTCCAGTACGTTCGCGGTGGAATAGTGCACCCATCACGGCATAGGCAGCGGTGACCCCGCCAAGCTTGTCGGCGAGAATTGTCGGGGCATAAGCGGGCGGTGCCTCGGGGTCGCGAAGGGTCGCCAGGCTGGCCAATCCCGACACCGACTGGACGGAATCGTCGAATGCAGGCTTGGCGGCATAGGGCCCGTCCTGCCCGAAACCGGTGGCGGATACCGTGATCAGGTTCGGGTTTTCCTGGCGTAGAGTTTCGGGATCCAAAGACAATCTGGCCAGCGCCGCAGGTCGAATGCTCGAAATCATCACATCGGCATCGATGAGCAGTTTGCGCAACTGATCGCGTCCGGTTTGCGTTTTTAGGTCCAGTACGACACTGCGCTTGTTACGGTTGGCCCCCAGAAAAGCGGCACCCATCAGCTTGTTGCGCGATGGCTGGACCTGGCGAAGAAGATCGCCCTCGGGGCCTTCCACCTTGATCACATCGGCCCCCAGATCGCCCAGCATCTGCGTCGCCAAAGGTCCGAAAACTACAGAAGTCAGATCGACGATCTTCACGTCTTGAAGGATCGCCGGATTGTTCTCATCGGTCATTTGATTGTCCACTTAGTTGCCTACCGTTTTTTATGAACAACGGCCGAACTCGGCGCGAAGGGCCTTGCCTTGCGCATCGAAGGCCGGGCAGGGGCCCAGTGCCGTTTCGCCGAGGCTGCGCCGGATCGGGGGGGTCGGGACGTTGATTTCACCGGAAGGCGTGCGAATTACGGACCGGTCAAGCTGGGGGTGACCGGACAGGGTCGCCACGTCGTTCACCGCGCCCGAGGCAATGCCCGCAGCGTCAAGCCGCTTCAGCATCTCGGCGCGGTCATGCGAGGCGAACACGGCCTTGATGAAAACTTCGAGCGCGGGTTTGTTTTCAGTTCGCGACGTGTTGTCATGGAACCGGGGGTCGGTTGCCAAAGCCGCATCGCCCAGTATGTGTTCACAGAACCGTTGCCATTCGCCGTTGTGTTGCACGGTAATGACGACAAGCTGACCGTCCTTGCATTCATAGGCCCCGTAGGGGCAAATGACCGTGTGGTTCAGTCCGACACGAGGTGTCGGCTTGCCAAGGTAATCGTGATACAGCAGTGGAACCGACATCCAGTCGGCCATCACATCAAACATTGCCACGGAAACGCCGCTGCCCTTGCCGGTGCGATCACGCCCGACAAGTGCTTCGCAGATTCCAGCATGGGCTGTCATACCGGTGGCGATATCGCAGGCCGACACGCCCACCCGTCCTGGTCCGTCGGGTGTACCGGTCACTGATGCCAGACCGCTCTCGCATTGCACCAGAAGGTCATAGGCCTTGGCGTTGCGCATCGGGCCGTCTTCGCCATATCCGGTGATGTCGCAGGTCACTAGACGCGGGAAGCTCTCTCGCAGACTCGCGGAATCGAGCCCCAGCTTGGCCAGCGCGCCCGGCAGCAGGTTCTGAATAAACACATCTGCGTTTTCCAGCATCCTGAGCAGGATTTCACGGTCTTCGTCGGCTTTAATGTCCAAGGCGACCGATTCTTTGCCTCGGTTCAGCCATGTGAAATAGGCGCTTTCACCGTTGGCGGCGGTATCGTAGGCGCGGGCGAAATCGCCTGCGCCCTTGCGTTCGATCTTGATCACGCGCGCGCCGGCGTCGGCCAGCCGCGAGGAGCAAAAAGGCGCAGCGACTGCCTGTTCCAGCGCAACGACGAGTTTGCCGGAAAGGGGGGCTAAGTCTGAACCTGACATGAGTTTCTCTCAATTGATCCTGAAAGGTTGACTAAATCTAACAATTGTTAGAAAGATTATCAATACGCTTGAACAAAGACTGGGTCGCTTGAAGGAGAACGCCTATGCAGGATGCCAAAGGACCAGACCAGCTTTTCCAACGCGCGCTGGCAGAGGGAGAGATCCTGCTGCCCAAGTGCGACGACTGCGGGGCCTATCACTTTTTCCCGCGAGTCCTGTGTCCACATTGTCATGGCGCCGCGATTTCGTGGAAGCAGGCCACCGGCAAGGGACGGGTCTACACCACAACCGTCGTGCGCCGCAGCCAAAACCGCGGTGGCGACTACAACGTGTGCATGGTCGAGCTTCAAGAGGGCGTTCGAATGATGAGCCGGGTCGAAGACATTGCACCGGGTGAGGTCGCCATCGACATGGCTGTAACCGCTTTCGTGGGCGAGGCCGAGGGTGTTCCGGCCGTGCTCTTCAAGCCGTCGGAGGTATAAGTCATGACCACAGAACTTCGGGGGAAATCCGCCATCGTGGGAACCGGTCATGCCGGTTTCGGAGAAGCCCATGGCCTGACGGCCTATGATGTCATGGCGCAATCTGCGCTTGCGGCGCTTGGCGATGCCGGGCTGAAACTGTCCGACGTCGACGGGCTGTTCTGCACCATGATGGAAGACAGCATGCCGGCGCTTATGGCGGCGGAGTATCTGGGCATCCAGCCCCGTTTCATTGATGGCACGATGTCGGGCGGTTCGTCCTTCGTAAACTACCTGAAGTCCGCGACCATGGCGCTGGACGCCGGTCTGTGTGATGTCGCGCTGATTGTTTATGGCTCCAACCAGCGCACCGCATCGGGCAGACTCGTGACCGCTTCACGTCCGCCGGCCTACGAGGCGCCATATAATCCGCGCTATCCGATCTCGGCCTATGCGATGGCCGCAGCCCGGCACATGCATGAATATGGCACCACCCGAGAGCAGCTGGCCGACGTGGCCGTTGCTGCGCGGGCATGGGCACAACACAACCCCGAAGCGTTCGAGCGCGGCCCGCTGACCCGAGAAGACGTGTTGGGCGCGCGCATGGTGGGCGATCCATTGACCGTGCGCGACTGTTGTCTTGTCACCGACGGCGGTGGCGCGATCGTGATGGTCCGCGCGGACCGCGCACGGGATTTCCCCAAGGTGCCTGTCTATGTGCTGGGCAGTGCGACGGCAAGCTCGCACCGGCAGATTTCCCAGATGAAGGATTTCACCGTGACCGCGGCCCGTGACTCGGGCGCGCGCGCCTTTGCGGCGGCCGGAGTGACCCCTGCGGATATCCAGGCGGTCGAGCTCTATGATGCCTTCACCATCAACACGATTTTGTTTCTCGAAGATCTTGGGTTCTGCGCCAAGGGCGAGGGAGGGGCCTTTGTCGAGGGCGGACGCATCGCGCCTGGCGGCGTCTTGCCGGTGAACACGAATGGCGGCGGCCTGTCCTGTGTGCACCCCGGGATGTACGGCATCTTCACAGTGATCGAGGCTGCCCGTCAGATCCGTGGCGACGCGCCGGGCATTCAGTTGAAGGATATCGATCTGGCGCTGGCGCATGGCAACGGCGGTGTGCTGTCCAGTCAGGTCACGGCCATACTTGGATCGCAAAACACGCTTTGACGGCAACTAAGGGAGGAAAGTAAATGCCATTGGATTTCGATGCACTGTTGAACTGGGACTTTGAGGAAATCGAACAGACGCTGACCGAGCGGGATACCATCCTGTATGCACTCGGCCTTGGGTTCGGCGAGGATCCGACCGACAGAAAGGAGCTGGCCTATGTCTATGAGGACGGGCTCAAGGCAGTTCCCTCTATGGCGGTCATTTTGGGGTATCCCGGCTTCTGGCTGCGCGATCCCAAGACCGGCGTAAACTGGCAAAAAGTGCTGCACGGAGAACAGTGGCTCGACATCTACAAGCCGCTGCCGACACATGGCCGGATTGTCGGCCGCAGTAAGATCGACTTCATCGCCGACAAGGGCGAGGGCAAGGGAGCCGTCATTTACCAAAGCCGTGATATTATCGACGCGGACAGCGGTGAAAAACTGGCGCGCGTGGCGATGTCGGCTTTCTGTCGCGGTGATGGGGGGTTTGGCGGTGAAAACCAGGCGGGTCCGGCACCCGCAGTGCTGCCTGATCGGGCGCCTGATCATGTATGTGATATCGATACCCTGCCGCGCCAAGCCCTTATTTATCGTCTCAGCGGTGATTTCAATCCGCTTCATGCTGACCCGGATGTTGCCCGTTCTGTCGGGTTTGACCGCCCGATCCTGCATGGTCTGGCGACCTATGGGCTGGCGGCCCGGGCGATTCTCAAGACGTTGCTGGACTATGATTCTGCCCGGCTTGTCGGTCTGGATGTTCGGTTCTCGGCGCCGGTCTATCCCGGCGAAACCGTGCGGTTCGAAATCTGGGAAGAGGACGGCGAGGCCCGGTTTCGAGCGTCTATACCGGCACGCGACGTGGTTGTTCTGAACAACGGCGCGGCGCGCTTCGCCTGAGGCAGTGAAGATGGCTCAACCGCTCAAGGATATCCTGGTGCTGGATTTCAGCACACTTCTTCCCGGTCCGATGGCGACGCTCATGCTGTCCGAGGCCGGCGCCGAAGTGATCAAGTTCGAACGGCCCGGAGTCGGCGAGGACGCGCGCCAAACCGAGCCCAAGATCGACGGAGAGAGCATCGGATTTGCCGTGTTGAACCACGGCAAGCGATCGGTGGCCATCGACCTCAAGTCAAGGGGCGCAGCGGAACGTCTGCGCCCCTTGATCGAGAGGGCCGATGTTCTGGTAGAGCAGTTCCGTCCCGGCGTGATGGACCGGCTGGGGCTTGGTTATGAAGCGGTGCGCAAGATCAATCCCGGTCTCATCTATTGTTCGATCACCGGCTATGGCCAGACCGGACCAAAGGCCAGCGCCGCCGGCCACGACCTCAACTACGTCGGTGATGCGGGTATCCTGTCGCTCAGTCGTGGACCGGATGACCAGCCAACGGCCCCGTTCGGGCTGGTCGCCGATATCGGCGGCGGAACCTATCCTGCGGTGATGAATATCCTGCTGGCCCTGATTGCACGGCAGGCAAGCGGGCAGGGGACGCATCTGGATATCGCAATGGCCGAGGGGGCGTTCGCCTTTGCCTATTGGGCCCATGCCGAAGGTGTGATTGCCGGGCAGAACATCGAAAGCGGTGGCAGCCGTCTGACGGGTGGCCTTGCCCGGTATCGGCTTTATTCGGCTGCGGACGGGCGTCAGATCGCCGTCGGCGCATTGGAAGAAAAGTTCTGGCAGTCGTTCTGCGATGTCATTGGTTTGCCGGTGGCCCTTCGCGATGACTGGTCCGATCCAAATGCCTGTGCCGCGGAGGTTGCACGTCGTCTGAGGAAACATCCCTCGACCCATTGGGAGGCTTTGCTGGCAGCGGCAGGTTGCTGCTGTTCGGTCGTGAAAACGCCCGCCGAGGCGGCACATGACCCGCATTTCAAAGCGCGTGACGTGTTCGGGCGGACAGTAAAAATCTCCGGCCGGGACGCGCCTGCTTTGCCGCTGCCAATTGCGCCGGAGTTCCGTTCTTCGGGAAATTCGGTCGGAGTTGCAGCCACTCTGGGCGAAGACAATACGCGTTATGGCGTAGACCAACCGAAGACAGAGTAAATCCCGTTGACGGGCAGGTTTTGAATCGGTAATCTAACAATTGTTAGAAAAAGGGAGGGGCCAATGAACAAGTCTGACAATGACCTGCCGACTGAAGCTGAGCGTTATGTCATGCCATCGCGCTTTGTGGAAAGCGATAGCTTGGAAGTGCAGGGTTTCGTGACATCGGCTTTGCGTGATCTTCCTGTGGACGCAACCAATCGAGACAAGGCGATCCGCCTGTTCGAAGCGGTGCGCGACGATATTCGCTATGATCCCTATTGTTTTGCGCTGGATGAGGACTCTTACCGTGCCAGCCGTATCGCTGGGGCGGAAGCGGCGTTTTGCGTTCCCAAGGCAATTCTTCTGGCGGCTTGTTTGCGTGCTGTGGGTATCCCCGCCGCTCTGGGGTTCGCGGATGTGCGCAACCACCTGAATACACCCAAGTTGCAGGAGTTGATGGGGACCGATCTCTTTATCTACCACGGCTATGTTCAGCTGTGGTTGGGGAATGAGGCCTACAAAGTGACACCTGCATTCAACATGGAACTGTGTGAAAGATTCGGGGTCAAACCCCTGGTCTTCGACGGCTATAACGACGCGCTCTTTCACGAGTTCGACCAACAGAATCACCGGCACATGGAATATGTGAACGACCGTGGTCTCTATTTCGACGCGCCGATGGGTGAGTTCCTGGTGGCGTTCAAGCAAACCTATCCGAAGCTGGAAGAATTCAACCGCATCCGGATATCCAAGGATGCGAGCGGATACGATGACGGTTTCGCAAAGGAGGGTGCCTCTTGAGGTATCTGGAAGACTTCTCGCCGGGCCAAGTCTATCGCTTTCGCAGCGCTCCGATGAGCGCGGATTCAATAAAGGCCTTTGCCAAGGAATGGGATCCGCAGCGGCTGCACACCGATGAAGACTATGCAACCGCCATACATGGCAGCCTGATCGCCTCGGGCTTTCAGACCATGCTTGAGGTGTTCAAGCCGGTCATGACCGAGATGATGGTCGATGTTGCCAATATCGGCGGCATGGGCTTTGATAATTTGCGCTGGCTGCGGCCTGTGCACCCGAACGAACCCCTTGATGTCGAACTGACGGTCAACTCGGTCACACCGTCAAAAAGCAAGCCCGACAGAGGTGTTTTGCACTATACGCTCAGCGCCAGAAACCCCGAGGGCGAGGTCGTTTTTTCGACCGACACCCCCGTGATGATCCAGCGAAAACAAAATGACACAAACTGATATCCTTTCCAGCGAACAAGAAGACCTTCGCCTGTTGCGCGAGAGCGTGCGCACGTTGTTTGAACGGGCGGGCGGAAGTGACAGAGCCCGACAACTCCGTGATGCCGGGGGCGGTTTCGATCCGGAGATGGTCCGGGAACTGGCCGAGGCCGGTGTTTTCGGCGTGGCGGTGCCCGAAGATCAGGGCGGGCTTGGCATGGGCCTAGCCGCCGGGGGTGTCATCGCCGAGGAAGTCGGCCGTGTGATTGCCCCGGAACCGGTCGTGTCGACGATCGGTCTGAGCCTCGGCCTTCTGCGCCGCCTTTGTCCGGATCATCCGAAGATGGCACAGCTCATCGGCGGCGAAATTTCATTGGCGGTTGCCTGGCAGGAACGCGGCCCCGACGGGGCGCCTGCCGATGCGACCTGCCGATACGCGGACGGAAAGCTGACCGGTAGCAAGGCCTGGGTCGTCGGTGCGATCGGTTCGCACGGGTTCCTTGTCGTGGCCGAACAGGATGATGGTCCGGTTCTGGTTCTGGCTGAGGCAGACGCGCAGGGGCTTGTCATCGACAAGCGGACGCAGGCCGATGGCAGCTCTCTGGGCGAGCTTTCGTTTTCGGGAACTCCGGCTGCGGAATTGGCCAGCAGCGGTGCGGTTCTCACTGCACTGGCCGAGGCTGTCGCCGATGCAACGGCGCTTGCCGCGGCCGAGCTTGTCGGCCTGAGCGAGCGCGCCTTCGAGATCACGCTCGACTACATCAAGACGCGGGAGCAGTTCGACAAGCCGATCGGATCATTCCAGGTCATCCAGCACCGTGCCGTCGACCTCAACGTGATGTGCGAGGTCGCGCAGGCCGGAGTGCGGGAGGCGCTTGCGCAGATGGACAGCGAAACCGATCCAAAAGTCCGGGCGCGGCTTGCCAGCCGGGCCAAGGCTCGCGCGGTCACCGCCGCCAAGAAAATCACCCGCGACGCCATCCAGCTGCACGGGGCCGTCGGGTACACGGATGAGTTCGATATCGGGCTCTACCTGAACCGGGCGCTGGTGCTGTCGGCCTGGTTGGGCGACGATGCCTATCACAGGCGGATATGGTTCGAGGCACGCGAAGCAGAGGGGGCAGCACAATGACCGACTGGAACGCTATGACCGATGCAGAGTTCCGCAAAGAAGTGCGCCAGTTCTTCGAGGCGGAATATCCCGAGGAGCTGCGTCACCTGCCGCACCGACCGAAGTTCGCCGAGATCGAACATTGGCACCGCAAGCTTCACGCCAAGGGCTGGGTCGCGCCAGCCTGGCCCGCTGAATTCGGCGGTATGGGGCTGAACGCCGCCAAGTTGCTGATCTTTTACGAAGAGCAGCAGCGCTGGGGCGTCAATCGCGGCCGCGACATGGGCGTGCAGATGGTCGGGCCGCTGATCATCAAATTCGGCACCCAGGAACAAAAAGATTACTGGCTGCCGCGTATCCTGAGTTGCGAAGATATCTGGTGTCAGGGCTATTCGGAACCCGGCGCCGGGTCCGATCTGGCGAACCTGCGCACACGCGCAGAGATTGACGGCGACGACTTTGTCATCAACGGACAGAAGATCTGGACCACGATGGCGCATGACGCCACGCATATTTTCATGCTGGTGCGCACCGATCCCGATGCGCCGAAGAAACAGCAGGGCATCAGTTTCCTGCTCGCTCCGATGGATCAACCCGGAGTCGAGGTGCGCACCATCACGACCCTGTCGGGCGAGACCGAGTTTTGCGAGGTCTTCTTTGACAATGCACGGACGCCCCGCGAGAACCTCGTGGGCGAGCTGAACAAGGGTTGGACGATGGCCAAGGCTCTCTTGAGCTTCGAACGCATTTTCATCGGTTCGCCAAGTCTGGCCCAGAACGCTCTGGGACAGCTTGAAAGCTTTGCCCGTGGCCGTGGCGCGTTTGACGATCCGGTGTTCCGTGACCGCTTTGCCCAGGCGGCACTGGATGTGGAAGATCATGCCGCGCTTTATGCCCGTTTTGCAGATCAGCTCAAACGTGGCGAGACGCTCGGTGCGGATGTGTCCATGCTGAAGATTTGGGTGACTGAATGCTTCCAGCGCATCACCGAGCTGATGATCGAAGCAGCCGGTCCCGATGGCGGCTCCATCGGGCCGCTTCAGGTCGGCAACGTAAGTGTCGATGTTCTGGCGAGTTTCTACAAGGCCAGACCTACCACGATCTACGGTGGATCGAACGAAATCCAAAGAAACATCCTGTCCAAGGCCGTCCTGGGACTGCCTGGCTGACTCAATACCCCACGGAGGAAATAGAACCATGTCGGATCGTTATGCAAAATACGATAAACTGAAATTTGACTACCCGGCGGATCGCGTCCTGCGCATCACGTTCGACCGGCCCGAGACATTCAACTCGGTCGATGCCGAAACCCACACTCAGATGACGGACATGTGGATCGATATCGACCGTGACCCAGACATCAATTCGGTCATCGTGACCGGTGCGGGCAAGGCATTTTCCGCCGGGGGTGATTTCAGCCTGATCGAAAACATGATTGGCAATTCGCACGAGATCATGAAGACGTGGAAAGAAGCCAAGGATCTCGTCTATAACATCATCAACTGCAACAAGCCGATCATTTCCGCGATCAATGGCCCTGCGGCCGGCGCAGGCCTTGTGGTTGCCATCCTGGCCGACATCTCGATCGCCGGAAAGAAGGCCAAGATTGTCGATGGTCATCCCCGCCTTGGTGTTGCCGCCGGTGACGTCGCGGCGATTATCTGGCCGCTGCTGACCTCGATGGCCAAGGCGAAATACTATCTGATGACCTGCAAGCCGGTGTCGGGCGAAGAGGCCGAGCGTATCGGTCTGGTATCAATGTGCGTCGAGGATGACGAGCTGCAGCAGATCGCGCTGGATACAGCCGTCGAACTGGCCAACGGCTCGCAAAGCGCGATTCGCTGGACCAAGTATTCGCTGAACAACTGGCTGCGCCAGGCCGGGCCGATCTTTGATGCGTCGACCGCGCTGGAGATGCTTGGCTTCATGAGCGAGGACGTCAAGGAAGGTGTGTTGTCGCACCGCGAGAAGCGCGCGCCGAACTTCCGTAAGGACTGCCCGCTTTAACGCCCGATTGGACGAGGAGGCATGGAAATGTCTGATGATATCTACAAAGATATAGCTCAAGCCTATGCGGCTGCGGCCGAAAAAGCTCCTGGCCTGAAATCGCGATTTACGGCTGCCGGATTCGATCCGGCAGCTGTCACATCGGTGGCGGACCTCTCGCGTCTTCCAGTGATGAAAAAAGAAGAGCTTCTGAAGATCCAGCGCGAGAACCCGCCCTTTGGCGGGTTCCTGGCCTCGGATCTGAAGGATGTCGGGCGGATCTACGTGTCCCCCGGCCCGATTTTCGAACCGGCCCTTTCGGACGGTGGCGGCCACGGCCTTGACCGGCTGTTCAAGGCGGCAGGCGTGGGGCCGGGGGATATCATCCTGAACACCTGGATGTATCATCTGGTGCCCGCGGGGCTTTTGTTCGACGAAGCGGCACAGGCCGCAGGCGCCACGGTGATCCCCGGAGGCGTCGGCAATACGGAGCTTCAGGCACAGATCATCGCCGAAACCGGCGTGACTTCGATCTGCGCTTCGACTGCGTTTTTCCTGACGCTGGCGGACAAGGTGATCGAAACCTATGGCCGCGACGCATGGAAGGTGAAGACAGCCTTCCTCGGCGGTGAGATGGGCGACTGGATGGCCAAGCGCCGCCGGATCGAGGCCGAATACGGCGTGTCCACCTGGGCCGCCTATGCCACCGCCGATCTGGGCCTTGTCGCCTATGAGGATGGCGGCGAAGGCTACCTGGTTCATCCCGACCGCGTGGTGCAGATCTGCGATCCGGTCAGCGGCGAACAGGTCGCTCATGGCGAACCTGGCGAGGTTGTCGTGACCGCGCGCGATGCCACCTGGCCGATGATCCGGTTCGGCACCGGCGACAGCGCCTTTGCCCTGGAAAGCAACGCGGATGGCACCGTCAGCCGGATTTCAGCATTGCAGGGACGGGTCGGGGCAGCGGTCAAAGTGCGCGAGATTTTCGTTTATCCGCGCGTGGTTGAAGAAGTTGTCATCGGCACGCCGGGCGCAAAGGCCGCGCAGGCCGTGGTAACGCGCGAGAACGATCGCGACATGATCCGCCTCTCGCTTGTGCTGGAAGACGGTGCCGACGCTTCCGCCGCAGAAGCAGCCGCCGCTGATACCTTCAAACTGCATGCACGAATTCGTGCTGACGAGGTGAACATTGTTTCGGAACTACCCGAAAATGCAGAACTGATCGTCAACCAAAAAGACCGCTGAGATCGGGTTCTGTGCGCTTTGCCTGAATCCGACCTTTTAGCCGACACTGGCACGCGGGTTTTCGTGGACCCAAGACTTTCAACTTGGCGAAGGTCTTGGGGATCCCGGCCCCGCGCGCCCGTGGGGTGTCGCGGAAAGCGGCACAGGTCAAACGTGGTCGAAATCGACTGTCAGTTTTTTGGTTTTCGGACGGGCCTGGCAGGTCAGGACAAAGTTCTCCTTCAACTACCAAGGCTCCAAAGCATAGTTCAGCGTCATCTCTGCCTCGCCTTCGATAACTTTGGCGCGGCAGGTGGAACACATTGCGCCCTTGCAGCAATAGGGTAGTTCGATACCTGCTGCGGCGGCGGAGACCACGCTTTCCTGATCAGGTGTCATCACAAAGCTGCGGGCGGTGCCATCATGGATCGCCGTGACCTGAACTCCTTTTCCAGTGGCGGCTTCCGCCGTAAGCGGCGCAAGCGTGACGGTGGCGGTATTGTCAGCATCGGCGGGAGCGAACAGCTCGTCATGAAAACGGTTCTCTTCAACGCCTAGGTCGCGGAGCGCGGTCTTGAGTTCCTGAATCATCTCGGCGGGGCCGCAAAGAAAAGCATCTTCTATTTCTGCCGGAGCGAACAGGGCACCGGAGAACTTGCGCAGCTTTTCCGCATCAAGCCGGCCCGAGAATAGTGGGGAATCGGTGCCTTCGCGCGTCAGTGTATGAAAAAGAGAGAACCGTCCGGGATAGGTATCCTTGAGATCGTTCAATTCGTCGCGGAAGATGATGGAACTTAGCGTTCGACTGCCGTAAAAAAGGATGAAGTTGGCCCCGGCCTCGGTGGCAAGCACCGAGCGGATGATCGAAATGATTGGAGTAGTTCCACTGCCCGGGGCCAGGGCGAGATAGGTGCGTGGTCCGCCTTGTCGTATCTTTGATCCGAATGTGCCTTCGGGCGTCATGACATCAAGTTCGGTGCCCGGTGGCAGTTCGCTATGAACGAAAGAGGAAAACGCTCCGCCTTCCAGCAGCTTGACCAGAACGCGCAACTCGCCATCGTCTCGGCCGGAGCTGACCGAATAGCATCGCCGCACACCATCGATATCATCGGCACGGCGCAGCGTGACGTACTGGCCCGGGATGAATTGATAGTCGTCCGCCAGATCTTCGGGATTGGGCGAGCATTTCGCCGAACTGCTGGCGGGGCAGGATGTCGACGTCACATTGGCCGCCCGCCGCGTCGCCCGCTTGTCTGAGCTTTCCGCAAAGATAGCGGCGGAAGGGGGGCAGGCCGATGTGATAGAGATGGACGTGGCGGACCCGAAGTCGGTGGAAGCCGCGCTGAAGGGACGGGTCTTTGACACTGTCATCAACAATGCCGGAACGACGGCATCTCTTCCCGCATTGGAACACGGGCCGGCCGAAATCGACGCGATCATAGACACAAATCTCAAGGGCGCATTTCATGTCGCACGTATCGCCGCCAAAGCGATGATTGATGCCGGACGCGGGGGCTGTATCGTCAATGTCGCCTCGTTTCTGGGCACACGGGTGGCCAGCCATGTGTCCGCCTATGCCGCGTCCAAGGAAGGGCTGATTCAACTGACCCGGTCTCTGGCGCTTGAATGGGCGCGGCATGGCATCCGGGTGAATGCCATCTGCCCCGGTTATATCGAAACCGACCTGAACCGTGAGTTTTTTGCCACTGACGCGGGACAGGCATTGATCAAACGCGTCCCGCAGCGCCGGTTGGGGCATGATCCGTTGGCCGCCCCCCCCCGGACCGGGGGCCTACGATAAGGCGACCGGGAATCCCCGGCCGCAATTCTTAGAGTCACGATTTCAGAACGCGTTAAGCCCGGTCAGGTTGCGCCCGATGACCAGTTTTTGGATTTCGGTGGTGCCATCGGGAATCGGCATGACCTTTGCATTGCGGAAGTGCCGTTCAACGTCGAACTCTTTGGTGATGCCGTTGCCGCCGTGGATCTGCACCGCTTTGCCGGCGATTTCGACGGCCATTTCGGTTGCATACCATTTCGCCATCGAGGTCTGGGTGTCACAGCGCACGCCCAGGTCCAGAAGTTGCAGCCCGCGCTGGCACAACAGGCGCGCGGCATCCAGGTGCGTGGCCATGTCGGCCAGGTAGCCTTGAATCAACTGGTGCCCGCCAATCGGCTTGCCATGCTGCTCGCGTTCCTGGGCATATTTGACCGCACATTCCAATGCCGCCTGACCAATGCCGATGCTGGTCAGGCCAACAAACACACGCGCGCTCTCAAACAGTTTCAACGTCTGGAACAGGCCGCCGCCTGCATTACCCAGAACATGCTCGGCGGTGGTTTCCGCCCGGTCGAAAAACAATTCACAGGTCGATGCACCGACAAGTCCCATCTTGCGCAATTCGCGGCTCTCATAGTTGCCGGTGTCGCGGTCGACGATGACCATGGAAATACCGTCGTCCAGATTGCAGACAACGATGGCGAAATCCGACTGGGCCCCATTGGAAATCCAGAGCTTCTGGCCAGTGACGAAAATCTTATCGCCCTCTCGGTCCGCACGTGTCTTGACCTCGCGTACGTTCGAACCGACCTCTGGTTCGGAAATACAGGTGGCACAGATCCGTTCGCTGCGCAGGAGCGGCTTCAGATAGGCCTCTTTCTGCGCCACATTTCCCAAGAGGTTGACCGCGAACACGGCATGACCCTGAATCAGCACCGCGATTGCCAGATCGGCCCATATCCGGGCCAGTTCCTCGTATAGGATGCCATAGGTCATGCGGTCGATTCCGGCACCGCCTTCCTCTTCGGGGATCAGGCCGCTGATCAGCCCGAATTCCTCGACCTTGGCGAACAGGGACTTCAGGGTTTTCGCATCGGGGGGGTGGCCGAGGTTCTCGTATTTCTCGGCCAGCGGCGCGAACTCTGCCTCGGCCATCTTGCGGAAGTTTTCCAGCAACATGCGTTGCTCATCTGTATAGATTGCCTGAGCGGCGGCGATCACGTTTTCCATGGTTCGTCTCCTTGTTTCAACGGCCCAGAATGATGACGCAGGCGGCCGCTTCTTCTACCCCGTGCAACCCCCCGCCGTTTTCGGCGATGGCATTCTTTGCCCCTTCGACCTGGCGCGCGCCAGCTTCGCCGCGCAGTTGCGTGACCAGTTCGAAAACCTGCCCTATTCCTGTGGCACCGACCGGGTGGCCCTTGGATTCCAACCCGCCCGAGGGGTTCACCGGAATGCGTCCGCCGATCTTTGTCTCGCCGCGCAGACTGGCGGGACCGCCCTCGCCGAATTCGACAAATCCGAGGTTCTCGATCTGGATCACTTCGCCCACGGCCGTGGCGTCATGCACTTCGGCCACCGATATATCCTCGGGGCCGATCCCGGCCTGTTCATAGGCCTCAAGCGCGGCAAGCCGGGTCAGGTGGTTCTTGTAATCTTCCGGCGGACGATCGGTGCCCGAGCGCAGGATCGCGGCCTTGACCTTGATCGCGCGCGCGGGATCTAGGCCCAGACGTTTTATCCCCTCGCCGGTGCATAAAACGGCCGCAGCGGCCCCGTCCGAGATCGGGGCGCACATCGGCAGGGTCAGCGGATAGGTGATCGGCGGCGCGGCCAATACCTGATCGACGCTCATGGCTTCTCGGTATTGCGCCAGTGGATTATGCACGGAATGCGCATGGTTCTTGGCGGCGACGGCGGCGAACTGTTCCTGAGTTGTGCCAAAGGTCTTCATGTGCAGCCGGGCGAAGCCTGCGTAGACATCCATGAACACGCTGTAGGGCTTGGGCGATTTCGATCCTTCGGGTTCCTCGACCCCTGCACCCAGATCGGCCAGCCGTTGCGCGACCTCTTCGCTGTTGCTGACGTCCCAGCCGCTGTCGAAGGCCGAAAACATCAACGCACGGTCGTCAGAATACATCTTTTCGGCGCCCACGGCGAGACAGCAGTCGCCATTGCCGGCCTTGAGGAAATCGACTGCCAGTTTGAACCCGGTCGAGGCGCTGGCGCAGGCGTTTTCGACATTCACCACCGGAATGCCCTGAATGCCCATTTCACGCAGCGCGATTTCGCCGCGGATCATGTGCTGGCCCTCCATGTGGCCCTGCACCGCGTTCGAGAAGAATGCGCCGTCGATGCGATCTGCCGTCACTCGGGCATCGGAAAGCGCGGCGGCGACGGCCTCGCCGGTCATGTCCTTGATGGTTTTGTCCCGGAACTTTCCGAACGGCGTCATCCCGACGCCAACGATGTAAATGTCCTGCATCGTTTGTCCTCCTGACCTAGTATCCGCGAAACTGCGGTTTTCGTTTTTCATTGAACGCCGACAGACCCTCGTGCATGTCCCAGGATCGCATGTGCGCGCGCAGGTTCAGCATCTCTTCGGAAAGCGCGGCGGTTTCGTCCACGTCCAGCGACCGATTGGCAACCGTCTTCATGCGGCGTAAGACCGCCGGGCTTTTTTCTGCCAGCCTGTCGGTAAAGACCTGCACCGCTTGTCGCAGGTCTTCGTCCGCGACGACCTTGTTCACCAGTCCCCAGTCCATCATGTCCCGTGCCGAAACGTTCTCGCCCGAGAACAGCAGGTATTTCGCGCGGTTCAGGCCAATCCTACGCGGCAGGATCGCCGCACCGCCGGCCCCGGGAAAGACGCCAAAGTTGGAATGTGCGTCGCCCAGTTGCGCGCTTTCGGCGGCAAAGACCAGATCGCAGGCCATCACCATTTCCAAACCGCCCGCCATCGCCAGCCCGTTCACTGCGGCGATCACCGGTTTCGGGCCATGTCGCATCAGCCCAAACGTGTGATCGACAAGATCCAGAAGATCCGGCTCGCCTGGTGCATGTTTGGCGCCAGCAACTTCTTTCAGATCGGCACCGGCGCAGAATGCCCGGCCAGAGCCGGTCAGGACAATTGTACGCACCCCATCGTCGGCCAGCGCCGATTCCAGTGCTGCCGCCATCTCGCGCAGCATCTGCGTTGACATTGCGTTGAGCTGTTCGGTGCGCTGGAAGGTAATCCATTCAGTTTTTTCGACCCGCTCAACGAATAGCGTCTGCTTTGCTTCACTCATGCTAAGCTCCTGATAATTATACATATTATTGGTTTTTCGCCTTGTCTTTTGCGGCGATTTGCGCTGCACTCGGGCGGACCCGCACGTGGAAAACAAAAGAGCTGGAGATTGATATGAGCACTACACCCCTGGCCGGCCTGAAAATTCTCAGCCTTGCCGAACAGTTTCCCGGTCCCTATGCCACAATGCTGTTGTCCGACATGGGAGCCGAGGTGATCATGATCGAACGACCGGGTGTCGGCGATCCGGCCCGGCAATTTCCGCCCTTGTTCCGGGCACTGAACCGAGGCAAGCGCAGCGTTGCGTTGGATCTGAAATCGGCCGAGGGGCTGGCACGGTTTCGCGAACTGGCCAAGGAATCGGATGTCATCGTCGAAGGGTTCCGCCCTGGCAAGCTTGCGGCCTTGGGTGCCGGTTTCGAGGACATGCGTCGTGTCAACTCGCGGCTGGTTTATGTATCGATTTCGGGTTACGGGCAGGACGGCCCCTATCGTGACAGGGCTGGCCATGACCTGAGCTATGAAGGGGTTGGCGGTTTGCTGGCCGATCAGGCCGATGCAAAGCAGCCCGGCCCTGTGCCGCCGATCCCCCTTGCGGATGTTGGCGCGGCGTTGTTCGCGGCGATCGCAATCCTGTCGGCGGTGGTGTCGAGCCAGCGCACAGGGCAGGGGCGTTACGTGGACGTGTCCATGTCGGATGCGGTGGTTTCGATGTTGACCGCATTCCTCGTTCCCGCCGCCAATGGAACACCGCTGGGCGAATTTATCGCCGAGCCGGGCTATGGCGTGTTCACCTGCAAAGACGGCAAGCTCTTGACCTTGTCCATCGCGCATGAGGACTGGTTCTGGAAACCGTTCTGCGATGTGATCAACAGGGCGGATCTTGCGCCGTTGACAGGCCGCGACCGTGTCGCCGGCAAGGCCGCGCTGCGCGAAGAAATCGCGGCGATTTTGGTCAACAAGACGCGCGCCGAATGGGGCGACCTTCTGGATAAGGCGGGGGTGCCATGGGGTCCGGTCAATTCCCTGGTCGAAACGTTGGACGACCCCCATGTGCGTGCGCGCCAGCTGCTGCGCAAGATTACGCATGACGGCGGCAAGGCCGAGACTTTTATTGTCCAGCCGTTGAAATTCGATGGTTTCGAAACCGCGATACCGGATCTGCCCCCCGAGCTCGGGGCAGATAATGACAGCGTTTTTTCGGACAGCTCCAACTAGAGGCGGCAGCCGTCCGATGGCGGCTCTAGCAGGCAAAAGAATACCCGCCATTCACCGGATAGGTTTGACCGGTGATCCAGCTGGCAGCATCCGAGCAGAGGAACAGGATCATTCCGGCGGGGTCTTCCGGCTCGCCCAGACGGCGGATCACGTACTGCGACAATGCCCGCTTCTCGGTCTCTGCATCCGGGATCAGGTCGGCGACAGCCGGAGTTCTTGTGCCCCCCAAGGCGACGCAATTCGCGGTGATCCCGAACCGGCCGCCGGCCTTTGCAATTGCCCGCATGAAGCCGGCCGCACCGGCCTTGGCCCCGGAATAAACCGCCAGATGCGGTTCACCGACACGGCCGGCGTCGGAAATGACGGTCACAATGCGCCCATAGCCACTGTTAACCATCAACGGCATGGCGTGACGGGTGCAGTTCAGCACCCCATCGAAATTGGTGGCCATCCAGCGGCGCCATTCGTCGGGATCGGATTCCCAAAAAGGGACCAGATCGTCGAGCCGCGATGTCGGCCCGGCGTTGCCCGCATTGTTGACCAGAATATCCACGCCGCCAAATGTGGTCTGCGTTTCGGCAAACGCCGCGCCAACCGCGTCGAAATCCGAGACGTCGAAGGCGAGCGGCAGAGCCTTTGCACCCGCTGCCTCCACTTCCGCGGCAACGCTTTCGGCCCGTTCGGCGTGAAAATCGTTGACAACGATGGCACCGGCTCCGTGTTCCGCCAGATAAAGCGCGGCTTGCCGACCAACGCCTTGCCCCGCTCCGGTTACAAATGCGGTACGACCTTTGATGGAAAGCAGGTTACTCATCTTCGTTCCTTTCTATCCCAGCCATCTCTTCCGGCGGCGATAGTGTTTGATATCTCGATAGCTTTTGCGCTCGCCCGATGCGGTGACGCCGAGATAGAATTCCTTGATGTCCTCGTTGTCAGCAAGCTTGTCGGCAGGGCCGTCCATCACGATCCGGCCGTTCTCCATCACATAGGCATAGTCGGCGATCGATAGCGCCGCAGCGCTGTTTTGTTCGACCAGGAAGAAGGTCGTGCCTTCTGACTTGAGCTGCTTGAGCACTTCATAAACATCCCGGATCATCATCGGGGCCAATCCCAACGACGGTTCGTCGATCGCGATGATCTTGGGGCTGGCCATCATGGCCCGGCCGATCAGCAGCAGTTGTTGTTCGCCACCAGACATGAAGCCAGAGGTGCGGTTGCGCAGGTCCGCAAGCCGGGGCATCAAGGTGTAAACATGGTCCAGGCGCTTTTTCAGCTCGGCGGAGTTGGGCACCATGTGCCCGCCGACGATCAGGTTTTGCTCTGACGTCAGATGCCGCAAAACGCGCCGCCCTTCCATCACATGGATGAGACCGTTCTTCACGACTTCCGAGGCTTCCATGTTCTGAATGGGAGTTCCGTCCAGAACGATGGACCCCGCCGAAACGGTTCCATCCTCGGATTTGAGCGTTCCCGAGATGGCTTTAAGCGTCGTGCTTTTTCCTGCGCCATTGCCACCGAGCAGAGCAACACATTGTCCCGCACGGACTGTCATGGACACGCCTTTGAGCGCCAGGATGACGTCGGAATATGTCACCTCTACGTTGTTGAGTTCCAGCATGGTCATATTGCCCGGGGCTAAGGATCAGAACGGGCGCCGCGACTGCGGCGCCCGGATTAATTCACCATTTCTCAACTTGCGGAACGTCGACACCCGTTGCCGCGATGGTGATTTTCCCATCTTTGACGGTGCCCACATTCACTTTGAGGCCTTCCAATGGGAACGGTGCTTCTGGCGTAAAGGACAAGGTCGGCAGGAACCCATGGGTTTCTTCGGTGGTGATCGGTTTGGCAAAAAGCGCCTCACGTACCATCTCTCCGGTCAGGCCCTCGGCGCCGTTCGCCTCGATCGCGTGATCGATCACGGTCACGGTATAGAGACCCTGAGATACGCCCATTGCGGTCACGACGTTCCAATGTGCTTCGAGTCCGTAATCGGCAACCAATGTCTCGTAGAATTGTCGCGCGGGAGTGTCCTCATCGGCCGCAATCGCCATGCCGTAGGCTTCAAAGTCCCCCTCCATTTGCTCAAGCCCGCCAAGCGCGCCACCCGAGGCTGGAAGCCCGTTATGCGAACTCATCATGATCGGGATGTTCGCCCCGTTGGCCTGCAGCCCACGTTTCGCGGCAATCACGATAGAGGTGTTAGTTTGGATTACCAGCGCCTCGGCCCCGGCTCGTACAACGCGGCGCATTTGCCCCGTCAGATCGGTGGGTTGAACTTCGGTATAGATGACCTCGACGAGGTCGATCTCCTCGGGGTGCTCTTCGGCATAGAGTTCAAGGCCCTTTGCCATGTCGACATAGGCAGGCGATGCTTCGGAGGCGAGGATCGCAACCTTGAGCGGTTCGTCTCCTCCGCGCTGTTCACGCATCCAGTTCAGAAAGCCGACACTTTCGTGCGAATAGGTCGGGCGTGGGTTGAAAATCCAGGCATCCGGTTGCCAGGCAAAACCGTAGGCCGCTGTGGCCATGAACATCGGGATTTTGTCTTCCGGCAGGCGTTCGGAAAGGGCCGCGACGTCAGGCCCGCCGAGGCCGACAACCGCAATCGGGTCCAGTTCCGATTTGATCCCGGGCCAGAGACTTGCCACCTGTGCCGCGTCATAGCGGGTTTCGTAGTTTTTGTAGTTCAGCGTGACGCCAAGTTCCTTGCCGCGGGTTTCATTCCACCAGGTGAACACAGCTTCGCGTCCGCCTGCCAGGATGGGCATGATGTCAGCATAAGGGCCGGAAAAGTCCGACAGCAGGGCGAGATTATAGGTCTCTTCGGCCTGCGCCTTCAAAGGCATGGTCGCCGCGGCCGCCAAGGCAGCCGCTGCCAGTAAGCCGCGAAGACCTCGATTCGATTGGTAAGTCATATTCTTCCTCCCAGGTTTAGAGCCGCTCTATTTCTCAGTAAGGAAACGGCCAGATACGGTATGACGACTTCAAGATGTTCCAGCGGTGCATCAGCCCCTTGGGTTCGAGGATCATAAACAATGCGATCACGCCGCCAAGAACGACATTCATGCCAGCGAACACGATGTCACCGCCAAGGAATGATACCGAGTCGGCGATATTGGGGCCGACCGTCGCGATAATTTCCTGGATGATGCGGATAATGAAGACGCCGATCAGGGCCCCCACGATTGAACCCATCCCGCCGACGATGATCATCGCGACGAAGAAGATCGAGTGAAACAGGGTGAACTGGTCTACCCCCACGAAGCGGATCAGATAGGCCCAAAGCGCCCCGCCGACGCCCGCATAGAAAGCGCCGATCAGGAAGGCATTTGCCTTTGTGGCCGCGACATTGATCCCCATTATACCCGCGGCCACGTCATCATCCCTGACCGCCACGAAGGCACGGCCGAAGCGTGACCGAACGATCCCGAACGCGCCCGCCACCATGATCGCGGTCACGGCGAAATTCAGATAGAACTGCGAAGATTCGCTGACAAATCGCAGCCCGAAAAGCTCGGCCGGGGGCACGGTGATACCGTTCGATCCACCCAGCCAGGTTGACGGCAGGTTCAATACGGCAAAGTGGAACAGGAACTGAGCTGCAATCGTGGTCAGTGCCAGATAGAACCCCTTGATCCGCGCCGCGGTCAAGCCAAAGAGAAAGCCGAACAGCGCAGCCGAGAGCCCGGCCAGAGGAATGGTCAGCAGAAACGTAAGGCCGGTCTTCGAGGCCAGTATCGAGGCCGTATAGGCGCCGACCCCCATGAACGCCGCCTGACCCAGGTTGATCTGGCCCGCATAGCCGGTGCAGATCTGAAGCCCGACGGCGATGACGGCGCTGATCATCATCATATTCAGGATAGCGATGATACGGCTGCTCACCAGGTAAGGCGCCAACAGCAGTAGAGCCATGAATACGACGAGGGCCAGAAACTGCCAGCGCGTTCGGATCAAACGTCTGTCACTGCGATAGCTTGTCGGGAATACGCCAGAAGGATCCATGGATTACACCCGTTCGATTGTGCGCCAGCCGAACAGGCCGGTCGGCCGGATCAGCAGAATGGCAAGCATTATGATATATGGAACGACACTGCCGAGCGAGCCACCGATCAACGGATCAAGGTAGTTGGTGGTCAAGCTCTGCGCGATGCCGATGATTATTCCTGCCAAGATAAGCCCGCCGATGGATTCCAGCCCGGCAAAGAGCGCCACCGGCAGGGCCGCGAACCCGATATCCGAGGCTAGGAAGGTCAGCGATTTGCCGCTGAGAAAGATCATCGCACCAATTGTGGACAGGATTGCCCCGAGAACCCAGGCAACGGCAATCGAGCCTTTCACCGAAATGCCCATCGAGGAAGCTACGACGTGGTCCTCCGCCACAGCGGTCATACGGAGGCCGGACCGGGTCCGGTTGAAGAACCACGACAGGCCGACGGCCGCGACAATGGTGATGATCCCACCTATCAGGAGGTTCATCGGGATCAACATATCGCCGAGGAACAAGGGTTTCAGCGGAAAAATGATCGGGAAGGGTCTTACCGCGGGACCGAACACAAGCAGCACCAAACCGCGCAGCAGGATCAAAAGGCCGACGGTGACCATGACCATCGAGAAAACCGATTCACCGATCAGCTTTGTCAGGAAAATCCGTTCGATTGCGTACCCGACCAGCCCGGCCAGAACCAGCGAAAGGGGTATCGACAACCAAAGGCTAAGCCCCGCTTGCATCGTTGTGAACCAGACGATGAACCCGCCGATGATCACAAGCTCGCCCTGCGCGAAGTTGAACACCTTGCTGGCGCGGTAAATCACAACAAAGCCCATGGCCACCAGCGAATACAGAAGGCCGATCAAAGCCCCGGTAATGATGTCATTGATGAAATAGACCATTGTCGCCGACCTCCTTTAAGATTTGGACTGCCGCTTGGCAGCCTTCGATGCGTTTTCAACATCCGACACGCGAACCGTGGTCTTGAGAACGCCTTGACGGCCGTCCTGATAGGTCACAGCGATTTCGAGATCTGTCTCGTCATCGCCAGCATAGATCGCCTCGACGAGCTTGGCATACCGTTCCTCCAGAAAGGCCCGGCGAAGCTTTCGGCTGCGGGTCAACTCGCCTTCATCCGGGTCGAGTTCCTTGGGAAAATTCGCAAAACGTGCCACGCGCGAGCCTTCGGGCAGGAGCGCATTGATGCGCGCCACTTCGCCTTTGATAAGGTCCAGAACTTCGGGTTTCTGCGAGAGATCGGTGTAGGTCGAAAAGCTGATCTTGTTCTCTTCCGCCCAACGCCCGAGAACTTCCATATCGATATTGATAAGCGCGCTGACGAAGCTCCGGGTTTCGTCGCCCAAGGTCATGAGATCCTTGATGAAGGGGCTATACCGCAACCGCGTTTCGATGAATTGCGGCGGATAGCTGTGCCCATTTGCCAGGCGGCGCATATCCTTGACACGGTCAAAGAACAAAAGCTCGCCGTCGTCGGTCATCGACACCGCGTCACCGGTCTTGTACCAACCGTCTTCGGTCAATTCCTCTGCGGTCTTTTCGGGCTTGCCGTGATAGCCACCGAAGCCCGATCCGCCACGCACCTGAAGCTCCCCTTCGTCCGAGACCCTGTATTCCAGCGGTTCGCCGTAGTTCGTGTTGCTTTGCATCCAGCTGCCGCTGGTTTCCAGCTGATAGCTTTCGCCGACATGCGCGGTCAGAAGGCCGATTTCGGTCGCGCCATACACGTTGCGCAGCTTAACCCCCATCGCGTGGAACATACGAAAGACGTCAGGTGCCATCAGGGCGCCGCCGCTCATTGCGTTTTTGGCCTTACCAAGGCCAAGATTGTCGCGCAGGTGATGCAGCACCAGAGCTTCGGCAAAGGGAAGCTGCAGGCGTGCGGCAAGGCTGGGGCTACGCCCCTCCAGCCGTTCCACATAAACGTCGTGGCCGACCTTCATGCCCCAGTTGTACATCGCATTGCGGATTTTGCCCGCCCCCAGCATCCGGGCCTGAACGATGGAGGCGAGATTTTCCCACTGGCGCGGGCTGAACACCAGTGCGTCGACCGCCAGTTCGCGAATGTTGGTCAGTACGTCTTCAGGGCCTTCGGGGAAATTGACGACCATGGGCGCGATCAAACCGATCGACAGGCCGAAAATCTGTTCCGTGACCCAGGCCGGCGAAATGTAGGTCAGGTATTCGGTGCCCGGCGCGATTTCGATTGCCCCCATCACCCGCGAGCAATTGTCGAACAGGTAGCGATGGCTGATGACAACGCCCTTGGGTTTTCCCGTGGTACCCGAGGTATAGGACAGCAAGGCGGTATCGTCCGCCCGTCCACGTTTTACGTGTTCTTCAAATCTGGCGGGTTCCTTGGCGTGGATCTGACGCCCTGCCGCGCTCACACTTTCAAACGAATGCAACAGGGGATGATCATAGCCCCACAGACCGGAATCGTCCCAGTAAACGACCGCCAGGGCGCCCGAGTACTTGCCCGCAATCTCGATGCATTTATCGACCTGCTCCTGATCCTGCGCCAGAAGAATCCGCGTTTGCGAGTCTTCGGCCAGATACAGAATCTCTTCAGCGTTTTGATCCGGATAGACAGACAGGACTTTGCCGCCTAACGACTGGACGGCGTATTCAGCCCAGAAATGTTCGGGTTCGTTTTCGCCAATCATCATGACGGATTCGCCAGCCGACAAGCCCAGGTTCTCCAACCCGAGAGCCAGGGCGCGAACCCTGTCAAGAACATCGGCCCAGGTGAATTCACGCCAGATGCCCAGGCGCTTGTGCCGTTCGGCGAGGTTGGTCGGTGTGGATGTCGCTCGCGCGAGCAAAACCTGCGGCAGGGTTTCGCTATGTGTCACTGCTGGGTCCGAAAAGACCATTGCTGTCCGTTGTTTGACCATGCCGCTACCCCAGATATGCCTTTATGACAGCCGGGTCCTTCTGGATTTCTTCCGGGGTGCCTTCGGCGATGACCCGCCCGAAATCCAGCACCACGATCCGGTCGGCAAGGTCCATCACGACGCCCATGTCGTGCTCCACCAGAACTACCGGAATCTTGCGCGCCTCGCGCACATCGAGAATGAAGCGCGCCAGGTCTTCTTTTTCCTCCGAGTTCATGCCGGCCATCGGTTCATCCATCAGCAGGATCGACGGTTCCTGCGCCAATGCACGGCCCAGATCGACACGCTTGCGCAACCCATACCCCAACGTGCCCACGGGCCGGTTGCGGATTGCCTCGATCTCGAGAAAATCGATGATCTCCTCTGCGGCTTCACGATGTTCCGATTCCTCGCGCATCACGGGACCGAACTGGAAAAAGGCCTGGACTACATTCGATTTCATCAGCATGTGGCGGCCGATCATAATGTTTTCCACCACCGTCTGCCCGGCAAAAAGATGGGTGCCCTGAAACGTCCGCGCCAGACCGCGCCGGGCGATCTGGTCAACACGCAGGCCGGTCACGTCCTGCCCGGACAATTCGACACGGCCCTTCTGCGGACGGTAGAAGCCCGCAGTCACGTTCAGAAGTGATGTTTTTCCGGCTCCGTTCGGTCCGATAATTGCAAGCAATTCATCGTCGGCCACAGAAATGCTCACATCGTCGAGCGCGGTCACACCGCCAAATTTCAAAGTTGCACCACGCACCGCAAGCGGTGAGGATACGTGCCCGTTATTCGTGGTCATGTTGCGGCCCGTGCTTTTGCCCCACACCTCATGGAGGCGCGCATAGCCTGACCGCACGGTTTTTCGTTGGTTACGAGTTTTCCTCGCATTGTTCCTCCTCCCACCTCTAAATTCAGAGGTTTGCCTGGTTTATTTACCAAGTTTCTCCGTCATTCCTAACAGATGTTAGAAAATTTGGTCAACAATTGAATTCGCTACCGAAGAAAAACGATCAGACAGCCGCGTACTCTGCGGAAAAGCTTCGAAGACCGTTTTGATCCTGACACCAGACTGTCCCGGAGGTGCCGGTCTCTTCATTGTGCAGTTGCAATTCGCAGGGCAGGGTGAGTGGCGCGAGTCCGCGAAAAGAAAACCGGTGAGGCGATGTTTTCAACGCATCCGCCGCCAGATTCAGAAGTAGCGTGGCTTGCAAGGGGCCATGGACAACAAGCCCGGAATAGGCTTCGGTTTCGGTGGCGTAGATGTGGTCATAGTGAATGCGATGGGCATTGAACGTCAGCGCCGAATAGCTAAACAGCAGAACAGGATCCGGTGTCAGGGTCGATCTGAGCGTGGTGGGGTCACCCGCGTCAGGTGCGCTCTCGCCCGTGCGGGGGGCGGAAATCTCACGATAAACGATCGTTTGCTGCTCCCGGATACAAAGCCGGTTGCCACTCAGATACTCATGTTCGACGGTCACAAAGACCAATGGTCCACTACGGCCCTGCTTGGCCACAATATCCCTGATCGAAGAGCGTCGGGTGATGGTTTCGCCGATTTTCAGCGGCGCGATATGCGCAACATCGCCGCCAGCCCACATGCGGGCGGGCAGCGGAACAGGGGGCAGAAATCCACCCCTCGCGGCATGGCCGTCTTCTGACAGGGCGGTCGCTGGCACGGTATCAAGGGCAAGGCACCAATGAATTCCCAGCGGGACATCGCCCGCTCCGTCCCAAAGATGCGGACCGAGCGTGGCGCGGAATTTGTCGATCAGCCCGTGCGTCAGAACATCTTCCTTAGTCTCGGTGCGTCCCAGCCAGGGCGCCAGCGCGTCAAGGTCGATCTCACCCATAATCCTAGCCTTCAGAACGATCTTGGCATGCCGAGGATATGTTCTCCGACATATGACAGGATCAGGTTGGTCGAGATCGGGGCGACCTGATAGAGGCGCGCCTCGCGGAACTTGCGCTCGACATCGTATTCCCGTGCGAAACCGAAGCCGCCGTGGGTCTGGATGCAGGCATTGGCCGCTTCCCAGCTGGCTTCCGAAGCCAGCAACTTGGCCATGTTCGCCTGTGCACCACAATCCAGTCCGGCATCGAACCGCCTGCAGGCTTCAAAGCGCATCAGATTGGCGGCCTCGATGTTCACATAGGACCTGGCGATAGGGAATTGCACACCTTGGTTCTGGCCGATGGGACGGTCAAAGACCACGCGGTCGCCGGCATAGGCGCGGGCCTTGTCAACGAACCAGTATCCATCACCGATGCATTCCGCCGCAATCAGGGTCCGTTCGGCGTTCAGCCCGTCAAGAATATGGTAAAACCCGCGCCCCTCGGTGCCGATCAGGTTCTCGGCGGGGATTTCCAGGTTGTCGAAAAACACTTCATTGGTTTCGTGGCCGGGCATGTTGGCGATGGGGCGGACCTCCATCCCGTTGCCGATTGCCTCTTTCAGATCGACCATAAAGATCGACAGGCCCTGCGACTTTTTCTTGACCTCGCTCAGCGGCGTAGTGCG
The DNA here is from genome assembly GCF_032918335.1 of Shimia sp. FJ5. NCBI lineage: Bacteria > Pseudomonadati > Pseudomonadota > Alphaproteobacteria > Rhodobacterales > Roseobacteraceae > Shimia > Shimia sp. FJ5. The sequence continues at coordinate 45,970 of NZ_JAWJUV010000006.1, read as the reverse complement.
GGCCAGCAAGATCATCAGGTCAGAATGCTGGATACGGCTGATCCAGACCTTCTGGCCATTGATCTCATACCGGTCACCCTTCTTGACTGCGATGGTCTTCAGTTTGGTGGTGTCGGTCCCGGTTGTCGGTTCGGTCACGGCCATGGATTGCAGGCGCAACGCGCCGCTGGCAATACCGGGCAGGTATGTCTGCTTTTGCTCATCCGAACCATGCCGCAGCAGCGTGCCCATGTTATACATCTGCCCGTGGCAATGGCCCGCGTTTCCGCCGCAGCGGTTCACCTCCTCCATGATGATCGAGGCTTCGGTCAACCCCAGACCCGAGCCACCGTATTCCTCTGGGATCATCGCGGCAAGCCAGCCCTCGCGGGTCAGCGCATCGACGAATTCCTCGGGGTAGGTTTCGTCTTCGCCGAACTTGCGATGATACTCTGGCGGAAACTGCGCGCAAAGTGCGCGCAAGGCGTCGCGCAGATCGGTGTGAGTGTCTGGGGCTGACGTCTGCATCGGTTACTTCGCTCCCGGACCCGACGTTTCAAGAATTTCCTGCTCGGCACGCTGCCAAAGCTCATAGGAAATCGGGTTTTCGCTCTCTTCGAGGATATGACCGACCAGACCGATGGCGCGTGCCATGACGCCAAAGCCCCGCACGATCTTCCAGGGGAAGCCAAATTCACAGCAGATCGCTCCGATCGCCCCGGTGGCGTTGATCGGCAGCATCTTACCCGATTCTTCTTCGGCAACGGCCTGAATTTTCTGGATCAACTCGATGTATTCACCGGACTTGCCGTTCTCGGCAGCGATCTGGAACAGGCGAGGTGTGCGCGGATCGACCGGCTTGTGCACCGGATGGCCCAGCCCCGGCACGATCATCTTGCGGGCGCGGAATTTTTCCACCGTCTCGACGGCCAGCGCATCCAGATCGACACCGGTGCCCAACTTGTCCTGTGGCAGTGCCTCGTAAAGCATCTTCGAGGCACCCTCCATAGAACCGACAAAGACGGTGCCCAGCCCGCACAAGCCAGCCGCCACAGCCGCCTGAAGCGATTCCGGCGCCCCCATATAGGTCATCCGCGCCGCCAGGGCCGAGGGCGTGATACCATGTTCGACCAAGGTAATGACGATGGCGTTAAAGACGCGGCTTTCCTCGGGCGTGGCCTTGCGACCCGTCAACTGCAGAAACGCCAGATCGCCGAGGTTCATGTGGCCCAGGATCTCGTTGGGCAGATCGAGCCCACGCACGCTGATCTTGTCAGAGGTGCTCCAGGCAATGTCGGAGCTGATTTTTTCTTTGCGTTTTCCCATCAAACCGGATCCCACGAAAAGACATCCGCCGAAACTTCGAGCGGCGTGAACTGTGATTTGAGCGCGGGAATGGCGCGCTCGGCGATTTCATCGGCGGTCCAGCCATCATCGGAATGAACCGACCGCACCGGGCGGGGCTGGTTGAACAGGAAGATCTCGTTCTTGCGAACCGCAAAGATTTGTCCTGACACGTCAGCCGCGCGGTCGCTCATCAGGAAACAGGCCATCGGTGCAACCTTGGCCGGTGTCATCTCCTTGATCTTTTCGACCCGTGCCACCTGTTCCGGGGTGTCTGTCTTGATCGACGAGATCATCCGGCTCCAGGCGAAGGGCGCGATGCAGTTTGACCGCACGCTCCAGCGTTTCAGGTCGAGCGCGACCGATTTCGAGAAGGCCGCAATGCCCAGCTTTGCCGCCGCGTAATTCGCCTGCGCCAGATTGCCGATCAGCCCCGAGGTCGAGGTCATGTGCACCAGAGAACCGCCCTCTTGTCCGCGGAAATAATCGGCCGCTGCACGGCTGGTGTTGAAGGCGCCATAGAGATGGACCTTCACAACCGCGTCGAAATCCTCGTAGGTCATTTTGTGGAAGAACCCGTCGCGCAGGATGCCGGCGTTGTTCACCACCGCGTCGATGCGGCCGAATTCCTTGACACCCGCCTCGATCATCGCGCGCGCGGCGTCCGGATCGGTGACGTTGCCGCCATCGGCGATCGCATCGCCGCCCGCCGCCTTGATCTCTTCGACGACTTTCTGCGCCGCAGTTTCTGTCTGACCGGTGCCTTTCAGGGATGCGCCCAGATCATTGACCACCACGGCGGCGCCTTCTGCGGCTGCCATCAAGGCGATATCACGCCCGATCCCACCGCCGGCCCCGGTGACCAGAACCACCTTTCCGTCAAGTGCTTTTGTCATCTTCTTGCTCCCTCAGCGTGACTTGCGGTATTTGTCCAACCCGCCGGTATGCATGACCCGGCCCATCAGCGGCACGCCGATGATTTCTTCGGCCTTGAGCGCCGCCGCGATCAGCTTGTCCAGATCAATGCCGGTTTCGATGCCCAGTTCGTGACACAGGAACACTGCATCCTCGGTGCAGACGTTGCCGGCGGCGCGGGCGTGGCCGTGGCCCGCGAAAGGACAGCCGCCAAGACCGGCGACCGAGCTTTCGAACATGTCCACGCCCATCGACAGGGCGGCATAAACGTTGGCGATCCCCAGCCCACGTGTGTCATGGATGTGCATACCGATGCGCGCCTCGGGCGCCAATTCGCGCAGGGCGCCGATCATGCGTTTGACCGCCTCGGGGTTTCCCCAGCCCATTGTGTCGGCGATCACAAGGATCGGCACGGGGATGTCCTCTTCCTCGCACAGCTGAAGAATGAAGCGGAAATCGTCCAAGATGCGTTCTTGGGGGATGGGGCCTTCGAGGTTGCAGCCGAAGGCAGTCATCACATAGGCCGCGTCGACCGTATATCCTTCTTCCTTGTAAAGACGGACCCAGTCACGTTGTTTTTCCCGCATCTCCGCCGAGGAACAATTGTTGTTCGATTGGGCGAATGCCTCGGAGGGATAGAACAGCAGACGCGGGTCGATATCGACCTCATGCGCGGTCAGGGCCTTGCGAAACCCTTTGTCGTTCAGCCACAGCGATGTGTAATTCACGCCCGGTTCGCGCTTGATACGCTGGAACAACTCGCCGGTGTCGGCCATTTGCGGCACGTATTTCGGGCTGACGAAACTGCCAACCTGAATGCGCTTCAGACCGGTTTCGCTGAGCATGTCGATCAGTTCGATCCGCTCTTCGATCGGATAAATCTTCTTTTCGATCTGAAAACCCTCACGCGGGCCTTCTTCGCGAAACTCGACGAATTTGGGAAAGTCGCTCATTTCATCACTCCTCGGATGGCAGAATCTCGGCGATGACTTGGCCACGATCGACCATGTCTCCATTCGAGACGGATATATTGCTGGCGATCCCGGCCGCGGCCGCCCGGATCGAGATTTCGAGTTTCATGGATTCCATGACCGCGACCACTTCGCCTTCGGCCACGCTCTGACCATCGGAGACCTTGATTTCGACAATCATTCCGGTCAGCGGAGAGGTCACGGCGCGATCCGCCGCGGCATCGCCGCCGGCAAAAGCAAGGGGCGCGGCGGGGCGGAAGACCAGGCGACCTTCGGGCGTGTCCAGTTCGATCACGCCCGCGTGCAGGCGCGCGTCGATCAGATGGACGGTGTCGCCTTCGCCGACACGCCAACGGCCCGGGGTCAGTTCACATGCCGACAGTGTCAGCGCCTCGCCGTTTTCCGAATGGACGGTGTACTTGGCGCCCGGTTTGACAGGGCCGATGCGCAGTTCTTCGGATACCTCGTCAGAATCGGTAAGCGTCACGCGCTGCCCCGCTTCAATCGCATCACCGCCCAAGCCAAGCCGCCAGCCGGTAAAGGCATCACGGTTGGTCCAGGGATTGGCGTTTGTGTCGCTGCGCGACTGGGTCACGAAGAGAATGGCAGCGGTCGCTTTCCACAGATCGGGGCGGGTCAGTCCGGGTGCTTGTGTCAGCTCATCCAGCCTGCCGTCGATCCAGCGGGTATGCACCTGCATCCGTTCGAATTCATGGTTTCGCGCCAGCGCCGTTAGAAAGGCGCGATTGGTCTCGACACCTTCGACCGCGACATGATCAAGCGCCGTGGCCAGACGTGCCAATGCGGTTTCCCGGTCGGGCGCGTGCACGATCAGCTTGGCGATCATCGGATCGTAATAGGGCGTGACGGCATCGCCTTCCTCGACGCCGCTGTCGATGCGCAGGCCCGATGGCAGGCTGAGCGTGGAGAGCGTGCCCGTCGACGGGGCGAATTGCATCGCCGGATCTTCGGCGTAAAGCCGCGCCTCGACCGCGTGGCCGTTGATCGTCAGATCGTCCTGCACCAGTCCAAGGCCCGCGCCTTCGGCAATCCGCAGGTGAAGCGCGACAAGGTCCAGCCCGGTGATCGCTTCGGTGACGGGATGTTCCACCTGAATGCGCGGGTTCACCTCAAGGAAGAAATACTCGTCCCCCGCGACCAGAAATTCGACCGTGCCCAGACCGCGATAGTCCAGCGTTTCACCAAGGCGCACCGCGTCGCGCGCGATGTCGTCCATAAGCGTCCGGGGCAGACCCCAGGCCGGGGCTTCCTCGATGACCTTCTGGTGGCGGCGCTGAAGCGTGCAATCGCGTTCGAACAGATGCACCACATGGCCCTTGCCGTCACCTGCGATCTGCACTTCAACATGGCGCGCCTCGGGCAGGAAACGCTCCAACAGCAGCCCTTCGGAGCCGAAGGTGGATTTTGCTTCGCGCAGCGCGCCTTCGATGTCCTCGACCAGCGTGGTTTCGTCGGTGACGAGCCGTTGCCCTCGCCCACCACCGCCGCCGACAGCCTTGAGCAGCACCGGCAGGCCCATTTGGCGCACCTCCTCGGCAATCTGCTCGGGATCGGACCGCGCACCTTCGGCGCCCGAAATCACCGGGACGCTGGCCGCCACGGCGGCCTCTTTGGCGCTGGCCTTGTCGCCGAAACGTTCAAGCGTTTCCGGCGTCGGCCCCATGAAGATCATGCCGGCGGCTTCGACCGCGCGGGCAAAATCGGGGTTTTCGGCCAGAAAGCCGTAACCGGGATGGATCGCATCCGCGCCCACCGATTGCGCAGCGGCAATCACCGCGTCGATTTTCAGATAGCTCTCGGATGCAGGCCCGGCACCGATACAGACAGATTTGCCGATCTCGCGGACATGCAGGGCATTGGCATCGGCCTGCGAATGCACGCCGACAGGGGTGATACCGCTGGCCCGCGCGGTGCGCGCGATCCGGCAGGCAATTTCGCCGCGGTTGGCGATCAGAAGCGTTTTGATTTTCACGGTTCGCTCCTCACATCCTGAACACGCCGAAGTTGGTATCGACCTTGGGTCTGCGCGATGTCACATCCAGCATCAGCGCCATGACGTCACGGGTCTCACAGGGCTCGATCACGCTGTCGATCCAAAGGTTGGAAGCAAAATTATAGGCTCCCTGAAAATCTTCGTATTCCTTGCGGATCGGTGCCTTGAAGGCTTCCTCCTCCTCGGGGGTCCAGCTTTTGCCTTCGCGTTCGTTGATCTGTGCGCGGACCTGAGCCAGCACGCTGGCGGCCTGTTCCGGCCCCATGATTGCCGACCGTCCCGTCGGCCAGGCGAACATTGCGTCCGGCTGGAACGGGCGGCCCAGCATCGCCAGGTATCCGGCCCCGTAAGAGCCACCGGTGATGATTGTGAATTTCGGCACCCGGGCCGAAGACATGGCCGTGATCATCTTGGCGCCAGCCTTGGCAATGCCCATCTGCTCGACCTCGCGGCCCACCATGAAGCCGTTCACATCGGCCAGGAACAGCAGCGGAATATCACGCTGGACGCAGAGATTGATGAAATGCGTCGCCTTCAGCGCGGCTTCGACGAAAAGCACGCCTGTATTGGCGATGATCCCGACCTCGTGGCCGTGGATGCGCCCCCAGCCGGTCATGATCGTGTCGCCATAAAGCGGCTTGAATTCGTGAAAATCGCTCTCATCGACCAACCGAGCCACGATTTCGCGGTTGTCGGTCGGCACCTTGGGGTCGCGGCTGATGAGCCCATAAATCTCTTCGACCGGGTAGGCGGGCGCACGGGGCGTTTCGGGCGTCTTGCGGGGTTGGGGTTTTTCGCCAAGATGGCTGACAATTTCGCGCGTGATGGCCAGAGCGTGGGCGTCATCTTCGGCCAAATGGTCGGTCACACCGGAAACGGACGAATGCATCTTGCCGCCACCCAGTTCTTCGGCTTCGACCTTTTCGCCGGTTGCGGCAAAGGTCAATTCTGGTCCGCCCAGATACATAAAGCCCTGACCGCGCACGATCACCACTTCGTCACAGAGCGCGGGGATATAGGCACCACCCGCGGTGCAGGGCCCCATGACCACGGCGATTTGCGGCACACCATCGCCAGACATGCCGATCTGTTGGTGAAAGATGGAGCCGAACTGGCCTTCGTCGGGGAAAAGGTTGGCCTGGTCGGGCAGGAAGGCACCGCCGGAGTCCACGAGGGTGATGACGGGCAGGCGGTTTTTCCAGGCAATTTTCTGTGCCCGGACGTGTTTGCGGCAGGTGATCCCGAAATAGGTGCCGCCCTTTACGGTGGCATCATTGGCGATGATCATGCACTGACGGCCTTCGATCACGCCAATACCGGTAATGATGCCGGCGCCGGGTGGAACTCCCTTGTGCATATTCAGTCCGGCCAACTCGCCGAGTTCCAGAAATGGTGTGCCCGGGTCGATCAGCCGTTCGATCCGTTCGCGCGGCAGGATTTTGCCTTTGTCCACATGACGTTTGCGCGCCATTTCGGGGCCGCCGACGCGCTGTGAGAGCCGGAGGGCATGTAGTTCATCGACCTTTTCGCGGTAAGACACGTCGTTGGCGCGGAAGTCGTCCGACCCGCTGTCGAGAAGGGATTTCATTCTAGTCATGGCAGGTCTGGATATTTCCTGAGAACGAAGGCGACCTTGGCGGCGCCAGGTTTTTCGAAAGTCTCGGCCGCAACCAGGTGAACGTCGGCCTTGAAGACCAAGGAATCGCGAAGCCGCTGCTCAATTTTCTTTTTGAGGGTGACGTCATCGGCCGGATCGCGATCGGGGCCCCGTTCGACAATCACCGTCAGCGCGCCCTGCGTGGTATGGCCCTCGAAATCGGCCACGATGCGCATGACGCCGTTGGTGTCCGGCACCATTTCGGTAATGATGCTGTTGATCGCCGACGGGAAGACATTGGCCCCGCGCACGATCAGCATGTCGTCGGTGCGGCCGGTGCAGCGGATCTTCGGTCCGGTGCGGCCGCAGGAGCATTCGGTATCGATCACTTCGATATAATCGCCTGACCGGAACCGCACGAGCGGGCTCGCCTGGCGGCCGAGCGCGGTATAGACCATCTCGCCTTCTGCGCCTTTTTTCCAGGGAATGATCCTGCCGCTCTCCGGGTCGAGCAGCTCGGTCAGGACATAATCCATGTTGACCATGTGCATACCCGACTGGGCGTCGCACTCGGCCCAGTATGTCACGCCCAGATCGGTGCCGCCCAGCATCTCGGTGCATTTCGCACCCCAGGCCTTTTCGATCTTTGCCCGAATTGCGGGAATGCCGCCGCCGGGTTCGCCGCCGACGATCACGCGCTCGATACCCAGTTCGCTGGCCTTGCAGCCAAGTACCTCGGGCGCCTTTTCGGCCAGGTGCAGCACAAAGTTCGGGGCGCCGACCACGCAACGCGGGCGGGTGTCGGCGCAGGCGCGCAGCAGCCGTTCCGCACCGCCATCGGCGCCCACCGGCACATCGATCGTGCCCATGTACTGCAATCCCTGCATCACGGGGATGCCGCCGACAAAGCCCTTGGCGAGCGAAAACGCGTGCAGCACCATGTCGCCCGGCCGCACGCCATTGGCAAAGAAACAGCGTGCCGTCATCTCGTGCCACATTTCGGCGTCGGATTCGGTCAGGGCCACATATGAGGGGCTGCCGGTGGTGCCCGACGATGCCTGCATTTGGATGATCTCGTACATGGGCGCGGCGCGGTGTTTGCCGAAGGGCGGATCGGCGGCCAGGCTTTCGCGGATCTCGGTCTTGTAGGTATAGGGCAGTTTCTGCAGGTCTTCGATGGTGCGGATATCGTCGAATTCCACACCGGCTTTCGCGAACTTCTCCTGATAGAAAGTCGAGTTTGCCTTGAGATAGGCCATCTGATCGCGCAGTCGCTCTTCCTGAATACGGCGCACCTCGTCGAGCGGCGTGCCCTCGATCGCGTGCCAGAAGCGATCATTTACCTTGTCGGCGGCATCTTCCCGCCGGAAGCGCATTCCAAATTGCATGTCGTTCTCCGTTCCAAGCCGTGGCGATCAATAGGATCGTGGCAGGCCCATGACCTTTTCGCCGATAAAGCTCAGGCACAGTTCGCGGTTCACCGGCGCTGTGCGCAGCAGGCGGACCAGCGGGTACATTTCGTAAAGTCCCGTATCTTCGGTAAAGCCCGATCCACCATGCGCCTGAAGCGCCGCGTCTACCGCTTCGATCCCGGCTTCGGCGGCGGCATATTTCGCCATGTTCGACGACGCACCGGCAGGCAGCTTGTTGTCGAACTCCCATGCCGCGCGCCGGGTCATCAGACTGGCCATTTCGACTGCCGTATGCGCCTTGGCCATAGGATGCTGCACGCCCTGGTGCGCACCGATGGGTTGGCCGAACACATTGCGCTCGGAGGCATAGGCCACGCCCTTGTTCAGGGCGAACCGGCCGATGCCGCAGCACAAGGCGGCCAGGATGATACGCTCGGGGTTGAGGCTGTCGAACAGGATCGAGAACCCTTCGTCCACCTCGCCGACCACATCCTCGGGGCCGAGATCCACATCGTCGAAGAACAGTGTCCACTGCTCCTCGGGCAGGGGGATCGAGATCTTCACCCGCTGCTTGTCGACGCCTTTTTTCTTCAGATCCACGGCGAACAGGGTAAAGCCGTCGGTCTTGCGGCTGACCTCGGTATGCGGTTTGGTCCGCGCCACCACGAGGCAGTAGTCGGCCACTTCGGCCCCGGTGATGAAGGTCTTTTCGCCCGACAGGCTGAACCGGTTGCCTCGACGCTTGGCCAGCGTAGTGGCCTTCATCGTGTTCGACCCGGCCCCCGGTTCGGTGATCGCGAAACAGAACTGAATATCACCGCGGCAGGCGGCCGGCAGCAGTTCTTTCTTGTGGAACTCGCTCCCGTGGCTGGCGATATGGGCCAGCGACATGGTCGGCCCGACCACCATCATCAAAAGCGGAATGCCGTGATTGGCGGTGCCCTCCATGAACAGGGCCATTTCGGTCATACCAAGGCCCGCGCCGCCATATTCCTCGGGCACCATGATGCCGAGGAAGCCGTCATCGGCGATCTGGCGGAACATTTCGTGCGGAAACTCGTGCTTGCGTGCGTGTCTCAGCCAGTAATCGTTGTCGAACTTCTGCGCCAGCTGGCCGCCATAGTCGTAAATCTGGCGTTGTTCGTCGTTCAAAATGAAATCCATGTTTCGTCCTCAAGCCTTGAATTCGGGGGCGCGCCGGTTCTCGAATGCATCGAGGCCCTCCGCCACGTCATCGCTGGGCAGTGCGCGCACGGCGGCATCGCGCTCAAGCCGCATCTGCTGGTCGATACCAAGGTCCGCGCCTTCGCGCGCCAACCGCTTCATCTCGGCGATGCCGGGACGTGAACGGGTGGCGATTTTCTCGCAGTATTCCAGCGCAGACTTGTGCAGGTCCGCATCCGGCACGATGTAGTTGACCAATCCGGCCTCTTTGGCCTCGTCCGACTTGAGCCAGCGGGCCGAGAACATCAGGTCGAGCGCCCTGCGCTGCCCCATCAACCGTGTCAACCGCTGCGAGCCACCCCAACCGGGAATCAGCCCGAATTGCGCGTGCTGATCGCCAAACTGGGCGCTTTCGGCCGCGAAACACACATCGCATGCCAGCATCAGTTCGATCCCGCCGGCCAGACACAACCCCTGCACTGCCACCACGACAGGGAGGGAGGAGGTTTCGAGTGCACGCAGGTTGTTCATGCCAAAGGCGATGAAATGGTCCAGCGCGGCGGGATCGTTCAATTTACCTTTCACTTCCACCAGATCGGCACCGGTGCAAAAGTGCTTGCCCTGCGCCCGGATGAGGATCGCCCGAATAGCGGGGTTCGCCTCGAATTCCGCACGCGCGACAGAAATACGCTCATGCACCTTAAGTGATAGGCAATTGAATTTCTCGGGGCGGGCCAGTTCGATGATGCCGGTGTTGCCCTCGGAAGTGACGAGGATGGGGTCGCTCATTTCGAGGCTCCCTTCGCCTTCTTGTCATACTGCAGCGCCATGCGACCGACCTTCTCGCGGGCGATCACCAGCTTCTGGATCTGCGCGGTGCCGTCACCGATCTGCAAGCCGAGCACATCGTTGTAGCGCTGGTGGTGGGGCAGGTCGGTGGTGTAGCCGTAATGTCCGTGCAGGATCAGGCACTGGTGCAGGATCTCGCAGGCGGTTTTGGGCAGGTACCATTTGCACATGGCGGCCTGAGAGGTGTGGGGCAGGCCACGGTCGCGCAGGTCCAGCGTGTAATAGCAAAGCTGGCGCATCATGGTCAGTTGGGTCTCGGCCTCGGCCAAGGGAAAACTGACACCCTGATACTGCACGATCGGGGCCCCGAATGCCTCGCGTTCCTGAACGTAGGCCCAGGTTTCATCCACCGACGCTTGCGCGGCCCCCAGGCACTCCAGCCCGATCAGTGCGCGGGAATAGTCGAAGCCCGCCATGATCGTGCCAAAGGCACGGTCCTGTTCCGCCATCATGTTTTCAGCCGGCACGAAAACATCGTCAAAGAAAACCGAGCCGCGCCCGACAGGCTTGGTGCCGATGTCGTCAAAATGGGTGCGCTTGATGCCTTCCTGGTTCAGATCGACGAAAAAGGCGCTGACCCCGCGTGAGCCGCCGTTAGGATCGCCGGTACGGGCAAAGACGACCGCCGCATCCGCCTGACTGGCAAAACTCATGGATGTCTTTTCACCGTTCAGCCGCCAGCCTTTGCTGGATTTCTCGGCCCTCAGAATCAGGTTCGCCGCATCCGAACCGCCACGCGGCTCTGTCAGGCCCAGACCAATGACGGCATCACCCGAAACAACCTTGGGCACCCATTCCGACGCGATGTTCTTGGAGGCATGTTTGGCAACCATTCCGCCCATGAGAGAGCCCAGAAGCTGGACGTAACTTGCATTGAAATCGGCATAGGCGATCTCTTCGACGATCAGCCCTGACGTGACAGAGCTTTCGCCGAGTCCCCCGAATTCCTCGGGCAGATCGGCTCCGATCAGCCCCAGTGCGCCCATCTCCTTGATCAGCGCACGGTCGAATGTATGGCCGCTGGCGCGTTCTTGATATGTGGGCGCAAGCCTTTCAGTTGCGAAGCGCTTTGCGGTATCGCGAAACGCCTTCTGATCGTCTGTAGGCTGGAATTGCATCGGTGCTCCTCCCCATGAGCGAAAATCTTCTTTCCAAAAAAATCTAACAAATGTTAGAATGTAGATCAAGTGCAGTTTTGAGGAGGAGAACCAAAGTGAAAAATAGACCAGATGGAAGCTTTGAAACCATGCTCTCGCCCATCCGCGCAGGCCAGCATACATTGCGAAATCGTGTCATCATGGGGTCGATGCACACGCGGTTGGAAACCGAGCCTGACGGCATAGCCAAACAGATCGCGTTTTACGCTGAGCGTGCGCGGGGGGAGGCGGCGATTCTGGTCACCGGCGGGTTTTCGCCCAATGCCGAGGGCATATTCGATCCAGAAGGTCCGAGAATCGATGACCCGGAAGAAGCGCTTGACCTGCGCCCGATCTGCGAGGCGGTGCAGGCCGAAGGCAGCCTGATCTGCGCGCAACTCCTCCACGCCGGGCGCTATGCCAAGATCGAAGGGTGTGTGGCCCCGTCGCCGATCCGCGCCCCGATCAATCGTTTCATCCCGCGTGAAATGACCGAAGCCGACATTCTCCGTACCATCGAGGATTTTGCCGTGGCGGCCGCCAATGCGCTGGCCGCAGGCTTTGATGGCGTCGAGATCATGGGGTCCGAGGGATACCTGATCAACGAATTCACCGTCACCCACACCAACAAGCGCCAAGACGACTGGGGCGGCAGCGCCGCGAACCGCCACCGATTCCCGGTCGAGATCGTGCGAGCGGTGCGCGAACGTTGCGGCCCCGACTTTCTGGTCATCTACCGGATTTCGGCGGCCGATCTGGTCGAGGGCGGCGCGCCCGCCGATGAAATTGCCGCACTGGCGCGCAAGATCGAGGCCGCAGGTGCGGATATTCTGAACACCGGCATCGGCTGGCACGAGGCCCGCGTGCCGACGATCGCCTATCCGGTGCCGCGCGGTGCCTGGCGCAAGGCGGCAGCCAACGTGAAAGCGGCGGTGTCGATCCCGGTGGTCGCCTCGAACCGGATCAACACACCCCAGCTCTCCGAGGACATACTTGCCTCTGGCGATGCGGACATGATCTCGATGGCGCGCCCGTTTCTGGCCGATCCGCATTTCGTGAAAAAGGCGCGAGAGGGCCGCGCGGACGAGATCAACACCTGCATCGCCTGCAACCAGGCCTGTCTGGATTTCATCTTTTCGGACCGGCCGGTCGGATGTCTGGTCAATCCAAGGGCCGGGCGTGAAACGGAATTCCGGAATACGCCAGCCGACACGCCAAAGAAAGTGGCCGTCGTTGGCGGTGGTGCCGCGGGCATGGCCACAGCCGCCGAGGCGGCGCGGCTGGGCCATGCTGTCACGCTGTTCGAGGCGCAGGACAAGCTGGGCGGTCAACTGAATCTGGCCCGCGTCGCACCGGGCAAGGACGAATTCGACGAAACCCTTCGGTATTATGCCGGTCAGATGCAGAAACACGGGGTCACGCAGCGTCTGGGACAGCGGGCAGAGGCGAGCGATCTTGAGGGATTTGACCATGTGGTCATCGCCACCGGGGTCACGCCGCGCATTCCCGACCTGCCGGGTATCGACCATCCCAGCGTCGCGACCTACGCCGAAATTCTGTCCGGTGACCGCGAGGCGGGCGACCGTGTCGTGGTGATGGGGGCGGGGGGCATCGGTCATGATGTGGCCGAGTTCCTAGTGACCAAACCCGCCGAGACCGCGAATTCCGACGTCTTTTGCGAAACCTGGGGAGTGGACCCCGAATTTGTCTCATCGGGTGCCCTGGCGGGCGACCCTCTGGCACCGAAGCCGTCGCGCCGCAAGGTCGTCATGCTGCAGCGCAAGACCGCTAAACCGGGCGCGAGGCTTGGTGTTTCGACAGGGTGGATCCTGCGCAACGCGCTGCGCAAACATGGGGTCGAGGCAATGGGCGGCGTGACCTATGAACATATCGACGATGCGGGGCTGCATATCGTCGCGGACGGAATGCCAAAGGTCATCGCAGCCGATACTATTGTGCTGTGCACCGGTCAGGAACCGGAACGGGCTCTGGCCCAAGAGCTTGCCGCGCGCAGCGTCCCGGTTACGATGATCGGCGGGGCAAAGGAGGCCGCCGAACTGGATGCGCTGCGCGCCATTGATGAGGGCGTGCGCCTGGCGCAGGATCTCTGAACCGAGGCTCGGGCAAGGGGGAAACTATGCTGACCGACGTCATCCGCGCGGGGCGCGCTGATCTGTATTCGATCTTTCGAACCCGCGCACATGACTGCGCCCGCGCCCTCGCCATCGAGGACGGCAGCAGGAAACTGACCTATGCAGAACTGCTGGAGCGGGTCGATCGTCTGGCGGCTGTCTTTCTGGCACGAGGCGTGGCGCCCGGAGACAGGATCGCGATCCTGTCGCATAACCGCTCAGAATACCTGGAGGTCGAACTTGCAGCAGCGGGAATCGGCGCGATCGTCGCCTGTCTGAACTGGCGGCTTGCCCCCGATGAACTGCGGCACTGCATCGATCTGGTCGAGCCGGTTCTCGCGGTTGTCGAACCGGAACTTTCAGAAGCTTACCGCGCCGTCGCGTCGACACCCTGTCTAACCGTCGGGCCAGACCTGGAAACGGCCATTGCCGGGGTCGAGCCGGACCCGCGCACCGGAACCATGGTTGACGACCCCGAGGCCGGTCTGACGATCCTCTATACCTCGGGGACCACGGGCCTGCCCAAGGGGGCGCATATCAGCCACCGCGCGCATATCGCCCGATCCATGGTTTTTGCGGCCCAGCTGGCGCTGGATCCCGGCGACGGGTTCATCGCCTGGGCGCCGATGTTCCACATGGCCTCCACCGATCATGCGCTGGCAACGATCCTGCGGGGTGGGACCGTGGTGATGGTGGACGGGCTGCAGCCCGCCGTCATCAACGAGGCGCTGTCACGCCACAGGATCGGCTGGTTCGTGATGATGCCCGGGGCACTGGAGGCTTTTATTAACGAACGGCACGCCAACCCTTTGCCGCTGAAGGGGATCAAGGTTTGCGGCGCAATGGCTGATCTGGTGCCGCCGCATCAGATCGCGGAACTGACCGGTCTTCTGGACACGCCCTATCTGAATTCCTTCGGGGCGACCGAAACCGGCCTGCCGCCGGGAACCGCCGATCTGATCGCGCCGGGTGTGACCCCGGACCGGCTGTCCAAGCGCATCAGCGCCTTTTGCGAGGTGCGGCTGGTCGATCCCGACGACCGCGAAGTCCCCGATGGAACGCCGGGCGAAATGGCGCTTCGGGGTCCGACGCTGTTTTCCGGGTACTGGAACGCCGACGACACCAATGCCCGTGACTTTCGCAACGGCTTTTTCCACATGGGCGATCTGTTCCGGCGCAATACGGACGGCACCGTCGACTTTGTGGATCGGGCGAAATACCTGATCAAGACCGGAGGTGAAAACGTCTATCCGGCGGAAATCGAACGTGTGCTTCTTTCTCATCCCGATGTGATCGATGCCGCCGTGGTAAGGGCCTTCGACGCGAAATGGGGGGAAAGCCCGGTGGCCTTTGTCGCCTGTGACGATGACGGGCCGGATGCCGAGGCGCTGCTGAACTTGTGCCGCGAAAGCCTCGCTGGCTATAAGCGACCACGCGAAATTCGCTTCATCGCGTTCGAGGATTTTCCCAGATCGACCAGCGGCAAGATCCAGCGGCATATCCTCGAAGCCCGGCTCGCAGATTAATTTTCGCTCTGACCCGATCGTCAGCCAGCCACGCCAGTTCGCCCCAATAGCGATAAAAGCGTTCTTATCCTCGTTGCCACGAGCTTCTTATCCCCGCCCTTTGGAGTAACCCCCTGAAAGTGATCCACCATCTGGGATAGATTGACCCGCGATTGAAGCGCAGCCCTCTGTCGGACTACACGGCTAGGGTTTTCCGGGTGTTTGAGCTCAGGAGGATTCGTAGATCCCTGAGCCATTCATCAATGCGATCGGTGGTTTGTTCCCGGTTTCGCTGTGGGGGCAGCAGTAACCCTGCGCATCGCACGGACGGGCATGGACTGCCGGCAATTGCCGGTTGGGGCTGCTGCGGGCCTTCAAGGGAAAGTCGGCGACTATCCGATGTGCGGGACAAAGCGGACATTCGCCAAGCGACCTCAAACGTCCGGTTCTGTACTGCGGCCCGACAAAACGATATCAAGTGATCAGCGGTCAGCCGATCGCACCTGTGTAACTGTCTTCTTCGGCCCTCCTGTCTGCATGATCTGGGACAGGTAAGAATTGCGCCGTCTGATGAAGTCACGCAGAAGGGTCGGGTAATCTTCACTGACGGCATTCTTCACAGAAACCCGACGCTCCAGTTCATGTCGCCAGGCCCTTACACGGGCAAGCCCTGTGAAGACGCCAAACTCTCCGATGGTGTCAAAAACGTCGAAATAGCGGAAGACCGGCCGAATACGACATCGACGAGGCTGAACCGGTGGCCATCGAACCATGGTCCCTCCCCAAGCTCCGCGTCCAGCCGAAGGAACTTTGCGCAGAGCGCCGGCACTTTTTCTTCCAACGCTTTCTCGTTCGGCGCCGAGTAGAACCCCGCAATGCCGTTCAAGACAGCAGATCCAAATTCAATCCAGGCACGGTGGCGGGCGCGATCGAGAGCGTCGTGCGAATGAAGCGCGTGGGGTTGTGTATCCTCAAGATATTCGAGGATAACCGCAGATTCGAAAATCGGCGTCCCGTCCACAACTAGGACAGGCGTCTTGCCCAGCGGAGATATGGCAAGAAACCAGTCGGGCTTGTTCGAAAGATCGATGTCAGTTCTCTCGAACGTGACACCTTTCTCAGTGAGCGAGATCGCCGCGCGCTGCACATATGGGCAGAGCGCATGGCTAATGAGGTGGAGGCTCATGTTGTCTCTCCCGCCATCTGCACGTTACCGGGCGCGAAGGAAGGGCTGAGGGCGAAACGGCCGTCGCCCAGAAGCCCTTGCACGATGGCAAGCAGCGTCAGATAGGCCGGGTATTCCCACCCGCCGTTCTCGTATCCGAACATCCAGCCGTTTCCGGAGTGAGCCCAGGTCGCACCGGCTAGGATGGGCACGGTCGCCGACGCGACCCACCGAGCCTGTACGCCGAGGACCAAAAGGGCACCGGCAATCGCCTCGACTGCAAAGACCATATAAGCAAACCAGCCGGGCAGCCCGATCGAAATGAAGAACTGCGCCGTTCCGGGAAGTGTGAAAATGAAGAGCTTGAGAAACAGGCTGTGCGCCAGGAACATGATCCCGAGTGCTATACGGAGCAGGAATATCCCAAATTCTGTGAGGTGCGATTGTGACATGATATGATCCCATATGTCGATGCAGTTGCATCTATATATAGCGCGTCACATGCGATGTCAAGGTTGATGCACTTACATGTACATGATAGGTGCTGGATATGAACGAGATTGACCATGCTACTGAGGCCGCCTGGACAGCCCTCATGACTAAAAGCCGCGTTTTGCTTGAGGCTGTCGAAACGTCTCTGAAATCGGCAGGATACCCGCCAATTGCATGGTATGACGCGCTTCTCGAACTCGAGAAGGCAGGCCCGGACGGACTCCGGCCATTCGAACTCAAAGACCGGATTTTGTTACCCCAATACGGTACCTCGCGGCTGCTGAACCGTATGGTGAAAGCAGGGCTGGTGAACCGACAGGACTGCTTGGAAGATGGGCGAGGTCAAAACATTTCTATCTCTGAAAAGGGTAAATCTGTCAGGAGGGCGATGTGGCCGATCTATGAACGAGTTCTGTCGGAAAGGATCGGCGCAAAGCTGAAACCCAAAGACGCCGCTCAATTGGCCTCGCTACTCTCAAAGCTCTGAAGTCTAGGTCGACTGACGCGAAACCTGTCTGTGACTTTCCACGCTAAGTGGCCCTGAATTTTTTCACGTTAGTTGGCCGACAGTTGCCTATGTCGGTGTGCGAAGGGTGTTTCGGGTTGTTTCGACGTCCTTTCGCATCCAACAGACTTCTGCGTGATCGTTGATAAATCCCATGGCCTGCATGAATGCATATACGGTGGTCGGTCCCACGAATTTGAAGCCAAGCTTTCGTAGGTCTTTGGACAGGGTCTCGGACGCTGGTGATTTGGACCGCATTTGTGGCAGTGCGTCGTCCTTGGCAGGTTCATATAGCCAGATGAATGCGGCGAAGGAGCCTTCCTCTTGGACGACCTCGAAAGTACGGCGAGCGTTGTTGATCACGGCTTCGAATTTGCCTCGATAGCGAACAATTCCTTCATCGGCAAGTAGGCGCTCAATGTCGTTGTCGTCAAAGTTCGCAACTCCCCGAAAGTCGAACCCGGCGAAGGCAGCACGAAAGTTCTCGCGCTTGGCCAGAATGGTGCGCCAGCTCAGCCCTGACTGGAAACTCCGGCGTGACGGCAGCCCATCGGCACCGTGGGCGTCCATCCGTTCCAATTACGGTTGCAGCATCAGGCCGCTGCCGCATAAACTTGAACAGAAACCGAACGAGATCCTCCGTTACGATACAGTCTCAGCTCTCCGAAAAACCCTGACGACGGACAATCGGCGACCGCACTGCTAAAGGCTATAACATTACTGCTTGGCAGGCCTGAACCTGCTGGCGGCGATCTGGATACCGCGCGCGCCTACGGGAAACGGTTGGCCGAGGTCGCGAGCCGCTGGAACAGCTGATCCAGCTGTCTGAATAATCGGCCCGGCCGCCCGGATCGGATGTGCTGCGGCCGGGTTGCGCTCAGTCCGCGACCCCCGCCCGCCCGATCAGCGCCATGAGCGTTCCGGTCATCGTTGCGACGAGCTTTTCATCCTGGCCCTTCACGGCATAGGCACGCGCCTCGCATATGGTCAGCGTCCTGCCTGGTTTCACCACGTCAGCGACGAAGCGAAACCGTTCGCCGTCCGCCGGGTTGAGTAGGTTGATCTTGAATTCGGCCGTCAACACTGCCGCGTCCGCTGGCATCAGCGAAAAGGCCGCGTATCCGCAGGCGCTGTCCAGCGCTGTCGACACGATTCCGGCATGCAAAAACCCATGCTGCTGGGTCAGTGCAACCTGATGTGCCATTTCCAGAACGATGCGGCCGGGTAACAACTCGGCAATGCTGATCCCCAACGTGTTCATCACCTTCTGGCGATCGAAACTGTTGCGCACGCGTGCGTCATAGTCGGGGTTTTTCTGTTTGAATTGTGTCATGGCGGGTCTTCCTCTTCGATTTCATTCGTCAATGACCAATCTTAGGCGGTCTTTGAGGCGCGTATCTTGTAGCGAAAGGTCAAAACGACGCGGAATAGACAGAGCGCGCAACGCGCCGGGCGGTTTGCCGGCGAAGATCCGGCAAGCGGCGGACAAGTGAGATTGATCGTAATATCCGGCGTCCAGCGCCAGATCGCTCAGCGGCAGGGTCTTTGACGCAAGCTGCCCGAGAGCCCGGCGAAAGCGTCGCAAGGTCGCAAGCCGCCGCCGCGACACGCCGGTTTCCGCCCGCACCTTTCGACGTTTGGTCCGGTCGCTGTAAGCTCCGGGTGGTGCGGCAAAGCGCAGGTCTCTCGCAAGGCCGTCAAGCACCGCGATGAGCGCAGGCAGGTCATCGTCCCCGGTCTGAACCCGGGCCAGTTCTGAGGCCAGCATGTCCAGCCCTTTGGAGTCGGGAAATCGCGGCGGTCGTGACGACAGTCGCAGCCCGGCCACGACACCCTGGAATGGCCTTGGGCGGGGCGAAAAATAGGGGCGCGGTTCTGCCAGCGATACGCGCCCGCCGCCGCTGTCGTCGCGCGTTACCGAAAGGGTAAAGAGGTCGGTTGCGAACCGCCCGCGTCCACCACCGCTCAGCACACCGGTATCGCGGAACACGAACAAATGTTCGATCTGTTTGGCCGCTTCCTCAGGCGGCGCCAGTTCGAGATAAAGCGGCGGCGCCATCAGGTTACTTGACGAAAGCATCCCGGTTCTCGGCGACGAAATCGGCAAATCGGCGCGCCGGGCGTCCCATCACATCGCTGACCGTGGTCTCGATGCCGGCAAGGTAGCCCTTGGGCGCGATGGAAGCCAATTCGACCATGGCTCTGGCGACCTCGTCCTGCATTCCGCCAGCCACCATACCCGCCTTGGCATTTTCGGCCGACAGGGGTGCGCAGGTGACAGTGCGCCCGGTCACCCTGGACAGGAGGGCGGCGATATCTTCTCCGGTAAGAGCTTCGGGCCCGGTCAGACCAAGAGCCTTGCCTTCGTAACCCGGAGCGGTCAGCGCCTCGGCGGCGACATCCGCGATGTCGCGGGCGTCGATCCAGGCCACGGGGCCGCCCAGATCGTCATAGTACACGGCGTCCTTTGCAATGTTACCGGTCTGCCACAGCAGGTTCTGCATGAAATAGGTCGGCTGGACAAAGGTCCAGTCAAGGCCGCTTTGCTTCAGCAGCTCCTGGGTTTCGGAATGCCACTTTCCAAAGGTCAGCCCCGCCTTGGGCGACGCGCCAAGCCCCGTGGCCACAACGATATGGCGCACGCCCGCGGCCTTGGCCGCCTCGATCACGTTCGCCTTCCACTGGCGCATGTTCAGATGGGCAGGCGTGACCAGGTATATCTTTTCTGCCTCGTCACAGGCCCGCGCCAGCGCGGCAGGGTCCGTGAAATCCGCTGCGACCGCCTCGCATCCTTTGGCCCTTAGCGCATCTAACTTGGAGGGGGCGCTGGTGACAGCGCGCACGGACGCGCCTTTTGCCAGAAGCGTATCGACGAGGGGCGCGCCAGTCGTGCCCGTGGCTCCGAAAACAGTGATCATGACTTTTCCTTTTGCAGGTCTGCGATGGGCTGAATGGTTTCCGGGTTGCTGATCGACGACAGATCGCCCGGATCTTCACCGAGAAAGGCGGCACGCACGACACGGCGCATGGTTTTCATGCTGCGGGTCTTGGGCAGCGCTTCGACAAAGTGGATCTCGCGCGGGCGGAAGGGCTTCGAGACGATCTCTCCGACACGATCCTTGAGCCGGTTCACGAGCTCCGCGTCCGGCGACACATTTGGGGCCGCCACGCAGACGCAGACGACGGCCACGCCCTTGATGTCATCAGGTGCCGCGATGGCAGCGGCGTCCACCACCTCTCCGGTTTCGGTCAGGGCCGCCTCGATCTCGGGCGGGCCGATGCGTTTGCCGGCGATGTTCAGCGTGTCGTCCGACCGGCCCAGGATATACCATGTCCCGTCCGGATCGCAGCGCACCCAGTCGCCGTGCCGCCAGAGGCCGGGGAAGGTGGACCAGTAGGTTTCAAGGTAGCGATCGCGGTCCCCCCAGATGGCCGGGGTCAGACCCAGAGGCGGCTGGGTCACGACCAGTTCGCCCGGTGCGGCTTCGCTGCCGTCCTGGCGCAGAACCTTGGCCCCGACACCCAGGGCCTGGGCCGAAAATCCGCCGGGCTTGAGCTCGTGCAGCACGGTCGAGGTCAGGATCGCGCCAAAAAGCTCGGTCCCGCCCGAGATGTTCAGCGGTACGGCGCGGCGGCGACAGATGAGATCGAGCTGCCAGAGCCAGGCTTCGTCGGTCCAGGGTTCACCGGTCGAGGCGACAATGCGCAGGGGCGACAAGTCGTAGCCCGACAAAGGTTCAGTATCCCGCGTCATGAACTGCCGTACCAGAGTCGGGGCCACGCCGAGATGCGTGACCTCCATATCGGACGCAAGACGCAGCAGCCTGAAGGGATCGCCGGGCATTGATGGTGCGCCCTCGGCGAGCACCAGGGTCGAACCAGACAAGAGCACCGATAAAAGGGTGAGCGGTCCCATGACCCACCCCATGTCGGTCATCCAGAGGTGCCGGTCATCCCGTTTCATGTCGAGGCAAAGCAAGAAATCGGCCGTGGCCTTGGCCTGCACGCCCAAGTGGGTATGCACGACACCCTTGGGCCGCCCGGTGGTGCCCGATGTATAGGCGATGAGAAAGGTGTCATCGGGACTGACGGGAACGGCGGCAAACTCCGGACTGGCGCGGCCCACTGTTTCGGTCCAGTCCAGATCGCGGGCCGGATCGGCCATCGCACCGCCGAACCGTCGCAGGCTGATTACGGTATGAACCGATGGCAGGTCGGTCAAAGCCTGGGCAAGGGTCGCTTCCATCCAGACCGGCTTGCCTCGCCGGGGTGTGGCATCCGCCGTCAACACCGCCACGGCATCCGCGTCGTTCAGGCGCGATACGATGGCATGAGGCGCAAAACCGGAAAACAGCGGCACCGCAACCGCGCCCAGCCGGGCAATACCCAGAAGCGCGGCCTCGATTTCGGGGATCATCGGCATATAGATGCCCACCGCCTGACCGGGCCTTACACCGCGCGCGGCAAGGGCCGAGGCGACGCGGGAGGCTTCGGCGGTAAGGTCGGAATAGGTCCAGCGACGGCGGCTTCCGTCTTCGCCGACCCAGTCGATTGCGACCTTGTCGCCCAAGCCATCGGCAATTCGGGCGTCAAGACAGGTTTCCGTCAGATTCAAAGTACTCCCGACGGCCCACCGGATCGATTCGGGCCCTTCGGAGATATCTCGCAACCGGCTGTAGGGCCGCGCGAACCGTATCCCGGCATGGTCAATGATCTGGCCCCAGAACCAGTCTGGGTCTTCATTCGAACGGCGGACGAGTTCCTCGTAACTGTCAATGCCGCAGCCCCTCAGAAATGCGGTCAGCGTGCTTGTCCGCTGGATGTCAGAGCCTGGCTGAAACATTCGCAACCTTTCTAGAATGAAGAAGGGCCGCACATAAGGCGCGGCCAGTCGGGGAGGTAACTCTTTTGGCACGGTTTGGCAGCAACGCCTGGTGTCCGGCGCTGCTGTCATGGCTTCAACCGTGCATGGACAAGCCGCCCGAAACCGAAATCACCTGGCCGGTAATGAACCCTGCGTCGTCCGACGACAGGAAGCAGATGATGCCAGGGTAATCCGTCGGCTGCGCCAGGCGCTTCATCGGAATCGCCCGCTTGAGACCTTCGGCGATCTTTTGACCGGCCTCGCCCTCGGCAACCTGAGCGAACAGAGGTGTGTCGGTCGGTCCCGGGGCGACCGCATTCAATTGAATACCTTTACGCGCCAGTTCGCGCGCAACGGTTTTGGTGAACGAGATGATGCCACCCTTGCAGGCCGAATACACGGCTTCGCCGGATGATCCGACGCGTCCGGCGTCGGACGCGATGTTGACCACACGGCCGCCGCCGTTCTTGACCATGCCCGGAAGCACCGCGTGATGCATATTCAGCGGACCGTAAAGATTGATGTCGATGACCTTCTTCCAAAGGTCGGGATCGGTGTCGAGGAACGGTTTGATCACGTCCCAGCCCGCGTTGTTCACCAGCACATCAATCGGTCCGCCGGATTCGAACTCGGCAACGGCGCTGTCGACTTGGGCACGATCGGTAATATCCGCCTGAAATGCCGCCGCTTTTCCGCCGGATTCAGTGATTAGTTTGGCGGTTTCATTCGCTCCGGCTTTGTTCAGATCGAAAACAGCGACTTCGGCACCCTCCGCGCCGAACCGTTCGCAAACCGCTCGGCCAATGCCGCTCCCACCGCCGGTCACAACGACCCGTTTTCCACTCAACCCTCGCATGTGGAGGCCCTCCTCTTCCGTTGCACCTTGAAAAGAGTTTGATTCGACACTCTCTCCGATGCATTCTAACAGTTGTTAGATTTATTGCAATGGACAGCCTCATCTCCGACAAGTATCGACAATGGATGGCACGACAGATTGAAGATACCAAGATAGTGAGTGACGATCTAAGCAAGTCGGAGAGGACCCGCGAAGCCATACTCGCTGCGGCCGCGCGACTTTTTCGGTATGAAGGCTATCACGCAACGACTATGCGCGACATCGCGCAGGAAGCTGGCATTGAGGCCGGCAGCATTTATTATCATTTTCAATCCAAGGACCAGATTCTGAGCGAAGTTCTCGATCTTGGCGTCCGTCAACTATATGAGGCGGTCAGTGAAATCGTTCGGTCGGCACCGACAAGTTCGGAGGATTTTCGCAAGACTTTCGGACTGCTGATTGAAACACATCTGAACTATCTCTTGACCGACAGCGACTTCACATCAGCCAATATTCGGAACTATCCGATGTTGTCGGACGAAACACGCGCCCCGCATCGCGAATTGCGTGCATCATATGCAGGGGCCTGGGGCAAATTCCTGAATGACGCCAAACGCGCCGGCCACCTTCGAAGCGACATATCCACTGCTGTGATCCGCCAGTTCATCCTGAGTGCCATGAACTGGACCGTAGAATGGTACGATGTCGACAAGTATCCGGTGCGCATCCTCGCGGAACGAATGAGTAAGCTGATACTTGACGGAATGTGTCCACATCGCAAGGCGGGTACCGAAGGCTTGAAGCTGTGCCCCGCCACTCCCGCCAAAACCCCGGATCCCGACAGCAAGGCGGCTAAGACCCGTGCAGAAATTCTAAAGGCCGCAGCGCGCGTTCTGAGGGACAATGGCTACAAGGCGACCACGCTGAGAAAGATCGCGGAAGAAGCGGACATGAAAGCGGGCAGCGTCTATTACCATTTCAACTCCAAAGAAGCGATCGTTGACGAAGTTCTAAACGCCGGACTGAGGGACTTGCTATCAGGTGTCGAAGCCGCCGTTCGGAAATTCGATGCCCCGTACGATCATCACGCCAAGATAGCGACTGCAATCTGGGCGCACCTGGATTTCCTCTTTAAGGCAAGCGAATTCACCTCGGCGAATATCAGAAGCTATGGAATGCTCCCCAATCATTTCAGGGAGAGGCACAGGGGTATTCGCCATGAGTATGGAACACTCTGGGATCGGATACTCCGTGAAGCTCAGGACGACGGTGCCATACGGTCGGATATCAAGATCGTCCCCTTGCGCCAGGTGATGTTGGGTGCCTTAAACTGGACGGTGGAATGGTTCGACCCGAACAAGGCAGGAGTGGAAGGATATCTATCACTGCCTGAATTCTCCAGCATGCTCATCAATCTGTTACTGGAAGGCATTTGTAACCGGGAAGCGGCCCCGTCCACAGGACAAGGTAGCCCTGAAAGCGGTTGCCCCGGTCAGACCAGAAGGAAGTGATACAGCCCTTCGGCAACCGCCTTTTCCCGATCCGTCTGCCAGCTGAGCACGCTGACGCTTGCCATCCGCTTGCCTTTGCGCGTGACGTTAGCGCGCGCAAAAAGCGGTCCCTTCACACCGGGTCTGAGGTAATCGACGGTCAGGTTGATCGGTTTGGCCGGAACGTCGGCGAAATCTGGCTGTACCGCGATGGCGGCAGTGGCCTCCATAAAACTCGCGATCATTCCGCCATGGTAGTACTCCATGATCGGGTTACCGATATGGCGGTCATCAAAGGTCATTTCCGCCTCAGCATGGAGACTGTCTAGACTTCTGACCTCAAAGTTGAGAAATCGGAAGAACGGCACCCGGGATACATTGGCATTGACAGTTTGCACGTCCATCACGAGGTTTTTCCTTTTGTCATTGCGTCAAACAGGCTGGTTTCGCCGCGCGTCAATGCAAACGAGGCGGTTCCCCTGGCTATTTCAGCATCCTCATGGCCCGCGAACCAGACGCTGCCGGAATTGAAGGCGATGTGGCGGGTCTTGCGAAAACAATGCGCTTGAACGATGACATCCGCGCGCGAACGGGCCGGGCGCAGGTAATCAACTCTGAGGTCAAGAGTGGCCATGGTACTGACGCCTTCGATGGCAACAAAGTTCGCCAGTCCAAAGACACTGTCCAGAAGTGCCGTCAGGATACCACCGTGGAGCAGCGATTGTTCCGCATCGACGCAAAAGTCCGGATTGAACGGCATCCGAACCCGAACACCTTCGGTCGAGACCTCTTCGATCTCAAGCGCCATATGCGTTATCAGACCCTTGCCGCGCGCATTCCACATCTGCGCGATTTGCTCCATCTTCTTTTGGGTGATGTCTGACATGCGATCTTTCCTTTAACGCCCCGTGAAATTGGGTTCTCGTTTTTCGACGAACGCAGCAACCGCCTCGTGGTGGTCTTCGGTCTGATGCATGAGCGCCTGATAGGCCGCCGCGGAATTCAGGAAATCCGGCAGGTCCATCCGTTCGGCATTGCGCATCAGACGCTTGGCGACCCGCACCGCGCGCGGCGGTTTCGCGGCGATGACAGCGGCCCGTTCGCGGGCACGTTCCATCAATTTTTCATGAGGCACGAGTTCAAGCACCATACCAAGCTCCAGCGCTTCCTTGGCCTCGACCATGCGCCCTGAGAAGGTCAGATCGGCGGCCTTCTGGTGGCCCAGACGACGCAACAGGAACCAGCTGCCCGCATCGCCCGGAATGATTCCGAGATTCAGAAACACCTCGCCGAACCTTGCTTTTTCCGACGCGATGCGCATGTCGCACATCATGGTCAGGTCGCACCCCGCGCCCACCGCCGGGCCGTTGACTGCGGCGATGGTCGGAATATCCATGTTGTAGAGCGCAAGCGGCAGCCGCTGCACCCCATCAACATAGCTCTGCGCCGCCGCCAGCGGCTCCTTGCGGAACACGCTGTCGGGATCGTTCATTTCCTTGATGTCGCCGCCGGCACAAAAGGCCGGGTCGGCGCCGGTCAGGATCATCACGCTGACCTGAGGATCGGCCTGCACCTTGGCGAAGGTCTTCAGAAGGGCAGCGATCATGTCGTTTCCGGTGACCGGGTTGCGCCGCTCGGGATCGTTCAGCGTAACCGTGGCGATCCTGTCGGAAATCTCCAGAAGGACGGGCTGTTTATTCATTCTTGCCATCTCCCCGTTCGCGTTTTTCGAACATCGCGGGGTTGATCATGTCCCGCGCGTCATGACCCATATGCAAGGTCTCACCGCCGTCTACATAAATGTCTTCTCCGGTGATGAAACCGCCAAGTTTCGAGGCCAGGAAAATGATCGTGCCTGCGATGTCCTCGGCCGCCCCCATCCGGTTTAGCACCGAGCGGTTCAGCTTTTTCCACTGTTCCGGCGGAATCGGATAGCGGCCAAGCGCATCGGTCTTGATCGTGCCCGGCGCGACACAGTTCAGCCGGATGCCGTACTCGCCCCATTCGGCGGCCAGCGTTTTCATCATGCCCGTCACACCGGCGCGGGCGGCGACGGTGTGTGTAAAGCCGGTAAGCGCGGTGCGCGCCGAGATGGCGGTGACAAACACAACCGATCCACCATTGTCGTACATGAAGTGATCGGCAGCGGCGCGTGTCATTTGCCAAGACCCTATCAGGTTGTTGCGGATCACGGCTTCGAAGCCCTTGTTGGTGATATCGCGGGCGGCCGCGATATACTGGCCGCCGGCATTGTTCACCAAGACATCCAACTGCCCATAGTGGTCCTTGATCCGCCCCATCGCAGTTTCGATACTGTCTTCGTCGCGGGTGTCTCCGGGCACGACAAAGGCCTCGCCCCCCGCCGCGCGGATCATTTCGGCGGTCTCCTCCAGCGGCTCTTCCCGGCGCGCGAACAGCGCAAGCCTGGCCCCGCAAGCGGCCATTTCGATCGCCGTCGCCCGGCCCATTCCAGATCCAGACCCCGTGACCAGGGCAACCTGGCCCGCCATGAGATCCGACGCGTAACGCCTTGATTTCGCTTCGCTCATGTTCCGCCCCCTTAGTTCTTCAGCAATTCGCCGGAGATGATGAGTTTGCGAACCTCCTGGGTGCCCGCGCCGACCTCAAGCACGCGACCGGTTCGGTACAGCCGGTTCACTTCGGTATCACG
Organism: Shimia sp. FJ5; assembly: GCF_032918335.1. Lineage (NCBI taxonomy): Bacteria > Pseudomonadati > Pseudomonadota > Alphaproteobacteria > Rhodobacterales > Roseobacteraceae > Shimia > Shimia sp. FJ5. Next base: position 18,930 of record NZ_JAWJUV010000006.1, on the reverse strand, counting down.
CATGTAGCCTGAGCCGCCGTGAATCTGGACAGCTTTGTCCAGCACGAAGGATGTCGCCTCAGCGGCCTTGTAGATCGCCGCAGCGGTGAGCTTGTGGATTTCGCCGCGCCCGCCTGCGCCCTCTTCGAGGCCCTCACACATGGCTGCGGTGCGCAAGGACAGGCTGCGCGCGGCCTCGATCTGCGTATACATGTCGGCCAGCATCGCCTGAACCATCTGAAAACTGGCGATCGGTTTGCCGAATTGCTGGCGTGTCTTGGCGTAATCGATGGAAATATCCAGCGCCCGCTGCGCAATGCCCAGAGCGTTGAAACAGACGATGCCACGTTCCAGATCAAGTCCGGACATGGTAACGGCAACCCCGCCATCCAGCTTGCCGACCATGTTTCTGGCCGGAACACGGCAATCTTCGAATACCAGTTCGCCCGTCGGCGAGCCGCGGAATCCCATCTTGTTGAGCTTCTGCGCCACCTTGAAACCGGGCGTGTCGGTTTCCACGATAAAGGCGGAAATGCCCTTGGCCCCTTTTTCGGGCGATGTCTTGGCATAGACCAGCACCAGATCGGCAATCGGCCCATTGGTGATGTAGATCTTGGCGCCGTTCAGGATGTAGTCGTCGCCATCCTTTTTGGCCGTGGTCCGCATCGAGCCAAGCGCATCGGACCCCGCACCGGGTTCGGTCAGGCCCAGAGCACCCACCAGCGTGCCGTTGCACAGGCCCGGCAGGTATTTTCGGCGCAACTCGTCATTGGCGTTGCGATAGATGTTGTTGACGCACAAATTGTCATGGGCCACATGGGTCAGTCCGATGGCCGCCGAGGCCCTAGACATTTCCTCGGTGATGATACAGGCCGAGGTAAAGTCGAGCCCGGCCCCGCCGAATTCCGGCGGCACGTTCAGGCCGAGATATCCCATCTCGCCCAGCTTGGGGAAAACCGAAGACGGCAGGTCATCAGTATCGTCCATTTCCGCATTCAGATGGTGGAACTCGGACATGAAGAACTTGCCGGACTGATCGGCCAGGGCCTGCTGTTCGTCCGTCATGAAATGTGTTGGCAGAGCGGTGTCGTTGCGCAGTTGCTTGTTCATTGTCTCGTCCCCCTCAGGCGCGCAAAAGTTCTTCGGCAATGATGATCTTGCGGACTTCGCTTGTACCCGCGCCGATTTCCAGCAGCTTGTTGGCGCGGAACAGCCGGTTGATCTCGGTGTCCTGCATGTAGCCAGAGCCACCATGAATATGGCAGGCTTCGGTCACCGCCTTGTTGAATGCCTCGCCGGCGTAAAGACAGGCCGCCGCCGTCAGTTTGTGGATTTCGCCGCGGCCCCCGGCGCCTTTCGGCAGGCCGGTACAGGCGGCCAGCGCGCGATAACCGAAGGCGCGCGCGGTTTCGACCTCGGTGTAGATCTCGGCCAGTTTCGACTGCATCATCTGGAAACTTGCGATCGGCTTGCCGAATTGTTCGCGGATCTTGGCGTATTCCAGCCCCAGTTCCAGCGCGCGTTCGGCCATGCCGACACAGACCGATGCGACCATGGCGCGTTCCAGATCCAGCCCGCTCATTACCACCGAAACGCCGGTGTTTTCCGGTCCAACCATGGCGGATGCGGGTACGCGGCAATCCTCAAACACCAGTTCTCCGGTTGGCGAGCCGCGAAAGCCCATTTTGTCAAGCTTTTGTGCCACCTTGAAACCGGGATTGTCCGTCTCGATGATGAAAGCAGAAATGCCCTTGGCGCCCTTCGACTTGTCGGTTTTGGCATAAAGCAGGATCACATCGGCAATGGGGCCGTTGGTGATGTAAATCTTCGAGCCGTTGATGACATAATCATCACCGTCGCGGCGGGCAGTGGTGGCCATGGATCCGAGCGCATCGGATCCCGCACCCGGTTCGGTCAGGCCCAAAGCACCGACGAGCTCGCCCGAGCAAAGGCCCGGCACGTATTTCTTCACCTGCTCTTCGGAGCCATTGCGCAGCAGGTTATTCAGGCACAGGTTGTCATGCGCCCCGTGCGAGAGGCCCACAGCCGGATTCCACTTCGAAATCACCTCGGACACCAGCGCCTGGGTAAACTCGTTCTGCCCCGATCCGCCCAGCTCCTCCGGCGCGGTAATCCCCAGCAGGCCCAGCTCGCCCATCTGCTTGAACAGATCATCGGGCCACCATTCCTCGTCATCCATGCGCGCCTGCAGCGGGTGCAGCACCTCGCGCGATACCCGATCCACGTGATCGACGATCTGGCGTTGCTCATCAGTCAAAGAATAGTTCGCCCTGATGGCTTCCAGATCAGCCGAGATGGCCTCACTTTGAGCGGTCATATCGTCCTCCCGAAAAATGTTGTTTGCGTTGTTGACCAAAATCAAACATATGTTAGAAAATAGATCAAGCCAAGCTTTTGACGACCTTACGTAAGAAAGCGCGGCGTCCTAGAATACAGGGGGGAGCTTCGGAAATGACTGAGAGCGTTGTTCAATCGCAGGTGCTCGGCAAAGAAGTGAGTATCACGATTCGACGTCCTGAAAATCGAAATGCCCTCAACCGTGAGGTCGCAGACGGGATCATGGCCGCCATATGTGCTGCCGAGAGGGACAGCGATTGCCGCGTGATCGTTCTGACCGGCGAGGGCGAGCGCGCCTTCTGTGCCGGGGGCGACATCAAGGCGGGGGCGGATGGCGGCCCGTTTGTTCAGGATCCGGCGGACCCGGATCATTTTGCCGGAAGGTTGTTCGAGACGATACAGGCGTGCCGAAAGCCAACGATCGCGCGCATCAATGGCGTCGCGATGGGGGCGGGAGCGGGCATCATCTGTGCCTGCGATCTGGCTGTGATGGCGGATCATGCCCGCATCGGAACGCCGGAAGTGAAGGTGGGTCTGTTTCCCATGACGATCGTGCCACCCATGATGCGCGTGCTGCCCCGGCGGAGGCTGATGGAGATGTTCATCACCGGCGTTCCTCTGACGGCCGAGGAAGCCCTGCAGTTCAATCTGGTCAACTATGTGACCGATGCCGCGGGGTTGGACGACAAGGTTGCAGAACTGGTTGCCCAGATTGCTGCGCAGTCGCCGAGCGCGATCCGGCTGGGAAAATACGCCTGCCACGCGATGGAGGACATGACCTATCCGCAGCAGATGCGGTTTGCAGAAACACTGTTACCGCGAGTAGCGCAGACCGAAGACGCGCGCGAAGGCTTTGATGCCTTCATCTCGAAGCGCAAACCTGAATGGACGGGCCGCTGATCAAACGGGGAGGAGAGGAATATGTCGGAACGCAAGCTGCGCATCGGATGCGCGTCGGGCTTCTGGGGCGATACGCCGGAAGCGATCGGTCAACTGGTCTCAAAGGGCGAGATCGACTATCTGGTGTTTGACTATCTGGCAGAGGTGACAATGTCGCTGATGGCGCGGGCCCGCGCCAAAGCGCCCGAGACGGGCTATGCGCCGGACTTCGTCAAGGCGCTGGCACCCTGGTTGCCGGATATCAAGGCAAAAGGGATCAAGGTCGTTGCCAATGCAGGGGGCGTGAACCCGCGTGGCTGCAGCGATGCGCTTGCCAAAGCCGCCGCCCAGGCCGGGATCGATCTGTCCATCGGAGTCGTGCTAGGCGATGACCTGTTGCCCAGGGCCGATGAAATTCGCAAAAACGGTCAGACGGAAATGTTCTCGGGTGTCGCATTTCCAGATGATATCTGGAGCATGAATGCCTATCTGGGTGCCCGCCCCATCGCTGCCGCGCTGGATGCCGGGGCCGACATCGTGATCACCGGACGCTGCGCCGACAGCGCGGTCGCGCTTGGTCCCCTGATGCATGAATACGGCTGGGGCGACGATGACTGGGACAAGCTCAGCCAGGGATCGCTGGCCGGCCACCTGATCGAATGCGGCCCCCAGGGAACCGGCGGCAACTTCACCGACTGGCAGGACGTGCCGGGTTGGGACAATATGGGCATGCCCATCGTCGAGGTGTCCGAAGACGGCAGTTTCATCATGACCAAGACGCCTGACACCGGCGGGCTGGTCGTGCCCGGGTCAGTCGGAGAGCAGATGCTCTATGAAATCGGGGATCCGCGCGCCTACCTGTTGCCCGACGTGATCTGCGACTGGTCCGGGGTCACCCTGGAGCAGGTCGGACCCGATCAGGTGCTGGTCAAGGGCGGCAGGGGGCTTGGGCGCACCGACAGCTACAAGGTGTCGGCGACCCATGCCGATGGCTGGCGCGCGGTCTCTACCCTGACACTGGCCGCGATTGATGCACCCGCCAAGGCCGAACGTGTGGCCGAGGCGATCCTGACCCGCTGTCGCCGGATTTTCCGCGACCGCAACATGGGCGATTTTCGGCAGGTCAGCGTCGAGGTGCTGGGGGCCGAGGCTGCCTATGGCGCAAATGCGCGCGCTCGAACCCGCGAGGTGGTGCTCAAGATCGGCGCGGTCCATGACGATCGCGCCGCGCTGAACATCTTTGCCGGCGAAATAGCACCGATGGCGATTTCGACCGCGCAGGGTCTGACCGGGTTCTTCGCCGGACGGCCCAAGGTGCAACCGGTGGTCCGCCTGTTCTCCTTCCTTCAGAGCAAGGCCGAGACCCCCGTCGCGGTCGAGGTCGACGGCAAGGATGTGCCCGTGAGCGTGGCCACTACGCCAGTCCACCTTGATCCACCTGCCGCACCGCCCGCAGATAGCCGCGAGCCCGGCCCGGACGCTGTCAAGGCCCGCCTCGTCGATCTGGCCTGGGGCCGCTCGGGCGACAAGGGGGATATCGCCAATATCGGCATCCTCGCGCGCAAGCCGGACTACCTGCCATATATCCGCTCGGCTCTCAGCGAAGAGGTGGTGAAGGACTATTTCGCCCATGTCTGCGAAGGCAAGGTCGAACGGTTCGACCTGCCCGGAAGCCATTCGCTGAATTTCCTGCTGCATGACTCGCTGGGCGGGGGGGGCATCGCTTCGGTCCGCATAGACCCGCAGGGCAAAGGGTTCGCGCAGATGCTGCTTGATATCGAAATTCCCGTGCCAGCCGATCTGGCCGCACGTGACGGACTGAATGCCGCGGCCCGGAACTAAGAGGACGACACCATGACCATTTCGAAACTCCTGGTCGCCAATCGGGGCGAGATCGCGGCGCGCGTGCTGCGCACCGCCAAGGCCCGCGGGCTTGCGACGGCCGTGTTGCGTCATGTCGCCGAGCAAGAGGGGCCAGCGCATCTGATCGCAGATGAGGTCGTGATGATCGACGGCCCGACGCCCGTGGCCGCCTATCTCGATATTCCTCAGATCGTCGAAGCCGCCAAAGGGATCGGCGCGGACGCGGTTCATCCCGGCTATGGCTTTCTGTCAGAGAATGCCGGTTTTGTCGCGGCGCTGGAAAAAGCCGGAGTGACCTTTGTCGGCCCGACGTCCGAGGTCATCGACCTGATGGGGGACAAGGTCCGCGCCCGCGCCTTCGTCGAGGAACGCGGGTTTCCCGTCGCCCCCTCGGCCATCGAGGATGATGATCCGGCGAGCTTTGTCGAACGCGCCCGCGCCGTGGGCTATCCGCTGCTGATCAAACCCTCGGCCGGCGGTGGCGGCAAGGGCATGCGCGTTGTGCGCGAGGACAGCACGCTGGAAACCGAAATCGAAACCGCGCGCCGCGAAGGCGAACGATATTTCGGCGACGGGCGGCTTTTCGTCGAACGCTATATCGAACGCCCGCGCCATATCGAGGTGCAGGTGATGGGCGACGGACAGGGCAACGTGGTCCATTTCTGGGAACGTGAATGTTCGATCCAGCGCCGGTTCCAGAAGATTATCGAGGAAACGCCGTCACCGGCGCTGACCCCCGAGCAACGGGATGAGATCTGCGAGACCGCTGCCGGAATTGCCCGTGCCGTCAAATACCGCGGGGCAGGGACCGTTGAATTCATCTATGCGCAGGACGGGGCCTTTTATTTCCTGGAAATGAACACCCGCCTTCAGGTCGAACATCCGGTGACCGAACTGGTGACCGGCTTCGATCTGGTTGCCGAGCAGCTGCGTGTCGCGGCGGGCGACGGGCTGAGCGCCGTGCAGGCGGATATTCCCCAAACCGGACACTCGATCGAACTGCGCATCTGCGCCGAGGACGCGACGGCCGATTTCCGGCCCGCGATCGGCGATATCCTGCTGCTGGACGAACCCCAGGGCGAGGGGATCCGCGTGGACAGCGGCATTCTGGATGGCGGCAAGGTGACAACCGACTTCGACCCGATGTTGTCCAAGCTGATCGTACATGGCCCGGATCGCGCGCAGGCCATCGCCCGTGCCCGGAGCGCGGTGCAAAGCTATGTGATTCTCGGGGTAACGACCAACACTGGTTACCTGGATGCAATCCTTGCACATCCGGATTTCGCCTCTGGTGACGTTTCAACTGGCTTCCTGGCTGAACAATCCGAAACGCTGACCGCGCCGGGCGAAGATGTCTCTGACTTGCTGATAGCGGCGGCGGCCCTATCGGACGAGCGCCTGGTGAGTGACGTAATGCAGATACCGGAAATGTACCGCAAGATGGGCGGGTGGAGAAACTGATGCAACGGATTTTTCAGATCGACGGAGAAGAGACTGATTGCTGGCTGGGTCATGATGGCAGCCGGTTCGTGCTCAATACCCCCACTGGCGCTGTTGCCTGCCAATTGGACCCGACGGGTCTGCCGGGCGGTTACAAGCTGCGGGCCAAGGGTGTTGTGCGCGAATTGCGACTGGCCGTGGGGCCGGAAGCAACTTTTGTGCACATGGACGGGCGAACCTACGAAGTCGGGCGGGTTGATCCCGCCGAACGCCTGGCCGGAAGCGACGGTGGCGCGAGCGACGACCGATTGGTGGCGCCCATGCCGGGTGTCGTGGTGTCGGTTGCGGTTAAACCCGGCGATGCGGTTGAAGAAGGCCAGCCGCTTCTGGTGATCGAAAGCATGAAGTTGGAAACCACACTGACGGCGCCGCGCGGCGGGGTCGTTGCCGAAATGCCATTCGCCGAAGGCGACAGTTTTGGTCTGAAAGACATCCTGGCCCAATTGGCCCCGGAGGAGGAGTGACAATGCGCAGGATTGAAAGTCAGATCGACACCAATGCCGCCGACTACAAGGCAAATTTCGCCGCCATGTCTGAACGGCTGAAGGAATTCCACGCCCGCCAGCACGCGGCGCGTTTCGAACGTCCGCAACGCGATATCGACCGCCTTGCCCGCCAGAACAAACTGGGCGTGCGCGAGCGGTTGAAACTGCTGCTGGACCCCGGCACTCCGTTTTTGGAGTTTTCCACACTTGCCGCCTGTCGCGAATACGATGGCACCGTGCCTGGCGCCGCTGTGGTGACGGGCATCGGTATTGTGCAGGGTCGCGAGGTCGCCATCCACGCCAACGACGCTAGCGTCAAGGGCGGGGCTTGGTATCCACATACGGTCAAAAAGGTCGTGCGTCTTCTGGATGTCGCGCTGGAAAACCGCCTGCCGGTCATCCATATCTGCGACAGCGCGGGCGGTTTCCTGCCGCTGCAGCACGGGGTGTTTCCCGACCGGTATCTGGGCGGGCGGGTGTTCCGCAACCAGGTCAAGCTGAGCCAAGCCAATATCCCGCAGATTGCCGTGGTCGGCGGACACTGCACGGCTGGCGGTGCCTATGTGCCGACGCTGAGCGACTACAACATCATCATCGAAGGCACAGGCGCGATTTTCCTTGGCGGTCCCCCGCTGGTCAAGGCGGCCACCGGCGAAGAGGTCGGTGTTCAGGAACTTGGTGGGGCGGTTATGCATACCTCGGTTTCGGGAACCGGCGACTACCGAGCCGCCACTGAACAGCACGCCTTTTCACTGGCGCGCGAGATTGTCAGCCAATGGAAGCGCACCCCGAAAACGATCATCGAAACCGCCGCTTTTGAAGAGCCATACTACGACCCCAAGGAGCTTTATGGGATCATCCCCAAGGACCGGAAAACCCAGTTTGATATGCGCGAGGTTCTGGCGCGGATCGTCGATGGCTCGCGCTTTCACGAATACCAGCCCGACTATGGCACCACGATGGTTTGCGGCTTTGCCCATATCTGGGGTTACAAGGTCGGCATCCTTGCCAACAACGGGGTGCTGTTCAACGACAGTTCGCTCAAGGCAGCGCATTTCATGCAGTTGTGCAACCAGAACCGCACGCCTCTGGTCTTTTTCCAGAACATCACCGGCTATATGGTGGGCCGCGAATACGAAGAACGAGGCATCGCCAAGGATGGCGCCAAGATGCTGATGGCGCAGGGCGGCTCGGTCGTGCCGAAGTTTACCGTGATCGCCAATGCGTCTTACGGGGCCGGCAACTACGGGATGTGCGGACGGGCCTGGGACGCGCGCACGCTGTTCATGTGGCCCCAGGCCGAGATCGGCGTGATGGGGGCGGATCAGGCCGCAAATACCATGGCGGACGTCAAGATTCGGCAGCTTCAGCGCGAAGGCAAAGAGCTGACCGAAGAAGAAATCGCCGCGATCCGCGAACCGGTGCTGGAAAAATACAAGCGCGATGTCGAGGCTTATACCTCGACATCGGAATTGTGGGACGACGGCATCCTCGATCCGGCGGACACACGCAACGCGCTTGGCATGTCGATTTCTGCCTCGCTCAATGCACCGATCGACGATCCGCACTACGGGATCTTCCGTCTGTAAAGGCTTGAGGGACGGCACACCGGGTCTGGGAGTGCCGTTCCGCGTCAAAGCGCTTCCATCTGGCGCTTTCGGAATCTGAAGTAGTCCTGACCGGTCCGGTTCCCGGACAGGTCAGGACGATGTCCGCCGCGCCTCCTGAATGGAGACGACGTCAGAGGCCGCCATGCCGGGCCGGTTTGCCTCGACCGCCTTCAGCGGCTCGACCGGCGTCAATCCGGCCAGACAGTCGCGCGCAAGTTGCTGGTATTCCGCGGTGCCGCGCGTTTTCCACGCGATTTCTTTCTCGCTGACCTCGCGGATCACCTTTGCCGGCGATCCCACCACCATCGAACGCGGCGGAATCACGGTTTCGCCACGCACAAACGCCTGCGCGCCGACAATCGATTCCGCCCCAAGCTCTACACCATCCATAATGACGGAATTCATTCCGACCAGAGCGTTCCGGCCCACTGTGCAACCGTGCAGGATCGCGCCATGGCCGATGTGGCCGTCGCTTTCCACCACGGCGTCGCGGCCGGGAAAGGAATGGATGATGCAATTGTCCTGAACATTGGCTCCATCCCCGATCACGATCCTGCCGAAATCGCCCCGCAAGCTTGCTCCGGGGCCGATGTAGCATCCATGACCCAAGATGACATTTCCGATCAGAACGGCCTGGGGGTGGACATATGTATCCTCGGACACGACGGGTATAAAACCCTTGAACTCATAACAGTATGCCATTCCGACCACCTTTCGTAAGCTGAGTGCTAAACGCTTGTCAGCGGTTGCGCCGGGACCAGAATCCCTCAATTGTGCCGCCAATCAGGGCGTGTGGCCCGAAAACAAACACAAGTTAGAAAATAGCGCAAGCTCCCTACGTCACAGCTTGGCGATATTGACACTTCCCAAGGTTGGAATTTAAAATCTAACAAATGGTAGAAAATAGGCTGGCGGACCGATTAGGGTGGCCTGACCGAACTTGGGAGAGAGAGAAATGACAGACAAAGCCTATGTTGCAGGCGTTGGGATGGTCCCGTTCCAGAAGCCGGGAAAATCCGAAAGCTACGATGTGATGGCGACCGCTGCGACCCGGTCCGCTCTGGCAGACGCGGGGTTGGATTATGATAAAGTCCAACAGGCCTATGTGGGCTATGTCTATGGCGACAGCACCTGCGGTCAGCGCGCCTTGTACCATGTCGGAATGACAGGCATCCCGGTTCTGAATGTGAACAACAACTGCTCGACCGGATCGTCCGCCCTGTTCCTGGCCAGGCAGGCAGTTGAAAGCGGCGCGGTCGAATGTGCTCTGGCACTTGGGTTCGAACAGATGCAGCCTGGCGCAATCGGTGCGATGTTCCATGACCGGGTCAGCCCGTTTGCGGCATTCGACAATGAAACCGACGAACTGGTTGGCAGTGCCGAGATCCCGCTGGCGCTGCGGTACTTCGGCGGTGCGGGCAAGGCGCATATGGACGAGTTCGGCACCCCCCTGGAAACCTTCGCAAAAATCCGCGCCAAGGCCAGCCGACATGCTGCGAAGAATCCGGTTGCCCTGTTCCGGCAGGAGGTGACGGCGGAAGACGTCATGGCCGCCCAGGTCGTCTGGCCCGGCGTCATGACCAAGCTCATGGCCTGTCCGCCAACCTGTGGCGCGGCCGCCGCGATCATTTGTTCCAAGGAATTCGCCGACAAGCACGGACTGGACAGTTCGGTTCGGATCGCGGCGCAGGCCATGACGACGGACGGCCCGGAAACTTTCGAAGCCCATGACATGCGCGAAGTGGTCGGCTTTTCGATGGCCAAGCGCGCCGCCGATCAGGTTTACGAGGACGCGGGCATCGGGCCCGAGGACGTGGATGTGGTCGAACTGCACGACTGTTTCGCCCACAACGAGCTTATCACCTATGAGGCGCTTGGCCTTTGCGGTCGCGGCGAAGCGGCGAAATTCGTTGATGATGGCGACAACACCTACGGCGGAAAATACGTGACCAACCCGTCGGGCGGTCTTTTGTCCAAAGGCCATCCGCTTGGGGCGACCGGCCTAGCGCAATGTACCGAGCTCGTTCAGCAGCTTCGCGGCCAGGCAGATGCGCGCCAGGTTGATGGCGCACGTCTGGCGCTTCAGCACAATCTGGGCCTCGGCGGGGCCTGCGTCACCACGCTTTATGAAAAAGCCTGATAGCGCCTTTCGGGAGGAATCAATATGACTGGAAAACTCGACGGGCGCGTGGCGCTGGTCTCGGGCTCGGGCCGGGGCATTGGCCGCGAAATCGCTCTCAAACTGGCCTCGGAAGGGGCCCGGCTGGTGATCAACGATCTGGACGCCGGTCCGGCCAATGAAACCGCCGAGGCGGTGCGCGCAATGGGAGCTGAGGCCGTGGTCTGTGCCGGCAGCGTTACCGAAGACGGTTTTGCCGAACGGTTCATCAAGACCGGCGTGGACAGTTTTGGCGGGTTAGACATCATCGTGAACAACGCAGGCTACACTTGGGATAGCGTCGTTCAGAAGATGTCCGACGAACAGTGGCAGGCGATCATCGACGTCCACCTGACGGCACCTTTCAAGATCCTGCGCGCTGCCCAGCCGGTGATCAGCGCCAAGGCCAAGGAAGAGGCCGCCGCCGGGCAAGAGGTGTTCCGCAAGGTAGTCAACATCTCGTCCATCGCAGGGACCGGCGGCAATGCTGGCCAGATCAACTATTCCGCCGCTAAGGCCGGTATCCTAGGGGTCACCCGGACGATGGCCAAGGAATGGGGCCGCTATAAGGTCAACGTCAACGCCGTCGCCTTCGGCCCGATTCGCACCCGCTTGACCGAAGGCAGCGCGGATGGCGACAGCACGATCAAGGTCGAAGAAAAAGAGATCAAGGTCGGCGTGAATCCCGATCTCCTGTCCCAGATGGAGCGCATGATCCCGCTGGGCCGGGTCGGCACTCCGGAAGAAGCTGCCGGTGCCGTCTATCTGTTCTGTGCGCCGGAATCGAACTTCATTTCAGGCCAGCACGTCATCTGCGGTGGCGGTTTCGTGATCTAAGGCAGTTGCCCGGACCCGATGACGTGGTCCGGGCAAGCACATTAATGTCTGGGCGGCCTCTTGGCGGTCGCCAATGCGGAATTTTCCGCAAACTCTAGTCTGGCACGATCACGACGATTGACTCACTTGAGTTATTAACCTAACAGTCGTTAGTTAGGTGTTGGGGGATACGAAAGTCTATGGCACAAAACGCGGCAATCAAAGTCAACGAGACATCGCGCAGCGCGGTTGGACGGGACGGGGTGCTGGACATTGCCGCGCGGCTTTTCCGCGAACAAGGCTACGGGTCCGTTTCGCTCCGAAAAATTGCCGAGGCCGCCGGGATCAAGGCGGGTAGCATATACTATCATTTCGGTTCCAAGGACGAGATCGTCGCGGCCGTTCTTGATGCAGGGATTCGAGTCGTTCACGCGAGCATGAGAGACGCCATCACCGACCTGCGGGCCGATACCGACGGCGAAACGGTACTGCGCGCCGCGATCCGGGCGCATCTGCGCGCGCTTCTTGATGTGAGCGATTATACATCGGCGAATGTGCGTATTTTCGGGCAGGTGCCGCAATCCGTCCGGGATGCCAACTTGCCTACGCGAAGGGCCTATGAGGCAGAGTGGGACAGTCTTCTGTCCCAGCTTAAGAAAGACGGCACGCTGAAGCAAGACGTCGATATCCGTCGCCTGCGCCTGATGCTGATCGGTACATTGAACGCCACGCTCGATTGGTTCGACCCGGACCGCGGTAGCGCCGATGCGTTGTCACGCACCTATGCCGATGTGTTCCTCAACGGGATACTCCAAAGACAGGATACCTGACTTCATGGCACGTCTTGAAACAGCGGTGCTGACCGCATCAGAGACCTACACCCGCAACCACGCCGCACAAAGCGAGCGCGTCGAAACGCTGCGCGCGCGGATCGCCGAAGCAACGGCTGGCGGCCGCCCCGATATGGTCGCGCGGCATCGCAAGCGCAGCAAGCTGTTGGTCCGCGAACGGATCGACCTGCTGGTGGATCCGGGCACTGCGTTTCTTGAGCTGTCGTCGCTTGCCGCCTACGGTCAATACGGGGGCGAGGTGCCCGGTGCGGGGATCGTGACCGGTATCGGGATCGTCCACGGGCTGCCCTGCGTTGTGATCGCCAACGATGCGACAGTGAAGGGTGGGTCTTTCTATCACGAAACCGTGCAGAAACACATCCGCGCCCAGGAAATCGCAGCCGAGAACCGGCTGCCCTGCCTCTATCTGGTGGATTGCGGCGGTGCCTATCTGCCAGAGCAGGACCGGGTTTTCCCCGATGCCCGCCATTTCGGCAATTCCTTTTATCGTCAAACCAACATGTCCGCGAGCGGCCTGCCGCAGATCTCGGCGGTCTTTGGAGGCTGCACGGCCGGTGGGGCCTATATCCCGGCCCTGTCGGACGAAGTCATCATGGTACGCGGCAACGCACGCATCCATCTGGGCGGCCCCTCGATCGTCAAGGTGGCGATCAACGAAGAGGTTGATGGAGAAACATTGGGGGGGGCCGAGATGCATTCGCGCTTCTCCGGTGTGTCTGACCATCTGGCCGAGGACGAGTATCATGCGCTTGCTCTGATGCGCGACATCGTATCCGAACTGGGCCTGTCGCGCCCGATGGGTCCCGATGCAACCTGCGCGCCGCCGGCGCGCAACCCAGAGGAACTGCTTGGCGTCATCAGCGCCGATCGCAAACAGCCCTATGACATGCGCGAGGTTCTGCTGCGCATGATCGACGCCGGCGAATTCCGCGAATTCAAGCCCGGATGGGGTGAGACGCTGGTCTGCGGCACCGCGCGGATTCACGGCTATCGAGTGGGCATTCTCGCAAATAATGGGGCGCTTGTGTCCGACAGTTCGCTCAAGGGCGCGCAATTCGTGTCGATGTGCGATCAACGCAACATCCCGCTTTTGTTCCTCCACAACATCTCGGGCTTCATGGTCGGCACCGAAGCCGAGCGCGGCGGCATTGCCAAAGACAGCGCCAAGCTGGTCTATGCCATGTCGGTTGCCAAGGTGCCGCGCCTGTCGGTCCTCTTGGGCGGCTCATACGGGGCAGGCAACTACGGCATGTGCGGACGTGGTTTCGCCCCGAATTTTCTCTTTGCCTGGCCCACGGCGGAACTGGCCACCATGTCTGCCGACATCGCCACAAATGTGATGCTGGAACTGCGCCGCCAGAAAGGGGGCGACCCGGGCAAGATGGAGGCCGACATGAAGCTGATCGAGGAGCAGGTTCGGGCCCAGTACGGTGAACAGTCCGATCCCTATTATGCCACCTCGCGGCTTTGGGATGACGGGCTGATCGAACCCGCGCAAACCCGCGATATCCTTGGCCTGTGTCTGGCCATCGTGACATCGGTGCCCGAAGCCGGGCGCCATACGCCTGTATTCAGAATGTGAGGCTTCAAGTTGACCAATACCTACAACACGATCCTTATCGAAACCGATGCGCGTGGCGTCGCCACGCTGACGCTCAACCGCCCCGACAAACACAATGCGCTGAATGGCGAATTGATCGCAGAGCTATACGATGCCGCCGAAAAGCTGGCTGCAGATGACGATGTGCGTATTGTGGTCCTGACCGGCGCGGGCAAGAGCTTCTGCGCGGGCGGCGATTTCAACTGGTTCGCCTCTAATGTCGAGAAAACCCGTAGTGAAAGGGTCGCACAAAGCGCCACGCTGGCGCGGCTGTTGCGCCGTCTTGACACGCTGCCCAAACCCTTGATCGGGAGGATCAACGGCCCGGCTTACGGTGGCGGTGTCGGCATGATCTCCGTCTGCGACTACACCATCGGCGCCGAAGGCGCGCGCTTCGGTCTGACCGAGGTAAAACTGGGCCTTCTGCCCGCGAATATATCGCCTTATGTGGTGGCCCGCATCGGCAAGGTGCATTCGCGTGAAACCATGCTGTCGGGGGCGTTGTTCGACACGGCCCGCGCCGAGCGGATCGGTCTGTTGACCGAGGTTGTCGCGCCGGGCGACCTGGACGCCACGGTGAACCGGGTGGTGCATGATCACCTTCAGGCCGCGCCGGGTGCCGTGGCCGATACCAAGGCGCTGATCGCCTATGTCGCGTCCCACGATCTGGAGACCAACATGATCTACACCGCCGACCGGCTGGCCGATGCGTGGGAGACTGAGGAAGGTATCGAAGGCATCAACAGTTTCATCAACAAGGGCGTTCCGTCATGGCGGGTGAAATGAGCTTCACCCGCGTTCTGATCGCCAACCGGGGCGAGATTGCCCGGCGCATCCAGCGCGGGTGCCGCAAACTGGGGCTGGAAAACGTAGCGGTGTTTTCGGACGCGGACCGCGACGCGCCCTTCGTGGCCGAGGCCGATCATGCCGTCTGCATCGGTGGGGCCGCCCCGTCGGACAGTTATTTGAACGTCGAGGCCATCCTTGAGGCCGCGCGGGCGACGGGCGCGTGTGCGGTGCACCCGGGCTATGGTTTTCTGTCTGAGAATGCCGGTTTCGCGGCGGCGGTCGAGGCGGCGGGCCTTGTGTTCATCGGGCCGGAACCCGACGCTATCGCGCGGATGGGCTCCAAGATCGAGGCCAAGGCTGCCGCCGAAGCCGCAGGCGTGCCCGTCCTGCCCGGCTATCGAGGCGAGGATCAGTCCGACGCGCGCCTGCTGCAAGAGGCCGAGGCGCTAGGCACCCCCTTTCTGGTCAAGGCCAGCGCCGGCGGCGGCGGACGCGGGATGCGGCTGGTCTCCGATCCGGGCGACGCACCCGAAGCGATTGCATCTGCCCGGGCCGAAGCGCAGAGCGCCTTCGACGATCCGGCGGTGTTCCTCGAACGCTATGCACCCCGTGCCCGCCACGTCGAAGTGCAGGTTCTGGGCGACACTCACGGCACCGTGCTGCATCTGGGCGACCGCGATTGTTCGCTGCAACGCAACCACCAAAAGCTGATCGAAGAAGCCCCCGCCGCCGATCTTCCCGAGGCTGTGCGCGACCGCATGCGGGCGGCAGCGGTGCGGTTGGCGCAGGCGATCGGCTATCGCTCCGCCGGGACGGTGGAATACCTCTATGACCCCGGGCGCGGTGAATACTACTTTCTGGAAATGAATACCCGGTTGCAGGTGGAACACCCCGTGACCGAGGCGATCACCGGCATCGATCTGGTCGAATGGCAGTTGCGCATCGCGCGGGGCGAGCCGCTGGCGCTGACGCAAGGCGATGTGCAGTTTGACGGGCACGCCATTGAAATCCGCATCGCCGCCGAAAACCCGGCCGAGAATTTCCGCCCCGAAACGGGCGAGATCAGCCTTTGGGCTCCGCCCGCCGGCGTGCGGCTCGATACCGGGGTCGAGGCAGGCTCGGTCGTCAGCCACCATTACGATTCGATGATTGCCAAGCTGATCGTCCACGCGCCGGATCGGGCCGGTGCGATCCGCCGGGCGGTTGTCGCAATGGATGCCTTTGCAGTCGGTGGCGTCGGTCTGAACCTGGCCTATCAGCGCGCGTTGCTGACACACCCGGATTTTGAGGCGTTCCGGCACCATACCTCAGGCCTGCCCGAGATGTTTCCAGGCGGCTGGACTGAACCGTCCGCTGATCCCCGGGACATGGCCCTTGCCGCGATGGCGCTGCATCTGCATCTCGCCCCGGCGGGCGCGTCGCCCTGGGAAAGCCTGGGGTCATGGCGGCTCACGGCCCCTGCGGGGTGGCCCGGTGCAGCATCCTATTGGGAGACGACAAAAGACGACCCGATCCGCGTAAACGGCTCCGGGTCGGTGTTGACAGCCGTACAGCCGGACGGCCAGACCATCACGGTCGAGAGTGCCGCCTTAACAGGATGCCGTCTGAGCGGACGCATCGACGGGGTTCCGTTTTCGCGCACCGCCTATGTCGCGCGCGCGCCGGGTCACTGGCGGGTGCACCTGCAAACCCCTGCCGGAATGACCGCGACAGACCTGCGCACGCTGGAAGACCAGCATCTGCAACGTGCCACCGGCGGGTCTGGCGTCGCTGACCTGTTGTCCGCACCCATGCCCGGCGCCGTTGCCGAGGTGCGTGTCGCACGCGGCGACCGCGTTAAAGCCGGTGACACGCTTGTGGTGCTTGAGGCCATGAAGCTGTTGCAAAGCCTGCCCGCGCCGGTCGCGGGCGTAGTGACGGAAATCTATTGTGCACCGGGCGACACGGTTGCCGGGCACGCCCCACTTATCAAACTCGATCCAGAGGAAAACACATGACCAGACAAGACAACATCACCGCGGCCTCCGGCCCGTTCAACGAAGACCTCAACTTGATCCGCGACCAGCTGCGCCGGTTCATCGAAACCGAGGTGACCGCCAAGGCCGAGCCCTGGGAGGAGGAGGGCATGGTGCCCCGCGACGTGCTGCGCCGGATGGGTGATCTCGGCGTTCTGGGGATGCGCTATGACGAACAGTATGGCGGCGCGGGGCTGGACGTGATGTCCAGCGTGGTTTTGGCCGAAGAGGTCGGGCGATCCACCTTTGGCGGATTCTCGGCCACGGTTCTGGTCCACACCGACATGGCCTCGCCGCATCTGGAAAACGCCGGCAAGCCCGAACAGAAGGCGCGGTGGATGCCGTCGATCACCTCTGGCGAAATGATCACCGCCGTCGCCGTGACCGAGCCGGGCGCGGGCTCGGACGTGGCCGGCATGCGCACCCGCGCGGTGCGGGACGGGTCGGATTGGGTGCTGAACGGCACCAAGATGTTCATCACCAACGGCGTGCATGGCGATCTCTACTTTGTCGGCGCCAAGACCGATCCCGATGCCAAGGGGTCGCGCGGGATCACCATGTTTGCGGTCGAAAAAGGCACGCCGGGCTTTTCGGTCGGACGGGCGTTGAACAAGACCGGCTGGCTGTGCTCGGACACTGCCGAACTGATCTTCGAAGATGTCCGCATCCCGGCCGAAAACGTTCTGGGCGAGGTCAACCGCGGCTTCTATTCGGTGATGAAGAACTTCCAGAACGAACGCATCGTCCTGGGTGCGATGGCCTGTGCCGAAGCGCAAACCGCGCTGGACATGACCGTGGATTACGTCAAGCAGCGCAGGGCCTTTGGCGGCGTTCTGTGGGACAAGCAGGCCGTGCGCCAACGGCTGGCCGACTGTCAGACGCGGATCGCGGCAGGACGTCAGCTGGTCTATCACGCCGCCGGTCTGGATGCCGCGGGCGGTGACTGCGTGAAAGAGGTCTCGATGGTCAAAGCCTATTGCGGCGAACTGGTGAACAGCGTGCTTTATGACTGCGTCCAGTTTCACGGCGGCATGGGTTATATGCGCGAAACACCGGTGGAACGCATGTCACGCGATGCCCGTGTGCAGGCCATCGGCGGCGGGGCGAGCGAAGTCATGTTGGAAGAAGTCGCCAAGCGCATGTGAGCTTACTATCCAAATAATTAACAATCTACAGAAGCAAGGACGAAAAAGATGAATCTGGAAACCACTCAAAGCCAATCAGTCGCAAGTGATGGCTCAAGGGTCGTTGCGACGTTTTCCTCTATCTCAGCTTCATGATCTCTTCTCTGAAGGCCTCGGTCGGTGTGCGCCACCCAAGGCACTTTCTGGGAGTTCCGTTCAGGCGGTCACAAATCGTCTTCATATAGCGATTTGAGAGCGCCGCGAGCTGGGTATCTCGAGGCAGGTATCGGCGGGCACGCTTGTTCAGGTTCTCGACCGATCCTTTCTGCCAGGGAGCTTGAGGGTTGCAAAACCAACTTTCTGTACGGATGCCGGATTGAAGCCTGCGCCATTCCCGGAACTCGAAGCCTCGGTCGAAGGTGTTCGAACGCCGTGCCGACTGGGGCAGGGGCTCCATCACATCCATCAGCTTATTCATCAGATGCGTTGAGCTGCGATCATTGTTGCGGAACAGCACAGCAAAGCGGGTTTTTCGCTCGCCCAGAGAAGCGACGTTCATCTTTCCCTGGGCGCGTTCAAAGATCATCAGATCGCCTTCCCATTAACCGAAGGTCTCACGGGTCTTCACATGCTCCAGGCGTTGATGGATGGACCTATCTGTTGGGAAAACCTGGCCTCTGGGCCGTCTGGCATAGCGCGGCTATCGTTTCTTCCGGCGACTGGGTAGGTGGCGCGCCAGCCGCTCGGATTGGCCTTCGCGACTGTAGACATAGGCGTAGGGGTCTGCTCCGGCTGAGTGCAGAATGACACCTTAAGCGTCGAGCACGCGTTTTCCATATTCGCGCAGGTTGCCTTTAGGGTCGACGTACCGGTACAGCGTGACGGGTTTCACGCCCAGTTCGT
>NZ_JAWJUV010000005.1:0-183938 GCF_032918335.1 Shimia sp. FJ5 | reverse complement strand
CAGGCCATCGAGGACCAGAAAAACGGCATCACAACCCTCATCGAAGCCCTCATCAACCAAGAACTCGGAGAACCCTTCCGCAGAGACGCAATGACCAAACCCGTCCAAGTCGCAGGGATCAACCCAGCGGATATGCGACCGCAGAAGGGCCACTAACATGGACAAGGGGATCGACGCGGCGAAGACCCTCGCCCCCGGCATCACCATGGCGGTGATTGTCGCCATCTCGGCGCAATTCCTTGCCCAGCATTATGGCACCCCTGCGATGTTGCTGGCGCTCTTGCTTGGGATCGCGGTGAACTTTCTCGGATCCGAAGGCAAGACCGTCGAGGGCATCTCGTTCAGCGCCCGCAGCCTGCTGCGGTTTGGCGTGGCGCTGCTCGGTGTGCGGATCAGTTTCGATCTGATGATGTCGCTTGGCCTGCCGCTGATCGGCTTGGTGATTGCCGGCGTCGCCGCAACGATCCTTTTTGGCCTTCTCGTCGCGCGCCTGTTTGGCCGTGGCTGGGACTTCGCACTGCTCACCGCCGGGTCTGTCGCCATTTGTGGCGCTTCGGCTGCCATGGCGATTTCCGCCATTTTGCCGCGCAATGACCGGTCGGAACAACACCTGATCTTTACCGTGATGGGCGTCACCGTACTCTCGACGCTGGCGATGATCCTCTATCCTATTGCCGTCGGACTTCTTGGCCTTGGCGAGGTGCAAGGCGGCGTCTTTCTTGGCGGCACGATCCATGACGTGGCACAGGTCGTCGGCGCGGGCTTTACCATCTCGGAGACCACAGGCGACACCGCTACCTTAGTCAAGCTGATCCGCGTGGCCATGCTGGCGCCGGTGGTGCTTGTCGCCTCTCTCCTCATCCGGCGCTATGCCGCGGGGCAGGCCGAAGGCGAGAACCCGCCCCTCCTGCCCGGCTTTGTGATTGGCTTTCTCGTGCTGGCGACGCTCAATTCGCTACACCTGATCCCGGGCCTTGTCTCGGATCTGATGTCCTCGGCGTCGCGCTGGCTCCTTCTGACGGCCATCGCTGCGGTTGGTATGAAAACCAATATCAAGGAGCTGCTACAGGTCGGCGGCACGGCGATCGCCCTCCTCACGGTTGAGACCGCCTTTATCGGGGTGTTCATCCTGGCCGGGGTCAAGCTTCTCGCCTGAGCGCCAAGCCGCTTCGAGATCACGTGCGGAAGGGCTTTCGCAAGCCCTTCCTGCTACCGCTTCGACCGCCAGCTATCGATCCAGCGCGCAACCCGACCACGCTTTTCGGCAATCGAGTCGCCCATGTCCTCGAACCCTTCGCTGACATCTTCGAGCATCGGGTCGATCCGCGCCGCGCGGAACCGCCGCCAGCGCACCCAAACCGCCCAACACAGCGCCGCGAAAAGCACCAGAATGATGATGTTGAGCCACGGGATGATCCGCACATCCGGCCCCGCAACCGCCTTCACGCCAACCGCGTTGGGATAGATCGACAGGAATTCATTGCGCCAGCCGTAATGCTTGACCGCGACCCATTGCGGATCGTCCGCCGTCGATTTGAGATCCGCCGCCTCGGCCTGAAGATTCGAGGTGTCGAACTTGAAATAAGGCGGCCAGCCCCATCCCGTATCCTCGTTGCGATAGACCATCACCCGGTCATTGGGCCGCTTGCTCTGGATGAAGAACACGTCGCGATTGACGGTCTCCGTTGCATTGCCGGAATCCGGCGCAGACCAGAAGATCGAGTTCTCGCCAAAGTCGATCCGCTTTTCATAGGTGTCGGTGATCCGCGCGATATCCGTCTGCGGCAGCGTGTAGTGAAAGAACGCCGCCACGATGATCCAGAACACCGCCCAGAAGCCCCATTTGACATAGACCATATCGGCCCCCTCAGTAAAAATTCACGAAATAGATCAACAGGATGACAAGCGTTACCGGCACGATATAGACCCCAAGGATCAACTTGCGGCGCAGGGAATGATCATAGTCGCGCAAGCCCTCGTCGATGAACGCCTCGCGGTCGCCCGTCATGCCCTCTTCCTCCCATTCCGCCTCGAGCTTGCCGCGCCGGACCGCGCGGGAATAGAAGGACAGGCTGACATAGATCACGGTCAGAACAACGAAGCCAATCACGCTCAACCGTAGAAGTGCTATCATCTCTCCCTCCTGACCGCGCCCCATGGGCCAACGCGCTGTATTAGGTCTTCGCGCACCCGCGGCGACGGGGTGGGCTCTTCCATCGGTGCATCATGCCCGAAAAGCGCCGCGCGCGCACCCGCCTTATCCGCCTGATACTCCCGCTCAAGGAAATCTGCCACAAAGGATTTCTTGGTCTCCGTCCAGCCGCGATAGAGGCGATAGAACACCTCCTTGTGACAGATGAACAACTGCCGCACATCCTTCGGCGCCAATTCCGCGAGCATCATGTTGACGAGGTCGCGATCCTCCGTATCCGCCGCCCGAAGCGTATAGAAATAAGCCGGGTGGTCGGAGGTGATCCGCGGCCACGGCGCCCCGTCCTCGGCCCAGGCGAGGAGCTTACGCAACCCGTGATATTCTTCCGGCAGGTGTTCTGCATGATCCCGCGCCAACGCGCGAATATCGCGCCGCGTCGCGCCGGTAAGGTCGACGCCCGCATCCTGCGCCGCGTCCACGACGATGAAATCCATCTTCTGCCGCAGGATCGCGCCCGCATCTATGCCGCGCGCCTTCACAATCGGCTCCACGAGGTCGTTATACTCGAGGAACTTGGCGATCTGGTTGCGGTCTTCGAAATCGAACACATGCTTGATCGGCAAATCGCCAAGCGTCGCCTTGTCCTCCTTCGCGATGACCGCCGGATGATCCACACCCCGGAACAGGTAAAGCCCCCCGAAATGCGCGGTCCAGAAATTCTCCTGCGCAAACTCCATATGCTTGAGCCGCACCGGATTGCGCGTCACATCGCCGGTGCGCTTGGCAAGCCCGATCATCTCGGCGATGAGGACATCGTCAAACCACGCATCCTCCTCGCGCTTGAACCGGTCGACCATCCGCCCCAAGGCGTCCGCATCGCGCAGCGTGCCTTCGGTCGTATCCGCCTCGATCACCAGCTTGCGAATATCGAAAAGCCGCTCCGGGCTGGCGACGGAAAACACCGAATTGACCAACTCCCCCGCCACCGCATCCCGCGCCGTCAGCGCAAACAACTGCGGCTCGTTCTCCTCGATGAAATGCTTGAGGATTTCGCGCGAGGTCGAGAACTTGGCATTGAGCAAAGGCGCCGTTTTCTGCTCGGTCGTGAGCAGGATAAACTGCCGGTTACAGCCCCCTTGGTTGAGGTAAAGATCATCCACCAACTCATCCCCGATCTCAGGGGAGAACCCCGACACATCAATATGAAAATCCTTGAGCGCCGTGCGCTTCCCCGTCAGGTGCTCCAACGCCCGGTTATACCGCTCGACAAGAACAGGCGAGGATACCTCAACGAGGTTCCCGAACATGAGGCCGCGTTTAATCAGTCGGTGCATCGGGCGCCTCCAGTTCCCAAATCTCATCGTTCTGCAATAGTTCGACCAGAATCTCATGTGCCTTCTCGATCTGCCACTCGACAAGCAATCGCCGCTCGTACTTAGGCAAATCTCGCTGTAAGTCGATCAAATGACGGAGGCCATCTCGCAATGCATAGTGTTGCGCCATTCGCTTCGGTCGATCATCAATCCTAAAACCTTGCGTCTCTAAAGCTGAACGCGTCTTCTCGGCGTTTTTGTACACGCGAGGCATTAGGTCCTCAGCACCGTCCCGCCTATACTTCTTGGGAGCACGTAAGCACGCGTGCTCCCTAGCTTCACGACCCGTCACTCGAAAAGCCCACTCTCCATACATAACCTCGTGAACCTCTGCAGAAGCAAACGCATCCATTACCTTTTCTAGGAGAAGTTCATATTCTCGAAGCGAGGAGCGCTCGCGGGAAATCTGAGTGGCGTTTTTCATTTCCCGTACCGTCGCCGAGAGTTCAGATCTCTGAATAATGACTGAGGCCGCCAACCAAACCAGCGCTAGACTCCCAGCGATTCCCGCGAATGTATCGCCCATTTCATTTGGCGGTGACCCAAGGAAATGACTTAGTTTAGTGTGACAAGAGGTGTAGCCGGCGCTGTTGATTTCGCAAACAGGCCAACTCGCTGCTAGGCAAACGAAAAGAACAAAGGTGGCCGTTAGAAAAACCGCTCCCCAAAACGCTACGGCAGGTAGAAACTTGGTAAACGCGTGAAGTCTCACCCTTCCCCCTCCAAATACCGCTTCTTCGCCTCTGCCATCCGGCGCATATCCCTTACGGCCTCTTCAATCGCCACCTCGTCGGACTTATCCGCATACCGGAACTCTGAACCGGCGTAGCGGTTGATCTCCTGCACCACCATCTCAACGGTGATCGGCACCCGCAGCGCTGCGATCATGTCTTTCTTGCGCTCATAGGTCTGGAACAGGAACAGTTCCGGGTCTGCCATCCACTCGTCCGGCAATTCAAAGTCCATCGCCCGCACCTTGACCGCATCCGTGATGTTCTTGATCGCGCGGCCCGTGAACCTCGGGTCGGCCTCCTGAATGGCCTTGAGATACGTCCCGAGCTTGGCAATCGTGTCCATCTCACCGACCTGCCCCTGCACCCGGTCAAAGACGTTCATCAACGCCGCCTCCTGCGGCCGCCCATGCGCCTCGAAACTCCGTGCGACCGCACGTTTGATCGCCTGCGCCTCATAGAGGTCATGACTCCCAAGCGGGATATCGTGGTTCTTACCCATCAAAAGGGCGAGGATGTCGATATAATCCTCCCGCGTCTGCGGCCCGTCGACAAGGAACCGCGCCCCGGCCCTCTGCCGCAACGCATCATCGACGTTCTCCGGGTAGTTCGAGAACATCCCAAAGGTGCAGTTCCCCCGCACCACCGTATTCGCCCCGGCAAAGGCTTCCATGAACACCGCCGTGACCTCCTGCTGCCCGGCGGAGGACTGACGATCCCCGCGCTTGCCCGCGATCTGGTCGATGTCGTCAATCGTGCCAAACCCGATCACCTGCGGGTCCAACACGTTCTGAATAAACGCCTTGGCGTTCTGGCCCGACTTGCCCTGATAGCTGTCGATATTGTCGATGCCGAAATTCTGATACCGGAACGGATAGCCCGCCACGGCGCAATAGTCGTTCACCAACCCCGCCATCATCTGGATGAGCGTCGTCTTCCCCGTCCCCGGCGCGCCGTCGCCCATAAAGGTAAAGATGAACCCACCAAGCTCCGCGAACGGGTTGAGGCGGCGGTCGAAATCATAGGCCATGAGCATCTTGGAAAGCTTCATCGCCTGATACTTGGCGATGTGGTTGCCCACGACCTCATTGGGCTTCTTGAACGTCATGGTGAGGGTCGAGCCCTTCGCCGCCCGCGCCGGGGTAAAGCCATTGATCGTGAGGTCATCTGCCTCCACGCGCCACCGCGCCCCGGTAAAGGCCCCAAGCCGTCCCGCCGATTGCGCCCGAAGCGCGACGCGCTCCATCAACTGCTCCGCAAAGGCACAGACGCACGGGACAAGCCGCGCCTCCTCGCTCACATGGGCCGCAATGTCCTGATCCAACTCCCAAAGCGTGCCATGCAGGGCAAGCTGCGCATTGTCCGTCAAAACCTCCTCGACCTCGCCAATCTCGACCGAGACCTCGCTCATGTAAGGCGCCAAAAGATACGCCACCGTATTGCCGAACACATGCAGCACCGCCAACGCCTCCGCGGCGAGCAATTCCGAGAACGCCGCCTTGCGATCCTCGCGCAGCGCGCCTGCAAGGTTCTCGCGCTTCATCTCGGCAAGACCCGAGGCTTCCGAGAAATTCTCCCCCACGGCCAGCGCAATGGCGAGCGCCCGACGCATCCCGTTCATCACATTCGCCTGCGCGGGCGACACAAGCGGATCCTCCCCATCCGCGCCCTCAATGCGCTCGATAAGATGAACCCCCTCCGGCCGCGCCGTCGAGCGTGTGACCAACCCCGGCGTCGTCGACCGGAACCGCCGCCGCGTCCCCAATCCGCTCGACCGCTCCGCAGGCGCCATGCCCTTGCCCTTGGCAATACGCGGCGTGTGATCGAACCCGTCGAGCATCCCAACAGCCGCCTCGTAATGCTTGCGGATGTCCTCTTCGCGCAATTCCATAAGGTCCGACGTCACACTCATCTCTCACACACCTTCGTCTTCTTCTCTGTTCAAATACTCGCGCCGCAGGCATGGCCCACAGGGCCATTCAATACCGAAGCACCCGCCCGCCCGGGCTGACGACATATTTCGTCACGCTGGCAAATCCCGGCGGATTCAATTCTTCCAACACCTGATAGGGCCGCTGCGGCAGGATGATACTCCGCTCGGTCCGCGTTGCGCCTATATCGACGCCCCGCCCCGAGAACGGATCCAGCGCAAAGACCTCCCGCTCCACGGTCGAGAACCACCCGGCGCGCTCTTCCTCGACACGCTCGCTCTGCAAATCCTCAACGGTCCAGGCAAGCGCCCAATCCTCGCCCTCCGGCGCGCGCGCGGCCTCAAGAACCTCGCGGATCGGCCCCGATTGCCGCGTGAAGGCCGAAGAATACATCGGTCCAACATGATACCGACGCAGACGTTTCGGGTGCAGGTCGTCAAAGCTCTCGTCGAACCCTTTGGCAATGGTGACAAGCTTCAGCCCGCCAAGGCTCTGGCTCATCAAATGCGCCTGCACTTCCGGCCAGCGCCGCTCATCCTTCGGAAGCGCGACCTTGGCGCTATCCTCGACCTCCATGAGGTAGATCGTCGGCAGGTTGATCTGGCTGTCATAGACGGCCCAATGCACCATGAACTTGCGTCGCCTGTCGCCAAGCGTTTCGAGCCAGAACACCTCCGGATGGTTTTGCGCCCAGAACATCTCGCCCCGCATCAACTCCTCGTAATAGAGCCGCTGCGAAAGCGCGAACTGAAGCCGCGTCGGAATCTCTTGCTCGCCGATGATCTTGCGGATCATCTCGTCCTTGAGCGCCTCCGAATCCGCCATACCGCCAAGATGCGCCTCGGCCTGCTGCGCATCGTTGGCCATGACCAACAACTCGTTGAAAACCGGAAACCCGCTCTCCACCGCGTCCATCTGCAAGGAGCCAAAGAACTGCCCCGTCTCGCGCCCGACGAGGAGGTATTTCATCGACAGCGCCTTGAATGTGTAAGAGAGCCGCGCAAGGTAGCGCGTCAGGATTTTCACATCCGTCTCATCAATCGCACCATCCGCGACCTGCGCCGCCGCCACCCGCATGAGCCGATCCGCGATCGCCTCGAACTTGCGGAAATAGCGCCGTGACGCCTGCGTATCACGCAGGGCTTTATGGTCTTTGGAGGAATCGTTCAATTCGCACCTCCTGAGTGCAATGCCATCAGAGATCGTGCCTCAACCAAAGCATCATGTGGTTCGACCAAAGCGTAGAGGTCGAACTCGATATCCAGTGACAAATCCGCAATTCGTCGCAGTATTTCAGATGATAAGCTAAGCTCCATGCTCTGTGCGCTGTAACTTACGCAAACAATCGCACAGCGACACCGGTCATCCAAACTGCTCAGTTCTTCTGCCTTCGGTTCCAACTTGTCGTGCAACGTCAGAATGTGGTCCACCAGCGGGTCGCTTTCTTTCAGACCGCTTTCGACCTGGAAAGATGACTGCCGACGTCGGAACTTACGCCCACCCCTTTCCACTATGTCGCCCTTGTTCCAGAAACGTATGGGGGTCATCCCAAGCCGGCTTTCAAGATCATTCAAAGGGTGCTCGGATGTTACCCGAAAGTAGGCATACTGGCGATCTTCTTGTGCATTGCGGACGCACTGATTGAAGGCAAATTCTTTCGAGTCCGACATCACGCCCCATAAAGGTTCTTGTCGTGCTTCTCGACGATCTTCTCGAACCGGCGGGCGAAACGTTCATCCGCCTTGGCCTTCGCCTCAAGAACCTCGCGGGCAAAGACCATGTGGCCTTCATGCGCTTCCATCATGTCCGCCATCCGCTGGTTCGTTGCCGTGCCGATTGCCGCCATCGAGGCCTGCGCCTCCTTGTCGGTCTCGACCCCGATCTCGTTGATCCGGTGCGCAATGTCCTGCTGCTGCGCGGTCTTGAGCGATTTCGTCAGCGCATCATAAAGCACCACGCGCTGCTTCGTGTCGGTCTGAAGCTTGTTGATGAGAACCATCTGCGTCGCCGCCTGGTTCTGAAGACTATCGACCCAGGTCTTGCCCTTCTCGATATACCGCTCAAGCGTCTGGCTCTTGGCGAGCTTGACCTGCTCCTGCTGCACCTTCTCGTTATAGGCCTTGTTGAGATCGGCAAGTTCCGTCTCGAGCTTGGTGCGCGCCGCCGCGTCCTGCTCGACCGAGATCTTGTTCTCCAACTCGATGATCTTCGGATCCATCCCAAGAATTTCCGCGCGCAAGCTCTCCAACTCGCCGACCGTGTACTCCCGCTCATCGAGCGTTTCCGTAAGGTTCGCCTCGACCTTCTCTTTCTGCTCATTGAGCACCGCCAACTGCCCTTCGAGCAGCTTGGTGATGACGTCGGACTTGGCGATCAAATCCTGAAGCTTGTCGTCGATATTGGCAGTCTTGATGCGTTCCTGACGCATGGAATCGGCCTTGCCCCGGCTAAAGATGCCGACAAAGCTCTCCCATCCGGTCTTGTCGCGCATGGCGTCGAAATCCTTGGAAAACGCCGCCGTCACATCATCAAGCCCCATGATAAGCTCGGCAATGTTGGCATTCATGACCTCGGTATGGGCATGCACGTCATCCAGCGTCGCGTTTTCGATGTCGATGGCGATATCATCGCCGCTCTTCATCTTGGCGCGCGCAGTGTCAATCCGCCCGGTGAGTTCGGAAATCTTCGCCTGCGCAGCAGCGACCTGCTCCTGCGACTCGCGCAGCTGGGCGTCAAAATCGGCCATGGTGTCTCCTCGTTTTCAATAACTTATCCGGTATATAGGTGATGTTAATGTGATTTACATCACCTCACCCCACGAATTCCGGGGCTTTCCCGGAAAGATTGGCAAAATCGAACCCGTTTGGAAAGGCTCGCCACGAACCTCTGGCGAGAATCCAACTCTGGCCCTAGCATAGAAGGCGCTTTGTTCCTGTTTCCTGCCTGATTGAAAGGAAAACCCATGTTCCGCACCCTTCCTCTGATCGCCGCCCTGGCCCTCTCTGCCGCGCCTCTCGCCGCGGACGAGATCACCGACGCCCTCGACAGCGCGAAACAAGCCTATGAAGAGGGCGACGTCGCCTATGCCCTCGAAGAGCTTGAATACGCCAAGCAACAGATGCTCGCCCTCAAGACCGATGCGCTTTCGGAGTATCTACCGCCCGCGCCCGACGGCTGGACCCGAGAGGTCGACACCGAGATGAACGCTGGCCTCGCCATGATGGGCGGCGGTGTCGGGGCCGAGGCCGAATATTCCGGCGGTGGCGAAAGCTTCACCATCCGCCTCATGGCCGACAATCCCATGGTCGGCGCCATGTCCGGCATGATCGGCAACGCCGCCCTCATGGGGGCCAAGATCGTCCGCGTCGGGCGTCAGAAATACATGCTTCAGGACAACCAGATGAGCGCCCTCATCGACCACCGCATCCTCGTGCAGGCCGAAGGCGCGTCGCCGGACGTTATGCAACCGCTGCTCGAGACGATTGATTACCGGGCGCTCTCGGGCTTTGGTCGCTAAGCACCGCAGAAATCACACCAAATTCACACCGCCGCCCCTTGAGATACTCGGGGAGGCGGGCCATATCCGCGGAGACCCTTTTCCGTAGGAGAGACCCTTTGCGACAATCCGTGGAACGCCTTGTCGACAGCGCCCTATTCCGCAACACGATCCTTGCCATCATCGTCTTCAACGCGATCCTTCTGGGGCTTGAGACCTCTGCCCCCGTGATGGCGCGCGCCGGGGGCCTGATCCTCGCCCTCGACATGGCCTGCCTGACGATCTTCGTCATCGAGATCGGCCTCAAACTCTTTGCCCGTCGCCTCGCCTTCTTCCGCGACGGCTGGAACGTGTTTGACCTCGCCATCGTCGCCATCTCCCTCGTCCCCGCGACCCAAGGGTTCCAAGTGCTACGGGCGCTGCGCATCCTCCGCGTGCTGCGCGTGGTCTCCAACGCGCCCCGCCTGCGCCGCGTCGTCGAAGGTTTCATCACCGCCCTTCCGGGCATGGGGAGCGTCTTTCTCCTAATGGCGATGATCTTCTACATTGGCGCCGTCATGGCGACCAAACTCTTCGGCGCGACCTTCCCCGAGTTCTTCGGCAACCTCGGAGATTCCGCCTACACCCTGTTCCAGATCATGACACTTGAGAGCTGGTCCATGGGCATCGTTCGCCCGGTGATGGAAGCCTACCCCTACGCCTGGGCCTTCTTCGTGCCCTTCATCCTCCTGACGACCTTCGCCGTGGTGAACCTCCTCGTCGGCCTCATCGTCAACTCCATGCAAGACGCCCACCACGAAGAAGACAACGCCCGCACCGACACCTACCGCGACGAAGTCCTCGCCCGACTGGAGGCGATCGAGAAGCGGCTGGCGGAGAGGTAGGGGGGACAGTGCGGCCGCGTGCTGGAGGTCTCAGGCAGTACTAACTCCGAGCCCACCGCAGATGTGCTGAAACCATGCAACGCGCAGACCTACCAAGAAGCACGCGCCCATGACGCAAAGCGTTCCACGTCAGCAAAGCGCGGATGATCACTGCGGCTCACCGCCCAAAAAGTTCTGCCGGGCAAACCCACGTCAGACAGGCGCACCAGGTGCCCGGCCGCCACAGCGGCGCTGGCCAAGACGCTGGAAGCCAGTACCACGCCCTGCCCTGCAAGCGCAGAGTCAATGGCATTGATCTCCTCGGAAAAGTGCTGTGCGATCTCAGGCACCGCCCCCCCAAGCCTCGCAGCGTGAGACCA
The DNA here is from genome assembly GCF_032918335.1 of Shimia sp. FJ5. Taxonomy (NCBI): domain Bacteria; kingdom Pseudomonadati; phylum Pseudomonadota; class Alphaproteobacteria; order Rhodobacterales; family Roseobacteraceae; genus Shimia; species Shimia sp. FJ5. The sequence goes on along the minus strand of NZ_JAWJUV010000005.1, from coordinate 173,012 downwards.
GCGCTGCCAGCTCGGCGACGCTTCCGCACCGCAATTCCAGCGGTATTGGATCAGCGGCAGGCGCAAAATACCGGCGTCGTCCTTCACGGGAGTCCGGCGCAGCAGTTCCGGCGCGCAGAGCGGGATCAAGCTGTCTTCAAACAGCGGGAGCCATTGGTCTTCTGGCTCTGCCTGACCTGCGTAGCGAACCGCAAAGTCGACATCGCTACTGGATAGATCTACCGGCTGGTTCTCGGCCTCCACCTTAAGGTTCAGCCCTGTCTGACTGCGCAAGGCAGGCAATCGCCGCATGAGCCAGAGGCTGGCGAAGGCCACCGTAACGGACACCGTCAACGGGCGATCCGTATCCAGATGCGAAATCCCTGCGATGGCACTGCTCATACGGTCGAAACTCTCGCGCAGCACCGGGTATAGTGCCGCGCCTTCCGCCGACAGGCGGATTGGGCGCGGATAGCGGTGAAAGAGCTTCACCTCCAGGATCTCTTCCAGCTGGCGGATCTGGTGGCTGATTGCGGTCGGCGTCAGGTGAAGCTCGGCCGCGGCGCGGGCAAAGTGCAGATGCCGAGCGGCAGCTTCAAAAGCTCGGAGCGCGTGGAGCGGAGGCAGGCGCCGCATCGGTCTTGTCCTTTCTGTTTGAAGAGGAGGCCTGATGAATCTCATTCATCCGCGCCCTGAAAAATTCGCTTTCGCCAAAGGGTTGGTCGCTTGGTAGGCACAATGCACAGTGCATAAAATCAGGAGATTCCCCATGCCCACTCTGTTGCGAATCGATGCAAGCGCCCAGCTTGAAGAACGCTCTCTCACACGCCACCTGACCGGGCTGTTCACGCAGAACTTTCTGGCTCAAGCACCGGAGACGAAAGTGATCACCCGGGATGTCGGGTTGAACCCGATTCCGGCGATCGACCATAAATTCATCCATGCCGCCTTCACCCCGCCCGAGGACCGTGAGCCGTGGATGAACGAGCGTCTGGCCCTGTCCGACGAACTCGTTGAGGAAGTGGTTGCGGCGGATATCCTGGTCATGGGGGCGCCGATGTACAATTACGGGATGCCGACCGCCTTGAAAGGCTGGATCGATCACGTGGCCCGGATCGGCAAGACCTTTTCCTTCGACCTTGCGCGTGGTGATACGCCGATCGAACCGATCCTGTCGGGCAAACGGCTGGTGGTGTTGTCTTCGCGTGGTGAATTCGGCTTTGCTCCGGGTGGGCCGCGGGCGCATCTCAACGCGCTTGACCCGGCTCTGGCGGCCTGTGCGCATTACTTCGGCGTCGCGCAAGCGGATATCGAGACGATCGCGATCGAGTATCAGGAATTCAAGGACGCACGACACGAGGCGTCGGTTGAAACGGCAGAGGCCCGTACCCGCGATTTGGTGGTGAAAATGGCCGGAGGGGCCGCACAGGCGGCCTGAAACAAGACACTGAAAAGGTAGAACCATGGGGCGCGGACCGAAATCCGCGCCTCCAATTTTTTCTGCTGGCAGGTTCATTCCGGTTCCCGGTGAAGCAGGACTTCCAGCGCCCGCGGCTGCGCATCTGTGCCATTGATCGGCAGAAGGTCCATCGGGCAGCAGGAAATCACCACCACCGCATCCATTTCAGCGCGGAACAGCACACGGTCCCCTTTGGTCGAGACGGGGGGGCGCCACTCCATCGCGCCACCGTCGACGACAGGCGTGTTCATCCAGAGGTTCAGCGGGCAAGGCACTGATGTCGGACGCAAGCCGATTGCCCCCAACGCCATGCGCAGGTTGTCGGTGCAATTGTCGTGATAGCCCTGATGTCCAAGTTGGGCATACCGGTGAATATCGCAGGACGCGACAAGCGTGTCGTGAACGCCGGGCGAAGTGTCCTCAACCAGTGTCAGGATAGGGCGCCGCCGGTTGGTCACCAGCGCGTCGCCGGGGCGCGGCGAGACACGCTGTAGCGTCGGGCGCAGGTGCTCCATCGACAGGTATTCGTTGCAGTCACCTTCGGCAAAAGCCCAGAAGTCGCCGATCTGGCTGCCATCGCGGTTGATAACCGAAAGCAGTTCACCCTTTTTCACGCGCATCGCCCGGCCCTGACGGGCGGGAATGGTGTAGGTGGTATTGGGGCTGAGGCGTCCAGCCTCTGCAAGAGTCTGATGTGCGCTCGGGTTTTCACCGTCGGGCCGCGCGGCATCAAAGGGGGTATTGAGGGTATCCATCTTTATTTCTCCATCAGGACGGGATGTGGGTAGGGGGCTGCGGGCTCGCGATGCGGCTGCCAAGCGCCTTCGGCTTCCTGGCCCGCGACATAGGCGGCGATCTCTTCCAGCGGTGCGAACCAGACATCGCCTCTCGACAACACCTCTTCGAGCCACCGCTCCACCACCCGCCAGCGGGCCAGCCGCCCAGTCAGGAACGGGTGCCAAATGCCGATCCAGAGTCCGCCAGCCTCGTATTGCGCTTCAAACTCCTCAAAGGAGGCTTCCAGCCCACGGCGCGGAGACATCACCGGCATCTTGTAGCCGATCTCGTCGAAATGCGCGAAAGGCGGCCAGTCATCGCTGCCCCAATGCACCGGCAATTCGAACAGAGATCCGGATGCGGTGTCGATCCGATAGGGCAGATCGTCCGCCATCATCGAGCTTTCATAGGTCAACCCGTGCGTCACCGCGAGCGACAGCACCTCAGGGGTGACATTATAGACCGGGGCGCGATAGCCGCGCGGGGTGCTGCCGGTCATCTGACGGTGAACCTCAAGCGCCCGCTCAAACCAATAGGTCTGTTCCTCCGCGCTCTGTTCCGCAGGGTCTTCGTGCAGATACCCGTGGTGACCGATCTCATGTCCGCCGGCGAGGATCGCCTCGACCGTTTCGGGGTATTGTTCCATCACCCAGCCGGGCATGAAAAAGGACTGTTTGAGTCCCATTCGCCGGTAGGTTTCAAGAATACGCGGCACACCGGAATTCGGGCCATAGCGGCCCATGCTGATCGGATAAAGGCGGCGGTGCCCGTCGTCCGGACGGGCAATGTGGATCAGGCTGTCGGCATCCACGTCAAACGTGATCGCACAGGCACAGCGGGCACCGTTCGGCCATTGGATTGGATTACGGATCATGTCAGGGCTTCCTTTCGCACGAGCAGCGTTTCAACCATTGCCGCGGTGGCAAGCAGGGTGCGGTCACTGTCCGGCGGACCAACCAACTGCAATCCCACCCAGCAGCCATCACGAGTTCTTCCGACGGGAAGAGAGATCGCCGGCAAATCCAGAAGACTGGCCAGCATGGTCAGGCGGAGAGCAGCAGCATTTGCTGCGGCAAAGGCTTCTGGGTCTTCTAGCAGCGGCGCGAGCCTCGGCGCCTCGATTCCGACCGTGGGTAGAATGTAAATCGTATCGGCCACGCGGATGGTTTCGCGTAGTTCACTGGCTCCAAGCTCAACCCCAGCGATGCTGCACGCATCGAGACGGGCCGAAGCACGCAACCGTGCCGCGACGAAGGGGTCGAGGTGATCGGTGTCAGCACCTTCGAGCAGGTGACCATTGGTCCGGACTGCCTCGAAGGCCCCTGGCCACCCGCCCGCACTGATCAGCGTCAGCGCCTGATCCAACGGTGACTGTCTTATGTATTCCATCAAGACGCCCGCCTGTTTGAGATCCGTCACCGCCTCCTTGCAGCGTTGGGAAACCGGCGCGGCAACATCGCCCCCCTCGAGCACGTCGATCGCAACCGAAAGACGGCCGACCGCGTCGGGAGTGGCTGCATCGCCTGACAGAACGGCATCCAATTCCATGATATCGGCAACCGAGCGGGCAAAACTTCCAACCGTGTCATAGCTGGGTGCAAGCGGCATCACGCCGCGCATCGGATACCGTCCGCGCGAGGGACGAAAGCCCACCACGCCCTGAAACGCCGCGGGCACCCGGCAGGAGCCAGCCGTATCGGTACCAACCGCCAATCGGGTGATCCCGCGCGCAACAGAGGCCGCCGCCCCGGAGGACGAGCCCCCCGGCACCCGCCCCTCTATCATCGGCGTTCCGTGGTGCGGATTGTAGCCGATCCCGGAGAACGCCAGTTCCGATTGATTGGTGACGCCGATGCTGATCAAACCGGCTTTGCTGGCCCGGTCTACGACCTCTGCATCCGCAGCGGCGGGCGCCTCCGAAAGCCGGCGCGAGGCGCCTGCACGCGTGGGGACGCCCTTGATCGCGATCATATCCTTCCAAGAGACCGTGCTCCCATCCAGAGGGCCCAATCGTTCGGTGCGACCATCGCTTTGACGTGCTTCCGCGCGGGCGCGGTCCGGCAACAGGGACAGAAAAACCTCCCCATCCCGCCCGGCGCGACGCAGAGCGTCCAGGGTGTTGTCGAGAACAGACCTCATGCAGCCCTCGCCTTGGGGCCCGCCCCCGATTGTCGCGCAGTCGCCAGAAGAAAGCCGTCGTCGGAGTGCCAGGACGCATAGACACGCGCACCGATGCTTGCGTCTAACTGCTCCAGATCGCGCTGTTGGAGTTGCGCCACGAGGTTGTGACCTGACGCGGTTTCAAGATGCAAATTGACAACCGCTCCGGCGAACTCCTCAGAGATCAGAGTGCAGGCGATTTCGTTTTCACCCCAGCCCGGCTCAACCGTCACGGAAATCCTATCCGCCCGGACAGCCAGATCTGCGGCTGCGCCTTCGGCCAGCCCGCTGCTGTTGGCGAGCCGGACTTTGCCGTCGCGTGTGTCGAGAAAGCGTTTGCCTTCCTCTCTGCTTGAGATCTTGCCTTCCAGAAGGCTGATCCCGCCGACAAACTGCGCCACAAATTTGCTGCGGGGTCGCAGAAAGATGTCCTGCGGGCTGCCAATCTGCTCCACCCTGCCGGCGTTCATGATGACAACCCGGTCGGCGAGCGAAAAGGCCTCTGAATGGCTGTGCGTGACATAGACAAAGGTGATACCAAGCTCGCGCTGGAGCTTCTTCAGTTCGCCTTGCATCTTGATCGCCATATGGGCGTCCAGTGCCGACAGCGGCTCGTCCAAGAGCAGCACTTTGGGTTCCAGCACCAGGCTGCGAGCGAGGGCAACACGCTGGCGCTGACCGCCTGAAAGACGCGCAACATTGCGGTCTGCATAGGTGGAAATGCCCAACCGTTCCAGCCAGTCGTCAGCGCGGCGGCGGCGCTCTGCCCCGGCAACGCCGCGCATCTTTAGCCCGAACTCGACGTTTTCCCGCACAGTCATGAAGGGGAACAGCGCCAGGCTTTGCCAGACCATGGGGGTTTCCCGCTCCCAGACCGGCAGTTGGTCGATCCGGGTGCCCGCAAGGGTGATTTCACCGCGGTCTGCCGTTTCAAGACCCGCAAGCATGCGCAGGCTCGTGGTCTTGCCACAGCCGGACGGCCCCATGATTGCGATGAACTCCCCTTCGGCAATATCCAGCGAGAACTCTTCGACGGCGATGAATTTACCATAGGACTTTGCAAGCCCCTCCAGTTTCAGATGTGCGTTGGTCATGATGTCTCCTCCTTGGACATAGCGCCGCCGCTCTGGCTCAGGACCACGGCAAGCGCGATCAGAACCAGCGTCAGCGTGACGGAAAAACTCAATGTGCCGATAACGTGAATGGTCGGATCGACCTGCCCCTGAAGGGTGGTCAGAACCGCAACCGGAATGGTCTGGTTCAAGCCACCCGTGAACCAAGAGATCACATACTCGTCGAATGACACGGCAAAGGTGATCAGGAAGGCAGCGAGAATGGCAGGCAGCGTGTGCGGCAGCACGATACGGGCGAGCGCGGAATGCGGCAATGCACCGAGGTTCTGCGCTGCGGTTTCCAGCGTCTCATCCAACTGCGCCAGCCGCAGACGGCAGACCGCCATCGCAAAGGGTGCGGCGATCACCACATGCGCTGCAACTACGGCCGCAAGCGTGCCGGCAATGCCAATGCGGGAGAAGAAGGCCAGCATGGCGAGGCCAAGGATAACCAGCGGCACCGTCGGCGGCAGCAAGGCAAGCGCCAGCACGGCTTTCTGACCAAAGAACCTAAAACGATAGTCCGCATAGGCTGCGGCAAATCCCAGAGTTGTGGCGATCACTGCGGTGATCCCGGCAACCGTCAGGCTGTTCCAGAGGGCCTCCAGCATGGCGCGGTCGGTCAGGACCTGCGCGTACCATTTGGTGCTGAACCCGGACATGCTGAGGCTCGGGAAGCGGTCGGCGCTGAAGGAAAACAGGACCGCCGACAGGATCGGTGCGTAGAGCAGCAGGAAAACCAATGCGAGTCCGGCAATCCAGAATGCTCTTGGCAAGGCGTGTTTCAGATGCGGAGGCATGTCTTATCCTTTCTCTCGGTAGGCCCAGCGGACGGTTACAAAGGCTGTGACCAGCAGGCTGGCGATCATCAGCAGCGACACCACGGCGGCGCGCGGCCATTGCTGACCGGCCCGAACAAGGTCCGTCACGAGGATCGGCAGGGTTTGGAAGGTGCCGCCGCCCAGATAGGAGGCGCTGACGAATTCGGCATAGGACAACAGGAAGGCGAACAGCAGCCCCAGCGTCAGCCCGGGCCGGGCCGCGGGCAGGATAACGCGGAACAGGATGGCTCCGGGACGCGCGCCAAGGTTGGCGGCAGCCGAAATCCCGGTCCGGTCCACATTGGCAAGGGCGATGGTCTGCAGGATCAGAACCACCGGCAGCGCCAGCGTCGCATGGCCAAGAAACAGCGCGAAATAGGTGTTGAGAAGGCTTTCCCCCTTGCCGCCGAGCGCCTGAACGATGGAGGGGATCACGCCGCCTTCTGTCAGGAAGACCTGCCAGGAATAGATGCGGACGAGATAGCTTGTGAAAAACGGCGCAATCGCAAGCCCCAGCAGGATCAGCCGCTGACGCGGGGCTGCGACAAAGGCCATCGCGTAGGAGGCCGGAAAGGCCAGCAGCGAAATGGCGACCGCACTGGCAAGCGACACTCCGTAGCTGCGCCAGAAACTGGCCCAGAGGAAATCGAGACCTAGAACATAGCGCCAGGCCGACAGCGTGGCGTCCGGCGTCAGCCGGTAGTTCACCACGGACCAGAATGAAATCGCCACCAGCAAACCAAGCGGCACTGCAAAAAACAGCAGCAGCCAGACAGGCAGCGGCAGGACCCAAAGCGCCTGCCAGGCACGGTGAAAGAAGAAGTGGAACCGGCGCCCCGAAGTACGGGCCGGGAAAGTAGAGGAAGTCATGTCGATATCTCCGATAGGGCTGCGGCCCCGACGATTGTGCCGGGGCCGAACCGGACATCAGGCGTTCTTGTAACGCGTCCAGGCGTCGTTCCAGGTTTCCAGCGATTGCTGTACCGGAAGCTCCCGCAGCCGGATGCGCCCGGCCCGGATCTCATCGAGTGCATTGGGCCCGTTCAGCACCATGTTCTGGCGCTGCGCCACTCCCGGCAGTTCATCATTCAGCCGCGCCCAGCCTGCCCGCCTCGGGATCATCGCCGGATAAGCCCTGAGCGTGGCGGTCTTCACCTGCCCTTCTGGCGACAGCATGTATTGGATGAATTTCTGGGCCAGATCCTGATTTTCTGACTGCGTGCCGATCGACAGCGACTCGGTCCATTGCAGGCCACCTTCCTCGGGGATTGTCGTGGTGACATCCGCACCATCGCGGGCCAGCACGCCGGTGATCCAGTCACCGATGCCGGGGATCGCGGAGACCTCGCCCGAACGCAGCGCCGACAGCATCCCGCCGTAATCATAGAAACCGCGCACCTGAGGCCGGAGCGACATCATCGTCTCGGTCAGTTCCGTCCAGCGCGCCTCATCAAGATCAAAAGGCGACGCGTTGCCATTGAGGAGGCTCAACGCGCCCAGATTGGGCAGATGCCAGTCGAAATGGCCGATGCGCCCCTCATGCTGCGGATCCCACATGGTGCGATAGCTGCGGGCTTCGGCCTCGCTCATCGCGGCGCGGTTGTGGGACAGCCCGAGGAAACCGAACCGCAGAAAGACCGCATAGGGCTGACCGTCAAACCAGTGGCCGCGGAAGGTCTGAAACTCCGGAAAAAAGTCGTCGAACGGATAGTCCTCAGGCGCCAGCGGCTCAATGAAACCCGCTTGCTGCAATTGCACGACGTATTCCGCATCCGACAGGATTACATCGTAGGTTCCGGCTGGAGACTGCGCAATTTGCGCGAGCATCTGGTCGCCGCCGACATATTCCTTGGCGCGGATACGAACATTGTGCGTCTCCTCGAATGCGCCGATCACGGCGGGGTCGGCATGGCCTGCCCAAGTGAGCATCGACAGTTCGCGGCGACCCTGTGCGCGCAAGACGGCCGGGGTAGCGATGGCAGTCGCGACCGCAAGCCCCCCCTTGATCAACCGCCGCCGGGTGGTGATAATATTATGTGTCATTTTTCTCTCCCTTTTCATTCAGCAAGCTTCAGAAAGAGGAGGCCAAAAAACAAATGACCATTCATCAGGCCATGCTGAGTTTTCTTTGCGCAAGTGGCAGACGCCATGCGTAAACTGCCGCCGTTAAACGCAATTCGAGCCTTCGAAGCGGTCGCCCGGAGGCTCAGTTTTGCCGAGGCTGCGGAAGAACTGGGCGTCACCGCCACCGCCATAAGCCACCAGATCAGACATTTGGAAGCCTACCTTGGGTTCCAGGTGGTGGAGCGCCGGCCCCGTCAGATCGCCCTCACTCCCGCCGGGCAAGAGTTGTTCCCCAAGCTGCAGACGGCTTTTGATATTTTGGGCGAAGCCTTCGCAATGCTCGACAAGGACGTTGAACAATCGCTGGTTCGGGTCACAACAACATATGCCTTTGCAGAACGCTGGCTGGTTCCGCGCCTGCCGGATTTTTTCGACAAGCACGGCGAGATCAGGGTTGAGGTCGAAACCGATGACGATGTTTTGGACCTGCGGGTTGACCGGCTGGACCTAGCGATCAGATATGGCCCCCAGGCCTCCGCGAATGAGGAAACTGAGGTTTTGTTCTCGGATCGCTACATCCCTGTCAGTTTGGCTGACCGCCCGGAAACCGGCTTGCAAGACAGCCGACTGCTGGGATTCCGCTGGCGCAACCCGGACATGGGCGGCCCGACCTGGGAAGAATGGTTCAAGGAAGCCGGGGAACCGTTCCCGTCAAACAGCATTACCCGTTTCAGCGATGAAAGTGCGGCTTTCAACGCGCTGGATCAGGGACTGGGTCTGCTTTTGTCCAGCAGCGCGTTGGTCGAGGAAGGTCTGAAATCAGGTCGCTACCGGCAAATCCCCGGTCCAGAGCTGCCCGGATTTGCCTATTCCCTCGTGCTCAATCCCCTGTCGCGCAACAAGCACGGCGTTAAGACATTCGCCGATTGGGTTAGGGGAGCCGCCGAACAAAAATGAGTCCAAGCGTCTCGCGGCATCCTGCCACCTGTGATTGGCTGGCGAGAAGCCAAGATCGGCCAACTCAATCAGCGGGTGCAACGAGGCGGTGCGGCACCGTGTTGGAGGCCTCAGGCAGGTCTATGCAAATGTCTGCTTTGAGCCCAAATTGCCCTTATGCCATCGGCGGAGTAGTCTAGTGCGAACTTCTCGGAGCGCAATATTGGTATGCACGTCACGATCAACGGAGAACAGCACAGCCTTGCCGGGGTCGAGGAAGCGGAAAGACTTCTCGCTTCGCATGGGCATACGGATGACCTCGAAATCTGGATGTCCGAAGGCAACGGATCATCGCTTTGTGCGCTACTCAACCGGCAATATGGGTGGCTGATGTTTCTGCGATTTGAGGGTGATGCCGGATTCAGTTCGCGGAATCCATTGAGGGAACAGAGTGAAGGCCCAAAGGAAGCTTTCGTTCTGTCGAATGGACAAGTGGATACTTTCCCCAGCTCTTGGACAATGGATCGCAAGATGGTCTTTGACGCACTTCTCGAATTTGTCGCTTCAGGCCAGCGGCCGTCAAAGGTGGATTGGCACGACGATACATAGAACAATTGAACGGCTGAAAAGTCCCGCATAACCGCCATCCTCCAATCCAAAAGGGCGGAGCCTCACGCCCCGCCCTTTCCTTTATCCAACCACGTTGAATTCCGGCCCATAGGGATAGCCGGTGATATTCTCGTTCCCATCCTCGGTAATGATAAGAATATCATGCTCGCGGTAGCCCCCGGCCCCCGGCTGCCCCTCGGCAATCGTGAGCATCGGCTCCATCGAGATAACCATCCCCGGCTCAAGCACCGTGTCGATATCTTCACGAAGCTCTAGCCCCGCCTCACGGCCATAGTAATGCGACAACACGCCAAACGAATGCCCATAGCCAAAGGTCCGGTATTGCAGCAGGTCGCGCTCGGCAAAGAACGCGTTGATCTTATGCGTCACCTCCGCACAGCTCGCTCCGGGCTGGAGCAGGGAAATCCCCAACTCATGCGCCCCGACATTCGCCTCCCAAATCCGTAGGCTCTCGGCATCGACCTCGCCCGCGAACATCGTCCGCTCAAGCGCCGTGTAATAGCCCGAGATCATCGGAAAGGTGTTGAGCGACAGGATATCGCCCCGCTCAAGCGCCCGGCTGGTCACCGGGTTATGCGCCCCGTCGGTGTTGATCCCTGACTGGAACCAGACCCACGTGTCGCGATATTCCGCATCCGGGAACCGCTTCGCGATCTCAAGCTCCATCGCATCGCGCCCGGCCATGGCAATGTCGATCTCCCGCGCCCCGATCTTGACCGCGTCACGGATCGCATAGCCGCCCACATCGGCCACCGCCGCGCCCGCGCGGATCATGTCCAGCTCGGCGGGCGATTTATGCATCCGCTGGCGCATCGTCGTCTCGTATAGATCGACCATCGCGGCGGGCTTGAGGAACGCCTCGCATTTCCCCTTCTGCAAAAGGGTCAGGTGATCGCTCTCATACCCGATCTTGCGCCCCTCCCCCGTCACCGAGCAGATCGCGCGCCAGTAGTTGTCGCGCTGCCAATCGGTATAGGTGATGTTGTCGCCATAACAGCGCCGCCAAGGCTGGCCCGCGTCGATCCCGGCCGAGATCGTGACGCATTCCGTGTCTGTCACGACAAGCGCATAGGGCCGCCCGAAAGAACAATAGGTGAAGCCCGAGTAATAGGAGACATTGTGCATCGAGGTGAACACAGCCGCCTCGGCCCCCGCCTCACCCATACGCTTACGTAGGGCGTCAATCCGCGCCGCATACTCGGCCTCGGCAAATTGCAGGCGTGCTTTCTCGCCATTGTGGAAACGATAGAATTCAGGACGTGCAGTCATAATAGACCTCCGATCAAAGAGGTCCCGGCGTTCAGGACTGGGAAAGACGAGCGCGGCCTAATCGGGCCGTGGCGACGCCATCGCCGATTGCTCTTCTCTTCCTTTGCCGCCTTCCGCGCCCCCGATCAAGCCCCTTTGCGACTCTGGCGTCGCATTCGCGCACGTCCACCGCTACTCTGCCTGCAAGACATGCAACGGAGCGCCCCATGACCCCCGGTCCCAAGAACCTCATCACAGATATCCCCGGGCTGCGCGTCGGCAATGCGTCTGATGCCGCGATCAAGACCGGCGTCACCGTGCTGACAGCGGACGCGCCCTTTACTGCGGGGCTGCATGTCATGGGCGGCGCGCCCGGCACGCGCGAAAGCGACCTGCTCGCCCCCGACAAAACCGTGCAACAGGTCGACGCGCTGGTGCTCTCGGGCGGCTCCGCCTTTGGCCTCGATGCCGCCTCCGGCGTGGCCGATGCTTTACGCGCGGCGGGCCGTGGTTTTGCCGTCGGCGAACAGCGCGTGCCGATCGTGCCCGGCGCGATCCTCTTCGACCTGCTGAATGGCGGTGACAAGAACTGGCCCGAGAACCCCTATAAACGCCTCGGTGCCGAGGCCCTCTCCAACGCTGCCACGGACTTCCGGATCGGCACGACTGGCGCCGGCACTGGCGCCATGCTCGCAACCCGCAAGGGCGGCCTCGGGTCTGCCTCCGCAACGCTCCCCTCGGGCCATACGGTCGGCGCGCTGGTCGCCGTCAACGCGCTTGGCGATGCGACCGTCGACGGCACCCATTTCTGGGCCGCTCCCTTCGAGGTCGGCGAGGAGTTCGGCGGCCACGGCCCGGCCAAGACGATCCCGACCGGCCTGCCGCCAACGAAACTCGCAAGCCACAACGCTAACACCACCATCGCCATCGTCGCCACCGACGCCACCCTCGACCAAAGCCAATGCACCCGCCTCGCCACTGCCGCCCATGACGGCATGGCCCGCGCGCTGGTGCCCTCCCATACGCCGATGGATGGCGATCTCGTCTTCGCTGTTTCAACCGCGGGCAAACCGCTCACCGATCCGGTCGCCGACACGCTCTGGCTCGGCCACGCCGCCGCCACCTGCCTCGCCCGCGCCATCGCCCGCGCCGTCTATCACGCCACGGCCGCGCCAAACGACCCGGTGCCACCCTATCGCTAAGGCCCCGCTCTTCTTCTCTGTAAAAATACTCCGGGGTGAGCGTCGCTATTGCAGGGCAAAAGCGACGTGAGGGGCAGCGCCCCTCCCCCCTAAACCGGAAGCGCCGTCGTCTTGAACACCGTGCGCAGCGCAAAAGACGACTGCATCCTGACAACCCCCGGCAGGCGCGAAAGGTATTGCCGATGGATACGCGCGAAATCGTCCGTGTTCTCGGCCACCACCTTCAAAAGGTAATCCGCCGACCCAGCCATGAGATGACATTCAAGCACATCCGGGATTCGCGACACCGCCGTCTCGAACGCGCCAAGCACGTCTTCGGCCTGCCCTGAGAGCGAAATTTCCACGAACACAGTCGTCGGCACCGCCATCTTGCGCGCATCAAGAAGCGCGACATACTCTCGGATATACCCTTCCTGTTCGAGGCGATGCACCCGCCTATGACAGGCCGACTGCGAAAGGTTGACAGCCTCCGACAGGTCCGCGTTGGAGATCCGGCCTTGCTTCTGAAGGACCGTGAGAATCCGACGATCCGTCTGGTCTAGCGACATTTTCGCGAAGCTCCTTTTCCCATTCCCCATATCTACGCGAAGAATCTCCCATTTGCACTTTCATATTTTGCCTATTTTTGCAGCACTTTGCGAAGAAAATCCGGCAAGCTCCGCCACAGGGAACAGGGAGGACACATATGAAAATCGGTTGCCCCACAGAGATCAAACCACAAGAATTCCGCGTTGGTATGACACCGAACGCCGCGCAAGAAGCCGTCGCCCACGGCCACGAGGTCTATATTCAGGCCGGGGCCGGGACTGGCTCGGGCTTCAACGACGAAGACTATACCCGCGCCGGGGCCAAGATCATCGACACCGCAGAAGAGGTCTTTGCGATCTCCGACATGATCGTGAAGGTGAAGGAACCCCAGGCTGGCGAGCGCAAGATGCTGCGCGAGGGCCAACTCCTCTTCACCTATCTGCACCTCGCCCCCGACCCGGATCAGACCCATGACCTGATCGCCTCTGGCTGCACCGCCATCGCCTATGAAACCGTGACTGACGCCGCCGGTGGCCTGCCGCTTCTGGCCCCCATGTCCGAGGTCGCGGGCCGCCTCGCGCCGCAGGTCGGCGCATGGACCCTGCAAAAGGCCAATGGCGGGCGCGGCGTGCTCATGGGCGGCGTCCCCGGCGTCGGCCCTGCCAAGGTCTTGGTGATCGGTGGCGGCGTCGTCGGCACCCATGCCGCCCGCATCGCTGCGGGCATGGGCGCGGATGTGACAGTGCTCGACCGTTCCCTGCCTCGCATGCGCTATCTCGATGACGTCTTTGGCGGCACCTTCAAGACCGGCTTCTCCTCGGCAGGCTACACCGCCGAATTGCTCGAACAGGCCGACATGGTGATCGGTGCGGTCCTCATCCCCGGCGCCGCCGCGCCCAAGCTCGTCTCCCGCGCCCAGCTCTCGACCATGAAGCCCGGCGCGGCGCTCGTCGATGTCGCCATCGACCAAGGCGGTTGCTTCGAAACCTCTCGCGCCACGACCCATGCGGACCCGATCTATGACGTGGACGGGATCATGCATTACTGCGTTGCCAACATGCCCGGCGCCGTGGCCCGCACCTCGACCATCGCCCTTGGCAACGCGACCATGCCCTTCATGCTCGCGCTCGCCGACAAGGGCTGGCGCAAGGCTTGCGAAGACGATCCGCACCTCCTCAACGGGCTCAACGTCCACGCGGGCAAGCTGACCTACTATGCGGTCGGCAAGGCGCTCGGGCTGGACGTCGTGTCTCCGAACGTCGTTCTCAAGGGCTGACCCTCCCACCCGGGAACGACAAAAGGCGCCCCACTCTTTCGGGGCGCCTTTTCCATGTCTGGGAAACGGGTCTTAGCCCTGTTTCTTGATCTCGACCACATGCGGATAGGGGATCGAGACGCCCTCCTTGTCAAAGGCCTCTTTGACCGTCTTGGTAAGCGCAAACTTCACGTCCCAATAGTCCGCCGCATCGACCCAAAGGCGCGTGGTGATATCAACCGAGCTATCACCGAGGTTGGTGACGCGCACCCAAGGCGCCGGGTCTTCCTTGACCCGCCCTTCGGCCACGGCTTCGCGCAGGATAATCGCCATCGCGTGATCGGCGTCATTGCCATAATCAATGCCAAAGGTGAGATCGACACGCCGCGTCGCATGTGCGGAATAATTGGTGATGATCGCCCCCCAGGCCTGACCATTGGGGATAATGATCTGCACATTGTCCGGCGTCACCAACTCGGTGATGAAGAGGTTGAGATCTTTGACCGTCCCCGCCGTGCCGCCAATATCGACATACTGGCCAAGCTTGTAGGGTCGGAACAGGATAAGCATGAACCCTGCCGCCAAATCGCTCAGCGTGCCCTGTAGCGCAAGGCCAATCGCCAGCGTTGCCGCCCCCATCACCGCGACAAGCGATGTCGCCTCGATCCCGAAAAGCCCAAGCACCGCGATCAGCACCATGAGCAGGATCACCCAGCGGATCATCGACGCCACGAAGTTGCCAAGCGTGTCGTCGATCTCCGGCTTGGCGTTAACCTTGCGCCGCACCATGCCGCTCACGATCCCGGCCACGCTCCAGCCGATGACGATGACGACGAGCGCCTTGATCGCCGAAATGACCAGCGGCCCCATATCGCCGACGTAGTCCAATACCTGTTCCATTGCGCGTTTCCCCTTTCCACAAAAAAGGAGCAGCCCCGCCAGCGGCAGGACTGCCCCGGAATGTCTCTTGTCTTACTTCTTCAGCGCGTCGCGAATCTCAAGCAGAACATCAAGCTCGCTTGGCCCGGCGGGCGCTTCTTCGGCCGGTGCCTCTTCTTCCTGCTTCGCTGCCGCTTCCTTGACCTTGTTCACATAGCGCACAAGCATGAAGACGACGAAAGCAATGATGAGAAAATTGATCACCGCCATGATGAAGGCCCCATAGGCAAAGACCGCCGCACCCGCTTCGCGCGCCGCCTCAAGGCTCGCACCTTCCGGCACACTGCCCGAGAGCACCACATAGAGGTTGGTGAAATCCACACCCCCAAGGAAAAGCCCGACAAACGGGTTGATAAGGTCGCCGACCATCGACTTGACGATCGCCGTAAAAGCCGCGCCGATGATGATCCCGACGGCCATGTCCATGACATTGCCCTTGGCAATGAAATCCTTGAATTCCTGAAGCATCCTGGTTCCTTTCCCCCACGCTCACAGTTGTCATAACGCTCGCGCAAAGCTGGCGTGACTTACTCTGTCTCATGGAGCGAGGGTCTGGCAACAGGGGAAAAACCCATGCCCCTTACCCCGGAAGCGCACCCGTCAACACATAGCGCAGGATCTCGACAACCTGCTTCGGCTCTTCGGCCACGGCCAGCGCGGCGGCATGCACTTCCTTGAGCGCGTGCTGATGCTCCGGCTGGCTCAACACGATGATCGACTTGCCAAGCGCCGCCGCATAGCCCGCGTCAAAGGCCGCGTTCCACTGCTTGTATTTCTCGCCAAACCGCACGACGACGATATCCGCATCCTCGATCCCCTTGCGGGTGCGGATGGCGTTGACCTTGGCGCCCTTGTGATCGTGCCAGAACTTCTGATCCTCTGCCCCAAGGATCGCCACCCCACAATCATCGCTCGCCGCGTGATCCGTCACCGGACTATCGAACGCCACATCAAGCCCCTCGGCCCCCGCAACGATCTGCTCGCGCCAATCGGTGTGAATTTCCCCGGACAGATAGATTCTCAGTGTCATGTCATGCTCCCTTGCACACCCCAAGAGGCCGGGCAAACCCTGCCGCTTCTTCTTGGTGAAAATACCTCGGGGGTGAATTGGCCTTTGGCCAAGAGGGGGCAGCGCCCCCTCCCCCCTTACCCGCGCAGGCTGCCGCCCGTCGCCTTGGTAACCTTCTCGACGATCTTGCCCGCAACAGCCTCGATATCGGCTTCCTTGAGCGTCTTGTCCGTCGGCTGAAGGCGCACGGTCACGGCGATGGATTTCTTGTCCTCGCCAAGCGCACCGCCGATGAACTCGTCAAAGACCCGCACATCCTCGATAAGCGCCTTGTCCGCGCCCGCCGCCGCATTGACCAGCGTCAGCGCCTCTACATCCTTGTCCACGACAAAGGCAAAGTCGCGCTCGACCGCCTGAAGATCGTTGATCGCAAGCGCCGGGCGCGTCGCGTTCTTCTTGCGCGGCATCGGAATCTCTTCCGGCCAGATCGTGAAGGCAACCGCCGGCCCCTTCACATCCATCGCCGCAAGGACTTTCGGGTGCAGTTCACCAAAGACGCCAAGAACCTTCTTCGGCCCAAGACAGATCTTGCCGTGCCGCCCCGGATGCCACCATTCCCGCGCGCCGCGCAGGATTTGCACCTTCGCGGGCGCACCAATCGCCGCGAGGATCGACTCGGCATCGGCCTTCACGTCATAAAGATCGACGCCCCGACTCTCGCCATGCACATCCTTGCCAACGGTCTTCCCGACGAGAAGACCAGAGATCAGAAGATGCTGCTCCCCCGGCTCGCCACCATGGAACGCCGCGCCACATTCGAAGAGCGCCATATCCATATACCCGCGCGCCTGATTGCGTGCCGCCGCCTGCAACAGCCCCGGAAGAAGCGCCGGGCGCATATGGCTCATCTCGCTCGAGATCGGGTTCTCGAGCATGGTCGCATCGCTGCCACCGCCAAAGAGTTCCGCCGACGCTTTGTCGATAAAGCTATAGGTGACGCATTCGTTATAGCCCAAAGCCGCCGCCGTGCGCCGGGCGATCTGTTCGCGCTTCTGCATCGGTGACAGGATCGGCGCCGGGATACCCTCGACCGGGCGGCGCATCGGCTTACCTTCAAGCTTGGTCAGCGACGCCACACGCGCCACCTCTTCCACAAGGTCCGCCTCGCCCATCACGTCCGGACGCCAGCTCGGCACCTGCGCCATGTCGCCCTCAATCACAAAGCCAAGCGCCGTCAGCGTCGCGCGCTGCGTCTCGGCGGGGATTTCCATCCCGACAAGCGACTGCACCCGGTCCGTGTCGAGCTTGTAGGCCCGGCTCACATCCGGCACTTCGCCCGCGACGACAACCTCCGAAGGCTCCCCGCCGCACAGGTCGATGATCATCTGCGTCGCGAGGTCAATCGCTTCCATGTTGAACGCCGGGTCAATGCCGCGCTCGTTGCGATACCGCGCATCCGAATTGATCTTGAGCGCGCGCCCCGTATAGGCGATCTGCACCCGATCCCAAACCGCGGCCTCAAGGAACACATTCGTGGTCTCCTCGGTGCAGCCCGTGGGCAAGCCGCCCATGATCCCGCCGATGCTCTCGATCCCCTCATCGTCCGAGATCACAACCTGACCGGCCCCGAACGTGTATGCCTTCTCGTCCAGACCGACGAGCGTCTCGCCGCCCTTGGTGCGATGCACGCGCAGGTCGCCCTTGACCTTGTCCGCGTCAAACACGTGCAGCGGGCGGTTGCGGTCGAAAGTGAAGAAGTTGGTGACATCGACAAGCGCCGAAATCGGGCGAAGCCCGATGGCGCGAAGGCGATCCTGAAGCCATTTCGGCGACGGCCCGTTTGTCACACCTTTGATGAGACGGCCCGCGAACACCTCACAACCATCTTTGCGCGCCTCGTCGTCGATGGTGATATTGATCGGCGAGGGATAGCCGCCCGCAATCTCTGCCTTCGGCGCCGGCTTCATCGTGCCAAGCCCCCGCGCCGCAAGATCAAGCGCAATGCCCCGCACGCCAAGCGCATCCGGACGGTTCGGCGTAATGGCGATCTCGATCACCGCATCGACCTTCGCAGGATCATTCGCGGCAAGCCAATCCACGAACTTCTCGCCAACCTCGCCCGACGGAAGCTCAATAATCCCGTCATGCTCATCCGACAATTCCAGCTCGCGCTCCGAGGCCATCATGCCATGGCTTTCGACACCGCGGATATTGCCGACCGAAAGCGTCACGTCGATCCCCGGCACATAGTCGCCCGGCTTGGCAAGCACCACGGTGATCCCCTCGCGGGCATTCGGCGCGCCACAGACGATCTGTTTCTCGCCCTCGTCGGTCGCCACCTTGCACACCCGCAGGCGATCCGCATCCGGGTGCTGCTCGGCATGCACCACCTTGGCAAGCGTAAAGCCTGCAAGCTTCGCCGCCGGGTCCTCGACCCCCTCAACCTCAAGCCCAAGATCAGTCAGGGCATAGAGAATCTCATCCAGGGTCGCTTGCGTTTCAAGGTGATCCTTGAGCCAGGAAAGCGTGAATTTCATCGTATCCGTCCGTCGTTCAAAACCGGGTCATAGGGGCTTTACCGGATATGGATCACAGGGGAAAGGGCGCGTTGCGCCGAAACTGCGCCCGCTCTTCCTCTTGCCGAAAATATCCTGGGGTGAATGGCCGCTTGCGGCCAGAGGGGCAAAGCCCCTAGCGCCGTCCGTGCAGATGCGCGATCCAGTTGACAAGCTCCCGCCCCCGGACCGGCACGGCAAGCGCCTCGGGGCTGGTGCCGAACTCCGCCGCCGCGTCCGCGTCCTGATCGGCAATCTCGAGGCGATCCGCCATCCGGTCCGCCGCCTCGAAAAGCCCCTTGCCCCGCACCGCTGCCGCGATCTCCTGAAGGCTCATCTCCGGGTGATACTGCGTGCCCCAGAAATCGACGCCGCCGCTCTCATACACCATCGCCTGCACCGGCGAATGGCCGTTCCCGGCCATGAGAACCGCGCCCTCCGGCACGCTCTGCACCTCGTCGCGATGGATACACGGCACGGCAAACCCCGCCGCGCGCCCCGCCATCATCGGATGCGCTGCGCCCTCTTCGGTAACCTGCACATCCCGCGCGGTGCCAAGCTCGAACCCGTTGGGCGACGCGCCGACCCGCCCGCCGAGTACCGACGCGGCAAGCTGCATCCCGTTGCACGATCCCCAAACCGGCAAACCCGCCGCGAAAACCCGCTCCATCTCGGCCCGTAGCGGCGCCGCCTCGGGACCATCCGTCGACCACATCACCCCCGAGCCCGAGAACACGACCCCGTCGATCCCGTCGAGCGCATCCTCACGCAACGCCGCCGCATATGGGCACGCCACCCGCAGCTCTGCCTCCGGCACAAGCGCCTGAAATGTCCGCAAAAAACTCGACGCCGCCGACTTCCCAATCGCCAAAAGATCGGGCGAATTGCTCTCCACAATAAGAATCGTCGTCATCGGCAGGTCTCCTTGTCTCGGAAAAACCCTGCCCCAATCACCGCGCAAAAACCCCGCCGATCCCGACCAAGTTTCGCCTATCTGCGGCCTCTGTCGCGAAACCAAAAAAGGGGCGCCAAACGCGCCCCCTTCAACCATCCCGACATGGCCGTCCACCCGTAGAGCGGGCCTCAGCCCGCCACTGCGCTTAGACCATTGAAAACTAATCAAGAATCCAATAGATGATCGCAGCCCCTATCAGAACGAGCATCGTCTTAAGAACTTTGATACGACGCTCTACAGGTTCGGGTTTCGGAACCTCGGGAGAGCATACCACCTTGCCGTTCTTGGGCCGCACCGCCTGCGCATAGACACCAGGGGTAATCTCAGCGGCAGCCCATAGATACGCGCCACAGTCATAGATCGAGAGCGTCTTCTCTTCGCCATATCGCGGCTCGTAAAAGGCGACTGCTCCGATGCGCCCTTTCGGTTTCAGGGGCACGCCCAGAACCTCAGACGCAACATCGGGGTGATCATCCACTCCCCAAGCAATGGACCAGACCGTTCCATCAAGCGCAACGATCTCGTCAAACTTGGACACGTCCGATTACCGCGACAACCCACCATGCAGCGTCGGCTGATCGAGGCTCGCAAACCCGTAGTGGCGCAGCCAGCGCAGGTCGCTATCAAAGAACGCCCGCAAATCCGGGATACCGTATTTCAGCATCGCAAGCCGGTCGATCCCGATTCCAAAGGCAAAGCCCTGATATTCGTTCGGATCAATGCCGCCCGCCTCGAGCACCTTCGGGTGCACCATGCCCGAGCCAAGCACCTCGAGCCAGTCATTGCCTTCGCCGACCTTGACCTGCCCATCGACCCATTCACACTGAATATCGACTTCCGCCGACGGCTCCGTGAACGGGAAATGCGAGGCGCGGAATCGGGTGTCCACATGGGTGCCAAAGAAGGCCGAGAAGAACTCCTCGAGAACCCATTTCAGGTTCGCCATGGAAATGTCCTTACCAATCGCGAGGCCCTCGACCTGATGGAACATCGGCGTGTGCGTCTGGTCGTAATCCGCGCGATAGACACGCCCCGGACAAATGATGCGGATCGGCGCGCCGTGCTTTTCCATCGACCGGATCTGCACCGGCGAGGTATGCGTGCGAAGCACGTGCGGCGGGCGATTGTCGCCTTCTGCGCGATGGGTATAGAACGTATCCATCTCGGCGCGGGCCGGGTGATGGCCCGGAATGTTGAGCGCGTCGAAGTTGTACCAATCGGTCTCGATCTGCGGCCCCTCGGCCACCGAGAAGCCAAGATCGGCAAAGATCGCCGTGACCTCTTCCATGACCTGTGACACCGGATGGATCGTGCCTTCGCGGCGCGCGCGCCCCGGAAGCGTCACGTCAAGCCATTCGCCCTTGAGCCGCTCATCAAGCGCTGCATCGGCCAGCGCCTCTTTCTTCATGGCGAGCGCCGAATTGATCTCGTCCTTGAGCGTGTTGAGCTTTGGCCCCATGACCTGCCGCTCTTCCGGGGTCATCTTGCCAAGCTCGCGCATCTTGAGGCTGATCTCGCCCTTCTTGCCCACGGCCTGCACCCGCAGCTCTTCGAGCGTGGCCTCGTTCCCGGCCTCCGCAATAAGCGCGATATACTTGTCTCTGAGATCGTCCATCGGACCCTCCAAATTCGTCGGCTCTCTGCTACCACAGAGGGCCACGAATGCAAGAGCGCGCACGGCCCATCCGGCCCAACGAAAAACGCCGCCAACCTTTCGGTCAGCGGCGTTTCCTCAATCCCTTATCGGGAAAACTTACGCGGCCAGCGCGCCTTTCGCCTGATCGACGATAGCGTTGAACGCTTCCGGCTCATGCACGGCGAGATCGGCAAGGACCTTACGGTCGACTTCGATCCCGGCCAGGTTCAGGCCGTTGATGAAGCGCGAATAGGTCAGATCGGCGTCATGTGCGCGCACAGCAGCGTTGATACGCTGGATCCACAGCGCGCGGAAATTGCGCTTGCGGTTCTTACGGTCGCGTGTTGCATACTGGTTGGCCTTATCAACGGCCTGCGTCGCCACCTTGAAGGTATTCTTGCGACGGCCGTAATAGCCCTTCGCTGCCTTCGTGATTTTCTTGTGACGGGCGTGAGTGACGGTTCCACCTTTAACTCGGGACATCTCTCGTACTCCTCTTAGCGGTCGTAGGGCATGTAGCCCTTGACGGTCTTTGCGTCAGGGGCGGACAGGGTGGTGGTGCCGCGGGCGTCGCGGATGAACTTGCGGGTACGCTTGATCATACCGTGGCGCTTGCCGGCCTGGCCTGCCATGACCTTGCCTTTCGCCGTCACTTTAAAGCGCTTCTTGGCGCTCGACTTTGTCTTCATCTTGGGCATTTCCGTCTCCTTCGATGGTCGGTTACAAACGCGACTCGGCATGCCTCTCGGGCCGGTCGCGCGGATAGAGGCGCCGTATACGGGGCAAAACCCCAAGCTGCAAGGGGATTCTTACACCTTTCGCGCGTGGCGCTACTGGGTGACCTTGATGATATCCGCGATCACCGACACCACCACGTTGGGCACATCGGCGATCACATAGCCACCGGGGTGACTCATATAGGCGAACGCGATGATCGCACAGGCGAGGATGAAGGCCGCCATCGACGCGCGCGGTGTGCGCAGATCGGCATAGGCGGCAAGCATCGCCGGGATCGAGAAAAGCCCCAACACAAGCCCGCTCGTCAGCAAGTAGTCGCTTAGCATTTGCCCGCCTGTCTTAATCCTCGGACGAACCTACTCTGTTTCCATATTGTAAATCAAACGCTCATCGCAGGGTGCGACACGCAGGATATTCGTCGTCCCCGGAACGTTGAACGGCAGGCCCGCCATGACCGCGATCTGATCTTCCGGCCCTGCAAAGCCCTGCGCCGTGGCGGCCCGCGCCGCGGCGACAACGGCCTCTTTGAAGCGTTTGACCTCGCCCGTCATCACACAGTTGATGCCCCAGCTCAGCGCCAACCGCCGTGCCGTGCCACGCAAGGATGTCATGGCAAGGATCGGCACGCGCGGCCGTTCCCGCGCCGTCTTGAGCGCCGTGGTCCCGCTTTCCGTGAAACAGCAGATCGCCTCGATATCCGTGGTCTCCGCAACCTCCCGCGCCGCCGACACGATGGCATCCGCCACGCTCGAGCGCGGCGCAGAGCGCGACGCCTCGATAATGGTGCGATAGGTCTCGTCTTCCTCGACCTCTGCGGCGACGTCATTCATCGTCTTCACCGCCTCAATCGGGAAATGCCCCGCCGCCGATTCCGCCGAAAGCATGATCGCATCCGTGCCCTCGTAGATCGCCGTCGCCACGTCGCTGACCTCGGCCCGCGTCGGCATCGGGCTGTCGATCATGCTCTCGAGCATCTGCGTCGCGACGATCACAGGCTTGGCCGCAAAGCGGCATTTGCGGACGAGGCGCTTCTGGATCGGCGGCACATGGCTTACCGGCAATTCAACCCCAAGATCGCCCCGCGCAACCATGATCCCATCCGACGCCGCGAGTATCTCCTCGAAATGCTCGACCGCCGAGGGTTTTTCGATCTTCGACAGGATCGCCGCCCGCCCCTGCGCCAGGGCACGCGCTTCATCTACGTCTTCTGGCCGCTGCACAAAGGAGAGCGCAAGCCAGTCGATCCCAAGACCACAGACAAACTCGAGGTCGTCGCGATCCTTCTCCGACAGCGCCGCCAACGGCAAAACCACGTCCGGCACATTTACGCCCTTGCGGTCCGAGATTTTGCCCCCATTGACCACGACGCAATCGGCATAGTCCGCGCCACACCCCTCGACCCGCAGCCGGATCTTGCCGTCATTGACGAGGAGCGTCTTGCCCGGCTCAAGTGCGGCAAAAATCTCCGGATGCGGCAGGCAGACACGATGCTTGTCCCCCTCTGCCGGATCAAGGTCCATGCGGAACTTCGCCCCATTGACGAGCTTTTCCTTACCCTTGGCAAAGACCCCAACGCGCAGTTTCGGCCCCTGCAAATCCGCAAGGATCGCAATCGGGCTGTTGAGCTCTTTCTCGACCTGACGAATGATCCGGTGCTTCTCGCGGATTTCCTCATGGCTCCCGTGGCTCATGTTGAGCCGGAACACATCCGCCCCCGCCTCGTGCAGGGCGCGGATCATCTCATAGGTTTCGCTTGCCGGCCCGAGGGTCGCCACGATCTTGGTATTTCGAAGTCTTCTCATATCGTCTTTGCTTTCTCGCGGCACCTGTTACCGCTAACGTATCTCTCTGGGCTTATCGCCCAATTCCCCTTCGGGAGCAACGGGCCGAAGCGTCGCGGGGCTGAATTGCCGGGCACCCGTGCCCCTGAACTTGCCTCACATCTACACCTCTGGCCGTTTCCGGAAAATCTCTGTTTCAGTTTCCCCCAGAAACATCTTAAGTCTGTCGCGTAAGGAAATAACAGGCTCATGACATACCAACCTTTTCACATTCACGGCGCAGACCGCAAATCGCGCTTCCTTGTGACCGTCGATCACGCCTCGAACCACGTCCCCGAGGAAATCAACGGCGGCGACCTCGGCCTCGCTCCTGCCGACATGCAACGCCATATCGCTTATGACATCGGCGCGCTCGGCACCTCTCTTCGGCTCGGTGAACTGCTCGACGCGCCGGTCATCTCGTCGAATTTCTCGCGCCTCGTGATTGATCCGAACCGGGGCGAAGACGATCCGACCCTCGTGATGCGGCTCTATGACGGTACGATCATCCCCGCTAACCGCCATATCGACGCGACCGAGATCGAGCGCCGCAAACAGGCCTACTACCGCCCCTACCACGAGGCCCTCTCCGGCCTCGCCGCCGCACGCAAGGATCCCGTGATCATCGCCATGCATAGCTTTTCGCCCAAGCTCAATGGCCGCGCCCCGCGCCCTTGGGAGATCGGCATCCTGCACGCCCCGCAAGAAGAACGCTTTGGCGTCGCCCTCATTGACCGCCTGAACCGCGAAGGCGACCTGACCGTGGGCGACAACGAACCCTATGCTGGCCACCTGCCCGGCGATTCCGTCGACAAGCATTGCTTTGCCCATGGCCGTCTCAACGCGCTGATCGAGCTGCGCCATGACGAGATCGATGCCGAGGCAAAGCAAAACGCCTGGGCCGCGCGCCTCGCGCCGCTCCTGACCGAAACGCTCCAACTCACGGGTCTTTGAACCATGCCGCATCTCGTCCTCGAACATTCCGCCGAACTCGCCGGAACTCATGACCTCGACGCGCTCTCCAAGGCGCTGTTTGATGCGGCGGCGGCAAGCCCGGTCTTTCACAACATCGCCGCCATCAAGACCCGCACCATCGCCTGCGAGAATGTCCACATGGGCACCGCCCCCGCGACCTTCGCCCACCTGACGGTCTGGATGCTCTCGGGCCGCACCATCGAGGCCAAGCAAGAGCTGGCCGAGTCCCTCCTCGCGGTGATGGATCGCCATCTGCCGACCGTCGGCGCGCTCTCTGTCGATACGCAGGACATGCAGACCGAGACCTACGCCAAGCGCACCATCGAAGACGAATAGGCGACCCGAAATCCCATTAGGGTTTTGTTTACCTCTCCGCAGGGCGTGCGCTGCGTTCATCATGGCATTTCCGGGGTCCATACCGACGCAATACCGACGTTATACCGACGCGATACAGAAGGCGTTTTCGCCCGTTAACCCACGGCTCACGAATCGCGCCGACACTTGCCCTTGCGACATCCCTTGCCTAGATGGGAAACACTACTTGCCAGACCAGATCGGAGCTTTTCATGGACGACCAGACCCGCATTGAACTTGAGGCCGCCGCCTTCCGGACCCTGCGCGAACACCTCATGGAAAAACGCACCGACGTGCAGAATATCGACCTGATGAACCTCGCCGGGTTCTGCCGCAATTGCCTCTCGCGCTGGTATCAGGAAGCCGCCAACGAGCGCGGCATCGAGATGTCCAAGGACGAGGCCCGCGAGATCTACTACGGCATGCCCTACGACGACTGGAAGGCCGAAAACCAGACCGAGGCCAGCCCCGAAAAGCAAGAGGCCTTCAAGGTCGCCTTTGCCGAAAACGTAGGCGAAAACAAAGGCTAAGACGGAAAACCCCCGCCGCGAGGGACGCGACGGGGGCGCATGAACTGGTCTCTTACCGGGCCTTAGGCCGCGACGTTCAGAACCGGTTTCGATGGCTCTTCGATAAGCACTTCGTGCAGTGCCTTGATGGCCTTGTCAGCGTCCGAACGATCCACCGCGAACTGAATATCGACATTGCGCGGTGTCTGATGCGCCGCGACGACACCGATGCCCGCTTCTTCAAGCGCACAAAGCCCCCGGCTAAAGGCCCGCGTCCCCGAAAGGTCGCGTCCGATCGCCGAAACAAGCGCAAGACTGCGGGCGCTGATATCAGCAGACGGATAGGCCTTTTCCAACTCCGCAATCACCCGCCGCACCGACTTCAACGTCGCCTCGACATAATGGGTAATCGTGTTCGCATTCGACGTCTTCGAAACAATCCGAACATTATGCCGCGTCAACGCCTCCAGCGCCGTCGCGTCATAGCCTTTGACACCCACCATGTCCTGCTCGAAAAGCTCGAGCGCAAAGACATCGAGGCCGGTGATGATCTCGACGCCTGCCGCCTCTCCAGCCTCGTCATCAATCAACGTGCCAGGGTCGCCCGGATCGAACGCGTTGGTCACACGCAGCGCGACGCTCGCTTGGCGTAAGGTCTTGGCGGCATTGGGGTGAATCGCCTCCATCCCCATGTTCGAAAGCTGGTCTGCGACATCGTAATTCGTGTGGCCAAGCTTCTGAACCGAGCTCTCTCCAACAAGGTTCGGGTCCGCTGAGGAGAGGTGAAACTCCTTGTGGATGATCGCCTCGCGCGCCTGTGTGTAGGCGGCGATGCTCGAGAAGGTGACCTCGGAATAGCCGCGGTCATACTCTTTCATAAGCCCCTCGCGACATTGGGCATAGCCCGTCACGATCGGCATCTCGCGCGCAAGATCGACATCGGCGAAACCGCCCGCGATCCGCTCCTGAAGCGAGCACTCCGTCTCGTCGCGCCACCCCGAAAGGTCGACAAACCGCGCGTTCACACCAGCGCGTTGCAGCATCAGGCTGGTGACAAACGCCGAATGCGCCTCGCCAAGCCCCGACAGCAGCTCGCGCACGATCTGCATGTGGCTCGACAGGCGGAAATGGCCGTAGGAACACAGGCGGCGCAGGTCAAAGAGCACACTGCGCGCACCCTCGATCCGTTCGCGCACAAAGTCATCCGCGGCAGACTGATCGGCAGCCTCGGTAAGCACCGCATTATGCGCCTCGCTCATCGCGTCAGACACCTTGGTCAGCGCATCGAGCCAGCTATGGTCGTTGTCGTCATTGGAGAAAAGCGCAAACACGCCTGGTGTCCCCGTCTTCTTGTGCTCAAGAAGCAGGTTCGTGATCCCGCCAAAGGCGGACACCACGAAAACGCGGTGATAAAGATCCTCGGGTTTGCGATCCCCGATAATGAGGGTTTCCACAAGCTCATCAATGCGGCTCATGGAAGTGCCGCCGATTTTTTCGACGGTATGGTCAGGAAAGGTCAATGGGATTTCCCCGGCCGTTTTCGAACCGGGGCCTCCGTTTCAACTGGGTTAAGCGTCTTCGAGCGCGTAGGAACCGTCGGCTTGGTGAACCTCTTTCCCCGTCACGGGAGGGTTGAACACACAAGCCATGACAAGCTCTTCCTCGGCGCGCAGGATATGGCGATCATGCTCGTTCAGAGCATACATCACGCCCGGCTTGATCTCGTGGGTCTCGCCAGTGGCGAGATCCGTGATCGACCCTGTCCCCTGCATGCAGTAGACGCTTTCGAAGTGGTTCTTGTATTCGAACGTGTGTTCCGAACCGGCTTCGAGAAAGGTGATGTGGAACGAGAAGCCCATTCCATCATCCGCGAGCAACATGCGTACCGAAGACCACTGGGCGTCTGAGACGACGCGCTCTTTCTCGGTCTCGATGATCTTGTTGAAATCTCTAACGATCATGGTGTCTTACTCCGCCGCGATCTTGTTGTTGTCGGTGACCTCGCGCGTGGCGTCGAGGAGGATGGAAAGGCCATTGCGGAACGTTGCATCCGGCGTGGTCAGCGGCGCGAGAACCTTCACGACCTGATCTTCGTTGCCGGAGGTCTCGATGATGAGACCCTTCTGAAAGGCGCGCGAACAGATTTCCGAAGCCAGCGCTCCGGATTTCACATCGACGCCCTGCATCATGCCACGGCCCTTGATCTCGGCCCCCGGCACCATCTCGACCATCTCGCCGAGCACGACCTCAAGAAGGCGCGCCTTGGCGGCGATCTCTTCCTGGAAGGACGAGTCGCTCCAGAATTTCTCGATCGCGACGCGGGCGGTCACGAAGGCATGGGTGTTGCCGCGGAACGTGCCGTTATGCTCGGCCGGACCAAAGATGTCATGCTCCGGACGCACCAGCATAAGCGCCATCGGAAGGCCGAAGCCCGAAACCGACTTCGCCATGGTGACGATATCCGGGGTCACATCCATGTCCTCGAACGAGAAGAACGAGCCGGCGCGGCCACAACCGGCCTGCACATCGTCGATGATGAGCAGCGCGCCATGTTCCTTGGCAAGGTCGGCCACGCGTTTGATCCATTCCGGGCTCGCGGCATTGAGACCGCCTTCGCCCTGTACCGTCTCGAACATGATCGCCGCCGGGGCATCCATGCCGCCGGAGCGGTCATTGAGCATCGCCTCGAGGAAATCGGCCGTATCGCAGCCATTGCCCATGTATTTGTCAAACGGCATCCGGGTCACATCGCCAAGCGACGTGCCTGCGCCACCGCGGTGATAACTGTTGCCGGTCGCGGCCAGCGCGCCGAGCGTCACACCGTGGAACCCGTTGGTGAACGAGATGATGTTGGTGCGCCCCGTCACCTTGCGGGCGAGCTTCATCGCCGCCTCGACGGCATTGGCGCCGGTCGGGCCGGTGAACATGACCTTGTGGTCCATGTTGCGCGGCTTGAGGATATGGCTCTCGAAGGCTTCGAGGAATGCGCCCTTGGTATCGGTGTGCAGGTCAAGGCCATGCGCGATCCCGTCCGACGAGATGTGATCGACAAGCGCCTCTTTCATGTCCGGGTCATTGTGCCCGTAGTTGAGCGAGGAACACCCGGCAAGAAAATCGATATAGGTCCGGCCGCGCTCGTCGGTGAGCTCGGAACCTTGGGCCTTTTTGAACACCGTATCGAAGCCGCGGCAGTAGCTGCGCGCCTCGGATTCACGACGTTTGAATACGGAAATTTCGGCTGACTTATCAGTCGACATGTTGGATCCTTTTGGGATTGTTGAGTTCAGGACGGGCGGACGCAGCATCGGCTCAGGCCGCTTTGCGCATCCGCTCCTCGAGGTCGATCGTCACCATGTTCTCGGTGTCATGCTTGCCTCGGAAGTGGTCCTTTTTGGTGAAGTGGGGCTCCGCATCGAGATCGCCCCCGTGCTTATCGGCAAATTTGCGGAACAGCCCCCAAGACGCCGAGTTGTCCCCGGTGATCGTGGTCTGAAGCTGCGTGATCTTCCGGCAGGCATCGCGGTGCAGAAGCCCGTCGAGCATCTGCGTGCCAAGGCCCATGCCACGCGCCTTCTCGGACACGGCCACCTGCCAAATAAAGAGCGTCTCTGGGTCGGCGGGAGGGATATAGGCGGAAATCCAGCCCACAACCTCGCCATCAAGCTCGGCCAGGATACAGGTATCGCGGAAGTGATCGCACTGGATCAGGTTGCAATACATGGAATTCTCGTCGAGCGGTTTGCACGCGCGCACGAGAGCCCAAATATCTGCACCATCCTCTGCTTCGGGCTTGCGAAGCACCGGTACGGACTTGCGAAAAAACTCCAATGTATTCTGCATCTCTTTCGAGGCCTCCAGATTTGCTTTGATAGGCTAAGTATATTGCGGTCCCTCAAAAGTCAACCTTTCAGCCCTTTTTGAGCGATAAACGCGCTATGAGCGTTGCAAACTAGGGCTTTCGACCGAATTCAATTGCTTTGGCTATCAAAGTGTAAACAGAACGCCCGTTCTTGCCTTCACCAGCGAAACCTGAGAACGTGAAAGCATGGATCGCGTTGATACAAGCCTTATTGCCATTCGCCGTATTCTTCGGGCGACAGAGATGTTCTCACGTGAGCTGGCACAGTCGGTTGGCCTGACTGGCGCGCAGTTCCGAGTGCTGCAGATCGTGGCCGAGAATGGCCAATGCACCGCCACCAAGATCGCGCAACAAATGCGCATTTCGCAGGCCACGGTGACTTCGCTCGTCGACAAGCTGGTGCGGCAAGATATGGTCGAGCGTCAGCGTTCAGAGACTGACCGCCGCCAAACCAACATCGTCGCGACAGAAAAAGGGCGTCAGGCCATCGCGGACGCGCCCGATCCACTACAACAACGATTCGTGCGCAAGTTCGACGCGATGGAAGATTGGGAACAAGCGGCGCTCATTGCGGCTCTAGAACGTGTCGCCTCTATGCTCGACGCAGAAGATCTTGATGTGGCGCCCGTTCTCGACACCGGGGAAATCCGCTCTACGCATTGACGCGCGTCTCAGCCCTCCAAGGCGTCGAGACCCGTTGTCAGGGCCGCGCCTATCCCCGCCTCTTCCATATGCACCCGTAACCGCTGGTTATATCCGCCGGGCGTATTGAGCGCCGCCACGAGATCGGCGCAGCCGGTCTCGGCAAGGCTCGACGCAACGAGCATCCGCAGGAAGGCCTCACCCTGACCCGCATCCTCCACGCGCGCCCCAAGCCAAGCCGCCGCTTCGCCGACCATCGCCGCCACCGGCGACAACACGGCCTGCGCTGCGAGATAGGCCTGTAACTCGCTGTCATCCCCAAGAGCGAAAACCTTATTCCGCGCCCCGAAGATCGTTTTAACGAGGCCCGCATCGCCCTGCATCATGATCGGTGAGCCGCCTTGCGCGATCCCGGGGAAGGGCATCATCACTGCCGCCGCCCGCGCCGGGCGCACCATTTCCCCAACCGCCTCCAATGTCGCGCCCGCCATGAAAGAGATCACAGCCTGATTCTCGCGGAACGTCAGCGGTGCTAGCGTCTCCGCTGCGGTTTCCGCCATGAGGCCAAGGAACACCACGTCGCTCTGATCCAAGACCTCTTGGTTCTCACCGACGTGCACCGAAGAATAAGCCTCCGCCAAAGCGCTTGATCTGGCCTCACTGCGCCGAGACACGATGATCACATGCCCGTCGCCAGCGATTCCCTCGACAACCGCGCTTGCGATTGTGCCAGTTCCGAGAAATCCGATCCGCATTTGACACCCCGCGCAAAGCTTTGCTTTCGTCATTTCCGCCAGAGAAAAGAAGATGTCCTGCTTGCAGCCATCAATCAAGTCCTTGTGAGGACGCGGGACAATGCCATCCTATAGACGGACTATAGACGGATTTTGCGCCCTCCGCTGTAAACGCACCATTCAGCTTTCAGGACAGAGCCTCTAGGATACAGCAAACCGCATCAGCCGCACCAAAGGCCCTCAAATGCAACAAACCAATACCCCCTCTGTTCTCATCGTTGCCCATGGAAGCCCCTCTGATCGAGAAGTGCAGGAAGACGCTCTTGCTGCTCTTGCTGCAAAGGTCGATGCGCTTCTGCCTGACATTCAGGTGTCAAGCGCAACGCTCGCTGCACCGGGCCGCTTTGAAGCTGCGGTGGAGAAGCTTGGTGCACCGCTGCTCTATCCGTTCTTCATGGCCGATGGTTATTTCGTCGGACGCATCATCGGCAAGAAAGCCGAGGCGCTGGGGCTCAGCGTTCTACCCCCCTTCGGCCATGAGCCGGCCTTGACCGATACCATCATGGCTGCGCTCACAGAGTGCCTTGCCGCAAATGAGTGGCACGCCAAGGACACGGCGCTTCTTGTCGCTGCACATGGGAGCGCTGTCTCCGAAAAGAATGCCGAAACCACAAAAGCCCTCACATCACGGCTTGAATCGGCCCTCGGGTTCGGCTCCGCGCGCCCCGGATTTGTGGAGCAGGAGCCTTTCCTCGGCGATGCCGCGCAAGACCTTGGTCAGGCGATTTGCCTGCCGTTCTTTGCACTTCGTGCCGGGCACTACATCGAGGATGTCCCCGATGCTCTCGCATCTGCCGCGTTCAGCGGTCCACTTTTGCCGCCCTTCATCGAATGGCCACAGACACCGGCCTTGATTGCCCAAAGCTTGCGAACGCATGTGAGCAACGCTTGAGCGGCGTAAAGAGCGGGGTGGTCGGTGCGGTCCGACCCGCAAGGTTAAGATTGCTTATCCGGCCCGTTCCTCTACCCTCAATGACTGGTTCTGCTGATCGCTGGAACGTCAAAACGGGTGTCGACTCCTATGTCTATCTGGAAACAGGTTCTGATCTTGGCCGTGTGTGCGGCGCTTGGCTATGGCGGCTACGAAGGCTACCAGCGCTTTATCGCCGCCGAGACCGCTTCCGAAGCACAAACCGCGCCGCGCCGGTCGGGCGCCGCACCTGTTGAACTCGCCGAAGTGCGTCTCGAAACACTATCCGATGCGGTCGAGGCCGTCGGAACCACACGTGCGCGGCAATCCGTCGATATCGTGCCCGAGGCGAGCGGTCGAATTGAAGAAATCACGTTCTCCTCTGGCCAAAAGGTAAAGGCTGGCGCCGTGCTTGTCCGCCTTGATGATACGATTGCACGCGCCGACCTTGCCGAGGCCCGCGCCCAAGTCACCGAGCGTGATCGGATGCTTGAACGTATGACACAGCTACGCGGCGCAAGTGCTGTGGCCGAAGCCACGCTCGAAGATGCCACGGCCCGTCAAGCCGAAGCCCATGCCGAGTTTGATCGCGCTGAGCAACGCCTTGCCCAACGGAGCCTGCGCGCGCCTTTTGACGGGACCATCGGCCTTGCAGAAGTCGATGAAGGCGCGCGCGTGAATGCCGGAACCTTCATCGCGCGGCTCGACGACCTTTCTCATGTCGAGGTTGAGTTCGCGCTTCCCGAGACCCTTTTCGCCCGCGTCTCGAGAGGGCAAACCATCGTCGCCACGAGCGCCGCATTTCCCGGACAGCGGTTTGACGGGGCCATCGACGCGGTAGATAGCCGTATTGACCCCCAGAGCCGTTCGTTCCGCGCCCGCGCTGTCATCCCGAACCCAAGCGGCACCTTGCCCTCCGGCATGTTCATGTCGCTTGAACTCACACTCTCGCAGACAGATCACCTTGTTGTCCCTGAAGAAGCCATCTTGTTTCAGGCTGCCGAGACCTATGTCTTTGCGGTTCATGATGGCATCGCAAAACGCACCACTGTGAAAGCGGGCCAACGCCGCAATGGGCTTGTCGCGATCCTCAGCGGATTGGAGGCAGGCGACAGGGTGGTCGTCAAGGGGCTGCACCGAGTACGTGATGGATCCCCTGTCAGGGAGGTCGGTGCAGAAGGGCAGACCCCGGATGGGGCGGAGGGCGAGTCGTGACTCTCTCCGACATATCGGTGCGCCGACCGGTTCTCGCCGCGGTCGCAAATTTGTTGCTCATTGTGTTCGGCATCATTGCGCTGCGCGACATCCCTGTGCGGGAATTGCCAGATGTCGACAACGCCGTTGTGACCGTCACGACGACCTATCGCGGCGCCGCGCCAGAAGTCATCGACACCGACATCACCGAAACAATCGAAGGGGCAGTTGCCTCCATCTCGGGCATCCGGTCGATCAGTTCAGAAAGCCGACAGGGCCGTTCTCGGGTCACCATAGAGTTCGAGGCCGGGCGCGATGTGGATGTCGCCGCCAATGACGTGCGCGACGCCGTGGGGCGCATCCGAGACAACCTCCCGCAGGAGGCCGATCAACCCGAAGTCGAGAAGAGCGACGCCGACGCCGACCCGGTGATGCGTCTTGCGGTGGTGTCCGACCGAATGACAACCGCCGAAATCACCGACTATGTGGATCGCTTCATATCCGATCGCCTCGCCACACTTGACGGTGTCGCCAGCTTACGCATTTACGGCGAACGATCTTTTGCCGTGCGGATATGGCTCGACCGCCGCGCGCTGGCCGCGCGCAAACTGACGGTGGCGGATGTCGAGAACGCCCTCAAACGCAACAACGTCGAGCTACCAGCCGGAGAGGTCACCTCTCGCAACCGGCAACTGACCGTGCGGCTCAACAGCCGCCTTCAGAGCGTCGATGATTTCCGGGATGTCGTGCTCGACCGGGTCGCAGGTTACCCTGTGCGCCTTGGCGATGTTGCCAGAGTAGAGCCCGGTGTCGCCGAGGACACCACCATCGCGCGCAGTGACGGCCGAGATGCGGTTGGCATCGCCGTTCAACGCCAAAGCCAATCCAACACACTGCAGATTTCCAACGCCGTGCGCGCCGAAGTCGACCGCATCAACCCCACCCTTCCCGAAGGTATGAAGATTCAGATCGGCTCCGATGATGCGCTTTTCGTCGGCGCTTCGATCCGCGAAGTGGTCAATGCCTTGATGATCTCGCTCGGCCTCGTCGTTCTCGTGATCCTCCTTTTCCTGCGTTCGTTCCGGGCCACGCTCATTCCCGCGATCACCATTCCCGTTTCTCTCATTGGTGCGTTTGTCCTGATTGGGGCTTGGGGGTTCTCTCTCAACACCCTGACACTGCTTGCACTGCTCCTCGCCATCGGCCTCGTAGTGGACGACGCCATCGTCGTACTCGAGAACATCCAACGCCGGATCGAGAACGGCGAGACGCCGCTTGTTGCTGCGCTCAAGGGCGCGCGACAGGTCACCTTTGCAGTATTGGCGACCTCGGTCACGTTGATTGCGGTCTTCGTGCCGCTCTCCTTCATGCCGGGTCAGGTCGNTGGCGACCTCGGTCACGTTGATTGCGGTCTTCGTGCCGCTCTCCTTCATGCCGGGTCAGGTCGGGCGACTTTTTATCGAGTTCGGTTGGGTGATGGCGGGCACGGTGGCCATCTCAACTTTCGTTGCCCTGACGGCCTGCCCGGCACTTGCCTCCAAGATCTTGCGGGCAAGAAAACAAAGCGACGGCGCGCCCCTTGCAACCACAGCACACCCCGAAAGCCCAGTGCAACGTGCCTATGCCGCGCTCCTGCGATACTGCCTGAGGATGCCCCTTGTCGTCATCGTTCTTGGCACAGCGATCAGCGGCGGCGCGTTCTTCTTCTATGATAGCCTGCCGCGTGAACTCGCCCCGCGCGAGGACCGTGGCGTCGGCTTTATTCCCCTGACCGCCCCGCAAGGCAGCACTACGGCCTATACCGACCGAGCCGCACAACAGGTAGAGGCCCTGCTTGATCCGCTACGCGAAGAAGGCACGATCGAAACCGTCTTTACCTTTACCGGCTGGGGCAATCGTGCCTGGCGCTCTTTTGTCGTCTTTCGTCTGGCACCGTGGGAAGAGCGCGAGAAATCCGCCTCAGAGGTCGCCCGCGAGATCGCTCCCAAGATGGCACAAATCACCGCCGCGCGCGGTTTCCCGATTACTCCGGCGGGTCTCGGCCTGCGCGGCAACTCGACTCCGGTCCGCATCGTGATTAGCGGCCCTGATTTCGAGAGCGTCAAAGACTGGTCCACCACGCTTCTCGCCCGCGCAGAATCCATTGAAGGTCTCGTCAATCCAGAGATCAACTACGAACAGAACCTGCCACAGCTTGAGATCAATATCGACCGGCAGCGCGCCGATGATCTTGGGATTTCCATCGAGACCATTGCCTCCACGATGCAATCCATGCTCGCCTCTCGGCAGGCCACGACCTTTATCAGTCGCGGACGCGAATACCCTGTCATCCTTCAGGCCGAGGCGCAGGATCGCCGTTCACCCTCTGATATCGACAACATCTATATCCGTTCCGGAGATGGCGAAACGCTTGTGCCGCTCGGCGCTCTTGTCACCTTGCAAGAGAACGCAGCGGCTCCGTCCTTGCGCCGCTTTGACCGCCTGCCCTCTATCCAGCTTTCCGGCGCGCTCGCGCCCGGTGCTGATCTCGGTGCCGTACTGGGCGAGATCGAAGCGCTTGCCGATGACATCGTGCCAGCAACGGGGAAACTCGGCTATGAAGGGCAATCGCGAACCTTCAAGGACACCACAGCCGGTGCGACCGCCGTCTTTGCGATGGCACTGTTGATTGTCTTCCTGGTTCTTGCCGCGCAGTTCGAGAGCTTCGTGCACCCGGCGATTATCCTTCTCAGTGTGCCTGCCGGTGTCGCCGGTGCAATCTACGCGATGGCGCTCGGAGGATTATCACTCAACGTCTATAGCCAGATCGGCATCATCCTATTGATCGGCCTCGTGGCCAAGAACGGCATCCTGATCGTCGAGTTCGCCAACCAGCTACGCGACGAGGGCAAGTCCGTGCACGAGGCCGCAATCCTAGCCGCCGTCCTGCGTCTGCGCCCGATCATGATGACAGTGCTTTCAACGATCCTCGGCGCCTTGCCTCTCGTCCTTGCAGAAGGCGCAGGCGCCGAAAGCCGCAATGCCATCGGCACGGTCATCATCGCCGGCCTGACCCTTTCTGCCGTCCTGATGCTGATCGTTACGCCAACTCTTTATGACTTGTTCGCACGCTTCACCAAGCCGCGTGGCGCCGTTGAAAAGGCACTTGAACGTGAGCTGGAGCAGGCGGGCTAAGAAATCCCACCCGCATGAAAATGCCAAAGCCCGTAGCTCGCGCGGGGCTTGAAAAGTCATCTGAACATTTTTTCTGGACTTTTGTCCAAATTTTTTGTTAAGTGATTTTGCTTGCCTGACTCCACTCTGGATTCGCAAGCGTTTCGCCTCAGGGAGAGGGGCGGACACAGGGAGGAAAGAATGAGTTACGATTTCGTGATTGTTGGCGGTGGATCCGCCGGCGCGACCTTGGCGTCGCGCTTGTCAGAAGACCCAAACACCAAAGTTTGCCTGCTCGAAGCTGGCGGTGGCGGAAACCACCTTTTGATCCGCGCGCCTGCTGGCGTTGTCGGGATGTTGCCCGGGCACGGCAAGATTTCAAACTGGTGTTTCAACACCGTGCCACAGCCGGGCCTCAACGGTCGCAAAGGCTATCAGCCGCGCGGCAAGGCGCTCGGCGGTTCGTCCGCAATCAACGCCATGCTCTACGTGCGCGGTCACAAGTCCGATTATGACGGTTGGGCCGAAATGGGCTGTGACGGCTGGTCTTGGGACGAATGTCTGCCCTACTTCAAGAAATCCGAGAACAACGAAACTGGTTCGGATGATGTGCATGGCCATGACGGGCCGCTTCAGGTCTCCAACCAGAAAAGCCCTCGGGACATCACGCGCGCCTTCATCAAGGGTGCAACCGAGCTTCAACATCGCGAGGTCAGTGACTTTAACACCGGCGACAACGAAGGTGTTGGCCTCTATCAGGTGACCCAATTCCATTCCAAGGAAAAGAACGGCGAGCGCTGCTCTGCCGCGGCGGCCTACCTGTTCCCGGTGATGGGTTCGCGCCCCAACCTGACGATCATCACTAAGGCGCACGCAACCAAGGTTCTTTTCGAAGGCAAACGCGCGACCGGCGTGGAATACCGTATCGGCAAGAAGACCCATCGTGCCATGGCGGGCAAGGAAGTGATCCTCTCCGGCGGCGCTTTCAACTCACCGCAACTGCTTCAGCTTTCGGGCGTCGGTCGGGCGCAGGACATCCGTCCGCACGGCATCGAGATGGTCCACGAACTGCCCGGTGTCGGCCAGAACCTTCAGGATCACCTCGACTTCATCCTCGGATACAAGACCAAGGATACCGATAACTTCGGTATCGGCCTTGCGGGAACGATCGGCCTGACGAAGCATATCTTCAAATGGCGCAAGGACGGCACTGGTATGATCGCCACCCCCTTCGCCGAAGGCGCAGCCTTTCTGAAGACAGATCCGTCGCTCGACCGCCCGGATATTCAGCTTCACTTCGTGATCTCGGTCGTCGATGACCACGCGCGCAAGCTGCACATGGGCTATGGCTTTAGCTGCCACGTCTGCGCCGTCCGCCCGCATTCGCGCGGCGAGGTCTTCCTGCAAAGCGCCGATCCCATGGCCGCTCCGGGCATCGACCCGAAGTTCCTTTCCGACGAGCGCGACCTCGAGACCACGATCAAGGGTGCCAAGATGACCCGTGACATCCTGCAATCGGACGCGATGTCCAAGTATCGTCACAAGGAGCTTTTCGGGGTGAAAGACAACATGACGGATGCCGAGTGGGAGAGCCATATCCGCGCCCGTGCCGACACGATCTATCACCCGATTGGCACCTGCAAGATGGGCGTGGATGACATGTCCGTCGTCGACCCCAAGCTCAAGGTGCATGGTATGGAAGGGCTTCGCGTCGTCGATGCCTCTGTCATGCCGACCCTGATTGGCGGCAACACCAATGCCCCCACGATCATGATCGCGGAAAAAGCTGCCGACATGATCAAGGCCGAATACGCCGCCTGATCCAAAGACGCTGCCGGCGTTTACGCTGCCGGCGGCGTCTCTCGACACGTCTAGAAAGAAAGAAGGCCACACCATGCTTGGCGCGATGATGCACAAGGACCTTTTGATCAGCGACCTGATCGTCCATGCCGGAAAATACCATGCCGATACGGAAATCGTATCGCGAGAGACCACAGGCGACATGAACACAACAACGTGGAGCGCGGTTGCGTCTTCCTCGCGTCAACTGGCCTCTGCACTTGGCACGCTGGGATTGGATCACGGTGACCGCGTCGCGACGCTCGCTTGGAACAATCATCGCCACCTCAAGATCTGGTTCGCGGTCTCCGGCAGTGGCCTCGTCTGCCACACGCTGAACCCGCGCCTGCCCCCTGAGCAGTTCATCTTCATTTGCAATGATGCCGCGGACAAGGCGATCTTCTTCGACAAGACCTTCATGCCGCTCATCACCGGCACCAAGGCACACCTCAAGACCATCGAACATTTCATCTTCATGGGGCCGCGAGACGAAGAGGTCGCCGCCGCCCTGCCCGAAGCGATCTTCTTTGATGAGTTGATCGAGAAGGGCGACGCAGACTACGACTGGCCGCAATTCAGCGAAAATACCCCTTGTTCGCTCTGCTATACCTCCGGCACGACCGGAAACCCGAAGGGTGTCCTCTATTACCATCGCTCGACGATGCTCCACACGCTCGCGATCTCACTACCCGATGCGCTCTCGCTCTCTTCGCGAGAGACGATCTTGCCCGTGGTGCCGATGTTCCACGCCAATGCATGGGGTATCCCCTACGCTGCAGCGATGACGGGCGCAAAGCTTGTCATGCCCGGACCGGGCCTCGACGGCGATAGCCTTCTGCAACTGATCGACGACTATGGCGTTTCGCTTGCCCTCGGTGTTCCGACGATCTGGATGATGCTCTTGGCCTCTGCCGCCAAGTCCGGCTCCAAAATGGAAAGTCTCAAGCGCAATGTCATCGGCGGATCCGCAGCCGCCCCCTCGATGATCGCCGCGTTCCGCGACGAATATGACTGTGACACGATCCACGCTTGGGGCATGACAGAAACCTCGCCTCTCGGCTCGGCCAACGTGCCAAAAGGCAAGCATGACGATCTCGACGCAGACACGCTCGCGGCGCTGCGCCTCGGACAAGGGCGTCCGCCCTTCGGGATCGACCTGCGCATCGTCGATGACGAGGGCAACCCATTGCCGCATGATGGCGAGGCACAGGGCGCGCTTCAGGTCCGTGGTCACTGGGTTGTCGAGACCTACTTCGGCAAGGACCAGAGCGCGACGACCGAAGACGGCTGGTTCGATACCGGAGACGTCTCCACCATCGACGCCGACGGCTACATGGTGATCCGTGACCGCACCAAGGACATCATTAAATCCGGTGGCGAATGGATCTCGTCGGTCGATCTCGAGAATATTGCCGTTTCGCATCCCGGCGTGGCCATGGCAGCCGCCATCGGTGCTGTGCACCCGAAATGGGACGAGCGCCCGATCGTCGTCGCGGTCAAGGCCGAAGGGGCCGACCCGAAAGAGGACGATATTCTTGCCCTCTTCGACGGCAAGGTCGCCAAGTGGCAGATTCCTGACGCGGTGGTCTTTACCGATGCCATCCCACTCAACGCCACTGGCAAGATGCTCAAGAACCAACTGCGCGAACAGTTTGGAAACCTGCTCATCGAAAGGGAGGAGTAACCTATGACCCAAGCCATTCAACAACCCGTCGAGGCCCAGCCCTTCTGGCTCGAAGAGTATGAAGCCGCCCTGACCGCGCTCGACGCGGGCAAGGACAACTGGGCGCGCACCTCCAACGCCGAGCGCCTGCAAATCCTGCAACACATCAAGGACAATCTCCTGAGCGTCGCTGAGGGTTGGGCAGAAACGGCCGCCCGCAAAAAGATGATTCCTGAAG
Source organism: Shimia sp. FJ5 (assembly GCF_032918335.1). Taxonomy (NCBI): domain Bacteria; kingdom Pseudomonadati; phylum Pseudomonadota; class Alphaproteobacteria; order Rhodobacterales; family Roseobacteraceae; genus Shimia; species Shimia sp. FJ5. The sequence goes on along the minus strand of NZ_JAWJUV010000005.1, from coordinate 133,059 downwards.
GCTCGCCGCTGGTGGGCGAAGAGTGGACCTCCGGCCCCTACGCGGTGATGTCCGCATGTAACGGCTACATGCAGACCTTCGCCGAGCTTGAACGAAAGTCCTACCTCGATCACCTGAAGACCCGGGAATTGGCCACAGGCCAAACCGCTGTGCGCGTTGTGCCACATTCGATCTGGGATCGCTTGCTTCTGTCCGGTGTGAATGCCGAGATCTGGATGCAGAAAGGGGTCAACCGAGGCAATCTCGCCAAGCATACGGCGGTCGAATACGACGTGCCGACCGTGAAACGGAAAGGCAAGGTCGCGCTCGTCCTCGGGGCAGGCAACATCAATGCCATCACGCCGCTCGATGTCTTCCACAAAGTCTTCAACGAGAACCAGGTCGTGATCCTCAAGATGAATCCGGTCAACGACTACCTGACCGACTATCTCAAGGCCGCGCTGAAACCGCTGATCGACCGCAACGCCCTGCGCATCGTCAAAGGCGACGGGGTCGCCGGCGCGTGGCTGACCGAACACCCCATCGTCGAAGAACTCCACATCACCGGCGCAGGCGCGACTCATGACGCCATCGTCTGGGGCCCGGGCGCAGAAGGCATCAAGAACAAGGAGGCCGGCACGCCGAAGAACACCAAGCGGTTCACCTCCGAGCTTGGCGCCGTCTGCCCGACGATCATCGTCCCCGGTCCGTGGAGCCGAGCCGACCTGCGCTTTCAGGCCGAGAACGTCGCGACCCAGAAACTGCACAATTCCGGTTTCAACTGTGTCGCTTGCCAAGTCCTCATCACACCGAAGACATGGAACAAGACCAAGACTTTCATGGCGAACCTGAAGTCCGTCATGGCCTCCTCGACGCGCCTTGCCTACTACCCCGGTGCCGAGGATCGTATCGCGACATTCGCGGATCATGCCGACAGCACCGAAGAAGTCGCACGCGGGTCTGCGCCTGCCTGTGTCATCAACCCGATGCAGAGCGATGACTACTTCAAGACCAACGAGGTCTTTGCCCCCGCCATGTCCACCCTCGCAATGGATGACCCGGACCCGGAAACCTACCTCATCAATGCGATCGAATGGGCCAACGAGAATCTCTATGGCACGCTCGGTGGCAATATCATCATCCACCCACGCACCATTCGCAAAATCGGAAAGAAGCGGTTCGAGGAGATCATCGCCGAGTTCCGCTATGGCACAATCGCAATCAACGCGTGGACGGGGCTTGGGTTCTTGATGACGCCATGTCCCTGGGGCGCCTTCCCGGGCCATACGCTGGAGGATGTTCAATCGGGCATCGGCACAGTGCACAACACTTTCATGTTCGAGAACGTCGAACGCACCGTTGTCAGCGCCCCATTCCGCCCTTTCCCGCGCGGGCTCTTGTCCTTGCAGTTCACGCTCTTGCCGCGCCCACCGTGGTTCATCACCAACCGGAAACAGGATAAAGTCGGAAAACTCCTGACACGTTTCCAGTACAAGCCTGGTTGGCTCAAACTCCCGCGGATTTTCCTGAACGCCCTTCTTGGATAACCTGCCCTCCCCGAGGCCGGATGCAGCTTGCTTTTGGCCTCGGAAACCCTCATTTTCTCGCCCATGAACGAAATGCCCTCGAAACTCAAAGCCCGCGCCGAAAGAAAAAACGCCAAGCGAGACGTCAAGAAGCGCCAGATCGCAGAAAGTGCGATCCTCGCGCTTCAAGAGTTGGGCTATGCCAACACGTCCTTGCGTGACATCGCCGAGAAAAGCGACATGTCGCTCGGCATGCTGCACTACTATTTCGAGGATCGCTCCGAGCTCATCATCTACTGCGTGAGCATCTACAAACAGCAATTCGTCAGCAATATCGTGGACGCGCTTGCAGGCGCCGAAGGGCGCGACTCGGTTATCGAGACTTTTTCAAACGCGCTCGCCGAGTCGATTACGGATGACGCGATGACGCACCGCCTCTGGTATGACATCCGCTCGCAAGCCATGTTCGACGAGACATTCCGGCCCATCGTCCATGAAATCGAAGAGATGCTCGTCGGGATCGTCGCGGATGCGCTCGAGAAAGCCGGGCATCCCATCGACGAGACCTTGGCCATTCAATACGCGCTGATTGATGGGGTCTTTCTGCATCTCATGCAGCGTCAGATCAGCGATGGCCCACAGGACACGGCAGAGGTTGCCGCGGTCTTCCGCGGTATCTTCGAGAAACTGCTCTGATACCCTGTTCCCACGGCACAAGAACGCTGCACTCACTCCGGGGCAAGCGTCTTGCCCGGGTTCAAAATCCCTTTGGGGTCAAGTGCGCTCTTGATCGCCTTCATTACGTCTTGTGCAACCGGATCCTTGAAACGGGCCATCGCCGCAAGCTTCGAAAGGCCGATACCGTGCTCTGCCGAGAACGTGCCTTTCATTTCGACGGCAAGGGCGTCGATCTCTGCACGCAGGGCCGGGATCAGAGACGCATCTTTCGTGTGGCACCCGCAATGGATATTGCCGTCGCCCAGATGCGCCACCGACAGAACCTCGCAAGAGGGATCAATCGCGCGCAAACGCGGTTCGATCTCGTCTAGATATGCGGCGACAGATTCTCTCGGGACGGCCACATCCGCGCTCAGGACCGGTTGCTGGCGAAACGCGATCACCGCAGCGGCTTCCCGCCGGGCCCACATTTCGGTCCGTTGCGCTTCGTTCTGGGCGATGACAGCATCCGTCACAGCGCCTTCCTCCATCCACTCCGCCAGAACTTCTTCGAGCACATCTTCCAGCGCACCGGGAGACATCACGGCAAGTTCGACGAGCAGATTCACAGGGTGTGCCGCCTCAAACGGCTCGCGCGCGTCGAGACTGACAAGGAAATGCCCCTCGATATATGCGCGGGGCATGAACTCGAAGGCCACAACCGCGCTATCGGATGCGTCCTGAATTGCGTTGAGCAACTCACACGACCGCTCCAGGGAATCCATCGCCACCATGGCGGTGACGTGGTCGACTGGACGCGGGTGAAGCTTGACCACCGCTGCTGTGATAAGCCCAAGCTGCCCCTCCGCACCGATCATCAAGTTGCGCAGGTCAAAGCCGGAGTTGTCCTTGTGAAGCGCCTGCATCAGGTCCATCACCCGGCCGTCCGCCAGCACAACCTCAAGCCCGAGACACAGATCGCGCGTATTCCCGTAGCGCAAGACATTGGCGCCACCGGCATTCGTCGACAAGACACCGCCCATCATGGCCGACCCAGACGCGCCGAAACTCAACGGGAAGAAAAGATCGTGCTCTTCCGTCGCGGTGTTGAGCGCGTCCACAATTACCCCTGCTTCGACGACAGCGACCCGCGCATCAGCGCGAATTTCGCGCACACGGTTCATACGCTCAAAGGAAATCATGATGGAATCTGTGCCCAGAGCGCCACCATTCAAGCCGGTATTTCCCGAAACCGGCACGACTGGAACCTCGCGCGCATTGGCGAGTTTGACCACTGCGGCGACCTCCTCGGTCCTTGCGGGACGGACAACCGCAAGCGGCATTCCCTTGTACTGACCGGTCCAGTCCTCGGACCAGCGCTTGGCGTCTGTCCCGGTAAAGACCTGCGCCGCCCCGACAATTTCGATAAGGTCCTCAACAAGCGTCATCTGCGCGATCCCCCCTGTCGATGTGCAAAAGGACGGGTGGCAGCGTTCGGGATCGTCAGGATTTCAGGCATAAGATGACTTCTTTGAAAATGAGAAGCGGGTGTCTAGCCCGCAGAAATATCAACCGCCGCATAGTTCACGGCTGTCGCACCGACAAGGGCCTCCCCCGCTTCCAAAAGCAGGTCCTCTCGAAATTGGTTCGCGACAAGCTGCACGCCGATCGGCGTCTTGTCATGCGGGCCATCGACTGTTCCTGTGCTGACGGTAAGACCCGGCAGGCCCATAAACGGCAAACCAATCTGAGTCATCTGCGCCGCGACAATCCCCTCAAAGGCGGACTGGCTCTCGGTGTCGAGATGATCCTTGAACGGAAGCTGCCCCGACACCGGACAGAGCATCACAGGCCATTGACCAAGGAACTGACGCCACGCACGGCTTAGCCCTGCCCGCGCCTGAAGCGTATCGAGAAGCCCATTCACGTCCACGGCTGGCGTCATCGCAGACAGGCGTTCGTAGACCAATGAAGAGTCTGGATCGTTCTCTTCCCGGATCGCTTCATCCGCACCCCGCCGCGTTTCGGCAAGCCAAAGAGTAAGCTGGTGACGCACTGCCTCTCTTAGCGGCGGCGTCTCCTGTTCCTCGACGATCCAACCCGCCCGTGAGAGCCGATCCGCTGCATCGCGCAAAGCGCTTTCCACGGCCGGATCGACCTCCATGCCATCCGGCGCAACACAAAGCGCCACGCGGCGCGGAACGGATGGTCCTTGTAAAGATACCGGCGCATACCACGGGTCGCGCAGATCGGGCGCAGCCATCGCCTCAAGCGCCAATCGCAGGTCGGGGATAGACCGTGCAATCGGTCCGGATACCGCCATCAACTGCGCTCCGATATGGCGATCGGGGCCCGAAAAATTGACTGCGGGCACACGGCCTAGAGACGGGCGCAACCCATGCAGACCGCAAGCATACGCCGGGTAGCGGATAGAACCCGCGATGTCAGTGCCATGCCCGATGGCCCCTATACCCGCCGCTGTCGCCGCCGCCGCCCCGCCGGACGATCCGCCCGGTGTCAGCGCCGCATTGCGCGGGTTGCGGGTCGCTCCGTGAAGGCTGTTGCGGGTAAACCAACGCAGGGAGAACGCCGGCGTGTTGGTGCGCCCGACAATCACCGCCCCTGCCTTGCGGAGATTGGCGACAACGGGGCTATCTTCAGCCGCGACAAGATCCTTCTGAAGTTGAAGCCCGTTGGTTGTCGCCATACCGGCCTGATCGACGTTGACCTTGATCGTCACCGGCACCCCGGCGAGCGGTCCAAGCGGGTCTCCGGCGGCACGCGCCGCATCTACGGCCTCCGCAGCCGCCAAGGCCTGCGCATCGCAGCGTTCGACAACCGCGTTGATCGGGCCGTTTACAGCGTCGATCCGCGCCAATGTCGCCTCTGCCACGGCCCGCGCGGTAAAGTCTCCCGCGCGCAGACCCGCACCGATCTCTGTGGCGGTCAGGGACCAAAGTTCGCTCATTCCGTCATCTCCCCCCAAATCCTCCAGAGCTTTGCAGCCGCCTAGGCCGCCCCGCCCCATTCAGTGCCCGGCACCGCAGCCAAAAGGTTGCGCGTATAGTCCTGCTTCGGCGACAGGAAGACCTCCGCCACCGAGCCAATCTCGACCAGTTTTCCGTGCTGCATAACCGCGATCCGGTCGCAAAGCTGCGCCGCGACGCGTAAATCATGGGTGATGAAGAGCAGGGACAAGTGCAACCGCTGCTGCAGGTCGCGCAACAATTCGAGAACCTGCGCCTGAATCGACACGTCGAGCGCCGAAACAGCCTCATCCGCAATGATCAGGTCCGGGTCCATGGCAAGCGCGCGGGCAATCCCGATTCGTTGCCGCTGTCCGCCGGAGAACTCGTGCGGATAGCGGTCTGCCGCGCTGGCATCCAAACCGACTGTCTCAAGCAAGTCCCGCGCCCGCGCATGGGCCTCTGCCACAGGCGTGCCCATTGTGATCGGCCCCTCGCTGATCGCCGAGAGGATTTTCTTGCGCGGGTTGAGCGAGGCGTAAGGGTCCTGAAAGATCATCTGAACCCGACGCCGTGCACTCCGCAATTCCTCGGTCGAAAGCGCGTTCATATCTTCCCCATCAAGGAGGATTTGCCCGCTATCAGCTTCGACAAGGCGCACGATCGACCGCCCCACCGTGGACTTGCCCGATCCGCTTTCGCCCACGATCCCGAGAACCTCGCCCTTGCCAACAGTGAAGGACACGCCATCAATCGCCCGGACCTCGCGGGTCGCCTTGAAAAGGCCACCGCGCGTTCTGTAGGTCTTACGCAGATCGCGCACCTCGAGAACATGCTGCTCTGACGTTTCCTGCCCGCTTGGAACAACATCCGAGGGCACCGCCGCGAGGAGCGCCTTGGTATAGTCATGCTGCGGGTTCTCAAGCACCTGCGCGGCCCCGCCCTGTTCGACAATCTCGCCATAGCGCATGACGATGACCTGATCGGCGATTTCCGCCACGACACCAAAGTCATGGGTGATGAACATCACGGCCATGCCGTGCCGTTCCTGCAAGGATTTGATGAGGTCGAGTATCTGCGCCTGCGTGGTCACATCAAGCGCCGTCGTCGGCTCGTCCGCGATAAGAACCGCAGGGTCCATCGCAAGCGCCATCGCGATCATTGCCCGCTGCCGCTGCCCGCCCGAAAGCTGGAACGGATAGGCGCGGATGATCTTCTCCGGCTCTGGCAGGCCCACCTCGCGGATCAGATCGAGCGCCCGTTCACGCCGCTCGGACGGGGTGTAGCGCCCATGCGCCTCGTAGGTCTCGGCGATCTGATCCCCGATCCGCATCAGGGGATTGAGCGCCGACATTGGCTCCTGGAATATCATCCCGATCCGATCCCCGCGCAATTTGCGCCGCTCCGCATCCGGAAGCGCGAGCACATCGCGCCCCTCAAAGAACGCTTCGCCACGGGTCACGTGAACAAGATCCGGCAAAAGCCCCATGAGCGCATTCGCCGTCATGGATTTCCCCGAACCGGACTCGCCCACGACACAGAGGATTTCCCCCGGCGTCAGGTCGAATTCGATATTCTGCACCGCATAGTCCCGGTCCGCGCCGGGCGGCAGGGAGATGGCGAGGTCACGAATAGAAAGCACTGGATCCATGGTTATCGTCCTTTCCGTGCCAGACGCGGGTTGAGCGCGTCATTGAGGCCTTCGCCAATCAGGTTGAGGGCAAGAACGGTCATCAGGATCGCCACCCCCGGAATAAAGCTCAGCCACCAGGCATTGCGGATGACGGTCCGCGCCGCCCCGATCATATAGCCCCAGCTCATGATGTTGGGATCGCCAAGCCCAAGGAAGGAAAGCGAGCTTTCAAGAAGGATCGCCGTCGCCACCATGAGCGAAGCCATGACGATGATCGGCGACATGGCATTGGGCAGGATATGCCCGAACAGGATGCGCATGTTCGAAAGCCCCGCCAGCCGCGCAGCATCGACAAACTCGCGTCGGCGAAGCGAAAGAACCTCCGCCCGCACAAGGCGCGCCACCGGCGGCCAACTCACAATTGCAATGGCAAGCGTGATCGTCGGCAGCGTCGGCTCCATGATCGCGACAAGCACGATGGCCAACGCGAAATTCGGAATGGTCTGGAAAAACTCGGTGAAGCGCATCGCGCCATCATCGACAAGCCCGCCATAGAACCCTGCAAGTGCGCCAAGCGGCACACCGATCAACAAGGCGACCAGCGTCGAAACAAGCCCGACGATAAGCGACACCCGCGCCCCATGCGCAAGCCCCGCCGCCACGTCGCGGCCAAGCGTATCGGTCCCAAGCGGGAAGCCATCGACACTAAAGGGCGCAAGGAAAGGACGCTGCACCATCTTCCACGGGCTGTCCGGATAAAGGAGCGGCGCAAAGACCGCGACAAGGATCACGACCACAAGGATGAATAGCCCGATCAACGCGCCACGATTGCGCGAGAAGCGTTTGAAGAAGTCCTTCATGCTGCACCCCCTGCGCCAATACGCGGATCAATCAGCCGATAAACAAGGTCCGTGACCACGTTGAAAAGGATCACCATCGCCGCCGAGATCAGGAACACGCCAAGAAGCGTGTTATAGTCCCGAGCCGTCAGGCTCTCGAACATCAACCGCCCGATCCCCGGCCAGGCAAAAACCGTCTCCGTAAGGACCGCGCCCCCGACAAGCTGCCCGGCCTGAAGACCGGCCAGTGTGACCACCGGCAACAACGCATTGCGCAGGATGTGGCGACGACGGATGACGTTTTCCTGCAAGCCCTTCGCGCGGGCCGTCTTGACGAAATCCATCTGGCTCACCTCAAGAACCGAGGACCGCGTCATGCGCAGGTACACCGCCATGAAGAAAAGGCCGAGCGTGAAGGCGGGCAACACAAGGTGCTTGAGCCGGTCGAGCACCATTTGGAAACCCACATAGTCGGCCCCCACGGTCTCATAGCCAAAGGCGGGAAACCAACCGAGCTTCACCGAGAATAGCACCACCGCCATAAGCGCGACCCAGAAAAGCGGCGTGGCGTAAAACAGCAACGAGAGCGAGGTAATGACCGTATCGCTCCACTTGCCCTGGCGCGCGGCGGCGGCAAGGCCGAAGACGATCCCAAGCAAGAGCGACATGCCAAAGGCCGTCAGTGTGAGGATCAAGGTCGCGGGCAGGCGTTCGAGGATCAGGTCCAGAACCGGCATCTGCTGGCGATAGGAATAGCCCAGATCAAGCTGCAAGACCCCCGACACGTAATTCCAAAACTGCACCATGAGTGGCTGATCGAGCCCGAACTGCTCTCGCAGTTGGGCGATATACTTGGCGTCCGCCGCACCCGCTTCCCCTGCCATCACCGCAGCCGGGTCGCCCGGAGCCGCATGAATGAGAAAGAAATTCAGAATGACGATCATCAAGAGCGTGATGACCGCCTTCAACAATCGCCCCACGATAGCTGTCACGATGTCCATACTGTGCCAATGCCTGCTTCACTTGTTGCGTTAGAAAGAAAGACCGGCCCGATCTCTGACCAGGCCGGTCTCTCTCGTCTGCTTTCGCTTAGTCTTCGAGATACGCGTCGCGCATACCGTCATTCACGCCGATCGCCGTGGTGACGAGGTCTTTAACGTTGCAACGATAGATCGTCGGGAATTCGATCTCGAGCTGCCATGCGACAGGCACGTCATCGACGAGGATCTGTTGAATCTCGGTATAAAGCGCCTGGCGCTCTTCGGGGGTCGCCGCAACAGCGGCCTTGGCGAAGAGATCGTCCACCTTGGGGTTTTCATACCCAGCGACGTTGTTCCAGGGGCTGCCCTTGGCAATGTTGCTCGCGAGATAGCTACGTGCGACACCAAGCGCCGGGTCGCCATACTGGTAGAGGTAGGTGAAGGCGATATCGAAATCCCACTCCGCCTGCTTCTGGTTCCAGCCCGCAACATCGGTCGCCACGACCTGCACGTTGACGCCAACCTCTTCGAGGTTCTGCTTCATCGCTTCGGCCCAGCGCTGCCAGGTCTCGCCATAGGGCAGCGGCAGGATGCGAACGGTCTCGCCATCATAGCCCGACTCTGCAAGAAGCTCGCGCGCCTTGTCCGGGTCATAGTCATACATGACCGTATCGTCGCTATAGAAGTTGGTCTTGGACGAAACCGGGCTCGTCGCGACCTTGCCATACCCGTTCCAGATCACGTCTTTGACGAATTCGCGGTCCGTCGCATACATGACTGCCTTGCGGAATGCCTTGCTCGAGGTCGGCCCTTCACGGTTGTTCATCCACGCCATCGCATGCGGCGCGAAATATTCCCAGCCATGGCCCGTCGAACAGACGCCATCCATCTCGATCAGGCGCTTCACGTCCCAGTTCTCGACCGAGCCACCCGGCAGAACATCGACATCGCCATTCTCGAACGCCACCGCGCGCGACGCGGCATCGGGGATTACGCGATAATAGACATCGTCAATCGCCGGTTTACCGTCGAGATAGTAGTCCTCGTTCTTCACGAGGTGGATATAGCTGCCCTTTTCCCAGGCTTCGAATTTGAACGGGCCAGTGCCGATCGGCGTATTGTTGGCCGGGTTGGTCTTGTAGTCGGTGCCTTCATAGATGTGCTTCGGGATCATCGGCATCGTGCCAGCCTCGAAAACCCCGATGAACGGGCCAAACGGCTGTTTCAACTTAAAGACCACGGTATGCGCATCCGGCGCTGTGACGCTTTCGACATGTTCGAGGCTGACACGCAAGCGCGCGTGGGTCTCGCGCAGGAACTTGTCGACCGAGAACACCACGTCTTCGGCGGTGAACGGCTCGCCGTCATGCCATGTCACGTCCTCACGGAGCTTGAACGTATAGGTAAGCGCATCGTCCGAAATCTCCCACTCGGAAGCCAAAGACGGCATCGGATTGAGATCAGTGTCATAGCGCAGCAGGCTTTCATAGATATCGCCCGCGACCAACTGCGTCGGCCCGTTGCTCACAAGGCCGAGCATCAAGCTGGGCGGCTCTGGCTGGACCACGATATCGAGGCGATTCTCGGCATGCACAGCACCCGCCAAGGTCATCGCCATAAGGCTTGTGACTAGTCGTTTCATCATTTGATTCTTCCCTGTTTTGGTGGCGACCGAATTATTTCTTCCGGTCTCTTTCACTTCGCAGACTGTGCGCGGGCACCCCACGCTTCACGCCTCCCATGCTCGGGGAGGTTCCCACCGAATGTCAACAATATTGTCGACAGTCGACAATCTGAGGCGTAGTTTGTACGAATGAGCACAAAAACCAACCCCCTGCGACTGGATCACCTCGAGCGGAGATCGCTCTCGCAAGAAATCGCGACACTTCTGACCGATCACATCCTGTCCGGTCGCCTTCGACCCGGTGAAAGAGTGTCCGAATCTGTCATCGCGCGAGAGCTCGGTGTCAGCCGCGCACCAGTGCGCGAAGCCGGGCGCATGCTGGAAAGCACGGGGTTGTTGGTGTCCCATCCCAATCGCGGTTTCTTTGTGCGCACCATGAACTCCGAAGACCTCGGTTCGCTCTATGAATTGCGCTTGGCGATCGAACGCGAAGCTGCGGCGCTTGTCGTGCGCAAGGGCGCGGCGGATGTGATACCCGTCCTGCGCCAACAGCTTGAAAAGATGATCGCCTTGGCAGATGCCGGGCGCGAACCCGAGACGTCTGCCGCAGACCTCGAGTTCCACCGCCTTCTCATCGAGGCGTCTGGCAACCCCCGTTTCCTTGCGATCTTCCAGCAGATCTCTTCGGAGATCCAACTCGGTCTTTCGCTGATCGGGAGGATGGAAAACGCACCAGACAACATCGCGAGCAATCACGGCCACATCATCGAAGCCCTCGAGAGCGGCGATGTGGAACAGGTCCGCAACGCGATGGACTATCACATCGGGCTGGCGCGTCACGTGATCGTGGCGCATTTCAGCGGGCTGGAAACGGCCGACCGGGATTGAAACTCAAGAAACAACGGACGAGGCCGGGCTTCCGGCCCTGAGAGGAACGACGTGAAAGCAGTCTTCGACGAACGGCAATGGCGCCACGACCCAAAGCACTTCATCGCAAGCGGCGCCATTCGCCCCAACCCAGAACAACCCAAACGAATCGAAGTGCTGCATGCGGGCGCGCTTGCGGCGGGCTGCCAGTTCGAGGCCCCCAAGGACGCCGGCATTGGCCCCATCGCGGCCCTGCATTCCCCCGAATACCTTGCCTTCCTGAAAACCATCTACCCCCGCTGGCGCGCACTTCCGGACGCAGGCGAAGAGGTTATTCCCAACATCCACCCCCTCGCCCGCAGCAATAGCTACCCCACCTCGCCCGTAGGTCAGGCTGGATACCACCAAGGCGATACCGCTTGCCCGATTGCAGAAGGCACTTGGGAAGCGGCCTACTGGTCGGCCCAATCCGCCATCACGGGGGCCGATTTGCTTCTTGGCGGCGAACATGCGGCCTACGTGCTCTCGCGCCCGCCGGGGCACCACGCCTATGGCGATCTTGCAGCAGGTTTCTGCTTCCTCAACAACTCGGGTATCGCCGCCGAACGCCTGCGCAAAGCCGGTCTGCGCCCCGCGATTCTCGATGTAGATGTGCACCACGGCAACGGCACCCAAGACATCTTCTATCGCCGTGACGATGTGCTCACCTTGTCGATTCACGCCGACCCGACCAAGTTCTACCCCTTCTTCTGGGGTCATGTCCATGAACGCGGCGACGGCGCCGGGCTCGGCTACAATCTCAACATCCCGCTTTCCCGCGGCATTGGCGACGAGGACTACCTCGTGGCGTTGGACACGGCCCTAAATCGCATCGATGATTTCGGAACGGACGTTCTCGTGGTTGCCCTCGGCCTCGACGCATCCATCGATGATCCTTTCGACTGGCTTCGCGTCACCAAAGAGGGCTTCTCCCGCATTGGCGCGGCGCTCGCCAAGACAGGTCTGCCCGTTCTCTTCGTGCAAGAAGGTGGCTACCTGTCGGACTCCCTCGGCGAAAATCTGACCCGAACCCTGAGCGGCTTTCAGGCAAGCACCTGACACGCTAGACCCTATTCAGACGACTCAACCAAACAGGAAAGACCATGACTGAAATCACGCGCAAACATGTTGGCGATCGCATGAGCCAGATCGTCACCCACGGCGAGACCATCTACCTCGCGGGCCAAGTCGGCACCGCCGGGGCCAGCGTCGCCCAGCAGACTCAGGACTGTCTCGACAAGGTCGATGCCCTGCTTGCCGAAGCAGGCAGCGACAACACGCGCATCCTACAAGCGGTGATCTGGCTCGCAGACATGAAGGATTTCGCCGAAATGAACGCTGTCTGGGATGCTTGGGTTCCCAAGGGCCACGCGCCAACCCGCGCCTGCGGCGAATCGAAACTGGCAACCCCGGAATATTTGGTCGAAGTCATCGTGACCGCCGCCAAGGCCTAATCCAATCGCGCGGCGTGGCCTCTCGCTTCGCCGCGCGCCCCCGCGAATATGTTCCTGCCCGGCACCTACCGAAACGCGGCTAGGCAGCGTGCAAATCCTTATCGCGAAAAGATGCGCGATCCGCGGCCCATGAGACAACGTGGTAAAGCGTTACAGTCATCAGCGCGAGCAGCAACAAGCTCGCAAACATGAGATCGGTTTTCGCCCGACCATTGGCCAAAAGCATCAGGTATCCCAAGCCTTGCGAGGCGCCCACCCATTCCCCGATCACCGCCCCGATGGGCGCATAGACCGCCCCCATCTTCAGGCCTGTCGCCAGCGACGGCAGCGCATGGGGAATGCGCAGGCGGAGCATCTCCTGAAACGGAGTTGCATTCATGGTCCGCGCCAGATCGCGTAGCCCTTTGGGAATGCGTGTCAGCCCATCATGAAATGCGCTGGTGACAGGGAAGAAAATGATGAGCACCGCCATAAGCACTTTCGACGCCATCCCATAGCCAAACCACAGCGTCAGGATCGGTGCGAGCGCAAAGACCGGCACGGCTTGGGTCAAGACCAAAAGCGGCATCACCAGACGGCTCAACCGCTCCGACCCCGCAATCGCGATCGCCGTACCTGCCCCAAGCACACTGCCAATCAGCAGGCCGAGAAGAACCTCAGCCAGCGTTACCCCCGCATGGCCGAGCAAAATCAACCGGTTCTGCCAAAACGCCTCGGCGACGCGCAGAGGTGAGGGAAGAATAAAGGGTGGCATTTCCATGCCCCAGACAACCGCCTGCCACACGCCAAGCACGACCCCCGCAGCGAGGGCTCCATACGCCCACCGCATCACGCGAGCCTCCGCAACGCGGCCATCAGCTCTGCCTGCGCCTTGACGCTGTCTGGCGCATAGGAATCACGCAACGGAGGGGTCTCGGGCACGGGCCAAATCCTTGCGCCCTCGCCGGTCAGAAAGATGACCTGATGACCAAGACGTATCGCCTCGGCAGGGTCATGCGTCACAAGCAAGACCGTCTTGTCGCGAAACATCTCGCATGCCAATTCCTGCATCGCGGCACGCGTGCTTGCATCCAACGCCGAGAACGGCTCGTCGAGCAGGACGATAGGCCGATCCTCCAACAAGGTTCGCGCCAAAGCCACCCGCTGTCGCATCCCTCCAGAGAGCGCGCTTGGCCGCGCCGAGAGATATGCGCCGAGGCCAATACGTTCCAATAGTCGGCGCGCGCGGGGCAAATCCGGCGTCTCTCCCCGCAGACGCTGCCCCAACACGGCGTTCTCCAGCGCCGAGAGCCACGGCAAGAGCAGATCCGTCTGCGCCATGAAACTGCAACGCCCCTCAATCGGAAGCCCATCTGAAACCGCGATGTCCCCGACGAACTGCCCCGCAACCTCAAGCCCGGCAATCAGGCGGAGCAGCGTTGTCTTACCAGTGCCTGATCTCCCGAGAAGGCAGGTCCATTGCCCTGCAGGCAGATGGCAGGACACTGGCGCAAACAGAGGCGTTCCCGCAATCTCATGATGACCCCGAAGCGCGATACCGGGCGCCGCTGCGCTCATCACACCCTAAGCCCCATCTCCCAGAAGCCAACCTCGAGCCGCGTGGCAGTCGTGAACCGCTGTTGCACCTGCGCCCACCGGGGCGCCTGCCAAGGTTCAGACCCCAGACGTCGCGACACGGCGCCATCGACCATTTTGCCAAGCGTCACCATGGAAGATTGGTACGCCTCATCCGCATAGGTCGCGATCCAGTCGCGGTAGGGCGTGCCCGGCGCGGCCTCATGTGCAAGACGGTGCCCGATCTCCCCATAGCCAAAACAACACGGCGCGAGCGCGGCCATCAGGTCGATGAAATCCCCCTGCAACCCGGCATCAAGAACATAGCGCGTATAGGCGAGGTTCTCGATCTCTTCAGTCGCAGTATAGAGCGCTTCTTCGTCAATCCCCTCGTCCGCACAGGTCGCGACATGCAACGCCATCTCGTGGTTCACCAAAGCATCGAGAACCCCAGTGCAGGCCTTCGTTTCTTCAAGCGTTTCCGCCTTCACCACAGCGAGGGACCACGCACGGGCGAAATGCACGAGAAACACATAGTCCTGCACGAGGTAGCGCAGGTAGGCCGCGCGCGGCAGACTGCCATCGCCGATTCCTCGGACAAAGGCATGCCGCGTATAGGCCTGCCATGTCTCGGCACAGCCCGCGCGCCACCGTTCGAAGACGGCCCCATAGGAAACGCCGCTCATTGCGCTGTCACATCGATGGCGATTTCGGAAACCGGATGCAGGCCCGGCGTCAGGCCCGCCTCAAGCAGAAAGGCCTCGAACCGAGCATAGCGGCCCACATCAAGCGCCGCTGGACGCAGTGCAAAGCGGGGCAGCGTGTCGATCCATGCACGGCGATTCAACTCATCTGCCAACTCTGGCGAAGTTGCCGAAAACACGTCCCAGCTGTCCTTGGGATGGTTGACGATATACTGCGTGGCCTTCTCTGTCGCTGCGAGAAAGCGGCGTATCATGTCGGTGTCCATGCGATCCGCATTGGCCACATAGATCAACTCATCATAGGACGGCAGCCCCTCTTCCTCGACATAGAAACAGCGCCCCGGCCGACCTTCGATCTCCATCTGGTTCAGCTCGAAATTGCGAAACGCCCCGATCACCGCATCCACCTGCCCCGACATGAGCGCCGGCGAGAGAGAGAAGTTCACATTGACGAGCTCTACATCCCCAAGCGTCAGGCCGTAGGTCTCAAGGATGCGCCCCAACACCGCCTCCTCGACGCCACCAACGGAAAAGCCGATCTTGGCCCCCTTCAGGTCCGCAGGTGTGGCCACCTCTCCGTCCGCAAGCGTCAGCAAGCAGTTCAAAGGCGTCGCCACCAACGTCCCGACCCGCCGCAGCGGCAAACCCTCGTGACGTTGCAGATGCAATTGAGGCTGATAGGAAATCGCAAGGTCCGCCCGCCCGGCAGCCACCATCTTCGGCGGATCGGAGGGATCGGCCGGGGCAATCATCTCAACCTCTAGCCCCGCCTCGGCAAAAAAGCCCTTCTCCTGCGCAATGATGACCGGGCCATGATCCGGGTTGACGAACCAATCAAGCAGCAGCGTGACCTTGTCCTGCGCCATGGCGGGCAAGGACAAGAGCGAAAAGACGGTGGCGTATAGTAGCGTTCTCATGAGGGGGATCCATTCTGGTCTGAGGAATACGCCGCATAGAGCGCGGCGAAATGGTGTGTCGGACCATGCCCATGCCCAACCCTGAGGTCGTCCGCATGTGCAATGGCGTGCGATACATAGGCTTTAGCGGCTTCGGTCGCTTTCGGCAGGTCCGCGCCTTTGGCGATCTGTGTGGCCAGCGCCGAGGACAGTGTGCAGCCCGTGCCATGGGTGTTTTGCGTCTGCCTGCGCGGGCTTTCGAACCATCGGCATCCGTCCGCAAACACAAGGCAGTCTGGGCTGCCCGCGCCTTCGAGATGGCCGCCTTTGATCAAGACCGCCCCTGACGACAGGGCACGCAGCGCCCGGCCCTGCTCTTCCATCTCGACACGGCTGGTCGCGATCTCACTGTCCAGCAAATGCGCCGCCTCCGGCAGGTTCGGCGTCACCACCGTCGCCAAAGGCAACAGGCGCGTGCGTATCATCGCCACGGCGTCTGGCTGCAACAGCGCCGCGCCGCCCTTGGCGATCATCACCGGGTCAAGCACGACCGGAACGGCCCGACCCTCCAAGGCATCGGCCACGGCCTCTGCGATCTCTGCCGTGGCGATCATGCCGATCTTCACCGCATCGACCCGGATATCCGCAAAGATCGCGTCGATCTGCGCGCGCACAAACTCGGCAGGCACAAGATGGATACCCGACACGCCCGCCGTATTCTGCGCGGTCAGCGCGGTGAGCGCAGCCATGGCAAACCCGCCATTGGCCGAGATGGATTTCAGGTCCGCCTGAATTCCCGCCCCGCCCGAGGGGTCGGATCCCGCGATACTAAGAACATTCGGGATCATGGCTGCGCCTCTGGGAAAAAGGCCTGCGTTGCGGCGGCGATATCCGGCTGGCCACAAATGGCCGACACGACGGCCGAGCCATCGGCCCCGGCGGCCAACACCTGCGCATGGTGCATGGCCTTGATCCCGCCAATCGCTACGCTCGGCAACCGGCTCAACCCCGCAAGCTCTGCAAGACCCGATAGGCCGATGGGAGTCGCATGATCGGTTTTGGTCGCCGTGCCAAAAACCGGCCCCAACCCAAGGTAGTCGACAAGGGCAGGGTCTGCCGCCACAACGGCCTCGGGCGTCTCGCAGGACAGGCCAAGGATCTTTCCCGCGCCAAGCCGCGCACGCGCCTCTACCGACGACATGTCGCCCTGACCGATATGGGCGCCATCCACTTCTGCAGCGGTCGCGGCCTCCACATCATCATTGATGACCAACGGCACCCCGGTCCCCTGCAACGCGTCTTTCAGCGCCAGAGCCAAGGCAATGCGGTCACGCGTGCTGATGTCCTTGTCCCGCAACTGCACCATGGTCACTCCGGCGGCGACAGCCTGCCCGACCGTTTCCACGACGCCTCGCGCTCGACACATCTCCGGATCGGTCACCAGATAGAGCCGCAAGTGCTCTCGCAATTCGCTCATGACAGGGCCACTTCCATGATCGCCGCCTCAAGCTGTGATGGTTCAACCGAGGCCAGAGCATCGAGAAAATGGACTTGGAAACTGCCCGGCCCCTCGGCGCGCGCGGCGGCCTGCGTCCCGGCAACCTTGAAATGCGCCAGTGCCGAAAGAGCGGCGTCAAAGGCCGGCCCGACAGCGGCATAGGCCCCCATCAATGCTGTCTGTGAGCAGCCCAGCGCCGTGACCTGAGGCATCAACGCGGAACCGCCTGCCACCCGCGCCATGCGTGCCCCATCGGTCACGAAATCCTCTGGCCCGGTGACGGCAACGACACAGCCATATTCGCGAGCAAGTGCCTTGGCCGCCCCTTCGGCATCTGCGACCGCATCACCGCTATCCGCGCCCTTTCCCGCCCCGGCTTCTCCGGCAAGGGTCATGATCTCCGAGGCGTTGCCGCGCAAAATAGCGGGGCGCATCCCAAGAAGGTCCTGCGCCGCCTGTTTGCGAAAGCCGCTGATGAAATGCGCGACCGGGTCCAGAACCCAAGGTATCCCATGGGCATTGGCCACCCGCACCGCCACCCGCATGCTCTCGAGCCACTGCGCCGAAAGCGTGCCGATATTGACCGTGACAGCACCGCTCAAAGGGGTGAAGGCCTCCATCTCTTCCGGCGCATGCACCATCGCCGGAGAGGCGCCCGCCGCAAGGACGACATTCGCGGCGATATTCATCGCCACATAGTTGGTAATGCAATGCACCAAGGGAGCCTTGGCGCGCATGTCTTTAAGCAGGGTTTGGGTCATGATCTCTCTCCCGCCGCACGGGAGAGACGGTCGAAAGACATCAAGGGCGATGCGCGAACTGACCGGTACCTCCCTCCGCCGGCATTATCCGGTTCAGGTTCAAAGGGTACATCTCAGCCTCACGGCGCCCCTGGTATTCGAAGGGGTAACGGGTTCGTCTGACCGTGTCAAAGTGGTATGCGTCACAAGGCGGCACCGCGCGGAAATCAGGCACGCGGTCAAAACACGATCGGAGTCCAAAGCATCTCACACTCATGTCTGGACAAGCGCCCTTGGCACCGTTTCAATTTGATACATACAGACCACTCTTCTATTGCCGTAATGGTGTATTTTGGATAAGTTTTTTCGACGCTGGTAATGCTAAAGTATGTGTTTAACGATTTTTTGTAGAGGATCATTGCGATGGCCTCAAAGCTCAGAGATGAGCCGTCCGATCCGATCTCCCGGACGTCCCTGATCGACCTTGCCTCGAGAATTCTGCAAACGCCCGTTGATGCGGAACGGTCCCTTGTTTCTCAAGGGCTCGACTCGCTCGGCGCTGCGGAGCTTTTGGAAGAGCTTCAATTGCTCGGCTACGACGTGGCCTATGAATTTCTCCTCAGTGAGACCAGCATCGACCTCCTGTTTGAGGCCCTTGGCGAAAAAACCGAAGCCCGGCCCGCACCGTCCGATCTTCGAGACCCATCCGCCCCTATTGCCCTCGCTGGGCCACAGGTCTTGTGGGCGCAGCTCGAGCAAGAAAGCTGGGGGCCATGGGCGAACATAAGCCTCTGTCTATCAATGCCTGCCTCGCTCATCCGCGCGCCGTTTCTGCCCGCAATCGCGCAGTCCCTCTGCGACGCGAACGAGGCCATGCGTATGGTTCTGGTGCAGTCAGGCGACACGGTACAACAACAGGCGCTGCCCGGTCTCCAGCTTCCGGTCGAGGTCAAGGACGCACCCGCATCCGACCAAGAGGCCATGCGCCTGATCGAAGCCTTTGAAGGCAAGCCCTGCTCGCCGTTTAAACCATCCACCCGCGCCCTGATCCTTTCCGACCCGAATAGCGAAGGCCGTCATTGGATGTGCATCACGATGCACCATGTCTTCTCGGACCGTATAAGCATGCACAGGCTCGCTCGACAGCTGCGCGAGATGATTGCCTCAAACCGCCTGCAAAACGCCGAAGCAAAGGATTTTGATTTCTCCGACGTCGCGCTCTGGAAAGCCCAGCGCGCCAATGGCCCGGACGGCGCACAGCACGTGACCACCCTCGACGCATGTCTTGCCCGCGCCGACATCACTACCACAAGACCGTTGCCACGCGTCGCCAAGACAACCTGGGAAATCTTCGCGAGCCTTGACGCCAAGGCAGAGCTGCGCCCTTCCGAGACCGACGCGCTCGAGCGTTGCGCCGCGCGCCTTGGCACAACGCTTCCCTTGCTGCTGCATACACTGGCCTCGGCGCTGATCGCTCGCCTCACCGGAGAGGACAAGGCGCTCTCAGGACGCCAAGACACGCTCCTATGCCATGTCGTGTCAAACCGCGAACGCGATCCGGTGCTGAAGGACACCGTTGGCTGCCTCGACACCTCGGTGCCAGTGGCGGTCAGGCTGGAAAAGGACGAGACACTCGCCTCCCTCTGCCACAAGACACACGAGGCCTTCTCCGGCGCGCACCTCTGCGTGTCCGATCTGCCGCGCGGCGGTTGGATACGGTCTGACGATTCATCCGAAACAGAGGGCCAGCGCGCCGCGGCACTGATCGAACGTTTTCCGCATATCAATATCGTCCGCACCCCCACACCCGCCTCTGGCGCAGCATCCGAGATCATCGAGCATTCCGTTCAACGCCCGCAGCAACCCCGCTGGGGCCTGTTGCTGCGGGCCACATTGCCTGCAAAGGCAGGGTCAAAATCCCACGATCCTGTCGGGGCCATCTTCCGGGCGTTCTCCGAGGATCGCGTCTTGGCGGGCCTCGTGCCCTATTGCCTTGTCGAGATCTTGCGCGACCTGCTCGCCGCTTCCGAAGACCGCCTTGCCGGCCTCCAGATCCACGAGATCATCACCCGCGTCGTGGATCGCGCGGATTTCGCAGCCACCCATGTGCGCGACACCTCGGCCCTTGTCGACAAGGCCGCACAGAGCGGGGCTTTCATCTATGAAAAGCTCGTAGCCCGCCAACAGCGCTGGTATCAACACGACGCGCAGTTCCGACTGCGCCGCGACACAGAAAACCGCTTCATCGGCACGCCAAGCAATCCTTTCCCCTTCACACAGCTTGATAAGCTGAAAGAGCGCCGCTTTCTTGAAAGCCACGATGTGCCGCTGCCGGATCTGCTTCATATCGTGCCAAAAGACCGCATCGCAGAGGCGCTGACCGAACTGGCCCCGGATTTGCCGGAAAGCTTCGTCATCAAACCCGTAGGCGCCGGTCATTCCTTCGGCGTGACACTTGTGCGCAACGGCATCGATCTCTCACGAGGCGGCGTTCCCTTCGACCCGGCAACCGTCGGACAAGAGCTCGCAAAGATGGCCGAGCGCGGATTCTGTCGCCACGAAGGTAAGGTCTTTCCGTTCAACTTCTCCTCCTTCCTGATCGAGGCTTTCGTCCTCGACGAAAGAGGGTTCCCCGCTCCGACCGACTACAAGGTCTTTATGATCGGCGAGAGGTTCCTGTGGCTTCAACTGCATTTCCGGATGGACGGTTTCAACTGGGTCGCCTTCCTCGACGAAGAGTTTCGCCTGTTGCCCCAACCGGCATGGGATCCGGCCACCTGCTGGCGCACGCACCGGACCTTGGTCTGCACCGATCAGGCGATGGTAGACGCGAGAAACCCCACCTGCCTTTCCGACATGCTGGCCAACTCCAAACGCTTGGCGCGTGAGATGGGGATTTTCGTGCGTCTTGATTGGTACGCCGATCGCGTGCGTGGGCCGCTCATGGGCGAAATCACGACCTTTCCGCATATGTTGCAACCGCGCGGGTTCTATACGGATTGGGCAAACACCCTCGTGAAGTCAGCCTGGCTTGAACCGGATGGTGCAGCGCAGCCCCTCCCAAGCGGCGAAGACACCCCAGACACCAACCCGATCCAAACCGCTCTGGACCTCCTCGACCAAAACGCACCAGACACGTTGGGGATCGAAGCCTTCCTGCCGCCCGCGCCCCATGCGCTCTGGTCCGTTGCCGCAGGGGTAAATTACGGCGAGCTGCGCCGCTACATTGCCGGGTTCGATTTGTCCCCGTGGGATGTCACGCCCGGCGCACGCGTGGGCATTATGGTGGAGAACGGCGTTCAGCTTGCCGCTGCGTTGCTTGCCACCATGAACCGCTATGTTGCGGTCCCGATCGACGCCGCCCTCCCCGCCGCTCAGATCGCCTCCGAAATCGAACACGGCGGGTTAGACGCCCTTCTTACCGTCGCAGGAAGCGAGGCCGCGGATAGAGCCAAGAGCCTCCCCAAACGGCTGGGCCTGCCGATCATCGCGCTGACCTCGATCAACCGGTTGGCCCTCGCCGAACTACCGCAAGCACGCCCCAAGACCGTGCCAACGCAAGAGACGCCAAGGAATGGCTTGCACGATGAGGTGCTTCGCCTGCGCACATCGGGCACCACAGGCGAGCCGAAAAGCGTCGGGTTTACCTTATCGCGGCTGATGCGCTCCGGGGCCGGAATTGGGGCCTCGCTGACCCTGTCTCCTGCGGATATCGGGGTGTCCATGCTGCCGCTGCATCATGTCGGTGGAATTGCCTGCAACCTGATCGCCCCGCTTCTCGCCGCCGCCGGGATGACCCACCGGCCCGCCTTCGACCCCAAGACCTTTTTCGACGCGCTCGCAGGCCCGCAAGGCGCAACCTGGTGCTATCTCGTTCCGGCGATGTGGGGCATGGTGCTCGACTACGCCCGCACCCATCCCGAACTCCGTGACACCCGCCCCTGGCCGCGTTTGCGCGCCATCCGAAGCGCAAGCGCCGACCTGCCGAATGCCATGGCCCGCGACCTCGCAGATCTGTTCGGAGACGCCGTCGCCGTCCTGCCGACCTATGGCATGACCGAGGCGATGCCGATTGCCGCCCCGCCCCTGACCTATCGCCTTGAAAAGCCGCGCAGCGTCGGTCGCGTCCTGCCGTCCGTCTCCGTCGAGATTATCGACAACGACGATCCCTCCCTCCCCCCTGTGGCACCGGGTCAGGTCGGTGAGATCACCGTGAAAGGGCCCTGTGTCTTTGACGGATATATCGAGACCGGTGGCCGAAACACCGATAGCTTTACGCCGCGCGGATATTTCCGCACCGGCGATCTAGGATGCCTTGCGGCCGATGGCTCCGGGTGGCTCCGGATCGAGGGCCGGATCAAGGACACGATCAACACAGGCGGCGAAACGATCCCCCCGGCCCACGTGGAAGGGGTGCTGGCCCCCTATCCTGCCTGGACTGTCGATGGCGTTCGCGTAGAGCTGATGGCCTTTGCACGCAAGCACGATGACCTTGGCGAAGATGTCGCCTTGGCTGTGGTCGGCGCCCCGGATGAAATGGCCCTATCTGACCTCTATAGCTGGGCGGTTGCGCATTTGCCGCCGCCACAACGCCCCACAACCCTCGTGCACCTCACAAGCCTGCCCCGGTCACCCAACGGCAAGCTACAGCGGGCACAGTTCGCCGAGCGCTTCAATGCCAAGGTGCCGCCGGGACAGATGGGACTGCTCGAAACCTACATCTGGTCAGATGACGAGGCCGCCCCGCGCCTGCGCGACTCCACGCGCACTGCGACGGTCCAATCCGCACACCCCGCAACCGCCTCAGAGGTTAGCCTCGCCGCGGTTCTGGAGGTGATCCAACAGCATGTCGGGGCGGGCACCACTTTGGGGCCGGATACATCGCTGACCGACGCAGGCGTCAACTCGCTTGCTGCTGTCGAGCTGTCTTTACTTCTCGGGGATCGGTTTCAGCTTGAGCTCCCGACATGGATCCTAAGCGACCACCCAACGCCACGCGGACTCGTTGCTGCGATCGCCGAACTGAAAACACCGGGGTCTGGCGCTCCGGCGCCACAAGAGCGCACAGACCCGCCGCCCTCCGCAACGCCGCGATCTTCTGCGCTACGTGTGCTTTTTCTGCATGGCGAAGGTGCCGACGCCGACCTCATGGAAAAGAGCCTGCGCGCCACGCATTGGACCGGGCGCTTGTCCGGCAAGATCGAGTTCGTCTTTCTGGACGCCCCCCACCTCTGCGCCCCAATGCCCGAGTTTCATGCCATCGCCGTCGAGGCGGGGCTCTACAAGAAACCGGCCTACCGAAGCTGGGCCGTGACAGAGCCGGACACACTACAGCAAAGCCTGTCCGCCGTCCGCCAGAGCCTGCAAGAACTTGGCCCCATCGACGCAATTGGCGGCATCTGCGACGGCGCCCTCGTGGCCGCCCTGATCGCGATGGAACACCCCGAGCTTGAGTTCTTCCTCAGCATGTCGCCAAGCCCGGCCTCAAGCCTCGATGCGTCCTGGAACGGCCCAACCACGCCGATCCCTTGCCGATCTCTGCATCTGGTCTCGGGGTCGGACGAACAACATACGCTGGCGCAACAACTCGAGATCACCCAGTGGTGCGAGGCCGCATCAATCCGCCAACACGAACACGGCCACGCCGTCCCGCGCTTCAGTGCTGCGCTTGAGAAGGAGGTGCTCCAGATCCTGGGGGAGACACCGACCTCAGGAAGCACCGCAAACGCCCCGACGCAAGAAGCGCCGCGCGCCCCAGCCCCCCCGCTGCACCTCGTCACAGAGTCTGCGCGCTACGAACCCGTCGTGGCCAAATACACGGCACAAATCCTGCGACGTCCCCATATCGGCAAGACAGAGGACTTCTTCGACGCGGGGGGCGATTCCCTCAAGGCGATGGTCCTTGCAATGAAGCTTGAGCAAAAACTCGGGATGGACCTGCCGTTCGAGTTGCTCTTCGCAGAAGGCGCGACGGTTGAGAGCATGGCACGCGCAATTGCGTTTTGCCGGGACACCAACGTCACAGGGGTCATCTCTCCCATCGGCCATTCGACGGCATCGCATGAAATCTATGCGCTACCACCCTTGAACGGATATCATAGCGCGTACCTCGCCCTGTCCCGCGCTCTGGCGGACACGGCAAGGCTCGTCGGCGTGAAACCCCCGATGCTCGGCAAGGGCGGTTGGAATCCCTCTGATCGACTTCAGAACATCGCCGAAGAAGCAGCCACCGCAATCGCCCAGTCCACAGATCGAAAAACAATCGACCTCATCGGCTGTTCCGCCGGCGGTGTGCTTGCGTTTGAAACCGCGCGTGTTCTGGTTGGCTGGGGGTATGAGATCGGCTGTCTCGCAATCGTCGACACCGATTTCACTTCTGTAAAGAACCGCTGGCCCGTGTCCGTCAAATACATCGCCGAATGGCAGAAACATCTCTCTCGCCGCGCGCGGGGCAAAACCAATCTGCGCCGCGGATACCGACACCTTCACTTCCGCGCCCTGCTCGCCGGTTGGTCTCCTGAACCCGTCAGGATTCGTGCGCCGATCTTCTTCAGGGCCGAAGCTGGCAGCATTGACGCCGAACAGATCAGGCTCTGGCGCGAGGTGATTGACGGGGATCTTGCCGTTGTGGACTTTCCCGGCCCGCACGAAGGTTTTGTCCTACCCGAAGGCGCCGAGAGAATTGCGCATGGGATTCGGACCCGTGGCCTCGCCGAGATGTCGGCCGCATGACGCCCCGCACGGGTGCCCGCAACACATCCTACGCGTGCACCAGTTCCCGCATCGCCGCCCGGTAGCGTTCAACGACCTGCGCGCGCCGGATATGACGACCGTCGCGCACCATATGCCGCCCAGCGCTCCAGACATCCGTGACCACATTGTCCTTCGCGGCAAAAACCAACCCATCGAGAAGCGAGTCGCGGGACAGCGCGCAAAGCGACGGGGCCTGACTGTTGATCGCAACAAGATCGGCGAGCATGCCGGGCGCAACCGCCCCGGCCTCCCGCGCAAGAGCCTGCGCCCCGCCTCGCGCCGCCGAACTGTATAGAAACGCCCCCACCGACCCTTCGCCGGGCGTAAGGACGTTGCGGCTCGTATCACGAAGGCGCTGCGAATATTCCAACGTCCGAAGCTCTTCTGTGAGCGAGATATTGACGTTGGAATCCGATCCGATCCCGAACCGACCTCCCGCAGCGACATAGTCCGGTCCGTTGAACGGGCCATCGCCAAGATTGGCCTCTGTGATCGGACAAAGCCCCGCCACCGCACCGGACCCTGCAAGACGGCGGGTCTCGGTGCCGGTCATATGGGTGGCATGAATAAGACACCAACGCGCGTCCACAGAGTGATGATCCAAGAGCCACTCGACCGGCCGCGCCCCAAGCCACGCTTCGATCTCCTCGACCTCGCGCGGCTGTTCCGCGATGTGGATATGGATGGGCCCCTCCCCATGCCCGGCAACGACGCGCCCAAGGTCTTCCGGCGAAGTCGCGCGCAACGAATGCGGCGCAATGCCAAGACGCGCATCGCTCGGCAAATCCCGAAGCCCGGACGACGCCGCCGCAACCAACGCCTGAAACCCGTCCACATCATTGCCAAAACGGGTCTGCCCCGCGCCCAAGGCCGCCTGCTGCGCCCCACCATAGCTATAAAGCACCGGCAGGTGCGTCAGGCCGATACCCGTCTCAGAGGTCGCCGCAAAAATGCGCTCTGACAGTTCCGCGATATTGTCATAGGACGCGCCGCCGGGCTGGTGATGCACATAGTGGAATTCTCCCACACTGGCATAGCCCGCTTCCAACATCTCGACATAGACCTGCGCGGCAATCGCTTCGATCTGTTCAGGCGAAAGGCGGTCCATGAACCGGTACATGAGCGCGCGCCAGGTCCAGAAACTGTCGCGCCCCGCCTGCCGGACCTCCGTCATTCCCGCCATGGCGCGCTGAAACGCATGGCTGTGCAGGTTGCCAAGCGCCGGCAAAAGCGCGTCGACCCGCGCATCGCCATCCACCGCAGGCACATCCCGCTCTACCGAAGAAATACGCCCATCCACCACTGTCAGGCGCACATCGGTTGCCCAACCATCCTCTAGCAAGGCTTGCTTCGCGTGTATCATCAGTTTATTTCCGGACTTAATATCGTTATGTATAGACATATAAGCGAGTCGTCGCTACTAGGAAAGTGTAAACTCAAGAGACGTTCCCCATGACCTCCGCCCCATACCTGCTGACCAACTTGACAGCCGCCACACTGACCGCCCCCGGCCCCTATGGCCTGATCCCGGATGCGGTGATTGCGGTCGAGGCCGGGCGCGTGCGTTGGGTCGGCCCGCGCGCCGCCCTCCCCAAGGATCTGGTCGTTCGCGATCAGGTCGATCTGGGCGGACGCCTGGTCACGCCGGGATTGATCGATTGCCACACCCATCTGGTCCATGGCGGCAATCGCGCCGCTGAGTTCGAGATGCGTCTGAACGGAGCCAGCTACGAAGAAGTGGCCCGCGCAGGGGGTGGCATCGTCTCGACCGTGCGCGCCACCCGCGAAGCGAGCGAAGAGGCGCTGTTGGACGCAGCCCTCTGCCGCGCCGATGCGCTGATCGCGGAAGGCGTGACCACGCTCGAGATCAAATCTGGCTACGGTCTGGATATCGAGACCGAACTGCGCATGTTGCGCGTCGCCCGCGCGGTGGAGACAAAGCGACCGGTGCGGGTCAGAACCTCGTTCCTCGGCGCCCATGCCGTGCCGCCCGAATACACGGGACGCGCCGACGCCTATATCGACGACATCTGCCTCCCGGCCTTACGCGCCGCACATGAACAAGGTCTTGTCGATGCGGTGGATGGGTTCTGCGAAGGCATCGCCTTCTCTCCCACTCAGATCGCCCGCGTCTTCGATCTGGCGAAGGAACTCGACCTCCCGGTGAAGCTCCACGCCGAACAGTTGTCCAATCTCGGCGGCGCAGCGATGGCCGCAGGCTATGGCGCGCTCTCCGCAGATCACATCGAATACCTCGACACCGCGGGCGTCACCGCCATGGCCAAATCCGGAACCGTCGCCGTGCTTTTGCCGGGGGCCTTCTACACGCTGCATGAAACCCAAGCGCCGCCCGTCCAGACTTTGCGCGACCAAGGCGTCCCAATCGCATTGGCCACCGACGCCAACCCCGGCTCCTCTCCGCTGACATCGCTTCTATTGACGATGAATATGGGCTGCACCCTCTTCCGCCTGACACCGGAAGAAGCCCTGCGCGGCGTGACGGTGCATGCGGCCCGCGCCCTCGGCTTGAAGGACGTGGGCACAATCGCCTGCGGCCAACGCGCCGATCTGGCGGTCTGGTCTGTCGAAGACCCCGCAGAACTTGCCTACCGCATCGGCTTCAACCCGCTGCACACGCGTATTTTCGGAGACGCTCCATGTCGACACTGACCCTGACCCCCGGCACAGCGACACTTGCCGATCTTGCCCATATCTACCATGACGCCGCCGCCGTGCGTCTCGCCCCGTCGAGCCACGCCGCAATCCACGCCGCCGCCGCGCGGATCAAAGCCGCCGCCAATGGCGAGGCGGCCGTGTATGGCGTGAACACCGGCTTTGGCAAACTGGCATCGGTCAAGATTGCCGCCGAGGATACGGCCACCCTGCAGCGGAACCTGATCCTGTCGCATTGCTGCGGCGTCGGTGATCCGATTCCGCGCGCACAGACACGACTGATGATGGCGCTGAAACTCCTGAGCCTCGGGCGCGGCGCCTCGGGCGTGCGGATGGACCTTGTCGTGCTCATCGAAGAGATGCTGGCCCAGGACGTGACCCCTGTGATCCCGGTGCAGGGCTCGGTCGGTGCCTCGGGCGATCTGGCGCCGCTCGCGCATATGGCGGCGGTGATGATGGGGCACGCCGAAGCGACCTTCCAAGGCGAAACCCTTCCCGGTGCCGAAGCCTTGAACCGTGCCGGGCTGGCGCCGGTAGAGTTCGGCGCCAAGGAAGGGCTCGCGCTGATCAACGGCACGCAGTTTTCGACGGCCTTCGCCCTTGCAGGGCTGTTCGACGCATGGCGCGCGATGCAATCGGCGCTGGTGACCTCGGCCATGTCCACCGACGCGATCATGGGCTCAACCGCTCCGTTACAACCCGAGATTCACGCCCTGCGCGGCCACGCCGGCCAGATCGAGGCAGCCGCCTGCATGCGCAGCCTTCTGGATGGCTCTGAAATACGCGAAAGCCACCGCACCGGCGATACACGGGTGCAAGACCCCTATTGCATCCGGTGCCAACCACAAGTGACCGGCGCCGCCATCGACATGTTGCGCATGGCAGGCCGCACGCTCGAGATCGAAGCCAACGCCGCGACAGACAATCCGCTCGTGCTGAGCGACCCCGACCTGATCGTGTCGGGTGGGAACTTTCATGCCGAACCGGTGGGATTCGCCGCCGACATGATCGCGCTGGCCGTCGCCGAGATCGGCGCCATCGCGCAGCGCCGCATCGCGTTGATCGTAGACCCGACCCTGAGCTTCGATCTGCCGCCTTTCCTGACCCCCGCGCCGGGCCTGAACTCGGGCCTGATGATCGCAGAAGTCACCACCGCAGCCCTGATGAGCGAGAACAAGCATCTCGCAAACCCCTGTGTGACCGACTCCACCCCGACCTCGGCAAACCAAGAGGATCACGTCAGCATGGCGGCGCATGGCGCGGTGCGACTGGGGCGTATGGTGGCCAATCTCGAACGCATCCTCGGCGTTGAACTGCTCTGCGCTGCGCAAGGCATCGAATTCCGCGCCCCGCTTCGCACAAGCCCACCGCTTGCCGCCGTCCTGAGCCACCTGCGCAAAAGCGTGCCGACACTCACCGAAGATCGCTACATGGCGCCCGATCTGGAAGTGGCGGCCACACTGGTGCGCGACGCTGCCCTTACCGGCGCAGCCCAAACCCTCATGCCGGAGCTTTGCGTATGACACCGGTCGAGATCATACGCGGAGACAGCCCGATCGTTCTGGGACTGCCGCATACCGGCACCTGGCTCCCCGAAGAGGTCCGCGCCCAACTGAATCCGCGCGGCCAAGGGCTCGAGGATACCGATTGGCACATCGACAGGCTCTACGACGGGCTATTGCCCGGCGTGACCACCGTGCGCGCGACCTTCCATCGCTACCTGATCGACGCCAACCGCGATCCATCCGGCCATAGCCTTTATCCCGGCCAGAACACGACCGGGCTGGTGCCTCTGACGGATTTCGATGGGGAGCCAATCTGGGATCGACCACCGGACAACACCGAGATCGAGGATCGTCGACAGGCCTATCACGCCCCTTACCACCGCGCGCTACAGACCGAGTTGGAGCGGGTGCGCGCCTTGCACGGCGTCGCCATCCTCTATGATTGCCATTCGATCCGAAGCCGAATTCCGTTCCTCTTCGACGGCCTCCTGCCCGACTTCAACATCGGCACGAACCTCGGCACCACCTGCGCCCCACAGATCGAGACCACGGTACACAAGATCGCGCAAGCCGCGGAAGGGTTCAGCACAACCCTCAATGGCCGCTTCAAGGGCGGCTGGACCACGCGCCACTACGGCCGCCCCGACACAGGCATCCATGCGATCCAGATGGAACTGGCGCAATCGACCTATCTCACCGAGGAAACACCCCCCTGGGCCTTCGATGACGCAAAGGCCGAGCGGCTCCGCCCTCACCTCTCCGAAATACTTGCAACACTGGCCAGCCTGGCCCCGATCCTTGGAGGCAAATGATGACCAATCCCCGCCACAACATCCGTGACATCTTTCCCGACACCGGTCCCGAGATCACCGCCAAAAGCTGGCTGACCGAAGCGCCGATGCGGATGCTGATGAACAACCTGCACCCCGAGGTCGCAGAGAACCCGCATGAATTGGTGGTCTACGGCGGCATCGGTCGGGCCGCGCGCACATGGGACGACTTCGACACCATCGTCGCAAGCCTCAAGACCCTTGAAGACGACGAAACCCTGCTGGTGCAATCCGGCAAACCGGTCGGCGTGTTTCGCACCCATAAAGACGCCCCGCGTGTCCTGATCGCGAATTCCAACCTCGTGCCGCACTGGGCCAACTGGGACCATTTCAACGAGCTCGATAAGAAAGGGCTCGCAATGTATGGCCAGATGACCGCCGGGTCATGGATCTACATCGGATCGCAAGGCATCGTGCAGGGCACCTATGAGACCTTCGTGGAAGCAGGCCGCCAGCACTATGACGGCACCCTCAAAGGCCGTTGGATTCTGACCGGCGGCCTCGGAGGCATGGGCGGCGCACAACCCCTTGCCGCGGTGATGGCGGGGGCCTGCTGCCTTGCGGTGGAATGCGACGAAACCCGCGCCGATTGCCGCCTGCGCACCCGCTATGTCGATGAGAAAACCCATAGCCTCGACGAAGCTCTGGCAATGATCGACCGCTGGACCAAAGCAGGCGAAGCCAAATCCGTGGCCCTGATCGGCAATGCCGCAGATGTCTTTCCCGAACTGGTCAAGCGCGGCGTGCGCCCCGATATCGTGACCGACCAGACCTCGGCCCACGATCCAATCCACGGCTACCTGCCACAAGGCTGGAGCGTCGCGGAGTGGCGTGAGAAACAGGAAAGCGACCCCAAGGCGGTCGAGAAAGCCGCCCGCGCCTCGATGAAGACCCATGTCGCCGCGATGGTCGATTTCTGGAACGCAGGCGTGCCAACCTTGGACTACGGCAACAACATCCGGCAGGTGGCTCTCGAAGAAGGGCTTGAAAACGCCTTTGCCTTCCCCGGCTTCGTGCCCGCCTATATCCGCCCGCTCTTTTGCCGCGGCATCGGCCCGTTTCGCTGGTGCGCCCTCTCTGGCGACCCGGAAGACATCTACAAGACCGACGCCAAGGTGAAAGAACTTGTCGAAGACGCCCACCTGCACAACTGGCTCGACATGGCCCGCGACCGCATCAGCTTCCAAGGCCTGCCCGCGCGCATCTGCTGGGTGGGCTTGGGTGTACGCCACAAGCTCGGCCTCGCCTTCAACGAAATGGTCCGCAACGGCGAGCTCAAAGCCCCTGTGGTGATCGGGCGCGACCACCTCGATAGCGGCTCTGTCGCATCGCCCAACCGCGAGACTGAGGCGATGAAAGACGGTTCTGACGCCGTGTCCGACTGGCCGCTCCTGAACGCCCTCCTCAACACGGCAAGTGGCGCAACATGGGTCTCGCTGCACCACGGTGGCGGCGTCGGCATGGGCTTCTCACAGCACTCCGGCATGGTGATCTGCTGCGACGGCACCGAAGACGCCGACAGACGCATCGCCAACGTGTTGTGGAACGATCCCGCAACAGGCGTCATGCGACACGCGGATGCCGGGTACGATATTGCCAGGGACTGCGCGAAAGAGCACGGGCTCAACCTGCCCGGCATCCTCTGACCGCGCGCCGCGCCGCGCGCGCGCGTCTAGTATTGCGTGGTCATCCTATGGCCACGCTGATACGTCAGCCGCACCAATGTGATCGCCTTCCCCTGAAGCCAGGTCGTACGCTCAGTGCGAAACAACGCCTGGCCCACGGAACAGCCCAGATGATCAGCCAGATCGCGATCCGCCTCGACCGCCGAGAAACTGATCTCGGCGTTTGAAAACGGCAGTTCTGCCACAAGCCACTCATTCGGCCCGGCCCCCGAGAAATCCGCATCCCGCACGGCAGGAACGGTCCGCGGATTGATCCAGCGATCTTCATGCTGATAAGGCATACCATCAGCATAATGCATACAGACAAGGTGTAGGATATCCTGCCCTGGCTCCAGATCGAGCCGCCCCCGGAGCCAGTCCGGCGCCACCAGCAAGGACCGCGCGACCAAGGCATAGCGATACTCCGCCCCCTGCGCCTCGATCTCTTCCCGAACAATCGGAATCGAGAAACGCGCCTGCCGGATCGGAGAGGTTCGCACCCGCGTCCCCGCCTTACGCTTGCGCTCGACAATCCCCTCGTCGGCCAGCTCCCGCATCGCCCTGTTCACCGTGGCGCGTGCGCAACCGTAGCTTTCGGCAAGGTCAATCTCGCTCGGCATCAGACTCCCCGGCGGCATCACACCACGCTCGATCTGATTGAGAAGATCGGCTTTGACTTCCTTGAAGCTCACAGTCATTGGCGCCGCCCCCTCTTGCCGCAATCGGATCCGGCACAATGGCTCTGACCCTCTTGCCACACACCATACTGACTCGGCCACAAAGAAAGAAGCCAAGACCCACGCGCCGCCGCATCCCGAAAGGCAAACACCCTCACAAAGCAAAGCGGCAGACAAACCGCCCAAGCGGCCCAACATCCCACAAAGAAGTCTTGATAAGTGGTGCCCGGGGGCGGAATCGAACCACCGACACGAGGATTTTCAATCCACTGCTCTACCCCTGAGCTACCCGGGCACGGGTGAACATCGCTGTTCGGGTTGCGGCGTTCTATGTCAGCTAACTGGGGCTGTCCAGAGGGTTTTCGCAAAAAAATGTCAAAGCGCGGGGCGCCTTGCGACGCGGCGGCTGGACCGGGCGCCTTAGTGGATCGGATCGCCGCGCTTTTCGAGCTCTTCAAGGGCTTCCAGCGCCTCCTCCGGGTCTTCCGACGGCACCGCATAGTCGCCGCTAAGCCACTTGCCGAGGTCCACGTCGGCACAGCGCTTGGAGCAGAACGGGCGATATGCCTTGACCGTCTCTTTGTCGCAAATCGGACAGCTCATGGCAGCAGCCCCCGGATCGCCACGCGGGCGCGTTTGCGCTGAAGCTCATAATGGCCAAGCGGCGTCCAACCCGCCATCACCGTGTCGATCCCGTCCGCCTTGAGCGCGGCGCGCAGCGCGGTCTCGAAGGGGCGGCGCTCCTTCTTGGGCATCGGGGCGAGGTCGATCGTCACCTGCCCGCCAAGCCCCCGCAGGCGGAGCTGGCGCGGGATCTCCCGCGCGGCGGCCATATTGGCCTTGATCCCGGCGGCGGGCGAGGTATCCGCGCCGGTGTTCACGTCCACCGCGACAAGCGCGCGGGTCGGCTCCACGAAAAGGAACGCACCGCCCCCCATCGCCACCTTGGCGCTCTTGAGATCCTCAAGCGCATCGAGCACGCCGTGATCCTCGAAACAGCCCGCCCGCGTCACGATGTCCGCCGGCGCAACCCATTCGCGCCAGGCCTCTT
Source organism: Shimia sp. FJ5 (assembly GCF_032918335.1). Classification (NCBI taxonomy): domain Bacteria; kingdom Pseudomonadati; phylum Pseudomonadota; class Alphaproteobacteria; order Rhodobacterales; family Roseobacteraceae; genus Shimia; species Shimia sp. FJ5. The sequence continues at coordinate 99,950 of NZ_JAWJUV010000005.1, read as the reverse complement.
CATGTGGCCCGTCGCCTTCGGTGAGCTTTTCCATCTCGCCCGCAGCATCGGCCATCACGGCGCGCGCCATCTCTTCCATGGCGGCAATATCTTCGGCGATCTCGCCCGCCTCGGCCTCGGCGCAGGACGACCGCAGGATGAGGCCCATCTCGCTGCCGTCCATAACCTCATGCGCGATCCCGAGAAGCGTCTCGCGCAGGTCGTCATCCTTGATCGAGCGGCTTATGTTGAGGCCCGGTGCCTCGGGCGTGACGATGGCATAGCGGCTCTTGAAGAGGATCTTCTGCGTCACCGGGATCGCCTTGCCGTCCTCTGCCATCCCCGTGACCTGCACGAGGAGCGTCTGGCCGGGCGCAAGCCCCTTGACCTGACGCAGAAAGCCCATGCCGTCGGGCGTCTTGACGAACATGCCGCCTTGCCCCTTCACGGGCCGATCCGCCACCGCGCGATAAATCGCGCCGGGGCGCGGCGTATCGCCATCAATGAGCACATCGTCAAGCTTGCCATCGACCATCAAGGCCGCCGCTTCGCGCTCTCCGATATGATCGAGCAGGATTTGCCGTCCCTTCATGCCGTCCCTCCATAGAGCGGGTAGCCCGCCGCCTGTAAGAGCGCCGCCGTCTCGGCCACGGGCAGGCCCATGATGGCGCTGTAGGATCCGCTGATCCAGGGGATAAACGCGCCTGCGGGCCCTTGGATCCCATAGCCCCCGGCCTTGCCCTGCCAATCCCCGCTGGCAAGGTAAGCGTTCAACTCGTCATCCGACAACCGTTTCATCTTGACCGCGCTCTCGACCGTGCGCTCCCAGAGCCTATCGCCCCGGCGCACCGCGACCGAGGTGATGACCCGGTGCCGCCGCCCGCCAAGCGCAACAAGAAAGGCCGCCGCCTCGCCGGCATCGCGCGGTTTGCCCATGATGCGCCGCCCCATCGCCACGGTGGTATCGGCGCAAAGCACGATATCGTCTGGCCCGGCCTCAACGGCCGCGGCCTTCTCGCGGGTGATACGTTCGCAATAGGGTCGGGGAAGCTCGCCCTTTCGGGGGTCTTCGTTGATCTCGGGCGGGCGGATCGCATCCGCCACAACACCGATCTGCGCAAGCAGTTCCCTGCGGCGCGGACTGCCGGAGCCGAGGATAAATGTCATGCCATCGGTCCTGTCATCTGCCGCGCCACGAGGGCCGTTTCCGCCTACTTGAAGCGATAGTTGATCCGCCCCTTGGACAGATCATAGGGGGTCATCTCGACCTGCACTTTGTCGCCAGCCAGAACACGGATGCGGTTCTTACGCATCTTGCCTGCCGTGTGCGCGATGATGGTATGGCCGTTTTCCAGCTCGACCAGGAATGTCGCATTCGGCAGGAGTTCCTTCACGACACCGGGAAATTCGAGCAGTTCTTCCTTGGCCATGTTTTCTCCTTTAAAAAGCACCCGCCATGCGCGGGATGCCCTTAAATGGTCCCAAACGTCCTGATTTTCAAGGCCGATTCTCAGGGCAGCGGGATATATGTGACCTCCCCGTCACGTGCCCCCTGTTCCGCCCAATGGGTCCGGTTGCGCACACCTCCGGCCCGTCGCACCTCGGCCACGGCCGAAAGGTCCGCCTCGCCATAGGTCCATGCGGGCGCATTGAGCACCCCTTCGGCAATCACGCCGGTCGCCGGAAACCCCTTATCAGGCGGGCCAAAGACGCCGCCTGCGCCGGTGTTCATGTCAACCGCATCGCACCACCCCGCCGGCCCCACGACCGAGGCCATCGCGGTCACGCATTGCTGCTCAAGCGCACGCGCCATCGCCCCGATCCGCACCCGCCAATAGCCCGCAAGCGCCTCGGTACAACTCGGCACAAGGATCACATCACAGTCCGCAAGCGCCCGTCCCAAAAGGGGAAATTCGCTGTCATAGCAGATGAGAACCCCGATCTTGCCAAGCGCCGTCTCGAAAATCTTGAGCGGCCCGCACCCGACAACATCCCACGGATCGCGCTCGTAAAGCGTCATGATCTGCTTGTCCTGATAGCCCACGGCACCGCTCGGGCTGATGAAATGCGCGCGATTGACGGGTCGGTCATCGGGCCGCACGCCGCCGTCGAAAACAGGCCCGGACCCACCGAGGATATACACCCCATGCTCCGCCGCGAGCTTCTGGTGCAGCTCGGTGGCCGCTCCCATCCGCTCCGATACCGCCTTTGACGCCGCCTCAAGGTCCGCCGCAACCTCCGCGCCCGCAAGCGTCGCAAGCTCCATCGCACCGTATTCGGGAAAGACGAGCAGTTCTGCACCCTCTCCGGCGGCCTCCGCCACCCAGGCCGCCTGCTTGTCCTCGTATTGCGCCCAGCTCTCGAGGAAATCGAGCGGATACCCCGCCGTTGCAATCTTCATCCCTACGCCCCCTCTTCCTCTTGCCTAAAATATCCCGGGGTGAATTGGCCGCTTGCGGCCAAGAGGGGCTGGCCCCTAAATCTCCCGCATCCAGAATTGCAGCGGCTTCTCCGTCTCGCAATCCCGATCCACATCCTTCCAAGAGAAATGCGCCACGACACCGGAAAGCGGTGCATAGCCACGCTTCCTCCAGAACGGATCGAGCGGCGCATAGCCCTCCGGGCGAAGCGGGTGATCCTCCGGGCGCACCACGCCGCAAAAGGCGCATTTCGCAAAACCCAAACCGCGCGCATGCGCCTCGCGCAGATCGAAAAACGCGTGCCCGATCCCCTGTCCGCGATACTCCGGAAGGAGGACCGATTCCGCGCAGTAGAAGACCTCGCCAAGGTCGACCCCCGTCCCCTCGAAGGCCGCCGCGAAATCCTCGGCGTGATCTGCCAGCGGTGTGCCCGTCGCCGCGCCGATCAACCGCTCCCCATCAAACGCGCCCACAAGCACCGCGCCATCGCTGTCGCGGTAGCTCTGCAAGTAGTCCCGCTCATAGGCGAGATCGCCGTCATAGAGATAGGGAAACGCCCGAAACACCTCGATCCGAAGCCGCGCCACATCGTCGAGCGCCGCCTCAAGCTCTGCCCCCCGAAGACCCCGCGTCTCGATCATGAGACCTGCTGGATCCAGTCGGAGAGGTTGTAATAGGTCGTCACCCGCGTGATCTTGCCATCCTCGAGCGTAAAGAACCCGCCCGCCGGAAGGCGATAGTCCTGCCCTTTCGCTTCGGGCAAATCACCATCCGTCTTGAGATAGGTTCCGTTGACGACGAACTCCGCCGCGCCGCGCGTCCCGTCCTCACTGGCAAAGACCACCATATCGGTGAGGGTCTCGCGATAGCATTCCGCCATATGGGCACAGAAATCCGCGAAAGCCTCCTTGCCGCTCCGCCGATCGCCCTCGTTCACGTCATGCACGAACTTGTCCGAAAGACAGTCTGCCATCCCCGCGATATCGCCCGCATTGAAGGCGTCGTAATAGCGTTGGATCGTTTCTTTGCTCATGGGGATCTCCGTCTCTTTGTCCTGCGCCGACCCTGTCACGCCCCGGCCCGCGCCGAACGCCCTTTTGCGACCGCGCCGCGCGGAAAACGTCAGGGCGCGCCCCAGCGTTCCTTGAACCGCGCGATGATCTCGTCCCGCGCCCCGCGATAGGCCTCTAGCCTCTGCTCGCGCGTCTCGCCAATGCCGCAAGGATCGCTGATCGGCCAGTACTCCACCTCGCAATGGCTATAGCGGGTGAGGTCTTGAACCTCCCTGCGGCTCGCCGGTGTGAGTGCAACCACGAGGTCGAAGGACGAAATCGGATCGCCCCATTTCTCCATCTCCTCGAAACTGCGCGAGCGATGCCGCGAAAGCTCGACCCCCATCTCCTGACAGACCGTGATGGCGAACCCGTCAATCTCGAGATCGTTCTTGATCCCCGCCGATTGCACATAGGTATCGGTTCCGTAGAACTGCTTCATGATACCCTCGGCCATGGGCGAGCGCACCGCGTTGTGATCGCAGCAGAACAAGACAGACTGTGGCAGCTCCTCCCCCAAGATGCCCCTACCCTCCGAAATGCAGAACGCAGATCAGCGTGAACAAACGCCGCGCGGTGTCATGGTCGACCTCGGCTTTCCCCTTGAGCCTCTCGCCAAGGATGCGCGCACCCTCGTCGTGAATCCCTCGGCGCGCCATGTCGATGGTCTCGATCTGGCTCGGCGGCATGTTCTTCACCGCGTCATAGTAGCTCTCGCAAATGGCCCAGTAATCCTTGACCACCTGCCGGAACGGCGACAACGAAAGATGAAACTCCGCCGCCTTCTCCCCGCCTTCCGTCGCAATATCAAAGACAAGCCGCTTTTCACGGATCGAAAGCTCGACCTCAAACGGCCCTTCCGGAACCGCCCTGTCCTCCCGTTCGGGCAGGTCGAAACTATTCTCTTCGAGAAGATCAAACATCGCGACCTTGCGTTCCTGCTCGATCTCCGTCGTCGGAGGCGGCAGGTTGCTGTCGTCGATCTGGATTTTGCTGATCCGGGACATGGGATTCACACTCGCTCGCTAATTGGCAAAATGAGTAGCCGATCCCCCTTGGCAGGGCAATCTACTCGTTCAGCGCATCAAGCCGCGCGCGCACCGAAAGACCATGCGCCTCAAGGCTTTCCGAGATCGCAAGCGTCTCTGCCGCCGGCCCAATCGCCCGCAGGCTCTCAAGCGTCATCTTCGAAAGCGTCGTGCGCTTGATGAAATCCATCACGCTAAGCCCCGAGGAAAACCGCGCCGAGCGCGCCGTCGGAAGAACGTGGTTCGGTCCGCCGACATAATCGCCGATGGCCTCGGGTGTGTATTGCCCAAGGAAGATCGCGCCCGCATGGGTGATCTTCTCCGACAGCGCATCCGGGTCCGCGACACACAGTTCAAGGTGCTCCGGCGCGATGCGGTTCGACAGCTCCGCCGCCTTGTCGAGATCGGCCACCGTGATGACCGCCCCATAATCGCGCCAGCTCTTGCCCGCGATCTCGCGTCGCTCGAGCGTCTCAAGGCGTTTCTCGACCGCCTCGGCCACCGCGCGCCCAAACGCCGCATCGTCCGTGATGAGGATCGACTGCGCGCTCTCGTCGTGCTCGGCCTGACTCAAAAGATCAAGCGCGATCCAATCCGGGTTGTTATCCTTATCTGCGATCACCAAAATCTCTGACGGCCCCGCGATCATGTCGATCCCGACCTTGCCAAAGACCCGCCGTTTCGCCGCCGCGACAAAGGCATTACCCGGCCCGGTGATCTTGTCCACGGGCGCGATGGTCTCAGTGCCATACGCCAGCGCCGCCACCGCCTGCGCCCCGCCGATGCGGTAAATCTCGTCCACGCCCGCGATCTTCGCCGCCAAAAGGACAAGCGGATTGGCAATGCCATCCGGCGTCGGCACCACGATGGCCAGCCGCTCCACCCCGGCAACCTTCGCCGGGATCGCGTTCATCAAAACCGACGAGGGATAAGACGCCAAGCCGCCGGGCACATAAAGCCCCGCCGCCGAAACCGGCGTCCAGCGCCAGCCCAAAGTCGCGCCACTCTCATCGGTCCAGCTCTGGTCCTCCGGCATCTGCCGCGCGTGATAGGCTCGGATACGCTCCGCCGCCAACTCAAGCGCCGCACGATCCGCGTCATTCACCTCTGCACAATAGGCCTCGATCTCGTCTTCCGAGAACCGCAGCGTCTCGGGCGTCAACTCAAGCCGGTCAAACTTCGCCGTCAGTTCAAGAACCGCCGCATCGCCCCGTGCACGCACATCGGCGATGATCCCCGCCACCACGGCATCGACATCCGGGCTATCCTCGCGCTTGGCCCCAAGAAGCTGGGCAAAGTCGCTCTCGAAATCGGCGGCAGTCGCATCAAGAAATACGGGCATCACGGCTCTCCTTTGCCCCGCTCAATACAAGGGGTTCAAAGGGGGCGCAACGGGGGGAAGCCCCCCAAACGCAGGGTGGGTTTTCAGCCCACCACCCGCGACCCCCGTGCCAGCGTCCAAATCCCCGCCCCGACACAAAGCAACGTCACCCCGGAGACCACCGTCCGTGCGATGTTCCAGACCTGCCAGCGTTCTGAGTATGCGCGCCAGATCTCACCCGCCTCCGCCGTGTTCGGATCGACAAGCGCAAGCGCCTCGTTCATCGGCACGTTGACACTCACCGTGAGGATCATTCCCCCAATAAGGTAGATCACCCCGCCAATCCCGAACGCCGCCCCGGCGCGCGCCGCCCCCGTGCGCCACGCGACAAACCCGGTCAGCAGGAGAACAAAGGGCGTGCCAAAGAATGCCGGCGCAAAGACCGCATTGCGCACCGAGGCATTCATCCCCTGCATCGCCGCAATCGCCGTCTCGGGGGCAAGCTGATCAAGCCCCCACATGGTCGAACAGACCCAGGCATAGAAGAAACCGAAAATCGCCCCGGACAGGAGCAGCGAAAGAGGGGCCAGAACGGCGAGCAATGCACGCATGAAAGCAATCCTTGAAAATGAACAAACTATGGCTTCAACGTGCGTCGCAACGGGTTCCGTCGCAACGCGCGCTCAATTAATCCCGAAATCCTCTGATCCTGCACGGACGCAATACCGACGGAATACCGACGTGATACCGAAATGCGTTTTGCCGCGAAATCAGCGCGTTAACCGTGATTCGCCCCGAGGGATCAGATCTCGTGCGTCGGTGCCTTGCCCGAAGGCGCGCGATAGGGCCGCGTCACATCCTTGAGCGTCACTTCAAGCGCCTCGACCTTGAGACGGATCGCCCCATCGCCCGCCAGCGTCAAAAGGACAAACCCCGCCCCGTCCTCGCCCGGCTCGAAGGTCACAGAAAGCAGGGACAGGATCGTATCGGCGTCCTTGCGGTCGATCCCCTGCGAGGCGACGCCAAGCACATTATCAACGACAAGAACCGCCTGCACACGTTCTAGGTCACGCCCCCGGCGCTCGGCCCGCGGCGCATCCTCCCAACGGAACCTATTGATAAGCAAGGCAAATCTCCGCTCCCCTGCGCGCCACTGCATTTCCGTCGCGGGGAATACAGCGTCCTGTGTCAGAGAGGACAGAACCCCGAGATCCTCAAGGTCCAGCGCCCCAAGGTTCAGCGGCGCTTCGCCGCCATCTTCAAACCGTGCGTCTTCGCTCACCGTGCTGTCACCCTTTCGATATGGGCCCCCACATTGCCGAGTTTTTCCTCGACCCGCTCATAGCCGCGATCGAGGTGATAGACCCGGTTCACAACTGTTTCGCCCTCTGCCGCCATCGCCGCAAGGATGAGCGACACCGACGCCCGCAGGTCCGTCGCCATCACCGGCGCGCCTTTGAGACGCTCAACGCCCGTAACGGTCGCCGTCCCCCCCTGCACGTCGATTTCCGCCCCCATCCGCATCAGCTCAGGAGCATGCATGAACCTGTTTTCAAAGATTTTTTCCTCGAGAACCGAGGTGCCTTCCGCGGTGCACATCAAGGCCATCATCTGCGCCTGAAGGTCGGTCGGAAAGCCCGGAAACGGTTCGGTCATGACGTCCACCGCCTTCACCCGACCATTGCCGCGCGTGACCTTGATGCCGCGCTCTGTCTGCTCAACGGAAATCCCCGCCGCATCAAGCTTCTCGCAAAACGCACCAAGCAATTCGATCCGCCCGCCAAGACATTCCACCTCACCGCCACAGATCGCCGGGGCAAGCATATAGGTGCCAAGTTCGATCCGGTCGGTGACAACCGGATGTGTCGCGCCGTGCAGGCGGTCGACGCCCTGAACTTCGATCCGGCTCGTCCCGTCGCCCTCGATCTGCGCGCCCATCGCCCGCAGGCAGGTTGCAAGGTCAACGATCTCCGGCTCGCGCGCGGCGTTGTTGATGACCGTGGTGCCCTTGGCAAGTGTCGATGCCATAAGGATATTTTCCGTCGCGCCCACCGAAGGAAAGTCGAGGTCGATGACCGTCCCCTTGAGGCCCTTCGGCGCCTTGGCGTGCAGGTAGCCTTCCTTGAGCTCGATCTCCGCGCCCAGCGCCATAAGCCCCTTTTCGTGCAGGTCCATCGGCCGTGTCCCGATCGCACAGCCCCCCGGCAGCGATACAACCGCCTGCCCGAGACGCGCCAGCATCGGACCAAGCACAAGGTTCGAGGCGCGCATCTTGCGCACGATGTCATACTCGGCCACGTGGTTGTCGAGATCATGGCTCGACATCGCCAGAACCTTGCCCTCCTGCAACGCGCTGACCTCGGCCCCAAGCGAGCCCAGAAGCTCGGTCATGGTGCGGATATCCGAGAGCCGCGGCGCATTGGTGAGCGTCAGCGGTTCTTCGCTCAGAAGCGTCGCCGGCATCAACGTCAGACAAGCGTTCTTCGCCCCGGCGATGGGAATTGTGCCCTTAAGCGGGCCATTTCCCCGCACGATAATCGAATCCATGTGCCTAGCCTTCGCTGCTCTCGTCGTTGTCTTTTGCCTGATCGCCCGCGGCCCTGGCCCGCGCCTGAGCCTTTCTGCGCCCCATATTCGCCTTGAGTGCCGCCTTGAGGCGATCCTCGCGCGACTTGCCGGAGTCTTGTTTCTTGCGGGGTTGATCTCGTTCCATGACCTTTCCTTACATGACGTGCAAAAAAGGGTCCAGATTGGGGTTGCGCTGGTCAAACTTTGAGTCTAAATCCCGCGCCACGGTAATGCTGTGGTAGCTCAGTGGTAGAGCGCACCCTTGGTAAGGGTGAGGTCGGGAGTTCAATCCTCCCTCACAGCACCATTCCCCCCCCCAACAATCCTGCGTGCCACACTGCGATGTCGCATTCGCGTCGGCTGTGGCTTTGCCCTGTGCGCCCGCTCGGCTTCAAACCAAAAGGCCCACGCCCCGTTCTCTTCGGGCATGGGCCTCTCGCGGTTGCCCGATGGCTCAGAAATGCATCTGCAAACCGATCCCTCCGGTCACAACAGCGCCACCGCCATAGGCCGATTGCGTCACACCAAGTGACACGTCGAACGCCATCCCGTTGCCAAGGCTATGGACATACTGTGCATTTGCGAATCCGCGGGTTTCATGCGTCACCTGCGCCCCCGCGACCGAAAAGGTCGTCATGCCCGGAACCGCCGATGTGCCGGTCACAGGGTTGGTACTGCGGTCAAGATCGACATCAAGCCCCCCTGAAAGACGAAGCTGCCCGCGCGGCCCCGCCGCCATATCCGCATGCACCCCGAGTCGCGCCACGGTCCAGCTCTGGTCATAGTCGTCATAGGTCAGCGGGAAAGTGACCCCGTTGCTTTCGGTATAGCCATCGCGGCTTACCTCGGTGTGGCGCAGCGCGGCAAAGGGTGTAAGCCGCATCGACCCACGATCCATGCCATAACCAATCTCTGCCTGAAGGCTTGTCGCCGCTAGCTTGCTGCTGCCAAGCCCGGCTTCTGTGCTCGACAGGCTCGCATCGCGCAGGATGTTCACATCGCCGCCGATATGAGACGCCCCAATTTTCCAGGTCAGGCCCGCGCCATGTGGATTGCCACGGAGCCAAAGCCCCCCGGCGACAAGCGTCCCGTCCACGTCAAGCCCGGCGAGATCACCATCTTCATTGGCAAGCCCCAAATACCCGCCAAGCACCAGGTTGCTGTCTTCAAGCGCAAGCGCCGCGCTCACGCCGCCGACCGTGGCACCGGTGCCATCACCGCCGCTCGTCCCAAGGGTAAAGCGCAGCGCATAAGGCACCCGCGCCGCGCCGCCCTGTGTCGAAACCACCCCGCCGGACTGTCCTCCCATACCGGGGGTCAGCTCGTTGCCGAGAATCCCTTCCGCGCTTTGGCCAAGATCGCTCATCGCATTGGCCTGTTCCTGCGCGTTGGTGCCGATCTGCGTCGTGGTGTTCTGAAGGTCGAGCACCGGACCGCCGCCCCAGACAAAGGCGCGGTTGCCGTCGATACTATCGCCATAGCCAACCACGACATTGCCGTCGTCACTGACGCTGAATGCATAGCTCCAACTGCCGCCCTCGAGCACGCCAAGCTCGGTCAGACCGTCCTCTTCATGCCAGTGAAACGCCCGCGATCCATTCAACGTATCGACGATCCCGACCACGACACTGCCATCGCCGTTCACATCCTCCGCACTGGATCCCTTGTAGGGTCCACCGACCGTGCCGAGGTCCGTCATCCCTTCGCCTTCAACCCAGCGGAAAGCATGTCTCTGCGTCGCCACCTCCGAGATCTCGATCGGGTTCGCAGAAGGATCCGGCACCGTGACCTCGCTCCGTCCCACGACGACGGAACCATCGGCGTTCACAGCCTTGGCCCAGGAGTAGTCCCCGCCAGCCAGCGTGCCGAGATCCTGCATCCCCTCGCCTTCAACCCAGCGGAACGCGCGGGTCTGCCCCGTGCTCAAACCGGAATCTCCGACCACGACATCCCCGGCATCATTGACGCCATAGGCATAGGCAAAGCTGCCGCCAAGGTTGCCGATATCTTGCATTCCCTCGCCTTCGACCCAGCGAAATGCGCTTTGATACGCAATCGAGGGTGAGAGCGTTGGGTCTTGGCCCGGTGAACTACGATCTACCCGCCCAACAACCACGCTGCCATCCGCGTTCACACCATAGGCATAGGCATTCGCATAATCTTCCAACATCACGAGCTCGGACCAACCGCCGTCCTCGGTGTAGCGCCAAGCGCCGTTATGACCGTTGGCATAAAGCGAAGCGACGGCCACGCTCCCATCCCGGTTCACGTCATAGATGTTTCCGACATGCCAAATCCCGGTCGGGCCTCCGACATATTGCGTCCCATCCTCCTTGGTCCAGGTCACGATAAAAGGGGTGTATCCGCGACGGTTCGACGTCGCCCAAACAACTTTGCCGTCGCCGCTGACATAGGCGTCACCTGTGGCATGGTGATGTATGTTCAGCGGCTCGACAAGATCGGCATCATCAAGAGGGTTCTCAGCCTCCTGCGCCATCGCGACAGGCACAAGGAGCGAGGTCAACGCAGTGGTCAGGAGGGCTTTGGCAAGGGTGGAGTGATGCATCATCATGCCTTTCACAATGCAGATATTCAAACTTCTGCAATTATCCATCCTTCCCGCGCAGGAATCCTTGCGCTAGATCAACTTTCCCTCTTGATGTCAGGCGATCCTCCCCGTTGCTCCCGAGCTAGGTCTTCGCGGCTTTCTCCGCGAGCAGGCAAAGCAGTTCGAACATCACCGACACGCCAAGAAACGCTGTCGCCCCGCTCTGGTCGAACGGCGGCGACACCTCGACAAGATCGGCGCCCACGATGTTCAGCCCCCGTAGCTTGCGCACCACCTGAAGCGCCTCGAAACTGTTCGGCCCGCCAACCTCGGGCGTGCCGGTACCGGGGGCAAAGGCCGGGTCGATGAAATCAATGTCATAAGAGACATAGGTCTCCGCCTCGCCCACGATCTCGCGCGCCTCGGTCATCACATCGTCAAGCCCGCGTGCGAAATACTCCTCGATGGGAATCACCCGCACGCCAACCGCGTCGGCGAAATCCCGGTCCTCGCTATCATAGGCCGTGCCGCGAATCCCGATCTGCACCACGCGTTTGGGATCAAGAAGCCCCTCTTCAATCGCACGGCGGAATGGTGTGCCGTGGGTATATTGCGTGCCGCCGAAATAATCCTTGAACAGGTCCGTATGGCTATCGAAATGCACCATACCAACCGGCCCCGCCTTGGCGACCGACCGCAGGATAGGTAGCGAACAAAGGTGATCGCCCCCGCCTGTGAGAGGCAGAATACCGCCCGCCACTACGCGGTCATAGAACGCCGTGATCCGCTCCATGCTGTCGATGATATCGGCCGGGTTCGGCGCCACGTCGCCAAGGTCGGCGCAATTGACCAACTCGAAGGGCCGCACGCCTGTCGCCCCGTTCTGTGCCCGGATCATCGTTGACATGTCGCGCAACTGGCGCGGCCCGTGGCGCGGCCCCGGACGGTTCGTCGTGCCACTATCCCATGGCGTCCCGATCAACCCGACCTGCACCTCGCCGATCCGCGCGCCCTCAAGGTCCACATGCGGCAAGCGCATGAAGGTCGGCACACCGGCAAACCGCGGCAGGTCAAAACCGGAAATCGGCTGAAAAAAGGGATCGCTCATCTTGGCCTCCAAACAGGGATCAATCCCGCCGACCCTAGCCTCCTGATCCCCCCGCGCAAGCATCCTCGCGCGCCCCGCAGCGCGCATGCACAAAAAACAGGCAGGCCACACCCCGCATCATGGCCGTCCACGGGGAACAAAACCGCTTTTGTTTTCCCCGCCCGCGCGACAGTCTACTAAGAGCAAGGGTCTCAAGGCGGTGCGGAACGCAACTCACGATTATGACGGATAAAAACAACTCTTTCGGCATCAAACTGACCGAGCTCCTGCACGAGATTTACCCCGACCTCGATAGCGACATTCTCGCCTCCAAGGTGATCGATGCCTTCTGGCCCGAGGGCACGCACCGTCGCAAACGCGCCCGCGCTCCCGGCAACAATCTCTGGTCCGAGAAAGACGCCGTCCTGATCACCTACGGCAATTCCCTCGTCGATGGCGCGCATAAACCCCTCGATCTTCTGCATGATTTCCTGCTCGCCCGGCTCAAGGGGGTGGTGAACGGCGTGCATATCCTGCCATTCTTTCCCTACACCTCTGATGACGGCTTTGCCGTGACCGATTACCGCGCCGTCAATCCCCAGCTTGGCGATTGGCCCGACATCTCGCGCATCGCCTCGGATTTTCACCTGATGAGCGACCTTGTCCTCAACCACGTCTCCTCTCAAGGCACATGGTTCAATGCCTACCGTCAGGGACAGCCCCCCTATGACCGGTTCTTCTTCGAGGCCTCTCCCGACGATGACCTATCTCAAGTCGTGCGCCCCCGCACCACGCCGCTCTTGCAAGAGGTTGAGACGGCGCACGGGCCGCGCCATGTCTGGTGCACCTTCTCTCACGATCAGATCGACCTCGACTTCCGCAACCCAGAGGTCCTCCTCGAATTCCTGCGCATCATCCGCCTGCACGTAGACAATGGCGTGCGCATCATCCGCCTCGACGCGGTGGCCTTCCTTTGGAAAGAGGTCGGCACCCCGTCGATCCACCTGCCCCAGACCCACGCCATCGTGCGGCTGATGCGGCTTCTGGCGGATTTCGCGACAGAGACCGTCGTGCTGCTGACCGAAACCAACGTCCCCAAGGCCGAGAACCTCTCCTATTTCGGCAACCGGAACGAGGCCCACGCGGTCTATAACTTCCCGCTGCCGCCGCTCATCCTGCACGCGATGATGTCGGGCACCGCGCAATACCTCAACACATGGCAAAGCGGCATGCCCCCGGCGCAACTCGGCTGCGCCTACCTGAACTTCACCGCCTCCCATGACGGCATCGGCATGCGCCCCGCCGAAGGCGTGTTGCCGCAAGAGGAGAAGGACAAGGTCATCGACACGGTGCGCGCCCTTGGCGGGCTGGTGTCCATGCGGGCGCTCCCTGATGGCGGCGAAGCGCCTTACGAGCTCAACACGACCTATTTCGAGGCCATGAAACGCACTTTCCGGGGCGAGGACGCGCATCACATCGCGCGCTTTCTCTGCTCGCAAACAATCATCATGTCGCTCGAAGGCATCCCCGCGCTCTACATCCACTCCCTTCTCGGGACGCCGAACGACCACGAAGCCGTCGAACATCGCGGCATGAACCGCGCGATCAACCGTCACCGCTGGGACTACCCGACTCTGATCGAGAAACTCGACGATCCGTCCTCGACGCAATCGCGCGTGCTCTCGGCGCTCTCAACGCGATTGAAAACCCGACGCCAGCAACCCGCCTTCCACCCCAACGCGACACAGTTCACCCTGACACTCGATGATCGCGTCTTCGGCGTCTGGCGCCAGAGCCTCGACCGCGACCAATCCATCTTTGCCCTGCATAATGTGAGCGACGAGGTCGTCCTGATCCCGATCACCGCGATCAACCTGATCGAGGACGAGGACTGGCATGATCTCCTGACCGGCGAACCTATCCACGCCACCGGCCCGCATATCCCCCTCGAACCCTACCAATGCCGCTGGATCGCCAACCGGGGCTAAGGCTGGTCGGGTGCCAAGCGATTTCGAAATCGCTTGCCCAAGGGTTTTCGAAAACCCTTGGTGCCCTCATCTGATACGGAGTCCTGCTTGAGGCTGACGCCCTCTGTATGTTCAGGCGAAGGTCTGGAAGACAGCGAGCGGGGCAAAGTGGTCGTTGCGATGCACTTCTAATCCAAGGAATCTCGCGGCGCACCGCACGCTGCGCAAAAAGATGCTCTTGGCGTTCGCAGAGGCTTCCCACATTTGGTGCAAGGCGGTCCGTATAGGCTGGCTACGTGATGCATGACGGCATTCGGGTTTGTTTCTTCAAATCCCGTAAGCCGTTCATATTCCGCCAGAAACTTGGAATGCCTTTCGTGGACGCCAAGATTATTATCTGAAAGAGGCTTCCAAACGATGTCCCGCTCCGCATCGGTCAACATCGGCATTTCCATCTTACATCGCCAGCAAAACAGGGTGACAGGCATGCCAAAATTCTCGTGTCGATTTGCTTGTCCAGAGTACTTAGCTGGATTCTCGGAAGAAGGCTACTTCGGGCTCAGAACTGACCTTGCCAAATACAGTTCTCAGCAACCCTCAGAAGCAAAACTGTAGAGATGGAGACGAAGACATTTTCGGGAAGTAGCGATGGATTTCAACCTTGAGCAACCTCTCGAACCTGACGAAGTCGTCAAGAAAACTATCAAAATCTGAAGACATGAAGGTTCCTTGATGGGGTGCGCTGAAAGACAAGCAGTCTTGCGAGCGCTTCAACTGGTACCCACTGCCGGAGTACTGAAGAGGTACCGTCAGAGTGAATTCATTCATATTGATGCTGGACATCAACTTTGCCTTTGTCTCGAGAAAGAACTCTAGCAAAAGCAAACACTCCCGATGCACTCGTCCCTCGTGCTCAAAAAAGATAAAACCTTCTGTGTAGAAGAACGCCTCAGACGAATACGGCAAGAAGTCCGAACCTGTTGACCAACCACGCTCGTGGTCCAACTCAAACTCCAGGTTCTTTTTGGCTTGATAGTCCGCTTGCATGTGCACGTTCCGGCCCGTTCCACTGCCCTCACGTTAGCTTGTTCTGATTTGGCTGCAATGGCCTCAAAGCAGACACATGACTCGTCCCCGGCAATGCCCCCTCTCAGACCCCAATCCCTACCCGAACTCCTTGTCATCCGCCGCCGCCGCGGCGCGCAGGTCGGTGAGGAACGCCGCATCCGCCGCGTGGACCCGGTTCCATGTCGGGATGAACGGCGTCTCGTGCGGGTTCTCGAGGAAAATCTGCCCCGCCCGCATGATATTCTCCGCAAATAGCTCGATGGACTGCTCTTCCTTGTGCCGATCAATCGACAGCCCGTTCATCTTGGCGTCGTTGTAATAGGCCTCAAGCAGGTCGAGCGCCGAGCGGTAATAGGTCGCCTTCAGGGTGCGGAACACGTGGTTGGTAAAGACCGTCCCGTCTGACGCCAGCTTGCGGAAAATCGCCTTGCAGATATCCGTGCTCATCCGGCTCAACCCCTTGGAGGCATCCTCCGGGCTCAACTCCTGATGCTTGTGGTCATAGCGATCCGAAATCTCGACCTGGCACACCGCCTTGGGCGCAAGATTGCGCCACGCCTCCGACAAAACCCCGATCTCAAGGCCCCAATCGCTCGGAATGCGCAGGTCGGGCAGGACCGCCGTCCGCATCGCAAACTCCCCCGAGAGCGGATAGCGGAAACTGCGCAGGTAATCGATATAGTCGCGATCCCCGATGGTGCGCTTGAGCGCAATAAGAAGCGGGCTCACCAGAAGCCGCGTCACCCGCCCGTTGAGCTTGCCGTCGCCGACCCTCGGATAATACCCCTTGGCGACCTGATAAGGGAAAGTCGGCGCCACCATCGGATAGACCAACCGCGCGAGCATTTCCTTGTCATAGGTGACGATGTCGCAATCATGGATCGCCATCACCGCGCTATCGGCACAGGCGATGAGGTATCCCATGCAGGTCCAGACGTTCTTGCCCTTGCCCGGCTCCTGCGGCGCGATCCCAAGCGCATCAAGCCGCTTGCCAAGCTCAAGCATCCGCGGGCTATCGTTCCAAAGCACGATATGATTCTGCGGCAGGCGCGCAAAGAACTGCTTGGCGTGGCGGAACTGTTCCTCGTTGGCTTGATCGAGGCCGATGATGATGCGGTGCAGATACGGCACCTCTGCCAATTCCTTGAGGATATTGGGAAGCGCATCGCCCTCAAGCTCGGAATAGAGGCTCGGCAGGATCAGCGAAATCCGGCGCGATTGCGAGAAACTCTGAAGCTCATAAGTCAGTTCTTCGAGAGAACGGCTGCGCAGATTGTGCATCGTGGCAATGTTGCCGTTCTGGTGGAAATCGGCCATGCGAGTCTCGGCCTCCTGTCTTTAAATTTCCCTCGAGAGTATGGAGAGCACCGCCCGGTTCCAACCGTGAGGCCCGCTTTCCTGCGTGCGAAAAATGCGACCTGCCTCTTCTTTAGGCAGTTTCGGCAAGCCCGGCCCGCCGGGGTTTTGCACGATGACCCCGATATCGGCGGCCTCGATCATTTCCACGTCATTGGGCGCATCCCCAAGCGCCACCGTCGCCTCCGGCGCATAGCGCGCGGCGATCTCTGCCATGCGGTCTGCCTTGGTCGCGCCAAAGGAAAGCGTCAAGAACCGCCCGCCTTGACGCGCCGCGATCCCGGCCTCACCCGCGCGGGCAAGAAACGCCTCAAGCGCCGCCTCGCTACCCGTCCAAAGCCCCGGCTCTGTAAACCCGCGCTGCCGCGCCAACGCGGCTTCGTTCGGCGCGAGCCCCGTGACCTCGGCCACCTCCGCATCGCTCATATCGCCGAACCCTCGGAACGCGGCGCGCATATCGCCCGGCAATGCCCCGAGCCAAATGCGCAACCGCGCATACTCCGTCCCTGCCTCAGGTGCCGCTCCGGCCTCAAGCACCCCCGCACCGTTCTCGACAATCGCAGGCCAGTCCGCGAGCCCCATCGCCGCGCGCAGCCGCGCAATCTCTGGCCCGGTCTTGGAACTTGCCAACACCACGCCACAGCCCGCCTCGGCCAAAGCCGCAAGCGCCGGGCGTGCAGCATCAAAGGAATAGGTCTCGTGATCGAGAAGCGTGCCGTCGAGGTCCGAAAACACGAGGAACCGCATCATTCGGCATCCCCGCGATAGGGCGGTTTCGTCATCGGCAAGAAGGCATCCGCTACATCCAGAAGCGCATAGACCAACAGCGCGGCAACCATATGCCCTAGATACCCGCCGGACAGCGCCATGAACGGAATAAGCCCCGAAAGCCCTGCGACAAACGCGATCGGCAGATCCTTTAGCCGCAACGGCTCATCTCCGCCCGCCTCAGGCACCCGCAGTGCAACCTGCTCGCGCACCAATCGCGCCAGCAGCCGCACAAACGCCGCCGCCAGGGCAAGCGCGGTCCAGCCAAACCCCGTCCCAAGCGTCCGATCCGCCAAAAGCCCAAGCGCCGTGTAAAACAGCCCGTGCTGCACCATGTCCGACATATAGTCGAGATCCGCCCCGAGGATCGACGCCTTCCCCAGAAGCCGCGCCATCATCCCGTCGGCGCAATCGAGGATCTGGAACAACACGCCGCTGATGAAAAGCGCCCAAGCGGCAAGACCAAGCGGCAAGACCGCCGCCTGCAACGGCATGGTCAGCGCGAGGACAAAGCCAAGCGCCGTGACGCCCATCGGCCCGAACCCAAGCCGCAACAAGACCCACACAAAGGGCGGGCTCGGCATCCGGTAAAAAAGCGCAATCGCCCATGAGGTGCGAAATTCATGCCGCACATAGGGTTTGCGCAAATCTGCCAAGATATCCCTGAACGAGACCTGCCTCGTCTCTTCCCCGCGTTCTTCCACGGCCACTGCTCCTGCTTGTCTGCCTCTCTCATACACCACGCATCGAAAGGTGGCGAGACGGCCTGCCCCCTTGCCGCCGCGACCAGAGCGCGCAATTGTGGCCGAACCTCACCGGAGCACCCATCGCGATGCATCAACCCTCCCTGTTTTCCGACCTGACCGCCGTTGAGACGCCGCCTGTCGCGCCGTTCAAGACACAGCTCATCAAATGGGTCGGCAACAAACAGCGCTACGCCGACCAGATCATCGCCCATTTTCCAGACCGCTATGAGACCTATTATGAACCCTTTCTCGGCTCCGCCGGGGTCATGGCGAACCTGTCACCACGCCATGCGCTAGGTTCGGATGCCTATGGTCCGCTGATGGAAATCTGGCAATGCCTGACCGAAGACCCCGAGCGGCTCATCGCGTGGTATGACGAGCGTTGGTCATGGTTTCACGCCGGTAACCACAAAGACCGCTACGAGACGATCCGCGCCCGCTTCAACGCCGCGCCGAACGGGGCCGACCTGCTGTTTCTATGCCGGGCCTGCTATGGCGGGGTTGTGCGCTTTCGCAAGAAGGATGGGCTGATGTCGACGCCGCTTGGCGCGCATCCCGTTATCAAACCCGAGAAGTTCGCCCGCCGCGTCGCCATGTGGACGCCACGCATCGCCGGGGCGCGCTTCGAGCGGCTCGACTACCTCGACGCGCTTTCCCGTGCCGCTCCGGGCGACCTTGTCTATTGCGATCCGCCCTACGCCCATTCCCAGAGTATCCTCTACGGTGCGCAATCCTTCCGCCTCGACCGCCTGATGGAGGCCATCGCCGAGGCCCGTGACAGGGGCGTTTTCGTGGCGCTCTCCATCGACGGCACCAAGAAGTCCGGCAATACCTATTGCGACATTCCCCTGCCGCCCGATCTCTTTGTCGAAGAGCATTTCGTCAATATCGGCCGCTCCATGCTGCGCCGGTTTCAGATGGACGGACAGACCCTCGAAACAGAGATCGTGCGCGATCGCCTGCTCCTCACCTACCCCTCGCCACACACGAATCCGACCGCCACATCCTTGCCACAAACCGATTCGTGAGAGGCCCAGAGGCGAATCACATTTGTTTCTGGTTGCAGGGCAAAGCCTCGCCTCCCGACAAGATTGTTTCCTCTCCGGCAGGCGCGCCACATTTCCGCCTGTGTCACAAGAGGCACAATACTGCCCCCTTTCGACCAGATTGATTGGTTCCCAACAGGAAACACACTCTCCCCTAGGCTGCAAAGAAACTTGTGTGAATTCGGCAGAGCCTTGGAAAACAACCCAATACCATAGGCCTTCGACGGCCCGCGCCCCCTCGGTTTATCTCGGTTTTTGGAAACAATCGCTCACCCCAGCCGCGTGCTTTCCCCTAGGTCCGCACGCTCTTCGATTAATCAATTTTGTCTGAAATTGGCAGATTGTGTCAGGTTTTTGTTCCACTGGCCCAGTTCTTGCCGCAATATTACCACGCGTCCGACTGGGGGGCGAAAAGGTGGCTCGGGGCGGCCTATAGCAAAATTTGGGCATCTGCGTGATGCGGCCGGTTGATCTGTGGCCGGGCGATTGTCGTTTTCCGACAGCGCCTGCCTATGGGCATATCTGGCCCGGACGCTTGATTGGAAGAAGAGGTAACTATGGCTGATCCTACCGGTCCTGGTGTTGTCGAAGGCACCGAAAACGACGACGTCATTGATTCCACCTACACAGACGGCGACGGCGATAGCGTCACCGGCGGCGCGGACCTCGTCTATGGTCTTGGCGGCGATGACACAATCCAAGCCGGAGACGGGAACGACACCATTCACGGTGACGGCACTGGCAGCGGCGAAGCCACGGTGCAGAAGGTTCTAGATTTCAACGACCTCGCGGCCGGCACAATCGTGTCCGACCAATATAGCGGTGTCTCGATCTCGTCCTACTATGGCGACACGCCGACGATGATCTTTGATTCATCGAACCCGACCGGCGGCGACTATGACCTCGCGACCTCCAATCTTGGCGGCGTCCTGATCCTGTCCGAAGACGGCGACAGCTCCGATCCCGACGACAACGCCGGCGGCGGCAAGATGGTCTTCGATTTCGACGATCCGGTCTCGATCGACCAACTGACCTTCCTTGATGTCGACGAAAGCTATGCCAAGGTCTATTTCTACGACGAAAATGGCGACCAAATCGGCAGCTACGTCAAGACCTACGGTGCGGGCAACAACTCGCAGATCGTTCAGGACTATGACGTCGACGGCGTGTCCAAGATGGTGGTCAAACTCTATGGCTCTGGCGCCATCGACAACCTCACCTACACCGCCACCGAAACCGTGACAGCCTCCGGCGACGGCAACGACGTGATTGACGCCGGCGACGGCGATGACCTCGTCTTCGGCGAAGGCGGCTCGGATACGATCGACGGCGGCGAAGGCAACGATACGATCTACGGCGGCTATGGCGACGGAACCACCGAAACCACCCGCGAAAGCTTCAACTGGAGCGATCTGGACGACGATTGCAACAAATCGCTGAGCGATGGCGAAGACATTCCGGGCGGTCAGGTTCAAAATACCGGATCGGTCGATGTCACCTTCACCATTGTAGATGAATACGGCGTTGAATCCGAATTCGAGACCGAGAACCAGAACATCGGCGGCATCGACGGCGGCTCTGAGACGGTCAACGACAACAGCTCGCTCGATTCCGCGACCAATCATGACAACGAAACCGCGACCTACCGGCTCGACTTCTCCGACCCGGTGACCAACGTTGATTTCCGCGTCAACGACATCGACCATGACTCGGTCGTCAATATCGTCGCTTACGATGTGAACGGGGTGCAAATCCCGGTGACCCTCACCGCCAGCGGCTCGACCGACCTGAACCTGAGCGACACCGACGGTGTGGCCGGGGTGGACACCGCGAGCGCGACCAACAACTCCGGCTCGAACACCGACGATGACAACTCGATCCTCGTCGAGATCGCCGGTCCCGTGGCCCGCATCGAAGTGACCCATTCCAACGACGGTGGCGACGGCAGCAACGTCAATATCACAGACGTGTTCTTCGACGCAGGCGGCGATGTGATCGACCCCGGCAACGACGCGGGCGACTCGCTGTCTGGCGGCGCTGGCGAAGATGTCATCTATGGCGAAGGCGGCAACGACACGATCGACGGCGGCGCTGGAAATGACACGATCCTCGGCGGCGAGGGCGACGATACCATGGACGGCGGTAGCGGTGACGATGTCATCGGCGGCGGCGGCACGGGCGGCACCACGACCGGCCCCGAGCTTCTGTCCAACGGCTCTTTCGAAGATGGCTATCACAACGCCAACACCGTGAGCGGTCTCGACAACTGGACGACGCTCTCTGGGTCGCCGGATTCGCCCGATGACGGGACCGCGTCCGAGTATTGGAACCCCGACCTGACCTCGACCGACGGCACCGGCTATGTGACCATGTGGAGCTATCCCGGCCACCCGCAGGAAACCATCGGCCAGACCCTCGGGACACCGCTTGAAGAAGGGCAGGACTACGTCTTTACCTTCAATGGCCAGTCGACCGACTACGACCATGGCGAAGGGTGGTTCACCCCCGAAGACATCCCCGTCACCTTTGAAATCCTCGATCAGGACGGCAATGTTCTCGGCAGCACCGTCGTGCAAGGCACCGATTACGAAAGCTACGAGATCACCTTCACCGCACCGGCAGGGGTGACCGGCATTCAGCTGCGTCCCAACGGGTCCGACGACCCCAACGCCTATCGCCCGGCCGTGACCATCGACGAGGTTTCGCTCGTTGCGGTGACGACAGACCCGAGCGCAGGCGATGAGGCCGGCAATGACGTGATCGACGGCGAAGACGGCGATGATACGATCTTTGCAGGCACCGGCGACGATACCGTCGACGGTGGAGACGGCTCCGACTCCATCGAAGGCGGCGACGGCAACGACCTGATCGACTCGTCCTCCGATGATCTCGTGGACCTGCCCGATCTCGGCTTCCCGTCCTACATGGGTTTCCCCGAGGTTCCGGCCGATACCGACCCGAACAACGACAAAGACTTTGTCGATGCGGGCGCGGGCAATGACACGATCATCACCGGCGACGATGACGATACGATCATCGGTGGCTCCGGCGATGACCTGATCGACGGCGGCGTCGACAAGGATCTCATCGACGGCGGCACTGGCGCCGATACGATCATCGGTGGCGAAGGCAACGACACCATTGATGGTGGCGACGGTGATGACGTCATCTATGGCGGCCTCGACCCGGCCTTCCCGGATTACCTCAACATCCCGAATGACGGCTCTGTTGGCGATCCTGACCCCGAACTCGAAAACGGCCGTGACCTGATCGACGGTGGGGCTGGCAACGACACCATCTTTGGCCAGGATGACGACGACACGATCATGGGTGGCTCCGGCGATGACGTGATCGACGGTGGCGTCGACGACGACCTGATCTCCGGTGGCGATGGCAACGACCAGATCATCGGCGGCCAAGGGTCCGACACCATGTCGGGCGGCGATGGCGACGATACGTTCTACGTCTCCGACGGCACCCACGGCGATGGCGATGTGATCTCCGGCGGCTCTGGCCCCGACGAGAACACCGACCACGACGTTCTCGATCTGACCGGGTCCGGCTCGCGCACGATCAACGCCGTCGCAGATGTCAATGACGCCGGCGCTCTGACCGGGACCGTCACCTTCGACAACGGCGATGTCCTGACCTTTAGCGGCATCGAAGAGATCATCTGCTTCACGCCGGGCACCGCGATCCTGACCCCCTCGGGCGAAATCGCGGTCGAGAACCTCAAGGTCGGCGACAAGGTCGTCACCCGTGACAATGGCCTGCAAACGATCCGCTGGGTGGGCAAGAAACAGCTTTCGGGCCGCGATCTTCTTTCGCGTCCGAAACTGCGCCCGGTGATGATCCGCGCCGGTAGCCTCGGCCCGAACCTGCCCGAGCGTGACATGATGGTGTCGCCCAACCACCGGATGCTCTTGGTGAGCGAACAGGCCCAGCTTCTCTTTGAAGAGGCCGAAGTTCTTGTCGCGGCCAAGCACCTTGTCGGCATGGATGGCGTGCAGCAGATCGACACGGTGGGCGTTGAGTATGTGCACTTCCTCTGTGACAACCACGAGGTTGTGCTCGCCAACGGCGCATGGAGCGAGAGCTTCCAGCCCGGCGAATACTCGATGGGCAGCATTGATCAGGCCCAGCGCGAAGAAATCTATGATCTCTTCCCCGAGCTGCGCAGCACCGAAACGCTCGACGCGTTCTCTGCCGCACGCCTGACGCTCAAACGCCACGAGGCCAACCTCCTCGTGAAGTAACGCCCCGTCTTGGGGCGGGCAGTCCTTACGGCCCGCCCCAAGACCACCCTAGGCGCACCCGTCCGCCTACCGCTGCGTAAAGCGCCACCCTTTTGCCTCAAAGCGCGCGGATTTGCCCCCTCCCCCTTTGGCGCGCCCTTATTGCTGCCGCAAAGTTCCGTGGATTTGGCTACATTTCTCCTTAACTTAACCATTTCTCAGCCAGACACTGCTGCCAAAGGAGTCCCATATTTCGGGACCAGTGAAGAGCAGGTTGAATGGCAAATATTAACGGCAGCAATGGCGACGACACGCTGAACGGCGGCAGTTCCAGCGACTCCATCACCGCCTATGACGGCGATGACGTCCTGAACGGCAACGGCGGCAACGACACGCTTCGCGGTGGCGATGGCGATGACACGCTTGATGGCGGCTCTGGGGCCAACTCCATCGACGGCGGATCCGGCAATGACGAGATCATTGGTGGCTCTGGGGCCGATACCTTCAGCGGCGGCAGTGGTCAGGACACCATCAACTATTCCGACTCCGACTCTGCCGTGAATGTCGATCTTTCGACCAACACTTTCTCAGGCGGGGATGCCGACAACGATACCAACGCAGGCGGCATCGACGCCATTGTCGGCTCAGACCACGATGATGTTCTGACCGGTTATGACGGATCAAGCACCAATCCCGGCGACGCCTACACCAATGAATTCTGGGGCGGCGCGGGCGATGATACGCTCGACGGGAAAGGCGGCGGCGACTATCTCGACGGTGGCGCCGACAACGACGTTATTGATGGCGGCACCGGTGACGACACGATCATCGGTGGCTCCGGCAATGATACCATCGACGGAGGAGACGGCGACGACCTCATCGGAGTGGGCGAAGAACTCCTTGCCAACGGCTCTTTCGAAGATGGATCTCACTCGGCCAATGGCGTCAACGGCCTCGACAACTGGTCTAACGTTTCCGGCTCCCCCGACTCTGCCGACGACGGCACCAGCTCGGAATACTGGAACCCCGCGCTCGATGCCTCCGATGGCACCGGCTACATCACCATGTGGAGCTATACCAACGGCCCGCGTGAAGCGATCAGCCAGACGCTCTCGGATTCGCTGATCGAAGGACAGAACTACACCCTGACCTTCAACGCCCAATCGACCGACTACGAGGGCGGCCAGTGGTTCACGCCCCAAGATATCCCCGTCAACTTCGAGATCCTCGATCAGGACGGTAACCTGCTCGGCACGACCGTGGTCCAAGGCACCGACTACGAAAGCTACGAGATCACCTTCACCGCCCCCGCTGGCGTGACCGGGATCCAACTGCGCCCCAACGGCTCGGATGACCCCACGGCCACCTACCCCGCCGTGACCCTCGACGAAGTATCCCTCATCGCATCACATGACGAAGCGGGGGACGATGTCATCGACGGTGGTGCGGGCAACGACACCATCTTCGCCGGCACAGGCGACGACCATATCACCGCTGGCTCCGGCAGCGATAGCATCGACGGCGGCGCAGGCAACGATACGATTGTCGGCGGCGGCGAGAACGACACGCTCGTGGGCGGCGACGGCGCCGACTGGATCACCCTTTCGACAAGCGGCAACGTCCTTGTGCAGGGCGGCTCGGGTGGCGATGACAACGACGTGCTCGACATCTCCCCACTGCTGCAACAGGGGTTCGTCATCACCCACATGACGCAGAACCCGGAATCCGATGGCAACCCGGGCTTCAGCGGCCAGATTCAGCTCTATAACCCCTCGACCGGGGAATCGATGACCATCAACTACACGGACATCGAGACCTTCGCGCCTTGCTTTACCCCAGGCACCCTCATCGCCACGGCGCGCGGTCAATGCCCTGTCGAAGACCTGCGTGTTGGCGACCGCGTCGTGACCCGCGACAATGGACTGCAAGAAATCCGCTGGGTCGGTCGCCGCGATCTTTCCCACTCCGAGCTTCTCCTGCGGCCGCACCTGCATCCGGTCCTAATCCGCGCCGGGAGCCTTGGCCCGAACACGCCCGAACGTGACATGCTCGTTTCGCCCAATCACCGCATGCTCCTCGCGGGTGATCGCTCTGCGCTCTACTTCGATGAATACGAAGTCCTCGCCGCCGCCAAGCACCTGACGCATCAGCCCGGCGTCGAGACCATCGCCGCCGAGCGCGTGAGCTACCTGCATTTCATGTTCGACCAACATGAACTCGTCCTCGCCGACAACGCCTGGACCGAAAGCTTCCAACCGGGCGACCAATCGCTCGACAGCATGTCCTCTCCACAACGCGCCGAGATATACGAGCTTTTCCCCGAGTTAGAGACACATCAGGGCCTCGAAGGCTATGGCGCCGCGCGCATGACCCTCAAGCGTCACGAGGCCCGCCTCCTCTCCTGAGGCCCGCCCGAACCCAAGGCTCAACGCCGTGCGACATTTTCGAGTCGCGCGGCGTTTCCGTTTGGCGCCTGCTCCTGCACGCCCCTAGAGTCGAAACTGTTGACCGGTTTGCGCGATTTAATTAACATGTGAACTACCTTGGAGGAGGAAAGCCCATGCCCGTACCCGCGCCGAACCTGTATCCGCCGTTCAATATCGTCCGGTTGAGCCACGTGGAATACCGCGTCACGGACCTCGCAAAGTCGCGTGCCTTCTATGTCGACACGCTCGGACTTCAGGTCACGTATGAAGACGACACCCGCATCTACCTGCGCGCCATGGAAGAGCGCGGCCATCACTGCATCATTCTTGAACAAGCAGACGAAGCCAATGTCGGCGTCCTCGGCTTCAAGCTCTACGACGAGCCCGACCTCGACACCGCCGCCGAATTTTTTGCCGCCCGTGGCCTTCCCGTCGAATGGGTCGAACGTCCGCATATGGGCCGAACCCTGCGCACCCGCGATCCTTGGGGCATCCCGCTTGAATTCTACGTCAAGATGGACCGCCTCGCCCCGATCCATCAGGAATACAGGCTCTATAAAGGCGTAAAGGCGCTTCGGATCGACCATTTCAACATGTTCTCGTCCGACGTCGACGCCTCCGTCGCCTTCTATAATGACATCGGTTTCCGCACGACCGAATACACCGAAGACGCAGAAACGGGCCGCATCTGGGCCGCCTGGATGCATCGCAAGGGCGGTGTGCATGACGTGGCCTTTACCAATGGCACCGGTCCGCGCCTGCATCATACGGCTTTCTGGGTGCCCAACCCGCTCAACATCATCGACTTGCTCGATCTTATGTCGACGACCGGCTGGGTCGCCAATATCGAACGCGGCCCCGGTCGCCACGGCATCTCCAACGCCTTTTTCCTCTATGTGTTGGACCCCGATGGCCACCGGATCGAGATTTACTGCTCCGACTATCAGACCGTCGATCCCGATCTCGAGCCGATCAAATGGGACCTCAAAGACCCCCAGCGTCAGACCCTCTGGGGCGCGCCCGCGCCGCGCTCGTGGTTTGAACATGGCTCGCTCTTTGAAGGGGCAGAGACCCGCGATAGCGCGCTCAAGGCACAGCCCATCATCGCGCCCTGATCCTGCTGGACAAACCCCGCGCCGCGCCCTCATTCTGGCGCGGCACAAGACCAGAAGGAAACCCAATGCCCGCGCCCAAGAATAGCTTCAAGACCGCCCTCGCAAGCAAGACGCCCCAGATTGGCCTCTGGGTCGTGACGGCCGAGCCGTCCCTGGCCGAGATGATCGGCACTGCCGGGTTCGATTGGCTTGTGCTCGATGGAGAACACGCTCCCAATGATATCCGGAGCCTCAAGGACGCCCTGACTGCGCTCAACGGCTCCAAGAGCCACCCGGTCGTGCGTATCCCCGTGGGCGAAGCATGGATGGTCAAACAGGTACTCGACGCGGGCGCGCAAACTGTTCTCGTGCCGATGGTCGATACCGCTGATCAGGCCCGCGAGATGGCTGCCGCCATGCTCTACCCGCCCGCAGGCATCCGCGGCATGGGCGCGTCCGGCGCCCGCGCCTCGCACTTTGGCGAGATCGCCGACTACGTCGCAACCGCCAATGACGAGGTCTGCCTCATCGTGCAGGCCGAAAGCCGCGCTGCGCTCGACAACCTCGACGACATCCTCGCGGTCGAGGGCGTGCAGGGCGTCTTTATCGGTCCTGCCGACCTCTCCGCCGACATGGGCTATCCCGGCAACCCCGGCGCACCCGAGGTGCAGGACGCAATCGAGACCGCCATTCGCAAGATTGCCGCCTCCGACAAAGCAGCGGGCATCCTGACCTCCGGGACCGAACCCGCGCGCAAGTGGCTCGACGCAGGCGCGACCTTTGTCGCGGTTGGCATCGACATGAAGCTTTTCTCCGATAGCGTCCGCCGTCTCTGTGCCGAAGGCAAGGCCCTGCTCTAGGGCCGGTTTTGTGCACCACCGCGATACAGACGCGATACCGACGTAATACCGACGTTGGTTTTCGCGCCCTTTTGACACAGAATCTTGTTCCCCAAACGCCCGTCTCGCGCTAGGACATTGGCCCATGAAGATCGCCTATACCATGACCGAAGGGCGCGGAGAGCTTGACCTCCTGCTCGCCAATTTCGCCGAAACCCTGCGCCTGCGCGGCGTGCGGACAAGCGGCATTGTCCAGATCAATACCGAGCACGATAGCTCGCACCGCTGCGATATGGATGTGAAGGTTCTGCCAGACGGTCCCGAGGTCCGTATCTCGCAGTATCTCGGCAAGGACTCCAAAGGCTGTCGCCTCAACCCCGAGGCCCTCGAGACCGCCGCCGCCAAGGTCTCTCAGAGCATGGAAAACCCGTTCGATATCTTCATTCTCAACAAGTTCGGCAAGCAAGAAGCCGACGGTCGCGGTTTCCGCGACATGATCGGTACCGCGCTCGACAAAGGGGCTGCAGTTCTGGTTGGCACGAACGCCATGAATGAACAGAAACTCATTGATTTCTCAGGCGGAATCGCAACATCCGTCGCGCCAACTCCTGAGGCGCTCTTGTCTTGGTTTGAGACGCCTGCCGCGTCTGAGTGATGTGGCTTCTGGCCGATATCGGCGGCACCCATAGCCGGATTTGCCTTGCCGATGAGAGTGGCCTGATCGCCCCCTCCCTACGCCACTATGAAAACGACCGCTTTGCCGACACGGATGCGCTCTTCGCAGCGTATCTTGCCGCGCATGATGCCTCTCCCACCGCGGCCGCAATCGCCATGGCCGGCCCTGTGGCCGCCGATCCCCCGCGCCTGACGAACCGCGACTGGACACTCTCCCCCGACACCCTCGCACCGCGTCTCGGCTGTCGCCCGCGGCTGCTCAACGATCTCGAGGCCCTCGCCCTGTCCCTGCCCTCGCATCCCACGAGCCGCCTTCTGGTCCCCGCGCCTGAGACACGCCCCAACGGCCGCCGCCTCGCCGTCGGTATCGGCACCGGCATGAACGCCTGTCCCCTCCAAGGCACCACGCCCCACCCCTTGGAATACGGCCACCGCCCCCTCCCCAAAGAGCTCGAAAACGCCCTTCCCGGCGCGGTCACAATCGAGGATTTATTCAGCGGTCGCGGATATGCTCGGTTCTGTGAAGGCGGCGTGGTCAGAGACTATATCAGAGACTATTCCGCCTTAATTGGCACTTTATGCGCCTTGCTCGCCAACGCGTTTTCGCCTCGCGACGGCATCTCCCTCGCAGGTGGCGTCGCCCGCTCCGTCCTGACTGCGGCCCCCGCCGCTTTCGCCGAAAGCTATCACGCGCATTTCGCACCGCAGGACCCTATCCCGCCAGTCTCTCTGATCCTGTCAGACGACGCAGCGCTCCTCGGCTGCCACGCGGCCCTTAGCCAAACACAGCGCGTCGCACGAGGTTGAGCGCCGCCAACAAAAGCACCACGAGGGTTGCCCGCCGAAAGCTCTCCTGATCGATGCGGTCATGGATACGCCCACCGATCCACATCCCCATCACGGCGGGCGGCACAAGGCTCAGCGAGAACAGGAACGTCGCCCAATTCAACACCCCCGAGGCGATATGCGCGAAGAAAAGCGCCACGGCCCCAAGCCCATAAATCACGCCCTGCACGCGGATTTGCTCGGTCTTCTCCGTATTGAGCGCCGTCAAGTAGAGCACCGTCGGCGGCCCCCAAACCCCCGAGATTCCGCCAATCACCCCGGCAAACCCGCCGATCAGCACCTCGAGCCGCGCTGAGGCCGCCTCGAGGTGCAGGCGCAGGCCAAACAATTGCACCAGCACGAACACCGCCACAGGCGCCCCGATCAGAAGCAGCATGATATCCCCTGGCAAGGTCCGCACGAATTGTGCCGAGACAAGGAGCATGACAAACCCCGCCCCAAGGAACACACGGAATTTGCGCACCGACGCAATCGCCGCACTGGTGCCCTGTCTCAAGGATTGCATCCCGTTGGTGACAAGCGTCGGAACGATCAGCCCCGCAAGCGCAAGCTCTGGCGCCATGATCGAGCTAAGGCCGGAGATCAGGATCATCGGCATGGCAAAACCCACCATGCCCTTGACCACCCCGGCGATGAGGGCAATGCCATAAGCAAGCCCAATGAGCGCGAAAGACATGTCGGAGAAGATTGTTTCCATCCCCAAGCTATATGTCCGTTAGCGCCGCAGCGCAAAAAATCAACACGCAACAAACGAACAAATACCTGCAAAACTTGGCATTAATGTTGCGCTGCATGTGCGAAAGAGCTATGTCACACTGCAGCAAGATGAAGGACATGATTCATGGCCCATGACGGACAGGACCTGACGATGACAAACTCCGCTCTTCTCCCCGACCTGACGGCACTCACCGCCGCCTCGGTCGCCCCGGCAGAGAAAATTCTGGAAACCGCAACCGACGCCCTGCGCGCGCTCGTGACCGAAGATGGCCGCGTCTCCGCTGGCCTGATCGAAGCCAACCAGGCGGCTGCACACGGCCTGTCGTGGCTCGCAACCTACGTTGAGGCGCTGCGTCAGATGCAGAAGTGGTCCGAGCGCCTCGCCGAAGACGGCAAGTTCGGCAAGATGGAACAACTGATCCTCCAGATCGGCTTTGGCGAGTACCTGAACCACATTTCCGGTGGCATCCCGATGAGCCAGAACGAAATGTTCCGCCTAACCGACCTTGGGCTTGGTCTCGATGCGCTCGCCCCGCTACAAACCGACGCGGTACAGACCCTGATGACCAAGGGCAACACGCAGGCCGCGCGCATGGAGCTCGTCGCCCTGATGCAGGACAACGCAGGCCATGCCACCTTTGGCGCCACCGGCCTCGACGAAGACCTCGAGATGATCCGCGAGCAATTCCGCCGCTACGCCGACGATCGCGTCGTCCCGAATGCCCATGAGTGGCACCTCAAGGATGAGTTGATCCCGATGGAGATCATCGAGGAGCTCGGCGAGATGGGCGTCTTCGGCCTGACCATCCCCGAAGAATATGGTGGGCTTGGCCTTTCCAAAGCGTCGATGGTGGTCGTCTCCGAAGAACTCTCACGTGGCTATATCGGCGTCGGGTCCCTCGGCACGCGCTCTGAAATCGCCGCAGAGCTTGTCGAAGCTGGCGGCACGGAAGAGCAAAAACAATACTGGCTACCGAAATTCGCGTCTGCCGAAATCCTGCCGACCGCCGTCTTTACCGAACCGAATACCGGTTCCGACCTTGGGTCTCTGCGCACCCGCGCTGTGAAGACCGAGGATGGCAACTGGGAAGTGACGGGCAACAAAACCTGGATCACCCACGCGGCCCGCACCCATGTGATGACGCTTCTGGCCCGCACCGACCCGAACACAACCGACCACCGCGGCCTGTCGATGTTCCTCGCCGAAAAGACACCGGGCACGGACGAGAACCCGTTCCCGACCGAAGGCATGACCGGCGGCGAGATCGAAGTCCTCGGCTATCGCGGCATGAAGGAATACGAGCTTGGCTTTGACGGCTTCAAGGTCAAGGGCGAGAACCTCCTCGGCGGCGAAGAAGGTCAGGGCTTCAAACAGCTCATGAAAACCTTTGAAGCGGCCCGCATCCAAACCGCCGCCCGCGCCATCGGTGTGGCCCAGAACGCGCTTGAGGTTGGCATGCAATATGCCGAAGACCGCAAGCAGTTCGGCAAATCCCTCGTCAACTTCCCGCGCGTCGCAGGCAAGCTCGCGATGATGGCCGTAGAGATCATGATCGCGCGTCAGCTCACCTACTTCTCCGCATGGGAGAAAGACCACGGCCACCGCTGTGACCTCGAGGCCGGGATGGCGAAATTGCTTGGTGCCCGCATCGCATGGGCCAGCGCCGACAACGCGCTCCAGATCCATGGCGGCAACGGCTTTGCCCTCGAGTATCAGATCAGCCGCATCCTCTGTGATGCGCGAATCCTCAACATTTTCGAAGGCGCCGCAGAGATTCAGGCACAGGTTATCGCCCGCCGCCTGCTCGGTTAAACCGCTCGAAATCGCTAAGAACAAGGAGACCCCGGCCGTTGTGCCGGGGTTTTCTTGTGATTCCGCCACAGTTTTTCTGCAACTGCACAATGCGGCAATGCTGCACTTGCACAATGGGCCGAATCTCCCTTACCCCTAAGGCATGGCATCGACACGTCTCTCTCCCGATAGCTGGATCAACGCTGGCTTTCATACGCTCGTCGCGCAAGGGTCTTCCGCTCTCAAGGCAGAAGCCCTCGCTCGGGGTTTGAAGACGACCAAAGGCTCCTTCTACTGGCACTTCAAGGATGTGCCTGCCTTCCACGAAGCCATGCTACGGCACTGGGAAGATTCGAGCCTGCACGCGCTCGATGTGGCATTGCATAGCGAAGGCACTCCGGTGCAACGCCTGCGCCACTTCGCCCAAGCCGACCCCCGCGCCGCGAATGGCCTCGCAACGCACGGCACCGCACTTGAGCCTGCAATCCGTGCCTGGGCGCATGAGAACGCGACAGCGGCAGAGGCCGTCGCCCGCGTCGATGCGCGCCGGATGGAGGCGCTCGACCATCTCCTCGCAGAGATCGACCTCTCCAACCCTGAGCTGTCCCGTATCCTCTACGGCGCCCGCCTCGGCATGGCCGAGATGTCGGGCCGTGATGGTGTCGACAATGAAAACGCGCTCGGCACGCTGGTGGACTTGATCCTCGCCCTTTATGGTTGAGCCATGTTGCGCTTTGCCCTTGCCATACTTCTCGCACTGCCTCTCTCAGCCTGTTTTCAGGATGAAACCGTGACAGGCTATGGCGGGGATCGTCTCTGGGACTTGACCGAGATTGATGGCGCCCCCTTCACGCACCGCGCCACCCTGCGCTTTGAAGAAGGTGGCAACGTCTCCGGACAGGCCCCCTGCAACCGCTTCTTCATGCGCCAAACAGCGCCCTATCCGTGGCTTGAGTTTAGCCCGATCGCCGGGACAAAGATGGCTTGCCCGGACTACAAGGCCGAAGCCGCCTACCTCGACTCCCTGCGCGAGATGACCCTTGTCGAGATCAGCGGTGATGTGATGATCCTAAGCAATGAGGCCGGGCGGAAGATGGTGTTTAGCGCGGCAAAAGCCGACGGCTGAAGGCGTCCACCAACCGTCCACGCACCTCTGGCAACGGCTTGTGCCCGAGCTCCGGCGCAAGCTTTTGTTCGAGGAAATACCCTGTCGTCTGAAGCGCAATGAGGATTTCTTCGTCCTCGGCATCGCCCTGCCCAAGAAGGCACGGCGGCAAGGGCAACATCCGATCCGCCCATTCCCCTGCCCCTTGCGCCGACACGGCGCGCCCGCTCTTGGGCGAGACATAGCATAGGCCCTCCGTCGCCCCCGTCACCGCGCAGACACTCAGGTCAAGGCCGAACCCCAACTCCTCAAGAAGTGCCTGTTCCCAGCGCAAGTAGGCCAACGGCCAAACTTCGCCATGACCAAGCAGATCGAGAAGCTGTTCGCTACGTTTGTAAAGCTTCGGGTGCGGTTCACGTTCTGGCAAGCAAAAGGACAATAGCCCGGTCACCGCGTTCAGCCCGGCCAATGACATACGGTCCGACAAGGCAGCAGCCCGGCTGCGCACCGGCTCAACAGTGAAAGACCCAATATGCGCCTCAAGCCGCGCGCGCCACGCCACATCGACCTGTCCGCCCGGTTGAAGAATCGGTGTCATCTTGCGGCTCGTTCCGCCCCGCACCACGCCCGCGTGACGCCCATGATCCGGCGTGAACACATCAAGGATCACCGAGGTCTCGCCGTGTTTGCGACAGCTCAGAACGATCCCCTCGTCACGCCAATCCATCAGGCTTCCAACCCCGGCTCGTCGAGCATGTGACGCCCCTGCCGATCCTCAACCTCAACGACCCAGACATCCGGGTCGAATTCCCGCTGCCGGCCAAGCGCGGCATCGACCGACGCCTCGTCCCCATCGGCAAGGACAACCCACTTGCGGTCCCCGGACATAAGATCGAAAGAGCGCTGATAGGCAACGGCCTGCCCGTCAAGCGTTGCGAGTTTCACAAGAACCGCGCCCGCTGTATCATCCCCATGCGCCACGACATAGGCCGGTATCCCGGCAAACTCGAGCCGCGCCATATAGGCCTGAACCCAGAACTTCGCGGCGAGCCGGCTCATGCATTCCCGTCGCGGAAATCGAGCCCCATCTCGGAGTAGCGCTCTTTCTCCTCAAGCCAGTTCGGACGCACCTTC
Organism: Shimia sp. FJ5; assembly: GCF_032918335.1. NCBI lineage: Bacteria > Pseudomonadati > Pseudomonadota > Alphaproteobacteria > Rhodobacterales > Roseobacteraceae > Shimia > Shimia sp. FJ5. Next base: position 66,133 of record NZ_JAWJUV010000005.1, on the reverse strand, counting down.
ACCTGAAGGAACAAGTGGACCTTGCGCCCAAGAAATTCCTCAAGTTCTTCCCGCGCCGCCTTGGACACGGCCTTGATCGTCTCGCCCTTGTTGCCAAGCACGATGCCCTTATGCCCGTCGCGCGCCACATAGATCAGCTGATCAATCCGCGCCGAACCGTCCTTGCGCTCTTCCCAGTTCTCGGTTTCCACGGTGAGCTGATACGGCAATTCCTGATGCAGGCGCAGCGTCAGCTTCTCGCGCGTCATCTCGGCGGCGATCATCCGCATCGGCAGGTCCGCAATCTGATCCTCCGGGTAGAGCCACGGCCCTTCGGGAAGTTCCTCAGCAAGCCATTCCTTCAAGTGCTGCGCCCCATGCCCCTTCTCGGCGGAGATCATGAACGTTTCGGCAAAGGCGAAACGCTCATTAAGGTCTTTCGCCAATCCGAGAAGCACCTCGGACTTCACCTTGTCGATCTTGTTGATGGCAAGCGCGACCTTGCGGCCCTTGGGCAATTCGGCAAGCCCCTCGAGGATCGTCTCGACGCCTTCTGTCACACCGCGATGCGCCTCGATGAGCAGGACAATGATATCCGCATCCGCCGCCCCACCCCAGGCTGCCGCGACCATCGCGCGATCAAGACGCCGGCGTGGGCGGAAAAGACCGGGCGTGTCGACAAAAACAAGCTGGCTCTCTCCCTCGAGCGCCACGCCACGAATGCGGGCGCGGGTCGTCTGAACCTTATGGGTCACGATAGACACTTTCGCCCCCACCATGCGATTGGTCAGGGTCGATTTGCCTGCGTTGGGCTCGCCGATTAGGGCAACGAATCCGGCACGTGTGGTCATGTGAGGCCTTCCAGGATGACGTGAAGACGTGTTCCTAGACGATAGCCGCAGCAGGCGCCATAGGAAAGCGCCTTAGCCCTGCTCGAGCCGCTCCAGAAGCGCCTTTGCCGCCGCCTGCTCTGCCTTGCGCTTGGAGGTATCGCTCGCTTCGGCGCTTTCGCCGCTATCAAGGCGCACAACGATGTTGAAGACCGGTGCATGATCTGGTCCCGACCGATTCAACATCTCATAGGTTGGTGGCTTCATGCCCCGCCCCTGCGCCCATTCCTGAAGGCTGGTCTTGGGGTCGCGCGCATCGGCCTCGACCTGATGCACCCGCGCGCCCCAAAGCCGGATCACCATGGCCTTGGCCGTCTCGAACCCCGCATCAAGGTAGACGGCCGCGATCAGCGCCTCCATGGCATCGCCAAGAAGGGCCTGTTTTCTTCGCCCACCCGAGAGCATTTCAGACCGGCCAAGTTTTAACGCATCGCCAAGCGCGATTTCCCGCGCCACGTCGGCGCAGGCTTCTTTGCGCACCAAAGCGTTGAACCGCGGGGCGAGTTGGCCTTCCGTAGCCTTGCGATCCTGCGCCAAAAGCGCCTCGGCCATAACAAGCCCAAGAACCCGGTCCCCAAGGAACTCGAGCCGCTGATTGTCGTCGCGTGTCGGCGACGACATCGAGGAATGCGTCACTGCGCGCACGAGAAGCTCCGGGCGGGAAAACTCGTGCCCGATCCGCGCCTCGAGCGCCTTCAGCTCCGCCGCAAGTTTCACTGGATCGCCTTAAAGAACCGATCGCCGCGCCATGTCCAGAAGAAGAACATGGACCGGCCCGCCGAGGAGAACATGACGCGATCCGCGCGCCCAATCAGGTTCTCGTAGGGCACGAACCCAACCCCACGCGCCACTTGCGGCACCCGGCTATCGGTCGAGTTGTCACGGTTATCGCCCATAAAGAAATAGTGCTTCTCAGGCACGGTATAGATACCGGTGTTGTCCGAAGATTGGTTGGTGATGTTGAGGATCGCGTGTTTGACACCGCCCGGAAGCGTCTCGATCTGACGTTCCTTGAGACATTGGCCGCCATCGCCCACCGGCCCGTTGGCACAGCGCGGGCGGAGACCTTGCGGTCCCTGTGGCCCGGCCGTCTCTTCAAAGATGCCGCCATCCTCAAGCTCGACCGGCTTGCCATTGATCTGCAGCACGCCCGCGATGACCTGAACCTTATCCCCCGGCAAGCCTACAAGGCGCTTGATATAGTCGAAGCCGGTCGCCGGATGGCGGAACACCACGACATCACCACGCTCGGGTTCGGAGCCGAGGAACCGCTTGTTGTCCCCGTCGAAGACACCACAAAGGGTCTTGGCGTCGATATTGACCCCGAACTGCGGCAGGCGCACGGACGGGCAGGACGCATAGGAATAGCCATAGGCGAACTTGTTGACGAAGAGGAAATCCCCGATCAACAACGTGTCCTTCATCGACCCCGAGGGAATCCAGAACGGCTGAAAGAAGAGGGTCCGGAACACACCCGCGATCAGGAGCGCGTAAACGACTGTTTTGATGGTCTCGATGAACGCGTTCTGCTTCTTGGCTTCGCCTGCCATATGCCTGCCTCTCGGGGTGCTGAATGATGCGGTTTACATGCGGCTCAGGCGCTCAGGTGTCAACCCAACTGCGCGAGAGGCCGCGCCTCGATGACGACAAAGGCCTGTGCCCAAGGGTGGTCGTCGGTGAGCGTGACGTGAATGATCGCCTCATGCCCGTCCGGTGTCATGTCCCGCAGGCGCTCTGCTGCCCACCCCGTGACCTCCATCACGGGCTGTCCCGTGCGCAGGTTTGAGACCGCCATATCTTTCCAGCTGATCCCCATGCGAAGTCCGGTGCCAAGCGCCTTAGAGCAGGCCTCTTTCGCGGCCCAACGTTTCGCATAGGTGCCAACGCTGTCTCGTCGCCGCTCTGCCTTGGCCTGCTCGACCTCGGTAAAAACGCGATTGCGGAACCGATCCCCGAATCGATCGAGCGTGTCGGATATCCGGTCGATATTGGCGAGGTCCGTGCCGATTCCGAGGATCATCTCAGGCCCGCGCTTCGTCCATGAGGCGGCGCATTTCCTTCAGCACCGGCTCCAACCCGACAAAGATCGACTCGGCAATCAGGAAATGCCCGATATTGAGTTCGACAACCTCCGGGAAGGCCGCGATCGGCTTCACCGTGTCATAAGTCAGCCCATGCCCGGCATGGACCTCAAGGCCAAGCGAATGCGCATAGCTCGACATCTCGCGCAGCCGCTCCAACTCGGCGTCGCGCTCTTTGAGACGCCCTTCGTAATGCAGGTCGCAATAGGCCCCGGTATGCAGTTCCACAACCTGCGCCCCAATCCGCGCTGCCGACTCGATCTGCGGCTTGTCCGCGGCGACGAACAATGACACGCGGCACCCCGCCTCGCGCAAAGGCGCGATGAAATCACCGATCCGATTTTCTTCGCGCGCGACCTCGAGACCGCCTTCCGTCGTCCGTTCCTCGCGTTTCTCCGGCACGATGCACACCGCATGCGGCACATGGCGCAGCGCGATCTGCTGCATCTCCTCGGTCGCCGCCATCTCAAAGTTGAGCGGCACCGTTAGGTTTTCCATCAAGGCATCAATATCTGCATCGAGGATATGGCGACGATCTTCGCGCAAGTGCGCGGTGATGCCGTCCGCACCCGCAGCCTCGGCCATCTTGGCGGCCCGAACCGGGTCCGGATAGGCACTGCCGCGCGCATTGCGCACCGTGGCCACGTGATCGATATTCACCCCTAGTCGCAGCATCTCGCAGCTCCCCTGTTTCCTGTTGCTGGAAATCTAGTGCGACGGCTCTCCGGGCGAAACCCGTTTCTCAACCTCGACCGTTTTCTTCTTCGGCCCGCAAGGCAGCCTGTTGCCGCGCCCGTTCGCGCAGCGCTGCCATTTTCTTTTGAATCTTGGCCGTGCGCCGTTTCTGATAGGCGCGGATGACCGGCACACTGATGTAGTAGGCTACAGTTCCGGCAATGATGCCGGGAAGGATTCCACCAACGAGATAGGGAAAGAACACTTCATTCCAAAAAAGCCGCAAGGCCGTCCAATCCGCATCGCGATCCGTAAAAAGCGCACCAACATTGCGCCAAAGGTCGAGCCCCGCATGCGCGAATTTCCCAACGAGCGAGCGATGCGCGCCTTCGTCGAACTGCGTCCCAAGAAGGAAGTGCCCCGTCTTGAGAGAGATGACACCAATTGGCAGATAGGTCAGCGGATTGCCAAAAAACGTCCCAAGCAGCGCCGCAAGAAGATTTCCGTTAATCACGCGTGACACCAAGGCGGCGACGACAAAGTGCATCCCGTAGAACGGAGTGAATGTCGTAAAGACCCCGGCCCAAATGCCCCGTGCGATGAATTCGGGCGTACCCGGCAGCCGGCGCAGGCGATGACGCACATAGTAGAACGCGCGGGTCCAGCCCCCTTTGGGCCAGAAGAAGTCGAACACGATCTGGTAGATCGGTCGCTTGTCCCTTCGCTTGAAGACCACCTTTGTGTGTCCCTTGCTACTTTGATCCCGCCGACACCTTTGCAAGGCTGGGGTCTCTGTATCGTTCTATCTCTGCCACATCACTCTCGGCCGCAAGGGCCATCATGAGCGAATGCAGGTGCTCTGCATCTCTTAGATCAACATGCACCAAAAGACGGTAAAAATCGGGCTTCCTGTCGACGAATTCGAGGTCCGAGATATTCGCCTTGTTCTCGCCGATCAGCGTGCAGATCCGCCCAAGGACACCCGCATCGTTGCCAATCGTGATGTTGAGCATCACCGTATAGACAGCCTTGTGCTTGCCCGAGCTCCAATGCAGGTCGATCCAACGATCCGGCTGTTCCTCGTAATTGCTGAGAGACTCGCAATCAATCGCGTGCACCACAACGCCTTGGCCACGATAGGTGATGCCGACGATCCGCTCTCCCGGCAGCGGCTGACAGCAGGGCGCGCGGTGGAAACTCTGGCCTTCTGAGAGGCCGATCACAGCGCGGTCGCTCGCCACCTCGTCGCCCTCTTCCGGCACGAGGTCGGGATAAACCGCCTGCACGACCTCATACGCCGTAAGCTCTGCGCTCCCCATCCGTGCCAAAAGCTCGTCACGATCCTCAAGGCGCAAAGTCTGCGCCGCCATGTCGAGCGCCTTGTCCGTCGCCTTCTTGCCAACATGTTCGAACGCCGCCCGGGCAAGTTCGCGCCCAAGCTTGATGAACCGTTCCTTGTCGACCTCGCGCAACGCGCGCCGGATCGCGGAACGCGCCTTGCCCGTAGTCGCAATGTCGAGCCATGTCGCCTGTGGCGCCTGGCCTTCCGCCGTGATGATCTCGACCGACTGGCCGTTCTTGATACGGGTCCAAAGCGGCACGCGCATGTGGTCGATCTTTGCCCCGACACAGGCATGGCCGATCCGCGTATGGATTGCATAGGCAAAATCGAGCGGCGTCGCCCCACGCGGAAGCTTGACGACTTCGCCCTTGGGCGTGAAACAGAAAACCTTGTCCGAATACATCTCGAGCTTCACCGCCTCGAGGAATTCGTCATGATCATCCTCGGCACTGAACTGCTCGGCCAGCGTGTTGATCCACTTTCCCGGATCAACGGCAAACGGGTTCTCCCCGCGCACGCCGTCCTTATAGGACCAGTGCGCCGCAACCCCGGACTCGGCCACGTCATGCATCTGCTGCGTGCGGATCTGCACCTCGACACGGCGACCATTGCGCCCCGAGACCGTTGTATGGATCGACCGGTAGCCGTTGGATTTTGGCTGGCTGATGTAGTCCTTGAACCGGCCCGGCACCGCGCGCCAGCGCAGATGGATCGCCCCAAGCGCCCGGTAGCAATCCACCTCGTTCTTGGTGATGATCCGGAAGCCGTAGATATCCGAAAGCCGCGAGAACCCCTGATCCTTCGCCTGCATCTTGCGCCAGATCGAATAGGGCTTCTTGGCGCGGCCAAACACCTCCGCCTCGATCCCAAGCTCCGCGAACTCCAACCGCATGTCATTGGTGATCCGCTGGATTACATCCCCGGTTTCTTTCTGCAGCGTGATAAAGCGGCGCATGATCGACGCACGCCCCTCGGGGTTGAGCACCTTGAACGCGAGGTCTTCAAGCTCTTCGCGCATCCATTGCATCCCCATGCGCCCTGCAAGGGGGGCAAAGATATCCATGGTCTCGCGGGCCTTCTGCACCTGCTTCTCCGGGCGCATCGCCTTGATCGTCCGCATGTTGTGCAAACGGTCGGCGAGCTTCACAAGGATCACGCGCAGGTCTTTCGACATCGCCATGAAGAGCTTGCGGAAGTTCTCGGCCTGTTTGGTCTCGCTTGAGGAAAGCTGCAGGTTGGTCAGCTTTGTGACCCCATCCACGAGCATCGCAACCTCATCCCCGAACCGCGTCGCGACTTCGGAATACGAGGCCTTGGTGTCCTCGATCGTGTCATGCAAAAGCGCCGTGATGATCGTCGCATCGTCAAGATGCTGCTCGGTCAGGATACAGGCGACTTCGATGGGATGGGAAAAATAGGGCTCTCCGGAATGCCGGGTCTGCCCTTCATGCATCTCGCGGCCGAAATCATAGGCCTCGCGGATGAGCTTTTCATTGGTCTTCGGGTTGTAGGTGAGAATGCGTTCAACGAGCTCATCAACCGGGAAAAGCTCGAATCTGTCTTCCATTCTCTCCTACCGACGCCTCTCGCGCTTAGCCCTGGCCTTGCGCTTCCATGAGGGCGCGAAGGAGTTTTTCTTCTGACATGTCGTCTTCGGCAGGCGCATCGCTTTCGGCACCCATGAGAAGCGCCATGCGATCCTCTTCCGGCTCGTCGACCTCGATCTGGGTCTGGTAGCTCTCGATGAGGCGCTCACGCAGTTCATCCGCAGTCTGGGTCTCTTCCGCGATCTCACGCAGACTCACGACAGGGTTTTTGTCGTTGTCCCGGTCCACGGTGATCTCCGCACCAGAAGACACTTCGCGCGCACGGTGTGCGGCAAGCATCACAAGTTCGAAGCGGTTCGGAACCTTGTCGACGCAATCTTCAACGGTCACGCGGGCCATGTGGGACTCCATTCAGTCTGGGACGGGTCAGAAACCGAGTATCTAAGAGGGATGGGCGACGAAGACAACCCCACAATCGCCTGATTTCAAAGGGGCCGAACCTCTTTTCGGGCGCTTTCGGGCAATGCAGCAAGCATTTCGGCAACGCTTTGCCCAAAAACCGGGTGAATCCAGTCCGGCGCCACATCATGCACGGGCACAAGGACAAAGGCCCGCTCGTGCATCCTTGGATGTGGAAGAATCAGTTGCTCCGGGGTGGCTTTCATCTGGGTGTCGAGATCAAGATCACGCCATGCGGCGTATGTATCCTGATCCGGCAAGACCTGCGCCCCGCCTGCGATCAGGTCGATGTCGAGTGTCCGCATACCCCAACGCTGCTGCCGGGCACGCCCGAACGCCGCTTCGATCTCGTGCAACCGGTCAAGTAGCGCGCCCGCGTCAAGCCGGCTTTCCACAAGCGCCGCCGCGTTGATGTAGTCCGGCCCTGCACCCGGCGGGAAACAGGGCGTCTCGTAGAGGCGGCTCGAATCAACCAGCCGCATCCCCTCGCCATCCAGCATTTTTAGCGCCGCACGGAGCGTTTCTTCGGGCGAACCCTCCTCCGAAGGCAAGTTTCCGCCGAGTGCAAGTATCCAAAGATACATCTTATCCATTGTTTTTCCTGTTTCAGGGGTCAAACCGGGGTGTTCTTTAGCTTGCAGCCCCCTTTAAAACCACTACCCTTATGCGATGTCGGCGCGCGCTTCCTGAACACTCACTGGATTTTTTCGTGTGCGCCGCGACATTAGAAAGGGACTTTTTATGTTTTACAAAGACGAACGGCTCGCGCTGTTCATCGATGGCTCAAATCTATACGCCGCAGCAAAAGCACTCGGATTTGACATCGACTACAAACTCCTGCGGCAGGAGTTTATGCGACGTGGCAAGTTGCTGCGCGCGTTCTACTACACGGCGCTTCTGGAGAATGATGAATATTCCCCGATCCGCCCGCTGGTAGACTGGCTTCACTATAACGGCTTCACCATGGTGACCAAACCGGCCAAGGAGTACACAGACTCCCAAGGACGCCGGAAGGTCAAGGGGAACATGGATATCGAGCTTGCTGTGGACGCCATGGAGCTCGCGCCGCATGTGGACCATATCGTGCTGTTTTCCGGAGATGGGGATTTCCGGCCGCTGATCGAAAGCCTTCAACGGCAAGGCGTGCGCGTGTCTGTGGTCTCCACGATCCGTAGCCAACCGCCGATGATCTCGGATGAGCTGCGCCGTCAGGCCGACAATTTCATCGAGCTTGATGGACTTCGTGAAGTGATCGGCCGACCGCCGCGCGAAACGGCCCCGGCCGAACGCGAACCGGCATATAGCGCCGACTAATGAAACCGGGGCCGCGCGCCCCGGTTTTTCGTTTGTCCCGCGCCTATTCGTTGCGCGCGTTGTGGGCCTCGACAATCTCCTCTGGCCAGGTGCTCTTGATATAGGCGAGCACCTCGACAATCTCCTGATCGCTCAGAACCCCGTCGAACCCCGGCATATTGCTTTCGTAGTCTCCACCGACAAGCGCCTCTGGCCCGTACTTCGTCAACCTGAACAGAACCATGTCCGGATGATGCCACGTATGCCCCGAAGGATCGTGCGGCGGGGCAGGCAGGCGTCCGTCCGGCCCCGGCTGACGCCAGTTCTTTTCCCCCTCAAGCCGATCTCCATGACAGCTTGCACAGCTGTCCGCATAGACCTGTGCACCCCGCTCAACAGCAGCGCCATCGCGGTAAGGCAGAAACCCTTTGCCCTCCGCATGGGCCATCATTCCAGCCCCTCCAGATAGCCCCATAAGAGCCCCAGCCAGCACACAACAGGCCTTCCACATCGTCGGTATCCTCCACTATTTGCGCTCAAGCCATAGAACCTTCCCATAACTGGAAGGCCAATCACGAGTTCGCGACCGGCGCAGGCTGGACGTTGGAGGGTCAAACCCTTACCTCTGTGCCAAGGACGAAAGGACGCGCGCATGACCAAACCCGCCCTGACACTTTACCTCGCCGCCCCGCGCGGCTTCTGCGCGGGTGTCGACCGCGCAATCAAGATCGTCGAGATGGCGCTCGAGAAATGGGGTGCGCCGGTCTATGTCCGACACGAGATCGTGCACAACAAGTTCGTCGTCGATAGCCTGCGCGAGAAAGGCGCGGTCTTTGTCGAGGAACTGTCCGACTGCCCCGATGACCGCCCGGTGATCTTCTCTGCTCATGGCGTGCCCAAGCTCGTCCCTGCCGAGGCCGAGCGGCGCAACATGGTCTATGTCGATGCCACCTGTCCGCTTGTCTCGAAGGTGCATATCGAAGCCGAGCGCCATTCCGAAAACGGCCTCCAGATCATCATGATCGGCCATGCCGGACACCCCGAGACCATCGGCACCATGGGTCAACTCCCGGATGGCGAAGTCCTCCTTGTCGAAACCGAGGCTGATGTCGAGACCATCGAGGTCCGTGATCCCTCGAAACTCGCTTTCGTGACCCAGACAACCCTTTCCGTCGACGACACGATCGGCATCGTCGCGGCCCTCAAGGCCCGCTTCCCCGAGATCGTCGGTCCACATAAAGAAGACATCTGCTACGCGACCACCAACCGCCAAGAAGCGGTCAAGGAAGTTGCGCCCAAGGTCGATGCGATCCTCGTGGTCGGTGCGCCGAACTCGTCCAACTCCCGCCGCCTTGTCGAAGTGGGCGCCAAGAACGGCTGCGCCTATTCGCAACTCGTGCAGCGCGCCGAAGATATCGACTGGCGCGCGCTCGAAGGCATCCGCGCGATTGGCATCACCGCTGGCGCCTCCGCGCCCGAAGTCCTCGTCAACGAAGTGATCGACGCCTTCCGCGACCGTTTCGACGTGACCGTCGAAATCGTCGAAACCGCCGTGGAACGCGTGAACTTCAAGGTGCCGCGCGTCCTGCGCGAAACCGCCTGATATTGACCGCGCGCGCCATACCGTGTCAGCTGCCCGGAACATATTTCTGATCCCGAGGCGCCCATGATCTCCGCTCAATTCCTGCTGACGGCCCTTGTCGTCGTCATCGCCCCCGGTACGGGTGTCATCTACACGCTCGCCATGGGCATCGGCCAAGGTCACCGCGCCGCGCTCTGGGCCGCACTCGGCTGCACCTTCGGGATCGTGCCGCATCTCGCGGCGGCGACACTCGGCCTCGCGGCTGTGCTCCACACGTCGGCGCTTTTGTTCAACGTGGTGAAATTCGCCGGCGTCGCGTATCTGCTCTACCTCGCATGGTCCGCGCTGCGCTCCGGTGGTGCGCTCTCGGTCAGCGCCGAGACCCGCTCCCGCCCCGGCTTTGCCATCGCCCGCCGTGGCGCACTCATCAATATCCTGAACCCAAAGCTCTCGGTCTTCTTTCTCGCGCTTCTGCCGCCATTCCTCTCTGGCAACCCGGCCACCGCCACCCTCGAGATGACGGCGCTCGGCGCGGTGTTCATGGCCCTGACCTTTGGCGTCTTCGTCCTCTACGGCCTCTTCGCCGCCAAGGCCCGCGACCTTCTTCTCGGAAGCGCGCGGGTGATGAGCTGGCTCAACCGGGGCTTTGCCGCGATCTTCGTCGCGCTTGCGGGCCGCCTCGCCCTCGAACGCGCATGAGCGATCGCGAGACCCTCGCCGTCTACGATGCACAGGCTGCCGACTACGCCGCCCTGACCGAAAGTGAAGCGCGTGACAAACAGCTTGCCGCCTTCATCGCCGACATGCCGCAAGCGGGCCATGTGCTCGACCTCGGTTGCGGCCCCGGACACTCTGCCGCCGAAATGGCGCGGCACGGCCTGAACGTCACGGCGACGGATGCCTCTGCCGAGATGGTCTCCCTCGCTGCCGCGCATCCCGGCGTCACTGCCCATCAGGCCACGTTCGACGAGATTGCAGGCCATGCGCTCTATGATGGCATCTGGGCAAATTTCTCCCTGCTCCACGCCCCGCGCGACGCCATGCCCCGCCACCTCGCCGCCATCGTCCGCGCCCTGAAACCCGGCGGTCGGTTCCATATCGGGGTCAAGACCGGCACAGGCTCGAGGCGTGACGCGCTCGGGCGGCTCTATACCTACTATACCGAGGACGAACTGACCGCCCTCCTTGCCGATGCGGGCCTGTCAGTCTTTGCTACGAATCGCGGCACCTCCAAGGGGCTCGACGGCGCCATGGCGGGATGGATCACCCTTGCCGCCCGTGCCTGACGCGCGCACCCTCGCCGTCTACAGCCGCGCCGCCCGCGCCTACGCCAAGGACGGCACTCTTCCCGCCGATGTGGATCAAGACGCAGACGTTGCGGCTTTCCTCTCACTTGTTCCAAAAGGCGCCCATGTGCTTGACCTCGGCTGCGGCCCCGGCCAATGGGCCGCGCGGCTTGTGGCCGAAGGCCTTGTCGTCGATGCGATCGACCCGTGCCCCGAGATGGTCGCCCTTGCCACCGCCCGGTTCGGGATCGCTGCGCGCGAAGCGACGCTCGCCGACCTTCCCAAAACCGCCGCCTATGATGGGGTCTGGGCCAATTTCTCGCTGCTGCATGTCCCGCGCGGCGCCCTGCCGGATCATCTCTCACATATCCGCGCCCTGCTACGTCCCAAAGGTGCGCTCCACATCGCCATGAAGCTTGGTGCGGGCGAGTCCCGCGATGCCTTCGACCGCTTCTTCACATACTACCGCGAAGAGGATCTCGCCGCGCGTCTCGAGGCTGCCGGGTTCACGATTTCACATATCCGACGCGGCAATCGCCACGACCGCTCTGGCGATCCGGATACCTTCGTTGTAATGACCGCCCATGCCTGATCTCTTTGCCTATACCGACGGAGCCTGCTCCGGAAATCCCGGCCCCGGCGGCTGGGGCGTTCTCATGCGCGCCAAAGAGGGCGACACCGTCCTCAAGGAACGCGAGCTTTCTGGCGGCGCCCCCGGCACCACCAACAACCAGATGGAACTCATGGCCGCGATCAGTGCGCTCGAGGCGCTCACCAAGCCCTCGACCATCACCATTGTGACCGACTCCACCTATGTGAAGAACGGAGTCACGGGTTGGATTCACGGCTGGAAAAAGAACGGTTGGAAAACCGCGGCCAAGAAACCGGTCAAGAACGCCGAGCTTTGGCAACGCCTCGACGCCGCGCAAGCGCGCCATGATGTGACATGGGAATGGGTCAAGGGCCACGCGGGCCACCCCGAGAACGAACGCGCCGACGAACTCGCCCGCGCCGGGATGGCGCCGTTCAAACCCTAGGTCTCAGGCAACGTCGCGCGCTGCCTCCGACGCCGGGGCATCCAGCTGGGCAAGCGCTTTGAGGAAGGTCTTGCACTGTTGCTCGCGCCGGGCCTTGCGCGCCATCCGCTGCGCCCAATCAAGCGCCGCCTCGTGGTGCCGGGCAAGCGCCTCATCCTGCGCAAGAAGACGGCGGCGATAGGCTTCCGCGGCAAAGAACTTCTCGGCCAGGGACGTGTCTTCCTCGTCGTTCTTATCGAACTTCTTCCAATAGCCCATCTCGATCGTGCCCTTGAAATGGTTGGCACGTCCGCGACGCTGCTTGTTGAGGAAAGCATCGAGTGACCGCAGCGCATAGTGGTTCAACTGTGCGCCCTCATAGCCATAGTGATCGCGCAGATGCAGCGCGCCGCCCTTGTCATCCTCGAGAACCCGCGTGCCATCCGGCAGGATCCAATGGATCGGCGCATGGTTCTTGGCAAGGAACGGGCGGTGAACCCCCATGCGGTTGAACTTCGTCTTGTCATTGCGAAAGAGCGTCTTGAAGAACCGATGTTCGCCCGGCTTGCCCTCGGCTGGTTGCGCTTTGGTGAACTGCCTTGGCACGCTTTCGCCGGTGATCTTTTCGACCCCTGCATTGCCGAAAATACGCCAGGGGAAGGAAATCGCATCCGCCTCGGGATGTTCTGCGATCAAATCCTGAAACGTCCCGTCGCCGACCTTGATATCGAGGAACTCATCGACATCGACAACAAGGATCCAATCCGCCTCGCGCACCGCCGGTTCGTGTTCCGCCCACATGAGCGCGCTTTTATGCGGCCCGCGCCGCATCACCCGATTGAAACGGTGATGTACCTCGCCCATGCAATTGAGCCGCCGCAGGATGTGATCCGTCGGGTCCGACACGTCGTTGGTAAACACGACGATATCCGTTGCTCCGAGGGTTCTGTAATGCGCCACCCAGTCGAGGATATAGGCTCCCTCGTCTTTCATGGTGGACACAACGGTTACTTTCGGCGCGGATGTTCCGCGCCCCAAGCCTATGCTCGCCACTGCTACTGCCTCATATGTCACGCGGCTCATTTGAACGGCCGCTTTTTATGAGATTCAGTGTAACGCCTGTGATTCGCTGCGTAAAGCGTCGGCTCGGATTACTTGCGGAAATGGGTCGGCACGATGGCCAAAGACCCCACAGAGGCAATGATCGCATTGAGCCCCGGACTGCCGAAACTGATCTGGAACATCCGGCTCACCATGAAGAACAGGAACGCGCCACCCACACAGATGATGATCGACGGGATATAGCCATTGCGCGTGAACCCAGACCGTTCCGAGGCATAGCCGATGATCCCCGCGATCACGACCGTACCGAAAAAGGTAAAGAACATGGGCTGTCTCCCGCCTAGAGCCGCGTGCCCTTGGCAACGGCAAAACCGCGCTGGAACACATCCGCATCCTGCGCGCCCTTGCCCGCCCGTTGCAAGCGCAGAAGCTGCACGGCTCCCTCGCCGCAAGCCACGGTCAGCGCATCGTCAAGGACTTCGCCCGCCGCTCCGGCGCCCTCGACACACCGCGACGCGAGAAGCTTCACGCGCTGGCCCTCGATTTCACACCACGCACCGGGAAAGGGCGAAAGGCCACGGATCTTGCGATCCACCTCGACCGCGGGCGCGCTCCAATCGACTTGCGCCTCTGCCTTGTCGATCTTCGCGGCATAGGTAACACCGTCCTCGGGCTGCACCTCCGGTTCGAGATCATCAAGCGCCACAAGCGCCTCGACAATCGCCGCCGCGCCCATGTCCGACAAACGGTCGTGCAACTCTGCGGTCGTCTCTTCCGCCCCGATCTCCGTCGCTTTGCGTAGCAACACAGGCCCGGTATCAAGCCCCGCTTCCATCTGCATGATACAAACGCCCGTCTCGTCATCCCCCGCCATGATCGCACGATGGATCGGTGCCGCACCGCGCCAACGCGGCAACAGGCTTGCATGGATGTTAAGGCAACCCTTCTTCGGCGCATCAAGAACCGGTTGCGGCAGGATCAACCCATAGGCCACGACAACCGCCACATCGGCGCCCAGCGCGGCAAACTCCGCCTGCGCCTCTTCCCCTTTGAGAGACACCGGGTAACGCACCTCAAGGCCAAGCGCCTCGGCCCGCGCATGAACCGGCGTCGGACGCTCTTTCTTCCCGCGTCCCGCCGGACGCGGCGGCTGGCAATAGACGGCGGCAATCTCGTGCCCCGCCTCCACAAGCGCATCAAGAACCGGCACGGAAAACTCCGGCGTGCCCATGAAAACAATCCGCATGGCCTTCCTCCTACCGCGCCTTCTGTGCCCGCTTGAGAAGCATCGCGCGCTTCGTCCGGCTCAGGTGGTCGAAATACATCTTGCCGTTCAGGTGGTCGATCTGGTGCTGCACGCTCGTCGCCCAGAGGCCAACGAAATCCTTTTCCACCGTCTCTCCCGCCTCATCCATATACCGCACGGTGACGGCGCGCGGCCGCTTGATCGTCGCCCAGACACCGGGAAGGTTCGGGCTCGCCTCGTCATGTTCGCGAAGCTGCACGCTCGCATGAAGGATTTCCGGGTTGGCCATCCGCACAACCTGACCGCGCTCTTCGCTCGCATCGACGACGGCAAGCCGCTGCATCACGCCAATCTGGTTCGCACCCATGCCGACGCCCGGCATCGCTTCCATCGTATCGACAAGATCATCCCACACCGCGCGCTCTGCGTCGGTGATTTCTTCAACCGCTGCCGCCGCCGTGCGCAACCGCTTGTCAGGCCACGGGATACAGGTCCGCACCGCCACGGATCAGTCCCTCGCCCGCTCGCGTTTCATCTTCTGCGACTTGCGCGTCATCATCTGCCGCTTCATCGGGCCGAGATAATCAATGAAAAGCTTGCCGTTGAGGTGGTCGATCTCATGCTGCACACAGGTCGCCCAAAGCCCGTCAAAGTCCTTTTCCTGCGGATTGCCGTTCTCGTCGATCCAACCCACGCGCACCTCTGCCGGGCGCGTGACCTCGGCGAATTGCTCTGGGATCGAAAGACACCCCTCCTCATA
Organism: Shimia sp. FJ5; assembly: GCF_032918335.1. Taxonomy (NCBI): domain Bacteria; kingdom Pseudomonadati; phylum Pseudomonadota; class Alphaproteobacteria; order Rhodobacterales; family Roseobacteraceae; genus Shimia; species Shimia sp. FJ5. Next base: position 50,915 of record NZ_JAWJUV010000005.1, on the reverse strand, counting down.
GGTGTTGAGATCTTCGCTCTTGTCGAGGATTTCGGGATTAAACATCACCATCGGCTCTGGATCGCCGTCCTTGACGCAATCCATGACGATCAAACGATCCAGAACCCCCACCTGCGGTGCGGCAAGCCCGATACCGGGCGCATCATACATGGTTTCAAGCATGTCCTTGGCCAGTGCGCGCAACTCGTCCGACAAATCGGACACCGGCGCACAGACCTTCTTGAGACGCGGGTCGGGGTGAATGAGGATCGGCTTCAGCATGGCCTTCATCTAGGCCAAGCCAACAAGGGTTGCAACGCCCCTTGCGCCCGCCGGTCAATCCGCTAGCGTCACCCTGTTCAACAGCAAGGGACGCGTGAGACATGAACTTCGACGAGATCATCAACCGGTATGGAACCCACTCCGTCAAATGGGACATGATGGAGAAGCTCTATGACGTTCCTGCATCTGACGGTCTCGCTATGTGGGTCGCCGACATGGATTTCCGCCCACCGCAATGCGTCTCTGACGCGCTGCAAGCCATGGTCGATCATGGCGTCTATGGCTATTACGGCGACGATACGGCCTACCGCGAGGCGATCACCTGGTGGATGCAGACGCGCCACGGCTGGACGGTCGACCCCGCCCATATCTTTACAACTCACGGCCTCGTCAACGGCACAGCCATGTGCGTCGATACCTACACCGAACCGGGCGATGGCGTCGTCCTTTTCACCCCGGTTTACCACGCCTTCTCCCGCGTCATCAAAGCTGCCGGGCGCGAGGTCGTGGAATGTCCGCTCGTCAACAATGACGGTCGCTACGAGATGGACTTCGCCGCCTACGACACGATGATGACCGGTGCCGAGCGCATGGTCATCCTCTGCTCGCCCCACAACCCCGGCGGCCGCGTCTGGACTAAGGACGAACTTCAGGGCGTCGCCGATTTCTGCAAACGCCACGACCTGATCCTCGTCTCCGACGAAATCCATCACGATCTCGTCTATCCCGGCCACAGCCACATCGCGATGCCCCTTGTCGATCCGACGATCCTCGACCGGCTCGTGATGATGACGGCGACAACCAAGACCTTCAACATCGCCGGTTCCCACTCCGGCAACGTCATCATTCCCGACGACGCCCTGCGCGCCAAATTCGCGGCCCGTATGGCTGGGCTCGGCCTCTCGCCGAACTCCTTTGGCCTCTTCATGGCCGAGGCCGCCTATTCTCCCGAAGGCGCAGAATGGGTCGATGCGCTGATGCTCTACCTTGATGGCAATCGCCAACTCCTCGACAGCGCGATCAACGCCATTCCGGGGATCAAATCCATGAACCTCGAAGCCACCTACCTAAGCTGGGTCGACTTCACCGACACCGGCATGGCCCCGCCCGAATTCATCGACCGGGTTCAGAAACAAGCCCGCATCGCCCCCAACCACGGCGACACTTTCGGCTCTGGCGGCGAAAATTTCCTGCGCTTCAATATCGCCACGCCCCGCGCCCTCGTCGAACAAGCCTGCGAGCGCCTGACCGAAGCCTTCTCGGACCTGCAATAACCCGCACAAGACAAGAGGCGGCCAGATTGCTCTGACCGCCTCTTCATCTCTCTACCAAATGCCCTAGCTCTGATCGGCGATGAGCGCAGTGGGCTGGTTCTCACCTTTAAAATAATCCGCAGGCGGCTTGTCCTCCGCCACGGTCGAGCGCTTGAACTCGTAATGCATCACGTCGCCGTCCTCCTCGGAGGCCACGATGAGGCATTGATAGACATGCCGCCCCCCGTCGTAGAGATCGACCAATCCGCGCAAATGCGGCGCATCCTCGATATCAAGGGTAAACCCGTTCTCGCGATATTTCAGAACGCGAAACGACTGACCATCGGCCTCGACCCGCATCTTGCTGCTCTTGCGCAAGCTCTTCTTGCGGGCCGCATCAAGCCCCGCCTGCACTTCCTTAGGAACCCATGTCGACATATCGCGTTCTCCATACTTGTCCGCAGGGTCACGGCCAAAGCGATTCCCGTCAACCGCCCACCTGTGCATTGACGCGCAGTTCCCCTGCGCCCTGTTGCGTTTTCACCGCACCCTTCGCGCCCTACCTCTTGGGACAACAGAAAGGAGACCATCATGGGTTTGCTCGTCGACGGTCAATGGACCGACAAATGGTATGACACAAAGGCGACGAACGGAAAGTTCGTGCGCTCTGAATCGCAATTTCGCAACTGGATCACCGCCGATGGCGCGCCTGGCCCCTCTGGCGAAGGCGGCTTCAAGGCCGAAAGTGGACGCTATCACCTCTATGTGTCCTATGCCTGCCCCTGGGCACACCGAACCCTGATCTTCCGCGCCCTGAAAGACCTGACCGATCATATCAGCATTTCAGTCGTGCATCCCGATATGCTTGGTGAGGGCTGGACTTTCCAAACGGATGCGTATGGCGCAACCGGCGATACCCTCCTCGGCAAAACCTTCGCCCGAGAGATCTATACCGAGGCCGACCCCGTCTATTCCGGGCGCGTCACGGTGCCGATCCTTTGGGACAAGACGCGTAAGACCATCGTCTCAAATGAAAGCGCCGAGATCATTCGCATGCTCAATTCGGCCTTTGACGACCTGACCGGCAACCGAGAGGACTACTGGCCCGAGCCGCTTCGCGACGAGATCGAAGTCGTCAACGCGCGCATCTATGACACGGTCAACAACGGCGTTTACAAATCCGGCTTTGCCACCACACAGGCCGCCTATGAAGAAGCCGTCTATCCACTCTTTGAGACCCTCGACTGGCTCGAAGAGCGGCTCTCCAAGTCGCGCTATCTCATCGGCAATCGCCTGACCGAAGCGGACTGGCGCCTTTTCACGACGCTGATCCGCTTTGATCCGGTCTATCACCTGCATTTCAAATGCAACCGTCGGCGTCTCATCGACTATCCGAACCTTTGGGCCTACACGCGAGAGCTTTTCCAACATCCGGGCGTCGCCGACACGGTCAACATGGATCACATCGTGCGCCACTATCACTATAGCCACGATACCATCAATCCGAACCGCATCCTGCCGATCAACCCCGAGATCAACTACTGGGAAGCGCACGGTCGCGAAAAGATGGGCGACAAGGATCAGGGCGTCGCGGCGTAATGTTCGACCATAGCGGCGATGTCCTCGGGCGGTGTGCTTGATTGCACGAACGCACAGGCGTTGGCGCTATGGCGAAAAATGGATCCATCGGAAAAGAACGAGGTGTTGGTGACAAAGAGCACCCGCGCCTCGGGACGCCGGTATGAGGCGAAATCCGAAATCGCAAGCGCCGCGCCTTCCTCGATCACGAGATCAAGGACAATGATATCAAAGGGCCGCATCCGCAGGGCATGAATCGCCGTGGCCTCACAGGTGACGAGGTCAACCTCGGCCCCAAGCCTTTCCAAATGCCGTTGCCAGAGCCGACCCAAATCTGGATTGCTCTCTACAATCAGAACCCGCATGTCATCTCCTGCGACAGTCGGGCCAAACACAACCAATCCATAGATACCGGGCCCGCGCCTTACCAGACTCCTAACAAATGATTAATTTTGGATTAACCGAGGCGCGTGGGGGCCTGTAATTCTTGCACTCGCCCCCCATTCCCGCGACAACGCACCTGCGCCCGAACCGGATAGCTTGCACAGGTTGAAGTCCCATGAGTCACGCCTCCCTCCTCGCTCTCGCCTTGCTTCTCGATGCAGCCCTTGGCGAACCGCGCTGGCTCTGGTCTCGGGTGTCGCACCCGGCTGTGCTGCTTGGGCGCGCGATTGGATGGGCAGACGCGCGGTTCAATGAGGGATCATCGCGCAAGGCCAAAGGTGTTGCCACCATCGCAGCCCTGACACTGGCCATGCTGGTCCTCGGCAAACTCCTCGCCGCCTTCGGCTGGCTCCCTGAGATTTTGCTTGCGGCAATCCTTCTCGCCCAACGCTCGCTTGTCGATCACGTCCGTGCCGTGGGCGATGGTCTGCGCCTGTCTCTTGGCGAAGGCCGACGCGCCGTGTCGCGCATCGTCTCGCGCGATACCGAAGCGATGGACGCCGACGCTGTCTCCCGCTCTGCCATCGAATCCGCCGCCGAGAACCTCTCCGACGGTGTCATCGCCCCGGCCTTCTGGTTTCTTGTCGCGGGTTTGCCCGGCCTCCTCGTCTATAAGGCCATCAACACCGCCGATAGCATGATCGGCTACCGCACTCCGCGGCATGAGCAATTCGGCTGGGCCGCGGCACGGTTCGACGACCTCCTGAACTGGATTCCCGCCCGCCTGACCGCGCTCATGATCGGCGCAACGCATAATGTCCTCTCCGATTGGCCCGCGATCCGCACCGACGCGCGCCTGCACCGCTCACCCAATGCCGGATGGCCCGAATCCGCCATGGCCCGCGCCCTTGGCGTCGCCATCTCCGGCCCCCGCGCCTATGACGGCGAGATGCGCGACTTTCCCTTCGTCAACGCCACGGGCCGCCGCAACCTCGGCCCCGACGAGATCGACGCAGCCTGCACCGCGCTTTGGCGGACATGGGCCGCCGCCCTCGCCCTGACCGTCCTCCTTGCCCTGATCTAATCATTGTCCGCGCGACCCTGCCCCTGCTAGGCTCGCCGCAAATCGTTCACGAGGATCTCATGCGTTTTACTCTCTTCATCGCCGCGCTCGCGCTTACCGCCCAATCCGCCCTCGCCGCGACACCCTGCGGCGGTTCCTTCTCGGGCTTTGTCCAGGATCTCAAGTCCGAAGCGGTGTCGCGCGGCTATGCGCAATCCACGGTGAACAATTTCTTCGCCTCCGTCCGCCAGGACCCCCGCACCCTCAAGGCCGACCGCGCGCAGGGCGTCTTTCAAATGCCCTTCCTCGACTTCTCACAACGCCTCATTAGCCAAAACCGCATCAATGTCGGCCAATCCAAGGCCAAGACCTACGCCAACACCTTCTCCCGCATCGAGAAAACCTACGGCGTCTCGCGCGGCGTCCTCTTGGCGTTCTGGGCTTTTGAGACGGACTACGGCGCGTTTCAGGGCGACTTCAACACGCTCAATTCCCTTGTGACGCTGGCCCATGACTGCCGCCGCCCGCATCTCTTCCGCCCTCAGGTTTTCGCCGCGCTCGAGCTTTACAAACACGGCGATTTCAGCCCAACCAAAACCACAGGCGCTTGGGCGGGCGAGATCGGCATGGTCCAGATGCTCCCGCAAGACATTCTCGAGAACGGCGTCGATGGCGATGGTGATGGCCATGTCCTCCTCAAGACCTCCGCCCAAGACGCCCTCATGTCCGGCGCCAAGATGCTCTCGCATCTCGGTTGGCGCAAAGGCGAACCGTGGCTACAAGAAGTGACCGTCCCAGACTCCATGGACTGGTCCCTCTCTGGCCTCCAGACCACGATGAGCACCTCCGACTGGTCCCGCCTCGGCATCAAGCCGCGCTCGGGCAAGCTCGCCAACCTGCCTGCGTCCTTGATCCTACCGCAGGGGCGCAAGGGGCCGGCTTTCCTCGCCTACCCGAACTTCAACGTCTATTTCGAATGGAACCAGAGCTTTGTCTACGTGACCACCGCCGCCTATTTCGCAACCCGCCTCGAAGGCGCGCCGCGCTATGACGCTGGCAATCCAGAACCGGGCCTTTCAGGCGGCCAGATGAAACAGCTTCAGCGCAAGCTACAGGCCCGCGGCCATGATGTCGGCAAGATCGACGGCATCCTTGGCGCAGGCACCCGCGCCGCCGTGCGCGCTGAACAAATGCGCCTCGGCCTGCCCGCAGACGCTTGGCCCACGGCCACGCTTCTCAACCGCCTCTGAAAAGCGGAAACAAGGCCCGGAGCCAGAAATGCACTCCGGGCCTTTTCCTTAGTGCTCAAACACCATCCGAACCGCGACCGGTGTGACACGCGTGATGCCAGAAAGACCGGCGAGATCCTTCAACGTGTCAATCCCGCCATCAAGGCCAAGATCCGCAGTCGAGAGCATGATGAAATCCGCGGTCGTGACGAGAACCCGATCCTCCGCCAGCCGCACGACAAGCATCTCTGCCTCGACATCCGCCTGCATGCCCATGAGGGAAAGGCTCCCTTCGAACCCGGTCAACATGGTCTCCCCAACCGCAAGCGCGCTCACCGCGCCCATATCGACCGTTCCCATCAATTCAGCCGTGGTCGCGCCCTTGAACACATGCTCTGCCATGCGCTCGTTGCGGATGTCGATATTCGTCTCCACCGAAGTGAGATCAATCATGATCGACACGTCTCCCGCCTCGGAAACGCTACCGCTGACACCACTGAAATGATGAACCTCCCCGGTCTCATTCCCCTTTACTGACCCGAAAGCCACGCTGGATTGCGCATCCACGGACCGCCACACCATATGCCCATCGGCCAATGCCATCCCCGCAGCCAGAATACCGGCGGCGGCAAATCCAAGAATCTGTTTCATTGAAATACTCCTCCTATCGCGCGGGCAAAATGCCCATGCGAAAATCATGCCGCTTCCCGAATCTTTGCTCAACGATTCTATAAAAAGGAGATGTCTCAGTCGCTTAACGTGCGAGACCCTGGCCAAATGGCCTAGGCCACCATCGACTCCGCCGCCTTGAGGTCAACCGACACAAGCTGCGAAACGCCCTGCTCGGCCATAGTCACACCGAACAGGCGATCCATCCGCGCCATGGTCACAGCATGGTGCGTGATGATGAGGAAGCGCGTATTGGTGCGGCGGCACATCTCGTCAAGAAGATCACAGAACCGCGTCACGTTCGCATCATCAAGCGGCGCGTCGACCTCATCGAGAACACAGATCGGTGCCGGGTTGGCAAGGAACACCGCAAAGATGAGCGCCAGCGCCGTCAGCGTTTGCTCGCCCCCCGACAACAGGCTCAGCGTCGAGAGCTTTTTGCCCGGCGGCTGGCACATGATCTCGAGCCCCGCCTCGAGCGGGTCATCACTCTCGACAAGCACAAGGTTCGCCTCGCCACCACCAAACAGGTGCCGGAACAACAAGGTAAAGTTTGAATTGACCTGCTCGAACGCTGTCAGGAGACGCTCGCGCCCCTCACGGTTGAGGCTTGCGATCCCGCCGCGCAGGGTCTTGATTGCCTCCTCCAAATCCGCCTTCTCGGTCACAAGCGCATCATGCTCTTCCTGTACCGCCTTGGCGTCTTCTTCGGCACGCAGGTTCACCGCGCCAAGGCTATCGCGCTGCCGCTTGAGACGGTTCACATCCGCCTCGATACCATGGCTGTCCGGCATCGCATCCGGCGTCACGCCAAGCCGCTCAAGAAGCGCAGCAGGCGAAATCTGTTGTTCCTCGTAGATCCGCTCGGCCGCGAACGAGACCGTTTCGCGTGCCGCATCGGCCCGCGCCTCGGAACGCGCCCGCGCCTCGCGCGCCTCGCTGGCCGCTCGTTCCGCGTCTCGTTCGGCATGTTCCGCCTCGCGCAGCGCGGTTTCCGCCTCGGCCAACGTGTCCGCCGCCTTGCGCCGCCGCGCTTCGGCCTCTTCGATCGCATCGCTTAGCTCGGCACGCTTCGCCGCGATCTCGTCCGGCGCACTACCGGCTTCCTTGAGTTCGGCTTCCGATGAGGTCTTGCGCTCGGCCAATTCGCCGATCCGCTTCTCCGCAGTCTCAAGACGATGGCGCCAACCGCTGATCTCTTTGGTGATCTCCTGGCTTCGCTTAAGACGGGCCTCACCTTCACGCCGAAGCTCATCCTGCGCCGAGCGTTTGGACATCATGGTGATCCGCGCCGCCTCGACCGTCATCTTGACGTCTTCCACGCTTTCACGGGCTGCGTCGAGATCGCCAAGATCGCTGAGGGCCTTTTCGGCCTCCGCAACCTGCGCCCGCGCGCCCATCGCGTCTTCTTCGTGCCGCGCCACCGCAAGGCCCAGGGATTCCAGCTTCCCTTCGGCAAGGTTGCGATCCGCTTCTGCCCGGCTCAGCGCGCGATTGGCATCCGCCACGGCCCGGTCTGCTGCCTGTCGCGCCTGACGCGCTGCCTTGTCGGCCTCGGCCAAATCACGCAGCCGCGCCTGAAGCGTTTCATGCGCCTGCACCGCGCCATCGGCCCGCGCCGTCGCCCGCGCAAGCTGCTGTTTCAATTCTTCGAGACGGTTCAGCTGTTGAAGCCGCAGCGCGGCTGCGCTCGGCGCATCCTCGGCCCAAGCGCGATACCCATCCCAACGCCAAAGATCCCCCTCGAGCGAGACAAGCCGCTGGCCGGGTCTCAGGAGCGGCTGAAGCCGCATCGCATCCTCTGCCGCGACAAGCCCGATCTGGCTCATCCGCCGCTCAAGCACCTCCGGCACAGACACATGCGCGACAAGCGACGGCACCCCATCAGGAAGCGCCTGCGCCTCGTCATACGCCGGAAGCACATGCCAGCCAGACGGCCCGTCTTCGTCCACTTCCGGCGCCCGAAGATCATCCGCCAATGCCGCGCCAAGCGCCTTCTCAAAGCCCTGCTGGACCTGCAAACGGTCGAGGATTTGCCCGCCTTCGGCCGTATCCCGTTCAACAAGCTTGGCAAGCGCCGTGACCTCGGCCCGCAACGCGTTCAACTCGCCCTCGGCCTCTGACCGTTCGGCCCGCGCATCGGCCTCGCGGCCCTGCGTTTCCGCCCGCTCTTCTTCGGCCCGCGAAAGCGCCACTTCCGCCGCCTCTGCGGCCTGAACCGCTGTCGCCTCCGCGGTCTTCGCGGTCTCGAAATCCTCCGACGCCTTCACCAGTGCCGCCTTAGAGACATTGACCGCATCCCGCGCTTTGCCAGCCTCGGCCTCGCTCTTTTCAAGCGTCTTGCGCGTATCATCAAGGAACCGGTGCGCCGATTGGTGCCGCGCCGCAAGCCGCGCCACATCCTCGGTCAGCTGCGACAGTTCGCTCTCGCGCTCTTGCAACAGGCTCGCGGCCTCGCGCGCCGCTTCCGTCGCCACCTCGAGCTTTTCGTTGTGACCTTCCCCGGCCTTGGCGATTTCCGCGGCTTCCCATTCGAGCCGCTCGATCGTCTCGCCCGCGTCGCGGTTGAGCCCCGCTTCGCGCTCCATATCCTTGCCAAGCTGCTCGATCCGGTTCTGCAACGTCTCGATGATCTGACGCGCGTGTTCTTCCTGATCGTTGAGCGTATCGCGCTGCACCTGAAGCCGCTGCAACACAGCCGCCGCAATCGCTTCTTCCTCGCGCAAGGGCGGAAGCGCATCATCCTTGGCCTGCCGCGTCTTGGCTGCCGCCCGCGCCGCGCCCTCGGCCTGTGCCGCCGCCGTGGTCCGCTCGCGCAGCTCCTCGTCCGACTTGGCCCGCGCCTCATCCGCTTCGCGCCAGCGTCGATAAAGGAGCATCCCCTCTGCCTGCCGCAGCTCTTCGCCAATCGCCCGATAGCGCGCCGCCTGTTTCGCCTGCCGCGCAAGCTGCGCCAGCTGGGTCGCCAATTGCTCGATCACGTCATCGACACGCGCAAGGTTGCTCTCGGCCCCCTTGAGCTTGAGTTCCGCCTCGTGCCGCCGCTGATACAGCCCAGAAATCCCCGCCGCTTCCTCAAGGATACGGCGCCGGGCTTTCGGCTTGGCGTTGATGAGTTCCGAAATCTGCCCCTGCCGCACGAGAGCAGGCGAATGCGCACCCGTAGAGGCATCGGCGAATAGCATCTGCACATCACGCGCCCGCACGTCCTTGGTATTGACCTTATAGGCCGATCCGACATCGCGCGTGATCCGGCGCACGATCTCGAGCGCATCATCCTCGTTGAACCCGGCCGGGGCCAGCCGCTCGCTATTGTCGATATGAAGCGACACCTCGGCAAAGTTGCGCGCCGGGCGTGTCGCCGCCCCGGCAAAGATCACGTCTTCCATCCCGCCGCCACGCATCGCCGTCGGACGGTTCTCCCCCATCACCCAACGCAGCGCTTCCAGAAGGTTCGACTTTCCACAACCATTCGGCCCCACGACCCCGGTCAACCCGTCCGCAATGACAAGGTCGGTCGGATCGACAAAGCTCTTAAAGCCGGTCAGTCTGAGCTTGGAAAAACGCAAGGCGTTACGATGTCCCCGTGATTCTGATCTATCGCTCAAGCCTGCCCAAGCAGATATGCCAGAGTCAACGATGATCCACAGGATATGCCCCCAGCACCCAAGTTATCCACAAGATATTGCGGAAATCCGCCGCCCTTCCTTCCTCTTGCGAGAAATATCCCGGGGTGAATTGGCCGCCTGCGGCCAAGAGGGGCGGCGCCCCTGACCCTGCACAATCTGGACAGCGGCGCGCGCGCCTGCCATTCATAGCGCCATCAAGACCTCCTACCGTGAAAGGCAGTCCCATGTCCGACATCAAGGTTCTTCCCGGTGATCCGCGCGATCCGCAGGCGACCGCCCTCCTGCGTCAAAGCCATGCCCTGATGCAGACGCTGTTCGAGCCCGAGGAGAACCACTTCCTTGATATCGACGAGCTTTGCGTGCCGGCGATCCGCTTTTTCGTCGCCCGTGAGGGCAAAGACGCGCTCGGCTGTGTCGCGCTGGCCAACAAAGGCGCCTATGGCGAGATCAAATCCATGTTCGTCGATCCCCGCGCCCGCGGCAAAGGCATTGCCCATCACCTGATGCGCAAGATCGAGGAAGAAGCCCGCACCCAGGGCCTGCCGACAGTGAAGCTCGAAACTGGCGATAAGCTGACTCAGGCGCATAGCCTGTACAAGGCGCATGGATATACCGATTGCGGCCCCTTCGGCGATTACGAGGCCAACACCACCTCGATCTTCATGACCAAAGACATCAGCGGCACGCCCTAGCCCGGACCATAGCCAATCTCGGCAAGGTCATCCGGCTTGCCGCATTTGAGGCGCGCAATCATAAGCGCCGCATCCCCACGAATGGTCTTCACAGGGCAACCATAGGCCCGCTCAACCGCGATCTCCGCCCTCCGGCCAAGCTGTTCGCTAAGGCGCGGTGCCCATTCTCGATTGACGCGGATCACTTCGACAAGCTTGCCGTTGCGCCGCATGACAAAGCGGCTTCCCTGAACCTCGGCCCGCACCGGTTCGGCCCCCATGAAATGGGGTGCCGGCACCGCGCAGGCCGAGACGATCAGGAGGGACATGAACAAGAACCTGAACATGCCCAAGCTTGCCGCGGAAACGTTAATCAACCGTTATCAACCGCCCTCTGCGCGCGAATGACGCATTTGTATTCTATATTTCGAATATATATTACATTCCAAATACAGCATATTAATGGAGTCCCCCATGACGACCCCCTTCAAACGTCCGGCGGATACCTATTCGCCGCTCTACTTCCTCGCCTCGCTTGGCGCCGGTGGCCTCTCGGTCACCTTCTTCATGTTCCTGTTCTTCTGGGTGCCGCACCCGAACCAACCTGTGCCAGTTTTCGAAGACATCTGGGCCGCCTTCTCGCAAGGCATGCTGCCGCTTCAGGCCGCCATCCTCATCGCTTGGGCCGGGATTGCCGTCTTTGCCTTCCTCAACGTGAAATACCTGCTTTGGAACCTCTCCGCACTCTCGGCCTTCAAAAAGACCGAGGCCTACACGACCTTGCGCAATTCCAATGCCGAAACCACCCTCCTCGCCGGGCCGCTTGCCGCCGCGATGACGATCAACGCGCTATTCATCGTCGGCATGGCCTTTGTGCCGATGCTCTGGACTATCGTCGAATACCTCTTCCCGATGGCCATGGTCGCCTTCGGCCTCGTCGGCCTCTGGGCGCTGCGCCTGATCGGGGATTTCCTTGGCCGGGTGCTCTCGCAGGGCGGCCTCTTTGACGTCACCGCCCACAATAGCTTTGCCCAGCTTCTCCCGGCCTTCGCGATCTCCATGGTCGGTGTCGGGTTCGCCGCCCCCGCTGCGATGAGCACGACGCCCGCGACGGTCGCCATCGCGCTGGTGATCTCGACCTTCTTCGCCGTGGCCGCCGTGATTTACACGCTGCTCGCCGCCGCGACCGCCTTTGCCTCGATGCTGCACTACGGCACCCACAAGGAGGCCGGGCCGACCCTCATGGTCATCGTGCCCATCGTCACCATCCTGTCGATCCTCTTCCTGCGTCAGGAGCATGGTCTCCACGTCACTTTCGGCGTGCACGGCGCGGAAGGCGAGACAATGATCTTCCTCGCGCGGATGCTCTCGGTGCAGGTCGTCTTCCTCGCGCTTGGCCTCCTCGTGATGCGCCGTCAGGGCTATTTCGCCGACTTCGTGCTCGGCCCGAAAACCTCGCCCGGCTCCTACGCACTCGTCTGCCCCGGCGTCGCCTTCGCGGTGTTGATGCATTTCTTCATCAACAAGGGGCTGGTCGCCTCCGGGGCCATCGACAAGTTCGGTGTGGCGTTCTGGATCCTGACCGCGATCGCCATCGCCTCGCAGGTGCTGATGATCGCCCTCGTGATCCGCCTCAACCGACAGCACTTCGGCAAACCCGCTCTGCCCGAGGCTGTGCCCGCCGAATAGCCTTTCCGCTCACGGAAACCGAAAAGGGCGCCCTCGGGCGCCCTTCATGCGTTTGCCCCCCCGCAAGCCGCACCACCGCGATACAGACGCAATACCGACGTGATACCGACGTTGGGTTTCGCCGCTTTCGCCCCCTTGTTCACGGCGCCGCAACGTGGTCAAATCATCTGACCAATTAACGGAAGCGCCCAACATCATGCCCTTTCAGAAAGTCCAGACCGAGAAGCTTTCGACCTCCGTCATCCGGCAAATCGAACAGCTGATCCTGCGCGGCATCCTGCGCCCCGGTGAGCGCCTGCCCTCCGAACGCGAGCTTGCGGATCGCCTTGGTGTGTCGCGCCCGTCTTTGCGCGAAGCCATTGCAGAACTTCAGGAAAATGGCCTTCTCGTCTCGCGCGCCGGGGCCGGAGTCTTTGTCGCCGACGTCCTCGGAAGCGCTTTTTCCGAGACGCTGGTGCGGCTTTTTGCGAACCATGACGAGGCGGTGTTCGATTACATTTCCTTCCGCCGCGACATGGAAGGCCTCGCCGCCGAACGCGCCGCGACCCGCGCCTCTGACACCGATCTCAAGGTGATCGATGCCGTGTTCGAAAAGATGGAAGCCGCCCACGCCAAACGCAACCCCGCCGACGAAGCCCGCCTCGACGCCGACTTCCATCTCGCCATCATCGAAGCCAGCCACAACGTCATCATGCTGCACATGATGCGCTCCATGTATCAGCTTCTGCGCGAAGGGGTGTTCTACAACCGCTCCGTCATGTTCAAGCAACGCGTGACCCGAAGCGATCTTCTGGAACAGCACCGGGCGATCAACACCGCTCTACAGGCACGCGACCCCGAAGCCGCCCGCGCGGCGGTAACGGCGCATCTCGACTACGTCGAGCAATCGCTTTTTGACCATCAGAAGGCCGAACGTCACGAAGCCGTCGCCAAGCAACGGTTCGAACATGAAAAGCGGCGCTAACCCCTTGATTGAAAAGACTGTCAGCCCGCGACCTTGAGAACGATCTTGCCGATGTGCCCGCTGCTTTCCATCCGCGAATGGGCGGCGGCGGCGTTTTCAAACGCGAATTCGCTATCCATCACGGGCGCCACGCGCCCCGCGTCGAGAAGCGGCCACACCTTTTCGCGCAAGGCCTCTGCGATCCGCGCCTTGGCAAGGTCGCTCTGCGGGCGCAAGGTCGATCCGGTCACGGTGAGGCGACGGGTCATGATCTGGGCAAAATTCAACTCGACCTTCGGTCCGGTGAGAAACGCGATTTGCACCAACCGCCCGTCATCCGCGAGGGTCTTGATGTTACGTGGGATATACGAACCGCCCACCATGTCGAGGATCAGGTCCGCCCCACCTTCAGCGCGCAGCACCTCGACAAAATCCTCGTCGCGGTAATTGATCGCCCGCTCCGCCCCAAGTTCAAGGCAGGCCGCGCATTTGTCTTCGGTCCCGGCGGTCGCAAAGACCCGTGCGCCGAACACGTTAGCAAGCTGGATCGCAGTCGTTCCGATCCCGCTCGAACCGCCATGCACGAGGAACCGTTCGCCAGCCTGAAGACCACCGCGCTGGAACACGTTGGACCAGACGGTAAAGAACGTCTCTGGAAGGCAGGCAGCTTCTTTGAGCCCCATGCCCTTGGGGATCGGCAGGCAATGCGCCGCCGGAGTCAGAACGTATTCTGCATAGCCCCCACCGGGCAGAAGCGCACAGACCTCGTCGCCTTCGGACCATTCGCTGACCCCTTCGCCCACGGCAACAATCATGCCCGACGCTTCTAGCCCCGGAAGATCGCTTGCGCTCGGCGGTGGTGCATACATCCCCGCCCGCTGCAGCGCATCGGGACGGTTCACACCGGCATAGGCAACCTTGATAATGACCTCTCCCGCCCCCGGCTGCGGCACGGGCCGTTCGCAGGGTTTGAGGACATCCGGCCCTCCCGCTTCGGTGATCTCGATTGCGCGCATGGTCTGGGTCATCGTCTGCTCCTCGGGGTGTCGTTGCCTTGGCATAGCACCCCGCCGCAGCCGCGAAAACCCGTCAGCCGCGCCTCAACCCCGCCACTGCCCCGGCATATCCCGTTTGGCACCCGGTGCTTTGATCCCGTCCAAAATCGACAGAGGCCCTTGCATCAGCTTGCCAAGACGGCTCTTGCGGAATCCGGCCTTGGCCTTCTCGAACTGCATCACGTTCTCGATCCGCCGATCAAGGAAGGCCCAAGTCTCGGCATGTCCGTCGCTCTCATCGCCAAGCCAGTAAAGGATCGTCGAGCTATAGACCGCCGAAAGCGTCATCCGTTTGGTGTACCAATTCACATCATCGGACGTATCGCCAAGCGCGTTCCAGATCGCATCGCATGTCTCCCAGACAAGCTGCGCCCCCGTGGCGGCGTATTGCGGCAGGGAGAAAAGCGTCGTGCCACGGCGCACCGCCTCTTTGTCCTCCACCGCTTCGAGACGGAACCGCACCAGAACGGCGACCTTCTCGCTATAGCGTAGCTCCGACACATCTTCGGCCTCGAACCGTTCGATCATCGCGGCATCCCCGCGCTTATGATAGGCAATGGCAAGATCCACCGCACCACGCGGACAGAGCGCATGTGCCAATGCCGAATCCATGCCACTATCGGCAATCGCCGCTTCGAATGTCGCATCGCTCCAGCCGTCAAACGCCACATGCGCAAGCGCGGCATCGAGCAGGGTTTGCTTGGGGTCGGCGTCGGACATCTAGGGCCTCCTTTGAACTCCACATCATACTAGACAAAGATGGGGCACTTTGCTATACGGCCACCTCCTGCAATTTCCTTGCAACTCAAACTTAGAAAGGTGGTGAAAACCACATGCAGGTTAGTGTTCGCGACAACAACGTCGATCAGGCGCTCCGCGCCCTGAAGAAGAAGCTCCAGCGTGAGGGTGTCTTCCGCGAAATGAAGCTCAAGCAGCATTTCGAGAAGCCGTCCGAGAAAAAAGCACGCGAAAAAGCTGAAGCGATCCGCCGTGCCCGTAAACTGGCACGCAAGAAAGCCCAGCGCGAAGGTCTCCTCTAAGAGATTCGAGCTTTGGACACAAAAATTCGGCAACCCCCGAGGCATCCGCCCGGGGGTTTTCGTCTTTTAGGGAAGCGCGCACAGCCGCCCCTGCCCTGACGCACAGACAGCCCCCCTCCCATTCCTGCTGAAAATGCCTACATTCGAGCAGGACACAATTCTGACAGGGTGCGAAAACCATGAGCGATACCTATACCCCCCCGAAAGTCTGGACCTGGGAAAGCGAGAGCGGCGGCCGCTTTGCGAGCATCAACCGCCCCATCTCTGGCCCGACTCACGACAAGAAACTCTCCGTGGGCAAACACCCGCATCAGCTTTACTCGCTGGCCACGCCGAACGGCGTAAAGGTCACGGTGATGTTCGAGGAACTCCTCGCCGCAGGGATCAAAGAGGCCGAGTATGACGCGTGGCTGATCAATATCGGTGATGGCGATCAATTCGGCTCGGGCTTTGTCGAGGTCAACCCGAACTCGAAAATCCCCGCCCTGATGGATCACACCACGACGCCCCCGACCCGCATTTTCGAATCCGGCGCGATTCTGCTTCACCTCGCCGAGAAGTTCGATGCCTTCCTGACTAAGGACCCTGCCAAGCGCCCCGAGATGCTGTCTTGGCTATTCTGGCAAATGGGTAGCGCGCCGTATCTCGGCGGTGGTTTCGGCCATTTCTACGCCTACGCCCCCGAAAAGTGGGAATACCCGATCAACCGCTTCGCGATGGAAGTCAAACGCCAGCTCGACGTGCTCGACAAGCGCCTTGCCGAGGTGCCCTACCTTGCCGGTGACGACTACACGATTGCCGACATCGCCAACTGGGCCTGGTATGGACAGCTCGCCCTTGGCCGCCTTTACGAAGCCGCCGAGTTCCTGAGCGTGCATGAATACAAGAACGTCGTCCGTTGGGCCGAAGACATCGACTCGCGCCCCGCTGTGCAGCGTGGCCGCATGGTCAACCGTGCCTTCGGTGATCCGAAAACCCAACTACACGAACGCCATGACGCAGGCGATTTCGACACCAACACGCAAGACAAGATCGCCCCGGAAGACTCCTAAACCAGGTCTTCCAGGATCATCTCGCTCGCCTTCTCGCCGATCATTATGGTCGGCGAGTTGGTGTTGCCGCTGGTGATCGTCGGCATGATGGACGCATCCACCACGCGCAAACCGCCGATCCCCCGCATCCTGAGGCGCGGATCTAGCGGCGCAGCCTCGTCTGCCCCCATCCGCACCGTGCCGACCGGGTGAAAGATCGTTGTTCCGACATCTCCGGCCGCCTTGACCAATTCAGCATCGTCCTGCGCAGTGATCCCCGGCTTCATCTCTTCGGGGCTGTACTTCGCCATTGGCCCCTGCGCCATGATCTCGCGCGCCTGACGGATCGCAGCGATGGCCACGGCCCGATCGCCCTCGGTGCTGAGATAATTCGGCGCGATTTCCGGTGCATCTTCGGGGTTCGGCGAGGTGATCCGCACATGCCCCCGGCTCTCTGGCCGCAGGTTGCAGATACTCGCCGTCATCGCCGGAAAATCATGGAGGGGCTGCCCAAACGCCTCAAGCGAGAGCGGCTGCACATGATATTCTAGGTCGGGCGTCTCAAGGCCGGGCCGCGACTTGGTAAACGCCCCAAGCTGCGACGGCGCCATCGACATCGGCCCGGAGCGTTTCAACAAGTATTCCAACCCGATCTTCGCCTTGCCAATAAGGGAATTCGCCATGGTGTTGAGCGTCTTCGCCCCGTCGAGCTTCCAAGCACAACGAAGCTGCAAATGGTCCTGTAGGTTCGCGCCGATCCCGTCGATCTCGTGCCGTACCGCGATGCCGTGGTCCTGAAGAACCGCCCCCGGCCCAATGCCCGAAAGTTGAAGGATCTGAGGCGAGTTGATCGCCCCCGCCGAAAGGATGACCTCGCGCTCCGCGCGCGCCTCTTTCAGTTCGCCGTTCTGGCGATAGGCCACACCGACAACACGCCCCTCTTCGATCAACAGGCGCTCGGTCCGCGCATGCACTTCAATCTTGAGCTTGGACTCGCGCACCGGACGCAAGAACGCCTTGGAGGTATTGAGGCGCCAGCCATCGCGCTGGTTGACCTTGAAATACCCGACACCCTCGTTGTCGCCTGTGTTGAAATCATCGGTGCGCGGCACACCCGCGGCCTCTGCCGCCGCCATCCAGTCGTCAAGCACATCCCAACGCAGGCGTTGGTTATCGACCCGCCATTCACCGCCCGCTCCATGCATTACGGAAGGGCCATCCATATAGTCCTCGGCCCGCTTGAAGAGCGGCAGCACATCGTCCCAGCCCCAGCCGGGATTGCCCAGCTGCCGCCAACCATCGTAATCCGCCGCCTGCCCACGCAAGTAGAGCATCCCGTTGATCGATGAACAGCCGCCAAGCCCCTTGCCGCGCGGGTAGAGGAGCGACCGTCCATTCAACCCCTTGTCCGGTGCGGTCTTGTACATCCAATCGGTGCGCGGATTGCCGATGCAATAGAGATATCCCATCGGAATATGGATCCAATGGTAGGTGTCGCGCCCGCCCGCCTCGAGTAGCAGAACCTTATGCCCCGCCTTGCTCAGGCGATTGGCCACGACACACCCGGCACTGCCCGCGCCGACAATGATGAAATCCCATGTCATGATGTTGCGTCCTCCGCCAACAAGCATGCCACCATCTCGCTCTGCGCATCGGCCAATGGCGCGATCACGTTGAAATGATGCTCTCCCTCGGTGACAACATGGCCGCAGCCCCACGCCTCCGCAAGCCAGCGCGCCTGATCAAGGAAAGCAGGGCGCTCATCCCCACCGACCCAAACCGTCACAGCCACATCCGGCAGGGGTGCCCCTAGCACAGGGCTTTCCACGGCGGCGATATCTTCTGTGATCCCGAGGTCCGCGTTCATCGATGTCTGCATGAGTGGGCGAAGGTCCGCGACCGGCGAGATCGGCATCACATGGCGCAACCTCCCGGCAACCGCCTCTGGCAACACGCCCGGCATTGCCATTCGTGCCACGAGATGCCCGCCCGCCGAATGCCCGGCCAAACAGATCGGCCCATCCACACGCTCTGCCGCCACCGTGACGGCCTGCGCAATTTGTGCCGTGATATCGGGAATGCCGACGCTCGGGCAAAGATCATAGGATGGCATCGCAACGGCCCATCCCTTCGCCACTGCGCCCGCCGCCAAATGCGACCAATAACTCCGGTCGAACCGCAGCCAATAGCCCCCATGCACAAACACCACGAGCCCCTTCGGCGTGCTCTCAGGCAGGAAAAGATCCATCACATGCCGTTCGCCCGGACCATAGGCAATCGCGATTTCGCTTCGCGTCGCCTTGCGAAACGCGTCGGCTTCGGCTTGCCACAAGTCTGGAAATCGCGCCGCATCCGGTATGTAGGCCGCGTTGGCATAGGCGTCGTCGAGGGTCATTCGCATATCCTTGGTCCGAAAATTAACTCATACTGGACTCATACCCTCGGCTGGACAAGACCACCGCCAAGTGGTTTTCATCTGCCAACGCAAAAGGGGAGCGAGCCATGCTAGATACCGTCACTGATCTGAAATCACTTCTGAAAGACCCAACCCTTCTTGAGACCCGCGCCTATATCGGCGGTGAATGGGTCGATGGTGCAAACGGGACTTTCGAGGTCACCAACCCTGCCCGCGGCGATGTTATCGCCAATGTGGCCGATCTTGACCGCGCACAGGTGGCCGATGCCATCGCCAAGGCCAACGCCGCTCAAAAGGACTGGGCCAAGTGGACCGGTAAGGAACGCGCCGCCGTTCTGCGGAAGTGGTTTGACCTGATGATGGAAAATCAAGCCGACCTCGCGACGATCCTTACGGCGGAAATGGGCAAGCCGCTCGCAGAAGCTGCGGGCGAGATCGCTTATGGCGCCTCCTTCATCGAATTCTTCGCGGAAGAGGCCAAACGCATCTACGGTGAAACCATCCCGGGCCACCAGCGCGACAAGCGCATCACGGTCATCAAACAACCAATCGGCGTCGCCGCCTCGATCACGCCGTGGAACTTCCCCAATGCGATGATCACCCGCAAGGCCGGCCCGGCCCTCGCCGCTGGCTGTGCCATGGTTGCCCGTCCCGCTGCCGAAACCCCGCTCTCGGCCATTGTCCTTGGCGTGCTTGCCGAACGCGCGGGCATCCCGGCGGGCGTTCTCAACATCGTGCCCTCCTCGCGTGCGAGCGAGATCGGCAAGGAGTTCTGTGAAAACGACGCGGTGCGCAAACTGACCTTTACCGGCTCGACCGAAGTTGGCCGCATCCTCCTGCGTCAGGCCGCGGATAGCGTGATGAAATGCTCGATGGAGCTTGGTGGCAACGCGCCCTTCATCGTCTTTGATGATGCCAACCTCGACGATGCCGTCGAAGGCGCGATCATGTGTAAATTCCGCAACAACGGCCAGACCTGCGTCTGTGCCAACCGCATCTACGTGCAGGCCGGCGTCTATGACGCCTTCGCCGAGAAACTCAAGGCACGCGTGGCCGCGATGAAGGTCGGCGATGGCCTCGAACAAGACACCGCCTTTGGCCCGCTCATCAACGAAGACGCCGTTGAAAAGGTTCGTGAGCATATTGCCGACGCCCAGTCCAAGGGCGGCGAGGTGATCCTCGGCGGCAACCCGTCGGAACTTGGCGGCACCTTCTTCCAGCCGACCATCGTCACCGGAGCCACGACCGAGATGGCCTTTGCCACGGACGAGACCTTCGGCCCCCTCGCCCCGCTCTTCAAATTCGAAGACGAGGACGATGTCATCGCCATGGCCAACGATACGATCTTCGGCCTTGCCTCCTATTTCTACGCAAGCGACCTGAGCCGCGTCTACAAAGTCGCCGAAGCGCTGGAATACGGGATCGTTGGCGTCAACACCGGGATCATCTCGACCGAGGTCGCCCCCTTCGGCGGCGTCAAGCAATCCGGCCTCGGCCGTGAAGGAAGCCATCACGGCATCGATGAGTTCCTCGAGATGAAATACATCTGCATGTCGGTCTAATCCCGCGCGTGCGAACCTTCTCCCCGCGGGCCGGCCTTAGGCAGATCCGCGGGGAAACAAAGCAACCGCCATCGGCGCAAGATGTGTCTCTAACAAGGCCGTCTCCGCCTGACTAAGCCCAACGGCCTCAGCAAGAAAATCGACCGCCACCCCAAGGTCTTCGGTCACAAGGCTCTGCGTTTCCCCCGACAGCCCCGAAAGCTCAGAGTAGGTGTTGGCCATACGCACCGCCGCCTGCGATGAAAGCCCCTCGACAAGATACGCCACGGTCACGTGTGTCACGCTCTCATCGAGAACGGACTTCTTCATCATGTGGCGCCGGATATCTGCAGAGGAAATCTGGCTGACATCCACCTCCCGCAGATCGAAGAGCACTGGCCGGCCGATCCCCTTGGCCTCTTCCGCGCCATACTCTTCAACGATGAGACGAAAGAGCTGCTCAAGGGTGAAGGGGTCACGCGCCCGCACGATATGCAGCCCGAACTGCTCCAGATACTCATGCTCCACCATGGAAATGCGTCCTTCAGAAAGAAATTTCTCAATAAGTTAGCGCCAAGATTAGATCGGAGAACCGCAATCTACCAAGAAGAAAGCCGAAAAGCTGTTCTTCAGCTTTTGAGATTTTTTCCAAGGATTGACCTGCGCCATGCGTCATACTCAATGTGATGCTTATGAACCTCTCCGACGAAGCCCTCGCCGAAGCGGCGGCACATGGTGACAAAGCGGCGTTCTCGGATCTTCTGGAACGCCACTACGATCGTGTCTTCGCGTTCGCGTTTCGCCTCACCGGAGGGCGCACCGAAGCCGAAGACCTAACCCAGGACATCTGCGCAGCGCTACCGTCAAAACTCCTGCGCTTCGAAGCGCGCGCACGGTTCACGACATGGCTTTACCGCGTCGTCCTCAACGCCGCCCATGATCGTCGCCGACGCCAAGAAGCCCATAGCCGCGCCGCTGAAGGATGGGGCGACTGGGAGATCGCCCGGCAAGCCGCCAACGCTGAAACCGACGCCCGGATCGACTGGCTCACCGAAGCGATGCGCGCCCTGCCTCCCGACCTGCGCGACACGCTTGCTCTGATCCTTGATGACCTGACCCATGCCGAGGCTGCCGAGGTTCTCAACATCTCCGAAGGCACCGTAAGCTGGCGCCTCTCGCAAGCCCGCAAACACCTGCGCGCCCTGAAAGAAAAGGAGGACACCGCATGAGCGACGACCTCAACTTCAACGACCTGAAACACGCGATGCGCGCCGCAACGCCTTCCCCCGACGCCAGGAAACGCGCTGAAAACATCGCCCTTGCCCAAGAAAATTTCGACCGCCTCCAAGGATCGGCGGATGACACACGTCCTACCTCTGATGCCCGCAAACCGGGCCTGTTCAGAGGAGTAATGATCATGTTGAAATCCATTCCCGCCAAAGGTGCCCTCGCCGCCTCCACGGCTCTTGCCGCGGTTGGCCTTGTGCTTGTCCTGCCCGTCCTGCAAGAGCCCCCCGCCCCGCTCAAACTGCGCGACACGGCCAAAGACGACGCCGTCGCAATCGAGGAAATGGAAGCGCCCCTTGTCGAGCCCTCCATCGCCCCCATGGCAAAATCCGCGCCGCAACGCTTTGCCACTGGCCTCAGCGCGCCCGAAATCCGCCCGATGCCGCCGCTCTCCGATACCGAAGCCTACCCAGAGACCGATCCGAACCCGCTCAAGGTCACGGCGGAAAGCCCCGTCTCGACCTTCTCGGTCGATGTCGACACCGCCTCTTACGCGGTCCTGCGCAACTCGCTCGAGACCGGCACGTTGCCGCCGAAAGACGCGGTGCGGATCGAGGAAATGGTGAACTATTTCCCCTATGGCTACGCCGCACCCTCCGGCGACACCCCCTTCGCAACGCATCTCGCCACGATGGTGACCCCGTGGAACCCGGATACCCGTCTCCTGCGCATCGCACTTCAGGGGCGCCTGCCGGACATCGCCGCGCGCCCGCCCCTGAACCTCGTCTTCCTCATCGACACCTCCGGGTCGATGGACGCGGCCAACAAACTACCCCTCCTGAAACAGAGCTTCTCACTGATGCTCTCCGAACTGCGCCCCGAGGATAGCGTCGCCATTGTGACCTACGCAGGCTCTGCCGGACGTGTCCTCGATCCGACACCTGCCAGCGACCGCACCACGATCCTCGCCGCGCTCGACCGGCTGACGGCTGGCGGCTCCACCGCCGGACAGGCCGGACTGCAGCAGGCCTATGCCACTGCCGAAGCGATGCAAGACGGCGAAGAGGTCTCCCGCGTGATCCTCGCCACCGATGGTGATTTCAATGTCGGCCTCTCCGACCCGGACGCCCTCAAAGACTACATCGCCAAGAAACGCGAGAGCGGCACCTACCTCTCCGTCCTCGGCTTCGGGCGCGGCAATCTCGATGACGCCACGATGCAGGCCCTCGCCCAGACAGGTAACGGACAGGCCGCCTATATCGATACACTGCACGAAGCCCGCAAAGTTCTTGTCGACCAACTCACAGGCACGCTTTTTCCCATCGCCGACGACGTGAAAATCCAGGTAGAGTTCAACCCCGCAACCATCGCCGAGTACCGTCTGATCGGCTACGAGACACGCCAATTGAACCGCGAAGACTTCAACAACGACAAGGTCGATGCGGGCGAAATCGGCGCGGGCCATGCCGTGACCGCGCTCTACGAACTGACCCCAACTGGCTCCCCGGCGCGGCAAACCGATCCGCTGCGCTATGGCACGGCTCCCGAATCCTCGGTTTCCGATGAACTGGGGTTCCTCAAACTGCGCTACAAAGCCCCCGGCGCATCCACGAGCCAGCTGATCGAAACACCGATCACCGCTGATCTCAAAGACGACACAGACGCACAGTTCGCTGCCGCCATCGCCGGGTTCGGCCAGCTTCTGACCGATGCGCGCTATCTTGGCGACTGGGGCTGGGACGAGGCCATCGCGCTCGCCACAGAACATCGTGGCGATGATCCTTTCGGCTATCGCACCGAGGCCGTGCGCCTGATGCGCCTCGCCCAAAGCCTCGCGGACCGCGATTGATCTTCACCTTTGTATAAATACTCCGGAGCGCGAGGCAGAGCCTCGCAACTGCACGCCCTGAAAGGGGCGTGCGAAACCTGCGCGCGCGGCACGCGCGCTCCGACAAAAAACCCCCGGCTGCGGCGCAACCGGGGGTCTCGTCCGGGAATTGGAAAACCGGATGCAGGCTTAGTTGACGGCTTTCGCGTCAACCACGTCCTTCTCGACCTCCTTGCCGTTCGCAATCGCAATGCGGCGCGGCTTGAGCGCTTCGGGAATCTCGCGCTCGAGGTCGATATGAAGCATCCCATCCTCATGGCGCGCACCAATCACGCGCACATGGTCTGCAAGATGGAACCGGCGCTCAAATGCGCGGGTGGCGATGCCGCGATGAAGATAGGTTCTGGCGTCATCCTCTTCCGCCTTGCGTGCGGTCACGACAAGCGCGTTTTCCTTGACTTCGATGCCAAGGTCATCCGCGCCGAACCCGGCAACGGCAATCGAGATGCGATAGGCATCTTCAGCGGTTTTCTCGATGTTATAGGGGGGGGTAGCTCGGCTGTCCTGCCTCGGTCGACAGGGCACGATCCATCAGGCTGGCAAGCTGGTCGAAACCGACCGACGAGCGGTAAAGCGGTGCGAAATCAAAGTGACGCATGTGTCATCCTCCTTTGAGCGACAACTATGGTTTGGCCTTCCCATCGGGACAGGCGTTTGGTGACACGGAACCCTGTCTAGGCGTCCCGCTTCCCAAGAGATGTGTGCACCGAGGCGGCTTTTCAAGGGATCAATCGACCCGAAGAAACTTTGCCCCCGAGGCCTTGCGCGCACCGCCCACCATGACCCGCCGCGCGCCGTCTGTGCCCTTCACCGTAGCAAGCCCCTGCCCGCGCATCCGCGCCTTGAGCCGGGCCACGATCTGGGGGAGTTCCATCCCATAGCCTACTTTGCGCCCCCCCCTATCGCGCCCCATGGCCGACACGAGCGACAGGATTCGTACCCGGTTCCCATAGCGCGCGAAGACCGGCGCCCCGGACGATCCGAACGTGACATCGCAGTCAAAGCTCATCAAGCCACGTCCGCGCTCAAGGATCGCGCAGTCGCGCTGCCACGAAAGATGCTCGCTGCGTCCCTTGCCATAGCTGAGAACTGAAACGCGGTCCCCCGCCTGGGGTTCATCATAGAGCGCAAAAGGATTCGCCTCACTGATCGTGATCGGAAAGGCGAGCCTTAGAAGCGCAATGTCGTGCCGCATCATTGCGGTCGCGATCCGCCCATCCCGGCTAGGCACGAACCCCTCTTCTGCAACGACCCGGTCCACTTTCCTCTCGGCAAGAGCGGACCCCGACACATAGCCCGCCTCGAACCGGATGCGCTCCGGCGGGATCGCCTGTCCCTCTTCGTCATAGACACAATGCGCCGCCGTCAGGACAAGTTCGCTCGAAATGAGCACCCCGGTGCAATAACCCTTCCCCGCAAGCGCCACGCGGCCCACGGCCTCCCAGCCGATCAACTCACCTCGGCTACGCAGCGCGCGCAAACCTTCCTCCCCAAACGCGGGCATCGCCGCGACACACGCCGCACCTATGAGAAGCCGTATCCTCATGGCCTCAGGAATTTTGCCCCGGTCGCACCCCGGTCGCCCTCGGCATCAAGCGCCGCGATGAGCCGCTGCAGACGTCGATCCAGCGCCACGCCAAGCGCCACATCCCGCGCGCCAAGCCGGCTCTTGGCCGAGATCACAGAGATAAGCTTCGGCGTACCGCCCTCAAAGCTGAACACCGGCGCGCCGCTGCTTCCGAAATCAACGCGACAACTCGTGGCATAGACGCCCTGTTGCCGCCCGATCACTTCGCAGCTCTCCTGAAGCGCGGGCACGTCGTCCCGGTCGCGCGCGTAGGACACAACGCCAACCTTAGCACCAGGCCGCATTGCCGGACCGACCTCAAAGGGCTGCATCTTGGGATTGCGCACCGGATGGTGCAGCCGCAGAAGCGCAAGATCGCGCCCCACTTGCCGGGCGCTTTTCTCGTCATCATAGCGATATTCAGGATGCACAACCGCCTGCCGAACCGAACGATAGGCCGCCGCGCGCCCGTTGCGCCATCCGGCGCGGAACTCGATCTTCCCGGCCCCGATCCGTTTCCGGCTCACCTTGTCAAAAAGACAATGCGCCGCCGTCAGAACAAGATCCGGCGCAATAAGCGCCCCTGTGCAGAACCCCTTGCCGCCAATCTCGAGCCGCCCGACAGCCTCCCATCCGCGCACCGCATCGCCGCTCTCAAGCCGCGACACTGCGGAATCCCCCGCCACCGCGCCCCGCGCGATGCCAAGCATAAGCACAAGCAATAATCCGACCTGCCGCATATGGCTCCCCATCATGTGTCGCCCCGTGATACCGAACCGAAAAGGCGAAACTGGGGCAGGATCGCGACTACCGCAGGATCGGCACCTCTGGGGCGCGTTTGCCCGGCTCAGTGAGCGCCGCAGGTTGAGGCCCGCCCGTCGCCCAGTCGAGAAGTTCAACCGTATGGACAATGGGAATCTCCGTACCGGATCCGATCTGTACCATACATCCGATATTCCCCGCCGCGATGATATCCGGTTTCTTGGCCTCGAGCGTGCGCACTTTGCGCGCCTTGAGCTTACCCGAGATTTCCGGCTGCATGAGGTTATATGTCCCCGCCGAGCCACAGCAGAGATGGCTATCTGCCGGCTCCACAACGGTAAACCCGGCGCGTTTCAAGAGATCCTTGGGATAGGTCTTGATCTGCTGCCCATGCTGCAACGAACAGGCCGCGTGATAGGCGACAACCGTCTCCTTGTCCGCTCCCTCCGGCAGGTCGAGCTTCATCAAGACCTCTGAGACGTCCATCGCGATGTCGCTGACCCGCTTGGCATCCTCCGCAAGCGCCTCGTTGCGGAACATATGCCCATAGTCCTTGACCGTCGTGCCACAGCCCGAGGTATTGATGACAATCGCATCAAGCCCCTCGCCATCCATCTCTCGTGCCCAGGCGCGAATATTCTTCGCCGCCGTGGCATGGCTTTCCTTCGCCTTGCCCATGTGATGTGTGAGCGCCCCACAACACCCGGCCCCCTCGGCAACAACGACCTCGCAACCAAGCCGCCTCAAAAGGCGGATCGTGGCATCGTTGATATCGGTATTGAGCGCCTTCTGCGCACAGCCCGTCATCAAGGCCACCCGCATTTTCTTTGGCGTGTCCGGCGCAAAGCTTTGTGGATCGTCATTGCGGCTCACTGGCGGGATCGACTTCGGCGCCATCTCAAGCATCGCACGCAACCGCGCATCCGGCATCAGGAAGGCAAAAGGCCGCCCGATTTTCGCCCCGAGTAGCGCAAGCCGGAACCGCGTCGGATAAGGCAATATGCGCGCCAGAACCCAACGCAAGGCCCGATCCATGAAAGGCCGCTTGTAATTGGTCTCGATGTACTCCCGCGCATGATCGACAAGATGCATGTAATGCACGCCCGAGGGACAGGTCGTCATACAGGCAAGGCAAGACAGACACCGATCCACATGCAAGACGGTCTTTTCATCCGGCACTCGCTCGTTCTCGAGCATATCCTTGATCTGGTAGATGCGCCCCCGCGGGCTATCCAACTCGTCGCCAAGAACCTGATAGGTCGGGCAGGTCGCCGTGCAGAACCCGCAGTGCACACAAGCGCGCAAGATTTCATTCGCCCGCTGGATACCGGGGTCTTTCAACTGGTCTTCGGTGAAATGCGTCTGCATGTGCCTACCCCATCAATCCCGGATTAAGAATGCCGCGCGGATCAAACTTCTCGCGCAGGCCCCGACTGATCGCCGCAAGTGGTGCCGCCTCCGGCTGAAATGCCGGGATCGCCGCGCGGATCGCGTCCGGCGCCCGTACAAGCGTCGCATGACCGCCAAGCCGCGCGACCTCTGCCCGCACCCGTTCCGCCGCATCTTCTTCAACCAAGAGCCAGACAAGGCCACCCCCCCAATCAAGGATTGCCTCCGGCCCGCCAAGCGCCGCGACAAGCGCCGGGCCGTCTGATGGCTTCACCGAAACGCGCCAGACCGTGCCTGCGCGTCCGGCAAAGGGCGTCACATCGCGAACACCCCGCCAAAGCGCCGCGCTTGCCTCGCCCTCAACAACCTCCCAGCCTGCGCACGCGACATCCAAGAGGCGTTTCACCCGGTAGGAAACAGAATCCCCAAGCCCCTCAAGCCGCACCAACGCTGCACCACCGGAGACCGCCGCACCGCTGACATCATAAGGCGACCCGAGCACCGAAGAGAGCGCTTTGACCGCGGCAGAATTCTCGAGGCCACGCCCCAAAAGCGTCGCCTCCGCCTCCGGCACCGCCTGAACCTTCAAAGACACCTCGCTCAAGACGCCAAGCGTTCCCCACGACCCGGCCATAAGCTTCACAAGGTCATAGCCCGTCACATTCTTCATCACGCGCCCGCCGTTCTTGAGCACGCGCCCCATGCCATCGACAAACCGCACACCCAATAGGGAATCCCGGCACGCCCCAACTTGGATTCGCCGCGGCCCCGACACATTCGCCGCCACGACCCCGCCAATCGTCGGCGTCCCGTCGGTGCCAAGAAGCGCACGGTGATCCATCGGCTCGAACGCAAGGCGCTGGCCTTCCGCCGCAAGCACCGCTTCAATCTCGGCCACAGGCGTCCCCGCCTGCGCCACAAGCGTGAGCGCGCCCGGCTCATAGAGCGTCACGCCACTCAACCCCGCCGTCGAGAGCGCCTCGCCCACGACCGGCGCGCCAATATCCCGCGTGCCACCGCCGACAATCCGCAACGGCCCCTCCGCGCTTTTCACGATCTCGGCCAGTGCCGCTTCAGTCTCAGGTGTCATGGGCTTCTTCTCTGGAAAAATACTCTGGGGGAGGCCGCAAGGCCGGGGGCAAAGCCCCCTATTCCGCTGCCATCCGCCGGGCTTCGCTCGCTGCGAGCGGAAAGACCTTTGCCGGGTTCAGGAGCCAGCTAGGGTCAAACACATCCTTGACCGCCATCTGTATCTCAAGGTCTTCCGGCGCATACTGATCCACCATCAGATCACGCTTTTCGATCCCGACCCCATGCTCTCCCGTCAGGCAGCCACCAACTTCGACACAAAGCTTCAGGATATCCGCCCCGAACGCCTCGCACCGCTCAAGATCACCCGGCTTGTTGGCATCAAAGAGGATCAGCGGATGCATGTTGCCGTCCCCCGCATGGAACACGTTGCCCACGTCGAGCCCGTACTCTTTCGACATCTCCCCGATCCGTCGCAGCACATACGGAAGCTGCGAAACAGGGATCGTACCGTCAAGGCACATGTAATCGTTGATCTGCCCCATCGCCCCGAAGGCCGATTTGCGCCCAAGCCAGATCTTCGCGCTTTCTTCCGGGCTACCACTCTCGCGGAGTTCGACCGGGTTATGCTTCCGCGCGATCGCCATGATCCGCGCGAGCTGGGCGTCGATCTCTTCCTCGCTGCCCTCGACTTCCACGATCAGGAGCGCCTCGCAATCTGGATAGCCCGCCCCGGCAAACGCCTCCGTCGCCCGGATACAAGGCCGATCCATGAACTCGATCGCGACCGGCAGGATACCTGCCTTGATAATGTCGCTCACGCATTCCCCGGCGACTTCGTTGCTATCAAACCCCATAAGCACAGGTCGCGCACCCTCGGGCTTGCGCAAGATGCGCAGCGTCGCTTCCGTCACCACGCCCAATTGCCCCTCGGAGCCACAGATCAACCCGAGAAGATCAAGGCCACCTGCATCAAGATATGCGCCGCCGATCTCCACGATCTCACCATCCATCATCACCATCGTGACACCGAGAAGGTTATTCGTCGTCACCCCATATTTCAGGCAATGCGCGCCGCCAGAATTCATCGCGATATTGCCCGCGATGGCGCAGGCAAGCTGCGAGGACGGGTCGGGCGCATAGAAGAACCCGTCTTCCTCCACCGCGCCCGACACGCTGAGGTTCGTGCGCCCGGTTTGCACCCGGATGAATCGGTTTTCATAGTCGGTCTCAAGAACCTCGTTCATCCGCGCCACCCCAAGGATGATCGAATCCGCCGTTGGCATCGCCCCTCCGGCAAGCGATGTCCCCGCCCCGCGCGGCACGACTGGCACGCCCTCTTCGTGGCAAATCTTCAACACCGCCGCGACCTCTTCGGTTGTCGCAGGAAGAACCGCCGCGAGAGGCGGGCACCGATACGCCGTCAGCGCATCGCACTCATAGGCGCGCGTCTCGGCCTCGTCGTCGATCACTGCATCGCCGGGAAGAACACCACGCAGCCGCGCGACGATCCGCTCTTTGCGGGCAAGAATGGCCTGATTGGGGGCTGGCATCTGCATGGCGGGCTCCGCTCTCTTAGGATTGGTAAGGAAATATAACCAATTCCACCATCAGGCAAGCCCAAACGAGGCACCACGCCGCGCGCAGACCTGCAAACCCTTCCTCTTGCTGGAAATATCCCGGGGTGAATTGGGCCAAAGGCCCAAGAGGGGCTGGCCCCTCAGACCCGGTGGTACGGCGCGCCCGCGAGAATCGACGCCGCGCGGTAAAGCTGTTCGCCAAGCATCACCCGCGCAAGCATATGCGGCCAAACCATCTTGCCAAACGAGAGCTTGGCATCCGCCTGTGCCCGTAGGCCCGGATTAATCCCATCCGCGCCGCCAATCACAAAGGCCACGTCGCCGCGCCCCATATCCCGCCATCCGGCAAGCATGTCGGCAAACTCGGGCGAGGACATGAGCTTGCCGCGCTCATCAAGGGCACAGATCACCGCGCCCTTGGGGATCACCCCCTCCAAAAGAGGCGCCTCGGCGCTCATGCCGCCGCCCTTCTTGTCCTCGACCTCATGCACCGTCGCAGGGCCAAGGCCGAGGCCCCGCCCTGTGCGGTCGAACCGTTTGAGGTAGTCATCAAGGAGATCACGCTCCGGACCGGACCGTAGCCGACCCACCGCGCAAATATGCACGCCAAGCGCCATGTCTTACCTTTCGACGTGGATCAGGCGGTGCCGCCCGGTAGCCACATCTTTTCGATCTGGTAGAACTCGCGCACTTCTGGCCGGAAAACGTGAACAATCACGTCCCCCGTGTCGATCAGCACCCAATCGCCGGTTTCCTTACCCTCGACCTTGGAAAGCCGCCCGAACTCGGACTTGATCCGATCGATAAGCTTTTCCGAAATCGCCGCGACCTGCCGCGTAGAGCGGCCAGAGCAGATTACCATGTAATCCGCCATGGCCGATTTGCCGCGCAGATCAATCTGCACGATATCTTCGGCCTTGTCGTCGTCGAGTGAGGTGAGGATACGCGCGAGCAAAGCGTCGCTGGTCGCACCCTCGGTGGCGCCCGCTATGTCGGGCCCGGTATCAGCGGCTGGAGCCACGTCAGAATTCAGAGACAGAGATCTGCCCTCCTTATAGCGCACCGATCCGCCCCGGTGCCGGGCATGTTTTCAAGATAGCATTCCGCCTGCCCCGGCTCAATGGCACTGCGACATGTTGTGCTTTTCGGGTCACAAAACGGCGGGTCTTCGCCTTATCGCGCGCCGTCCCGCGCAACGATCTTTGGCCAAACCTCTTTGAGAGCATGGGCATACATGATCTCGCTATCGATCTCGCTCCATGCCAGATCCTCGATCTTGCGACAGGCGATATCCTGCGTTCTTGCCATGTGGATCACGGTCTCCTCGTAGTCCGCCTTGGGATCTTGCTCTAGGACCGTCTCCGCCGCCGCCTTGAGTCGCTCCGTATCTTCGGCCGTAAACCGGCTGATTCCGACCAGTTCGCCAAAGTGCTGTGCCTCCACTGCCGCGATATTCTTCGACATCATGTCAAAGACAGGTCCGCCATTGGCCCCTTCTCGCGTCCAGATATAGACCTCATCGCCCGCATTGGACTCGCCCGACACAAGGATACACGACTCGCCCTGATGCAAAGAGCCAAGCGCCGCTGCCTCATAGACGAGATCGGACTCCAAAAGGAGGACCGGCCCCGCCATCTCTGCAAGCCCGGTCATCATCGAAAGCCCGCTGCCTGTCGTCGCAAACGCAGGGTTATGAACAAGGTCAACGCCCTCCATATCGCCAAAGGCCGCCTCATATTGCTCGGCAAGATGGCCGGTCACGATGCGCACCCGCTTGACCCCACTTTTCTTGAGAAGAGCAACCGAGCGGGCAACAAGCGCCGTGCCGTCAATCTCCAAAAGACCTTTCGGTGTCATTTCCCCGCGCGATCCCATGCGGATACCTCGCCCTGCCGCTACGATCAGCGCGCTCACTTCGCTCATTTTAAGAAGCCCTTCCGAAAGCCCTCGAATACAGGGTTAACCCTATGGTAAGGCTATTTCATTCGCAAGTTGGGGCTCTCGCGGCGCGCATGAAAATCGTCCATATCACACCCTATGCCATGACCCGCCCCGGCGGCGTGCAATCCCATATCCGTGCGCTTGCAGGCTGGTGTGGGGCCGCTGGCCACGAAGTCCGCATTGTGGCCCCGCCCGGCGAAGGGGATGCCGCGCCGGATGTGCTCACGCTTGGGCACGTGCGCAATATCTCCGTGCACGGCACCCGTTTTGAGCTGACCCGGGCAACCCGCGCGGAAATCTCCGCTGCGGTCGAGACCTTGCAGGACTGGGGCGCCGATGTGGTGCACCTCCACACACCTTGGACGCCGCTCCTGCCATGGCAGGTCTGGCGCGCGCTCAACCTTCCCACCGTGGCGACCTTTCACGCAACGCTGCCCGAAGGTGGGTTCGATCCCTTGGCCTGGGCGCTCGGCAAGGCCGGTGACTATTTCAACGCCCGTGTGTCTCGGGTTGTCGTACCCTCCCGTGCTCCGCTGGACCAATGGCAACGGCGCGGCGCCGCCCCCCTTCCGTTGATCCTGCCGCCCACGATCGATCTCTCCGATTGGCGCGCCGCAAAGCGCGACATGCCTCTGCGCCGCGATGCACCGCAGATCGTCTATATGGGTCGCCTCGAAGAGCGCAAAGGCGTGCAAGTGCTTCTCGAGGCCTGGCCGGATGTGGCCGCCGCCCTCCCCGGCGCAACGCTCACAATCGCGGGGAGTGGCGCACTCGAGGCCGATCTGCGCAACCGCGCCGCGCCCTTCCCCTCGATCCGCTTCCTGCCGCCTCCCGATGCCACAGCCGCGCGCGCCTTGATCGCCGGCGCTGACCTGTTTGTCGCCCCGGCCCGCGGCGGCGAGAGCTTTGGCCTCGTCCTGATCGAGGCCATGTCCGCCGGAACAGTCCCTATTGCAGCTCAAAACGCCGGTTATGCCTCCGTTCTCAGCGGCGAAGGCGCGGCACTTCTTGCGCCGCCCGGCAACGCCTCGGCTTTGGCCGAACGCATCATCGCTCTCGCCTCTGATCCGGTCGAACACACCCGCCTGCGCGATTGGTGCGCCACCCGCGCCGCCGAGTTCGATGTGTCGGCGCTGGGGCCCGACTACCTCTCACTCTACCGCGCAGCGCTTGCCTGAGGCCCGGTTCCATGCAAGCTTGCGCGCAAGATAAGACTGAAAGGATTTCTCCCGTGCCGAAGGGCGATCTCGTGATTTCCGCCGATTTCGGCACATCCGGCGTCAAGGTCGGGGTTGTTGATGACGATCTTCGGCTCCTCGCCCGCGCCACAGAAACCTACCCGCTTTCGCTTGCGACCGGTGGCATCGCCGAACAAAGCCCCCCTGATTGGTGGGACGCCCTCGCCCGCGCCTTGGCAACCCTGCGCGCCGAGGTGCCTGCGTTGCGCGACCGTGCCGCTGCGCTCGTCTTCTCTAGCCAGCTTTGCGGCGTCATCTGCACCGACGAACAAGGCACCCCGCTACGCCCCTGCCTGACGTGGCTCGACAAACGCGCTGCCGAAACCGGACGCGCCTTGATCGGTGGTTTCCCCTCGGCGCATGGCTACCGCATCGACAAGCTCGCCCGCTGGCTCCGCATCGCCAATGGCGCGCCCGCGCGCAACGGCATGGACCCCACGGCCAAGATCCTCTGGATCAAGTCGCAAGAGCCCGAGATCTACCGCCAGACTCGCTGGATCCTCGACGTCAAAGACTGGCTCCTGCACCGCGCCACGGGCCGCTTTACCACATGCCCCGAAAGCGCCAACCTCACATGGCTTATGGACACCCGCCCAGGCCAAGAAGGCTGGTCCCCTGCGCTCTCTGCCATGACCGGTATCGCGCTCGACCGGATGCCCGAGATGGTCGATGGCGAAGAGGTGCTCGGCCCCCTGACCAAACAAGCCGCCGAAGACCTCGGCCTTGCCCCCGATACCCTCGTCCTTGGCGGCACATCCGACGTGACGGCCGCCGCCCTCGGGTCTGGACAGGTCGCAGATGGCGCGCTCCATATCGCCGCCGCGACAAGTTGCTGGATCGCTGGCTTCATGCCGGGCCGCGTGCTCTCGGTCGCGTCTTCCTACGCCACCCTGACCTCGAGCCTCGCCTACCGCCCGCTCCTCATCGCCTCGCAAGAGAACGCCGGATCGGCCCTCGAATGGGCGGTCCGTGTGAGCGGTGGAGAAACCGAAGGCGAAGCCCTCAAAGGCGCCTTTGACAACATGGGAGCGCCACAAGAGGACGACCCGTTCTTCCTGCCATGGCTCGCGGGCGAACGCGTGCCCGTCGACAATGACGCGATCCGCGGCGTGTTCCATGGGCTTGCGCTGCACCATGATGCCTGCGCCCTGCGCCGCGCCGCCCTCGAAGGGGTCGCACTGAACCTGCGCTGGTCCTATGGCAAACTGATGCGCGAACGCGCGATCCATAAGGACGGCCCAATCTCGATGGTCGGTGGCGTCGCGGCCAACGCCGCCTTTGCCCAAACGGTTGCCGATGCGCTCAACCGCGAGGTCTGGGTCGGCGAAGCCCGGCACGCCGGTGTCCTTGGCACGGCGACCCTTGCAGCGAAAACCCTCGGCTGGGCCGCCTCGGCGTGCGACGCGGCAGCAACCCTGCGCACACGGACCACCGGCGTCTTCGCCCCCGATCCGGCCCGTGTCGAAGCCCTCGCCGCCCGCAATGCGCGCCTCGAGAAAATTCGCCGCCACATCCTCAAGAGCTATCCGTAGAAAGCCCCGCCATGATCGACGGCCTCATCAAATCCAAGATCGACCCGCTTTGGGAAGCGATGGCGACGCCCCTCGTGCGTGCCCGCATGACCCCGAACCAGGTCACCTTCGCGGGACTGGTCCTCGTGACCCTCGTCTCCGGCCTCTACCTTTGGCACACGATGCCCGTGGTCTATGGTCTGACGCTCGCGCTCGCCTTCGTCTTTGATGCCCTCGATGGGGCCGTGGCCCGCCGCCGTGACATGCGCTCGCGCCGGGGCGGCTATTTCGATGCGATGGTGGACCGCTACCAGGAACTGATCGTGCTCGCGACGCTCGGCTATATGCATGACGCCTGGCCGCTGGCGATGCTCGCCCTCGCCGGAAGCGTTTTCACAAGCTACGCCAAGGCCCGCACCGCGATCGAAACCCCGATCAACAACGACAACTGGCCGGATTTTTTCGAACGTATGGAACGGGTGATCTTTCTCTGCGGGATGCTCGTCCTCGCGGGCATCCTCTCGGCCTATGCGGATCGCATCGTCGTCTACGGCCTCGCGCTCTTCGCGATCCTCGCCCATGTTACGGCACTGCAACGCGCCCGCCGGGCCGCTCAGATGCTCTTGGCGCTCGACCGCGACCGCAAATAGGCCCAAAGCGCCTGCCCCATATCAAAATGATAGGTTAGAACATAGCCAAGGAATGACGTGAGCAACACCGGCTCGGTGAGCGTATAGGTGAGGTAGGCCGCGTCATAGATCGCGCCGAGGTCATACCCCTTGAGCACGAAAAGCGACAGGTACAGCACCCCAAGACCAATTGGTACCCAAACATACCAACGACGCAGGCGCGCCCCGGCATCGCTGAGAAAGCTCGCCCCGTCCGGCTGTCTCGCATAGGCGCGTGAGAGCATCTCTCCGACCACGATCACAAAGGCCTGCGAAAAGAAGAAAAGATAAGACCCCTGCATGTGCAGGACGTGATTGTCTGGAAACCGGAAGTGGCTCAGCATCACCATCCCGACGGATGCCCCCGCCTGAAGTAGGACGACAAGCCCCGACAGAATCTGGATGCGACGCATCTCAGGCGCTGTGCCAAGCTTCGAACGCCGAAACTCGACCCACGCCGCCCACACGAGAAGCGCGACCCCAAGAAACAGGATCGGCGCACAGACGAGCATCCATGTCGCGAAAAACGGCCCGATATAGGCATCTGACAGGGTCTGGCTGATCGTTGCGGGCTGAAGCGCGACATACTCTGGATGATTGACCGCATAGAGGGCGCGTGCCCAATAAATCAGGACATTGACCGCCACGATCACGAAACCCGTCGCCACCATGGCAAGCGCAATGAGGCGCGCGGTCTGTCGCGTGACCGTCTGCGCCATGCTTATGCAACCTGCCGCGGTTTGGTGACGCTCTCGACCTTCCCATCCGCCATCTTGATAAGGCGATCGCACTTATCGAACTGGTGGTCGTCATGGGTGATCGCGATCACGAGTTGTCCACCTTTAGAAAGCTCAGGAATCAGGACATCATAAAAGAACGCCCTGTGCGCCGGATCTTGGTCGGCGGCGAACTCGTCAAGAACGATGATCGGGCGGCGTTCGGCAAGCGCCACTGAAAGCGCGAGCCTGCGTTTCTGCCCTGCCGAAAGCGCCAGCGTCGAAAACTTGTCCTCGAGGATCGTCACGCGCCCTGAGAGGTTGAGCTCCCCAACGCGCTTCTGCAACTGGTCAAGCTCTTCCGCCTTAAGACCATAGGCCCGCGAGAAAAGATGGAAGCTGCTGAACACTGAAGAGAACAGCTCACGATACGACGCGCGGCTCTCTGCGTCGAGCGGCACACCATCAAGACGCACCTCGCCGCTATCGGGATGCCGCAAGCCTGTGATGATATCAAGAAGCGTCGTCTTGCCGGATCCGTTGCCGCCACAGATGAACACTGTCTCGCCAGGGGTGAAGGTGAGGTCGACCGGGCCAAGCTGAAACGCTTCTCCGCCATGACCATCATCCTCGCCAACCCGCGCCGCGATCTGTTCGAGACGGATTTCCTTGAACCCGTCCGGAACCTCGACCGGACCATCAAGCGCAGAGGACTGCGCCTTGAGAAGCGCCTCTTCCACCGCTTGAATGCGATAGTAGGAATGCTCCGCCCGGCTCAGAACCGGGAAAGCGCCAAACATCATCTCGATGGGGCCGCTCGTCAGGAAGATCACCGTGAGCACCTGGAACATCACTGCCACGCCCCCACCCGGCAAAAGCGGAATCACGATCACCACGAAACATAGAAGAAGCACCACCGCCGCCTGCCCGATCGCGTTGCTTGCGGCATAGTATTTTTCGGCTGCAATCGTGTGCTGCGTGACCTCGCCGATGACCTCGATCGTCTCTGCCTCAAGCGCCTTGCGCCGCGCACTGCGCAGGCGGAGTTCTTTCCATCCCGACAACAGATCGCGCGCTCGGTCAAAGAACCGCCCCCGCGCATCCGACGCAATCGACATGCTGCGCCGGGCCGGACGGTCGAAGAACAGATAGCCGAGTGTACCCACCGTGATCGCCGCCACGGTCGCCATCCCCGAAGTCCAGCTGATCCAGAACAGGTAAGGTACGACAAAGATCACGATCACGAGCGCCTCAACGGTCTCGACCACGTTGACGATCGCCCCCGACATCTGGTCAACCTCGTGGGTGATCGCGCTATGAACCTGCCCGTGCGGGCTCGACTGAAGGAAATCGATATCCGCCCGCAAAAGTGTCCGTGCAAGCCGGATTCGCGTCGCCTCGCGCACCCGCGTGATGAGCTTGTGCAGACGAATCCGAAGCACATAGCCGAAGAACAACATCGCCAGCGCACAGGCGATAATTCCAAGCGCCCAATAACTGATCCCGTCCTCCGCAGTGCGCGCGGTTTCGTTGATCGAATACATCAACCCCGTGCGCGACAGGCTGCTGAGAAAGGTCAGAACGATAATCGGATCCCGCACAACCCCACTTGTCACGAGAAGATAGCGTAGAACCGTGCGCCGCCGCTCAAGCGCGCTATCAGGGCGCGAGCTGTTCGCCACTAGATCGGATAGGGATTTGCTCACCAATGAACCTCGTCTTTTGTCGCTGACGCTACCGGGTTTCCCGCGCCTTGGCCAGAGATGGACCACCGACGCGCCACCGTTCGGCATAGTGCCGGATCGCAATGGTGTTCGAGCGGTTTTCAAGGCTGCCATCGCCCGCGTTGATGTGGCCAAGCGCCGTATCCTGCAACTGCCCCCAATCCTTGCGCGGAATAAAGCTTAGACCGCGGGTCGGCACGACCATCTTCGGGGCCTTACATAGCGCGCTCGTGCGCACATCGTCGGCGAAGAAACAGGCCCGCGGGATATCGGAGAAATCCGCCAACACCGCGAGATCGAAGAACCGGGGCCGCAGGGCATAACCAAACACCCCAAGAAGCACGTCGGTCTCACGCGGCACACGAAGGCGCGTCCCCCGCAATGGCGCGGGCGGCAACATGAAAAGATTGCTTCGGATCGTCGTCGGCGCATCCACAAGCGTTTCCGGTACGGTCCACCCCGCATAACAAACCGCACAATCGGGAAGCGCCGCCGCCGCCTTCTCGATCCCCTCCACGGCATCGCGCGGATAAATCCGGTCATCGTCGACCACCATCACGACCTGATCCGCCTCTTCGGCAAGCAAGGTCGGGATCGCCTTGGTCGCGGGGCCCATATCCTCACAGCGCCGGATCTCGATGCCGCGCAATCCTTCAAGATGTTCTGGCACCTCATAGGCACAATCTTCGCGCAACGACCGGTACGGCACATTGAGAACGATTTTTCTTGGCGGCCGGCTCTGGTCAAGAAGCCCCTTGAGCGCATGGTCTATGACGCCAATCCGGCTCGGGATCGTGGTCAGGCTAACAACAATATCCGCCTTGTCCTCGACCAAGGCCCAGCGCGCGTCCCATTCGGCAAGGCTCGCTCCGGCCAGCCGCCGCTCACGGAGCCGATCTCGGACATAGCGCTCTCCCTCGAACAGGTGATGCACATACCATGCCCCCCCTGCGAGCACGGCCAACCCGCAAATCCCCACGATAACGCCAATGGCCAGGCCCATACCGACTTCCTTCTTTCAAAAGCGTTTTGCCCAAAACCAAGTCTCAGGGTCTGGCAGAACGCTTCAGGACAAGGGCTTTAACAGTCACCGCGCCTTAGGCAAACCACGAACTGGCAAACCCGGCAAAAACCCGGTTAAGTAACCTCAGACAGAGTGGAAAACCGGAATGACAGACCCCCAACCCCTTTACGTGACCGGCGCCGACGCGCGCTATGCGCGTTGCCTGCACCAACTCTTTGGCGCAGCCCACCGCAAAGGCTGGACGAGGGATGCGCAATGGGTGGTCTACGATCTCGGCATGACATTGGCGCAACGCACCTCTCTGACCGAACATTTCCCATGGCTGCGCTGGGAAACCCTCGATTTCGAGACCCTTCCGCCGCATTACCCGCCGCATCACGGCAATTACGCGTGGAAGCCCGAGGTGATCTGGCGCGAGGTCGCCGCCGCCCAAGGGCCCGTGATCTGGATGGATAGCGCAAATATCCCGCTCGCCCGGCCAGATGCGATGCTCGCCCACGTGCGCGACAACGGTCTCTATCTCTTACGCGGACAGGCCCCGATACAGGAACGTTGCAACCCCGAGGTGCTCGACCGGCTTGGCGCTCCACGCTGGACTTGGGGCATGCGTGAATGCGTGACTGGGATTGTGGGCCTCGACGCCACAGCCCCCCGCATTCGTGCGCTCGTCGAGGACTGGGCGAACCATGCTCGCGACCTCGAAACCATCCGCCCGACGCAACGCATCGAACGGCATATGAACGATCAGGCCGTCATGAACGCTCTCATTGCCGGGCCGGTCTGTCGCGGCGAGATCGTATTGCCCGAAGAAGATGTCGATATTAGTTCGGGCCGCCCAACCCGCCTGCTTTCGACCCGAAACAAGCTCAAACCGGATTTCCCTCTCTGGGCCGGTTTTCTCGCCCGCGCCTATTACCGCCTGCACAAACGCATCGATCAGTTCCTCTATCGTCTCGATGATTTTCATCTCGACCACAATCCGTTCTGGCGCATGTACAAAGAGGAATTCATCCTCCACTACAAGACAGGCGACGGTCCCACGAAGACAATCAAGGCTCCCTTCGGGCACTACTACGCCGACCCCTTCCTCATCGAGGAGAACGGCATCCTGTGGGCCTTCTTCGAAGACTTGAACTATTTCGATGACCGCGCCGCGCTCTCGGCCTTGCCATTGATTGATCCGCAGGGCCGCACAATCCCGGTGCTCGATCCCGGCGTGCACACCTCCTTTCCTTTCCTGTTCCGTCACGAGGGAGATCTCTACATGCTTCCCGAAACCGGCAAGAACGGACGGCTGGAGCTTTGGCGCTGTAGCCATTTCCCCGCCGAATGGCAGCGCCACCGCGTCATCCTCTGGGATGTGAATGCCGCCGATAGCGTCCTCTTCGAACACGACGGGCGCTTCTGGCTCCTGACATCCCTCGAAAGCCCCTGCCCGGGCGGGATGTATCGATACCTCGCCATCTTCCATAGCGACGATCCCGTGAATGGCGACTGGATCGCCCACCCGATCAACGAAAAGGGCCATGACGTCACCGCCCGTGGCGGCACCGGGCGCAACGCCGGTGGCGTATTCCGTCACGAGGGACGCCTCCTACGCGCTGTTCAAGATAGCACCGCGTACTATGGCGAAGGTATGGCATTCCGCGAGATCGTCACCCTGACCCCCGAGGCCTTCGAGGAACGCCCGGCCGAGACGCCTCCCGGCCTCGAGATGTCAGAGGATGAAGGCGTGCATCACCTGACCCGCCTTGGTGACACGATCATCTGGGATCAGCGCACCCGGCACTGACGGTGCGCGAAATCCGCACCACCGCGATACAGACGCAATACCGACGTAATACCGACGTTGGATTCAGAGCGGTTTCGTCTGGTAGAGACGCACCTTCAGACCGCCATGCGCAACCGGCGGACCGGGCGGCTCAAACGGCAACCCCGTCGCCCGCGCCAGGCTCTCTTCGGTGGTGACAATCCCCACGCGCCAGCCTTGGAAATGCTCTTTCAACCGCTGACCCAAGGCACTGTGCAACGCGAACAATCCCCGCTTGTCCCCGATCCGAGCACCGTAAGGCGGGTTCACAATGACAAGCCCCGCAGGCCCTTCCGGCCGCTCAAGATCACCGACACTGCGCACCTCGAAATTGGTTTGCTCCAAGACCCCGGCGCGCGCAGCGTTGGCCCGCGCCGCCTCGATCGCACCGGCATTTCGGTCAGAGCCAAAAAAGCGTATTTTCCCTTTGTTAGAGACTGTTTTTGTCTCTAACTCCGCTTGGATTTCTGCCCATGCATCGGCATCGAACGTCACGAGATCCTCAAAGGCAAAGGACCGCGCCCGCCCCGGCGCGAGCCCTGCTGCCATCTCCGCCGCCTCGATCACGAAAGTCCCAGAGCCGCACATCGGATCGAGCACCGGCTCCGCCCCGTCAAAGCCAGCCGCGCGCAAGAAAAGCGCCGCCAGGGTCTCGCGCATTGGCGCCTTGGCCACGGCCTCCTTGTAGCCGCGCTTGTGCAGAAGCTCGCCCGAGGTATCGAGCGAGAAGACACATTGGTTTTCTTCAATTCTGACACGGACCGAGACCGCTGCGTCTTCGCTCAGCGCAAGACCACGGCTCCCCAAAGCCCGCTCCACCCGCTCCCGCGCCGCCCCCGCATGATAAATCTTCGACCGCCGCGTCGTCACCTCCACCCGCACCGGCACGTCCGCGCGCAGGTACCTATTCCACGGCAGCTCTGAAGCCAGTTTCTCAAGTTGCGTCAGATGCATAGCCTGAAACGCAGCAATCCGCACCAACACTCGGCTTGCACCGCGCAGCACGAGGTTGGCGCGCCAGACATCGCTCCAACGCCCCCGGAATCGCACGCCACCGGCGGTTGCCTTGGGCTTGCGAAATCCCGCCTCGACGGCTTCGTCACGCAACACAACTTCCAGACCCGGCGTCGCCTGCAGGAATATCTCGAAAAGAGGTTCGTTTTTCATAGAGACTGTCTAAAGCACAAGCCGCCCCGGCGCGACCCACCCCTGAACGATTGGCAGCATCTAGGTCGCGACCTCGAGGAGGTCGACGATCTTGCCTTCTGCCCGCGCACCAAGATGGACCTCACCGATATGGCATGTGATGCTCGCCGCGCGTGTTTGGCGAGGAGCGTAGAGCACCGCTTGAGAATCCGTTGCCCGTATCCCCACATCGAGCGCCGTACAAAGCAAAGGCTGTTGCTCTGCACTGTAGAGCAGATGGTCACTGAACCGGTCACAAAAGACCCGCTTGTTGATGACAACAGCTTCACGGTGATCGGCGTGGTTTTCCAGAACAGGCTCGAGAGACAGGATCGCATGGTACGGGCCTGTCGTTTTCTTGTCGGCATAAGTCGAAAGGTCGGCGATCATGTCCTCGACCGCATTCTCCGCCTCGCAAGAATAGGAAATGAACCCGGCTCCGGTCAGGCCGAAAAGCCCCTTACAAGAGCTAAACGCAGTGACATCTGCAGCGTCGTGCCCGGTTTCAAGACCGATAGACGCCGTCGCATCCAAGGCAAGCTTGCCGCCGACCCGACGCACCAGATTTGCAAGGCCAGAAATGGGAACGAGCGTGGCTTCGCTGGTTTCCGTGTAGACAGCGAGGACCCAATCATAGGAGCCACCCACATGGTCGATCTCTTGCCAGTTCACAATGTCTATCTTGCGAATAAACCCGTCCCGCTTGCGACGGCTTTCGACGATCATGTGCAAGCGTTGCGCATAGTAGCCCGAGTCGACCACAAGCACCTTGCCATAGAGAAAATTGGCAATCATGACCTCGATCGCGCTTGTACCCGAACCTTGCATAGCCACTGTCTTGTCCTGCCCGGCCAACTTGGACACCATGTCGAGCACGCGCGCGTAGCTATCTAGAAAGGCTTGGTCTCCGCGCCCGAAACAAGGGCGCAAGGCCGCCACGTTTTCATAGACAAGGCTTGCAGGGCCCGCCGTGAAGAGCGGTTTCTCGGTATTGTAGGCGGCGATCCGCGCCGCAGAGAGCATATCAGTCATTTCTTGGTCCAAGCATATCCATAAAGGCGAGCTTACTATTAGATGGCGTGGCTTTGGGGCGTCCGAGATTGTATCGCGCTCCGGGTGCGACCATGATCTCTAGAAGGCTTGCGTGACTTGATGCGAGCGCCCTGGACAGAGCGGGCCTGATCTCTTCCAGCGAGGTCAACCGTGCCGCACTCCCATAACCGAGCGCTGTGGCTAGGTCGCTCAACGTCGCATCTGGTCCTGCCGTGGTTTGACCACCGACAGAGTCGTGCACCCTGTTGTTAAAGACGATATGGACAAGGTTGTCCTGGCGCGCCGAGGTCGCAAGACTTCCGGCATGCATGAGCACGGCCCCATCTCCGTCGAAACAGGCCACTTTATGCCCCGGTATACTCATGGCCAAACCGGTCGCGATCATGACCGCATGTCCCATACCTCCGACCGACAAGAAAGACGGACCACCAATGCTGTTGGCCTGCTGAATCTCATAGACCTCGCGAGATATTTTGCCGGTTGTTGCAACAACCGGGGTCGCACCCAAAGCGTCGAGTGCTGTCTTGATGGCATCTTCGCGTGTTGGAAGGGCGGTCTGTTGGTCTACGGGTTTCTGCGCTGGAGCGAACGTGTTCTTGCGGATCACAAGCGCCACGGGTTTGCTCTGCAATTCGGAGAGGCTCAAAAGGTCGGCCACCTGTTTTCGCACCCCTTCAGCCTCATCGTCGGTTCCGATCACGGCGTAGGGCACATCAAGCAACTCAAGCATGCTGCAGGTAATCTCGCCTTGGAAAACGTGCTGCGGCTCGTCCTTAAGCTGACCCTCTGCAGTCATCTCGCCACGCCAGCCAACGAGGAGCAGCATTGGGATGCCGTAGACCTTGTCGTGCGCAAGCGAGGTCAGCGGGTTGACGGCGTTGCCGAGACCCGAGTTCTGCATGAATACGGCAGCTGGAACCTTGCTCCCGAGATAGCTGCCAATTGCAAGTCCGACTGCCGCCCCTTCATCTGCCGTGACTTCGAACCGGCAACGTCCATGCGCCGCCCGCGTCTCGAGGCCAACAATGAGGCTGCTGAGAAGAGAGTCTGGCACGCCAAAGAAGCGCTCTACGCCCAATGCCGAAAGGTCGGCGAGGAATTCCTCGGCATCTAGCATTACGTGGTGCCCGGTATCAGTTTCAGGATTTGTTTGATCGAGATGATATCATCTTCGATTTCAGCGGTGCGCCCATTGGCCAGAATCGCCTGCGCCACCTTCTCCATCGCTTTGTAGGAGGCACGGAGCATGTGGTTGGCGTAGATGATGACCTTGACCC
Source organism: Shimia sp. FJ5 (assembly GCF_032918335.1). NCBI lineage: Bacteria > Pseudomonadati > Pseudomonadota > Alphaproteobacteria > Rhodobacterales > Roseobacteraceae > Shimia > Shimia sp. FJ5. Next base: position 6,874 of record NZ_JAWJUV010000005.1, on the reverse strand, counting down.
CATGCTCCTGCAACTCATGATCCTTCACGCGGTTATAGGATGATGGCACGACAACAATCGGCACATCAGGGTGCGTTTTTCGGAACTGATCGGTAAAGGCGAAGACTTCGTCTGGTTCCTTTTCCTTGGAATGGATCATGACCGCCCCCGCGCCAGCACCGACATAGGCATCCGCGCGCATCAGGGCATCATCGACACCCTTTCCAAGAATGAGGCTTTCGAGCCGGGCTATAACCATCAAGCCATTGTATTTCTGCCCTTCGATTCCGGCTTGGATCTTTTCACAGAATTCAGACACGTCGGCCTGCGTCTGGGGCACGTCCGTACCTAGAAGGGAGTTCTTCTTCAGGCCCGTCTTATCCTCGATGATGGCCGCGGCGATGCCCATACGCTCCATCGTTCTCGTCCGCAGTTCGAAATGTTCGGGCTTGCCGCCTGTATCTGCGTCCATCACCAGAGGTTTAGTCGTGACCTCATAAATCTCGTCTATGTTCTGCAAGCGTCGCGACACGTCGAGCGCTTCGATGTCCGGCAGGCCCATTTCCGTACTATCGGTCAAGGAACTCGACCAGAACCCGTCGAACTGAAGGATCTTGCCATCACGTTCGACTTGCATGTTCTCCCCGATGAGCGCTGCCAAAGGGCTATGAGCCTCGAGGATACGCACCAACCTCTGCGACTCTAGGAGGCGGCGAAATGCTTTCTGCCGGGCATAAGGAGAGGCAAGCGCCGCGGTCATTTGTGGCGCGATACTGCCGGTATCAAATTCATGGCTATAGGGGAGTTCAACGAATTGCCCACCATAGCTTTTGAGCTGTTCTATCACGCGGTCGCGCATCCCCTGCAACGGACCATCCCATTTGTCCCCGTGCACAAAGACGTTTGGCTTGTACTGCTCAAGGATAGCATCGAACCCCCAAGTATCCTGCGCGATCACTGCATCGACACAGTCGAGGGACTCGAGAATTTCCCGCCTCTGTTCAAAAGACAAAAGCGGCAGTGCTTTCTTGTTCTCAAGAGCGGCATCCGTCAGGAGACCGACGGTCACACGTCCATGTCGCTTTGCTTCCTTCAGGACTTTCAAATGCCCGTTGTGAAGAATTTCCATCGTCATGCTGACGTATACTTCGATCAAATGACCTGCCCCCTCGAAATTTCTTCGGATTTGACAGTATCTTGGCAGGCGACGCAACATGCGTCTCATGCGAATATCCAGAACAAGGCTTCCGATTTCGCACGTTGAAGCCCGTTGCACCTTTGCGAAGAGATCAATGCCGCGAACTTAGATAGCCCGGGCGCGCGAAGAGGTGCACTTACATTATCTTAGAAACAAAAAGGCGCCCGCAGGCGCCTTGTTTAATTGGTCGGAGTGAGAGGATTCGAACCTCCGACCCCTGCCTCCCGAAGACAGTGCTCTACCAGGCTGAGCTACACTCCGACCGTGGCGCGTGGATTATCCTTAAGGAATGCCTTTTGCAAGCGCCTTTTGGTGGAAAGAGCGGTGTTTTTCAGGTCTTCTTGCAGAGCATCTGTCTTTGGGTCAGACTTGGAAAAAAGAACAGAGCATGTCTGAAGACTTTTTCTACGCCTTAGGTGGAGTTGGGATGTTTCTCGTCGGGATGGAAATCCTGACACGTGCGCTACGCGATGCAACGGGATCCCGACTTCGAACGTTGCTCGCTCGATTCACTACGACCCCCTTGCGTGGTGTGGTGACGGGTGCATTGGGGACGGCGATCATTCAGTCTTCGAGCGCCACAACGGTTCTCACGGTCGGCTTCGTCGGTGCGGGCCTCCTAACTTTGGGAGAAGCCCTCGGGATCGTATACGGCGCCAATATCGGCACCACGATGACCGGCTGGCTGGTCTCGTTCATTGGTTTCAAACTCAATCTCGAGAACGTCGCATTCGCGCTTCTATTGCCTGCAAGTCTGCTAAGTCTGCTTGGGCGTGGCACCTCTGAACGCCTTGGACGGGTTGTTTCGGGGCTTTGCCTGCTCATTATCGGCTTGGACCTCATGCAAACCGGACTTGCCGACCTCAGCGGCACGGTGACACCGAGCCTACTTCAGGGACATGGCGTGGGAGGCTTCCTCTTTCTGATCTTTGTTGGGCTCGCCCTGACCATCGTGATGCAGTCTTCAAGCGCAGCTATGGCGTTGGCGCTTGTGATGCTCCAAGGAGAGGTAATCGGCTTGTTCCAAGCTGTCGGCCTTGTCATCGGCATGAACATAGGCACGACGTTTACCGCCATCCTTGCCTCGATTGGTGGTTCTCGCGCCATGAGACAAACGGCCGTGGCGAACCTCATCTTTAACTGTGTCACAGCCTTGCTTGCACTGCCGCTATTGGCTCTTTCGGCGCCTGTCTTGACTTCGGTTGCAGAACACTACGATGCACTAACCGCACTTCTCCTGTTTCATACTGGGTTCAACATCGCGGGCACGGTACTCTTTCTGCCTTTGACACCGCGTTTCGCAGCGGTTGTTTCCAAACTCGTCCCCCTTGAAGAGACACATCTGATTATCGAGCTAGACAAGAACCTACTCAAGCACTCTGACGCTGCGCTCGTGGGCGCGCAAGCCGCCACTGAGATAATCTCGCGCAAGCTTTTCGATGCTTTGTCCAAAGCCATGCAGGCGCAACCGGACTATCGGGCCATTGCCGCTCTTGCACCTGTTTCAAATGCTCTGACAGAACTGGAGGACTATCTTTCGCATATTCGGCCTGACCGAGAGAATGCAGACGAAGAGCGCACGTTCTCTGCCCTGCTACATCAAACAGACCATATGGTACGCCTGTTGAATCGGGCGGGACAAACCGCTCATCCCAAAGAACTGATAGAGGACCCCATGCTCAAACGCCCGACACTTGCGGTAGGTGCCGTTTTCCGTCGGCTAGCAAACGAACAGGATTTTGGCGAAGAGGCCGCGAGGTTAGGCCGGCTGCACGACTTGGTGCGACATCGAAAGAACAAGCATCGAAGGGGCCTGCTCCTTGGAGAACACGCGGGGATCTACAACCTAAAAGAAGTCTTCGCACACACCGATGCCATGCGGTGGTTAGAGCGCAGCCTTCATCACGCCGAGCGTGTCGCGCACTACCAAACGGTCGCACGGCAGGGCTTTCCCTCGGTCCCAGTGGGGACCGAGGGGGCCTAGACTCAGAGGCTCACGTCGAGCGCGGCGATGATTGCGCTGCCCATTTCGGAAGTCGACACCGGTGTGCCGCCGTCTGCCTGCATCAGGTCGGCCGTGCGCACGCCATCAGCGAGGACTTTCTCAACCGCCGCTTCAAGGCGATCTGCCTCGCCGCCCTGATCAAAGCTATAGCGCAATGCCATGGCGAAGCTCAGGATACACGCACTCGGGTTCGCCTTGCCTTGGCCTGCGATATCGGGGGCCGAGCCGTGAACCGGTTCGTAGAGCGCTTTCGGACGTCCGTTCTCCATAGGAGCGCCAAGCGACGCCGAAGGCAGCATGCCCAACGACCCGGTCAACATAGCGGCGCAGTCAGACAGCAAGTCGCCGAAAAGGTTATCCGTTAGGATCACATCGAACTGTTTCGGCGCGCGCACAAGCTGCATTGCGCCATTGTCAGCGTACATGTGCGAAAGCTCTACGTCCTGATAGTCAGCATGTACCTCGGTCACGACGTCGCGCCAGAGAATGCCAGATTCCATGACATTCGCTTTTTCCATGGAGCAGAGTTTCTTGTTCCGCTTCCGGGCAAGCTCAAAGGCCGCGCGCGCGACGCGATCAATCTCAGACTCGGTATAGCGCTGTGTATTGATCCCAACGCGCTCGTTGTTCTCGGTGAAAATACCCCGCGGCTCGCCAAAGTAAGACCCAGAAGTCAGCTCGCGGACGATCATGATGTCGAGACCAGAAACGATGTCCTTCTTGAGCGAAGAGAACTCTGCCAAGGCGTCGAAACACTGTGCGGGGCGCAAGTTGGCAAAGAGGTCCATCTCTTTGCGAAGGCGAAGAAGGCCACGCTCCGGCTTGACCGAGAAATCGAGCACATCGTATTTCGGACCGCCCACAGCACCAAGCAGCACTGCGTCAACCTCCTGAGCTTTGGCCATCGTATCGTCATGCAATGGTACGCCATGTGCATCATAGGCCGCGCCCCCCACGAGGTCCTCGCTGACATCGAACTTGAGGCCACGCTTGTCGCCGAACCAGCCAATAATGCGCTGCACCTCGGCCATAACTTCGGGGCCGATACCGTCACCGGCAAGGATAAGAAGGGATGGGTTGCTCATGGGTTTCCGTCCTTGATGAATTTACTTGCTGTTGCCCTATCGGCAGACGGCGAGAAGATCAAGAAATGAAGGGGGCAAGCCCATCGACGAGCAAGTCCCAAACGCGGGAAACGCGGGGGGTTTTTCGCATCGTCTGCTGCGCAGTTAACCAGACAGGCAGTTCCGGAATGGGCAAGCCCGGCAGCACTTCCACCATTCCAGGCGTGGACCTTGCGATGTTGCTCTGACAGAAACCAATTCCGCAGCCTGCAACCACGAGCGCCCAATAGGCGCTTTGATTGTCACATCGCACGTTGAACCATTCTCGCGTCACAGGCCAACCGGCTTCACGCATTGACTGGATCATAAGCTCGTTCCGGTCGTATCCAATCAGATCGAAGTGCTCGAGGTCATCCGGTGTCTTGGGAAGCCCCTTGTGCTGCGCATACTGTTCGCTCACGAAAAGACCGAGAGAGATATCGCCGAGATGACGCGCGATCATGTCGAGCTGTGTCGGGCGGTACATACGCACGGCAATGTCGGCCTCTCTGAACAAAAGGTTTTCCGTGCTGTCCGTCGCGACAAGTTCAATCTGGATATCCGGTTCGGCGCGCCGGATATCAGCGACAATCTGTGGTAGAGCATATTGTGCCATGAAAACGCTCGTCGTGATCCGAACCACCCCCGCGTGTGCTTGGCTCGCCCCCGCGGCCATGATTGAGAAGGTGCTCATTGCATCGTGCATCTTGTGCGCTTCTGGCAAAAGCGCCGCCCCGAGATCCGTTAGCTCCAATCCTCGGGCGTGTCGGTGAAACAGCTCTGCGGCGCAAAGCGCCTCTAGCGCATGAACCTGCCGACCGACCGTTGGCTGACTTGACCCCAGCTTGTGCGCCGCTGCCGTCAGAGACCCCGTTTCTGCCACAGCGAGAAAGGTGCGAACGAGAGACCAGTCGATATTCTTCAAATTATCCATTCATTGGTGAATATCATATCGACAAAAATTGGCAATTCACCTCCACAATAGAATGCCTCATTCTTGTAGTGAACTCGGAGATGGGGAAAGCAGATGACAAAGACAGTGTTGGTTCTTGGTGGGCACGGTCGCTTTGGGCGCCACGCCGCAATCGCCTTTTTGAATGCAGGTTGGACCGTAAGAGCATTCGATCGGCGCAAGGATGACCTACTGAAAGCGGCGACAGGCTGTGACGTGATCGTCGCAGCTTGGAACCCCGCCTATCCGGACTGGGCAGAGCAAGTTCCAGAACTTCATAGGCGCATCATTGAAACAGCACAGGCAACGGGCGCGACCGTCATCATACCGGCGAACGTCTATGTCTATGGCGATGGAAGCCCTTCGATCCTGATGGCAGAAACACCTCACAACGCGACAAACCCACTCGGGCGCATCCGCATCGAAATGGAGCGTGCATACCGCGAGAGCGGTATACCCGTTCTCTTCCTGCGCGCTGGCGATTTCATCGACACCGAGCCCTCGGGCAACTGGTTCGATCAGATCATGGTCAAGTCACTTCACAACGGGAAATTGACCTATCCCGGCAAGGCGGGGATTCCCCACGCTTGGGCCTATCTGCCCGATCTTGCTCGCGCGGCGGTCTTGCTCGCAGAGAAACCCGATTTCCCATCGGGCGCCGAGGAAGTGCTCTTTCCCGGCTATCAGTTGAGTGGCGAAGACATCGCCTCAAATCTTGAGGCCATCACTGAACGGCCGATCCGCGTTCATCAGATGAATTGGCTTCCTATCCAACTTGCTGCGCCATTCTGGAAGATGGGGAAATGCCTCGCCGAGATGAGATACCTTTGGAACATGCCCCACCAACTTGATGGAAGCCGTTTCGACACCTTGCTGCCGGATTTCAAAGCGACGCCGATTCAAGAAGCGCTCTCCCGCGCAACGGCACATTTGCGCAGCGCATAGCTACATCTCAAGATCGACCCAAACGATCCTGTGGTGGCTCGCGTCTATGTCCTTGTAGGAAAGCAACTCGGCTGTAGGCGCATCTGGAGCAGGCCAGAAAACACCTGAGCCGAGAATTTTCCAATCGTGGGATGGGAGAATATAGCTTGCCCGCATGTCGCCAGGCTCGGGCTCCGGCCAATTAACGGTATTGGCTTGAGCAAACCCGGACAAAGGCCTTGGGTCCTGCAAGCGGGGATCTTTCAGGAGGCTTTGTATCGCCTCCCGTCGACCCGTCCCGCGCGTCGGGTCGATGTTCGCGACACCCGCAATCACAAAACGCTCTTGGACGGGGGCACCAAAGACGCCATCGAGGTAGTGCAGCCAGAACCGGATTTCTGCCGCATTGCGCAACCCGTTCCGATCCTCTTTCCCATCGAAAACGGGTGGCGCGGCGTGAAACACGAGAAACCGCAGCTTTCCCCCGTTCGGAATATGGATCGGGACAACCCAGTGCCCCACGCTCGAAAGACGTTGCAGGGCTTGTGCTTCACTAGATGGGAAGGGGCGACCATCCGGCCATCGGGGTAACTGCGCGCCGGGCATATCCCTCCACAACCGACGACTAAAGTCCTCTACCTCGCTCTGATCGATGGGCCATCGCGATAGGATCGCCATACCACGATGCCCAGAGAAACGACCGTATCCTTGCG
>NZ_JAWJUV010000004.1:0-440916 GCF_032918335.1 Shimia sp. FJ5 | reverse complement strand
TCCGATGCACACAACCAAAATACTATTCATACGAGACACCTCATGTGTCGTCAGTCGGCGAGATCGTCCAGGTTTCTAACTGCTACGACGGTGGGCAACAGACCGGTGATCGTGTCGTTCCAGCGAGTCAGCGGCGAGCGCGTCACATAGACGACGTCTTCCGGGATCAAGCTAAACTCCGTGCCAAGCAACCACCCCTCGGGGGAACTGGTTTCAAGCTGGTAGACGGTGGTGCGCCCACCAACACTCCGAAAAACGAACACCCCTCGCGCATCCGCGCGCACCTCTTTCAAGCCACCCTGGTTCGCGAGAGCTTGCGTCAAGTTGATTGGCTCTTTCGCCAGATCAACAACGCTGGGCTTGTCGACTTCACCGAGAATATAGGCCTGTTCATTGCGCAGTTCAGGCACGTGCACGACGTCGCCAGCACGTAGGATGGGGTTGTTTTGAACATAGTTGGCACGCAAGAACCCGTTCAGGTCAACGCCATAGGTGTGGCCATTGCGTTTCACAGTGATACGGCTCAAGTCCGCTTCTTCGGTGCCGCCGCCGGCGGCGTTCACCGCCTGAAACAGCGTAAGCGGANTCCGCTTCTTCGGTGCCGCCGCCGGCGGCGTTCACCGCCTGAAACAGCGTAAGCGGAACCGAGTTCAAGGTCTGCCGGTTCGGCGCGTTGACTTCTCCACCGACCAAGACGCTTTGAGAATTGAACTCTGCGACCCGAGCAACAACCTGCGGCTCAGGAATAATCTGGCGCAGCTTCTGGGACAGGTCACTTCGCACTTGCTCAATCGAGCGCCCTCCGGCTTCGATCTCGCCGATATGGGGGTAGAAAAATCGCCCGTCGGCCTGAACACGGAAGCCGTTCTCGCTTGCGCTACGGTCGGGTCCGGCTGGCATAGTCAATTCCGGGTGATCGTAGACGTCGATACTGAGGATGTCGCCAGGGCCGATCAGATACGACCACGAGGTATCGTAGGGCATCCGCGTGCGCGTAACCGGCTTGATCGCTTGTGTGTAGTTCTTGATGTTCTTGGTGCTCAGACGAACAACATCGAGATCTTGCTCTAGGTTGTCCTGCCCCTCGTCATCGACGGGGAAAGCCGTAAAACCATCAGTGCAGGAAGCAAGGAAGAAAGAACAGAGAAAACAGACCAGAAGTTTCTTCAAAGCAATGCTCCGCCGCCAGTTTTAACTTACGAGGTCTTCCTACCCTACTTAGGCACAAAGTCAATCGCTTCATCGACGATGATTTCCTCAGTAAATCACGGTAAACTTGGTGCAGAGGCGCGCGATTTCTCAGTCTATCAATATACGCTGCACCTTTTCACCGATTGACCCTTTGCGAGTTTGAGAGGCGGTATGTCACACCCATAGGTTGCTTGTGGCTCTGCGGTGGGGTGCAACCGATGCACCAATCCGCCCCCTCTGTCACTCCCTCGTCCTACCACGTGTATATGGGCAGGCCTACGGAGTTGGCACGCTACCGCCCTCCTCGCCTACCCCAAGGTAACCACACGGCAAGATGACGATCCTTCAAAAGGTTTCCGATGACAATCGCGGCGAGAATGCTAACCTCGCTGCACTGATCGGCAAGAGAACCCCGGCGTGATCGCGCTTCAAGGTTCCGAGGACCGAACTCAAAAAGACTGCCACGTTCGACACGGAGATACATCATGACGTTCCCAAAACGCGGTCCCATTGGGGTCTCGCTTACCGCCGCCCTGTTCATCGCTGCGGCGTCTACGGCTTCGGCCTTCACCGCATGCCAAGTGACCGACACTGGCGGTATAGATGATTCGAGCTTCAACCAGACCGCTTGGAAAGGCGCGCTCGATGCCAAGGAATCGTTGGGCATCGAAGCGCGATACCTCGAATCTCAAGCTGAAAGCGACTATGACGCAAACCTGAACTCGCTTCAGGGTGGGGAATGCGATGTCATCGTGACTGTCGGTTTCCTAATGGGAGACGCGACGAAGAAATCCGCCGAAGCCAACCCGGATCAGAAATTCTCAATCGTGGACTTCGCCTATGATCCCACGCTTCCCAATGTCCTTGGACAGGTCTACGCGACCGATGAAGCTGCCTTCCTGGCAGGCTACCTAGCCGCAGGCATGTCCAAGACTGGCGTTCTTGGTACTTTTGGCGGGATCAACATTCCCCCGGTGACGATCTTCATGGATGGCTTCGTCGCAGGCGCGAACTATTACAACGCGCAGAAGGGCACGAACGTCATGGTCCTTGGCTGGGACGCCGAGGCACGGGAAGGGCTTTTCACCAACAATTTCGAATCCCTCGACGACGGCCGCACCTACGCACAGAACCTCTATGACGAAGGTGCGGACATCATTCTGCCCGTCGCAGGGCCTGTCGGTCTTGGTTCTGCCGCGCTTGCAGATGAGTTGGGCACCGACGCGCTCAAGATCATTGGTGTGGACGCAGATCAGTATCTGACCGACCCCGAGAAGGGCCATGTCTACCTGACCTCGATCCTGAAACGCATGGATTCGACTGTGAAAGCCGTGATTGAAACGGTGCATGCCGGTGAATTCGAACCGGGGCTTCTTGTCGGCACCCTCGCCAACGATGGTGTCAGCATGGCGCCCTTCCATGATTTTGAAGACGCCGTTCCGGCAGAGCTGAAGGCCGAGCTTGATGATATCCGTGCTGGGATCATCGACGGCTCGATCAAGGTCGCGAACTAAGCTGAAATGGAAGAGGCCGGTTGCGCAGTGGCGTGATCGGCCTTTCTTCGTCCAGGGAGAGACCAACCTATGGATGTAGAGCTACGCGGGATCACCAAGCGTTTCGGTCCGGTCGTCGCCAATGACGCGATCAACTTGCATATTCGCGCCGGTGAAGTCCTTGGACTTCTCGGAGAGAATGGCGCCGGAAAATCGACGATGATGAATATACTCTCCGGGCTCTATACGCCCGACGAGGGCGAGATTCTCATCGATGGCAAAAGCGTCACCTTCGAAGACCCCGGTGATGGGATCGCAGCCGGTATCGGAATGGTGCATCAGCATTTCATGCTCGTGCCCGTCTTCACCGTCGCCGAGAACGTGGTCCTCGGCGTCGAACCCACGGGACGGTTCGACTATCTCGACCTCAAGACCGCGCGCAAACAAGTGCGCGAGATAAACGATCGCTATGGGCTTGAAGTCGACCCCGATGCCTTGATCGAAAGCCTCCCTGTGGGCATTCAACAGCGCGTGGAAATCCTCAAAGTTCTGTTTCGCTCGGCGGACGTTATCATTCTGGATGAACCGACCGCGGTTCTGACACCGCAGGAAGTTGAGGACTTCTTCGAGATCGTTCGCTCGCTTCGGGATGCAGGAAAGGCGATCGTCTTTATCACGCACAAGCTCCATGAGATTCTCGAGATTTCTGACCGGATCAGCGTGCTACGTCACGGCAGGATCACCGGAGAAGGCGATCCGGCGAAACTGACGACAGAAACCTTGGCCGAAATGATGGTTGGCCGTCCGGTGAGCTTTGCCGTCGACAAGGCGGCACCAAAAGCGGGCGCTCCAATGCTAACGGTCTCGGACCTTTGCCTTCTCGATGAGCATGACGACTTTGCGCTTGATCATGTCAGCCTTCAGGTGCGCTCGGGCGAAGTGGTGGGTATTGCGGGTGTGCAAGGCAATGGACAGACGGAATTGGTTGAGGCGCTAACGGGCCTAACCCGTCCTGCGACAGGAACAATTCTATTTGACGGACAGGATGTGACACGCAGCTCTGTGCGCGAGCGGCACCGGATGGGTATGGCGCATGTCCCCGAGGACCGTCTCCGCTCTGGCATGATCGCGAGCTTTTCCGTGGCCGAGAACATGGTCCTCAATTCCTATTACGATCCGACCTATGGCCGCGGCCTCGAGATCGACTGGCCCAAGGCCCAAACGACCGCGGCCCGCTATTGCATAGACTTTGACGTGCGCACGCCGAGCGTCTTCCTGCCGGCCGGACATCTCTCTGGAGGCAACCAACAAAAAATGGTCGTCGCACGCGAACTAGAGCGTGAAACAAAGCTCGTGATCGCTTCACAACCAACGCGCGGGCTGGATGTCGGCTCCATTGAGTATATCCATGAACGCCTGATCGAAGCCCGCGACGAAGGCGATGGTGTGCTTATTGTCTCCTCCGAGCTGGATGAGATCATGGGGCTTTCGGATCGTATTCTCGTCATGTTTGAAGGCCGTATCGTCGCCGAATTCGATGCAACCAATGGACCAGTCGACCGCAACGCGGTTGGCCTTGCAATGGCGGGGGCCTCGGAATGAGCGAAAACCTGAACGACAAGCTCGACACCGCAACTCAGACCTTGTTGCAACGCACCACGCGCGGACGGCAGGATTTCGAGACCCTCGTGATCGTGCCAATTTTCGCCGTTATTGCCGCACTTTTCCTCGGCGGGTTGATCATGTTGGCAACAAATGTCGACCTTGCCACCATTGGCGAGAGCTACCTTGCGCTCGCTCGTGGCTCTGTCGGCTCGCTCTCCGCCATTTCGGAAACCCTGACCGCCGCGATCCCGCTTGTGCTTGCGGGGCTTGGGCTTGCGCTCGGCTTTCGCGCCGGTCTCTTCAATATCGGTGCTGAAGGCCAACTCCTGCTTGGTGGCATGGCCGCTGTCATGGCGGGCTTCATGCTTGAGGGTCTGCCTTGGATCATCCACCTGCCTTTGGCGCTACTCGCCGGGGCGCTGGTCGGGGCACTCTATGCCTCGATTGCCGGTTGGCTCAAGGCCTCAACAGGTGCGCATGAGGTGATCTCGACGATCATGCTCAACCTGATCTCCTTCCGTCTCCTCGACTACCTACTACGCCAACCCTTCATCCAGAAAGAAGGTCGTGCCGATCCGATTTCCAAGTCCGTCCCTGACAGCGCAGAGCTTCCGCGCCTTCTTGAGTGGCTCGATCCCAATCTAAGGCTGCATGCGGGGGTTTTCCTCATGTTGGCGGCGGTTGCGTTCGTCTATTGGCTCTTGTTCCGCTCAAAGATCGGCTTTGCCTTCCGCGCTTCTGGCGAGAACCCTCATGCGGCGCGCTATGCCGGGATGCGCTCGGGGTTGATTATCATCGCGGCCATGGCCACGGCTGGTGCTCTGGCAGGGCTCGCAGGCGCAAGTCAGGTCTTAGGTGTCCTCGACCGCGCCACGCCGGGCTTTTCCGCAGGGATCGGGTTCGATGCCATCGCTGTCGCCCTCATGGGCCGGTCGCACCCGCTTGGCGTGCTGCTCGCAGGGTTGCTCTTTGGTGCGCTCGAAGCAGGCGGGCGACAAATGCAGGTCGACGCGGGCGTCTCAATCGACCTGATCAGCATCATTCAGGCACTTATCATTGTCTTTATCGCGGCCCCCCTCCTTGTCAAAGCGATCTTCCCTTGGGGATTCAGGCAACGCAAGAACGCCAAAGGAGGCTCGAAATGACCGCCGCGCCGACACAGACACAGAGCGAGACCATGGACACGGGGAAGGCCCGGCAGGCCCGGATCACTGGCGCTGTGCTTATCGCACTTTCTATCCTTGTCCTCTTTGTCTTTGGAATGGACTCCTCCGGCGACGCAACCTTCCGCCTCTCACGACCGACCGATCCTTGGGCACTGCCCAACCTCGTCGTACCTGCAGGGCCATTCAACTACGTCGCAGGCGCGCTTCTCGCGTTTCTTGGAGTCCGTCAGTTCTTGCAAGGGGGCGGGCGCTGGACGGCGCTATCGCTTGGGGTCGGGCTTGCAATCCTCGTTATGGCTTTCCTCGTCTGGGCGACCGCTGGCAAGGCATTCTCACTGACAGGTATGCTTCAAGCCACGATGGTTCGTGCGGTGCCCATCGCGCTTGGCGGTCTCGCCGGGGTGCTCTGCGAACGCGTCGCAGTGGTCAATATTGCGATTGAAGGCATGCTACTTGCCGGGGCGTTTACCGGTGCCTTGATTGGCTCGCTTCTGGGGGGATGGGGCGGTCTCATTGCGGCTGTGATCGTCGGCGGGGCTTTTGGCTTTATCCTAGCGGCCCTCGTCGTGACCTACCGCATGGACCAGATCATCGCCGGCGTCGTGATCAATCTCTTTGTCCTTGGGTTAACAAGCTATGTTAGTTCTCAGGTCTTTTCAGAGTATCGCTTTCTCAACAACGCGCCTGTTTTTCGCGCCTATAAGATCCCGCTTCTGGGAGACTTGCCTGTCATCGGACCAATGCTGTTCAAGCAAAACCTCTTTGTTTACGGCGCGCTGATCCTTGTCGCACTCTCAACCTACTACCTCTTCTTCACACGTAGTGGCCTGCGCGCCCGTGCTGTTGGCGAACACCCGCATGCGGCTGACACACTGGGGATCAATGTCTATCGCACGCGCTATCTCCACGTGACCCTCGGCGGCATGGTCGCAGGCTTTGGTGGGGCGTGGTTCACACTTGGTTCTGTTGGCCGCTTTGACGAGAACATGACTGGTGGGCGCGGCTTCATCGGTCTCGCGGCGATGATCTTCGGGCGCTGGCATCCGGTTGGGGCCCTTGCCGCCGCCCTTGTCTTTGGTTTCGCAGATTCCCTTCAGCAAAAACTCGCGCTCCTGCGCACGCCCATTCCTTCAGACTTCCTCGCTATGTCGCCCTATATCGCGACGATCATCGTGGTTGCGGGCTTTATCGGCAAAGCGCAGCCTCCAGCGGCCAATGGCAAGCCATACGTCAAAGAATAACCCCGCCCCCAAAAAGGGGACGGGGTCTCGCATCCCTCGCAAGGTATTCAGGTGATAAGGACCGGAACTGGCGAAATACTGGTGACCTTGTGGCTCACTGAGCCGAGCATATAGCCCTCAGACGCACCTAGCCCACGAGACCCGACAACGATCAGATCGCAGTTCTGTTCCTTCGCGAAGGCAATAATCGTCCGTGCCGAGGGACCACCCTTGATGTAGGCGTGTACGTTCCCGACCCCCAGCTCTTTGGCGCGGGCCTTGGCATGTTCACCAACTTCGCGGGACGCGGAGCGCATCACATCGTCAAGGTTGCCTCCTTTGTCATCCCCGCCACGCACCATCGACAACGAGGCTTCGAGGATCGAGTGGTGCCGATAAACCGTCAGCACGACAAGTTCCGCGCCACTAAGCTTGCAAAGCTCTGCCGCTTTCTCGAGCGCCGCATCCGCGCCCTTGGAACCGTCATGCGCCAGTAGGATTTTCTTGAACATCTTGGCCTCCTTACTTGCCGAACGCGAGGTCACGCAGGAAGAGCGCAATCTGTGGGAAGAAGATCAACAGGACCGCCACCGACAGAAGCATGAAGATAAAGGGAGGCGTCCCTTTGACCACTTCCGCATAAGGCCGTTTGAAGACCGCGATGGCCGTGAAGATGTCACAACCAAAGGGCGGCGTCGCACTGCCGATCGCGACCTGCAAAGTGATGATCGTCCCGACCAGAACCGGATCGAGCCCGACGGATTGCACCACCGGTGCAAAGATCGGCACGAAAATCAGGATCACGACGATCGGGTCAACGAACATACAGCCGACGAAGAACGCGATCGAGATCGTAAACAGTACGCCATATTGGCCCATCTCGTCGATGCCGATACTGCCGAGAACCTGCTGCGGGATCTGGGCGAAGCTGATGACGTAGGAGAACGCGGCCCCTGCCCCGACAAGAATAAAGACCACTGCCGTGATCAACCCGGTCGATTTGGCGGTGGCATAAAGCTCGCGCATGCTCATTTCGCGAAACACGGCCATCTCTAGGAACAGGGCATAGAGCACACAGGCCGCCGCCGCTTCGGTGGGTGAGAAGATCCCGCCATAAATGCCGCCAACGATGATCACCGGGAAACCGAGAGGCCAAAGCGCGCGCTGAATGGCGCGGGCACGCTCAGCCCAGGTTGATTTCGGCTCGGTTGGGACGTTGTTCCGAACCGCGTAAATGTAAGAGTAGATAGAGAAGAGGACCAGGATCAGAAGCCCCGGCCCGATCCCCGCGATGAACAGCTCGGAGATCGAGGTGCCCGAAACGACGCCATAGATAATCATGCCGATGGATGGTGGGATCAGAAACGCGATATCCGACGAGTTCACGATCAAGGCAAGGACGAAGCTATCCTTGTAGCCCGCCTTGAGCATCCTTGGGCGCAGCGGGCCGCCCACGGCGACAACTGTCGCCTGTGTTGACCCCGAGACGGCCCCAAAAAGCGTACAGGCAGAGGCGGTGGAGACCGCAAGCCCGCCTTTCAAGTGACCCACGAAGGTCATCACGAGGTCGATCAGACGGTTCGCCGATTGTCCCCGGGTCATTATGTCAGCCGCGAAGATGAACATCGGCACGGCGATCAAACTGGCGGGCTGAATGCCGCCCAGGATCTGCTGCACCATCGTATCAAGCTGCCCCACCCCGCCAAAGAGAGAGACAAACCCGATCAGCGACCCTGCGATGAGTGGGATCATCATCGGAAAACCGAGCAAGAGGAGGACTATCATCACACCAAAGATTGAAAGTGCCATGGTCTCAGACCTCCTCTG
Organism: Shimia sp. FJ5; assembly: GCF_032918335.1. NCBI lineage: Bacteria > Pseudomonadati > Pseudomonadota > Alphaproteobacteria > Rhodobacterales > Roseobacteraceae > Shimia > Shimia sp. FJ5. The sequence continues at coordinate 432,414 of NZ_JAWJUV010000004.1, read as the reverse complement.
CGGCGTTGTCGGAATAGCCCTCAAGGGTGCTGGTCGAGAGCCAGATATCCTTGTGGATCATGTTCTTGATCGCTGTGAGCGCATATTGAAGACCCGTCAGGAAGAACCCAAGCGGCGCCCAGACGATGATCCACCAGACAGGCACCTGTAGCGCTGGAAGCACCCGACCACGCGAGGCCTGTGTCGCGACATAGTCGATCGAATACCAAGCAAGCAGGAACATCGCGGCAGCGGTCACAAGCGCAATCACGACCATCAGGATCTTGCGCAATGGCGGCGGCATGGCGTCGAAAAAGGCCGACATGCGAATATGGCGCCCGTGCCGCGCCGCATAGGAGATCCCGGCAAAGGTAATGAGAACGATTAGCGCACGATTGACTTCTTCGGAGAAGAAAAGGCTCTGCCCTAGGACGAAGCGCCCGACGACATTTGCCATCGTATTGATCGCCATGAGCAAGACGCCAATCGCCAACAGCACCGCCTCGATCCTCGCGATCGCCACATCGATAACGCCGAGAAATCCGGGAAGGCCAGACACATAGTTGGAATCGTCGATATCGTCGCTGGTTACTGTCGGCTGCACCTGCGCCGCCAAATCTTGGTCTATCGAAGGGGCTTTGTCATCGTCACGCTGCATCGGCACGGTCCTGCATGAAAAAAGGAACTGGATAGTATTGGACAACAGCCGGGCCATCGCTCAAGCGACCGCCCGGCTTGATCTTTGATAGAGAGGTCAAATCCCCCTCAATCGGTTACTCGGCGGCGTCCAGATCAGCTTTCAGTTGGTCAAGAATGGCTTTCGCCTGGTCACCACCAATCTCGAGAAACTCTTGCTCCACCGTATCCGCCGTTGCCATGAAGGGCGCGCGCTCTTCGTCGCTCAACGTGGTGATCGTCATCGAGGGCTTGGCTTCTTTGATCTTGGCCAGCGACTCTTCAGTCAGCCCCGACTGGTAATCAATGATGTAGTCAAACGCGACGTCGATCGCGTCGCTGACGAGCGCCTTGTCCTCATCTGACAGGCCATCATAGAAATCCTTGTTGGCCATCACAGCGGTCGTGAAGTTGTTATGACCGGCGCGCGTGATGTGGTCGGTGACTTCATACATCTTCGTCGACTCGATAAAGAAGGCCGGGTTCTCCTGACCCTGGATGATACCGGTCTGAAGCGCGCCATAAACTTCGCCCCACGGTAGCGGCGTCGGCGTCGCGCCAAAGGCTTTATAGCTCTGGACGAGCAACGGGTTGGTCATGACGCGGAACTTAACCTCGTCAAGATCGGCAGGCCCGGTGACCGGCTCTTTCGTGGTCATCATGACTTCGCCTTCCGGGAACATCGTCAAGAGCTCAAGCCCCTGCTCCGCATAAAGCGGCGGGAAGAGCTCATTGATGGCCTTGGACGTCTTGAAAAAGCTGGCGAGCTTCGCTTCGTCCTGCGGCAGCAGATACGGCACAAAGAAGACCTGCGCTTCCGGAATCAGGGCCCCGGTAAAGCCCGGAGATTGGTCAACGAACTGCAGGATACCAGACTGTGTTTGCTCCATGATGCTGTCGGATTCACCGAGCGTTCCAAACGGGAAGAGCTGAATTTGATGATCCGAGTTCGCCTCGATTTCTTCCTTGAATTTCTGGGCGAACTTGCCCTGAACTTCGTCCATCGCCTCTTCGAAGGCGTAGCGCCAGGTATCTGCCATTGCACTTCCGGTCCCCAAGATCAGGGCCATTGCACTGGTGACGAAAAATTTCTTGTAAGACATTGCTGTTTTCCCTGTGATCGCGCCCACCGCAATGCAGCGTTCTGTGAACGGGGGGCATGGTTTCAGGCCGCAGACATTTACCAATACGGCTTCCACGGAGGGTCTGATGGGGAAAATCTCAAGTCAATCTTTACATTGAACCATGACAATTTATACACACGGCTTCAGCCAGATGGCATCTGCACGCCGCCCTGACGGGGCAATAGCCTGCTCACTATGGTCAACGCCGCCTCTAGGTCACGCCGCGCCACGCCCCCCAAGCATAGCCGGATCGCGGGTCTCGGATTGGAGACAAAAAAACCACTGCCAGCCGCAAGAGCGACACCCTGTGCCAGTACATCTCGCTGAAAGGTGGCTTCATCCATCCCTTCCGGTAACATCACCCAACGGTGAAGCCCATGGCGAGCTCCAAGGCTCTTCGTGCCGAGTATGCTTTCAGCGAGCCGGTTTCGCGCCACGAGTTCCGAGCGCTGTGCAGCAAGCAAGTGATCAATGGTGCCGGTCTCGATCCAATCCTTCGCAATTTCCGCCATCAAAGGCGTTACCATCCAGGCTGCGGACATATGATGGCTCACCGCGCTCTCTACGCGTGCCTCGGGAATCGCCAACATGCCGATGCGGAGTCCAGGTGAAAGGCATTTGGTCATACCAGTGAAATAGAACGTGTGATGTGGCGCTAGGGTGGCGATGGGCGGGGGACGACGTGCCGCCAAGGGACCAAGCGGATCACATTCGAGAATCGCAAGCCCCTGCGAGACCGCCGCATCTGCGAGGGCCGCCCGTCGATCCGCATCGACGATCCGGGCGCATGGTCCTGCACCTGACGGAAGCAAGAACACGGCCTTCATCTGTCCGCCGGCATCCTTCGCAGCCTCCACAAGCGCATCGGGACACATGCCACGGTCGTCGCAGGCGATGCCGCGCAATTGAAGCTGCAAGGACTTTGCAGTGGGCCGGAGTGTGTGGCTCGTCAGTGTCTCGGTCGCGATGACATCCCCCGGACTCGCAACGGTTGCAAGAGCCACATGCATTGCAGGTGTCATCCCGTTGGTCACAAGAATTCGCCCGGTCCCGACGACGAGGCCACATCGCCCAAGCCATGCCGCCGCCATATTGGCGTAGCGGGACGCTGTTTGCCGAGGCCGAAACCCGTAGATCACTGTTTCATCCAAACGCCCAGCAATACGGTGCAAGGTTTCGCTCCAAGCCTCGTTGATCTGAGCGAGTGCAACTGGTGTCATTAGGGAGAGGTCGTACTTTGGCTGGATACGAGTGCTCTTGTGCCAAGGCGTGGTCATCGTCTCCCGCAACCTCGCCTTCACGAAAGAGCCTCGCCCCACCTCGCCTGTCACAAGATCGGCGCGAATAAGCTCTTCATAGGCTCTGCTAACCGTCTGCACCGACAGTCCGAGTTGCCATGCGAGATCACGATGTGGCGGCAATCGATCACCCGACCGCAAAGCGCCCGCTTCAATTGCATTCGCGATACCTTGTGCAAGACTCCGATAGGCAGGTCTCGTAATATCTTCCGGGGTCAATGGCCAATGCGACATGCTACGACCGTTGCCCAGCGCTTGATGATTGTCCAGACGCGATGGCATGCACCCGTGCACAGGAAACCGCACGAGCAGACCTGTGATTCTGCGAGCGTTTGCACTTGTCCTCGCCCAGACTCACGATGTTCATGCGGCGTCCTGATAGCTGGGCGCCATGTCGTCACCTAGAAAGACCGCGCGCCAATCTGCGGCGAAGTCGCTTTCTTCTTCGGTAGCCGCACATCCTGTTGCGAAAGTGCTAAGGTCGTCCAAGCGCAGCACGTCTTCGAGGGCGTTCGCCCATCGCTTTGTATCACAATAGGCCACGGGTTTGGCACCATCACCAACTTGATCCAGCAACCCATCCACGGGCGACAATAGCACCGGAACGCCTGCGGCCTTGGCTTCTCGCACCACGAGGCCAAATGCCTCCCATCGAGACGGCACGGCGACGAAATCGACCTCTCTGTAAGCCTGCGCAGGGTCTTCTGCATGTCCCCGGAATTCAATACGCGGATCGCCAGCGGAAAGCTCTTCAAGGCGGGCTTTTTCGCTTCCCTGACCGAATATCAATAGCCGTGCATCTGGCGATGGGCACAGACGAAAGGCATCAATCAGGATGTCGAACCCCTTCTGACGCTCAAGCCGCCCAATCGCTCCGATGACGCGCGGTTTGCGCGTTGGGCGAACGATCTTTGTCAGCGCGCCAAGCTCGACCTGTGGCTGAATCACGCGAAGTGCATCAGTTGACACCAAGCTGCGCGCCCTTAGCCAGTCTGCTTGTGCATGGCTGACCGAGACCACGGTGTCGAAGAGAGAATAGGCAACGCGCAAGAGAGCGAAGAAACGCGATTTTCGCGCAACGTTCAATGCTGTGAACGCTCGCGTATAGCTATGTTCGACATGCACAAGGCGCGCCGACGCATTCATGGCGCGCAGCGCAACAAGTCCTGGCAAGCCACGCCAGCTCACAGTCAGGTGCGAAACGATCACATCAGCATCAATGCGTCCGATCGTCAGGGAGCCACGATTGATCGCGTGAACTGACTGCTCCACACACCCCGTAAGCTCCGGACGACCGGTAAGGTGGTCTAGGGTGCGCATAACACCGCCTGCGGTGGTGTCATCGACAAGATGAACAACTTTAATCATGGTCATGGGAATGGAGCCTCTTTCCTTATCGGGACGCGATGCCTGCGCGCAAACGCACAGCGTAGTTGATAGGCGACGGCCCTATCGCTCTGAGAAGCGCCGCTGCCGCAATTGTGGTGACTGTCTTGATGGGTTCTTCGATGATCGGCACGAGGGAGTGATACATAGCGTGCCGCACCAACGCCCATGCCGCGTCACCATCCAGAGCGCTGACCGCCCTACGCGCAAGATAGCGCAACTGATATGCCCGCGCCGTCGCTTCATGGCGCATAAAGAACTCTGGATTGAGGGGGCGCAGCTTGCTCACGACCCGTTCCCAGGCCGCAAGCTGACGATCCGTATTCGCCGAGAGCCCGTTGCCGTTGATCCGGTACATCGTCAGAGGCCCGCGCACACCTTCAATCTGCCAATCGGTGGTCAAGGCAAGGCGGAGCCAGCATTCGATATCTTCCGACTGGCGAAATGTCTCATCGAAGACCCAGTCACGGCTTGGCTCAGATCTCGGGCGGTAAGCAAGATCGCGCAATGCCGCGCGTCGCATAACGGCCGCCGAACCATTGCCGATCGGATTGCGCTTGAAGACATGCGCTCCGGTCACTCCCTTGAGCCGGGGCCGTTGTGCCGCCCCCATCGGAAGCCCCTCCTCGTCGATCAGCCGAGACCCGGAATAGCTCAGGCCGATGTCAGCATTCTGATCGAGATGCTCGACATGCGCCGCGAGTTTCTCTCTGGCCCAGAGATCATCAGCATCACAGAACCCTATGTATTCGCCGCGCGCTGCGGCGATTCCGGTATTTCGCGCACCTGCAAGACCACGGTTTGCTTGCGACACCACGTTGACACGCGGATCGGTTGCGTAGGCAGCTGCAACCGCGCCTGTTTCATCGGTCGACCCGTCGTTGACGACGATGATCTCGAAGTCAGAAAAACTCTGTGCCAGCAGAGAGTCGAGCGTGGCGGGCAGCGTATCGGCTGAGTTGTAGGCCGGAACAACAATTGAGGCGCGAGGCATAGGGAACTCCTGTGAGTAGATCAGCGCGAGAAAAGCACATGGCGCTGTTTCTGAGTGAGAACAAAGGCGAGAACTGAAGCGAGAGCTGTGGCGAGACCACGACGCGCCGGGAGTAGGAAAGCCACGGGATCCTGTCGCACACCGGCGAGCGTATAGCGCAGGGCATCATGTGGCGTCGCTCCGACACGAAGCGCCCGGCGCGCAAGGTAGCGCATATAGACCGCTTCAGATTCCGACGATGCGTGCACTCCGAAACGAGCCGCCGTCCGCAAAGCGCGTTGGCGCCCAGCGAACATAGCCGGCAAGTCCGCCGAGAGCCCAGTTACTACGGTCCTGTACCAGACCTGTAGGCTCTTGAGGCCTTCGATACGATACCCCAACCCGACGAGCCGGATAAGCAACTCGAGGTCTTCGTTATGCACGGCATCGGGATCCAGACCTCCTGCTGCGAGGAAGATGTCGCGGCGTAGTGTCAGGTTCGACATCGTGCAGACCGGATTCTCGGCAAGGAGCTGCGGTATCGTCAGAGCGCCACTAGGCACCGTGGATTGGGTACGACTATCGGCAGGCGTCTCGCAAAAGAACCCGATGCGCCCGAAAATGCCGGCGACCTCTGGCGCGCGAAACGCCCTGTCCAACTCTTCAAGCTTCCTATCAGCCCACAAATCATCTGCATCACAAAATGCAATCAGGTCGCTTCGGGCGATCTTTGCTCCATGGTTTCTGGCTTCGCTTGGTCCGAACGCGGGGCTAACGACCAAACGAATGCGCGGATCGCGCAGCGCCATAGCGGCAACGATTTCGCCGCTCTGGTCCGGTGTGCGGTCGTTGATACAAATCAGTTCCCAATTCTCAAAGGTCTGGGCCTGCAGGCTATGGATGGTCGCGGCGATCGTCTGTGCTGCGGCGTGGAAGGGCAAGATGATGGAGAAACGTGGCATATCAGAACGCGGCCTTTCTCAGACCTTGACGGGATGGCAAGAACATCGCCGTCGCTGTCAGCATGATGAGGGTGGAAAAAGAGAGGTATCCGACGGCGATCGCCGTTAGACCATAGGGCGCAAGCAGGATCGAATTCGCGACAAGCACCACGGCAAGCGCAACGCTGACCAGTAGTTCTTGCCCTGGCCGCCCCTCGACCCGAAGCCAGCCTGCGGTGGCCGACCAAATGACGTTCGGCAAGGCAGCCAGGCACAGGATCGAGACCAAGTGAGATGTAGCCTGCCATGTCTCCCCAAGAAGAAGGGGGACATAAAGAGGTGCAAGACCAGCTTGCAGCAAGACAAGCGGTGTCAAAACAGCAAGCGACACCAGAAGCCCATGACGCAAAGCGCCTAGGCGATCGTCTGCGGCACAGAGGTGTGGAAAGAGCACCACCGAGAAGGCCTGCGTGAAAGACGTGGCAAGCCCTAGCCCGGCATTGAAGGCCATGAAGTAGATGCCGAGGGTCTCGGCGCCGAGCATGGTTCCGACCACAAGCTTGTCCGCTTGGAGCCGCATCACCTTCACCACTTCGACACCCAAGACGGCGACACCATATCCCCAAAAGGGCAGCAAGGGCGCGTGCTTGACGTCCGGAACAGGTTGCCACGGTCGCAAGCGGCGCATCAGGACAAGCCAGATCGGAGCGGACAAGACCCTCGGCAACACCATTGCCAATGGCGAAGCCCAGGCAAGCGCGAGAAGGCTCGTGGCAATATTGGCGAAGACCACCTGCCCACCTGCAATCGCTGCGGTCTGCTGCAACTTGCCTTCGCGCATTGCGAGCGCTGCCTGCACGAGGCCAGCTGGCATGAAGAGATATTCGAGCGAAAGAACGAATAGAAGTGCCGCCATCTGCGTCTGGCCCACGATATAAAGCGTCAAAGCAATTGCGCTCTGCGCCAGGAAAAGCGCACCACACCAGAACCAGAAGATCCGGCGCGCCGTCGCGCAACGCGATGCGAGTTCGCTTTCTGTCGCTGAAATAATCCTCTGCCCGACCCCGTTCTCGGTTAGCGCCTTGAGAATATCGCCAGCCGCCAATGCAGCAGCGGCAATGCCGATCGCTTCGGCATCCATCATGCGCGCCACAACGACCACGACAAAAAGGCGCGACGCCTTTGCTGCCGTTTCTGAGACAGCGTAGGCAAAGAACTGGCGCGCAAATGCGGCATTCAGATGGTTCATGATCATGAGGTGTCTTCCAGACAGGTGCTTCGGGTGATGAAGGATTTACCTTGTTGCGTCCGTTGGGTCGCGGGCCCGGTAGGAGAGGCTGGAAAGACACAAGGAGGGGCACCTATCCGAATGGAGCGGTGCGCAATCCCTATGCCAATCTGCAATCAGGAAAGAGCACGCGCTACTCAAGCGGCAGATCCATCAAAGGAGCCGCTAGCTATGAAAGCGCACATCAAGGTATGCCTGCTCAGTGCTGTGAGCTGTGTCACGCTCGCAGCGTGCAGCAGTATGAAGACCCCTGCGAATATCGAAGAAGTCTCGCGCGGGGCTGGATATCAGGCACAGTATCGCGCCACGTCACAGACGGATAACGAGACCGCGTTTCTCCAATCCGCCTCCATGAATACAGCCAACTGCCGACCAGAGATCGGCGGCGGGCGCAACTCAGATATCGGCAAATGGAGCGGTCCCTCCCTCAATAGCCTTCTCGGAGAGAAGCTATCGCGCAATGACCTCGTACAGGTTACGGTCGATGGAGACGAGTTGCTGTCCAAAGCCTATGTGGTCTCGCGCGATGGCAACCTGAAACTCCCCTATCTGCCGCCGATCCCGGCTCAGGGTCGATCAACCGCAGAGGTCGAAGCCGCCCTCGCCCAGGCACTTGTGGCAGAGAACTTCTACGAAACGCCTCCGCGGATTGCCGTTCGCATCACCGATTTCGCATCTGTCTCCGTCGGAGTTGTCGGCGCGGTATTTGAACCGCATGCCGTAGAGATCGGTGGCGTACAAGGCGACGCGATGGATACAAGACGACAGCAAGCCTTGGGTGCCTCGACGGAAGGGCGCAATCTTTCTGCTGCCCTACGTGCGGCTGGTGGTGTGCGTCCGGATGCGGATCTCTCTGCGGTAGAGCTTCACCGCCAGGGCCGTATCTACCAGATGGACCTGCGTGGTGTCTTTGATGGCACTGACCCCACTGACATTATGATGCTCACCGGCGACAAAATCGTCGTCAAAAGCCGCATGTGTTTTCAGGACGACCTGATGCGACCGAGCCCGATTAGCCCGCCGGGCGTCTCGCTTTACCTATCCAACCTGACACAGCCCGCAACCGGAAATGCGCCGTCTGCGATTGGCCGTGAATCTCGCCAAGTGCCTTACGGCACACGGTTTATGCAGGCTGTTGTGAATACCAACTGCGTCGGCGGAGCAAAGACAACAAACGCAAACCGTAGTGCGGTGCTCTTTTCGCGCAACCCGGTGACCGGTGTCTCGGTTGTTATTGAACGCCGTATCGAAAACCTCTTGCGGCGTGGTGACCGGGATGACTACGACCCCTATGTTCTCCCGGGGGATGCCATCGCCTGCTATGATAGCGCGGTGACGAGCGTTGCCGAAATCGGTCGTGTCATCGGCACGATTGGCGCTGCAACGCTCTTGCTTAACGACTAAGCCTGACGCGCGCGCAAGACCGTTGCGCGCGCATCTTCCCAAGCCGTACTCGCGGCCCCTGCCAGAGATGCAAGCACCTCACGATCATTGTCCTTGGCCGCCATTTCGATATTGACCAAGACATCTCGGAGCTCAAGAAACCCATACATCGCCGCAGAGCCCGCCAACCTGTGGCTCTGCGATGCGAGCGTGTCGAGATCACCTTCGGCCCAATCCGAACGCCCGAGATCCCCAAGCATCGCGTCTGCCTCCGCCACAAATCGCTCTGCGAAGCGGTCAAACGCATCTGGACCAAGGTCCTCGCGCATTGCATTCAATGGCTCATTCATCTCTCGGGCGCTGCCTTCCCCGACTGGGTGCTTTCCTCCAAGCAGCGCCGCCAGCGCTTTGCGCAGTGTGGAAAGCGCGAGGGGTTTGCCAACAAAAGCGGTCATCCCAGCATCGCGAAACCCTTGAACCGCTTCGGGGAGCACATTCGCAGAAACCGCGAGAATGGGAACATCCACTGAGCGGCCCTCTCCCGCACGAATATGCCGCGCTGCGGTCGGTCCATCCATAACCGGCATACTGACATCCATGAGGATGGCGTCGAACCGATGACCATAGGCAGCATCCACGCCTTCCTTACCGTTCTTCGCGGTGGTGACCTTATGTCCGTCAATCTCGAGCATCTTGCGGATCACTGCGAGATTGATGTCGTTGTCTTCGACAACAAGAAGGTCGAGACATTGCAGGTCAGATAGTTGCGCCTCGTGTGCAGACGGTCTCCGCGCGGCATCAACCACTTCAAGAGGTAAGCGCACCCAGAACACGCTCCCTTCTCCAACGCTGCTCTCGACCCCTATTTCGCCGCCCATCGCTTGTGTAAAGCGGCGCGCGATCCCCAGACCGAGACCAGTCCCACCAGCAGAACGCTCAAAAGAAGGATCATGAGTGTGAAAGTCCTCGAATATCTCGTCTTGATGTTCTTCCGCAATACCGACGCCGGTATCGACTATCCGGAATTCATAGACAGGGTGTTGCCCTGGTGCGCTCTCCTCGGCGACCTCAACTTCAAGCGATATGCGCCCATTCTCACAGAATTTTATGGCGTTTCCGACAAGGTTTAGAAGAATCTGCCGCAAGCGCTGGGCATCGGTTGCAACCCATGGTCTTGCAGGGCCAGACCATTGCCATTCGATGCTATTGCCACGCTGGGCGGCGTTGCCGCTTTGGCTATCGACAAGCTCTTGCATCAAGACCCCGAGATCAATCGGTTCACGCTGAACCGAAAGTTTGCCGGCCTCAAAACGTGCGATATCAAGAACTGTATCGACATGGGTTAGAAGAAGCTGGCCGGACAGATCCATGTTCTGGATGATCTGCACCTGCTGCCGCGATGGGTTGAGGTTCTTTAGGAGCGACAAGTTACCAAGCAAGCCATTCAGAGGTGTGCGAATTTCATGACTCATCACCTTCAAGAAATCCGACTTGGCCCGCTCGCCCGCGAGCGCCTTGTCTCGGGCAGCGATAAGCTCTTCCTGCGCCGCAACCGTTTCAGAAATGTCGCGCAGAAATCCGATGATGATCTCCCCATTGGCGAGCGGAGCCGACTGCAATGCGAGTTCTACAGGGAAGACATCTCCGTTTTTTCGCATGCCTTGCAATTGCACGCGCCCGTGTCCGACCACGCGCCGTTCGCCACCGTGGCGCATCCGTTTGATGCCCGCAGCATGTAGGTCCCGCAACTCGGGAGGCACGATCAAATCGCCTATTGAACGGCCTTTCGCCTCGTCCGCGCCATAGCCAAAGATGCTCTCTGCGGCGCGATTGAATTCAATGACTTTTCCACTCTCATCAGAGACAATCACCGCGTCATGCGAAGTCGACAGGATGGTATTCATCCTCTGGTTGGCTTTCACCAGATCATCGCCGCGTCGTTGAGTAATTCGGTTGATATAGATGAGGTAGATGCTGGCCAGGGCCAATACTACCAAGAGGCCAATAGACAAGATCGCCAACCGCGTCAGTGTGGCCGTTGTCTCCGCACGCTGAAGATCTGACTGACCTGCGAAATAGGCCAAACCGTGCAAGGATAACAAACGCACCTGCGAACGCAGCGCATGAGCCTCCTGCCAGAGTTCGACGATTCCGTTCTGTAAGCCCTGATCCGGCCCGTCGATCAGCGGGACCGCTTGATCCAGGAACCCTGTGACCTTGGCAAGCGGACGTCCAAAATCGGACGTCTGCCGCAAAGGCTCATAAAGCTGCGCCCGCGACAAGGTATCGACTCGGCTATAGAAGACATCGAATTGCCGGCGCACCTTCGTAAGATCTTGAGGCACAGGCACCGGCCCGCCCTCCGCATGGAGATGCTGTTCAAGCGCGTTCAGAAAGGCCAGATGTTCGACCTCAACTTGGGTCAACGTCCATTGCACATTGTCGGAACTGGCGGTGCGCTGCTGTTCCAGACCAAGGATCACTCTGCTGGTCAGGAACACCAGCACCACGAAACACAATAGGACCGAAAAGCCCGCCGCCCAACTGAGCCACAGGCTATATCGGCGAAAATGACCTAGAAATGAACCGCGCTTCCTCATAAGCCCATGGTCCGCATTCCACTGGATGCGTCCAGCGTTATTTCACGATCTCGATCCGGTCGAGCTGCCAGATGCTTCTGGAGTAAATCACTTCCGTGCGAAAATCTTCATCACTGTCATAGGGATAGACGATCCAAAGAGGCCCCTTCTGACGGCGTGACATCGTTTCGCCATCCATCTCGTAGGCAACAATCGGAGCGCCTGCTTGAATGCTGTCTACGGGAATCTCGATCGAGTAGTCGTTCAACGCAGTGGCCCGAAGCGTCTTCCCATTCACTCCGACCACTTCCAGAAGCTCGATCAAGGAGACCCCTTTGAAGGTCTTGACGCCTTCGGTCCAAAGCGTCGTCGTACGAAACCGCGTCGCTGGCATCGCCATAAGCATATCCATATCGAACTGCGCGGCACCTTCAGCGTTGGTGTTCGCAATCTCACCCGACACCGTCAGGAGAACCTCGCCTTCGGGACGTGGCACCTCATCTGCAACGGCAGGCCCGACCAACACACCCAAAGACAGGCCGAGGAACATCAAAAAGCGCAACATGATTTGCTTCTCCAATAGGAAATCGGACCGATCATGCCCGAGGGACAGCATCGGTTTAAGTCGGGCATGCGGACAGAACCCTATCCGTACGGATAGGGTTCTGTCTTGTTCTCTGGCTCAAGCGGCTTGCGACAGGCCGGTCGCGCGCCCTCGCAAGAAGCCTTGCAGATTGTCGATCAGGTCGGGACGATCAAGAGCGTAGGCAATCGTGGCATTCAAGAAACCGGAAACGGACCCACAATCGAAGCGCTCCCCGTCGAACTCGAAACCGTTGACACCCGTTTCCGCGATATCCGCCGCAATTGCGTCGGTCAGTTGGATTTCGCCACCCGCACCCGGACCTTGCACCGCGAGCCGCTCAAAAATACTCGGCTCGAGGATATAGCGCCCCACGACACCGGACTGCGACGGGGCTTCTTCTGGGCGCGGTTTTTCCACCAGCCCGCGCAAGATTTGCACCGCACCCTCGCGGCGCTCAATATCGACAACCCCATAGGAGCTGATCCGATCATCGCATACGCTTTCCGTCGCAATCATATGGCCGCGGTTCTTTGAATGGGCCTCGACCATCTGTTTGAGAGCCGGCGTGCGGGCGCGGATCAGATCATCTGGCAGGATTACGGCAAAAGGTTCATCACCAACGAGTCGCCGCGCCAATAGCACTGCATGCCCCAACCCTTTGGGATTTTCCTGGCGCACAAAGCTCACCGCGCCTTCCGCGACATGCGACGGGCGAAGCGCTTCGAGTGGTCCCGTCTTGCCTTTCTCCGACAAGGTACGCTCCAAGGCGGGCGCTGCCCCGAAATAGTTCTCGAGCGCCGTCTTGCCCGGCGACGTGATAAAGATGAATTCCTCGATTCCAGCGGCACGCGCCTCGTCCACCGCATACTGGATCAAGGGCCGATCCACGAGCGGTAGCATTTCCTTCGGAACTGTCTTTGTCGCAGGCAGAAAACGGGTTCCCATACCAGCGACGGGGAAGACGGCTTTTCTTACAGGTTTCATAACGTTTTTCCTCTCATTCGGAATTAGTAGGCTCCACGCCCCGAGAAAACGGCGCGGAAGGTCAGAGCAATCAGGATTAAGTTGAGTAGCGTGGAACGCGCGCGCACATAGGCGAGATCGAGGTCGATCATCTTGTCAAAACCGATATCCGCCCGCCCAGACACTTGCCACAAACCGGTGATACCGGGCTTCACTGCAAGACGGCCCATGGCGCGGGACGGGTACTTATCGACCTCTTCCTGCAACGCGGGGCGTGGCCCAACCACAGACATCTCACCCCTCAACACGTTGAGAAGCTGAGGCAATTCATCAAGCGAAAGACGGCGCAGGTACTTTCCGATCCGTGTGACACGCGGGTCATTTCGAGATTTAAAGCACACCCCTTCGCGATCAGATTTCGCGAGTAGAGCCGCGCGGCGCGCCTCTGCGTCCACATGCATCGAGCGAAACTTGTAGACACCAAACGTGCGGCCGTCCTTGCCAACGCGTATCTGCTTGAACAAGGCCGGGCCCTTGCTGTCGAGCCGGATCAACGCGGCCAATGTCAGCATGGGAAGGCCCAACACCGCCAAACCTAGGCTTGCGATCACAATATCCAAGCAACGTTGCGAATCCATCTGCCGTGCCGCATGAACGGAGGCCCGCATCAGGAAAGTGGCATTTCCGACAAGATAGCGTTTGGCCATGCGGCGCGGCTCCATCGCGAGCCGCCATACCCATTCCATCCGCCGCTTGCGCAACCAGTGCGGAGCCCGTCTCACATTGCCGGCAAGGAAATCAAAAAGCGCGCCAACGCCGAGAACCAATGGAGCATCGATCAACTGTCGATGTGCATCGATCCAAAGTTCCTGACGCGGGACTCCCATCGCAACGAGCACGATATCCGCACCCGACGCATTGATCTCTTCGATCACATCGAGAGGACGCGCCACATCGCCATATCCGTCCCGCGTTCCTGCAACTTGCAAACCAGGAATGTCGAGGCAAAGGCGCGCCGATGCGGCCCTTGCAGTACCGGGCTTACCACCAAGAAGAAAGACCGATAACCCCCACTCCGCGGCCTGTCGCAGAAGGCGCGGCGTGAAATCCGTCCCGTTCAGGTTTTCGGCGATTTGCTCTCCCTGCATCCGTGCCGCAAGTTCGACACCAATCCCATCAGGCAAGACCAAATCCGCACGCGCCATGGCAGCGGCATAGGCTGGGTCTTCTGCGCGGATATTCGCGCAATGTGCGTTGAGAAAAAAGACGCTTCGGCGCCCAGGAGACAGCAAGGTGCGCACAACGCGATCCGCAGACGCACTCACAACGCGCTGCCCCAGGATTCTGCATGTCGGCAGGGTATGCGGGGTCGCAGCGACAGAGCCGTAGTATAGATGTCTGGCGGGTTCGAAATGCATGGCGTGATCTCCGGCACATGTCAGTTAAGCAGTGTCCGGTAACCATGATTGTCCCTGCGACTTGGCGATAGCCGGGCGAAGGGACAGTTCTTGACGCGGGTGGTTGAAAGCTCATCCCATAGGGCATTATGATGATCCCGGAGGGAGATGTATCTATACGCAAGGATAGGTAAAACGCAGGATCCTGATCTTCAATCCGCCGCAATCTCCCAGTATCAGGTGCGTAAGTTAACTCGGAGTAACCCCGTGAAGATATTGATTGCAGATGATCACGAGTTGGTTCTCGATACGTTGGTCGCTTATATTAAGGCAGCAGGTGGAATCGAAGTCACGACGGCGCCGGATTTCAACACCGCCGCGAAGATCATCAAGGCGGAAGGCCCCTTTGATCTTGTCCTGCTCGATCTCAAGATGCCCGGTATGAACGGTCTCAAAGGCCTCGAAATGGCCATCGCCATGGACAACACCGAGCGGGTCGCCCTTTTCACGGGAGAAGCGACGCGATCGCTTGCAGAAAGAGCACTTGATCTCGGAGCTGCGGGTTTCGTACCCAAAACGCTTCCTGCCCGCTCTCTTGTAAACGCCATTCGCTTCATGGCGATGGGTGAGCAATACTTGCCTGCCGGGTTCATGACCTCTGAAGAACCCGAATCCCAGCATCCGCTCGCCCGTAAACTTACGCCCCGTGAGAAACAGGTGCTGCGCGGACTGACCGAAGGCAAATCCAACAAGGAAATTGCCCGCGACCTCGACCTTTCCGAACCGACGGTAAAACTGCATGTGAAAACGCTCTACCGCAAACTCGGCACCAATAACCGGACCCAAGCGGCCTTGATGGCTCAGGAAGAAGGCTTGCTCTAAGCTGCCTGCTATCCGAAGGGGTAGCCATCTCGTCTTTCGCGCGGTGACGTATCCCCTTGGCCGAATGACTTGAAGCCCGTGTTCAGCGTAGTTCTCTTAACCATAAAGAGGACTCTTGCATGACTTCCCCGGATCATATCGAAACCGTCAGCTCCACAAACCCACTGCGGTGGCTGTCCATTTGTCGCCGCCCTTTGCGCTCGCTAAGTTGGCGTCGCATCCTAACGGGGGGACGGCTTTCGGACGCTGGCCGCCTGCCGCGGTATGCAGCAGTGTTTTTTCTCGGGGCCAGCGCTCTTTGGGCGCCGATCATGGGATACCTTGCGACGGCGCCGCTCAAGTTCAGTTCCCACGCTTCCCTGATCCTACCTGGATCCGGTGCATCCGCTTCGGTCAATCTCAACGAGATTGGCCACGCTTCGTCCTACGCCAATTCCGCCTTCTCGAACGGCTCTGTCAGCCCGACTGAGACCTACAAACGCCTGATCGGCGCAGATCGCATTCTGGAAACGGCGGCGGCAAGCCTTGGCCTAAGCCATCACGAACTAGAAAGGCCAAGAGTCACACTGGTCGATCAAACCAGCCTTATTCACATCGAGGTCAAAGGCGGGGATCCCGAGGCCGCACAACTCTATGGAAACGCACTCATCGCAGCGTTCTTTGACGAGATCGATCAGCTGCGCTCTGATGAACTCGCCACGCGCGAGAAAAGCGGCAATTCAGCGATCGAAGATTATACCCAGTCCGTGCGTGACACGCGCGCCGCGATCAACGAACTGCAGGCCCGAAGTGGCCTCACCAACGCGGATCAGTACCGCGCGCAACTTGCGGCCCACGATCGCCTAAAGCAGGAACTGAGCTCTCTGGAGAACGAACTGGAGCATCAGGCTGTGAAGGTCAGCGCTCTGGAAACCGCGCTCAACCTGCCACCCGAGTCCGCAGCGATGACGCTTAAGCTCTATGCTGACGCCCCCTATCTTGAACTGTTGAAAGAGGTGTCCATTCATGCCGCTGTCCTTGCACAAGCCGCGACCACGTTTGGCGCGCGCCATCCAACCCGCCTGAAAGCGCAAGACGCCTATGACGCGGCGACAAATGCCGCGCGTACCAGGGCCGCGGCGGTCACTGGGTTGACGATGGAAGACCTACCACATCTCGACAGAGCGCCGGAAGGACAGCGGGCCGCGCTTCTGAGCGAACTCGTGCGCGAGAACGCCCACCGCGCCGGCCTCGCCCGTCAACATATGGCTATGGCAGAACGCGTTGACGAGGAAGAAGATCGGCTAACGGCCTTAGCAAGTTTGGCAGCCGAACTAGAAGATCGGCAGCGCGATTTCGCTGTTGCCGAAGCGGTATTTGCCTCGGCCATTGCCCGCACTCAATCGACCAAAACCGACGTCTATGCGTCCTATCCTTTGATTCAGGTCCTTGAGAACCCGTCCCGCCCCGAACACCCTTCGTCTCCGAGACGCAAACTCGCTCTGGCTGCGGGGATCGCGGCCACCTTCATGTTGTGCATGGGGCTGTTTCTCGCTTGGGTGCGCCAACCGCTCGTTTCCCGCCTGCTGAATACGCCGAAGGAACGGTGATGCATCCGCTCCGACCGCGCAATCCTGCCGAGTCCCTCATATGGCATAGCTTGACACTCACTTGGGTGTTCTATGCCTTCGGGGCACTCTACGTGGTCGGGCCAGTCCTCGCTTGGGTGCTTGCGGGACTAGCGGCGCTATCCCTCTACCTCGGCAAAGCCATCCGTCGCGATCTATGGCCGACCGGTCCAGTGCCCTGGATCGTCTGGCTCTGGATCATCGGAATGAGTGTCATGCTGATCGCCCTATGGATCGGTCATATCGACTGGGGCTTGGGGCTGAAGAAGACGATCAAATCGAGTATTGGTTGGGCCAAGGGTTGGGCACTCCTTGCCCTGTTTCCCTTGGTTGGAGCGGTGTTGCCCATCCGACGCGAGCTCCTGATACGCGCGCAATGCGTGCTTGGTCTCTGGACCTTGCTCATCGCACCGATCTTGCTGCTTGCCCCTTACCTCGGTTTGCCCGAGCGAATTTTCACCTCGCCGCTGAAGGCGGTCGGTGGACCGGGGCCGGAGTATTTCTCGGTCTACCTATTTACCTTCGACCCTGCGAGCTGGACACCTCGCTGGCAGTTCTACGCACCATGGTCGCCTTTCGCGGCACTGCTCGGCGTATTGTCGGTCCTCTTCGCCCTTGAAGAGAGGCATCGCGGCTGGATGCTGGCGGGGCTAGGCGCTGGGGTTCTAATGATCCTTGCCTCAAAATCACGTATGGGGCTCGTTGGTCTGGTCTGTTGCACATTCGGACCAAGGTTGCTGCCACTCGTCATCAAGAGCTGGGCCTGGCTGGCCCTATCAGCTGTCACGGCAAGCTTCGCCACTTGGGGTGCGACAGCGCTTGATCTTGGAAAGGCCGGCATACATGGCTTCAAGGCAGCGCGCGCCGATAGCACGCGCGTGCGAGAAACGCTTCAACGCATTGCGCGCGAAAGATGGGAGACCGATGCCGTTTGGTTTGGTCACGGCACCGTTCAACCGGGACCGCATCTCGTGGAATACATGCCAATCGGCAGCCACCACACATGGTTTGGCTTGCTCTTCGTCAAGGGTCTCGTGGGCTTCCTCGCCTTGTTGGTTCCGCTATTGGCCCACCTCGCCGTTGTGCTTACGGACGGCGCCCGCAATCCAAGGGGCCGTCTGCCACTCGGTATTCTCATGACCCTTGTTCTACTTTCTTTTGGCGAGAACCTCGAAATCGAAGCTTACATGCTCTGGCCCGCGCTCATCTTGCTCGGCTGTCACCTCCGGGAGATGTCACGAGACCCCGAAGGTCGCGGGCAATCTCACCCAGACTTCCCTCCCCCCACTGAATCGCCATTTCAACATGCGACTTCCAGCGCTGCGTAGGTGATCACTTTCGCCGCAAGGCAATTTCCGGGCATCAGTGCGCTTTTGAACCTGAAGATGTCGCTTGCATTTCAGCAATGGGCCCGCCCTCGGACCACTCTGAAAAAATGAGGTGCTGCTGTTTCGTTGGAAACGGCAGAGAATTGGGAAACCGGTGCAATTCCGGTACTGCCCCCGCAACGGTAACGAAGGTCAGGTTTCGACAGTCAACCACTGGAACGAGGATTCCGGGAAGGTGTCGCAACCGGGCGTAAGCCCCTTCCAAGTCCGGAAACCAGCCTCATGCATATGTCAAACCGCGGGTGGCGGTGGGGGCACCTGTTTCGGGCGGCGTCCTCACGCCACCGAATGGCGTCTCCCTGTCATCCGCCCAGAAATCGCCGCGGGGCGCGGCAGGAGAGCCAGAAATGAATTCAGCAACCGAGCTTCTTGCGCGGCGCAGGCCGGGCCATTCCCTTGAACAGGCGTTCTATATCGACCCGGACATCTTCCAACTAGACCTCGAAAACATCCACTATCGCGATTGGCTGTTTGTCATTCCTGCCTGCGAATTGGAGAAGCCGGGCAGCTATGTAACGCACAAAGTGGGTGCCTACAGAGTGATCATCGTGCGCGGTGCGGACAATGAGGTCAGGGCCTTTCACAACACCTGCCGACACCGCGGCTCAGTGATCTGCAAAGCGCGCAAAGGCAACGCTCCCAAACTGGTCTGCCCGTATCACCAATGGACCTACGAACTCGACGGCTCCTTGCTCTGGGCCCGAGATATGGGTTCTGATTTCGACCCGAGCCAGCATGGGTTGAAGACAGTGCATTGCCGTGAACTGGCCGGGTTGGTCTATATCTGCCTTGCAGATGAGGCACCTGATTTCGACACCTTCGCCGAGATCGCGCGCCCTTATCTTGAACCGCACGATCTTGCCAACGCTAAGGTCGCTCATGAAAGCTCAATCATTGAAAAGGGCAACTGGAAACTGGTCTGGGAAAACAACCGAGAATGTTATCATTGCGGCGGCAATCACCCTGCCCTTTGCCGCACCTTCCCGGATGATCCCACTATCACAGGGATTGAAGAGGGTGCGACACCGCCGCACCTAAAGACCCACTTTGATCGTTGCGAGGCCGTGGGTCTACCGTCGCAGTTCTACATGCACGACGACGGCCAGTTCCGCTTGGCACGCATGCCCCTAAAGGAAGGCGCTGAAAGCTATACAATGGATGGGAAGTCGGCCGTACGTCGCTGGCTTGGACGCGCGCCTTTCGCGGATGCAGGCTCTTTGTTGAAGTTCCACTACCCGACAACCTGGAACCACTTCCTTGCCGACCATTCCATCGTTTTCCGCGTGACCCCGATTAGCCCCACGGAAACTGAAGTCACGACCAAATGGTTGGTCCACAAGGACGCAGTCGAAGATGTGGACTACGATCTGAAACGGCTCACCGAGGTCTGGCAAGCGACGAATGACGAGGACCGTCAGGTGGTCGAGGATAACCAACAAGGCATCGATAGCCCGGCCTATGTTCCCGGTCCCTATTCCGCAATTCAGGAATCCGGCGTTCTACAGTTTGTCGATTGGTATTGCACAACGTTGGCCGAACGCCTGCATTCTAATGCTCTGGCCGCGGAGTAGAAAAATGATCTCATCTTCCTCTTTCTCCTCTGCGCTCTGGCAGGACAACGAGATGCTGGAATGTGTCTCAGTCGTGCCCGAAATGGCGGACACGGCTAGCTTCTCATTTCGTTCGCCCTCCGGAGCACAGTTCTCCTATGATCCGGGCCAGTTTTTGACCCTGGAAATCCCTGCGCCGGAACAGCCAGGTGGCGTTGTGCATCGCACCTATACGATCTCGTCTTCGCCTTCGCGCCCGCGCACGATTACCATCACCGCGAAGGCGCAAACCGATAGTATCGGGACACGCTGGATGCTCGACAACCTGAAACCGGGAATGCGACTCAAGGCTATTGGGCCTGCGGGTTTGTTCTCGAACGCGCACAGTCAGGCAGAGAAATTTCTGTTCCTCTCAGCGGGATCGGGGATCACACCGATGATGTCCATGACCACCTGCATGTGGGATGAAGGGCGCGATCTGGACGTGGTGTTCATAAATTGCGCCAAACGTCCTTCCGAGATTATCTATCGCCAACGCTTGGAACAGATGGCCAGTCGAACCTCCGGCTTGGATCTGAAGTTCGTGGTTGAAGAACCCGATCCCTTCCGCCCTTGGACCGGCTATCAGGGGTTCTTCAATCAAC
This sequence comes from Shimia sp. FJ5, assembly GCF_032918335.1. Classification (NCBI taxonomy): domain Bacteria; kingdom Pseudomonadati; phylum Pseudomonadota; class Alphaproteobacteria; order Rhodobacterales; family Roseobacteraceae; genus Shimia; species Shimia sp. FJ5. The sequence goes on along the minus strand of NZ_JAWJUV010000004.1, from coordinate 411,771 downwards.
TTATGCTCGGTCTCATGGCGCCGGACTACCTCGAGCGCGAGGTCTACTGCTGCGGCCCTGAGCCATTTATGACCGCGGTGCGCGAGGCTTTGGTAGGGCTCGGGTTCGATATGGAGAACTACCATCAGGAGAGCTTTGGTGCGCCGGTCGAAACTGTCGCGGAACAGCCAGAGCTTGACGATGTAATTCCGGATGATGACAGCAAGGCCGAAATCACCTTCAGCAGTTCAGGTGTGACGGCAAAGGTGGTGGAAACCGACACAGTCCTCGCGGCCGCACGTTCGGTCGGGCTGAACATCCCCTCCGGCTGTACGTTCGGGGTCTGTGGCACCTGCAAGATCAAGAAAACCGAAGGCGAGGTCCATATGGTCCACAATGGCGGTATTTCCGAAGACGATATCGAGGCCGGGTATATTCTAGCCTGCTGCTCAAATCCAATCGGCAAGGTCACAGTTGATGTTTAAGAAAGGGGCGCGCAACCTGCGCGTCCCTCCTAGTTTATTGGCACCTTTTAGAAATCCCAATCCTCATCCTCAGTCGCGACCGCCTTACCGATAACATAGGAAGATCCAGACCCAGAGAAGAAGTCATGGTTCTCACTGTCCGGACTCAGAGCCGCCAGGATCGCAGGATTGACCTCAGAGACTTCGGGTGGGAACAAGGCTTCAAAACCTAGGTTTTGCAGGGCTTTATTTGCGTTGTAGTGCAGGAAAACCTTCACATCCTCGGTCAATCCGATCTCGTCATAGAGCTCTTCGGTATATTGGTTCTCAATCCCATAGAGCTCGAACATCAGCGAGAAAGCATAGTCCTTCAACGCCTGTTGTTCTGCGTCGTCCAACTTCTCATAGCCACGTTGGAATTTGTAACCGATGTAATAGCCGTGGACGGCCTCATCGCGAATAATCAAGCGGATCAGATCGGCCGTATTGGTGAGCTTTGCGCGACTCGACCAATACATCGGCAGATAGAAGCCGGAATAAAACAGGAAGCTCTCAAGGAACACCGACGCGATCTTGCGCTTTAAGGGATCATTGCCCGGCGCATAGGTCTCGAGGATTGCCTTTGCCTTGGCTTGCAGGTGCGGGTTTTCCTCGGACCAACGGAATGCCTCGTCAATTTCTTTCGTCGAACACAGCGTCGAAAAGATCGAAGAATAGCTACGGGCGTGTACCGCTTCCATGAAAGCGATATTCGTCAGCACGGCCTCTTCATGTGGCGTGACCGCATCAGGCATCAGCGATGGCGCACCGACCGTATTTTGAATCGTATCAAGAAGCGTCAACCCAGTAAAAACCCGGATCGTCAGCTCCTTCTCGTGATCCGTAAGTGTGGCCCAGCTCGGAATATCGTTGGAAAGCGGGACTTTCTCCGGCAGCCAGAAGTTCACCGTGAGGCGGTTCCACACCTCGAGATCTTTCTCATCGTCGAGGCGGTTCCAGTTGATCGCGCGCGGGATCGTGACGGTTTGCGGCAGGTCTTTCATCATCTCTCTCCAATCACAGGCTACAGGACACGCAGCCCTGAACCTCAGTCCCCTCTAGGGCCTCTTGGCGCAGACGCACGTAGTAAATGGTCTTGATACCCTTCTTCCAGGCATAGATTTGCGCCCTGTTGATATCGCGCGTCGTCGCCTCGGCAGGGAAAAACAAGGTGAGAGACAGCCCTTGATCGACATGTTCCGTGGCCGCTGCGTAAGTATCGATCAAGCGCTCCGGCCCGATCTCATACGCATCCCGGTAGTAGTCGAGGTTGTCATTGTTCATGAAGGCGGCAGGGTAATAGACGCGCCCGATCTTGCCCTCTTTGCGGATTTCGATCTTCGAGACGATGGGATGAATAGAAGAGGTCGAGTTGTTGATATAAGAGATCGAGCCCGTGGGCGGTACGGCCTGAAGATTGCGGTTGTATAGCCCGTGCTCCATCACGTCGGCCTTCAAGGCCTCCCAATCCGCGCGGGTCGGCAAGGTGATACCCTCGAACAGCCGCTTAACCACATCGTTTTCCGGGAGCCAGTCCTGCGTGGTGTACTTTTCGAAGAACGCGCCCGACGCATAGTCTGATGCCTCAAACCCTGCAAAGCTCCGCCCACGCTCCTGCGCGAGTTCGCAAGAGGTACGAATGGCGTGGTAGGCTACAGCAGCGAAATAGACAGACGTGAACTCAACCCCTTCCGCGCTGCCATAATGGACAAGTTCACGCGCGAGGAACCCATGCAGGTTCATCTGCCCAAGGCCAACAGCATGGCTTTCGTCGTTCCCCCGCCGAATAGACGGCACGGAATCGATCGCAGACATCTCCGACACCGCAGTCAGTGCGCGGATCGCAGCGCCAACCGTCTGGCCCAGATCCTTGCCATCCATGGTCTTCGCGATATTGAGAGATCCGAGATTACAGGAGATATCGGTGCCGAGCTTGGCGTAGCTCAGGTCATCGTTGAACTCGGACGCTTCGTTCACCTGAAGGATTTCCGAGCACAGGTTCGACATGTTGATCCGACCCGCAATCGGGTTCATCCGGTTCACCGTGTCCTCGAACATCACATAGGGATAACCGCTCTCGAATTGTATCTCCGCGATGGTCTGAAAGAACGCGCGCGCGTTGATCTTCTTCTTGTGGATACGCTTATCATCCACCATCTCCTCATACTTCTCGGTGATGGAGATTTCGGAGAAAGGCACACCATAGACTTTCTCAACGTCATGCGGCGAGAACAAGTACATGTCAGCGTTCTTCTTGGCGAGTTCAAAGGTGATATCCGGCACCACCACACCGAGAGAGAGCGTCTTGATACGAATTTTTTCGTCTGCATTCTCGCGCTTGGTGTCGAGGAACCGCATAATATCAGGATGATGGGCATTGAGATACACGGCCCCCGCCCCCTGCCGCGCGCCCAACTGGTTCGCATAGGAAAAGCTATCCTCGAGGAGTTTCATCACCGGGATCACACCGGAGGATTGGTTCTCAATTCCCTTGATCGGAGCGCCATGTTCCCGAATGTTGGTCAGCAGAAGCGCAACACCGCCCCCGCGCTTGGAAAGCTGCAATGCGGAATTGATGCCCCGCCCAATGCTCTCCATGTTGTCTTCGAGCCGCAGAAGGAAACATGAAATCAGCTCGCCGCGCGATGCCTTGCCTGCGTTCAAGAAGGTAGGGGTGGCAGGCTGAAAGCGCCCGGAAAGGATCTCATCCATGAACGACATGGCAAGATCCTCATCACCGCGCGCCAACGCCAACGCGGTCATGACCACCCGGTCTTCATAGCGCTCAAGGAAACGCTGCCCGTCCCGGGTCTTTAGCGTGTAGGAGGTGTAGTATTTGAACGCGCCGAGAAAGGTCGGAAAGCGAAACCTGCGGGCAAACGCGGCCTCCCAGATTTTGCGCATGAAGTTCTTGGAATACTGATCCAGCACCGCCGCTTCGTAGTATCCTTCATCCACCAGATAGCCGAGTTTCTCATCCAAAGAATGGAAGAAAACGGTGTTCTGATTCACATGCTGGAGAAAGTACTGTCGTGCGGCCAATCGATCCGCGTCAAAGCGAATATTTCCCTCTGAGTCATAGAGGTTCAGCATCGCATTCAGCGCGTGGTAGTCCAGCGTGTTCAGATCGCTGTCGAGCATAGTTCTTCCCCTAGCGTCACGAGCCCAGCGCGCACGCGGGCAATGTCGGTTTGCGTGCCCGCCAACTCAAAACTGTATAGCTGAGGCACATTGCATTTCTGTGAGATGATGCGACCCGCAAGGGCGTAGGTCGCACCGAAATTTCTGTTTCCGCTGCCGATCACCCCGACAAGCAGGCCGCGTCGCTGCGGGTCATTCAGGAACCGGATCACTTGTTTGGGCACTGCACCACGCCCCTCTCCATCCGCATAGGTCGGGCAGATCAGCACATAAGGCAAAGTGGGTTCCTGTAGCGAGGCCTCTACCTCGACCGGAATACGTAGGGCTGGCCACTCAAGCTGCGACACGAACCTGTGGGTATTTCCCGATGCCGAAGAATAGTAAACAAGCATCGGTGGCCGCTCAGACACCCCCTAGGCCAAACGCGCGATCATGTCGGGACGAAACCCGGACCAATGATCACCGCCCGCGACGACGACTGGCGCCTGTCGATATCCCAGTTCGGTGACATGCGTCATCGCGGCGTCATCCTGCGTCAGATCGACAACATCGTAGGAGACCCCTTTGGCATCCAGCGCGCGGGTGGTTGCGGTGCACTGCACACATGCGGGTTTGGAATACACAATGATGCTCATCTGTCCTCTCTCTCTTTTTTGTACGAGTCGAGGACGCAGTGCCGGGCATCCGCCCAATGCACGCCCCCGAACCCTCCGTTCGTGGTCATCAAGTCGTGCTTGCGGCAGGTCTCCTGACTCGTGGATTTATGCTTGGCTGGCCTTCCCGAAAGCGTACTTTCAGTGGCGTATTCAACCGCGCTCTCCACTTACAGTTGCGGGGGCAGTGCCGGCTTTGAACCGTCTTCCCTCTTAGCCTCCGATCAGAATCGAAGGAACCGAAGCAACACCATATAGGGGGTGATGGCGGGTTGGTGTCAATATATGGAGGGCGCCCGGCGCAAATTTCTTTCTGCGCTGACGTAGATCAGAGCACTTTCACCTCACGAAAGCGGGCACCCTCCCTCTTGGGATGTTCGATCATTCGGCCTGCGCAGGTGTTCGCAGCACCTATTGCATCTCGGCCGAGAGAAGATCGGCCATCATGTCGCGCATTATGTATTTCTGAGGTTTGCCGGTGATCGTCATGGGGATCTCGTCAACGATGCGAAAGTGCCGCGGAACCTTGTAGTGCGCAACTTGCCCCTTCAACGCCTCGCGAAGTTCCTCTTCGCTCAAATCGGTGCCGGGCTTCGCAATCGCCCAAGCGCAGACTTCCTCGCCAAATTTCTCATCGGGAATCCCGAAGACCTGCACATCACTCACCTTCGGGTGCCGCATCAAGTATTCTTCGATCTCGCGCGGGTAGATGTTCTCTCCGCCCCGAATGATCATGTCTTTCACGCGGCCGACGATGGAGCAGAAGCCCTCTTCGTCGAACACGGCGAGGTCACCGGTATGCATCCAACCGTCCACGATGCTCTCGCCGGTTTTGTCCGCATCTTCCCAGTAGCCCTTCATGACCGAATAGCCACGGGTGCAAAGTTCGCCCTGGGTGCCGACTGGGACAATCCGGCCCTCCGGATCGACGATCTTGACCTCGAGGTGGGGATGCACGCGCCCAACAGTCTCGCAGCGCTTCTCTGTCGGATCATCCACGAAGCTCTGAAACGAAACGGGCGCGGTTTCCGTCATGCCATAGCAGATCGTCACCTCATCCATGTTCATTTCAGAATTCACGCGCTGCATCACTTCGACAGGGCATGGCGCGCCCGCCATGATGCCTGTGCGCAGATTGGAAAGATCGCGTGGAGTATGATCGAGGTCTTCTAGCATCGCCACGAACATGGTCGGCACCCCATAGACCGCCGTACAACGCTCCTTGGACAGCGCATCAAGCGTCTGCGCCGCATCAAACCCTTCGCTCGGGAAGACCATGGTGGCTCCTTTGCTGACCGCGCCAAGGACGCCCATCACCATCCCAAAGCAATGATAGAGCGGCACTGGAATCGCGAGCCGATCCGCCTCGGAGAGGCGAATACGGTCTGTCACGTAGCGAGCGTTGTTGACGATGTTGTAGTGCGACAGCGTCGCACCCTTCGGCATCCCAGTCGTGCCAGACGTGAATTGAATGTTTATCGCATCATCGGGGTCGAGCGTCTTGTCGATTTCGGGGATGCGGAGCTGCTGAGCCGGGCCGCCTAGTTTCCTCAAATCCTCGAAAGAGTAGGCTCCGGCACCTGGGGCGTCATCCATGATGATGACATTTCTCAAATGCGGCAGTGTCGCGGAACGCAGACGCCCTGGTGTGCAGGTCGCCAATTCAGGGACGAGCTTGCGGATCATACCGGCATAGTCGGACGTCTTGAAGGACTTGGCCGCAATAAGGGCTTTGCAGGCCACCTTATTCAAAGCGTATTCCAACTCCCCCAGGCGATAGGCCGGGTTGATGTTCACAAGGACAAGGCCGACACGGGCAGTCGCGAACTGCGTCAACACCCACTCAAAGCGGTTGGGAGACCAGATCCCGACCCGGTCGCCCTTTTCAAGACCGAGCGCGAGCAGCCCGGAGGCCAACTCATCCACGGCGCGGTCGAGATCGTAATAGCTTAGCCGGATCCCCTGTTCGCAGAACACGATGGCATCGCGGGGGCCGAACCTAGAAACCGCATCCCGCAAGAGCTGCGGGATGGTTATATAGGCCAATGGCGGGGTCGCCGGACCACTGACATAGGACTGCCCGTCTTGGGGAGCGATGCTGTGCACCGCCGCCCCGCTCTCTGATGACCAATCAGAGATGCGCGTCGCCAGACTTTCGTTTAAGATGGACATGTCGATCCTCCCTTACATGCTGCGCCAATCGCCCGATTTTTCGAAGGCATCCGCTGCTTGGTAGATCTTCATTTCGCCATAGTGTGGACCGACCAACATCATGCCGATAGGCAACCCCTCGCTCAGGCCGCAGGGGATGCTCATAGCAGGTAGGCCACCGTTGAACGGTGCGGTGTTGGCGACCATTTCAAAAGCGCGCTGCACATATAGGCTTAGCGAGCAATCGGCGGGCGGATGCGGCTGCGGCTTGATCGGCAAAGTCGGCATCAGCAGAAGGTCGTATTGCTTGAGCGCAGCCATATAGCGTTCGTTGCAAAGCCGCATAATGTTCTGCCCCTTGCCGTAGAAGCGCCCCCGATACTGGCGCTGGAAATATTCCCCGACGAACATACAGGCTTTCAGAGAGTGGCTAAGCTCATCCGCGCGGCCCTGCCATTGCGACATGTGATCGGTCATGGAGGGCAGGAACAGACCTTTGTAGTTGGTGCCCGTCGAATTGCCCCACATCATCCCGTCCTGAAGCCCCTCAAGTGTGATCGCTGTCCAGGCATCCATGGCGGTATAGTGTTCTGGAATCGACACCTCCTCAATGCGCGCGCCCAGCTCGCGAAAGCGGTCAGCTGCCTGCATGACCTTGGCATCCACGTCGGACTCCGAGTTGTCGTGGGCGAACCCTTCCTTGAGGATACCAATACGCAACCCATGCGCTCCACGTCCCAGCGCCTCGGTATAGCTATAGAGCGTGGGTTTGTACTGGCGCGGGTCAAGACCGTCCTCACCGGCAAGCACTTCGAGCAGGAGCGCATTATCGGCAACCGTGTTGGTGACCGGGCCGAGGTGGTCAATGGTTTGCTCAATCGGCATCGCACCAGTGTAAGGGACGAGGCCATGGGTGGGTTTCATGCCGTAGACGCCGCAATTCGAAGCCGGAATGCGGATCGAGCCACCCTGATCACCGGCAATGGCCATGTCGACCTCGCCCGACGCGACGAGCGCGGCAGATCCACCAGAAGAACCGCCCGCCATGTAACCACGCTTCCACGGATTATGGATCGGGCCTTTGGCGTTGGTGTGAGACCCACCCGAGAGGCAGAAATTCTCGCAATGTGCCTTGCCTGCGATGACTGCCCCGGCGTCGAGCATCCGGGTGACGATGGTGGCGTCGATTTCGGGCGTATAGCCTTCCATGATGGAGGAACCGTTCATCATCGGCACCCCCGCGAGGCAGATCGTATCCTTTAGCGCAATGCGTTTGCCGAGCAGTTTGCCATCCGGAGCGCCCCGTACTTCGGTCTTTACATACCAGGCATTGAGGGGGTTCTCCGATGGGTTCGGAAAATGACCGGGGCTGCGAGGGTAACGGACCTCGGGCAGGTAATCCGGCATCGCGTCGAGCCGGTCATAGGCCTGCATGTAGGGTTCGATGATCTCGCGGTATTCCTCGAGGTCTGCATCCGAGAGGTTCATTCCGAACCGGCTGGACATGTCGCGCATCTGCGAGAGGGTCGGTCGTCTAATGGTCATGTTGGTCACCACAGTTGCGGCAGCCGGCTCGGTCGCTTGTGCCGCCTGATATTGAGAATGTGTTGTCGGAGTAGGCTTGATTTTCTGAGAGCCCCCCGCCTGGCCACGGGTGGATCGCGCGGCGCCGAAGCCGAGGAACTGATCGACCTTGGCTTGATCCGAGAGATCGGCCTTGCTCAACGCGCCGGTGATACGGCCACGCTCGAGAACGAGCACGCGGTCAGAAAGGTCAGCGATAAAATCGAAGTTCTGTTCAACGAGAAGGATGGAAAGGCCACGGCTCTTGCGCAGCGCAAGGAGGGTTTCGCCCATCTCCTCGATGATCGAGGGCTGAATGCCTTCGGTCGGCTCGTCCAACAAGAGGAAATCCGGATCGCCCATCAGGCAGCGGGCGAGCGCGAGCAGTTGTTGCTCGCCCCCTGAGAGGGCACCTCCATACTCGTGCCAAGCAAAGCGCAGATTGTCGCGCACCGAAAGCTGAGGGAAGATACCCCGCCCCTGCGGTACATAGCCAAGACCAAGACCCGCCCTTTCAAAAGGCGACATCCCGGTGATGTCAGTGGAGTGGAACCGGATCGCCCCGGACCCTGCGGGCAGAAAACCCATGAGCGTCTTCAACAGGGTGGTCTTGCCCATGCCGTTGTGGCCAAGGATGCCCACCACCTCGTTTTCGCCGACGGCGAAGTCGATCCCGTGCAGGATCGGCACTTTGCCATAGCCGCCGGAGAGGCTTTTGACCTTTAGAATCTCTGTCGCGTCTTCCGTCATCTCAGGCCTTCTTTCCAAGATAGACATTGCGAACCGTGGGGTCCGACATGACGCGGTCTACGTGATCTTCCATCAACACTTCTCCCTGGTGGAAAACCGTCACCATCTCGGCAATCGAGCGAATGAACTGCATGTCATGCTCGACAATGATGATCGCCGCGGTCTTGTTGAGTTCGTGGATGATGGCCGTCATACGTTCCACGTCCTCGGCGCTCATCCCCGCAGCAGGTTCGTCGAGCAACACCAGCCACGGATCGCCGACCGCCACGAGGCCAAGCTCGACCCGCTGCCGTTCGCCGTGGGCGAGACGCCCAAGATCGTCCCGCGCGATTGATCCAAGCGCGAGGCGATCAATGATTTCCTGCGTCTTCCGGTTAGCGTCTTGCACATCATGAAACCTGCGCGCGGCGAGCCAGATGTTTTCGAACACGCTCAGGCTATCCATCACGTTCGGCGTCTGTGTCTTGATGCCGACGCCGAGCGAGGCGATCTGATGCGGCATCCATTGGGTCGTTTCGATGCCGCGCATGTAGACTTCGCCCTCGGTTGGGGTCTGTAATCCGGTGACGCATTTGAAGAAGGTGGATTTCCCGGCTCCGTTCGGGCCGATCAGACAGCGCAACTCCCGCGCGCGGAGTTTAAAATCAACATTGTTGGATGCGACCACGCCACCAAAGCGCATCGTGAGGCCATGGGTTTCGAGAACAGTTTCAGCCATTCTGAAGCTCCCTGTTTCTCATGCGGCGTTGCTGGTGGATGCGGCCCAGGGGGCGGCGGCCAAAGCTTACTTTCCAAAGACCCACCAGCGCCGGGACGACACCCTTGGGCAGGAAAAGAACGAAAAGGACGAGGATCAGACCGGTGATCAGCGTGTTGTCGATCATGGATTGTTGCCCCAAGAGGAATTTCAGGTAGGCCAGCCCGGCGGCACCAAGGATCGGGCCAAAGCGCGTGCCAAGCCCGCCGACGATGCACCAGATGATGATCTCGGCGGATTGGCCGAGGGAAAACAGGCTCGGGGTGACGATCTCGGCCCAGTTGGCGAAAAGCGCGCCCGCCAGTCCCGCGATGGCTGCGCCGGTGGCGAAGAGAACGGTTTTGCGAATGCGCACGTCATATCCCATGAGGGACATGCGGGTTTCGTTCTCGCGGATGCCAACGGCGATGCGGCCGAAGCTCGATCGCAGCAGGGCGGATACGAGGAAGAACACCAGACCGAGCAGGATTGCACAGACATAGAAATAGCTATCGCCCCAGATGTAGTCCTCCGGGCGACCGGGAATGTTCAGGGTCTGGAAGCCGGGGATGCCGTTGAACCCACCAAGACGCGCGTTGCCGATCACGTATTGCGGTCCCGCGGTCGAGTTGATGAACTTGAAAAGGATCAGCGTGACCACCAGCGTAATGACGCCAAGGTAAACGTCGTTCAGCCGTCCATAGAACATCATCGCTCCGAGAAGCGCCGCAAAGAGCCCGGGCACGAGTACGGCGAGGATCATCGGAAGCGTGCTTTCCCCTATATTGATCGCGGCGATGGCATAGGTATAGGCACCCAGACCGAAGAAGGCAGCCTGACCAAAGCAGAGGATTCCGCCGAAGCCCCAAATCAACCCGAGGCTCAGCCCGAGCATTCCGTAGACGATCAGGACGGTCAGCGTATAGGTGCCGATGAGGAACGGCATGACCCAGATCAGGACCGCGGTGACGAGGATGGTCGTAATGGCGTCTCTTGAAAGGCTCCCTTGCATCACAGCTTCCCCTTGAAGAATTTGCCGGTAATGCCCTGCGGCAGAAGACGCAGAAGGACGACGGCGGCCACGAGAAGGGCGACTTCGCCGATGACCGGAGAGACGGCGAAGGTGAAGACTTGGTTCACGACACCGAAGATGCCCGCGCTCGAGAAGAGTCCCGCGATGAGGGAGGGGCCACCCGCGATCACCGTGATGAAGGCCTTGGCGATATAGGCCCCGCCCGATGTCGGGACGAGGCCGACCAGAGGGGCTAGGACCGCGCCCGCCAGCCCGGAGAGGGCAGAGCCGCAGAAGAAGGTCGCCATGTAGATGCGGTCAGGGCTATAGCCCAGCGCCGCCGCCATATCAGAGCGTTGCATCGTGCCGCGCGCGATGAGACCAGCGCGTGTCGCCTTGAGGATCGTCAGCATCCCGATCAGCAGCAGGATGGCGACCACGATGATGAAGAAGTTGTAGCCGTTGATCTGGTAGTTGCCGATGGCAAAACCGGGGATCGGCGTCGAGATGCCGGTCGTCGTATTGCCGAAAATCATGGTGGCAAGGCCGATGAAGAAGAGGCTCAGCCCCCAGGTTGCCAGCATCGTATCGACGAGCCGCCCGTAGAGATGGCGGATCACCAACCGTTCCACCACGAGACCGATCAACCCAACGACGATCGGCGCGATCACAAGCATTGCAATAAAGATGTTCACACCAAGGTTCACGGCGGTGATGGTCGCGTATCCGCCCATCATCATGAATTCGCCATGGGCGAGGTTGATCACTTTCATCATGCCAAAGACAACCGCGAGACCGGCGCTGATGAGGACCAGCGAGGCCACCGCGTAGAGCATTTCGACAAGTATGACGACGGTTAAATCCATGGGAATGAGAGTCCGTTGGAATAGGGGAAGAGCAGCCAAGGTCAGCGGGGCGACGTGGCCGCCCCGCCAAAAATCTGTGGGAGGTCAGATTTCGATTTCGTATTGCGTATTGTCGTTCGGATTGGCCTCGAGATCGCAGACGGCCTGGGTGTCGATCGGCTGGCGCTGCGGAAGCGTTTCGACGACTTTCATGCCTTGGTTCTCGAACTCCATGAGATGCACGTCGAGAACGGCGTGGTGTGTCTTGGGATCGACCGTGACCTTGCCTGCCGGGCCATTGATCGAAAGGCCCGACTCAAGCGTTTCGATCACGGCGCCGCGTTCGTGCGAGCCCGCTTGCCGGACCGCTTCGGCCCAGGTCAGGATGCCCTGATAGTGCGATACAGAGATCTCGTGGATCAGGTTACTATCGCCATAGGCGGCGGCCCATTTCTCTTTGAAGGCGGCGTTCTCGGGGGTGTCGAGTTCCTGGCTGTAGTTGTAGGCGACCATGATGCCGTTGCCCTCTTCCGGGGTCAGGACCTTGTGCTCGTTGCCGACGCCGAGCGTCGTCGAAGCGAGAGGAATACGGTCCTTCATGCCAGCGGCGGCCCATTGGCGGAAGAACGACAGGTGCGCGCCACCAACAAGGGGGGCAATGACGAGGTCGGGGCCGACCGACTGGATCTTCGCGATGGTCGAGCCAAAGTCGCTCACATCCAGCGGGAAGAAATCGACGCCGACGGTCTCGCCGCCATTGTCGGCCACGAATTTCTGAATCCAACGCGCCGTGATTTGACCATAGTTATAGTCGGCCGCGAGGATGTAGACCTTCTTGCCGGATTTACCCATGGCGTAGGGCACGAGGGCCTCGACCTGTTGGGCCGGGGTGACACCGTTGATAAAGATGTTCCGGTCACAGACACCGCCCTCGTAGAGCACGTTGTAGAAATAGAGCGTCTTGGTCTTGCGCATCGTCTGGCGAATGGCCTCGCGCGAAGCGGAAAGAATACCGCCATGCACGACATCGACCTTGTCCTGGCGGGTCAATTGCTGGCCGTATTGCGAGTAGAGCGCCATGTCCGATTGCGTATCGTAGGCAGAGACCTCGACCTGCTTGCCGAGAAGGCCACCAGAGGCATTGATCTCATCGACGGCGAGGCGCATCGCCATGTCCATCGGTTTGCCATAGGCATCGAAAATACCAGAGGTGTCGAGGATCGACCCCATCTTGATCGTGTCAGCGGCAAGGGCCACTCGGGGCAGCATCGTTGCGCCTGCGAAGGCCGCGGTGCTTGCCAAGAAGTTTCGGCGGTTCAGTGACATTTCATTTTCCTTCCTGTTGTAGGTCCGGTTGGGGGTCTGGACGGTTCGCCCGTCACTTCTCGGTCTTTGGTTTGTCTTTGATACGGTTGGCGTAGTCCGCGGTCCGCCCGGCGAGGTTGGCATCGAAATCAAGCCCGATCTCCTCGCCCATCTGTTTCATCGCAGGCAAGCGCACGGCCATGCCAAGGATCTGGTCCATGGCGGCGCCGAATGCGCCATCAACGCCTTCGCCCGATCCATTAGACACACCGCCCGCGCCGGAAATCTGGTTGATCTTGATCGAGTCGATCTTCTCAACCGGCTTCATCATCTGGGTCATGATCTCGGGGAGGCGATCGAGCTTGCGCTCTTCGAGGCGCATCCGGATCACGGCGTCACCAAGCGTATTCTCGGCCTGGTTCAACGCCACACGTCCGGCGGCCTCCGCTTCCATTCGGGCACGCTCAGCCTCGCTGGCCTTGGTCTTCACTGCGGCGTCGGCCTTGGCCTTCTCAAGAAGCGTCTCAACATCGCGTTTGACCTTGGCACCTTCGAGCGAAAGTTCTTTTTCCTGCTTCAGGTGGGCGATCTCGCGTTCGCGCTCTGCAATGGCGCGCTCCTTCTGGGCCTGCACACGCTCGGCGGCAAGGATGACTTTTGCCCGCGCCTCTTCTTCTTCGGCGCGTGCTTCGGCTTCTTGGGCGCGTTTCTTGGCGATACGGATGTCGTTGTTGATCTTCTCTTCCTCGAGCATCCGAATAGCGGCCATCTCGGCCTTGCGCAGCGCTTCGTCGCTTTCGACCTGCGTTGCCTTCATGCGCTTCTCATTCTCAATCCGGGTTGTCTCGCTGGCGAGCTTGGCTTCATCGCGCGCCCGGTTTTCTCGGGACTTGGCGTCGGCCTCAAGCTTGGCAAGATGCTCTTGAAGGGCGATCTCGGCTTCACGCTCAGCGCGTTGCAGTTCGAGTTGCCGCTGATGCTGGGCAAGGTGGCTTTCGCGCACGGCGACTTCGGCCTCCGTCTCGATGCGAATGCGTTCCTTGCGCTGATCCGCCACCAACTCCGCCAGTTGCCGCATCCCTTGTGCGTTGAAGGCGTTATTCTCGTTCCACTGGCTCAGGTCGCTCTGATCCACGGCGAGGAGGGAGGCCGACACAAGCGTGAGGCCGAACTTGGCCGCCTGAGCCTCAATCGCCTTGGCGACGTCATCGGAGAAACCAGAGCGGTCGAGGTGAATCTCTTCGAGGGTGCGCACCGCGGCGGCCCGTTGGATCGCATCGACAAGGGAGCCGGCAAAGACATCCTTGACCGTGTCGCCGCCACGGGCAATCCGCGATCCCAACGCCTGCGCCGCGGTTGAGATGCCCTCCTTGGTCGGGGCAACGCGAAGCTCGAATTCAAACTGAACATCGGCCCGCATCTTGTCGCGGGTCAGGACGGCATCTCGTCCCTCGCGGTTGATATCGAAGGTGAGCGCGCCCATCGAAACTTTCTGCACCTGGTGCAAGATAGGCAGCGACAGGCACCCGCCATCCGTAATGACACGCGACCCGCCAAAACCCGTTCTCACCAGTGCGGTATCGAGAGTGGCTTTTGCATAGTAGCGTTGAAGAAACCAAATCGCGACCAACGCGACGATTACCAGCAGAACCAGCAGGACAACCCAAAGCAAGGCATATCTCCCCATGTGACCGATCGTCGGCCAGAGCGGTCCGCGATCCATTCGTTCTGGAAAGCGTGGGAGAATTTGATTTCCATTTCAAGTAAATAATTTGAATTGGAAATCTTTAACGTTTAAGTGTATGTTTTATAACTCTTTTATAACTTCAAACTGAAGCTCATCCGCCCGCGCAAGATAGATCGGAGCCCGTTCGCTCTTGTTCGATGACGCGCGCTTGCGACCGCTTCTGTGAATCACTGGCAAGGAAGGTGAGACGCTATGTTCGCGCCAAACGGTAGCATGGCCCTGCATCAATCCTGCGAGGAAATGCATCCCTTCGTATGTTGACTGTCCGAGGGCGTTCAGCACAGGGGCCTGATCTCCGTGGACGCGGTAGTATTTTTCCTTGAAGGCGAGGTTCGCATCCGTCGGTAGAGCCCCGAAGTAGGACGATGCCGCGAACAATCTCTTACTGTTCTGTGCACCGCAACCAAGCAATCCGTTCTCTTCGATCGCGCAGGACAATCGCACCATCCGATCGTGCAACTTGGCCTTTCCGAAAGCCCGATTAAAGGCGACAGCATCTTGTCCGACGAGGGAGATCAGCACGGCTTCCGCGCCGGATCGGGAGATCTCCTCGACGAACATACTCATACTCTTGAGGCCAAACGGGAGGTACTTTTCATATGCGAGACCGACCGACATTTCCTGAATCTTGGCCTTGGCATAACTATGCGATGTTCTGGGCCACACGTAGTCATTTCCGATCAAGGCCCAACTGCGGGGGCGATACTCGTTCTGAATATGCTGCATCGATGGGCCGAGTTGCTCTTGCGGTGTTTCACCAATAGCAAACAAACCGTCCGTACGCTCTCCGCCTTCGTATAGTGGCGTATAGATGTAGGGGATGCGCTGGCGAACAATCTTGCTGAGACGTTGACGGATCGCGCTGATGTGCATTCCGACGATCGCATCTATGGAATTCGTTTCAATCAGGTCGTTGACGGTCTCTTCGATTGAGATACTCGCCTCCATGGCCGCATCAATCATAATGAGCTGGACCTTGCGGCCATCAATCCCGTTCGCCCTGTTCAACTCCTCGACGGCGACCTGCGCGCTCGAGATACAGGACGGGGCCCAAAGGCCGGCCGCACCACAAAGGGGGATGAGGAGCGCGATGCGATAGGTGCCCTTGCCGCGCAACACTGGATCATCGCGCAGCTCCTCAAGCTCGGTTGGAACAACTGGTAGCGTGTTCAAACTGGTTCAACCCTTCCCTAGCGGATCAGGAACCGCTACATACCAATTGATCTTAGTTTCCAAGTCAAATAAATTCCGAGTATCGTGGAGAAGTGACCACCATGGAATCGAGCGCAAACCCAATCCAGGATTATCTGTCGTATGCTCTGGCTGCGGCACATCGAAAGATGTCAGCTTCCTTGAATGCCCGCCTAAAGGAACACGGCATCCAGATCGAAGCTTGGCGGATTCTCGAAACGCTCGAGACGGACCAACGGCTTACGATGGGGCAGCTCGCAGAGATCGTGCTGATGAATCCCCCTACCCTGACAAAGCTGGTCGACCGCATGGTCTCGGATGGTCTGGTACACCGTCAGGTCGCGCAGGCGGATCATAGACAAATCAATGTGCTCGCCACGGCGCTTGGCAAAAAGCGGATGCTGCAGGTGCGCCAAGAGGTTCAGGACCAAGACGCAGCATTTGAATCTCTGCTCGGCAAAGCTGACGCAGACAAACTCATCGAGCTTCTGCGCGGCATCGCGTAACGAGAACCGGGTGAGCCGCCCGCGCGCTTTTCGTTTCTGAGCACAAAGCACAGTTCGGTCACGGCTAGCCAACTCACCCACGCGTGCGGCGTGACGCGACCCTGCGCAATGCGAGATGAGCCGCTTTCAGAACCTCGACAAACGGGATCTAGCTGCTGTGGAGCGCCTGACCCACGTCGAGGAATTCATCCATGAAAACACTCATCAGCTCCATCCGTGAGGTCACACCCGTCTTGCGAAAGATGCTAGACGTCTGCGCCTTGACTGTGCCTTCTGCAGTGGATCGCGCGACAGCGATCTCCGAAATGCTAAGCCCTTTTAGCATAAACATCGCAATATCGCGCTCCGCCGGGCTCAAGGCCCAACCCTCAAACTTCTCGCGCACATAAGCATCCATCTCGCCGCGTAGAAACTTGAGGGACTCGGCCTTTTCCTTGTTCTGCGCACTCAACCAGAGCATCCGCTGCACAAGGATCTTGATCGCCACCAAAAGCGCCACCGCCGAGAAGATCTCGAAGGCAAGATGGATCAGGTCGAGCGCATTGGTTCCAGTGTTTGCGATCACCCGATCGTAGATATCGCTTGCCACATCAAACAGGAAAAAGATGACGCTACTGACAAGGAAGAGCGTAACGAGTTTGAGTGTCCTGTCCTTCATGGACCTATCCCTTCGCGCGAAATGCCTTGGGTCATTTGGCATCGGAAATACGACGCCCCAAGAGATGTGCGCCATTCCTTCCCCTGGGGCAAGCAGAACAGGCCGCCCCTGGGCGACCTGAGTGATTTCTTGCCAGTCGGCAAAATCAGACCGTGCTACTGCACGCGCGCCCAATGCCCACCATTGCGACAGATCAGGCCGCCAAGGACACAACCGTTGACGGAAATCCGGTCGCCCGCAAGCTCAACCTTCGACATGTATTCCTTGTCCCGGTCCGGGGCATAGATGCGTCCCTCATATTGACCGCCCTTCGTCTCAGACAGATCCCACACGATCTTGCGGCCAATCGTATCCGGCTGAATGGCTTCACCTTGCGCATTCTCCGCACGTTCAAGCGTGCCGCAGAAGGTCAATCCGCACTGCGCCACGCGGATATAGCCGATATCGCCGTGATCGTCGGGGGCCGTGCGCCAAAGCCCTTCAATCGGGTCGGCGACAGCCGCTCCAGCCGCGAATACCGCCATCAAGAAAAGCGAAGTGATACGTGTCATCTGTCTTGTCTCCAGTCTGCTATTGGAAAGTCTCTGCACGGGATCAGAGGTTGCCCATGCCAATGAAAAGTTGGCGATTGTTGTCGACGATGGCACGGCGGCCATGCATCACGCGGGTATTGTCGAGCACGGCGATATCCCCGTCCTGCCAGTTGATCTCTTGCGTGTAGGTTTCGGCAAGCGAACGAAGCTCTTCGATCTCATCCCGCTCAATGATCTCGTCCGGGCCAAAGCTATACCGCGGCGGCGCATAGTTGTGCGATGGACCAAGCACCGCATTGGCAAAGCCCTGCCCTCCGGAAAGCGAAGAGGCCCGCACAGGCGAAACCGTCAGTCGGTAGTTGATACCGCCGTCTTCGAGCAGGTCGAAATCCTGGTTCGGGATTGCTGCGCGGAACTCCTCGATATGGCGCGGCGTGACCTCCTCTGGGCGCGTGATCGCCGGGTGCTCATTCGCGAGATAGCGTTTCCAAAGGTCTTCGGGCAGGTAGCGTTCAACCGTCATCGGCTGTTGCCAGCGCGTCTTCTGCGCCTCATCCATCGCCTCATAGACTGCGCGCCCGTCGCACACCGTCGTCTGCGACCCCTCAAAGGCGGCAACGGGGCTATAGAAGGCGACGATGTCGGGGCAGACTGGCGTGTTGCCATTCTCAGTATGAAGCCCGATCGGACCTGTGCCAGCATCGACCTTCTGGGTCTGTGCGTCGCCATATTCCCGCGCCGGATCAAAGGTGATCTTCTTACAAAGCGCCGTAGTCAAGGCGCTGAACGCTGCCATATCTGGATGAAACCCGCGCAATAGGGTCCATCCATCGCGCTCAAGGTCGCCGCGAATCTTCGACAGGACGCCGGCCTCGGTTGGCGATTGTGCGTCATGCTCTGGGCGAATGATATTGTAACTCATAGCTCAGGTTTCTTTCTGTGTGTTGAAGGTATTAAGAGCGGCCTGCGCACGTGGTGTGCCCGCCTTGTGGGTCAATGCGCGATCAATGAGAGAAGGGAATAGCGCCTGCACATAGGCAAAGAGGCGTTCGCCAAAGCCGGGATAGACCATGTTCTTGCCCGCCATGACCCCATCCCACGCACGCTTTGCGACATGCTCGGGATTGTCCATCTTCATGCCAAAGGGTTCGACAAGATGGGCAAACTGGCTCTGGCCCGGGGTGCGGGTCGCACGCGGCGCCACATAGGTGACCGCGATCTTATACTCCGCAAGCTCTCGGCGAAGCGCATCCGATAGCCCCCGCAAGGCGAACTTGGTCGCGGAATAGGCCCCGAAATAGGGAAAGCCGATCATCCCGAACATCGATCCAATATTGACGATCCGCCCACGCGCCGACGTCAGGGCGGGCACAAGATCGCGAGTAAGCTGAAGTGTTGCAGTCAGGTTCGTGCCCACCACACGCGACAGATCTTCGTCGCTCATGTCGGTCAACCGCCCGACACAAAGACTCCCGGCGTTGTTCACAAGCAGGTCAAGCCGCGCTCCTACAGCTTCGACAAGCCTCTCACGGTCCTGCGCCCGCGTGATATCGGCGGGAATGAGCATTGTGCGGCCTTGCGCCCTGAGCAGGGCCGCCGTTTCCTCAAGCGGGGCACGGCGGCGACCGACAAGTATAAGATCAAACCCGGTTCGCGCAGCCTCATGCGCAAGCGCACGCCCGATTCCTGATCCGGCCCCGGTAATCAGGGCAACAGGTCTTGTTGTTGTCATGCGACACACTCCTTGATGTCATAGGAAAGGGGGGCTGCGGGCCAGTTCCTGGAAATCTCGGCAAGCTGGCTTCGGTCTATGCCCCCACCGGGCTTGAGAAGCCCCGGAAGCGAAGCTGGTACGAAGATGACCCGCGCTGGCCGGGCATAGACCGGCAGGTCTGCGAGGCGCTTTGCAACCTCGCCCCGGTCGACCTTCGCCGCCAAAGCGGCAATGATCTCGAGCTGTCCATCCGATGCGAGGCATAGGCCAGACGCGGGAATACGTGGGTCTGCACCGAGACAGGCCTCAACCCATTCAGGGCTGATATTGCGCCCTTCCGGTGTCACAATGAGCCAATCCTTGCGCCCTGCGACGATTAAACGTCCGTCCTCGATCCGGCCAAGGTCGCCAGTATGCCAGTCTCCCGTGACCGATGGCTGGCCAAGATAGCCTTCCATGACTGTCGGCCCGGAAACGACAATCTCGCCATTCTCGATCCGCACGTCGATGCCTTCGAGGCACTGTCCGACGGTACCGGGGCGCATATCCCCGGGCCGGTTCATGGCCACCACCGAACAACACTCCGAAAGCCCGTAGCCCTCATAGACGGGAAGCCCCACAGACATCGCTTCGGTCAAAAGCGCAGGCGCAGATCCTGCACCGCCCACCGCGACAAACCGCAGGCTCTCAGGCGCCTTCTTCCCAGTTTCCCGAAGTGCCGCGACAAGCCGGGAAAGGAACGCCGGGACAAGGATCGTGGTCGTCGGATGCGACGTCTCAAAGGCGTCAAGCACCGGCTCCATCGGCCCGCCAAACAGGGCCGGAAGCGCCTGAGCGCAGAACCGCACCTGCGCCCCGGCACACAATGGCAGATAGAGACCGGCAATTTGTTCGAGAAGCTGCGCCATAGGCAGTAGCGAAAGATGAACATCTGCCGGGTCCGGCTCGATTGCCCGCTCCAACCCGTTTAGGGCCGCTGCCGTTTGTTTTTCTGCAATGACAACACCCTTGGGCTGCCCCGAGGAACCAGAGGTGAAGATGATCCGCCGCCCCCCCGCTTTTGCGGGCGCCAACCTCACTTTCAAAGGTGGAGCCGCGTCCGGCGCCGCCAGCGTGAGGTTTTCGACGCCCGGAAACGAGGCGCCGACGACACCCTTGATCCCCGCGGCTGTCACGACATGCGCGATCTGCGCCTCGGAAAAGAACGGTGGCAGATGCACCACGGTATGCCCATGATAGCTTAGCGCAAGATCGGCCAACGCCGCATCTAATGGATCCGAACACGCGATCCCAAGCACCTTAGAATCCCCCGCAAGCGCCTCACCGGTCGCGTCCAGGAAAGTCGCCAACATGGCATAGGAAATCCGCCGTTGTCCGTCATCAAGCGCGATACGGCCCGGCGAGACACGCGCGTGTTGTGATACCGCGTCGAAGACATATTGCGTCATCACGCCATCTCCGCCCGCGACAGATCTGCACCCACACTTTGCTCTGGATCTCGAAACGCACAAACCCAAGGGTCATGTGTGTAGTAAGATCCCCATTGCACCGGGTCTGACACCCGTGCGGCATCCGCCTGCGCCAGCAGAATGGGCGAAATCCGCGCCCGTCGGATCAGACGACGCACGTCGTCCGTCGCTGTGAATAGCCCCCAACAAATGCCCCGTGCGCGGCCCCAATCGAACACGGCGCGAAGTGTAGGGTAGGCAGCAAAAGGCGTGGCGCAGGCAAGAGCGCCAACCTCAAGGATTTCGCTAGGGTCCACAGCGCGACCACTGATCCGCCCGATCAACTCTCCGACAGGGGTATCGAGATACTGCTGCGAGAAAAATCCCTCGTCGCTACGCCGGATTCCGGCGGCGCAGGAGATCTCACCATTTGGCGCAAGCGTAACGACCAACCGCGCCGGGCGCGCTTCTCCCTCTGCGCCAAACGTCGCGCGATAGCTACGTTGGATATGCCCTAGGGCATCTTGGTAGAGCGCCTCCCCCTCTGCGTCGCCGTTCTCAACAACGAGTGTTCTCATTTTCCGATCTCCACAACATCGCGGCTGGTCGTGCCTGACATGTGTGAGATTTCGGACCTTTTCGCGGCGCACGCCATTGGACGAAGGTCGCAATCTCCGGGGCATTCGACCCGATACGACGAAAGTTTATTCGCTGCGCAGCGGTGAACTCTTCCGATCACCGGCCGATGGCCGCGCTTGAGTAATCTCTCTCAAGGCGGCATTGTGGACTTGGAATTCCGGCGCGGGTGTCTCTGTGCAGACGGAAGAGCGAACGAAAAGGTGCGAAGTGCTTCAGAGCCATCAACAGATTGCCAAGAATTCTCTGCTTCTGAAGAGCATACCAGAACCTCTTCAGGAGAGAATTCTGGCCAAGGCCACGCCGGTGGAGATGCGGCGTGGTGCGACGATCTTCTTGCAGGGCGAAGTGTCGAAAGCGATCTATATCGTGCTTGATGGCTGGGTAAAGCTCTATCGGATTACCCCCAATGGTGCCGAGGCCGTTGTCGGCACGTTCACCAAAGGCAACAGCTTTGGCGAAGCCGTCGCGTTTCGCAAAGACACCTATCCTGTCTCGGCTGAGACCGCCACGGACTGCACGGTGCTGCGCGTCGATGCAGCCAACATGCTTGCCACCATCTCCGAGGATCCGACTGTGGCCATCGCGATCCTCTCTGCAACGTTCGCACATCTTCACTCGCTCGTGTCTCAGATTGAGGCGCTTCAAGCACGCACCGGCGCGCAACGGGTCGCCGAGTTCCTTGTCGAGCTTTGCGGTGAAGACCAGATGGGCCGCCAGAGTGTTGTTCTGCCCTATGACAAGGTGCTCATCGCAGGCCGCCTAGGCATGAAACCCGAAAGCCTCAGCAGGGCCTTCGGCAAACTCAAGACATGCGGCGTGCGCATCAAGCAGAACCTTGCAGACATCGAGGACATGCAGGCCCTTCGCGATTTCATCGAAGAAGATCCTGCAAGTTCATGGCACACAGCATGAGCGCCCGCCTCGAAACTGCGCTGCGCTTGATTGATGCGGCCAATTCGCAAGACCCGAAACGCGAAAACGGTGAGCCTGCGGAACGTCTCTATGGGCACCGCATGAGCGCCGAGGCTAAACGCCTGTTCCCCGAAGCGTCTGAACATCTACAGATCGCGGCACGTGGACAGCATGTTGAGCGCTGGCTGCTGCCGCGCAGTGACTACCCGCTCGGACGGATCGGCTATTTGGAATGGCGCAAGGAACAAGGCCGTCGGCATGGTGAGCGCATTGCCGGGATCATGCGAGAGGCGGGCTACTCGGAAGACGATGCAGCGCGCGTGGCCGCAATGCTACGCAAAGAACGGCTGAAACGCGATCCCGAAGTGCAGGCCCTAGAAGACATCGCCTGTTTCGTGTTCCTGACATGGTACTTTGCCCCGTTCGCTGACAGGCAATCCGCAGAAGCGCTCGACAAGATCGTGATGCGCACCGCGCGAAAGATGTCCGCCGAGGCGCGCGCGCGGGTCCTCAGGGAATTCGATCTTCCAGAGCAGTTCGCCAAGGCATTCCGAGATCAGGGTCCGGGATAGACACCGATGACCGGCACATGTGCGTGCCAGGCCGTGATCCATATGAGACAAGCCAGCACAAGCCGTGCCAAGGACGGGCCGCTGCGTGGCTTCCAACGACCCGAAAGAAGCGCTGCTAGGGGCAACACGCTCGTCCGCGCAGCAAGCTCTGCCCATGCGGGTTCTCCCATGTCCTGCCGCCTGCGCCGCTCCACCAGCCGCATCCCGACGACGGAGAAAAACGCGAATACGCCGAACAGGAGCACATGCGCCAAGTCGCCATTGGCCCAGATATGCGCCCCCGACCAAAGAAGTAGCGCCCAAAGAAGCGGCTGACGTGTCACCCCGACGATGCCGGGCCTGACCGGATCAAATCCCGCTTGGCGCCCCTCGAACGCGAAAGGGTTCGCAGCCGCCGTGCCAAACACGACAAGCAAGATCGAGACGGGCATGACAAGGTTCACGGCCCAACGCGCCATGCTGGTCTGATCCCAAAGCGCCACCACAGGCGCACGGCCCGCCGCCGAAATCACCCAGACCAAAAGAGCAGTGGAAAAAAGGCTAAACGCAAGCATGTAGCCCTTCGCCCCAAGCGCGCTCACAAGGGCCCGCTTGACCCCAAAGGCCGCGGGTATCCGATGCGACGCCATGAAGATCACCATCGAAACCCCGAACTCGATCCACCCCATGCCCTATACTCCTCAACCGCCCGCAACGGCCAAACCCATCGCAACAACCATGAATAAACCAAGAAAAAGCGCGAATCCACGCAGCCATCCCGGCGCCCGGGACAAACCGAGATAAACCCGAAGGATCGTCTGCGCCTTGCCCCAGGCCAGCACGAGGATTGCAAGCGCAACCGCGGGTCCGTTTGCGTCGCTCCAAGCGATCAGCGTAGAGAGCATCGAGAAGGCAATCAAAAGACCCCAGGCAGCAGTCGCACTCATCGCATCATCCCAAGAGATACATGATGGGAAACAAGAGGACCCAGACCAGGTCCACCATGTGCCAGAACGCCGTCCCCGTTTCGACATTGCGAGGCGTTGCCTTCCATCCGACGAGACCAAGGATCACGATCCCGGCCACGACATGAACCGCATGAAATCCGGTCAGGAGGTAGTAGAAGGTAAAGAAAGGATGGGTCTCGAAAGTGATCCCAGCCGCCTCCTTGGCAGCATATTCCACCCCCTTGATCCACAAGAACGCCACCCCCAAAAGGGCGGCCGCGACAAGGTAGAACCGCGTGCGCAAGACGTTGCCTCTTTCGACGGCCTTGACAGCAAGCGCCGCAAGCCAGCCCGAAGTTACCAGAACGACCGTATTCACCCCTGCCCCTGTTCGGTGCAGGTGGGCTTGGGCCTCCATGAAACCGACCGGGTCAGTCAGCCGGACACCAAGAAACGCGAGCAACCCCGCCCCAAAGACCAAGAGCTCGGAAATGATGAGAACCCACATCATCAAATCGCCCGGGAGGGCATCTAGCCCGCTTCCCGTCTCTTGCGTGGCAGTCTCGCTCATCCGCGCCCCACGATCTCGCTATAGATTTTCGGCAACGCCTCGACGAGCTTGTCAGGGTTGGGAACAAGTGCAAAACCGCCCCGCCCAAAAATCCGCGGAAACCAAGATTTGCCATTGCGATCCACGGTCACCCCGAACACCGCATGTCCCGCGCGTCTCGCCTCCTGAACAGCCATGCGGCTGTCTTCGATGCCGTGACGCCCTTCATAGTGGTCAAGATCGTTTGGCTTGCCATCGGTGATGATGAGCAATAGGCGCCGCCGCCGCGCCTGCCGGGACAACTCGGCGGAACTATGGCGTATCGCGGCCCCCAAACGGGTATAGAACCCCGGCGTCAGCGCGCCGATCCGCGCTTCGACATCGGCCGACATCGGCTCATGGAGCGCCTTGACCTGTTGCAGAAACACGCGCTGGCGTTTCAGCGACGAGAAGGCATTGATCTCACAATCGTCGCCACAAGCCTCGATCCCCCAAGCAAAAGCGGCAAGCGCCTCGCGCTCCACGTCGATCACGGACCGTCCCCCATGCCCGTGTCCCGGTATCGCCGCTTCGGTCGAACGCGACACATCGAGTAAGAGCGAAATGGCAAGGTCGCGCGCCTCGTTGCGGGTCTGCCGCCAAACCCGGTCTGATCCCTCACCGCTCGCCAAAAGGTCAACCCGCGAGCGCACCGCGCGCTCCAAATCTAACTCGTCACCATCCGGGTGTCCGACCGTCGAGATGCGGCCGGGCCGCAAAGCCTCAAACCGCCGCCTGACGGCATGGATACGCGCAACAGCGTGCGGATCGCTGCGAAAGGCCGGGACATCGACCCCGGCCTCGGCCCGCAGGACAAGGACGCGCGTATGGTTCGGCATGTAGCGCCCTGTCCTCACATCCCATTCCGGGTAGGTATGTGTGTCCGAGAGGGTTTCACGGTCAACATCCTCAGGCGCGAGGTCGAGGTGCAGCTTGAGCTTGGTCGCCGGGGCGCGGCTCATCTGCCCGAGACCGATCTCATCCTGGTCATCTGCGGCCTTCTTGGCGTCGTCATTGTCGTCTTCCTCGATCCTGCGGTTGAGATTGACGAACTCGGCAAAGCTCAGGATCGCTTCAAACTTGTGCAGGATGAAGCTGTCATTGCGCTCGATCTGGTCGGCCTTGCGGCGCTTGGCGCGTTTGGCGGTGGTGCCGTCGCCCTCTTCCGGCGTGCCTTCCGTCTCGCAGGTCTCGACAGCCGTCGCCTCGGAGCGCCCCATTTCACGCAGAACCGGCCAAAGGGCCACCGGTCGAAACGGGCGGTAGCCGCGGGGGGCGGTGAAATACTCGGTCTTTCCGGTCCTGATCGCCTCAAAAAGCACCTGTTCGCGATCATCAAGCGCGCGCACGTCGCCAAGCATCCGGCGGATCACCGCCTCGACCGCGTTCTCCCAGAGGGGGAGCGCCGGTGTCTGGCGCAAGGCCAGGCTCGCCGCACAGAGATCAATGTAAAGGCCCTTGAAACCGGGCGCGGCCTCTAGGGCGGCTTCGACCATCTTCATGACGCGCCAAAGCGCTTTGAGATCGGCCTGCAACGGGTCATCTGGCAAGTCTTCGGCCACAGGCGCCTGCGACACGATCGCCACAAGCCAAACGTAGAGCGCGGCATTCGCCTCGCGCGCAGGAAAAACCGCCAGGCTCTCTGGCAGGCGAAGAGCCGCTCCGTCAAAGCTTGTCTGCGGCACGGCTTCGGCCCATGTCCCGAGCCGTCGGCGCAAAGAGAGCCGGTGCTGGCTCACCTCATCTGCGACGGCTTTGATCTCGACGGCGGGATCGCCGCCAAGTCCCCTGAATAAGATCGCCAGCCGTCCGCCGACCTCGGAAAGGCCGACCCGGGCTCCGTCGTGGACATCAGGTGCGTCCAGACGGCTGGCATATCGATGCCAAAGTTTCCCGACAGTTTCCTCGGGTTCCCACGGTTCGATTTCGATCTCGTGTCCCACGTGCCTCACCCAAAGATCGCGGTGACAAGATCGAGGAGCCCACGTTTCACGTCCCGGTCATCGCTGAGCGGTTCGATCATCGCGACGTTGATGGCGCGTTCGACGGGCATACCCTGCCGGATCAGTGTGGCGGCATAGATGACGAGGCGTGTCGACACCCCCTCTTCGAGGTCTTGCCCCGTCAGGTCGCGCAACTTGCCTGCAAGACGCACGAGCGGCGCAACACGGTCCTCCGACAAGCCGGATTCGCGCGCCACCACTGCAGTCTCGTGGGCCGGTGCCGGGAAATCGAATTCGACCGACACAAAACGCTGGCGCGTCGATGGCTTCAGAGTCTTGAGGATATTCTGGTATCCTGGGTTGTAAGACGCCACGAGCATGAATCCGTCCCCCGCCTCGAGCTCCTCACCGGTGCGGTCGATGGGCAGGATGCGACGATCATCCGTCAGCGGGTGCAGGACAACCGTGACGTCTTTGCGCGCCTCGACGACCTCGTCGAGGTAACAGATCGCTCCCTCACGCACAGCGCGGGTCAGCGGTCCGTCGACCCAGACTGTCTCTCCCCCCTTGAGTAGGAAGCGCCCGATCAGATCCGCCGCGGACAGGTCGTCATGGCAGGCAACCGTATAGAGCGGGCGACCAAGCCTAGCGGCCATATGCGCAACGAAACGCGTCTTGCCGCATCCGGTCGGCCCCTTGAGCAAGAGCGGAAGCCTGTTCTCGTAGGCGGCCTCGAAGACCGCGCATTCATCGGCCTGCGGCTGGTAGAAGGGGGCGCCATGCGCCGCCCCCTCCGCTTGTTTGGTGAATGATCCGTCCATATCCATCACTCCGCTGGGGTGCTTGCCGGTTTGCCGGGCGCGATGATCTCGGCTTTTCGGCTGGCCAGCATGGCATAAATGAACAATGCGGCACCAAGCACGACCGCGACACCGGATCCGAAACGCATCACGTAGAAGATCCAAAGCTGGTCCTGAACGTCCATGTAGTACTCGCCATTGACGCGTTGCAGATGCGTCTGAACAGTACCGGCAAAGGTCAGGGTGAAGGTCATGAAGACCATACCGCCCGACATGAGCCAGAAGGACGCCATGTTGAGCACCTGGTTATAGGGATCACGCCCTTTTAGCACCGGAAGCGCATAGCTGATGATGGCGAGGTTCAGGGCCACATAGGCACCGAAGAATGCAAGGTGGCCATGCGCAGCCGTAATCTGTGTGCCGTGGGTGTAGAAGTTCACGCCGTGAAGCGTATGCAGGAAGCCCCAGACGCCTGCGCCAAAGAAAGCCAGCGTCGCGCAACCGAGCGACCACAAAAGGGCTGCCTTGTTCGGGTGGTCCCGACGCCCTTTCCAGACCATGATGAAGGCGAATGCCATCATGCCGAAGAACGGGATGACTTCGAGCGTCGAGAAGATCGACCCGATCCACTGCCAGTAACCGGGTGTACCGATCCAGTAATAGTGGTGGCCGGTGCCGAGGATGCCCGAGAAGAGCGCCGTGGCAACGATGACATAAAGCCATTTCTCGATGACCTCACGGTCAACCCCGGTCAACTTGAGCATCAGGAAGGCGAGGATCGAGGCCATCACCAACTCCCAGGTCGCCTCGACCCAGAGATGCACGATGTACCACCAGTATTGCTTGTCGAGCGCAAGGTTCGCCGGGTTATAGAAGGAAAACAGGAACAACAGCGACAAGAGCCAAAGCCCCAGAAGCAGGATGTTGGTGATCGCGGTTTTCTTGCCTTTGAGCACCGTCATCGAGATGTTGTAGAGGAAGATCAGCGCCGCAACGACGATCCCCGCCTTGACCCAGCGCGGCTGTTCGATGAACTCGCGCCCCTCGTTGCCGAGAAGGAAATTCCCGTCAAATAGATTGAAGAGATAGGTCACAACAACACCGGCGGTGCCGAGAACGAGAATGCCGAGCTGAAGATAGGCCAGTTTCGGCGAGTGGATCTCGCGCTCGCTTTCTTCCGGCACAAGGTAATAGGCCGCGCCGAAGAAGCCGAGAAGCAACCAGACGACAAGGCTGTTGGTATGCAGCATGCGCGCGATATTGAACGGCAGGATCTCGGACAGGAAGTTCCCGTCCACATAGATCCACCCCATGACGAGGCCGATGGATACCTGAACCGCGAAGAGGATCATCGCGACCAGGAAATACGCATAGGCGATTTTCTGTGTTTGATATTTCATTGTCGTTTCTCCTCAACCCGCATCATTCGGGGGCCAGTCCTGCGCACGGATCGTGTTCGTCCAGAGCAGGAAGTCCGCCAATTCGCGGTATTCCTCGTCCGTTAGGTTGAAGTTGGGCATCTGGCGGCGCCCCTCGATGCCGGTCGGCATCGCATCCATCCAGCCCTTGAGCATGTCGAACGCGCCTTCGGGATCATCCTCGACCCCCCAACGCGTCATGACATTGGCAAGCTCCGGCGCGAAATAGGCCCCTTCCCCGAGAAGCGTGTGGCAGTTGATACAGGCGTGTTTTTCCCAGATGTGTTTCCCCGCCGCGACACTCTCGGTCAGCGTCGCCTTGTTCGTCGAGGTCGTGACGATGTAGCGGTGTGAATGGGCGGATAGCCCGATGAAAATGAGTATGAAGAACAGGGAACCGCCATAAAAGATATTGCGGGCCATGCTCTTGGTCATGACTTCGCGCATTGCGAGTGTCCTTCCCTTGGCAGTTGTTGACTGGCCCGAACCTGTCTTTCCGCCCCGAGTCGCTCCTTAACGAAAGTCAATTGCAGAGCGGAATGGCAGCGCTCAGCCGAGGAAAGCGATTTGCACGTCATTCAAACGGGACAGGCAAGCGGCAATCTCCTCCCGGTCCATCAGGCAGAACGCCGTTGCGAGCCCATCCGCCAGCACCGCCTCGCGGGCGGATACGGCAACGGTGTCCCATTTCGGGTGCCGGCCCTGCGGATGCATGATGTGATACGCCTTCTGCCTGCCGACCCGCGTAGCCCCCGGCGAGGACGTCGCGAGGCCCCGATTGCTCAAGGGCAGCGTGGCGACCAAGGCCCCGTTCGCCCGCGCGATTCCAACCTCCCAGAGCCTGCCATCCGCAGCGCACCCAAGCGCATGGATCTCGCCCATATCGACAAAGGCATCTTCAATCCCCGAGGATTGCAGCAGTGTCGCGATGCGATCCGCGGCATATCCTTGTGCAATGCCATTGAAGGTGAGGCTCATACCCGGACGCAACCGGATGCGCTCTCTTGAGAATGCCACTTTGTGCCAGCCGGTCTTCTCCCGTGCCGCCACGACATCGCCCCCCGCCTCATAAGCCTGCCAAAGCACCTGAACTGTCGGATCAAAGACCCCATTTGTCGCGCGATGCAAACGATCGGCCCACTCGAAAAGCTCAAGCATGTCAGGCGTGGGATTCCGGAGGATCCCGGTCTCGTTGAGCCGTCGCAATTCTGAAGGTTGATAGAGCGAGACCTGCGTCGCAATGCGGCCGATCTCACGCTTCACATCTTTCCACAGCCTGCGCCTCTGCGCGGCAGGCATGTCCACGACCTCGATCCAAAGATCCGCTCCGAATGCGCGCCCGCGCCAACGCGCCACGTGACTTTCCGCAGACGCGCGAACACCCCATGGCACCGCGAGGGCACTGGCAGATAGGCCAAGGAAAAGCCGACGCGAAACCTTCAAGAACGCCTCCTATCAACGGTCGAGCCGCGGCCCGAGCAGGACCGGCAGGTAGCTCACGCTGAAGAGTGTGAATGCCAGGATCCAAAGCCCGCCGGAGGTCAGGACCCCTGCATAGTAGAACTCGGGAAGGGCCGATCCGACAAACCGCGCCAATGCGGCGAGCGGTAATAGTGCATAGGCCAAGACCACTTCGCTGCGCACCTTGAGCGCGCGACCTGTATGCCCAAGCGCCGCCCGTGTCATGACCGAAAGGGTCATCCCGCCAATGCCACCGATCGCCAGGACATGCAGTGCGGCGACTTCCGACCCGGCTCCAAGCGTCGCCAGACCGAAAAGAATGAGACCAAGTGCGTTCATGAAATAGGACAGGTGGAGCGTCCACAGGATCGGCTCGCGTAGCGCCCAGCGCCCCTGCCAGCCGGTCAGCCTTGAAAGCCCCAGCCCGCCCGCCACGATCAGAACGGATGCCCAGATATCCTCCGGCACTCCGAGCAAGAGCCCCGCCGGCGAAAGGAGCGCCGCAACCGTCGCCACGCGCGCGAGCCAGTCAGGTTCGCCCGGAAGGCCCTGCTCCCGCCCGCTACGCAGCATCGCGTTGCGGGTAAAGGCTGGCGTCACGCGTCCACCGAGGATCAGGATCAGCCCCGACAGGGACACAAGCCCGATCCGCACTCCGATCCAGGCACCATCGTCGATCACGCCGCCCCATTCGAGATGCATCATCAGATTGCCACTCCAGAAGAAGAGGATCACGAGGAAAAGGATAAGCTGCTGTGGCTTGGGACGTTTGAGCAGCAATTGCAGAATACGGATGGCAAGGACAGGCAGGAACGCTAGATCGCAAAGAGCAACAAGCCACTCAGGCAAGGCACCCGACCAGAACACGACCAGCCGACCACCGAGCCAAAACGCCGACAGGGTCGCGAAGAATGGCACTGACCCGAGCTTGGCCCCGGTCCAGTTCGGCGCCGCCGTCAGAAGGAAACCCGCCACAACCGCTCCGCCGTAGCCAAAGACCATCTCATGCGCGTGCCATAGATGCGGTGCCATGAAGAAAGGCATCTCGTTGACCATGCCGCCCGCCGCATGGATGGCAAGCCATCCCTCCCAGACGATCATGCTAAGAACCGCGAAGATCCCTGCCGCGAGAAAGAAGATACGGAACCCGGCTGTGAAGAGGCGCCCAAAACCCGTCATGTCTTTCTCCTATAGTTCGCTCTGGGGACTATGCTCACTCTCTCTTCTCAGCTGCGGCTGCTTCACTCCTTAACGAAAGTCAAATGCCGCAGATTAGGGCCTAGCCCTATGCGTTCCCGCCGCCGCTGCGCGCTCGTCGCTTGAGGATCGGGCATTGTGTGCTGTCATTCATGATCACCTGGCAGCGCAGGCACAGGACGCACTCATTGGGGTTGATCCGTCCCACAGAATCGATCGCGCCAACCGTGCATTTGGTCTCGCACATTCGGCATTCCCGCCCGCATTGAGGGCGCCGATGCAGCCAGTCAAAGATCTTGAGCTTCGACGGTATCGCCAGACCTGCACCGAGCGGGCAAAGGTACCGGCAATAGAACCGTTCGATGAACAGCCCGGCGACAAGGAGCGCCACGACGAACAGGACAAACGGCCATGCACGCATCATGCGCATGGAGATTGCCGTCTTGAACGGCTCGACCTCGGCAAGCACAAGCGCATCGTGCATGGAATAAAACGAGAGCGCCACTATGGCGACAAAGGCCGTATATTTCAGGATCCAGAGCCGCTCATGCAGAGCCTGCGGCACGGCAATCTGCCGGATTCCCAGTCGAACCGCGAGATCGTTGAGAAGCTCCTGCAAGGCGCCAAACGGGCATAGCCAGCCACAATAGATCCCCCGCCCCCAAAACAGGACGCCCAACGCAACGAACCCCCAGAGCAGGAAGATCACCGGCTCGATCAGGAAGGTTTCCCACCGGAATCCCCCCAACAGGGATTGCAGGAACGCGACGACCTGAACAACACTCAGCTGCCCATTCAATCCCCATCCCAGAACAAGGAGTGTGCAAGACAGGAACCCGATCCGCCCATAGCGCCATAGCTTTGGCCGCCGCACAAGCCATTCCTGCGCCAGCATGACAAGGCCAAGCGCGCTGAGCATTGCACTCACGAGGATAATTTCGGCGCGGCTGTCCCGCCAGGCGCTGATCCAGAGCGGCGAGTGCTCAGGTGGCGGACTGGTCTGGAAGAATTTAGGAAGTACGTAATCCGCCCCGACCTGCAACGCCACCTCGCCACCTGTTTCCGCCGGGCGAGTCGCACGCACCTCCACCCTGATCGGTTTCAAAGGATCGACCGTTGCCGGAAGTCGGAAAAGGCTGATCTCCTTCACCTCCGGCGCGCCATCTGCGCGGAGCCGTTTGACCATGTGATACCTGTCCTCGGTCGGCTGAAACCGTGTCTCACCCTGCGTGATCGTCAGTCGGTCAAAGACCCCGCTGCGTCGCCAGGCGGTCCCTCGGTGCGAATAGAGACCCGAGGAGATTACCACGAGCGCCGTTTCACCAAGCCCGAGATTTCCTACCGCGCTGGTAAAGACCTGCTGGCCGAGCAGGTTCTGTCCGACGCTCGGCGGATCGACCAACCCGGTCCAGAGATGCAGGAAATCCCCCTGCCCGCTCTCGACCGGAACCTTCGCCCCCACAAGGGCGACCGATGCCTCCGCCATTGTCACCCGCGCCTCGGCAAGAGCACCCGCCTTGACCAACTCCTCCCAGCCCATCTCTACATAGGTCAGCCGGTCAATCCCCGCGCCAACGGAAATGAGGCCGCGTCCTGCGGCCAGGGTGCGCGCCGTGCGCAGGATACCGTCCCGTATGACACCCGTGGAAACCGTGGCGCGGCTTATCACATCGGGCAGGGCCTCCTGACTTCCCGCAAAGGAGCGACGAAGGTCATGGCCCCTGAACTGCAAGACATAGGTCTCAATATCCTCATCCGATATCCCGAGCGTCAGGACAGGTTCGCTGTGGCGCAACAGGATCGCGCCAAGGATCGTTGCTTGCGGAGAAATCGCCACCACGACATCCAAGGGCCGCCCCGAATAGCCGACGGACTCCGCCACCTCCCATGTCGACGCCATATAGGCGATCACACGCTCACCCGAGGCTACGGTCCATCCGGGAACCCCATCCTCTACACGGGTCACGGAGAAAGGCGCATGGACGCCAAGCATGGCCCCGATCTGCGCCTCGGAAAGCGTCAGTTCGGGAATGCCATCCGGGCCGGCCCATGCGCCTGAGGGCATTTCGAGACCGGCAATCGCCAAAATCAACAAGGATAGGACAGAGCGAAGAAAGGGCCGCATGGCAGGCTCCCGTGGCATGTCAAGAAACGCCTCCTTGGGCGCTGCCACACCCTGCGACCGACGCTGCCCCTCCAGCCTTAACAAAAGTCAAGGCTCTTCACGATCGCGTGATTCATACTTGGACATGCCTCACCAGCGGAACGGAGAAACCCAATGAGAATCCGACAAATTCCAGCCAGACGAGCACTTCTTTCAAGTGCAGCCATGGCTATGGCCCTACTTGCCTCGCCTGTCGCAGCCGAGGAAAAGCCCGCCGAACATGCTGACGGCCCCGCCGCAGCCTATGAACCTTCGATGACCACGCTCGCGGAAATCGCAGTTGAGATTCCGGGCCGCAAAGAGGGCGACCCGGTCATGACCCAGGAAGAATTCCAGACCGGCACCAAGATCTACTTCGAACGCTGCGCCGGTTGCCATGGTGTGCTGCGCAAAGGCGCGACGGGCAAACCCCTGACCACCGACATCACGCGGGACAATGGCTATGACTACCTGCATAGCTTCATCACCTACGGCTCGCCCGCCGGCATGCCCAACTGGGGCACATCCGGAGAGCTGACCGAGGACGAGATCGACCTGATGGCGCGCTACCTACTGCTGGAGCCGCCCGCGCCGCCTGAATACGGCATGGCCGAGATGCGCGAGAGCTGGAACGTTGTCGTCGCTCCCGAAGACCGTCCGACCGAGAAGATGAACGACATCGACATCGACAACCTGATGTCCGTGACCCTCCGCGACTCCGGTCAGATCGCCTTGATCGACGGTGCGAACTACAAGATACACGCCGTGCTCGATACCGGCTATGCCGTTCATATCAGCCGGATTTCCGCCTCCGGCCGCTATCTCTTCGTCATCGGCCGCGATGCCAAGGTCAACATGATCGACCTTTGGATGGAAGAACCGGCAACCGTGGCCGAGATCAAGGTCGGCATGGAGGCGCGCTCCGTCGAGACCTCGAAAATGGAAGGCTGGGAAGACAAGTACGCGATTGCCGGCTCCTACTGGCCGCCGCAATACGTAATCATGGACGGCGACACGCTCGAGCCGCTCAAGATCAAATCGACCCGCGGCATGATCTATGACGAGCAGTCTTACCACCCGGAGCCGCGCGTTGCCGCGATCCTCTCGAGCCACTACCGGCCCGAGTTCATCGTCAACGTCAAGGAAACCGGCAAGATTCTCCTGGTCGACTACACTGATCTCGAGAACCTCAAGACGACCGAAATCGAAGCCGAGCGTTTCCTCCATGATGGCGGCCTCGACTCGACCCATCGCTACTTCATCACGGCCGCCAACGCCCGTAACAAGCTGGTGGTGATCGACACCAAGGAAGGCAAGCTCACCGCCATCACGGATACCGGCGGCGCGACCCCGCATCCGGGCCGTGGTGCGAATTTCGTGCATCCCGATCACGGGCCGGTTTGGGCCACGTCCCACCTTGGCGACGACTCGGTTGCCCTGATCGGTACCGACCCGGAAGGTCACGCCGACAAGGCCTGGGAAATCGTCGAGAGCTTCTATGCCCTCGGGGGTGGCTCGCTCTTCATCAAGACCCACCCGGTCTCGGACAACCTCTATGTCGACGCGCCGCTGAACCCGGATGCAGAGATCTCGGCCTCCGTCGCTGTGTTCAAGATCTCCGACATGAAGGCTGGCGTGGAACCGGAATACACCACCCTGCCGATCGGCGAGTGGGCCGGGATCGCGGATGGCCAGCCACGTGTGGTGCAGCCTGAATTCAACAAGGATGGCAGCGAAGTGTGGTTCTCCGTCTGGAACGCCAAGGACAAGGTCTCGGCCATTGTCGTGGTCGATGACAAGACGCTTGAGCTGAAGGAAGTGATCAAGGACGAGCGCCTGATTACACCGACTGGCAAGTTCAACGTCTACAACACCCGTGGCGACGTTTACTGACGCCACCGCGCGGGAAGGGGGTCCCCCTTCCCGCACTTCCCCTCCCTGAGATAGCCAAGAAAGTCAGAGCCATGAAAGATCTCACCAAGGGCAAAGTCTTCCTCATCGGCGCAGGGCCGGGCGATCCCGACCTGCTGACCCTCAAAGCGGTGAAAGCACTCAATACCGCCGATGTGGTGGTCTATGACCGCCTTGTTTCGCCTGAAATCATGGCCCTCGTGCCCAAGGGCACACGCCGGATCGACGTCGGCAAGCAACCTAAATGCCACAAGGTACCCCAGGAAGGTATCAACGCGCTTCTGGTGGACCTCGCGGCCAAGGGGCTTTGCGTCGCACGCCTGAAGGGAGGTGACCCGCTGATTTTCGGACGCGGCAGCGAAGAGGCCGAAGACCTCCGCCTCGCCGGTGTTCCCTATGAGTACGTGCCCGGCATCACCTCGGCCCAGGGGGCCGCCACATCGACAGGCGTCCCGCTGACCCACCGGGGGCTTGCAACTGGTGTGCGCTATGTCACCGGCCACCGGGCCAAGGATGCCTCGCTCGATCTCGACTGGCCTTCCCTTGCCAGCGAAGACACAACCCTTGTGGTCTACATGGGGGCGATGAATATCGGGGATATCTCCCGCAAGCTGCGCAAGAACGGCCTGCCCGAGTCCCTACCTGTCATGGCCATCGCCTCGGCCACGACGCCGCGCGAAGCCCGCCTCGTCTCGACCCTCGACAAGATTGCTGACGACATGGCTACAAGCGATCTTACGGCTCCTGTGCTCTTTATCATCGGACACGTGGTCTCGCTCTATGGCACTGTCGCTGCCGGACATCACTGCCCCGAACTGGTTGCTGCCTATGCCTGACCTGCGCGCATGTCTGATCTTCGGCCTCGCGACCCTGACAGTCTCAGGGAGTTCTCAAGCCGAGGGCATCTCCGCGCCCCGTGCGGACGAACTGGAACATATGCTGATCCAGGATTGCGGCTCGTGCCATGGGCTAACAATGAAGGGCGGGTTGGGAAGCCCGCTGACCCCCGAGGCCCTCGACGGCGCTGATGCCGACACGCTGGCCTTTATCATCCTCGAAGGTGTGCCCGACACGGCGATGCCAGCTTGGCGCCCGCTGTTGAGCGATAACGAAGCCCTTTGGATTGCGAAATACCTTCTCAAGACGGAGCAGAAAGAATGAAACGTCTCCTCGCGGCTACCGCCCTCGCCCTCCTGCCCCTCACCGCACAGTCCCAGGATGCCAGCTATGCGACAGGCGATCTGGGGCTTGTCGTCGAACGGGCAACCGGTTCTGTCCTGCTGGTCGATCGCTCGGACCACGCGGCCATCGTACAGATCAAGGGCCTTGGCGACCTGTCTCATGCCTCGATGACCTATAGCCCCGACGAGCGTTTCGCCTATGTGTTCGGACGCGATGGCGGCCTGACCAAGGTGGACCTGCTCAAGCGCGAGGTCGTTGCCCGCACGATTCAGGCCGGCAACTCCATTGGCGGCGCAATCTCTGACGACGGAACGCTTGTCGCCGTCTCCAACTACACCCCCGGCGGCGTCAAGGTGTTTGACGCGGACACGCTCGCACTCGTGGCCGACATCCCAGCCGAGGGCAAGACCATCGGCCTCGCAGACCTGCCGGGCCGCCGCTTCATCTGGACAGTTTGGGACAGCGGCAAGGCCTTCCTTGGCGATTTCTCGGGCGCCGCCCCAATCGTCACCAATCTCGGTGAAGTGGGCAAGAACCCCTTCGACGCAGTGGTGACCGACGATGGCCATACCTACCTGATCGGCCTATTCGGCGAAAAAGGTGTCACCGCCATCGACCTCTGGGACGAGCTCCCAACCCCGCGGAAATTCCTCGAAGACTACGGCAAGATCGAAGACGATATGCCGGTTTACAAGATGCCCCACCTTCAGGGATGGGCCTTTACCGAGGGCCAGTTCGTCCTGCCGGCGGTCGGTCGTCATGAGGTTCTCTGGGTCGATCGCGATACGCTCAAGGAAACCGCGCGCACAAAGGTCCACGGCCAGCCCGTCTTCATCATCGCACAACCTGCCTCGCCCTATGTCTGGGTGAATTTCGCCACGCCCCGCAACGGCGTCGTGCAGGTCATCGACAGCCGCACGCATAGCGTTGTCAAGACCCTCGAACCCGGCAAGGCGATCCTACACATGGAATTCGCTCCGCGTGGCGCCGAGGCCTGGGTGTCTTCGCGCGACGACGACAAGATCATCGTCTACGATACGCATAGCTTCGAAGTCAAAGCCGAGATAGATGCCCAATCCCCGTCCGGCATTTTCTTCACCGCCCGCGCTCATCAACCTGGACTTTGAACCATGTTCTCCCGGCTCGACACGCTTGATCAAGCTCTTCTCGATGGGTTCCAGCGCGAGTTCCCAATCGAGACACGCCCCTTCGCCCGGATGGCCCGCACGTTGGGTGCCTTTGAGGACGACGTGCTGATCCGGTTGCGCCGGCTTCAGGAGGCCGGACGCATCGCCCGTGTGGGGGGCACCGTGCGCCCCAATACCGCTGGTGCGTCCACCTTGGCGGCCATCGCTGTCCCCGAGAGCCGTATTGACGCGGTCGCCGCTCAGGTCGGGGCAGAGCCGGGCGTCAATCATTCCTACCTGCGCGAGGACAGGGTCAATCTCTGGTTCGTAGCGACAGCCCCGGACAAGGCCGCCCTTACCGAAAGCCTCGATCGCATTCGCGCGACCACCGGGCTTGAGGTCCTTGACCTGCGCCTCGTTCGCCCCTTCAATATCGACCTTGGGTTTTCTCTAAGCGGGCAAGCCCGTACTCTGATGCCAACAGGCACACCGGATCTGAACGCCCTTCTAGAAAGCGACCGCCCCATTCTCCACGCCCTGAGCCAGGGCCTGGCCCTCGTGCCACGACCCTTCGAGGACGTTGCACAGAAACTCGCTCGAAGTGAGGCAGAGATCCTTGCGCGCATCCGTGCCCTAGAGACGGCCGGCATCCTGACGCGGATCGGCGTGATCGTGCGTCACCGCGCCATCGGTTGGACAGCGAACGCAATGGTCGTCTGGGATATTCCCGAAGAGCGCATTGCCGAGGCCGGAACCGCATTGGCCCGCCACCCTGGCGTGACCCTGTGCTACCAACGCAAGACCGTGCCGGGGGTCTGGCCCTATCGGCTCTATTCCATGATCCACGCCCGCGACCGGGAGGAGGCCGAGACCATCCTGCAAGGCGCCCGCGCCCTGCCGCCTCTTCGTGGGGTTGACCACAAGGCGCTCTTTTCCCTGCGCTGCTTCAAGCAAAAAGGCGCTACGCTCGCGCGCGCTGACGGCAAGGCGGCCTGAGCAATGCGACGCACCCCCCTCCCCCAAGACACGCTCGACGCCACGGACCGCGCGATCCTCAATACGCTGCAAGAGGGTTTCCCGCTCTCGCCGCGCCCCTTCGCGGAAGCTGCCGCGCCTCTTGGCATTTCCGAAACCGATCTCATAAACCGCATTGCGCGTCTGCGCGAAATCGGCGCGATTACCCGCTTTGGTCCCTTCATGGATGCCGCTGCTATGGGCGGCGCCTTCTGCCTCTGCGCCATGCAGGTACCGGACGAGAGATTCGAAGAGGTCATGACTTTGGTCAATGCCCTGCCCGAGGTGGCGCATAATTATGAACGCGTCCACAAGCTCAACATGTGGTTCGTCCTCGCCTGCGACAGGGCCGACGAAATCCACGAGGCGGCGGACCGGATCGAAGCGCTCACCGGCCTCACCGTGCGGCGTTTTCCGAAACTGAAAGAGTTCTTCATCGGCTTCAAGGTCACGGCATGAGCATCGACCAGACAGACCGGCGCCTCCTGATCGCCACCGAAAGCGGGCTTCCCCTCTCGCCAACTCCCTATGCCGAGGTCGCGGCATGGCTTGACCTTGACGAAGCCGAGGTGATCTCTCGCCTGCGGCGGATGCAGGACAGCGGTATCATCCGCCGCATCGCGATCGCCCCCAACCACTATGCGCTCGGCTTGGTCGCCAACGGCATGAGCGTCTGGGACGTAATCGACACAGCGGCTGAGACCCTTGGGGAGCAAATCGGCGCGCTCGATTTCGTGAGCCATTGCTATCTCCGCCCACGCTCCCTACCCGACTGGCCCTACAATCTGTTCGCCATGATCCACGGCCCCGACCGGGAGACGGTCGAAACCCACCGCGAGGAGATCAAAGCCCTTCTCGGCTCGGCCTGCCGCAAGAACGACATTCTCTATTCGAAACGCATCCTCAAGAAAACCGGGATGCGCCTCAAGAAAGGAGCGTAGCCATGTTCCGTTTGACGCAATACATGCACGAACTGACAAACCCCACCCCGGTCCGGCATCGCGTCGCGACCGGATCGGTCAAACCGGTGGTGATCTGGAACCTGACCCGGCGCTGCAACCTGCGCTGCCGTCACTGCTACACCTCCTCCGCCGACGTCACTTTCCCCGGCGAACTCAACCGTGAGCAGGCGCTCGCGGTGGTTGATGACCTGCACGCCTTCCAGATCCCTGCCCTGATCCTTTCGGGAGGCGAACCGCTCTCGAGCCCGTTCTTTTTCGACGTGGCCGAGCGCGCGAAATCGCTGGGCTTTCGCCACCTTGCCCTCTCCTCCAACGGGACCAAGATCGTCGGCGACACCGCCCGCCGTGTCGCGGATCTCGGTTTTGACTATGTCGGTATCTCGCTGGACGGGATCGGCGACATGAACGATTGGTTCCGTGGCAAGGAAGGGGCTTTTGACGAGGCGTTGGCAGGTGTGCGCGAAGCCAAGAAACGCGGCATCAAAGTGGGGTTGCGCTTTACCATCACCGAAGACAACGCCCATATGCTTCAGGATATGCTCGACCTCTGCGATAGCGAGGGCGTGGACAAGTTCTACCTCTCGCATCTCGTCTATGCCGGGCGTGGTGACAAACACCGCGGCGACGATACAGAACGCGCCCGAACCCGGCACGCCATGGAACTACTGATCGACCGCGCCTGGGTTGCCGTGGCCGAAGATGAACCGCTTGAAATCGTGACCGGAAACAATGATGCCGATGCCGTGTATTTCATGAAATGGGTGCGTCGCAACTTCGACGAGGCCCGCGCCGACCATGTCGAGTCACATCTCAAGGCATGGGGCGGAAATTCCTCGGGCCTGGGCGTCGCCAATATCGCACCGCTCGGGACTGTCCACCCCGACACCTACTGGTCCGACTACACGATCGGCGACGTGAAATCCCGCCCATTCTCGGACATATGGACCGGGGACGACAAGATGCTCGCCACTCTGCGCCAACGCCCTCGCCCCCTTAAGGGCCGCTGCGGGGCCTGCGCTTTCAAGGACGTCTGCGGCGGCAATACCCGTATCCGCGCCCTTCAAATCACGGGCGACCCATGGGCCGAAGATCCGGCCTGCTATCTCTCGAATGCCGAGATCGGTATCGACGAGAGTGATCGCCTGAATGTGACCCCTTTCCGAGGCAAGAGCCGTGACCCTGAGCATGTCTTCTTCTAAACCGTTGCGCGCGCTGGCACTGACTCTCGCGCTGACCGCATCCTCCCTTGTCGCCAGCCCCGAGGGAGCGGGGATATACCATGATCTGTGCGCCTCCTGCCACGCTGAAACACGTCTCGGTGGCACTGGCCCCGCCCTGATCCCGGAGGCGCTCAAACGGCTGCGCGGCGCCAAACTTACCGATATCATCGCCAATGGCCGCGTCGCAACCCAGATGCCCGCCTTCGCACAGACCCTTTCCGAGGAGGAGATCGCAGCGGTCGCAGCCTATATCGCGACCCCTTTGTCCACACCACCGATCTGGACAACAAAAGAGATCGACGCCACCCGTGAAATGAACCCCGACTATGTCGCGGCGACGTCCCCATCCTTCTCCGTGGACCCGATGAACATCACGCTGGTGGTGGAGACCGGCGACCACCACGTGAGCGTGCTCGACGGCGATACCTTCGATGTGCTCGACCGCTTTCCAACACCCTTCGCCGTCCATGGCGGCCCGAAATTCAGCCCCGACGGGCGCTATGTCTTTATCATGTCCCGCGATGGCTGGGTGCAGAAATATGACATCTGGTCCCTGCAAGAGGTCGGTCGCGTCCGCGCCGGCATCAATAGCCGCAACATCGCAATGAGCGCAGACGGCAAATGGCTCGCGGTTGCAAACTACCTGCCGCATAGCATCACCATCCTGTCGACCACAGACCTCAGCGTGGCACTGCTCCGCACCGTGACCGCCCATGACGGCCGCGAAAGCCGCGTCTCAGCGGTTTACCAGGCCCCGCAACGGCAGAGTTTCATCCTCGCTCTGAAGGATGCTCCGGAGATCTGGGAAATCGCCACGGCCGAAGACGGCGGCCCTTTCTTCGACGGTTTCGTTCATAGCCACCAGAAAGACATGAAAGAATCCCTCGGCGCCGAAGAAGGCCTCTTCGCGCGGCGTCGGATCAAGGTCTCGGAACCGCTCGACGACTTCTTCTTCACCCCCGACTACCGCAATCTCATCGGTGCGAACCGCGACGGCGACAAGGGGGTCGTGGTCAATCTCGACGTCGGACGAGAGATCGCGGAATTGCCGCTTCCCGGCATGCCGCATCTCGGCTCGGGAATCAGTTGGGACAGCAACGGCCGCAAAGTCATGGCAACACCGCACCTGCGCGGAGGCCGGCTAAGCGTGATCGACACTGCAAACTGGTCCCTGATCAAAACCATCGACACAGATGGCCCTGGCTTCTTTCTGCGCAGCCATGAAAACACGCCCTATGTCTGGGCCGATGTATTCTTTGGACCGAACCGCGACAAACTGCATGTAATTGACAAGGACAGCCTGGAGATCATCCGCACGCTTGATCCTGCGCCGGGCAAGACCGTCGCCCATATCGAGTTTACCCGCGATGGGCGCCATGCCCTCGTGTCGATCTGGGAGGATGACGGGGCGGTGATCGTCTACGACGCGGAAACCCTCGAGGAAATCCGGCGGTTGCCCATGCGCAAGCCCTCCGGGAAATACAACGTCTGGAACAAGATCACCTTCTCCGACGGCACAAGCCACTAACCACGGGGAGAGCGCCGCATGAAAAACCTCTTTGGACCGACGAACCTGCGCCTTTGGCTACTGCTCTACCCGTTCACCGCGGCTGCGGTGGCCATCAACCTGTTTCTCTTGTTCCTCATGCTTCAGGTCTTTGGCGTCAGCGTGCTTGCCCCGCTTCACGCACTCCTCGCCGCGGTTCCGCTCGGGGTGCCTGCGAATAGCATGGTGGCTGCCTGGGTCACACGGTTGATCAACGAGGCCGAGGGGCGTTCACAAGGCTGACAAGGGCTGAACCGTCAGGCCGCCCCCGACCAGTCCGCACCGCACTCTCCCGTCAGGAAGCCATCGGCAAGCGCCCCGTCCGGGACCAGCGCCAGAAGCGCCTTTGCAAACGCGTCTTTATCTTCGCGCCCATCTAGCACCCGCGCATAGCCCTCGCAAATTTCACCGAAATGGCGCGATTGCGGCGAAAGCCGCAAAGCGCTCACCCCCACGTCTCGTAGGAGATCGAATTGACGCGCCATGCTCATCGTCGCATGAGACAAGGTCTGCACACCGTTGGCGACAAGGAATTTCTGCGCATCCAGCGTGTCGACATCCCGGCCGTCCGGATCCTCGCCACATACGAACTGACAGTTGTCCTTGATCCGGTCATGCAGGCGCGCATGATAGC
This sequence comes from Shimia sp. FJ5, assembly GCF_032918335.1. NCBI lineage: Bacteria > Pseudomonadati > Pseudomonadota > Alphaproteobacteria > Rhodobacterales > Roseobacteraceae > Shimia > Shimia sp. FJ5. Next base: position 369,140 of record NZ_JAWJUV010000004.1, on the reverse strand, counting down.
ACCGGGCTGAGATCGCCAACGGCGCGCGCCCATGCCCCCATACCTCGATTGCCACGCCGCTCTCCCGGCCAACCTCGGCAAGTCGCTGCACCGAGTCGATCGGCAACTCCGGCGGAAGGCAAATCCGCTGCGCACCCTTGTCGGCGAGCCATCGCAACGTCCCTTCATTGTAGACATTGACCAACGGCCCGACCCAGAAGCCCTGCCCGTCCGGCAGGTGCTGCAAGGCAGAGAGGTCATTGATCTCGACCGTGACGCCCGCATCAAAGAGATCAGCGGTCTGTTTGCGTTCCCGCTTCAGGGTCACGAGCGCCAGCGTCGTCAGCGCCACATCCTTGCCCGCCGCCATCATCGTCTCCACCGCTTCCGGGAAGGCGTTTGCCACGAACGGCAATCGCTTGGAGCACACCAATTCGCCAATCACCACGCGCGCAACCGGCGCCTTTGCCAGTTTTTCATAGAAGCCTCGTGTGGTCTCCAAATCCCAGAAAAACGGGTTCGCTCCAACCGTGAGGTCCATTTTCTGCTCCATGTCCTACCTCCAGACCTTGGCATAGGCGCCCGTCGTGACCGCCTGACCCTCGCTCAATGTCGCCAGGATACCGTCCGGCATCGGCTGTCCCTGCGCCTCGGCCTCGACAGCGGCCCGGAAGGCCCGCACAACCTTCTCGACATAAGACCGGCTGCGCTGTCGTCCCTCGATCTTGAGAGCCGTCACTCCCGCCTTCGCGAGCTCGGGGATCAATCTCGTCGCATCAAGGCTTGTGGGATCTTCGAACACATGCCCGGTCTGATCGCGTGAGGTGAAACACCCTTTGCAAAGGGTCGGATATGGGGCCGATTGATCTTTTGCGGTGCGATGGATCGTGAACCCACCAAGCCGCGCTACAAGGTCTCCCGACTCTTGCGAATAGGCCACATGGCTCGCCGGTGAGCAAACACCGTTCATGTTCGGCGAACGTCCAGTCGCATAGGAGGAAAGCGAACACCGCCCCTCCGCCATGACGCAAAGCCCCCCGAACACGAAAACCTCTGTCTCGACATCGATCTCGGCATTGATCGCTCGGATCTCCGCCACCGTGAGCACGCGCGGCAACACCACACGGCGCACACCAAAGCTTTCCGCATAGAAATTGATCGCATCCGGGTTGGCCGCCGCCGCCTGTACCGACAGATGCCGCCGAAGCTGCGGATGGTGCTCGGCCGTATATGCCAAGAGCCCGAGGTCGGCGAGGATCACCGCATCCGCCCCCAGCGCCGCCGCATCCGCAATCGCGCGGTGCCAGACCTCCTCGCCACCAGCACGCGGGAACGTATTGATCGCCACGAGCACCTTCGCTCCATGGCCATGTGCAAAGATGATCGCCTCGCCAAGTTCCTTGCGGCTGAAGTTCAGGCCGGGAAAGTTCCGCGCATTGGTTTCGTCGGCGAAACCGCAGTATATTGTATGCGCCCCGGCCTTCACCGCCGTGCGCAATGCCGCCGGGGTGCCGGCGGGACAGACAAGTTCCATCATGAATAGAAATCCATCGTCATCTGGTGTCGGTTGAGCGGCAACCCGGTCATTCGTTCCGCCACGCCAAAGGCACGGCGAACGAGCGCTCGCGAGGTCTCGCCAAGGCCGAGCTCTTCGACGAGATCGAGCTCGGCGTCGTCTATTGCATTGCGCAAAGCGAGCACCGCGCTGGTGTCTCCCTCTACCATTAGGTCTCGCGAAAAGAACAGCGCGTCGCCATCCCAAGTGCCATGCATCATTCCAAGGAACCCCGCGACAGGGCCCCGGATCGTCGCGTCTGCGCCCCGGATCGCGTTCCGACGCCGCGCCCGCATGGTCGGCGCGCCGTTTCCAAGATCGAGGACGAGCACGAAAGGCTGGTCCATCATATCAAGCTCGAAACATGCGCCGGCATAGTCCCCCAGGCGGCCAAACAAATCCGGATGCCGCACCGCGACCCGTCTGGCAAGTCGCGTCAGAAGGATCGACACCGGCCCCAATGGCAACGGTCGCATGGCAGTCTGGAGCGCCTTCGGTATCACTGGTAGCTCGTCACTCATGGCATCCCCTCTTTGGCTCTGCGTCGAGGAGTAGACCGTCAAATCGCCGCGATGATTGACGAAAGTCAAAAGCTCCGCCTGTTGCCACTGATAGACACGCTGCATCACCAGCCGCGGAGCCTTACATGAGGACATTGCCTGTATTTCCTGACCTGCGTTCGTTCCTTGCTTGGGCGCAGGAGGAACGTCAGGTTCTGCATATCCGCGAACCGGTGAACCTGCGGCATGAAATGGCCGCGATCCAACAGCAGATGCTGCGCGCGGATGGGCCGGTCTTGCGCTTTGACAAAGCAATGCAGGGCGCGGCAGCGTCCTCCATTCCTGTCGTCGCAAATCTATTCGGCACATCCGAGCGGGTCGCGGCGGGGCTCGGTGTAGCTCCGTCCGCGATCTCGGATCTTGGGGCATTTCTCGCCGAATTGCGTGCCCCCGCTCCGATACGGGGCCTCAAGGACGCCATGTCACGCTGGCCGACTTTGCGCACCGCGCTGACGACCCGCCCCAACATCATGAAACGCCCGCCAGTGCAGCAGATCGAGGCCGCCCCGGACCTGGGAGCCCTACCAATTCAAACGCCTTGGCCTGAAGACGCGGGCCCTCTCATCACATGGCCGGTCGTCATCACCCGACCGCATGGCTCTGATCCGGCTCAGGCCGCCGACTACAACCTCGGCGTCTATCGTGCGCAAGTGCTCGGCCCCGACAGGCTCATCCTGCGCTGGCTCGCCCATCGTGGCGGGGCGGCCCATGCGCGGACATGGCACATGCGCGATGAACCAATGCCCGTGGCAATCGCGCTCGGCGCCGACCCTGCCACGCTCCTGTCCGCGGCCCTCCCCCTTCCGGAACAGATCTCCGAAATGGCCTTCAGTGGAGTCCTGCGCGGCGCACGAAGCGAACTGGCCCATGCCAAGACCGTGCCGCTTCTCGTCCCGGCCCGCGCCGAGATCGTGATCGAAGGCTGGGTTCATCCGGGCGACACGGCACCCGAAGGCCCTTTCGGGGACCACACGGGCTACTACAACGCGGTCGAGCCCTTCCCCGTGATGCGGGTCTCGACGATCACACATCGCAAGGACCCGCTCTATCTCACGACGATGACCGGTCGCCCCCCTGACGAACCCTCGGTCATTGGCGAAGTGTTCAATACCCTCGCCCTGCCCGTCATTCGCGCCCAGATTCCCGAAATTCGCGATCTCTGGCTGCCGCCTGCCGCCTGCTCCTATCGCATGGCCGTGATCTCCATCAACAAACGTTACGCCGGTCAGGCTCGGCGCGTCATGATGGCGCTTTGGGGGATGCTGGCGCAGTTCAGCTATACCAAGACGATCATCGTCGTGGATGACGATATCGACGTGCGCTCATGGGATGACATCGCCTGGGCCATGGCGACACGCATGGACCCCGCCCGCGATGTCATGGTGCTCAAGGATACGCCGATGGACTATCTTGATTTCGCTTCTGCTAAAGAGGGTCTTTGCGGGAAACTCGGCATCGACGCCACCAACAAGATCGGCAGTGAGACCCGCCGCAGCTGGGGCGAAGTGATGACCCATGATCCGGCCCATCTCGATCGCGCCGACGCCCTCGTCTCGGAATGGCAAAGGGATCAGTATGGATAAGCCAAATGTCGTCCTTGGCCTAGCCGGCGCATCCGGCGCTCTGCTCGGTCTGGAGGTTGCCCGCCACCTGTCGCGCCTTGAGATCGCGTTTGACCTCACCGTCTCGACCATGGCCGAACGCACCCTCGCGCTCGAAGTCGGGCCGAACGCCCATGACGAGTTGCAGAACCTCGCGGAGAGGACGCATCCAATTGCCGATCTCGGTGCCAGGATCGCTTCCGGCTCGTCGCCCTTTGCGGGCATGATCGTGGCCCCCTGCTCAATGCGCAGCCTGGCCGCCATTGCCACAGGTCTGGACGACACGCTCCTCACCCGCGCCGCCTCGGTTCAACTGAAGGAACGCCGCCCGCTGGTTCTTCTGGCGCGCGAAACCCCCCTCACGCTTGCCCATCTGCGTAACATGACATCCGCTACAGAGATGGGAGCGACGATCCTCCCGCCCGTCCCGGCCTTCTACCTGTGCCCAGAAACCACCGGAGAGATCGCCCGGCAGATCGCGGCGCGCGCCGTCGACCTTCTACAGCTTCGCCCGATGTCGGCGCAGGCATGGCAAGGCTAGGCACGCTCCGGCGCGGCATGCCCGACTGAAGACCGCACCAGCACCACCACACCTGCAAGGAGCCCCACGAAAATGGCGATAGCCACGGACGAACTTTGTGGGTGCTGGGAAAAAGTCCCGACCTGGTAGGCCATCACCGCACCGCCATAGGCCAGAAGCGTGGACCATAGCGCCGAGATGCTCGCCCAAAGCCCGCCAATCTCTCGCCAGATCGTCGATAGCGCCGCCACACAAGGCACGTAGAGCAGGATGAGCACCATATATGCGAACGCCCCTGCCGCCCCATCGAACCGCCCGCGAAGCTCGGTGAAAAGGGAGGCCTCGACCTCTTGCGCGTTGGCTGCTTCCGCAAAGCTCTCGATCGGTCCGAGATCAAGCCCCAGAGGGTCCGCCAGCGTGGCTATTAGCCCCGCACCCGCACCTGCCAGATCGCGCATAGCGCCCTGCGCCGTCGAGACTGGGTCGGGCGCCTCTCGAGCACTCTCACCTTCTGACACATAAAGCGCCTGGAGCGTGCCGACGACGGTTTCCTTTGCAAAGATCCCCGTCACGAGTCCAACCGCCGCCGGCCAGTTCTCCTGCTCAATACCCATCGGCCCGAGCACCGGCGTCACGACCCGCGCCGATAGTGCCAGGATTGAGCGGCCATTGCCCTCGTTGCCGATGGAACCGTCCGGCGCGAAGGAATTGAGCAAGGAGAGCAAGGTCACGACAATCGCAATCGTCCTGCCCGCCTCGCTCAGAAATTGCTTGAGTCTCACCCAGCAAAGTCGAAGCCCCTGCCCGATGGCCGGCGCCTGATAGACCGGAAGCTCGATGGCAAGCGGTCTCGGCGAGACCGGCAACAAGCGCGGCGCAAGGATCCATCCCGTGAACAATGCCACCGCGACACCAAGCAGGTAGAGCACAAAGACAATGTTCTGTCCCGATGTCGGGAAGAACGCCGCCGCGAAGAGCGCATAGACCGGGAGCCGCGCTCCGCAGGACATGAACGGCGCCATGAGCGCGGTCATGATCCGTTCGGACCGGGTATCAAGCGCCCGCGTCGCAAGGATGGCTGGGATCGTGCAACCAAACCCGAGGATCAAAGGCAGGAATGCACGCCCCGAAAGGCCAAGCCACCGCATCATCCGATCCGCGACTACTGCGGCGCGGGTCATGTATCCGCTTTCCTCAAGCAGGATTTGGCAGAAGAACAGGAACCCCACGACGGGCGCAAAAGTCGCCACCGTCTGTAGCCCCGTGCCCACTGCACCAAGGGCAACCGACAGGAAACCGCCCTCTATCCCGAGGCGAAACAGCAATAGCGCGGGCGCATCGACAAATGCTGCCTGCGCAAGGCCGTCAAACAGGTCGATGAACACCGCTGCAAGGTTGATGGAGACGAAGAACACAAGGTACATCACCGTCAGGAAAACAAGCATGCCCCAGCGCTGAGACAAAGCGATCCGGTCAATCCGGTCCGACCAGAACCGACGCCCCACGGGCGGCGGCATATCGAGCGTTGCCACAAGCGCCCCAGCCCGCGCCAAGGGCGCCTCCACAAGCGCCGCGTCCAAAACAAGCCCATCCCGCTTCTCTGCCGCATCACACAACCTGTCCCGCAGCGCGCGCAAGTCCGGCGTCGCGAGGTCCGAGGCCAGCTTGTCCCGTTCGAGCAAACGCCGCGCCGCGGCACTTGGGTTCACCGACAGCAAGCTGTCCCCTCCCTCAAGTGCTCGCACCAGCGCCGCGCTCTCTTCTACGGCGCCTTCCGGGGTGCCTGAAACCTGTGGCGGAAAAAGGAGCAGCATCTCCAGCGCTTTGCGTATTTCGACCATGTCGCCCTGACGGCGTGAGGACACGGTAAGAACCTGGATGCCAAGCGACCGCTCAAGCCTATGTCGCGCCGCTTCTATCACCGCCGGATCCCAGTAGTCCGCCTTGGTCAGCACCGCGAGGACCGGAAGTCCGCAATCCATCGCCTGCAAGAGCATAGACAGCCCGCGATGCGGCGCCGACAGGTCGACAGCCACGAGGATGAGATCGCATTTCGTGGTCAGGATTGCCTCGCGCGTGACCCGCTCATCCATGCGCTCCGCCGAAGGTGACGAAAGGCTTGAAACCCCGGGCAGGTCGACGATCTCCGCATCCACTGTTCCAAGGCGCACGCATCCGGCCTTGCGATCCACCGTTACACCGGGCCAGTTCCCGATGGTTTGGTTGGAAAAGGTAAGACGATTGAACAGGGTGGACTTCCCGGAATTCGGCGGACCGAGAAGATAGACCCGACGCACCTCCGCCCCCGGCAAGGCGACCCCGCAGGCTCCTGCCTCCTTAAGGGCACATGAGCCGCAACTCATGAGCGAGTTGCCCCGCAGCTTGGGCAGCTACGCAAAGAGATCGTACGTGCGAGATCCGCACCGACAGCGGCCCGGATCTGTCCACACGCCAAGACACAATGGCGCTTGTCGCAGACCGATACGACCTGCACTTCCTGATCCGGCGCCAAACCTGCCGCCAAGAGCTCAAGCCTGCTTTCGAGCGTATCGCCAAGCGAGTGGATCAAACACCGCATGCCGACGCGCGCCGCGACGAGCGGAAAGACATCTTCGACCGGACCGGCCTCAAGGTTGGGAGAAATTTCCGACATGGGGGACTCCTGATTCCCTCACACCATAATGCCGATTGTTTTTATCGGAATTGACAGAAGTCAAACGCGACCATCCCTTTCCGCAACGAACCGTCAGTCGCCGCGTGGCCGGAATCGGAGCCAAATCCCATCCCGACCCCGCACCGTGAGCTGTGCAACGGGGACGGGCTCCCGTCCCTCGACGAGTTCGACACGGTAGCGTTGCAAGATCATCGACAGGATCAACTGCCCCTCCATCATCGCGAAAGCCGATCCCGGACAAACGCGCGGCCCCTCCGAGAAAGGCAGATAGGCTTGTCGCGCGCTGGCCCTGCCCTCTTGGCTGTCCCAGCGGGTGGGATCGAAACTGTCTGGCCTATCCCAGAGCCGCTCATGCCGATGCAGGTGCCACGGGCTTATGATCACCTGCGCACCCCTTGGAACCTTTCGCCCCCGAAAGACCTCTTCCTGCGCCGCTTCCCGAAGGTACATCGGCACCGGCGGATAGAGACGCAACGCCTCCCGGAAAACCGCCCGCGACAGGCGCAACTTGCTCCCTGCCGAGAAATAGATCTTCTCAGGATCAATCGTGGCTTCCGCCTCCTGCGCCACCTTTTCCTGCCACTCCGGGAAAAGCGCCATCAAGTAAAGCGCCCACCCCAGTGCCGCAGCCGAGGTCTCGTGGCCCGCCAACAGGAAAATACCAACCTGATCGACCATCTCCTGCGCCGTAAAAACCCGCCCATCTTCCGCGTCAGGTGTCGTCATGATCCGCGTCGCGAGATCATCCGGCGCGCGGCCCTCTGCGATCTCCTGCGCCCGCGTCGCGACAAGCGCCTCGACCAAGGCTCGGATCTGTTTGGCCGTGCGGCGCGCCTTGCGCCCCCGCCAGCGCGGAAACCAGGCCGGCAAGGGCAAGAGCGAGCCGCTATTGAGAAGCGGCCGCGCGGCCTGATGCGCCCGGAACGCCCTAAAAACTGATTGGGCGGTGTCGTTCTCGACCGGGATTGAAAACATGGCCCGAAAGATCACGTCGAGCGCGACATGCGAGGTGACCGTCTCGACATCGACAGGCCGACCATCCGCGACCGGCCCAAGCCGCTCGACCGCGGCGGCGGCCGCATCCCACATGACCGGGAACACCTCTCGCACCCGGCCACTTTCGAACGCGGGATCTATGATCCGCCGCTGCCGTTCCCATTCCTTGCCATTCGTGATGAAGACGGAATGCCCAAGAAGCGGGACGAGGCCCTCAAAGAGCCGGTTGGACTTTGGAAAATCCTCCGATCGCCGCGACAGGACAAGATCAACAAGCTCGGGATCATTGCACAGGAAAGACGTAAAGAACGGCGTGCGAAACTCCGCCATCCAAGCGCGATAGAGCCGCGCCGGCTGCGCCGACAGGATATCCTGCCGAAACCTCCAAAGATAGGAAAGTAGTGAAACCCGCTCGGGACGTGAGGCGGGTTTCACTGGCTCGGGTCTAGGATTATGCGGACAACTCATGAAGGCCTCAGTTCCACCTTTCCAGTCTCGTAGAGGCCCTCACCGCCCACATATGAACTTACGCTAACCGAGTCGCGCCGCCCTCAACTTGACTTTCGTCAATGGACCATGTGATGCAATAAGTTAGTGATTACTCACTAATGGAGAACCTATGCCGGGACATCGAAAATCCGCCGCTGATCGCAAACGCGAGATAGTGGACACCACACTTCATCTTCTGGCAAACTTGCCGGTGGAGACTTTGACGACCGAACGGATTGCCAAAGAAGTCAGGGTCTCGCAAGCAGCGATTTTCCGTCATTTCCCGACCAAGAACGCCCTTTGGCTCGCGGTTCTGGAGACTGTCGAGGCCCGTGCGGAAAAGGAGTGGGAAACCGCCCTAGCAACGGGGCTTAAGCCACTGGACCGGCTGCAGAGCGTCCTTGAAGCCCAGCTTGGGTTGATCGCCGTCACACCGGCAGTTCCAAAGCTGATCTTTGGCGCAGGTCACCTAGCCACAGAGTCCGAAATTCGACAGGTTCCGCTGCGGATCATGGCACGGCTGCGCGCCATATTGCTGCATGAAATGGAAGTCGCACTCTCCCGTGGCGACCTGCGCGTCTCCATACCCGCCACGGATCTCGCCGATCTCCTTCTTGGCCTGGTGCAAGGCACCGTGCTGCGCTGGCAGCTTTCAGGCCGTGAATTCGACCTCAGCGCAGAAGGGCGGCGGCTCGTTGCATGCCAAATCCGCCTTCTGGCAACAGAGGAATACGAGAAAACATGAAACGCATTTTCTATGTCCTGGCCCCCGCTCTTCTTGCCGTTGCGGCAACGGTCTGGCTTGTCTCCAATGCCGAACCACCCGCGCGCACCCCGCAACCAGAACGCGTTGTCCCGGCGCGCACGATGGTGGTGACCCTCAGAGAAATGCACCTGACCGTTTCCGGCTACGGCTCGGTCCGTCCGGCATGGAGCTGGCAAGCCACGACTGAAGTCGGTGGCACGATAACCTATCGTCATCCAAATCTGGAAACGGGCAAGATCATTCCGGCTGGCACGAAGGTGCTGGAAATCGACACGACCCCATATCTTTTCGCCAAACGTCAGGTCGAAGCGGACCTTGCCACGCTAACCGTAGATCGCGACCAGATCGAACTCGACCGCAGCCAAACATCCGCGATCCTCGACATCGAACGTCAACGGCTTGCCCTCGCCAAGCGCGACTTGGAACGCGTGCGCGTACTCCTCGAAACCGGCGCCGCACCGCAAAGCCGCGTTGATGACCTTGAGCGCGCAACCCTGCAAATGCAGCGCGCTGTTCGGGAACTCGAGAACGCCCTCGCACTCCTACCAACGAAAGCGGCCCGCATAGACGCGCAGATCGCGCGCCAGCGCATCGCTCTAGAACAGGCGGAACGCGACCTATCCCTCACGCGCATCGTCACCCCCCGGAACATCCGCGTCGGCGCGGTCCACGTGGAGAAGCACCAGTTCATTCAGCCGGGCAAACTCCTCGTCACGGGCGATAGCGTCGACCGCATCGAGGTCACGGCGCAAATGCCCATGGCGTCTTTCGCGCGTCTTTTGGGCTCGATCTCCCCCACGATCGACCTCATGGAGGGAGGCCAGGCCGCAGTCCTGCAAAGACTGGAAGCCGAACTCCGCCTCGTAGCAGCCCCCGAGCATGTCTGGAAGGGAACGGTCCTGCGCATAGAGAATGCGCTCGATCCTGCAACTCGCGCGGTTCCCGTCGTTGTTGCTGTCGATCACCCTTATGAAGGTGCCGCCCCGCCGCGCCGTTTGCCGCTCGTGCCGAACATGTATGTCGAGGCCACACTCTCCTCTCCCAAATCCTCGCGCCACATCGCCATTCCGTCCAAGGCAATACATGAAGGGATCGTCTACCTGCGGAATGCGGAGGGGCGATTGGAACTGCGCGCAGTCAGCCGCGCCTGGCAACAAGGAGACCTTGTCGTGATCGACGAGGGCCTTTCACCCGGTGACGAAATAATCCTCGACGACATCCTTCTTGCTATCCCCGAAACACGAATACTGCCGACGGAACTGAGCCAATGATCTCATGGTTCACGCGTCACCCGACCGCATCCAACCTGCTCCTTGTGCTCCTGACAGCGATTGGAATTGCCTCCGCACCAGCTCTCAAACGCGAGACATTCCCCGATTTTCGCCCCACCGAAGCGGAAATCTCTGTGATCTATCGTGGCGCATCCGCGTCGGAGGTCGAAAACACCATCTGCCGCCGCATCTGGGATGCTGTCGAAGCAGTGGAAGACCTAGAGGAACTGTCATGCCGCGCGCAGGACAACAATGCCCGCGCCGTGGCAACAATGCGAGAAGCCGGCACGCCCGACCGCTTCATCAACGACTTGCGCACTGAAGTATCCGCCATCGACGACTTTCCCGAAGAGAGCGAGCCCCCGACCGTCCGCCATCTTCACAGGACAGACACCGTCACCACCGTCGCGATCGCTGGTGATCTGCCTCTTTCTGCTCTGGACAGGTATGCCAATCACTTGGAAGCGCGCCTGTCCGCGCTCCCGAATGTCGCGACAATCGCCATATCCGGCCTCGGGGAACGCCAGTTCGAGATAACGGTTCCCCGCGCTCTCCTCGAACAACACGGACTCTCCGCCGCAGACCTACGCGCACGGGTTAAGGCGCAGAGCCTCGACCTTCCACTTGGAACGATAGAAACGCCCGGTTTGGACATCGGCCTGCGCTTGAAAGACGAGCGAAGCACCACCACCTCTCTCGCAGAAATCGTGATCATCTCGAAACCCAATGGTGCAGAACTGCGCCTTGGCGACATCGCCCAGATCAGCGAGCGCTACAGCCCGGAGGAAGAACAGGCTTTCTATGACGGCCAACGCGCGATTTTCCTTCACATTAACAAGAACCTCGGTGCGGATGCCCTTCGGGTCTTCGATGCCGTCCAGGAACTTGTCCGCGTGGAGGCCCAGACACTTCCCCCGTCCCTGACACTCACAATCGTTCAGGACATGACAACGATCATCCGTGAACGCCTTGCCATGTTGGTCAAGAATGGCGTGATCGGGATCGTGCTCGTTATCGCGGTGATGAGCCTCTTCTTCCACCCTGCCTATGCCATCTGGGCGGCGCTTGGCCTGCCCGTCGCCTTCCTGGGGGCCTTCGCCGTCATGGCCATGACCGGGCTCTCGCTCAACATGATAACGCTCGTGGCCCTTCTGATGGCCATAGGGATTGTCATGGATGACTCCATTGTCATCTCGGATGCCATCGCCGAAGAACCCCGAACCGCGGGGACTGCCATGACGCGCGCGATCAGAGGCACTCAGAAGGTTCTGCCCGGTGTGCTGTCCTCATTCCTGACGACCGTCGCCGTGTTTGCGCCGCTCTCGTTCCTGGCTGGCGACCTCGGCGCCGTGCTGGAAGTTCTACCGATCGTGCTGATTGCTGCGCTCGCTGCGAGCCTGATCGAAGCCTTCTTCGTCCTGCCGCATCACCTTGCACATGGGCTGAACGCCGCCGCCAAACCCTCCTCCCGGTTCCGCGCCACCTTTGAACACGGCTTCAACACCCTGCGCAATCGCGGCCTCGGAACGCTGGTCGATGCCGCGATTGCCAAACGCTACCTTGTCATGGGACTGACAATGTCCGCCGTGCTTCTGACTGTGGGTCTCATGCGCGGGGGCTATGTGCAACGCGAAGCCCTGCCCGATATTGACGGCGACGTCCTCGAGGCGCGCATTCTCATGCCGCAGGGCACGCCTCTTTCAGAGACGCGCATCGTCGTTGATCACGTCACGCGCGCCCTGAAAACGGTCAACCGCGACCTGGCCAAGGACCAGCCAGATCGCCAGCCGCTCGTCCAATCGACACAGATCCTCTACAACCGCAACATCAGCGCTGGGGAAAAGGGCCCGCATGTCGCGACAATCTCAGTTGACCTGCTTGATGCCGAAACCCGAAACACGCCCCTTGATGCGCTCATCTCGGCTTGGCACGCGAAAATCGGGGCAGTCCCCGGAGCGCTTGCCATCACGATCGCCGAGCCGGGCTTCGGCCCCCAGGGCCGCGCCCTGGAAATCCGCCTCGCCGGGGATGATCTTTCAGAGCTTGAAGCCGCCGCCAACCACCTGTTGCAGGAGATGACCTCCTACGCCGGGGTCTACAACGCCCTCCACGATCTGCGCCGGGGGCGCCCCGAACGCAAGATCACACTGGCGGAAGGGGCGACGAACCTCGGCTTGACCTCGCAGGAAATCGCCTCCCAGATTTCCACGGCCTTCCTCGGCACCGTCATCGACACGGTGCAGACCGGTGATATCTCTCACGAGATCGAACTCCGCCAAAGCGACCCGGACCGCGACTCCCTTGAGGACCTGTCGAATTTCGGAATACGCCTGCCCGATGGTCGCCATGCCGCGCTCTCGACACTCGCCCATATCGAGGAAAGCCGCAGCTGGGCCAGCATAACCCATGTTGATGGCCAACGCACCTTGACGCTTGCCGCGGATGTGGATGGACGCATCGGCAATGCCGACGCCATCGTCTCGGCCCTGAGCGAAACGGCCCTGCCCCGCCTTGCCGCCGACTTTCCCGGTGTGACCTTCGAAATCGGTGGTCAGAACGCCAATTCCGCTGAGACCGTTGGCTCAATCCTGCGCGGTTTCCTGATCGGCCTCGTCGGTATCTACATTGTCCTGTCGTTTCAGTTCCGAAGCTATATCGAGCCCGTCATCGTCATGTTTACAATCCCGCTCGCGCTGATCGGCGTCGTCCTCGGCCATCTCATCATGGGATACAATATCTCCATGCCATCCATCATGGGGGCTGCGTCGCTCGCGGGGATCGTCGTTAACAACGCGATCCTGCTTATCCAGGTCATTCAGAGACATGTGCAAGAGGGCGTACGCACAACCGAAGCCGCCGGACGGGCCAGCCGCGAACGCTTTCGCCCCATCGTGGTCTCCCTGTCGACAACCCTGATGGGCATGGTGCCATTGCTCCTTGAAACAAGTACCCAGGCGCAGACCGTCAAACCTCTCGTGATCTCGGTTGTCTTCGGCCTTTTCTCGGCAACCGTTCTGGTTCTGCTGGTGCTGCCCGCGTTCTACGCGATCCTTGATGACCTCGGCCTGTCGCGCAAATCGGACTGAGAAACTTTCAGGCGGTCTTGTCGAGTTCTAGCCCGATCGCTGTCTCGGCTCATTGCGTGAGAGCCTCCAGTGTCGGCGGACACTCGGTCGGCAACCCGGCCGCAAAGGTCTCGAAAGCAGCCTTGTTAAGTGCATTCAACCCGACCAGAACCGGAATGCCCTCTGCAACAGCACCGGCAAGGACCTCGCGGAATCCCCGGCCCTCGGCCTCTTGCTTGCCAAACTTGTTGAGGATCACGAGATCCGCAACAACGCTCAGAGAGCGCCTCCACTTCGGCCACGGACATCTCAAGGACCTCCGGATCAAGCCGGCATCCCCGAGATCCCGCGTCCAGGTCCTGCGAGATCCGGTAGACCGCACGATCGGGTAACACCTGAAGATCCATGTCACAGGCGTGATCCGGGCTGCGCTCCGTATTGACCTGGACGATCCCAGGGACACGATACCCTCGGGCGATCATCCGCCTGGCGAAACTGTCCAGAAGGAAATCCACACCGCCGCGACCGGCCATCATCACAGTTGAAATGGGTTGCATGCTGTCTCAGCCTTTCATTGGTCGTCAAAGGGAAGGAATTCGAAGAGCGCGCCTTTCGGCATGGCTTCCGCATCGGCAGGGACCAGCAAAAGACCGTCCGCCTGCGCCAGCGGCAGAATCCGCCCCGACTGTGTTCTCTTTGCGGGCGACACAAGCGTGCGCCCTTCGGTGTCAAACCCGTCAAGCCGTGCGGGCCTCAATTCACACCGGCCCGGCTTGTGCTTGATCGCGACGGTCGAGGAGACAATCGCTTTGCCTGCGCCACGTGTGACGCCCTGCAACGCAGTCGCGAACACCCAGCCCCTGCAGTTCCTTCAGCCACGTCAGGAAGACCTCCTGAAATGCATCTGGTCTTGGGAACCAGGTGGCACGGAAGGCTTCTGACGCCCCCTCGACGCTTGTCTTTTAGAGGTCTGCGCGGACCTCGGCGCCTGCGCTGTACGCGGCGGATTCCCGACAAGGAAAAGATCACGTATCGCTTGTGTAGTCTTGGGTGCTTTGGACATGCCAAAACCCTCCTTTGGAATGAGGGTTTCACGACACGTCTTGCATCTAGAAACGTATGCTACTGATGGTCGGAATCAGGCCTGTTGCCACGATGCGACTGATCCAAACGGATCAGGACCCAATGAACCTTGTCGTTACTGTTCAGTCAATAGTGAAGCTCACAACAGCCAAATCGTGTGGGGCTGAATGTGGGGCCAAACAATAACGCCATACGAAAATAAATAAATATCAACAACATAAACAAAAAAGTGGCGGAGGAGGTGGGATTCGAACCCACGGTGGGCGTTAACCCACGTCGGTTTTCAAGACCGGTGCATTCAACCACTCTGCCACTCCTCCGGTTCATCTTCCCTAAGGCCAGCCGTTTGATTCTGAAAGCCCCCTTGCGCACTGAACTAGTGGGAAATTCCGCCGACGCTGATGCGCAGACTTTTCTTGACCTGCCCTTGCAGCTACACTGCGGTCAACGTGCGGCGCAGGCAGGCCGTGCTATTCAAAGACCAAGATCAGTCCCGGGCAAGAGAGGCGGCGCAAGACACGCCCCAAAGACCCGGCAAGACAGGACCCGAGACGAGGCAAAGGGCATCGCATGACACGCATGACACTCCCGGATTTATCACCGGCGCGCAGGCTTGGCCTCGCTCTGATCACAGCCGCCGCCGTTGCGGGGTGTCAGGACGGCCAGAGCTTCTCCGAAATGTTCAAATCCGGCCCGAAACAAGAACAGACCGATAGTCGCACGACGAAACTTGTCGAACGCGATGTCGAAGCGCCCGAGGTTTTCTCGGCCACGGAGGCCGGTCTTTGGGACGGGCGGCCAAGCCTTGGCGGCATCTGGGCGGCGCATCCTGATGTGGCGGACCCCGATCGCGTCATCATCCGCAACCAGAGCAACGGCAAGTTCGTCATCGGAGCACTGTATCGCCGTGAACGCGAGATTCCCGGCCCGCGGATTCAGATCTCCGCCGATGCTGCCGCCGCGCTTGGCATGCTCGCCGGACAGCCGGCGGAACTGAACGTCACCGCCCTACGCCGGGAAGAAGTGGCCGAAGATATTCCCGCCGCAACCGACGCGATGGCGGCAGAAGAAGTCGACACCGAGGCGCTTGATCCCGTCGCCGCGGCAACCGCCGCACTAGACGACACCGACACGGCCGTTGCTCCTCCGGCGCAGACCGTTACTTCAGAATCCGCGCCCGCACCGTCCGCCTCGTCGCTCTCCAAACCCTATATCCAGATCGGGATCTTCTCGGTGCGCGACAATGCCGACAACGCGGCAGGCACGATGCGCAACAACGGAATGGTGCCGCTGGTCAAGAAGATGACCAGCAAGGACAAGACCTTCTGGCGTGTCGTCGTTGGTCCGGCCACGAACGCCGCCGAACGCAAGACCCTTCTCAACAAGATTCACGGCACCGGCTTCACCGACGCCTATGCCGTCTCGAACTAGGCCAGCCCCAAGGACACGCGCATGACACAGGCCATCAAAGCCGCCCTGACCGCCGCCCTCTTGACCCTCCTGGGCCTTACACAGGCCCAGGCTTTCGATACCGGGGCGCGCGCCGCCTATGTCTTTGATCAGGAGACAGGCTCTGTCCTCCTATCCAAGAACGCCGATACCCCGCTCCCGCCGGCGTCCATGTCCAAGCTGATGACGGTTTACATGGCTTTCGAGGCGGTGCGGGAAGGACGCCTAAGCCTCAAAGAAGAATTGCCCGTCTCGCAACATGCGATGAACTACGGCGGCTCGACCCTCTTCCTGCGCGCTGGCGAACGGGTCAGTGTCGAAGACCTCCTGCGCGGTATCATCGTGCTGTCCGGCAACGATGCCTGCGCGGTCATTGCCGAGGCGCTCTCGCCGGACGGGACCGAAGCGGGCTTTGCCCAGCTGATGACTCGCCGCGCGCGTCAGATCGGCATGGAGAACTCAACCTTCTCGAATTCCAATGGCTGGCCCGATCCCGGACAACGTATGTCCATGCGTGATCTCGCCGTGCTGGCGAACCGCCTGCATCTCGACTTCCCCGATTTCTATCCGATGTTCGCCGAGAAGGAATTCCTCTTCGACGAAAAAGAAAGCCAGAACCGCTACAACCGGAACCCGCTGCTTGGGCTTGGTATCGGTGCCGACGGGCTCAAGACCGGGCACACATCCGAAGCAGGGTATGGTCTCGTTGGCTCTGCCAAACAGGGCGACCGTCGCGTCTTCTTTGCCATCACCGGCCTGCCGACGGCCAAATCTCGCGCCGAAGAAGCCGAGGCCATCGTGAACTGGGCCTTCCGTCAATTCACCCCCAAGACCCTTGTGCGGTCTGGCGATACCGTGTTTGACGCGGAGGTGACGATGGGAAACGCAAAAACCGTGCCGCTCGTCCCGGCACGGGATATCAACCTTCTGCTGCCGATCTTCGCTGACGAGAAGGTCCCCTCCGAGGTGATCTATTCCGGTCCCATCGAGGCCCCCATCGCCAAGGATCAGGAACTTGCCACATTGGTGATTTCCCCCGAGGGCCTGCCGCCCGTCACCGTGCCGCTCTTGGCTGGCAAGGATATCGGCAAAGGCGGCTTTTTCGTGCGCCTGCGCGCGGCAGCCACAACACTCCTTGGCTCTGCTGGCCTGACCGTTGGGGATGCCTTGTGACGGCCGGCGGGCGCTTTATCACATTCGAAGGGATCGATGGCTCCGGCAAATCGACCCAGATCAGAAGCCTTGCGGATTCCTTGCGCGTGGCGGGATATGACGTTGTCCTGACCCGAGAACCCGGCGGGTCGCCGGGGGCCGAGGAAATCCGCCGGCTCGTGCTCGAAGGCGATCCCGACCGCTGGTCAGCAGAAACAGAGATTCTCCTGTTCACCGCCGCACGGCGCGATCATCTCGAACGCACGATCCTGCCCGCGCTGGCCCGGGGGCAAATCGTACTCTGTGACCGCTTTGCCGATTCCACCCGCATGTATCAGGGGTTATCTCGCGGTGACCTGCGCGACGTGGTGGATCAATTGCACACCTTGATGATCGGACGCGAACCGGACCTCACGATCCTGATCGACATGGACCCCGCCATCGGTCTCGCCCGAGCGAAATCGCGCGAAACCGCGGAAGAACGGTTTGAGGACTTCGGCCAAGCGCTTCAGGAACAGATGCGCGCAGGCTTTCTCGCGCTGGCGCGTGAATTCCCCGACCGCTTCCGCAAGATCGATGGCGCACAGGGCATCGACGCCGTGGCCGCCGATATCCTCGCAATCGTCGAGGCCGAACTGGCATGAGCACCGACGACGACCTCCCCGAACCGGACCGCATCGAAGGCGCCCCCCACCCGCGCGAAACCGCGCAGCTTTTCGGGCAGGACACGGCCGAAGAGGGCTTTCTCGACGCCTTTAACGCGGGCCGACTGCATCACGCATGGCTCTTGACCGGGCCGCGCGGCACCGGCAAGGCGACGTTGGCATGGCGCATCGCGCGCTTCCTTCTCGCCACGCCGATGGACGCGGGCGACGGCCTCTTTGGCGACGCGCCCCCGGCGCATGAAAGCCTCGAGGTTTCTCCCGAACACCCAGTGGCGCGCCGCATCCTCGCCCGCTCTGAGCCGGGCCTCTTCACGATCAAACGCGGTATCAACGAAAAGACCGGTAAGCTGCGCGACATGATCGTTGTCGATGACATTCGTGGCCTGACCCACTTCCTGACCATGTCCGCCGCCGATGGCGGTCGCCGCGTGGTGATTGTCGACGCCGCGGATGAGATGAACGTCAATGCTGCCAACGCGCTCCTCAAGATGCTCGAGGAACCGCCCGCGAACACGACCATGCTCCTCGTCTCGCATCAGCCCTCGCGCCTGTTGCCGACCATCCGCTCGCGCTGTCGCGAACTGCGCCTGACGCCGCTTGATCTCGACGACATGCAGCGCGCCCTCGCCCAAGCCGGAGCCAATGAGGGCAGCGAGGCGCCCGCCCTTGCCGCACTCTCTGCCGGATCGGTCGGTGAAGCGATGCGCCTGATGCGGCTTGGCGGGCTCGAGATGTATGCCGAGATCGTCGCCATCTACGGTGGCGACCGCGGCCCCGACCGGCCCCGCGCCTTGAAACTGGCTGAGGCCGCAGCGACACGCGGCGCCGAAGCGCGGTTCGATCTGCTGCTGACGATGTTCGACACGTTTCTCGCCCGCCTCGCCCGCACCGGCGCCACAGGCCAGCCCCCAATCCCCGAGGCCGCCCCTGGCGAAGCGGACCTGCTCCAGCGGCTTGCCCCCAATCCGCACAAAGCGCGCGCATGGGCCGAGATTGCCCAGACGATTTCAGACAGGACCCGCCACGGCCAAGCGGTCAACCTTGACCCTGCCGCCCTCGTCCTAGATACGGTGTTCAAGATCACTGAAACCGCATCGCGCTGAGACATGACCGACATTCCCCAGATCACCGACAGCCATTGCCACCTCGATTTCCCCGATTTCGACGGCCAACTTGACGAGATCATCGCCCGCGCCCAGCGCGCTGGAGTGACGCGGATGGTCACGATCTGCACACGCCTGCGCAACGAACCTTCCGTGCGCGCCATCGCCGAGGCCCATGCGCCGGTCTTCTACGCCGCCGGCACTCACCCGATGAGCGCCGCCGAAGAACCGCTGGCAAGCGTTGATGAACTGATCGCCCTTGCCCAGCATCCGAAGTTCGTCGGCATTGGCGAAACAGGCCTCGACTACCACTATACCGCCGAAAGCATGGACATTCAGAAAGAGTCGCTGCGCATCCATATCACGGCGGCCCGTGAAACCGGCCTGCCCCTCATCATCCATTCGCGCGACGCGGACGAGGACATGGCCGCGATCCTATCCGACGAACATGCCAAGGGCGCCTACCCGTGCGTGATGCATTGCTATAGTTCCGGCCCCGAGCTTGCGAAAACCGCCGTGGATCTTGGCTTCTACCTCTCCATGTCCGGCATCGCGACCTTCCCGCGCTCGCAAGAGGTGCGCTATATCTTCGCCGCCGCCCCGGTCGAGCGCATCCTCGTCGAAACCGACGCGCCTTACCTCGCACCGCCCCCGCATCGCGGCAAACGCAATGAGCCCGCCTATTCCGCGCTCACCGCGCAGGTTGGCGCCGAGGTCTTTGATATGGATTACCCGGCCTTTGCTGCCCAAACCCAGGCCAATTTCGACCGCCTCTTTTCCAAGGCTGCGACCTACGCGGAGGCCGCATGAGCGCCCGCCTGACCTTTACCATTCTCGGCTGCGGCTCGTCTGGCGGCGTGCCACGGCTCGGCGGGCACTGGGGCGATTGCGACCCCAACAATCCCAAGAACCGCCGCCGCCGCTGCTCTATGCTGATCGAACGCGAGACCGACGAGGGCAAGACGACGCTTCTCATCGACACCTCGCCCGACATGCGTAGTCAACTCCTTGATGCCAATGTCGGCGCGCTCGACGCGGTGATCTATACCCATTCCCACGCCGATCACGTGCACGGCATTGATGATCTGCGTATGATCGTCTTCAATATGCGCAAACGCCTCCCCGTCTGGGCCGATGGCCCGACTCAGGACGCGCTCTATTCCCGCTTTGGCTATGCCTTCGTGCAGCCTGAAGGCTCGCCCTATCCGCCGATCCTCGACATGCACACGATCAAGGGCGACGTGACGATCTCCGGCGCGGGCGGCGACATCGTCTTGACCCCGGTCAAAGTCAACCACGGCAGTATCGACGCCCTCGGCTTCCGCGTCGGCGGTCTCTGCTACATGCCCGACGTGGCCGAAATCTACGATGACGCGTGGGAGCAATTGCAGGATCTCGATTGCTGGATCCTCGACACGCTGCGCCGCACGCCACATCCAACTCACGCCCATTTCGAAAAATCGCTTGAGTGGATCGCCCGCGCTGCCCCGCGCCGCGCCGTGCTGACCAACATGCATATCGACCTCGACCACGCCACCGTCGAGGACGAAACCCCCGATCACATCAGCGCCGCCTACGACGGGATGCAGATCACCTACGAGGTCTGACGCCTATGCAAACCCTGATCTCGGTGATCCTGCCTGTCTTCCTCGTGATCGGTTTTGGCTATGGCGCCGCTTGGCGCGGCCTCTTTTCCGAGGCCAATGTCGACGGGCTGATGCGGTTTGCAACAAACTTCGCGGTGCCGGTCCTTCTCTTCCGCGCCATCGCGGGTCTCGACCTTTCCGCCGAATTCGACCTCGCCCTCCTTGGAAGCTTCTATACCGGGGCCTTCCTGTGCTTTGTCGCGGGCCTGTTCGGAGCGCACTACTTCTTTGGCCGGGATTGGGAGGATGCCGTCGCTATCGGCTTTGTCTGCCTGTTCTCCAACTCGCTCCTCCTTGGCCTGCCAATCACTGAGCGCGCCTTCGGGGCCGACGCCATGGCAGGCAACTATGCGATCATCGCGATCCACTCGCCTTTCTGCTACGGGCTTGGCATCACGGTCATGGAAATCCTGCGCGCGCGTGGCAAATCCCCGGCGCTGATCCTGCCCACCGTACTCAAGGCAATGTTCTCCAACGCCCTGATCGTCGGCATTTCGCTCGGTTTCCTAGTGAACCTCTCCGGCACGACCCTGCCAGAACCCGTCTCAGTGGCCGTGGACCTGATGGCGCGCGCGGCGCTTCCGGCGGCGCTATTCGGCATGGGCGGTGTGCTCTACCGATACCGCCCCGAGGGCGATTTGCGCACCATTGCCTATTGTTGCGTGATCTCACTCGTTCTGCACCCGGCCATCGTCTGGGCACTCGGGACTTGGAACGGGCTGGATATCGCGTCGTTCCGCTCTGCCGTCCTGACCGCCGCCATGCCCACCGGCATCAATGGCTACCTCTTCGCATCGCTCTACGGCCGCGCCCAGCGCACCGCCGCCTCGGCCGTCCTGATCGGCACGGCAAGCGCCATCGTCACGATCTGGCTCTGGCTCTTTACCCTGCCCTAAGCCTAGGCCGCGCCATCCTTGCGCACCATCCACCCGGCGAGTTTCCAGCCAAGCACCGCGATCGCCGCCCCAAGATAGCCGTCAATCGCGTAATGCCAGGCAAGCATCACCGACCCGACCATGATGACCCCTGCAAAAACCGCCATGATCCGTCCGGCCCAGCGGCCATAGGTATAGGCATAAAGCATCATCAACACGCTCGACGCGACATGCATGCTCGGCATCGCGGAAATCCCCCGCGCGCGCCCCTCGGCCACATAGCCTTCCCAAAGCATCTCATGCACATCGAGCGCCCAAATGCGGCCCACCGCGTCATAGCCCTTGAGCGTCTCCGTCAGAGCGACGAAATCCGCGCCAAAGCCAAGGCGCTCGTAATAGACAGGCCCTGCAGAGGACAGCAGCGTTGCAATCACATTGCCGCCAAGGAACCAGACCGCAACGAAGGAAATCAGGTAGCGGTAATGCGTGGCTCGGTTCTCTTTCGAAAAACAGGCCAGAATGACCGAGAAATACATCAGGAAAAGCCAACCGTGATAGGCGGCGTTAACCCCGGTCGCGACCATCGGTGTCCCGATCAGGCCGAGCACGATTTTGTAAGGATCGACCCCGAAATGCAGCGCCCGGTCCCACTCGGCGAAGGTCACGTCCCATGAGAATGGGTTCACAAAGGGAATCGCGAACTTGAGATAGGCGAACGTCCCCATGAAGACCATGAAAGCCACAAGCGCCACCATCCCAAGGCTGATACGCTCGAAATCAAGAAAGACGCGTCGGGCATCCGTCATCATCTGGTGAATCGGGCGTTGTGGGCGCACCACAAAAGCGAGATGCAGGAACCGCCCCACCAGGAGCAATAGAAGGAAAGGCGGCAACATCCCCGTGAACAGAAGCATCAAAGCGCTAAACGTGCCCGTCTCGAACGGCACCCCGAGCAAGCGGCTCACATAGGTGGCCGCCGCCACTGTCACTAGGACACAGGCGATCAACAGGCGGTTCCTAAGAAGGCATTGCGGCCAAGCCCAAAGGGAACTGCGTGCATAATCTGCCTGTATCGACATGGATTCTGTCTCCTGTGCTTTCATTGCGCACCAGAAATCAGGGAAAATGGGCAAGGATGGGGCAGCATTGGGAAAGCTTTGCGGGTCAACACCCTTCAGGGCGGTGCGAAAACCGTCCTGACAAAGATATTCTCAGTCTCTGGGAGAGAGATGGTGCGGTCGAGAAGACTCGAACTTCCACGGGTGTTACCCCACAGCGACCTCAACGCTGCGCGTCTACCAATTCCGCCACGACCGCACTGTCTGTGACTTGGTGAGGAGCCGTATAGACAAGCCGTTCGGGGATGTGAAGAGGCAAAAGAGACGTTTTTGAAAATTTTCGACCCCGGCGATTTTTCCCGCCGGGGCCGTTGATTTCGGACTGCAACCTGCGCAACGCCGTGGCTTAGTCGCCGAGGTTGAAGCTCGGCAGCGCGGCGGCCGGTTGTGGGCTAGCCATGGGCGTTTCGCCCGCCGTCACAGCAGCGCGCAAAAGCTGAACCCGCTCCGGCTGACCGGGGGCAAAGACCGGCTCTGCGCCGCCCTCCATCGCCTCGATTGCCATCATGTACCAATCCTGCGCGCGATCCTGCGACGCGCCAACGCCAAAGCCCTGAGCAAGGTGATGACCGATCAGTTCCGCATAGGGTTTCTGCCCCATCGCCACCATCAAGAGCGCCGAGCCAAGTGCCACAGGCATCGCGTCGCGACGATAGCCCGAGAAGAGACAGATCTTCGCGGTGCCCGAAAGCTGCTCAATCGACATATTCGACTTGAGCACAAAGTTCTGCGCTTCCGAAACAACACCAGCTGCCGGGGTGGTCGAAAGCTTCGCAAGGAACGGCTCAAGCGCCGGGCCGAAGGCATCGCATTGCGCATCGACCTGTGCCGGGGTGACTCCCTGAAGCCCATCGACCAGCGTCTCGCCGGCGCCAATCGCGTAGGTCCGCGCGAGACAGAACTGTTCGTTAAGCGCAAACTCCGGATCGCTGATATTCGACACCGTGGTGAAACCGCCGTTCGAGTTGGTCAAGAGAGACACCTTGCTGCAAAGCGAGGCCAGCGACGGTCCCGCCGTCTCTGCGGGCCCTGTGTTGAACAAGGTAATTCCGCCAAGCGGCGCGGCCTGCGTCGCCTGCCCCGAGGCCATCACCGTACCGCCTTGCTGTGGCACAGGCTGCGGTGTCGGCTGCGGCGCGGGTGCCGCCGCCATCTGCGGTTGGCTCGCGGCGCCGCCCATTCGGCACACGCCCTGATGACAGGAGAACAGCGCCGGCGTCGCATCATGGCTGAGGAAGTCATTGCGCGCATAGCCCTGCGGTGTCGATGCGAACACCATCACGGTACAGCTTTGCGCCCCGCACCAGAAGGAACTCCCCGACTTGGAGGTGTCAAGAATATAGTCGGTCTTGCCATCGCCGTTGAGATCGGCCAGCTGGATAAACCCGGAGCGCTGCAAGAGCTGCTCTGCACTCGGGTCGGAACTCGCAGCAACCTCGTCCACTGCTGCGGACACGTCGACCGGCATCCCGTTATAGGTATTGCCCGCCATGCGCCCGCCGGTCGCTTCGCCGTACCACGTCTTCAAAAGGCTACGCGTGCCATCCGGCCCTTGCATCGCCTTGATAACCTGCGGTCCTCCAACCTGAGCACGGTTATAGGACGACACAAGAAAGTCCCGCTCATATTGCGTGAGGCGGCCCGTTGCCGGAAAACCGACATAGATCTGGTATTGCGTGATGGCGGCGCGGCTGCGCGAACCCATAACGCCATCGGGCGTGCCCGCGTTGAACCCGAAATAGTTTAGCGAAGCTTGCGTTTCGCGATTATGGGCGCGGGTCGCGGAATAGCGACTGCTGGTCGTGGAGCTGCGCTTCTTGCTCTTGTTGTGCTCGTTCATCAGCGCCCCGCCAATGATCCCGCCAACAATGGCTGCGCCAAGATTATCCGCCATCGCGGCTGTGCTGGACGTCGCCATGAAAGCGGCGATCAACCCGGTTTTCAAAGACCGTGAAAACATTTGTACTCTCCCTGAGAAAACACCTTTGGAATGAACTTATGCAGGCAAGATTACGCTGATTCGTGAGAATCGGGTGATGTTTTTTGCCAACCCATCTTGACCTTGACCTCTGGACAGTGCGCCTCGGCTCGCCCTATGTCTGCGCCAAAGGGTGCGCGGCTAAGCTGAAGGGGACTTCGCCATGGTGGAATGGATCACGCATGAGGGGCTGCTCCCCTATGACGACGCCGTGGCGTTCATGGAGGCCCGCGCCGAGGCGATCTCTAAGGGCGAAGCCGAGGAATGCATCTGGCTTGTCGAACATCCGCCGCTCTATACCGCCGGCACCTCTGCCAAACCCGCCGACCTGACCGATCCCGACCGCTTCCCTGTCTACGAGAGCAAGCGCGGCGGGCAATATACCTATCACGGCCCCGGCCAGCGCGTCGCCTATGTCATGCTCGATGTCGGCAAACGCGGGCACGACGTGCGCAAATTCGTCGAACAGCTTGAGACCTGGGTCATTGAAACGCTGGCCGAGTTCAACCTGACTGGTGAAATCCGCGACGGCCGCGTCGGCGTCTGGATCGCCCGGCCCGACAAACCCCGGACCGCCACGGGTGCGCCCGCCGAAGACAAGATCGCCGCCATTGGTATCCGTCTGCGCAAATGGGTGAGCTTCCACGGCATCTCTATCAATGTCGAACCCGAGCTTGAGCATTTCAACGGCATCGTGCCCTGCGGCATTACCGACTACGGCGTCACATCGCTGGTCGATCTCGGCCTGCCCGTGACCATGACCGATGTCGACGTGGCCCTGCGGCGCACATTCGACACGGTCTTTGGCCCCCTCGATCAGAACCCGGATCAGAAATAGCGCGTCAACGTGATCGCGAAGACCCCGAAATCATAGTCGCGCCGCCCGCTGCTCAAAGTCGATAGGCTTGCAGGATAGGCTGTCGCGGGGTTCGTAGTCGTCACATTGAAGTAGTGCCGGTATTCACCCCGGATCGACCATCCCTCTGCAACCGCATGCTCCACCCCAAGCCCGAGATAGGGTACTGTGTCACTGTTCTTCATATTGATCGCATTCGGGGTTGAGATCGTGGTGTAACGCTCTTGAAAACTCAGATGCGCAGCACCGAGCGCGCCATAAAAAAGCGTGTCGCCGCTCACCCAACCGCCGCGCAGCCCAATTTCAATCGCCCGATCAAAGCTCAGCTGCATGCTGCTACAGGCACAGCTATGGTTGAACACGCTGCCATCTGACACCCCGGCCGAAAGCCCGAACTCAACCCCGTAGACGAAATCCCCGGCTCGCTGGTTCCAACCGAAAACGCCGCCAACAAGCGCCGTATCCGGCGACGCAGTGCCGTAGGCTGTCGCCGAGCCGGTCGCGTAATGCGTCCCATCCCCAAAGGCTTTACCGGCGCTTAGACCGCCATAAATCCCGCTGAAATCGGTGGCGGCTGCGGTCGTCGCCGAAGATGCAAGAACGATAGCGGCTACAACCGCAGCCCCAGTCTTTGAAATCATACGCTTCAAGTCATCTCTCCTTCTTCTAGATGCCCCCTTCGAATCAGGAAGGCCGTCCACGGTCATATGATCTCACGCCCGCACCGCGGTACGTAGCGACTGGATCAAACCACTGAAAAAATTCAGGGTTTGGTTGAATAATTCAAACAAAGCAATATGTTAATGATTGTCTCGTGAAGCCAGCCGCATAGCGAACCGGCGGAACCCGGCCTGCGGTGTCCTGACGCAATTTCAGGTATCGCTTTTGAAGCCGTGAAACACTATGTTTCGCTCCAGCAAGGAAAAACACTAAGCCAAGGGAAATCTCATGAAGAACCTTTTTGTTGCCACCGCAGCTCTGATCGCTCTTTCCGCCCCCGCATTCGCCGAAGGCGATGCAGAAGCAGGCGAGAAAGCCTTCAAGAAATGCAAATCCTGCCACATGATCGAATCGCCGGAAGGTGAGACCATCTTCAAAGGCGGCAAGACCGGTCCGAACCTCTACGGTGTTGTTGGCCGTGTGGCTGGCTCGGTCGAAGGCTTCCGCTACAAGGACGGCCTCGAAGAAGCCGCCGAAGCTGGCTTCGTCTGGACCGAAGAAGCGATCGCCGCATATGTCCAAGATCCCAAGGCATGGCTCGGCGACAACGATTTCGCAGCGAAATCCGGCATGAGCTTCAAACTCCGCAAAGGCGGCGAAGACGTGGCGGCCTATCTCGCCTCCGTCGCCCCGGCACCGGAAGCCGCGTCCGAGTAATCGACGCTCTGTTTCACCGGGTCCGCCCGGCTCCAAGACCCCCGCGCAACACCCTGTTGTGCGGGGGTTTTCCATTCTGCGCCCCCACCCCGCGAAACCCCGGTCGGATTTGACCCAAATCAACTGGGGTGCGACACTTTTTTTTGATCTGTGTCAAATAGGGTGATTGCGGCCTGCCCCCGACACATCTAAAAAAGACGATGAACCTGGGCGCGGGAAGAATCCCCCGTGTCCTTAACCCACCATAAGGGAGGCAAAAAATGGCAGACGCAGCCATTCACGGCCACGACCATGAAGACGAGCGCGGTTTCTTTACCCGCTGGTTCATGTCGACCAACCACAAGGACATTGGTCTTCTCTACCTGATCGTCTCGGCTTTCGTCGGTCTGATCGCAGTTCTCTTCACCGTTTACATGCGCCTCGAGCTCATGGAACCCGGTGTGCAATACATGTGCCTCGAAGGTGCGCGCTTTATCGCAGACGCCTCCGCGGAATGTACCCCGAACGGACACCTCTGGAACGTGATGATTACCTATCACGGCGTCCTGATGATGTTCTTCGTGGTGATCCCGGCCCTGTTCGGCGGCTTTGGCAACTACTTCATGCCGCTGCAGATCGGCGCGCCGGACATGGCGTTCCCGCGCATGAACAACCTGTCCTTCTGGATGTATGTGACCGGCGTCTCCCTTGGTGTTGCCTCGCTCCTGAGCCCCGGCGGCAACGGCCAGCTGGGGTCCGGCGTAGGCTGGGTGCTTTACCCGCCGCTCTCGACCTCGGAAGCGGGCTATTCGATGGACCTCGCGATCTTCGCGGTGCACGTCTCGGGTGCCTCGTCGATCCTCGGCGCGATCAACATGATCACCACCTTCCTGAACATGCGTGCCCCCGGCATGACCCTGTTCAAGGTGCCGCTCTTCTCTTGGTCGATCTTCGTCACCGCTTGGCTGATCCTTCTGTCGCTGCCCGTTCTGGCTGGCGCGATCACCATGCTGCTGACCGACCGTAACTTCGGCACGACCTTCTTTGACCCCGCCGGCGGCGGTGACCCGATCCTTTACCAGCACATTCTCTGGTTCTTCGGCCACCCCGAGGTTTACATCGTGATCCTGCCCGGCTTCGGCCTCGTCAGCCACGTGTTCGCCACCTTCTCGCGCAAACCCGTCTTCGGCTACCTGCCGATGGTCTGGGCCATCATCGCGATCGGCGCACTCGGCTTCGTCGTCTGGGCGCACCACATGTACACCGTCGGTATGTCCCTGACCCAGCAGAGCTACTTCATGCTCGCGACAATGGTCATCGCGGTGCCCACAGGGGTGAAAATCTTCTCGTGGATCGCAACCATGTGGGGCGGCTCGCTCGAGTTCAAGGCACCGATGCTCTTTGGCCTCGGCTTCCTGATCCTCTTCACCATTGGTGGTGTGACCGGCATCGTGCTTTCGCAGGCGGGTGTCGACCGTGCCTACCACGATACCTACTACGTCGTGGCGCACTTCCACTACACCATGTCGATGGGGGCCGCCTTCACCATCTTTGCCGGGATTTATTTCTACTTCGGCAAGATGACGGGCCGTCAGTACCCCGAAGTCGCGGCAAAGCTCCACTTCTGGATGTTCTTCATCGGCGTCAACCTGACCTTCTTCCCCCAGCACTTCCTGGGCCGTCAGGGCATGCCGCGTCGCTACATCGACTATCCGGAGGCCTTCGCCTACTTCAACAAGATCAGCTCCTACGGCGCGCTGCTCTCGTTTGCCTCCTTCGTTCTGTTCTTCGGTATCGTGATCTACTCGCTGACGCGTGGCGCCCGCGTGACCGAAAACAACTACTGGAACGAATACGCGGATACTCTGGAATGGACCCTGCCCTCCCCGCCGCCCGAACACACGTTCGAGCAGCTTCCGAAACAGGAAGACTGGGACAAGGGCCACGCGCACTAAGCGCTGTCCGCCTCTGAAACGCCAAAGAGGCCCCGGTTTTCCGCCGGGGCCTTTTTCTTTTCCAAACGCGCCCGCCCCTCCATGACCGCACACCCTCCCCGTCTCGACGAGATCAAATCCCAGACCCAAGCTGTCTACGCGCGACAGGCTGCGGCATGGGACAGGTCACGGCAAGAGCACCACGACACACTTGGTCTCTATGAACAGCCTTGGCTGCAACGCTGGCTCGACACTCTTCCTCGCCCCGCGCGCCTTCTCGATCTCGGTTGTGGCTCGGGACGCCCCATCGCCCCCTTTCTCCTTCAGCAGGGCCACCATCTGACGGGCTATGACTACAGCCCCGAGATGATTGCCCTCGCCAAACAACATTTCCCCACAGAGGACTGGCCCAACGCAAACTGGCAGGTGGCCGATATCCGCGCCCTCCCCGAAGGCCCGCGCTTTGATGGGATCCTAAGTTGGGACGGGGTCTTTCATCTCAGCCCCGAGGAACAGCGTGCCGCGCTGCCCCGCATGGCCGCCCTGCTTCGCCCCGGCGGCGCGATGATGCTCACAGTCGGATATGGCGAAGGCGCCGTGACGGGCACGGTCAATAGCGAAACCGTCTATCACGCAAGCCTGTCCACCCCGGACTATATCGCAACCCTGAAAGCCGCGGGCTTTCAGCACGTATCGGTCACGCCGAATGACGCTTCTGTCCTTGGAAGATGTGTCCTTCTGGCGACCGGATTTCGCCCGGATCAACAAGGCTAGACCCGCACCATGCCCCACACCTGGACCCAGAACGCCCCTGACACCAAGGTCGTGTTGACCCTCTGGCCCTATCGCTCGCTCCCTCGCAAGGGGTTCGCCGCGATGGTATTGATGGCATTCTTGCTTGGCACGGTGCCGCTCTACGGACTCTTGGGCACTGTGTTCCTCTGGGGTCTCCTGCCCTTCATCCTGCTGATGGTTGCGGCGCTTTGGTGGGGGCTCGAACGCTCCTACAAGGATGGCGACATCCTCGAGGAACTGCGCCTTGACGATGATATCCTGACCCTGACCCACCGCCCGGCGCGCGGACAAACCCAATCATGGGATTGCAATATCTACTGGGCCCGGCCCGAGATGCATATTCATGGGGGACCGGTGCCGCACTACGTGACGCTGACCGGCAATGGCCGCACCGTCGAAATCGGGCGTTTTCTCTCCGAGGATGAGCGCAAGGTGCTCTACGGCGAGTTGCAGAACTTCCTCAAAAACGCATGAGGCGGCTCGAACCACCGCTCGAGCCGCCTCAGAATCCGCACCACCGCGATACAGACGCAATACCGACGTGATACCGACGTTGGTTTTTCGCCCCTAGACGAGCCCCCCCGCGATCAATCCCTCCGCGATTCGACCATAGGCTTCGGCCATTGGCCCGTCTCCAGCGGCCACCGGCACCCCCGAATCCCCGGCGAGTCGCGTCTCAAGGTCGATCGGCAACGCGCCCAGAAGCGGCGCTCCAAGGCTCTCGGCCTCCTTCGCAACGCCGCCGTGACCGAAGATATGCGCCTCGTGCCCACATTTCGGGCAGACATAGGACGACATGTTCTCGATCAGTCCCAGAACAGGCGTCTTCAAAAGCTCGAACATTCCCAGTGCCTTGCGCGCATCAATAAGCGCCACATCCTGCGGCGTGGAGACAACGATGGCCCCGCTCAACTCGGTCTTCTGACAGAGGGTCAGTTGCACATCGCCCGTCCCCGGCGGCAGGTCCACGAGCAAGACGTCCAACTCGCCCCACTGCACTTGGCCAAGCATCTGCTGCAACGCCCCCATGAGCATCGGGCCACGCCAGACCACGGGCTTGTTCTCATCAACCATGAACCCGATCGACATGATCGTCACCCCATGCGCCTCGAGCGGGATGATCGTCTCTCCATCCGGCGACGCCGGTCGCTTGTTGACCCCCATCATCCGCGGCTGCGAAGGCCCATAGATATCCGCATCAAGAAGTCCAACGCGCTTGCCCTTGCGCGCCAAGGCGACGGCCAAGTTGCTGGAAACGGTGGATTTTCCGACGCCACCCTTACCCGATCCAATGGCGATGATACGTTTGACGCCTTTGACCTTCATCGGCCCCTGCTGCGGCTTCGGGTGGCCACCAACCTTGAGGCTCGGCGGGGCTTTTTGCGCCGGTGCCGGGCCATGTGCCGTAAGCGCGATCGACACATTCTCGACCCCCGGAAGGGCCGCCACAGCGCTCTCCGCCGCCTGTCGCACAGGTTCCATCTTGCGCGCCACATCGGGGTTGGGCGCTTCGATCACAAAGCGCACGGTGGCCCCATCAATATGTAATGCGCGCACCATATCCCGGTCCACGAGCGAGCCACCATCCGGCAGTGTCAGACGCGCCAAAGCGCCGAGAACGTCATTTTCTTTCACGGTCATTCTTGTCTCCTCATACCCTTCGAGATGGGGCGAACCTCTTGGCTGAACAAGGTCCAATGCGCCCTTTTGAACATGAATTCAGTCAGTTGCACAATCCCTGTGCAGGTGGTGGTTGACGTAGCTTCCCCTATTCCATTGCTGCATAGCAGCATTGCAGAGCTATCCATTGTGCACCTGCAGCATGACCCTATATCCCTTTCATAACAGCGACACAGTCTCGCTCACGACGACAAACCGAGGATACATCATGGCACTCGCCACTGACTTCATCGCAAGCAAGCACGGTTTCACCGACCGTCTTTCCGCCCTGGCCACCGATCTGGTCGAGCGCCTTCGCAAGGCCCGCGCCTTTAGCCGCGCCTACAACGAACTGGCTGCGCTCCCGGATGCACAACTGCGCGACATGGGCCTGAACCGGTCGATGATCCGTCGGATCGCCTATCAGGCGGCCTACGAAAACTAAGGAATAGCTCCGGGAAACGCCTCCTCCCTTTTGTTTCCCGGAACTGCGACGGCAACTCTCCTCCTCCCTGTTGCCGTCGCCAAAAACACCGGACCGCAAGGTCCAACCGGAACAAGCCGCCCTCTCCTCCTCCCTGGGCGACTTGGACTAGCGGCGGCACCCTCTCCTCCTCCCTGGGTGTCGCCGCACAAGAACCACGGGCTCCGATAGCCCAAAGAGATCAAGGCGCTCTCCTCCTCCCATGCGCCTTGTAAAGACGCGGCGATCTCCTCTCCGCCCCCCGGGAGAGCGTCGTGAACTTCGGCCCTCGGGCCACCAAAGATCAGGGCGCCCCTCCGCCCAGGGGCGCTTCTGTGACAAAGAACGGCGGTGCCTTCCTCCTCCCTGGCACCGTCGTTTTTTCTTTTTGGGAGACTGTTTTCTCAGGACATGCCAAACGCCGCCGCACCCAATTGGGCGCAGCGCACTGCCTGTTTCAAAGAGAGGGCTCTAGAAGGGGATGTCGTCCGAAGGCGATACGAATTTGGCCACGACCTTCTTCACCCCGGCTTTGTCGAACGCGATCTCGAGCTTGTCACCCTCGATATCCTGCACGATCCCATAGCCGAATTTCTGATGAAAGACGCGCTCGCCAAGGGTAAAGCTCGACACGGCCTCAAGGTCGATGATCGTGTTGCGGCTCTCGCGCGGCTGCGACAGTCCCCGCTCTGCGCTGCGCGATTGCATCCGCTTCCAGCCCGGCGAGTTATAGGTGTTCGCCTGCGCGACGCGCTCATCCACGCGCGTGCTCGAGACCTGCCCGCTGGCAGCCCCATATCCTCCGCCATATAGTCCCGGCGGCGTAAGCACCTCGACATGATCCTCGGGCAGCTCGTCAATAAAGCGCGACGGCATCTGCGATTGCCACTGGCCATAGACCCGCCGGTTGCCCGCGAAAGAAATCGTGCAGATCTCCTCGGCCCGCGTGATCCCCACATAGGCCAACCGTCGCTCTTCCTCGAGGCCCTTGAGGCCGCTCTCGTCCATGCTGCGCTGCGACGGGAACAACCCGTCTTCCCAGCCCGGCAGGAACACCGCCGGAAACTCGAGCCCCTTGGCCGCGTGCAGCGTCATGATCGAAACCTTGGCCTCCGCATCGTCGCTCTCATTGTCCATAATGAGGCTGACGTGCTCGAGGAATCCTTGCAGATTTTCAAAGCTTTCCAGCGCCTTAACCAATTCCTTCAGGTTCTCGAGCCGCCCCGGCGCCTCCGGCGTCTTGTCGTTCTGCCACATGGTCGTGTAGCCGGACTCATCAAGGATGATCTCGGCCAGTTCCATATGGGTGAGGTCATCATCGCCCGCCATCCGGCCCCAACGCGCCAGTCCCTCGACAAGGATGCCCAGCTCTTTCGCACCCTTGCCGCCGATCCCTTTTTCCTCAAGCAGGATGCGCGCCCCTTCGAGGAGCGACACCCCGTTGGCCCGCGCACAGGTCTGAATCTTCTGCTGCGCCACATTGCCGAGCCCGCGTTTGGGTGTGTTCACGATCCGCTCGAAGGCAAGATCGTCATCCGGGCTGACCACAAGGCGGAAATAGGCCATCGCATCGCGGATTTCCAAACGCTCGTAAAATCGCGGCCCGCCGATCACGCGATAGGGCAAGCCGATGGTCAGAAACCGATCCTCGAACGCCCGCATCTGATGTGAGGCGCGCACGAGAATCGCCATATCATCAAGCGACAGCGCCCGCATACCCCGTGTGCCGCGCTGCATCGCCTCGATCTCTTCCCCGATCCAGCGCGCCTCTTCTTCACCGTCCCAATGACCGATCAGGCGCACCTTTTCGCCGTCCTCGGCAGCGGTCCACAACTCTTTTCCCAAGCGTTTCTCATTGCCCCGAATGACATTCGCGGCGGCGGCAAGGATATGCTTTGTCGAGCGGTAATTCTGCTCAAGCCGCACCACATGCGCGCCGGGAAAATCCTTTTCAAACCGCAGGATGTTGCCAACTTCGGCCCCACGCCAGCCATAGATCGACTGGTCATCGTCTCCGACACAACAGATATTCTTATGCCCGCTCGCAAGGAGGCGGAGCCACAAATACTGCGCCACGTTGGTATCTTGGTATTCGTCGACAAGGATGTATTTGAACCAACGCTGATACTGCGCAAGCACGTCTTCATGACGCTGAAAAATCGTCACCATGTGCAAGAGGAGGTCGCCGAAATCGACCGCGTTCAATTCGCGCAGGCGGGTCTGGTATTGCTCATAAAGCTCCCCGCCACGATGGTTAAAAGCCGCCGCATCCGCAGCCGGGAGGCGATCCGGCGTCAGCGCCTTGTTCTTCCAACCGTCGATTAGCCCCGAGAGCATCCGCGCGGGCCAGCGTTTGTCGTCGATATTGTTCGCTGCGATGAGTTGTTTCAAAAGGCGGATCTGGTCGTCCGTATCGAGGATCGTGAAGTTCGACTTCAGGTCGACAAGTTCCGCATGCCGCCGCAAAAGCTTGACACAGATCGCATGGAAGGTGCCGAGCCACGGCATCCCCTCGACGGTTTCGCCAAGCATCCGGCCCACCCGGTTTTTCATCTCCCGCGCGGCCTTGTTGGTAAAGGTCACGGCAAGGATTTCATTGGGTCGCGCCCTTCCAGTGTTGAGCAAATGCACGATCCGCGCCGTGAGAGCCTTGGTTTTCCCTGTTCCAGCCCCGGCCAACATGAGCA
Organism: Shimia sp. FJ5; assembly: GCF_032918335.1. Taxonomy (NCBI): domain Bacteria; kingdom Pseudomonadati; phylum Pseudomonadota; class Alphaproteobacteria; order Rhodobacterales; family Roseobacteraceae; genus Shimia; species Shimia sp. FJ5. Next base: position 334,845 of record NZ_JAWJUV010000004.1, on the reverse strand, counting down.
CCGGCCCGTCCATCTTTTCCACCGCCTCACGCTGTGCGGGGTTCAACTCGTCAAGATAAGGCATCGGCCTCGCGGCCATCGCGCGGGCGGCGAGAGAGGCGCTCTCGAAAGCGTCGGATTCGTCAAAACTGCTCATGGCGGGCAATCTAGCCTGCGATATCCGCGTTGAAAAGTTCGCTTTATGTTCCAAGCCTACGTTTCTTGCCAGGAAATCGGTGTCTGGACAAATCCCAGCCTGCACCCAACAAATACATCATGGACCTGCACGCGAAATATCCCGCCCTCTCCGACCTGCGCACCCGCGCGCAGGGGCGCTTGCCGAAATTCGTCTGGGAATTCCTCGACAGCGCAACAGGCACCGAGGCCACAAAGGCGCGCAACCGGGCGAAACTCGACGAGATTCTCTTTGCCCCCTCGATCCTGCATGGCGAGTTCGAGCCCGACCTCTCGACCCGGCTTTTCGGTGAGGACTACCCCCTGCCCCTCGGCATCGCGCCCGTTGGCATGTCTGGCCTGATCTGGCCCGACGCCGAACGCCTCCTCGCCGCCGCCGGAAAACGGCTCGGCATTCCCTATACGCTCTCCACCGTCGCGAGCCAGACGCCCGAGACCGTCGCGCCCCATCTCGGCACCCATGGCTGGTTTCAGATGTATCCTCCCCGCGATCCCGAAATTCGCGCCAACATGCTCTCCCGCGCGAAAGCCGCCGGATTTAAGGCGCTCGTCCTGACCGTCGATGTCCCCGTGGCAAGCCGCCGCGAACGTCAGGTGCGCTCAGGCCTCACAACACCGCCCCGCCTGACCCCGCGCCTCATGGCTCAGGTGGCATTGCGCCCCGCATGGGCGCTTGGCACCGCGCGCATGGGTATGCCCCGCATGCGCCTGATCGACGAATACGCGGGAAACCTCACGGGGATGAGTTCGACCGCCCACGCCGGATACCTCCTGCGCACCTCGCCGGATTGGGACTATCTCCATTGGCTGCGCGACAACTGGGACGGCCCCTTTATCGTCAAAGGCGTCATGCGCGCCTCGGACGCCGTCAAGCTTGAAGAGGCCGGGGTGGACGCGCTCTGGGTCTCGAACCATGCCGGACGCCAATTCGACGCCGCCCCCGCCAGCATCGAGGCCCTGCCCGCCATCCGCGCCGCAACCTCCCTGCCCCTGATCCTCGATAGCGGCATCGAGACCGGCCTCGACATTCTGCGCGCCCGTGCGCGCGGCGCGGATTTCGTGATGATGGGACGTGGGTTCCACATCGCTCTCGCCGCCTTGGGCGCGCGCGGACCGGATCATCTCGTGGACATCTTGGCCAAGGACATGGCCGCCAATATGGGCCAGATCGGCGCGCGCGATCTACGCGAAATTTCGAAGACTTTCCCCTGATTGCGCAAACATGTCGCAACCGCAGAAAGATTGGACGCAAAGCGCGTTAAAAAAAGGAACAAATCCTTTCACAAAAGTTACAGATTTACGCAGTCCTTGGTATTGCGCAGGCACTCGCCGGTGCCTTACCCCGTGACTACACTTTGGACAGAGCACGAAAGAGGGGAGCCTGCCCATGCCTGACTTCAAGAAAATCCTGATCGCCAACCGGGGCGAAATCGCCATCCGCGTGATGCGCGCCGCCAACGAGATGGGGAAACGCACCGTCGCGGTCTTTGCCGAAGAGGACAAGCTGTCGCTCCATCGGTTCAAGGCGGACGAGGCCTATCGCATTGGCGAGGGCATGGGGCCGGTCGCGGCCTACCTGTCGATTGACGAGATCATTCGCGTCGCCAAGGAATGTGGTGCAGACGCGATCCATCCGGGCTATGGCCTTCTGTCCGAGAACCCCGATTTCGTCGATGCCTGTGCCGCAAACGGCATTACCTTCATCGGCCCCAAGGCCGCAACCATGCGCGCCCTTGGCGACAAGGCCAGCGCCCGCAAGGTCGCGATCGAGGCTGGCGTGCCGGTGATCCCGGCAACCGAAGTCCTCGGCGACGACATGGCCGCAATCAAGGCCGAGGCCGCAGAGATCGGCTATCCCTTGATGCTCAAGGCGTCTTGGGGCGGCGGCGGGCGCGGCATGCGCCCGATCCTGTCGGAGGACGAGGTTGAGGAGAAAGTGCTCGAAGGCCGTCGCGAGGCCGAAGCGGCCTTTGGCAATGGCGAGGGCTATCTCGAAAAGATGATCATCCGCGCCCGCCACGTCGAGGTGCAGATTCTCGGCGACACGCAGGGCAATATCTATCACCTCTACGAACGCGACTGCTCGGTTCAGCGCCGCAACCAGAAGGTCGTAGAACGTGCGCCCGCGCCCTACCTCTCCGAGGCCCAGCGCGAAGAGCTTTGCGAGCTTGGCCGCAAGATCTGCGCCCATGTGAACTATGAATGCGCGGGCACCGTCGAATTCCTGATGGATATGGAAACCGGCAAGTTCTATTTCATCGAGGTGAACCCGCGCGTGCAGGTCGAACATACCGTCACCGAAGAAGTGACCGGCATCGACATCGTGCAGGCCCAGATCCTCATCGCAGAAGGCAAGAGCATTGCCGAGGCGACCGGCAAGGCCTCGCAATATGATATCCGCCTCAACGGCCATGCCCTGCAAACCCGGATCACCACCGAAGATCCGCAGAACAACTTCATCCCCGACTATGGCCGCATCACGGCCTATCGCTCGGCGACAGGCATGGGCATCCGGCTCGACGGCGGCACGGCTTATGCAGGCGGCGTCATCACGCGCTACTACGACTCGCTTCTGACCAAGGTGACTGCTTGGGCGCCCACACCTGAAAAGGCCATCGCCCGCATGGACCGCGCCCTGCGCGAATTCCGCATCCGTGGCGTGAGCACCAATATCGCCTTCGTCGAGAACCTGCTCAAACACCCGACCTTCCTCAACAACCAGTACACGACCAAATTCATCGACGAGACGCCCGAGCTGTTCCAGTTCGCTAAGCGCAAGGACCGCGGCACCAAGGTCTTGACCTACATCGCGGACATTACAGTCAACGGTCACCCCGAGACCGCCGACCGCCCCGAGCCGCCTGCCGATCTCAAGGCCCCGGTCGCGCCCGCGCGGCGCGGCGAGGCGTCCTACGGCTCGCGCAACCTGCTCGAGGACAAAGGCGCCAAGGCCGTGGCCGACTGGATGAAGGACCAGAAACAACTCCTTCTGACCGACACGACCATGCGTGACGGGCACCAATCGCTTTTGGCAACGCGGATGCGCTCCATCGACATGATCAAGGTTGCGCCCGCCTACGCCGCCAATATCCCACAGCTCTTCTCGGTCGAATGCTGGGGCGGCGCGACCTTCGATGTCGCCTATCGCTTCTTGCAGGAATGTCCGTGGCAGCGCCTGCGCGACCTGCGCGCCGCGATGCCGAACCTCCTGACCCAGATGCTCCTGCGCGCCTCAAACGGTGTCGGCTATACGAACTACCCCGACAACGTGGTGCAAGCCTTCGTGCGCCAAGCCGCCGAGACCGGCGTCGACGTGTTCCGCGTCTTCGATAGCCTGAACTGGGTCGAAAACATGCGCGTCGCGATGGATGCCGTGGTCGAGAGCGGCAAGATCTGCGAGGGCACGATCTGCTACACGGGCGATCTCCTCGATCCCGACCGCGCCAAATATGACCTCAAATACTATGTCGGCATGGCCAAAGAGCTCGAGGCCGCGGGCGCCCATGTGCTTGGCCTCAAGGATATGGCCGGACTGCTCAAGCCCGCCTCCGCCCGCGTCCTCGTCAAGGCGCTCAAGGAAGAAATCGACCTCCCGGTCCACTTCCACACCCACGACACCTCTGGCATCGCCGGGGCGACGATCCTTGCCGCCGCCGACGCCGGTGTCGACGCGGTCGATGCTGCCATGGACGCCTTCTCGGGCGGCACCTCGCAGGCCTGCCTCGGCTCTATCGTCGAAGCGCTGCGCCACACGGATCGCGACACTGGCCTCGATATCGATGCCATCCGCGAGATCTCGGATTACTGGGAAGGCGTGCGCGCGCAATATACTGCCTTCGAATCCGGCCTCGCCGCCCCCGCCTCGGAAGTCTACCTGCACGAGATGCCCGGCGGCCAGTTCACCAACCTGAAGGCCCAGGCCCGGAGCCTCGGTCTCGAAGAGAAGTGGACCCAAGTTGCGCGCACTTATGCGGACGTGAACCAGATGTTCGGCGATATCGTCAAGGTGACGCCGTCTTCCAAGGTTGTGGGCGACATGGCGTTGATGATGGTCTCCCAAGGCCTCACCCGCGCGCAAGTCGAAGACCCAAAGACCGACGTCGCCTTCCCCGATTCCGTGATCGACATGATGCGCGGCAATCTCGGCCAACCACCCGGCGGCTTCCCCGCAGGGATCGTCAAGAAAGTGTTGAAGGACGAAGCGCCCAATACCGAACGCCCGGGCAAGCACCTCGACCCGGTCGACCTCGACGCAACCCGCACCGAGCTCAGCCAACAGCTCGAAGGGCTTGCCATCGACGATGAGGATCTCAACGGCTACCTGATGTATCCCAAAGTCTTCCTCGACTACATGGGACGCCACCGCCAATACGGCCCCGTGCGCACCCTGCCAACGCGCACCTTCTTCTATGGGATGGAGCCCGGCGACGAGATCACCGCCGAGATTGACCCCGGCAAGACGCTGGAAATCCGGCTTCAGGCCGTGGGCGAGACCGGTGAGGATGGCGAAGTGAAGGTGTTCTTCGAACTGAACGGCCAGCCGCGTGTGATCCGCGTGCCGAACCGTTTGGTGAAATCCTCGACGGCCCAGCGCCCCAAAGCCGAAGCCGGCAACCCGAACCACATCGGCGCGCCGATGCCGGGCGTGGTGGCCTCTGTGGCGGTCTCTGCGGGTCAAAGCGTCAAGGAGGGCGACCTCCTCCTCACCATCGAGGCGATGAAGATGGAAACCGGTATCCACGCCGAGCGCGATGCGACCATCAAGGCCGTCCATACCCACCCCGGCGGCCAGATCGACGCCAAAGACCTCCTTGTCGAGCTTGAGTAATTGATGGGAAAGGCGTCACACCCGTGACGCCTTTCCCTGCCCCCACCCTAGCGTTTCGATTGGCCGTGACTGGCCGCCGTCTCTTGCGGCCAAGGCATTATGGCCCCGTCAGCGGGTGGATTCTCTGCAAACGCTTCCTCGCTCTGCCTTCTCGGCTGGCACAGACAAAGGCTTGTCGTTCTTCAAAGAGCGACGCACGAAACTGCGCGCAGTGCGGGGCTTGAGGAACGGGCGCGCCGCACGCATGACTGGCGGCACCTCCTCGGCTCCAAGCCGCAATTCCGGAAAAAGCGTCACGATCTCCTCATAGGCCTCGGCATCAAGCGTGCTGACACCATAGGCACCGACGTAGAAGCTCTCGGCCAAGGCACCATTGGCGTGCACGATCTCGTGGCGGGCGCACATGAAATGCCAATAGCGCACCCCCATCATGTCCTGCATCTCCGAGATACCATTGACCCCGACCAGAGACTTGGCATGCACCAGCGCCTCTTTGCTTTCGATCATCCGCATGAGGATCGGAGAGTGCACGTGAATACGATGTTGTGGCGAGACCACAAGCATCTCGGTTGGCATCCCCTCGCCAAGCGCCCCTGCTGGAATGTGGATCGGCTTGAGGTTCGGTCGCAACACAAGATCAAGCGGCGACAGCGCGCGCATGTTGATCCAACGCACCTCCTGAAAGCCGTTGTCCAAAGTCAGAACCCTATCCCCAACCCCGAGCTGTTCAACCGGTCGCAACCCCTGATCCGTCTCGATCATCGTCCCTTCTGCGAAACAAACGACGTTGGTGTTCTCAATATCAAGAAGCGCCGGGTTGACCGAAATACCGCCATCCTCGATCCGCACACCACCGGCCTGTTCGAGAATACCATTGTCGGCAAGGTCCGCCCGCAACCATTCCAACGGGTCATCATAGGTCTGCCCCGGATTGGCCGCGTTCCAGGCATCCAGAGAGGTTTGATTATAGAATTCCGAGAGGTCAACGAAATCATTGTTGGAACTATCGCCGTCCCCGACACCCGTGCTGGTGTCGAAATCCGCAATGAGCTCGCCTTCGCCCTCGACCACGAACACATCCGCACCCGCGCCACCATAAAGCGCATCGACACCGGAATCGGCATAAAGCGTGTCGTCGCCGTCACCGCCAAAGATGAGGTCGCCCCCGTCGCCGCCATGGACAACATCATCCCCGTCGCCTGCGATGATCACATCGGCGCCGCCATTGCCATAAATCGTATCGTCGCCGTCGGTGATCAGATCGCCTTGTTCGTCGGCATAACCGACATCCATGACTTCCCCGGTCTCAAGCCCATCGACCTTTCCATCTGGCAACTGGCTGTCGGGCGGAAGGACACCCGGCTCAAGCACATCCACGTCAATCCCGAACGATACGGCGCTCAGGATCGGAAGACCGTCTTCTGCATAGAAATAAATCTCGTCATCGACTTGAAAGGCAATGACCGGCCTCGGGTCCACGCGAAGCCCCAAAATGCCAAGCGTGTAAATCTCTCCCGAGCCAAGATAGGTGATCGGGCTTGCCGTGCCCGAGCCATCGAAAGAGAACGTGGTCGTCCCGCTATCGCCGAGATCAAGTTGACCGTCGTCATCATTGAATACGCCGCTCTGCTCGCTCCCAAGATTCAACAGATTGGTATCGAGCAAAGACCCGAGGTTGAGAGAGGCAAGACTGCCGTCGTACCGATACACATTTGAAATCGCAAATTCAGGCATTCTTACCCTCTACCACTCGTACCAAAGCCAACAGTCACTCGTTGAATTGGATGTTCACTCGTTCTCTTTCTCCTCTTTCAATCTGGCGAAAAGAATATGTCTTAAATATGGCGCAGAAATACATGTTATCGCAATTACCGGAATATTATCCTTGTATTTCAGATGTTTAAAACATATCAGCAAACCGCATCTTTTTCCAAGAGCACGCGATCGAGCCGGATTTGGGGAGATTCCAAAGCCGAAATAAACGCGACAAATGGAAAGGAGTGACCGCGCCATATCGCAATAAGGAAAAGAATACCGAGAACCGGAATTACTACGGCAGAGAAACGAATCACTATGGGTATATGGAAAACTGCAAGGCGCGCGCCTTTGTGGAATACGCGCGGGTCTCACCAGGGAATAGATCGACGCCCTAGGACCAGATCCCGAATTCACGCTGGAGATAAGAGACGGCCGCCAAATTCGACTCGTCACGCCCCGCGCCTTCGATCACCGTCGTGAGCAACGCTGCGCGACCGGATCCCGGACCTGCGCTTGGCTGTGGTGCATGGGCCATTGCCCATGTCGGATGTCCCGAAACCATCGCCATGCCCGATAGCCAGACATCATCGACCGCAAAGGCCTCGGCCGGGATATCGAACACCCTGTCACCAAAGAAATCCGGCCGCACCATAACCCCACCGAAGCCTTCAAAGACATCGATATGGCCACCCTTTCGAAACTGATAGCGCCCAATGAAACCGCGCTCCGCCCCCATTTTGAGAGCGATCCAGCGTATCATCCAGCGCAGATGGTAGAGCATGTCGAACGTCACCGGATTGCGCTCGGCACGAGGCATGGGTCGGTCGGCGCCTGCACTTTCGGGCGTGTCCCAGCCACAAACACAAAGGCAAGCATCAGGCTGCGCCTCGCGCTCCCTCAGGAACCGACGCGCCCAGTGTTTCGGCGCGATCATGTCATCGTCGCAAAACAGGATCTCCACATCCTCGCCTGCGAACTCTTTCAAAGCAGGAAGAAGCTTGGTCGCTGGCCCGAAATCTTCTTCAACCCGGCGAATCTCGACACCTTCCGGCACCTCGGGCAAACGCCCGTCCCAGTCCGGGAAGCGTCGATAGCGCATCGGGATATAGAGCCGGATCGCCTCGGCGGGTACAGATTGGCGCAGGAGAGAGTGCAGCGCCGGTCCAAGCCGGTCAAATCGCGGCGGGATCGCCGTAAGGGTGATGATGTGCCGCCTCATCTCCAGATCCCATAGGTCTCCTGAAAATATCGCACGGCTTTCACGTTGGAATCGTCCCGGCCCGCACCGCCGAAGACCTGATTGTGCAGGGCCGAGTCACTGAAATGCGACTCTTGGTTCTCGGGCATCAAGATCGGCTCGAAAAAGCCGCCGATGATCCAGGCCGGGTGCCCCATCCGTGTCGCTTGGCCAGACAGCCAGACATCATCCACGGGCCAGGCGAAATCTGGAATATCAAAGACCTCCTCGGGAAAGAACTCGGGCCGCACAAGAACGCCCATCCACCCCTCGAACGCATCCCCATATCCAGACCGCATCAAGAGCCTGCGCGGCGGGTCTTTGTAAGGCGCACCAGTGATCCAACACACAAGGCCGCGCCAATGCCGGCGGATATGGAATGGCACATGCGTCACCTTCCATAGGCGCAAGAGTTTCGGCCTTTTGACATCCTGACGCTTGTGCGCGCCCTCGGGCGGCTCAAAATCCGCCATAGGGTTGATCGCGATACAATCGTTGGGCCGCTTCGCACGGGCCGCCAAGAGGCGCTCGGCAATACACGGGCGATAGACCTGATCGTCATCACAAAACAGGATATCAATATCCTGCCCCGCGAAATCCCGCAGCGCGGGCAACACCTTGGTCGCCGGCCCGAAATCTTCGTCCACAAGGCGTATTTCAACGCCGTCCGGCACCTCTGGCAACGTGCCGTCCCAGTCCGGAAACCGGCGGTACTCTCGGCTCAGATAAAGGATGACTCGTGCGGGTTTGACACTCTGAGCCAACAGGCTCTCCAATGTTCGACCCAACCCTGCAAACCGCGGCGGAATAGACGACAGGGTAATGACATAATCGCCCATGCAGGGTCTCCTCGGCACTTCTCCGAATGTCCTCTAGCACGGCAGCCACGAAGGTCAAAGCGAAGGCAGCGCCTCGACCTCAATCGAGGGAACAGCACTTAGATCAAGCGTCTCGCCCACAAAGCCGCGCTCAAGCGAAATCTCCTGTTTGGCGGCAAAACCGCCCGCAATCAGCAGCACAAGAACCGCAATCCGCAAGGTCTCTCGCTTCGCAAACACCATCTGTCCTCCCATCTTCGCCACATTCTCTGGGGTGGGCGCATGTCTCTTCTACGGATCGGCCTGCAATTCCCGTCGCATTGCTTTGATTTTTTTACCGGCAGGGGCGTTTTTCCTCTTGCGGCTGCGCACGAGTCTTTATATCTCACGCCTCACTCAATGACGCGGGCGTAGCTCAGGGGTAGAGCATAACCTTGCCAAGGTTAGGGTCGTGAGTTCGAATCTCATCGCCCGCTCCATTGAAGACATAACCTTTCCGGTGCGGGCGTAGCTCAGGGGTAGAGCATAACCTTGCCAAGGTTAGGGTCGTGAGTTCGAATCTCATCGCCCGCTCCAGAAGGTCACACGAAAAAGCGCAGGGTCTTCCCTGCGCTTTTCGCGTTTTCGGGGAGGTGTCTTTACCCTATCCCGCCAAGACCTTCGCCATCGCATTCTGCCGTTCGATCACCCGAGGAAGGTCGATCGTCGTCACATGCCCATCGCGCACCGTCTGACGTCCTTCGATGAACAGATGCCGGACCTGTACCGGCCCTGCCAGCAAGAGCGCCGCCGGATCCCAGCTCCCGGCGCTTTCGATGCCACGCGCGTCCCAGATGGCAATATCGGCCCGCTTGCCGACCGCGATCTGCCCGCAATCGCTGCGCCCAAGAACCTCGGCCCCGCCCCGCGTCGCGATCTCAAGCGCCTCACGCGCACTCATCGCATCCGCCCCGCGCGCCACCCGTTGCAAAAGCATCGCCTGTCGCGCCTCAAGAACAAGGTTGCCCGCATCGTTGCTCGCCGATCCGTCAACGCCAAGCCCCACAGGCACACCCGCATCGCGCATCGCCCGCACCGGCGCGATACCGCTCCCAAGCCGGCAGTTGGAGCACGGACAATGCGCGACACCCGTCTTTGTCCGCGCGAAGAGGTCGATCTCCTGCCCATCCAGCTTGACACAATGCGCGTGCCAAACATCGTCCCCGATCCAGCCAAGGTCTTCCGCGTATTGCCCCGGACGACAGCCGAATTTCTCGAGACTATAGGCAATATCCTCATCATTTTCGGCCAAATGGGTATGCAGCATGACGCCCTTCTCTCGGGCAAGAAGCGCCGCATCCCGCATCAACTCGCGACTGACCGAGAAGGGCGAGCAGGGCGCGATCCCGACCCGGCACATAGACCCCTCGCCCGCATCATGAAACGCATCCACGACCCGTGCCGCGTCTATTAGGATGTCCTCCTCGCTCTCGACAAGGCTGTCGGGCGGCAAGCCGCCATCGCTTTCGCCAATGCTCATCGCACCGCGCGTCGGATGGAACCGCATCCCAATCTCGTGCGCTGCGTGGATGGTATCGTCGAGCGTCGCACCGTTGGGATAAAGATAGAGATGATCCGAGGTCAGCGTGCAGCCCGAGAGCATCAACTCCGCCATCCCGACCTGCGCCGAGGTGAACATCTCCTCCGGCCCAAACCGGCTCCAAATCGGATAAAGCGTCTGAAGCCAGCCAAACAAGAGCGCATCCTGCCCCCCCGGCACGGCCCGCGTCAGGGTCTGGTAAAGGTGGTGATGCGTGTTGACGAGGCCTGGCGTGACAACGCACCCCGCCGCCTCGACCACCTCGCCATCGCTCTGAAGGCCTGCGCCGATCTCGACGATCTGGCCGTCTTTCAGGCGAAGATCGGCACCGCCGAGTTCACGGCGCGCATCGTCCATCGTCAGAACATGGCTGGCATTGCGGATAAGAATTTCGGGCATGTCGCTGTCCTTTCACACTTCCCAAGGGCCCGTTTCGGTCTGATGAAGTGTGAACGCGCCGACAGAAGACGGGCAAAGGACTCGACGCAGGGCAAGGTTTACCCGCCCCGCGCCATGCGATCAATACTGCCGCAAAATCTCAAGCGCCTCGGCATGAACCTGCGGATTCGCCGCCGCGAGGACGCGCCCACCCTCATGCGCCTTGCCGCCTTGCCAGTCGGTGACGATGCCGCCTGCCGCTTCGATCACGGCAATCGGCGCCTGCACGTCATAATCGTTGAGGCCCGCCTCGATCACGAGGTCCACCTGCCCCGCCGCGACAAGCGCATAGGCATAGCAATCCATGCCATAGCGCGTAAGCCGCGCCTTTTCCGACACCGCGCGGAACCCGGCGGCGTCCTCAGCGCTGCCAACTTCCGGAAAAGTGGTGAAGACCGTCGCCTCTGCAAGGCAGCTGCCCTTGCGAGTCTGCAAGGCGCGGCGACCCTGCGGCCCCTCGACCTGTGCGAGCCCAAGCCCCCCGGCAAAGCGCTCACCGATGAACGGCTGGTCAATGATGCCAAAGATCGGCCCGGTCTCATCAGAGAGCGCGATCAATACGCCCCAGGTCGGTGTACCGCTCATGAACCCGCGCGTGCCATCAATCGGATCAAGCACCCAGGTCAGGCCGCTCGTCCCGGCACTCCGCCCCATTTCTTCGCCAAAAATCCCGTCCTCGGGACGCCTCTCGGCCAGCACGGCGCGCATCGCGGCTTCGCCTGCCCGGTCGCCCTCGGTCACCGGGTCAAACCCGCTGGCGAGCTTGTTCTCGGCGACAAGGCCATCTGCACGAAAATAGGGGAGAATCGCAAAACGGGCCGCATCTGCCATGGCAAACGCGACCTGTTGAATGTCTTTATGAAAATTTCCCGTCACCCGAGACCTCCGGCCACTACTCGCTTGCATCAACCGCTAGCGTAGGGCCGCGTGGAACTCAAGCGACGTCAGATAAGACCCGGGCCAGCTCGAACAGGCGACGGCGTTGGTTTTCAGGGATCGAGTAATACGACCGGACGAGATCAAGGGCTTCCTTGTCTCCCATGATATCGGCAGGAACACTTGCCGTGCTCTCTTCGGTTTCTTCCGCTTCGATACCTTCGAAGAAGAAGCTCACCGGCACATCAAGGGCATCTGCAATATCCCAGAGGCGGGACGCGCTGACGCGGTTGGCGCCGGTTTCATATTTCTGAATCTGTTGGAACTTAATTCCGACCTTCTGGGCCAGCTGCTGTTGGGTCATACCCGTAAGCCAACGCCTTTGGCGAATACGCTTACCGACATGCACGTCCACTGGATGGGCCATAGAACGTCTCCTTTTCTCAATTGGCTACGGTTCACTTGCTTCACGCAACGCTCAGTCAGCGAACCGTTCCGGACAATGTCCGTAACCATAGGGTGACTACCTTGGTGCCTCAACACTAGTGCTTTCCGCCCTTTAATCAAGAATATTTGCACAAGTGAGCGGCTAATCGAATAGAGAAGATTTCAATCAAAAGCTGATCTGTGTCCATACCTTCCCCTACGGAAACTAACTGACTGCCATGGATTTTTTGACAAAAATCCGTTTCTCGGTAAACCAACCCTTAAGGTTGCCACGGAGGAAGATATGCGCGCTTACCAGATCACGTCCCACGACACGCCCCCTGCCCTTGCAGACTTGCCGATGCCGGAACCGCGCACCGGAGAGATTCGGGTGCGAATCCACGCTTGTGGTCTGAATTTCGCCGATCTTCTGATGCAGAAAGGCACGTATCAGGATACGCCCGCCCTGCCTTTCGTGGGCGGCATGGAAATCGCCGGTGTCGTGGATGCGCTTGGCCCCGACACGGACGGCCCGGCACCAGGCACACGCGTTGCGGTCTTTGCCGGGCATGGTGGCCTCGCGGAATATGGCTGTTTCGAAGCCCGCCGCGCGGTGCCTCTCCCCGATGACATGCCCTATGCGGACGCCGCCGCCTTCATGGTCGCCTATGGCACAAGCCACGTCGCGCTCGACTACCGCGCCCGCCTACAACCGGGAGAGACGCTCCTCGTCCTTGGTGCGGCCGGCGGCGTGGGCCTGACGGCGGTGGAGATCGGCAAGCTCATGGGCGCCAATGTGATCGCCTGCGCGCGCGGTGCGGACAAGCTCGCCGTGGCAGAAAAGGCCGGTGCCGACCACCTGCTCGATGCCACGACCGCCGACATCCGCGCCGAGGTCAAAGCGCTTGGCGGGGCCGATGTGGTCTATGATCCCGTGGGCGGCGAACAATGGAAGGCTGCCTTCCGGGCCTGCAACCCCGAGGCCCGTCTGCTGCCCATCGGCTTTGCAAGCGGCGATGTCCCGCAAGTGCCTGCGAACCACCTGCTTGTGAAAAACCTGACGGTCATGGGGCTTTACTGGGGCGGCTACCTCGCCTTCAAACCCTCGGTCATCACCGAGAGCCTTGCCACGCTCCTGTCCTGGTACGCAGACGGGCGCCTCAAGCCCCACGTCAGCCACGCCCTGCCGCTGGAACAGGCGGGCGAGGCGATGGACCTCCTGCGCACCCGCAAATCGACCGGCAAAGTCGTTGTGACGATCGACTAGATCGCACCGACCCCCGCGCCTGCGACAAGGCGCTTCTCGGCTGTCGAAAGCTCATAGCGCCCCCGCATCGGCTTGAACCCGGTGCGCAGCAGCCCCGCGAGGAAGTTGACCAACTCGCCCTTACTCGGGTCGGCGCCATACATGTTGATATGCTGCTCGCCAAGATCCGGCAGCGTGCCGCCATGCTCGATGACTTCGAAATAGGGCGCCTGCGTGCCCTCGATCATCGCCATCACCCCGAGATCGGCGCTCACCGTTGCCTCAACCGTGCGCTCCGAGGAGGTGGCCACAGCCATCTCCCATTCAATCCCCGCATCATCAAGCGCCCGGATCGCCTTGGCCCGGAAGAGGCAATTGTCTCCCGAGGCAAAGCGGAACGGACGCCGCCGCCATGTCGCCCCGCCCGGCGCCCCGATCCAGGCCAGCGGCAAGGAACAAAGCCCTTCCGCCCCTGCACCGGTTTCGCCTTCGGTGGTGAGGATGATATCCATCTCGCCCTTGTCGAACCGCGGCTTGAGATCGCGCGTGTACGACGAGATCAGATGAACTTTGACACGCGGATAGGCGGCTGCGAACTGCTGCATCGCACGCGGAATCACCGGGTAGACGATGTCATGCGGCACCCCAAGCGTGATCTCGCCCTCGAATTCTTCATGGGTGAGCCGTCGAATCACCTCGTCGTTGAGCGTCACCATCCGCCGGGCATACCCCAGAAGCTGTTCGCCTTCGGCGGTCAGGGCAATGCCGCGCCCGGATCGGTCAAGAAGGCCGACACCGATCAATTCCTCAAGCCTTTTCAACTGCATGGAGACCGCCGATTGGGTCAGATGCAGAAACCCGGCTGCCTTCGTGACCCCGCCGAGATCGGCTACGGCCACAAAACTGCGCAGGGTGGTGACGTCAAGATTTCGCATATCATCAATTTCCGTGATGCTTTATGTCACAAACATTCGCTTTCAATATACACCACGAATTGGCATATGCATCAAGCATACTGATGGAAGCAAAGAAATCCATCGCAAATACATCGAAGAAAGGACCAGACGATGACTATTCTTACCAGCCTGGGTCGCCAAGTCGGCCTCTCTTTCCGTTCCACCGCGCGCAAAAGCCTCTCGCTGACCGATTTTGCCGAGCTCTCCCGCCAGCGCCGTGCGCTCGCCAAGCTCGACAGCCGCAGCCTTGAAGATATGGGCATTTCGCGCCGCGCCGCCGACGCAGAAGCCCGTCGCCCGGTCTGGGACGTTCCCGCCGCTTGGCGCTGCTGATCAAGCCACGGATCCTCTCGCAGAATTTCGCACGATTTTGCATGAGCGTGACTTGAAAAAGGGGCCAACCTCCCCGATATTTTCCTTGAAGGCCGCCCGATGCGTTCGGGCGGCTCGAAAAGTTTAACCATCGGAGGCTTGAATGGCTGACTTTAATACGATCCGGACCGCTGCGGGCACCCGCACGGCTGCGATTGATGAAGGGCTTCGCGCCCATATGAACAAGGTCTACGGCACGATGTCCGTGGGCACTTTCGTGACCTTCCTCGTGGCTTGGGCCGTGGGCACGTCGCCGGCGCTTTTGTCGGTCTTCCGTGATCCCGCCACGCTGCAGCCGAACATCCTCGGCTGGATCGTCATGTTTGCCCCGCTGATCATGGTCTTTGCCTTCGGCGCTGCGATCAACCGCCTCTCCGCCGCTGGCGCCCAGCTCTTCTTCTGGGTTTTCGCGGCCGTGATGGGCCTGTCGATGTCGTGGATTTTCGTGGCCTTCACCGGCTACTCCATCGCGCAAGTGTTCCTCGTGACCTCGATCGCCTTTGCGGGTCTCTCGCTCTGGGGCTACACCACGAAAAAAGACATCTCTGGCTGGGGGTCGTTCCTCATCATGGGTGTGATCGGTATCCTCGTCGCCTCGATCATCAACATCTTCCTTGGTTCGCCCGCGATTGCTTTCGCCGTGTCGATCCTCGGTGTGCTGATCTTCGCTGGCCTGACCGCCTATGACACCCAACAGATCAAGAACACCTACCTACAGCACGCCCACTCGGGCGATCAGGAATGGCTTGGGAAGGCCGCCATCATGGGCGCGCTGAGCCTCTACCTGGACTTCATCAACATGTTCATGTTCCTGCTGCAACTCTTCGGCAATCGCGAATAACCTTCGCAACATGACCTAAGACATCGGGCCGGTCCTTCGGGATCGGCCCTTTTCTTTGCATCGGCAGATTCCCGCAACCGCGTCGAAATAGGGGATTCCCATCTCCGTCCCCCAAAGGCATAGTGCGCGCGACGTATGTTTCGGGAGCCTCTCCATGACCATCACCCGCCTCGCCCTCGCCGCGACCTTTGCAAGCACCGCCCATGGCGCCACGGCAGAAACCGCCGCGCCCAAGGATGTGTGGCAGGTCCTCGACCAGATCGAGATCGAAGAGATCGTGACCGAAGACTCCTACGAAGTGCGCAAATCCTTCCCCGAGGCGCTGCGCAAAGGCGCGCTCGAGGTCGAGATCACTGGCTATGCCGTGCCCGCGCTCCCCGGTGAAACCATCCGCGAATTGATCCTCGTCTCCGACATGGGCCTCTGCCCCCTCTGCGGCAGCGCCGACCACGGTGCCTCCCTTCAGGTCGCGCTCAACGACACTATCCCGAGCTTCGAGGAAAGCCGCCGCGTAACCCTGCGCGGCACCCTGACCCCGGTGACCGATCCCGAGACATGGCAGGCTGCCATCCTCGAGAACGCCACCATCGTCGACTAAGCCCCCCGTCTATAAGCCGCGCTGCATCTGCACCGCCGGGAAATACACCCCCGGCGCCAGTGTCAGTTCGATCTCGCCCACAGGTTTGAACCCCATCGCGTGATAGAAACTCTGCGCCGTGCGGGTGCTCATGCAGTGAAGGCGCTCCATGCCAAACTCCCGCGCCGACGCGAGCGACGTCTCGACAAGCCGCCGCGCCACGCCTTGACGCAACCGCCCGGGATCGGTCGCCACGTGGCGCACATGCCCTTGCCGCTCTGCCCCCACGCCGCGCGCCGGGCTGACATCGGTCCATCCGCCCGCCCCCACAACACGCCCTGCCGCGTCCTCGGCGACAAAATAGGTGCCGCAATCCAAGAGCGCGGGTTGCGCCGTGGTGATGAGTGGCAAGGCCGCTCGCAACACGCCAGGATCATAATCCGGGGCAAGGAGCGGCGGATAGGCGCGGCGAAAGAGCTGCGTGACCGCCGACCGATCGGCGGGGCGTGCAGGGCGGATATGGATTTCTGAAGACATGTGGGGCGTCCTTTGGCGTCGATCTTCTGAGAGTCGGCGCGACTGGATGCCCTCTAAAGCAAAAAGCCGCGCCAGGGTGGCGCGGCTTTTGCATGTGTCTGAAGGGGGATCTTACTTGATCTTGCCTTCTTTATACTCGACATGCTTGCGCACCACCGGGTCGTACTTTCGTACGACCATCTTTTCGGTCATGGTGCGCGCGTTCTTTTTGGTCACGTAGAAATGGCCCGTGCCCGCGGTCGAGTTCAGACGGATCTTGATGGTCGTCGGCTTCGCCATTGTTCTTCTCCTGCGCCGGGCAGCAGATGTGCCCGTGAAAATCTCATGAAGCCTGCCTTTTAAGGATGCTAGGCCGCGAGTCAATGGGCCTCTTCGCGGAAAAGCGGCGAAATGCAAAAAATCCGTGACGGAAAAGGCGATTTGGCTGTCCTCCAAGGTGTATACAGGAGAAAATGCTGCTGCAGAAGAACCGAAAGAAGGGGTCGCAATGCCGACCGATATGACCCCAGCCTGCGCGAAAGTCCTCTCTGACGTGCGTCGTCGGGCGCTGCGGGCTCATCTGCGCGCCGCCTTGCGCCCCCGCGCTGAACGCGATCGGTTCATCTATGACCAGACCTTCCACAACGATATCGAAGCCGTGGCCTTCTTTCTGGCCGAAAAGACCGGCGAGATTCCCGACTTCGCCACCCCCAAGACCTACACCGAAAAGCTGCGCGGCCAATTCCTGACGCACCCCAACCCGCTCATGGCCATCGCGGCCGACAAGGTCGCCATGCGCGACTACTGCGCCCTGTTCGACCTGCCCATCCAGCCCCCAAGGCTGCTTGCGGTGCATGATTCCCCGCATACGCTCGATCCCCGTGACTTGCCCGAGGCGGCGATGATCAAGATCTCCGACGGCTGCGCTATGAACCTGCTGCATAGCCCCAAGACCCCGGTCACCCGCCGCCGCTACCGCCGATTTCTGAGAACGTTCTGGCATATCGACCATTGGCGCCGCCACGCAGAGCTGCATTACCGCGACATCCCCAAGCGTCTCCTCGTCGAAGAAGCCCTTTTGCCTGCCGAGGACATCCCCCAGCTTGGCGTCTATTGCGTGACGGGCACGCCCTACATGATCTTCGCCCCACCCGCGCGCATGGCCGCCCTACGCCCCGAGCTCGCGCCACTCGAACGACAGAACGGCCGTGTCTCGACCCCGCTCAGCGATCTCGCAAGCCCCGAGGAACTCGAGCGCATGCTCGACACCGCCCGCAAGCTCTCCGCCGCGCTGTTCCATTGCCGCGTCGATTTCATGCGCGTCGGCGGGCGCCTCTACCTCGGAGAGATCACCCTCTCGCCCCGCGGCCACCATGATTGGCTCGAGCCTTTTGCCCTCGAAAGGATGCGCGGCGATCTCCTCGATATGTCACGCCTGCCTGAATACGTGGAAAAGGGTCGCACCATCGCCAAGGCTCTCAATCTTTCCCCCGATACAAGTTATGGTCATTTCGCAGGAGACCCGCGCTTGACGACCGCGGGGCAATAAAGAAGGCCGAAGATGACGACGCAGGATCCCCCGACTATGACACCCGAATGCCGCGCATTTCTGGAGCGCATCGGCACGCGCCGCCAACAGGCAGAGAAGCGCGCCAAATGGATGCCCCGCGCGGATCAACACCGCTATATCTACGAACAAAGCTTTGAGAACGAGATCGAAGCCGTCGCCTTCTTCCTTGCCGAAAGCCTCGGCAGACTCCCGGATTTCGCAAACCCGACCGCCTATTCCGAACACCTGCGCGCACAGTTCCTCACCCATCCGAACCCGCTCATGGCGATCGCGGCCGACAAAATCGCCATGCGTGAGTATTGCGACTTGTTCGACCTTCCGATCCGCCCGCTCCGCCTCTTCGAGGTGTTTGATGATCCCGATGATCTGGTGCCGGACGACCTGCCTCAGAACGCGATGATCAAGATCGCGGATGGCTGCAAGATGAACCTGCTGCACGGCCCCGGCATGCCTGTGACCCGCTTTGCCTATCGGCGCTTTCTGCGCCAGTTCTGGCATGTCGACCACTGGCGCCGCCACGCCGAATTGCACTACCGTGACATCCCCAAACGCATCCTCGTCGAAGAAGCGCTTCTACCGGCTGAGACGATCAAGGATCCTTGCATCTTCTGCGTCATGGGCGAGCCCTATATCATTCTCGACGAAACCCACCGCACGGCGCTCAAGGACGGCCTTAGGCCGCTTGAAACGCTCAACGGGAAATACTTTTCCGCGCCCCGTTCTGCCTTTGGCACCGATGCTGAGGTCGACGCCATGATTCAGACCGCACGACTCTTGTCGCAGAACTTCTACCATTGCCGGATTGATTTCATGCGCAACGGTGATCGCCTTGCGCTCTGCGAGATCACGCTCTCGCCGGGGGGATATTACCACATGCTCGACACGCCCGAACATGAACGCGTGCGCACAGCGCTGCTCGACCCTTCCCGCATGCCGGAGTTCGTCGAGCGCGGTCGCAAGATCGCGCAGGAGCTTGGCTACTCCACCGAGACCAGCTTTGGCCATTTCACTGGCGACCCAAGGCTTTCCACCGGCGGACAGTAGATATGACCACCTGCCTTCCCTCCGACACTGCGTTCCACGCCCTTGTCGACGGTGTGGCACGGCGCAAGGCTCTGGCAGAGAAACAGGCCCGCTCCCTGCCCCGCACCGCACGGCAAGCCTTCCTCTACGACGCGACATTCCAGAACGAGATCGAGGCCGTCGCCTATCCGCTCGCCTTGGCGATAGGCCGGGTGCCGAACTTCGCCACCCCGACAACCTACTGCGAAAAGATGCGGAGCCTCTACCTCATCCATCCCAATCCGCTGATGTCGCTGGTCGCCGACAAGGTCGAGATGCACCGCTATTGCGATCTCATGGACGCGCCAATCCGCCCGCCCAAGCTCTACGCCGCCTTTGACGACCCGTCAGAGCTTGATCTCTCGGACCTGCCGCAGACGGCCATGCTAAAGATCTCCGATGGCTGCAAGATGAATATCCTGCACGGCCCCGGTATGCCGGTCACACCCTTCGCCTTGCGCCGCTTTCTGAACCGCTATTGGCATGTCGATCACTGGCGGCGCCACGCCGAGCTGCATTACCGCGACATCCCGCGCCGCCTTCTCGTCGAAGAGGCGCTGCTGCCGATCGAAAGCCTGACCGAAACCTGTGTCTTCTGCGCCTTTGGCACGCCCTACATGTCTCTCAACAAGACCGGCTATAGCGCGGATGTGCACGCCGGCAGGAACGGCGGCTACATCGCCCTCGAAGAGCGCCTGAAACCACTCGAACGCTATGCCGATTTCGTCACGCCCCCCTATGAGGTCGCCTGGCCCGAGCGCCACCGCGCGGCAATGCTCGAAACCGCGCGCCGTCTCTCTGCACCGCTGCCCAACTGTCGAATTGATTTCATGTTCATCGACAATCGCTGCTACCTTGGCGAGATCACCATCTCCTCTGCGGCGTTCACCAAACCCTACGACAGCCTCGATCAGGAAATCCTCCTCGGAAGCCTCTATGACCTCACCCGCCTGCCAGACTTCCTCGAGAAAGGCCGCGCCATTGCCCACTCCCTTGGCTGGCCGGTCGATACGAGCTTCGGACACATCGCCCCGGACGACCCGCGCCTCCTGACGGGCGGGCAGTAGGACCATGGCCTCACGCACCACCACCGACATGACCTCGGACTGCCGCGACTACATCGCCGAGATCGAAGCCCGCGCGCGTGCCGCCGAACGCGCCGCCCGCACACTGCCCCGCACCGAGCGGCAGGCGTTCATCTACGACAACACCTTCCGCAACGATATCGAGGCCGTGGCCTTTCCCTTGGCCCAAGCCTTGGGCCGCATCCCCGATTTCATCAACCCCACCGCCTATTGCGAAATGATGCGCGGGCTTTACCTCACCCACCCAAACCCGCTCATGCCCTTGGCCGCCGACAAGGTCGACATGCATCATCTTTGCGACTACCTCGATACGCCGATCAAGCCCCCGGCGCTTTATGGTGCAACGGACGATCCTTGGTCCCTCGATCTCTCCGACCTGCCGGAAACTGCGATGCTGAAGGTCGCGGACGGCTGTAAGATGAATATTCTGCACGGTCCCGGCATGCCTGTGACCCCCTTCGCCTACCGCCGTTTCCTGCGTCAAAACTGGCACCTCGCACATTGGCGCCGCCACGGGGAATTGCACTATCGCGACATCCCCCGCCGCCTCGCCATCGAAGAAGCCATCCTGCCTATTGAACGCATCACCGAGACCTGTCTCATGTGCGCTTTTGGCAAGCCACATATGATCCTGACCAAGGCCGGATATGCCCCAAATCGCCCCGAAGCCACGATCGGCGGCTACCGCGCGATGGAAGATCGCCTGCAACTCCTTGAGCGCGACAAACACCTTGGACGGCCGCGCTACACCGACGCGATGCCAGCCCGCTTTGAAAAAGATATGCTGGAAACAGCGCGGCTTATCGGTCATTCTTTACCCAATTACAGGGTCGATTTCATGATCCTTGACGATCGTTGTTTCCTTGGCGAGATCACCGTCTCCTCTGCGGCCCTCGCCAGCCCCTATGAAACCCAGGCTCAAGAGGATCTACGCATGTCCTTGTTCGATTTCTCCAAACTGCCGGACTGTCTGGAACAGGGACGCAAGATCGCCGCCGACCTCGGCTGGCCCACGGAAACGAGCTTTGGCCACTACGCGCCAGACGATCCCCGCTTGGCCACGGGCGGGCGCTAGGACGAAGATAGACCATGTCGAAAAGCCCACCGCCCGCCACCAAGATGACCGACGCCTGCCGCGCCTTTGTCCAAGGCGTCGAGACACGCAGGCGGCGCGCCCGGCGCAGGGCGCAGTGGCTACCGCGGGTCAAACGGGGGGCCTATATTTATGACGCGAGTTTTCGCAACGACATCGAGGCCGTCGCCTACCCCCTCGCTCGCGTGCTCGGGCGTATCCCGGATTTCGCCAATCCCGGCACCTACCTCGAAAAACTGCGCAGCCTCTACCTGACCCACCCCAACCCGTTGATGCCCCTCGTTGCCGATAAGATCGGCCTGCGCGCCTATTGCGACCTGTTCGACCTGCCGCTTGCCCCGCTCGATCTCCTCGCCACCTACGAAGATCCCCGCGAGGTCGATCTCGCGACCCTGCCACCGGCGTGCTTTCTGAAGGTGAACGACGGCTGCAAGATGCATCTGCAACAAGGCCCCGGCATGCCGATCACACCATTCGCACTGCGTCATTTCCGTTGGGAGTTGTGGCACTACGACCATTGGCGCCGCCACGGCGAATTGCACTATCGCGACATTCCCCGCCGCTTGCTTCTGGAAGAGGCCATGCTCCCGTCCCACGAGCTTCGCGATTGCGGCGTCTATTGCGCCATGGGCAAGCCCTATATGTTCTTCACCAAGACCCACGATAGGTACGGACGGCTTCAGGACCGCGCCTATATTCCGCTCGTGGACGGCCTCGACTGCCTTGCGGGCGGTGCCCGCGAAACCCGTGCTCTTTACGATCTCGGCCCACCCGATCAGATCGACACCATCATCGAAACATCGCGCCTCCTCTCCCAACCCTTCCTCGATTGCCGTATCGACTTCATGCGCCTCGGCAACCGCACAGTGGTGGGCGAAATCACCCTCTCGCCCGGCGCGCTGATGCTCCTGCCCGATGACCCCGAGGTCGAGGTCATCCGCGGCAACCTCCTCGATATGTCGCGCCTCGACGACCTCCTCGCAGAGGGCAAGCGCATTGCCGCCAACCTTGGTTGGCCGACCGAGACCAGCTTTGGCCATATCTCGCCCGACGATCCGCGTCTGGCAACGGCTGGGCAAGACGAGGCCCTATCAGGGTGAAATCCTACGTCCCGGATAGGCCAACAGCGGACTGCCGCGCGCTGATTGAGGCGGTCGAAACCCGCGCACGGACCGCCGAGAAAGAGGCCCGCGCCCTGCCCCGCACCGCGCGACAGGCCTATATCTATGACCATACCTTCACCAACGAGATCGAGGCCGTCGCCTATCACCTCGCAACCGCGATCAACCGGGTGCCGGATTTCCGCGATCCCTTCCTCTATGCCGAAAAACTCCGCAGCCTCTACCTCACGCACCCCAACCCCTTGATGTCGCTTGTCGCCGACAAGGTGTTCTTGCCCCGCTACTGCGCCCATTTCGACACGCCGATCCGCCCGCCCAAGATCCATGCCGTGCATGACGACCCCGCGGATCTCGACCTCTCATCGCTGCCACAAACCGCGATGCTCAAGATTTCCGACGGCTGCAAGATGAACCTGCTGCACGGCCCCGGCATGCCCGTGACTCGCTTTGCCTACCGCCGTTTTCTGCGCCAGTTCTGGCATATCGATCACTGGCGCCGTCACGCCGAACTACACTACCGCGATATTCCCCGCCGCCTCATGGTTGAAGAGGCGCTCCTGCCCATCGAGCGCCTCTCGGAGACAGGCGTATTCTGCGCGTTTGGGCGGCCCTATATGGCGATTACCAAATCGGGATACGCCGCCGACCGGTTCTATGGCGCGGTGGACGGCATCCTTGCCCTCGAAGACAGTCTCAAACCGCTCGAACGCTACGAAGACATGCGCCCGCCCCCATTCGGGACCGCCTTCCCCGACCCGTTCCGAGACGCCATGCTCGAGACCACGCGCCGCCTCGCCGCGCCCTTGCCGCATTGCCGGGTCGATTTTATGCTCTCGGAAGGGCGCTGTTTCCTCGGCGAAATCTCCATTTCGCCCGTCGCCCTGCGCGATTTCTTCCATGAACCGGAGCAACAGAAGATGGATAGCGATCTCTTCGACCTCTCCAAGCTCCCCGACTGCCTTGCCCAAGGGCGTGCCATCGCTGCCAAACTCGGCTGGCCCACCGAAACCAGCTTTGGCCATGTCTCGCCCGACGATCCCCGTCTGGCGACAGGTGGGCAATAAGGAAAAGTTCTGGCATGACCCAAGCTATGACGCCTGACATGACCGCGGACTGCCGCGACTACATCGCCGAGATCGAAGCCCGCGCGCGTGCCGCCGAACGCGCCGCCCGCACACTGCCCCGTACTGAGCGGCAGGCGTTCATCTACGACAACACCTTCCGCAACGATATCGAGGCCGTGGCCTTTCCCTTGGCCCAAGCCCTGGGCCGCATCCCCGATTTCATCAACCCCACCGCCTATTGCGAAATGATGCGCGGGCTTTACCTCACCCACCCCAACCCGCTCATGCCCTTGGCCGCCGATAAGGTCGACATGCATCATCTTTGCGACTACCTCGATACGCCGATCAAGCCCCCGGCGCTTTACGGTGCAACGGACGATCCTTGGTCCCTCGATCTCTCCGACCTGCCGGAAACTGCGATGCTGAAGGTCGCGGACGGCTGTAAGATGAATATTCTGCACGGTCCCGGCATGCCTGTGACCCCCTTCGCCTATCGCCGCTTTCTGCGTCGCTATTGGCATATCGAACATTGGCGCCGCCATGGAGAGCTGCACTATCGCGACATTCCCCGCCGCCTCGTGGTGGAAGAAGCGGTGCTGCCAGTGGAGACGATCACCGAAACCGATATTTTTTGCGCCTTCGGCGAGCCCTATATGATCCTCACCACGCATGGCTATAGCGCGTCGAACCCAATCGCGACCTTGGGCGGCTTCCGCGTTCTGGACGATGACCTCAAACCAATCGAACGCAAGGTCAGCGACCACACCCCCTCCCTTGAACAGGCCCTGCCGGACAGGCACCGCGAGGCCATGTTTGAAACCACGCGCCGTCTCGCGGCGCATCTTCCCAGTTGCCGGGTTGATTTCATGTTCCAAGGCGACCGCATCTTTCTTGGGGAAATCACCATATCCTCTGGCGCCCTGGTCATTCACTATGACTCGCCCGCCAAGGAAGCCCTGCGCATGAACCTGCATGATTTCTCGAAGCTGCCCGACTGTCTTGAGAACGGCCGCCGTATCGCCGCCGTTCTTGGCTGGCCCACGGAGACCAGCTTTGGCCACTACGCCCCAGACGATCCCCGCTTGGCGACGGGGGGACAATAAACGCGCAGGGAGCCTATAAGCCGGATTCTGTCCAAGGGGTTGCCCCCTCTGGATGACCATTCTTCTAAAGAGCGCGTTACCGCGCCCCCTCTAGCTGCCAACCCGGACCTCTGGGCCAAAGCATCCCTGCGGTGATATCCCGAAGGATCAATCCCGCGCGAGGTCCCTATTCGGCATTGCTCCCGGTGGGGCTTGCCATGCCGCCCCTGTTACCAGCGGCGCGGTGGGCTCTTACCCCACCTTTTCACCCTTGCCCCCGCAAGCGGAGGCGGTTTGTTCTCTGTGGCGCTTTCCCTCGGGTTTCCCCGGCCGGGCATTACCCGGCACCGTTGCCTTGTGGAGTCCGGACTTTCCTCGCGAACCTTGCGGCCCCCGCGGCCATCCAGCCCCCTGCGCGCCCCCGACTTAGGCGCTTGCGCCCGGCCCGTCAATCGACGGCGCGCGCGGCACGGTTCGGAGTTTTGAGTATTTTCACAGAGAAGAAGAGCAGACCTGCGCCATGGCGGCGGCGAGGCGCATATCCTCGGGCGCAAGATCACCGCGCCCCCAAGGGCGGAACCGAAGCCGCACCGCCTTCAACAACAGATCATCCGCCACATCGGGAAAGCCAAAGCCCCGCGCCGCGGTGCGAAACGCCTGCGGATCCGGTTCAGACGTCGCCGCCTCGGGCAATGCCAAGGCCAGCCCCTCCCGCGCCAGCCGCGCCCAATCAAAGCGCGGGCCGGGATCGCATTTGCGCGCGGGCGCCATGTCGGAATGGCCAATGACATCCTCCGGCGCGATAGCCCAGCGTGCCATGATGCCCCGCATCAACGCCTCGAGCGCCGCCATCTGCGGCTCGGCAAAGGGATGATCGCCCCGGTTGACGAGCTCGATCCCAATAGAGCGGGAATTAACGTCCGTGATCCCGCGCCACTCCCCCGCGCCCGCGTGCCACGCGCGCGCCGCTTCGTCGACCATCTGCCAGATGCGTCCATCCTCGGCGATCATGTAATGCGCCGAAACCTCGACCTCCGGATCGCACAGCCGCTCAAGCGCCGCCTCGGCGCTTTCCATACCTGTGTAATGCAGGACAATCATGTCGGGCCGTGCGCCCTCTCGGCGCGGCCCATGGCTCTCGCAAGGATGCTGCCGGATATCCGGCCCGCCGCTCACCCGCCGCGCGCCGCACGCCGGTAGGGTTCCGGGTTCCAGCCGCAGGCATAGCCGTCACCATCGGGATCAAGCCCCTTGCGGTCGCGTTTCGGCCCGCCACTGGCAAGAAAGGCCGCCTGCGCATCGTTTGACGATGGGAACCCCGCGCAGGCCTTGGCGGTATGCGACTTGGGCAAGAGATTGATCCGGCGATACATCTTGGTGCCGACCGGGTGTGTCAAGCTCAGCGCATAGGCGACGATATTCGGCCCCGTGTCGGTGCGCTTGGGCACGGCTGTGGGCTGGATCACCTGATAGCTGTCGCGATTGGCCTGAAGCCGTGCCGCATCGTCCTGAATCGACCGCCGCGATCCGACCGCTTCAAAGTCGTTCTCGTCGGAGATGCCGGGATTGTCCATCAGCGTCGGCGCCGGGTTGCTCGGGCTGGCGTGCACGATGCCGTCCGGCGTGGTTTGGGCCTGTCCGGGCGCGCGCACGCGCGGCGCGGCGGGTTCTCCGGCCTCTTGTGCCTCCAACGCACCCAGCGCCGCTGCCGCAGCGGCGGTCGCCTCGGATCCGGGTTGTGGGGTTGGACGGGCCTGGGTGGGACGGGTTTGGGCGCTCGGCGTTGCGGCCAGTGCGGTCGTTGCCATAGGCGCCCCGACAGCCTGTCCTGCAGGCGCGTCCAACCGCTCGCCCGAAACCGACGAGGCCGGTGGCAACGCCGCCGTCACGGTATCGTTGTTCGGCGCCGGACGCGGCGAAAGATTGGCGTTGTCGAACCCGACCCCCGCAGCACTGTCGGGGATCGCCGGTTGGCACGCGGCCAGCGCCACCAAGGCGCAGCCGGTCAGAAATGCTCGCATGACGCGGACCTGCTCAGTTTTGTTTTGAGCGGTTTTACCACCATTTTCCCGGTTTGGCTACAAACCCGGCGGCGGACTCCAGCGCATAGGCGGTATTGAGCAGATCGCCTTCTTCCCACGGACGCCCGATGAGCTGCAGGCCAAGCGGCAGCCCCTGATGGTCGACACCGGTCGGCACCGAGATGCCCGGCAGACCGGCGAGGTTCACAGTCACGGTGAAGACGTCGTTGAGGTACATCTTGACCGGATCTTCGTCGTTCATCTCGCCAAGACCAAAGGCCGAAGACGGCGTTGCAGGCGTCAGGATCGCATCGATCCCGGCGGCAAAGGCGTCGTCAAAGTCCTTCTTGATGAGCGCGCGCACCTTGCGGGCGCGGTTGTAATAGGCGTCGTAGAACCCGGCCGAGAGCACATAAGTCCCGACCATCACCCGGCGCTTGACCTCGTCGCCAAAGCCTTCGGCGCGGGTCTTTTCATACATCTCGGTGATGCCGTCACCCGCCGCGAGGCTGGCGCGATGGCCAAAGCGTACCCCGTCATAGCGCGCGAGGTTCGACGACGCCTCGGCGGGCGCGATCACGTAGTAGGTCGGCAGGGCGTATTTCGTATGCGGCAGCGAGATATCGACGATCTCCGCCCCGGCATCCTTGAGCATCGCCCGTCCCTCGGCCCAAAGCGCCTCGATCTCGTCGGGCATGCCGTCCATATGGTATTCCTTGGGGATACCGATCTTCTTGCCCTTGATATCACCGGTCAGCATGGCCTCGAAATTCGGCACGGCAAGCTCGGCGCTCGTGCTGTCCTTCGGGTCATGGCCGCACATCGCCTCGAGCATGATCGCCGCGTCGCGGACCGATTTCGTCATCGGCCCGGCTTGGTCGAGCGACGATGCGAAGGCGACAATGCCCCAGCGCGAGCAACGGCCATAGGTCGGCTTTATGCCGACAATGCCGGTAAAGGCGGCAGGCTGGCGGATCGAGCCGCCGGTATCGGTGCCGGTCGCAGCAAGGCAGAGATCGGCCGCCACGGCCGAAGCCGAGCCACCGGACGAGCCGCCCGGCGTCAGCGCCGCGTCATCATTGCCACGCCACGGGCTGATCGCGTTGCCATAGACAGAGGTCTCGTTCGACGAGCCCATCGCGAACTCGTCCATGTTGAGCTTGCCGAGCATGACCGCGCCCGCATCGAACAGGTTCTGGGTCACGGTCGATTCGTATTGTGGCTTGAACCCCTCAAGGATGCCGGAGGCCGCCTGAGAGGGCACGCCCTTGGTGCAGAAGAGATCCTTGATGCCAAGCGGCAGACCGCACATCGCCGGGGCATCGCCCGCCGCGATCCGCGCATCGGCGGCCTTGGCCTGCTCCAGCGCGATCTCGGGGGTGTGATGCACGAAAGCATTGAGCGCGCCTGCGCCCTCTGCCGCCTTGAGGCAGGCTTCGGTCAACTCGACCGAGGTCACATCCTTGCTGCGCAGCTTGTCGCGTGCGTCGGCCAGGGTCAGCGTATTCAGTTCAGTCATTATTCCACCACCTTCGGCACCGCAAAGAACCCCTCGCGCGCATCCGGCGCGTTGGCGAGAACCTTGTCCTGTTGATCCCCGTCGGTGACCACATCCTCACGACGCTTGAGACGCATCGGCGTCACCGAGGTCATCGGCTCGACGCCTTCGACATCAACCTCGTTCAGCTGTTCGATAAAGCCGAGGATGGTGTTGAATTCCTGCGCCAGCGCGGGCAGCGCATCTTCTTCGACCTTGATCCGCGCGAGCTTGGCCACGCGGGCGGCGGTGTCCTTGTCAATCGACATGGGGCTTCTCCGGTTGCAACTTGGCCCCAGCGTTTAGCGCCCTCCTTGGAGTGGTGCAAGCACTGACCCGGCACGGACGCTGGCAAGGGCGTGCTCCCGCCCCTTCCAGAGGCAGCAAAGCTGCCCCCAGACCTCGCCTTCAACTGGGGGGCCAGCCCCCCAGACCCCCCGGGATATTTCCGGCAAGAGGAAGACGAAAGCGCAGCCCCGGCGTCTTCTCTGCTCAGATACGCCAAACCCGTGAAGGCGCAGGCGCCGCGACCTCTTTCTTTATGTCGCGCGCGTGCTAGTCTCCCCTTTCCAACACAAAAAACGGGAGGCTCACATGAAAATCATCTGGCTCGGACATGGCTCTTTTCGCATCGAGGTCTCGGATCTCGTGCTTCTTGTCGATCCCTGGCTGACCGGTAACCCCGTCTTGCCGGAGGAACACCACGACGCCGCCACCGCCGGCGCAACGCATTTGATCCTGACGCATGCCCATTTCGACCATGTCGCCGACATGCTGCCGCTGGCGCGCAAACTCGGTGTGCCGATTGTCGGACAATATGACCTGATGTCCTTCTGGAACGAGCATGAGCATCTCGACACCGTCGGCTTCAACAAAGGCGGCACCGTGTCCCTTGGCGAAGGCGTCTCGCTCGCCATGGTGCCCGCCTCGCATAGTTCGACCTTCGGCACGCCCGATGGCCCCAAGGCCGCCGGCTCCGAGGTCGGCTTCATGCTCATGGCAGAAGGCCACACGGTCTATATCTCCGGCGACACCGCGATCATGGCCGACATGGATTGGATGGGAGACTATTACAAACCCGATATCGGCATTCTCTCGGCAGGTGGCCATTTCACCATGGACATGAAGGGCGCGGCCTATGCCGCCAAACGCTATTTCGATTTCAAGACGGTGATCCCCTGCCACTACCGCACCTTCCCGATCCTCGAACAGGACGCCAAGGCGCTGGCCGAGGGCCTGCCCGGCGTCGATGTGATCGAGCCGCAAATCATGGAAGCGATCGAGATCTAGGGTCCTGACCCTAACGCCGCTCGGCAAAGAAATCCTTGAGCAGCGCCTCGGCCTCCGGGGCGCTGATCCCGTCATAGACCTCGGGGACGTGATGGCTCTGGGGGTGGGCAAAGACCCGCGGTCCCTGCGCCACGCCGCCCGACTTGGGGTCCGCCGCGCCATAGTAAACCCGCGCGATCCGCGCCTGCGAAATCAGGCTCGCACACATCGGACAGGGCTCCAGCGTCACATAGAGATCATGCCCCGGCAGCCGCTCGCTCCCCGCCGCCTTGCAAGCCGCCCGGATCGCGAGCACTTCGGCATGGCCCGTCGGGTCTGAGAGTTCCCGCGTGCGGTTCCCAGCCTGCGCCACCACCGCGCCCTCGGGCGAGACGATGACGGCCCCAACCGGCACCTCGCCGCGCTCTGCGGCGGCGCGCGCCTCATCCAGCGCGATATCCATGTAGCTGCGAAACACCATACCTCTTCCTGCCTGTGCCATTGCCCTTTCGCAATCCCCCAAACCGCGCTAGGAGCAGTCTATGAGCCAAGACACACCCAAAGACGCCCCCAAGGGCGACCGGATCGCCAAGGTCCTTGCCCGCGCTGGCCTTGCAAGCCGCCGCGAAGCCGAACGTATGATCGAAGCGGGCCGCGTGACGGTCAATGGCAAGAAAATCAACAGCCCGGCGCTGAACGTGACCGAAAAGGACCGGATCACGGTCGATGGCAAACCGCTTGCCGAACCAGAGCCGGAACGCCTCTGGCTCTACCACAAGCCCACCGGCCTCGTGACAAGCCACAAGGATGAACAGGGCCGCGAGACGATCTTTGACGCCCTGCCCGATGGCATGCCCCGCGTGATGAGCGTCGGACGGCTCGACCTCAACTCCGAAGGGCTCTTGCTTCTGACCAATGATGGCGGAGTGAAACGTCAGCTTGAATTGCCCTCAACAGGGTGGCTGCGGAAATATCGCGTGCGCGTCAATGGCCGCCCCGAGGAAAAAACCCTCGAGCCGCTGCGCAAGGGCATCATCCTCGAGGGCGAAAAGTTTCAGCCGATGGACGTGAGTCTCGACCGCCAACAGGGCGCGAATGCCTGGCTGACCGTCGGCATCCGCGAAGGGCGCAACCGCGAAATCCGCCGCGCGATGGAGGCCGTGGGCCTTTCGGTGAACCGCCTGATCCGCGTCTCCTACGGCCCGTTCCAGCTTGGCAATCTGAAATCCGGCGAGGTCGAGGAAGTGCGCCGCCGCGTGGTGCGCGACCAGCTTGGCCTCGACGGCGCCAAACCGGCCGAGACCCGCCCCAAGCCGACCCGAAGCCGCAACCCTGGTCCGCCCAAAGGCAAACCAACGGCGAAGCCCGCCGGGAAACCGTCGGGGAAGGCCACAGGTAAACCCACAGGCAAACCTATGGCCAAAACGACCGGCAAACCAACAGGCAAACCAACCGGCAAACCCGGCTCCCGTCGCCGCTAGACCCCGCACCAGCGCGCCCGCGCCCGGCAAAACCGGCGAATTGACGCGCGTGGCCCCTTCTTCCCCCTAGCGCCCCGCCGATAAAAACCCTAGATTTTTGGCAGGTTTCGCAGGAAAGAACGCCAAATGTCCGGCACCGGATTGCAAAAACTGGCCTTTGGGCTGCTTGTCATATTGATCGTCTACGTCTCCATCGCAGGAGGCGTGTGACATGGCACAACGATATGGCGGCAAGTTTAGCCCCGATGGCACATCCGACACCACGACGCCCGGCACGTCCTTTCAGGGCGCGCGCCGGACCCGTGCGGGCGGACGCGTCAATCTCCTCTTTCTCGCGCCCCTGCCCCTGATCTGGCAGGCGTTTGGCAATGGCCCGGTGCAAATGGCGCTGAACCTCTCCGCCCTTGGCCTCCTGCTGCTCGCGGCATGGCTGACACGCGAAGGGCTGCTTGCCGAAGAGGCGTATGAGGCGCGCAAAGTCGCCCGCCGCCCCACTCTGCCGCGCAAGATGCTTGGCTCCGTGCTGACCGGCGCAGGCTTGGCGCTTGCAGGCTGGGCCGCGACCGGCGGGATCGGCGCGCCTGTGATCTACGCCGTGGTCGGCACCGCATTGCACGGGCTGGCTTTTGGCCTCGACCCGCTCAAGGATAAGGGGCTTGAAGGCGTCGACCTCTACCAGACCGACCGCGTGGCCCGCGCCGTAGACGAGGCCGAAAAACACCTCACCGCCATGAATGACGCCATCCTGCGCTGTGGCGATCGCGGCCTCGAGGCCCGCGTTGGCCGTTTCCAACAGGCCGCACGCACACTCTTCCGCACGGTCGAGAATGACCCCCGCGACCTCACCGCCGCGCGCAAATACCTGAGCGTCTATCTCCTTGGCGCGCGCGACGCGACGGCCAAGTTTGCCGATATCTACGCCCACAACCGAAGCCCCGAGGCCCGCGCAGACTACGAAGCGCTGCTTGACGACCTCGAGCAGAATTTTGCCGCCCGCACCGAGAAACTGCTGCTTGACGACCATAGCGACCTGACCGTCGAAATCGACGTGCTGCGCGACCGTCTTGCGCGTGAGGGCGTTCACCGCCAATCCCTTTGACCCCCAAGAGGTATACTGCCATGTCCGACACCATCCGCCAGAAGGCCGAAGCCGCGCTTGCCGAAGCGGACAAGGTCACCGCCGTGATCCTGCCCGAACCGACCGAGGCCACCGCTGTGGTGCCGCTCGCCGAGGCCGACGCCCCCCTGAGCGCCGAGATCACCAAGCGCATGGCCGAACTCGACATGTCGGATACCGGCTCGATCGTGCATTTCGGCTCCGCCGCTCAGGCAGAGCTACAGGAAATCTCGCAAGCCATGCTGCAGGATGTGCGCAACAAGGATGTCGGCCCGGCGGGTGACTCGCTGCGCAACATCGTCACCACGATCCGCGGCTTTTCCGTCTCCGAACTGGACGTGCGCCGCGAGCGCTCCTTCTGGGAGAAACTCTTGGGCCGCGCCGCGCCGTTTGCGAAATTCACCGCGCGTTTCGAAGAAGTCCAGAGCCAGATCGACCGCATCACCGACAATCTCCTGACCCACGAGCACACGCTCCTGAAGGACATCAAATCGCTCGACCTGCTCTACGAGAAGACCCTCTCTTTCTATGATGAACTGGCCCTCTACATCGCTGCCGGCGAAGCCAAGATCGCCGAACTCGACGAAAAGGACATCCCCGCCAAGGAGGCCGAAGTCGAGGCGGCCGCCGAGAACGATCAGGTGATGAAAGCGCAGGAACTGCGCGACCTGCGCGCCGCGCGCGACGATCTCGAGCGCCGGGTGCATGACCTGAAACTCACCCGTCAGGTGACGATGCAATCCCTGCCCTCGATCCGCTTGGTACAGGAAAACGACAAATCGCTGGTGACCAAGATCAACTCGACGCTGGTCAACACCGTGCCGCTCTGGGAAACCCAATTGGCTCAGGCTGTCACCATCCAGCGCTCCGCCGAGGCCGCCGCCGCCGTGCGTGACGCCAATGACCTCACCAACGAACTTCTGACGTCCAACGCCAAGAACCTGCGCGAAAGCAACAAGATGATCCGCGAAGAAATGGAACGCGGCGTCTTTGACATCGAAGCCGTGAAACAGGCCAATGCCGACCTCATCGGCACGATCGAGGAAAGCCTCCAGATCGCCGACGAAGGCAAGGCCAAACGCGCCGCCGCCGAGGAAGACCTCAAGAAGATGGAGGCCGATCTGCGCGACACGCTCGCCGCGGCCAAGGCGAAACAAACCGGTCTCGGCGACACCGCCGGCACCGCTGTACCGAAAGGCTGAACCACGATGACGCGCCTGCGGGGTCTCCTATGTCTGGCTGCCGTGACGCTGGTTGCGGCCTGCGAAGGCCTTGTGCCGCCTGCGCAGGAGAAACCCGCGCCTGATCTGGCCCCGCGCCCCTCTGCGCGCTCTGAAGCCTTGGCCGACTACTACTCGGGCGTGCAGGCCGACCTGCTCGCCCGTGGTCTGCTGCGTCAGGATGGCGGCGGGCCGGATACGCCCGTGACCCCCGACATGCTCGCACGTAACTTCGAAAATATCGTCTTCTACGATGAATACGCGCGCGGCGGTGGCTTGCGCCGCTCCAATGGCCGCGCCGGGGGGCTGCGCCGCTGGGATGTGCCGGTCCGTGTCGGGGTCGAATTCGGCGCCAGCGTGCCTGCCGCAATGCGCAGCGCCGATACCGCGACCGTCAAGGACTACGTCGCCCGCCTCGCCTCTGCCTCGGGCCATTCGATCTCTGTCACCGCCGCGCGCCGCGCGAACTTTCATGTGCTCGTCATGGGCGCCGATGACCGTGCCGAGATGCTCGCCCGCGTGCGCGAGATCATCCCCGGTGCAAGCCACGCGACCCTGAGCCTCTTCCGCCATACCCCGCGCGAGATTCACTGCCTTGTGGTGGCCTTCTCTGACGAGACCAATACCAACGCCTACCGCACCGCCATTGCCATGGTGCGCGCTGAACACCCCGATCTCTTGCGCAAATCTTGCTACCACGAGGAAATCGCCCAAGGCCTTGGCCTCGCCAATGACAGCCCCGAGGCCCGGCCCTCGATCTTCAACGACGATGACGAATTCGCGCTCCTGACCTCGCATGACGAGGCGCTGCTGAAGATGCTCTACAACCCCGCGCTCTCTATTGGTATGTCCCTCGACGCCGCGCGCCCGACGATCAAAACCCTCGCCCGCTCCCTCGCGGGCCGCTATTACTGACCCTGAAAGGAGCCTTTTCCCATGGGTATCTTCGATTTCCTCACCGGCGAATTCATCGACGTCATCCACTGGGTCGACGACACGCGCGACACGATGGTCTGGCGTTTCGAACGTGAAGGCCACGAGATCAAATATGGCGCCAAGCTGACAGTGCGCGAAGGGCAATCCGCCGTCTTCGTCCATGAGGGTCAACTGGCCGATGTCTTCACCCCCGGTCTCTACATGCTCGAGACCAACAACATGCCGGTGCTGACGACGCTGAACCATTGGGATCACGGCTTCAAATCGCCCTTCAAATCGGAAATCTACTTCGTCAACACGACGCGCTTTGCCGATCTGAAATGGGGCACCAAGAACCCGATCATCTGCCGTGACCCGGAATTCGGCCCCGTGCGCCTGCGCGCCTATGGCACCTACGCGATCCGTGTCACCGATCCCGCCCGCTTCCTGACCGAGATCGTCGGCACCGACGGTGAATTCACCATGGACGAGATCTCCTACCAGATCCGCAACATCATCGTGCAGGAATTCTCCCGCGTCATCGCGTCGTCCGGCATCCCGGTTCTCGACATGGCCGCCAACACCGCCGACCTCGGCAAGCTCGTCGCCGCCGAAATCTCAGGCACGCTCGCGGAATACGGCCTGTCCATGCCCGAGCTTTACATCGAGAACATCTCCCTGCCCCCCGCGGTCGAGGAAGCGATGGACAAACGCACCTCCATGGGCGTCGTGGGCGACCTCGGCAAATATACTCAGTTCTCTGCCGCCGAAGCCATGACCGCCGCCGCCGCCACCCCCAATTCCGGCATGGGCGCAGGCATGGGCATGGGCGTCGGCATGGCCATGGCGCAACAAATGGCGAACCAAGGCCCCTGGGGGGCTCGCCCCGCACCGCAGCCCAGCGCCGCCGCGGTCCCGCCCCCGCCGCCCCCGGTCGAACATGTCTGGCACATCGCCGAGAACGGCGCCACGAAAGGCCCGTTTTCCAAGGCTGCCATGGGCCGTATGGCAACCGAAGGGAAGCTCACCCGCGAAACCCATGTCTGGACCCCCGGTCAGGACGGCTGGATGCGCGCCGAGGACGTGGCCGAACTGGCCCAGCTCTTCACCATCCTCCCGCCACCCCCGCCGGGTGCCTAAACTGTAAGACTCCGCAAGGGGCACACCGCCCCTTGCACATCTGCCCCGACTGGCTTCATCTTTGCGAAAACACTCCCGCCGGAGGCATGAAATCCCGATGTCCGACATCCCACCGCCGCCCCCCACGCCCGAGGAAACGCATCGCTTTCCTTGCGAACAATGTGGCGCCGACTACCGCTTCGACCCCGACAAAGGCACCCTGACCTGTGACCATTGCGGCCACACCATCGCGATGCAGGACGAAGGGGAGCGCATCCGCGAATTGGACTTCCGCGCCGCCCTCAACGATCAGCTCCCGGCGCAGGAGATCGAGGAAACCCGCACCGCCTCCTGTCCCAATTGCGGCGCCTCGGTGGAATTCGACCCCGCAACCCACGCTGTTGAATGCCCCTTCTGCGCCACGCCCGTCGTCGCCGACACCGGCGCCAATCGCCATATCAAACCCCGCGCCGTGCTGCCCTTCTCCTGGAGCGAACGCGCCGCCCATAACGCCATGAATGACTGGCTCGGCCGCCTCTGGTTCGCCCCGAGTGGCCTTAAGGACTATGCCCGCAAGGGCCGTCGGATGCAGGGCATCTATACCCCCTACTGGACCTATGACGCCGATACCAAATCCTCCTACTCCGGCCAGCGCGGCACGATCTACTACGTGACCCGCACCGTCATGGTCGATGGCAAGCCGCAACAACGCCAAGTGCAGAAAATCCGCTGGACCCCGGTCTCGGGCCGCACTGCGCGATTCTTCGATGATGTGCTCATCCTCGCCTCGCGCGCCCTGCCCAAACGCTATACCGACGCGCTACAGCCTTGGGATCTCTCGCATCTGATCCCCTATAGCCCCGAATACCTCGCCGGTTTTCGCGCCGAGGCCTATACCGTGCCGCTCGACGAAGGCTACGGTGAGGCCCGCGCCATCATGGACCGCACCATCGAACGCGACGTGCGCTTTGACATCGGCGGCGACCGGCAGCAGGTGCACCGCATCGACACCACAGTCTCCGACGTGACCTTCAAACACATCCTACTGCCGGTCTGGCTCGCCGCTTATAAATACCGCGGCAAGACCTACCGCTTTGTCGTCAACGGTCAAACCGGCCGCGTGCAGGGCGAGCGCCCCTGGTCGGCATGGAAGATCGCCTTCGCCATGATCCTTGGCGCGCTTGTCGCCGCCGGGCTCGGCTATATCATCGCCCAGAACCAATAAGTGACATGACCCAACACCAAGCCCTGCAAGACCTGCTCGCCGCGCGCCACTCCTGTCGCGCCTTCCGCGCCGATCCGGTGCCCCGCGACGTGATTGACACCATCCTGCGCGACGCGGGCCGCGTGCCGTCTTGGTGCAACGCCCAGCCGTGGAACGTGCACCTGACTTCCGGCGCGGCGACCGACGCCTTCCGCGCGGTGATGCTCAAGGCCTTCGATACCGAACGCCCCGCCCCCGATTTCCCCTTCCCCGACGGCTATACAGGCGCGCGCAAGGAGCGCCGCCAGACCTGTGGCATGCAACTCTACGAAGCGGTCGGGATCGGGCGCGGCGACAAACAGGCCCGCGTGGCCCAGATGCGCGAGAATTACGCCTTCTTCGGCGCACCGCATGTCGCCCTCATCACCACGGCAACCGAACTTGGCCCCTATGGCGCGCTCGATTGCGGCGGCTTCATCACCGCCTTCTGCCTCTCGGCCGAAGCCCAAGGGATCGCCACCGTGCCGCAGGCCGCCATCGCCTTTTACGCCGAGACCGTGCGCGCCCATTTCGCCATCCCGGAAGAAGAACGCATCCTCGCCGCGATCTCCTTTGGCTACGAGGACCGCGACCACCCCGCCAACGCCTTCCGCACCGCGCGCGCCGCACTGCCTGAATTCACCACATTCCACGACTAAAGCGCTTCAACGTCTCCTTGAGGCACAAAGAGAAGGCGAAACGCTTTAGGAAAAGGGCGCGCCCCCGGCTTCTTCTCTGGTGAAATACTCCCGCCGGAGGCTTGAAATCTTCGGCGCTGCCGGATCACTCCGCGAAACGCATCGATTCCGCGCGGGACGGGTCGAGCGCAGCAGCCGCAGTTGCATGGACATGTTCCGACGGGTCAAGCCCGACGCTCCGCTTGCGCCGGAACAGGAAGAGCTTGCCCCAGCCCTGCCACGTGCCCACCGAGGGTGCGGTCGGGTCACAGGGAAACCGGCTGCGCCAGTTCTCAGGCAAGGGCAGACCACAGCTCTCTGCCTTCTCAAGCATCCACACCAGCGGGATATTGGCGAGCGGGCGCGCCGCCTCCATACCGCCGAGCTGTCCACCGACATCGCCATGCGTGCCACGAAACCAGACCTGCTCGGCATGGCCCGGCCAGTCCGCGCGGCTTTTCCAAAGCACCGGGGCAAAGACCTCGCGTGTCTCATCAAGGCCAAGCGCGTGGAACCCGTGCAACACGCTCGGGCCAAGGGCATGGCTGTGAAAGGCGTGGCGCTCCTCTGTGAGCCGCCACAGAAGCGGCAAACGCAGGCCCAGCGCCTTGACCGTGTCCCAGACGCCGACCATCTCGATCGCCACGGCGTCATGGCAATAATGGGCTGCAAAGGCGCGCGCCGCATCGCCCTCTGGATTGCCCTCGTAGAGCCGGTAGGCCTGGCGCACATTGCGCTCGGTGGCGCAGCCTGCCCGCAAAAGGCCCACCCGGTCGATGATCCCGGCAAGCGAACGCACCGCAAAGGCACCGCGCGAATAGCCCATGAGGAAAACCCGGTCGCCCGGCCTGTAGCGCGAGGCGAGGAACCCATAGGCGCGCCGGATCTGTCCGTTGAGGCCGCGCCCCATCATCACATCAAGCGTTGTGCGCCAGTTGGCCCATTGCACGCCCGCCTCATAGTAGATCGACACCGCACCGCCCATCTCCTGCAATAGGCGATAGGTCAGACCAGCGTTGGTTTCATGACCGGGATCAAGCGTCGACATGGTGCCGTCAAGGATGATGACATGGGTCTGTGGCCCACGGCGCGGCGAGGCCGGACTGTGTTCGGTGCGCAATGCCTTGCCGAACCATCCAAGAACCCGTTTGCCAAACGCCCTAAGCGCCATCCGCCCGTCTCCTTCGCGGGACTGCCCCTCGTTTCAATATAAGAACGCCGCACAGGGCAGGACAAGGGACGCGCCTTAGCTGCCCGTGACCGTCACAAGATCGTGACGCCCATAGCCGTTGAACCCGGTCGAGATCGCCGCCGTGTAGGCCCCCATGCCCGACACCATGAGGTAGTCGCCCTCGGCCATGTCGTCGGGAAGGGCCAGCGGCTCAGGAAGCCGGTCAAGCGAGTCACAGGTCGGCCCAAAGACAATCCGCGCCCGGCCCTTGCCCTGGCGCCGCGTCCCGTCCGGTCCCATCACCGCAATCCGTCCCGGCGCGCCGATATCGCGCCATTCCGCGAGCGCGCCATAGATACCATCGTTCAGGAACACCGCCCCCTCCCGGCGCAGTGCCTTGACGCGGAACACCGCCGTGAAAGCCTCGGACACCATTGCCCGTCCCGGCTCGCAAACAAGTGCCGGGCGGTCGGTGCCAAACGCTGCCATCGCGCCCTTGATCCGGTCGAAAATCGCCTCAAGATCCGGCGCGACCCCGCCGCGATGCGCCGCAAACCCGCCGCCCACGTTGAGCCGGCGCAAGCGCACCCCTGCCCGCGCCGCCACCTCCGCCGCCGCCTCGACATACACCGCCCATGCCTCCGGGTCGGCGCATTGCGTGCCGGGGTGAAAGGTGAGCGAGACCGCGAACCCCATCGCCTCTGCCTCTTGCAAAAGCGCCACCGCGGCCTCTGGGTCGGCACCGAACTTCTCGCCAAAATCATAGGCCGCGCCCTTCACGGGCAGGCGCAGGCGCACGGCAATCTCCGTGTCTGCGCGCGGCACCTCTGCGAGCTTGGCGAGTTCCTGCGGGCAATCCACAGACCAGCTCGCGATGCCGTGCTGCACCCCTGCGGCGATCTCGTCGCTCGAACGCACCGGGTTGTGATAATGCAGCACCGCATCGCCCATCACGTCACGCACCCGTGACATTTCGGCGGGCGAGGCCACGTCAAACGCCTCGATCCCCGCCGCCGCCAGATTGGCAAGCACCGCCGGATCGTCATTGGCCTTGACCGCATAGGTCACAAGCCCCTCAAACCCTTCAAGAAAACGCCGCGCAGTGGCTTGCAACACGTCTGGCGCAAAGCACAAGACGGGCCGGTCAGGGCGGTTGCGAATGACATAGGTTTCTGGGCTCGGCCAAAAGGCCTGATCGCTGCGCATCGGTTTACCTCAATCCTGTTTCCTTAAAGCGTGAAGCGAATTTCGGTCGATTTCACGTGTCATTTCCGCTAAATTGCAGGAAACTTTCGGCAGATTGACACATCAGACATGCAAATCAACGACACAGACCACGCCCTTCTCGCGCTGCTATCGGAAAACGCCCGGATGCCGATCGCCATGCTCGCCCGCCGCCTTGGCCTTGCGCGCACCACGGTGCAGGCGCGGCTCGACCGGCTCGAGGCAAGCGGCGCCATCGCGGGCTATACCCTGCGCCTCGGCGATGTG
Organism: Shimia sp. FJ5; assembly: GCF_032918335.1. Taxonomy (NCBI): domain Bacteria; kingdom Pseudomonadati; phylum Pseudomonadota; class Alphaproteobacteria; order Rhodobacterales; family Roseobacteraceae; genus Shimia; species Shimia sp. FJ5. Next base: position 294,865 of record NZ_JAWJUV010000004.1, on the reverse strand, counting down.
GCCCGCCCGCGCATCCGCGCCACGGCGCTTCTGTCCATCGAACTTCGAAGCGGCCCCTCGGTTCTGCAAAAGCTCAAGACCCTCCCGGCTGTGGAAACCGTGCATACCTCTTCGGGTCGCGTCGATCTGGTCGTGGAACTGGCTGCCGAAAGCACGGCGGAACTTGACGAAACCCTTGATCGTATTGGAGAAACCCGCGGCGTGAGGAGTTCCGAAAGCCTCATCCACCTGGCGACGAAACTCGACCGCCGCCGCGCCTGATCGGGCCTAGTCCCGCCGCCGCCCGATCAACCCGATCCACCAAAACGCCCAAATCTGCCCGACGCTGACCACGACAAGAAGCGCACAAACCGCCCAAAAGGCCCAAGGCGTCTCGGTTCCCGGTATCCCCGCGACATTGATCCCCAAAAGCCCGGTGATAAGGCCTAGCGGCAGGAACAGCGCCGCCGCCACCGAAAGCACCATCATCTGCCGGTTCATCCGCTCGGCCCGCGCGTCCATGATCTGCTCTTGGACGAGCTGCGCCCGGTCGCGGATCGCGTCCAATTCCTCGCCAATCCGCGTCACCCGCTCTGTTGCCTCGCGCAGGCGGAGCCGGTCATGCGGCCTGATCCATGTGGCATCCTCGATCTCAAAGGTGCTGAGCGCATCGCGCTGGGGAAAGAAATACCGACGAAGCTGCACCGCCCGGCGGCGCAATTGCGAAAGCTCGGCGCGCGTCACTTGCCCGCTACCGTCCTCCATCTCGTCCTCGAGACCGTCAATCGCCTCGTTGAGATCGGCCACCACCGGTTCGGCCCGATCTGCAAGCCGCAAGGCAATCCGCGCCACAAGCTCTGCCGGGCCATCAGGCGGCACCCGCTCAAGCCCCTCGCGCACATCGCCAAGCGCCCGAAGCCGTCGCAACTGTGCCGAGATCACACCCGCGCTGGTGACCCAAAGTCGAAGCGACACCATATCCTCCGGCTCTGCGCCGGGGTTGAGATTCACACCCCGCAGGTTGACCAGCAACCCATCCCCGTGGGCCGCGCATCTTGGCCGTGTTTCCGGCGCCGTCAAAGCCGCGAAAACCAGTGGATCAAGCCCCTCTGCCGCAAGCGCCGCCTCTGCGCCCGCTTCGGCAAGGTCATAGTGCCGCCAAGAATACCCTGCGCGCCCCTCAACCGGTCCGCTTTCCCATGTGGTCACTGCTGTCATGGCGTTTCTCCTTGCCGTGACCTTCCGGCGAAGCGGCGCGAAGGTCAAGAAAATCGCCCCCCCACCTTTCCCTTGCGCGCCCCATTCGCTAAGGGTTTGCCAACTCGTGGATCAAGCAGGATCAAGACACATGGCGATGGAAAAAACCTTCAACGCAGCCGAAGCCGAGGGCCGCCTCTACGCGGCTTGGGAAAAGGCGGGCTGTTTCACGGCGGGCGCGAATGCCAAGCCCGGCGCAAGCACCTATTGCATCATGATCCCGCCCCCGAACGTCACCGGCGTTCTGCATATGGGCCACGCCTTCAACAACACGCTTCAGGACATCCTGATGCGCTGGAAACGGATGCAGGGCTACGATACGCTCTGGCAGCCCGGCACCGACCACGCCGGCATCGCGACGCAAATGGTTGTCGAACGCAAGCTGGCGCAAGATCAACAGCCCTCCCGCACCGAGTTGGGACGCGAGAAATTCCTCGAGAAGGTCTGGGAATGGAAAGAGCAATCCGGCGGCACCATCGTCAATCAGCTCAAGCGCCTCGGCGCTTCCTGTGACTGGGACCGCACCGCCTTTACCATGTCCGGCGCGCCGGGTGCGCCCGAGTCCGAGAGCCACGGCAATTTCCACGATGCCGTGCTCAAGGTCTTCGAGGACATGTATAACAAGGGCCTGATCTATCGCGGCAAACGCCTCGTGAACTGGGATCCTCATTTTGAAACCGCCATCTCCGATCTCGAGGTTGAGAATATCGAGGTCGCGGGCCACATGTGGCACTTCAAATACCCGCTCGCGGGCGGCGCGACCTATACCTATGTCGAGAAGGACGAGGACGGCAATGTCCTGCTCGAGGAAGAGCGCGATTACATCTCCATCGCCACAACCCGCCCCGAGACGATGCTCGGCGATGGCGCGGTCGCGGTGCACCCGTCGGACGAACGTTACGCGCCCATCGTTGGCAAGCTCTGCGAGATTCCGGTCGGCCCCAAGGAACACCGCCGCCTGATCCCGATCATCACCGACGAATATCCCGACCCCGATTTCGGCTCTGGCGCGGTGAAGATCACCGGCGCACATGACTTCAACGACTATCAGGTCGCGCGCCGTGGCGGCATCCCGATGTATCGCCTGATGGACATGAAGGGCCACATGCGCGCCGACGGTGCGCCCTACGCCGAAGAGGCCGAGAAGGCCCAAAGCTATGCCAAGGGCGCGAGCTTTACCGAGAACGAGGTCGACGCGATCAACCTCGTCCCCGAAGACATCCGTGGCCTTGACCGTTTCGAAGCCCGCAAGATCGTGGTCGAGCAGATCACCTCCGAAGGCCTCGCCGTGATGATCCCCGGCGAGCCGGACGATTCCGACGGCAAAGTCTGCTTCGATGGCGGCATGGTGCCGCTCGTCGAAAGCAAACCGATCATGCAGCCCTTCGGCGACCGCTCCAAGGTCGTCATCGAACCGATGCTGACCGACCAATGGTTCGTCGATGCCGAAAAGGTTGTCGGCCCGGCGCTCGACGCCGTGCGCGATGGCCGGGTAAAGATCCTGCCGGAATCGGGCGAGAAAACCTATTACCACTGGCTCGAGAACATCGAACCCTGGTGCATCTCCCGCCAGCTCTGGTGGGGCCACCAGATCCCGGTCTGGTACGGTTTCGACCTCTCCGCCGAAGGCTTCTCGGATGATGAAGGCGACGGCGCGCTCGATCTCGTGGAAATGGGCCGCCTGCTCTCCGAGCAATCCCTCCTGCGCGGCGACGAACGCCACCACTGCGCGCATGATTTCGACGCGGTGAAAACGCAATTCGCCGACGTGCTCGCTGGCCTGCCGACGCCCCTCAACCACGCCACCGTGGTCGAGGTCGAAGACCGCGCCGCCGCGCGCCACGCGCTGGCCGAAAGCCTCGCCGCCTACGAGACGACGCAAGACCCGACCAAGCTCGTCTATCCCGTCTGGCGTGACCCGGACGTGCTCGACACCTGGTTCTCCTCCGGCCTTTGGCCCATCGGCACGCTCGGCTGGCCCGAAGAGACCGAGGAACTGGCGAAATACTTCCCGACTTCGACCCTCATCACCGGTCAGGACATCCTGTTCTTCTGGGTCGCCCGGATGATGATGATGCAACTCGCCGTCACCGACGAAATCCCCTTCGACACCGTCTACCTCCACGGCCTCGTGCGCGACGCCAAGGGCAAGAAGATGTCCAAGTCGACAGGCAACGTCATCGACCCGCTCGAGATCATCGACGAATACGGCGCCGACGCTCTGCGCTTCACCAATGCCGCCATGGCTTCGCTCGGTGGCGTGCTGAAACTCGACATGCAACGCATCGCAGGCTACCGCAACTTCGGCACCAAGATCTGGAACGCCGTGCGCTTTGCCGAAATGAACGAGGTCTATGTCGGTGGCGCCCCCACCTCCGATATTCCCGTCGCCACCGCCACGGTGAACCGTTGGATCATCGGCGAGACCGCTAAGGTTCGCGAAACGGTGGATGAAGCCTTTGACACCTTCCGCTTCAACGATGCCGCCCTCGGCCTCTATGCCTTTGTCTGGGGCAAGGTCTGCGACTGGTACGTGGAATTCGCCAAGCCCCTCCTCAACTCCGAGGATGACGCAACCAAGGCCGAAACCCGCAACACCATGGGCTGGGTTCTCGATCAGTGCCTCATCATGCTGCACCCGATCATGCCTTTCATCACCGAGGAACTCTGGGACGTCACCGCCAAGCGCGAGGGCATGCTGGTCCATGCCGACTGGCCGACCTATAACGCCGCCGATCTCGTGGATGCCCATGCCGACCGCGAGATGAACTGGGTCATTTCCGTGATCGAGAACGTCCGCTCGGCGCGCTCGCAGATGCACGTGCCCGCCGGTCTCAAGATCCCCATGCTCGTCTCTGAACTTGACGAGGCAGGCAAGGCCGCATGGGCACGCAATGAGACCCTTATCAAGAAGATCGCCCGTATCGACAGCCTGACCGACGTCGCCGACTTCCCCAAAGGCACCATTACCGTGACCGTTGATGGCGGCACCTTCGGCCTACCATTGGCGGATATCATCGACATCGACGCCGAAAAGGCCCGTCTCGAGAAAACCCTCGGCAAGCTCGCCAAGGAACTCGGCGGTCTGCGCGGTCGCCTCAACAATCCGAAGTTCGTCGAATCCGCCCCTGACGAGGTGGTCGAGGAAGCGCGCGAAAACCTCGCCGCCCGCGAAGAGGAAGAGGCCCGCATCCGTTCGGCACTCGACCGTCTCGCAGAACTGGACTGATCGGCCCAAGACATGACATCGCCCCGCCTGACCTCCCGGTCGCGCGGGGCTTTGCTATTTCGGGCCTTCTCAACAGCCCGCAATATCGTTAACATGACAACCAATCACGCCCGCCGCCGCCAACCGTGATCTCCTCCACCCCAACCTCGCGGGGCATATGATGACCAAATCCACGCTCGACCGGCCCGATGGCGTTCTCTTTCTCGGCGGCATCACCGCCCTGACCGCGATCTCCATCGATATCGTTCTCCCCGCGACCGCCGTCGTCGCGCGTGATTTCGGCGTGGACGAGGCGCTCGGCGCGCTGCTCGTCGGGGCCTATTTCCTCGCCTTCGCCGTGGGTCAGCTGTTCTGGGGCCTGTTCTCCGATGCCTTTGGCCGTCGTCGCGCTCTGATCCTGTCGCTCTCGGGCTTCACGCTGGTGACGTTCGCCTGCGCCATGGCCCCGACCTTCGAGAGTCTGATCGCCCTTCGCGCGCTTCAGGGCCTCATGGGCGGCACCCCCGTCATCGCCCGCGCCATGGTGCGCGACGAGCTGACAGGCAACGAAGCCGCGCGCCTCCTCGCCGTGCTCATGGCCATCGTGACCATCGCCACGCTGATCGCCCCGGTGCTTGGCTCCGGCCTGCTCGTCCTCTTTGAATGGCGCGCGATCTTCTGGGCGCTCGGCTGTCTCTCGACCCTCTTCCTCGCCTATGCGCTCTTCGTGCTGCGCGAGACCTCCGGCACACGCCGCCCCGACCGCTTCTCTTTCCGTTTCGTCTCCACCGCCTCGCAGAGGCTCTTTGCCCTGCGCGCCTTCCGGGTGCCGATGTTCATGGGAAGCCTCGCCTTCGCAGGCTATTCCGCCATGCTTTCGGTCGGCGCGGTGCTGACCGAAACCGTCTATGCCGTCTCGCCTCAGGCCTTCGGCTCTCTCTTCGCGCTGGCAGCCCTCGCCAACACGATCGGCGCGCTGACGATCCGCGCGCTCCTTGGCCGCATCGCCGTCGCCCGCGTCAACGCGCTCGCCGTGGGGCTGATGGCGCTGGCGACGCTCTTTGCCGGGCTGGTGACGACCCTGACGCCGGGCCTGCCGCTGTTCTGGGCCGCAGTCTGTCTCTACGTGATGGGCTTCGGCATGCTCTTGCCCACCTCCGTCGCCCTTGCGATGGAACCGGCGGGCGAATACCCCGGCTTTGCCGCCTCCCTCATGGGCTCGATGCAGATGGCCTTTGGCGCGGGCGGCGCGGCGCTGGCCACCGTCCTCTTTGACGGGAGCCATACTGCGATCCCGCTGACCATGACCATCTTCGGCACCCTCACCTGCCTGACCTTCCTTTTCGGTCGCAAGGCGATGCAGGGCTGATATACTTGGCCCCATGTTGGCCGGATTGCGAAGACTCATCGAACGCCAGATTCTCAAGGCCGAGGCCGAAGGAACGCTGCGCGATTTGCACGGCGAGGGCAAACCCCTCCCCGACCGGCATGCCTTTGAAGACCCCGCAATCGCCGCCGGGCACCGCATCATGGCCGAGGCCGGCGTGGTGCCGCGCGAATTTGCCTTGAAGGAAGACCTCGAAGAGGCCCGCCGCGCCTATACCGCCTGCACCGACCCTGAGACCCGCAAATCCCTCATGGCCAAGATTGCCGATCTTGAAATGCGCTACGAGATGGAACGCGACGCCTACCGCAAGTTTCTGCGTTAACCGGGTCGCTGCGTTAACCCATCCCGACAGATGCTATACCGACGCAATACCGACGTGATACCGACGTTGGATGTGCCGTTAAGAATCTTCCTCTTGCCGGAAATATCCCGGGGTGAATTGGCCGCCAATCGGCGGCCAAGAGGGGCTGGCCCCTGCCCCTATTTGAACACAGGCGCCCGCTTCTGCATATTGGCCATCACGACCTCCATCTGGTCCGGCTTGCCAATCAAATCCGCCTGCTCCCGGCTCTCTTCAAGAAGCACGGCATCGGGGTCGCTCATGTTGGTTTCCGCAAAGGAAATCAACCGCTTGGCCGCTCGCATCGCCGAAGGGCTCTTGCCCGCGATCTCGGTGGCAATCTCCATCGCCCGCGCTTCCGGATCGTCGGCAATCTCGGTCACAAGACCCCAGGCCTCGGCCTGCTCAGCCGCGACCAACTCATTGGTATAGGTCAGTTTTCTGAGCACATCCGAGCGCAAGAGCTTGGGCAGGATCACCATCCCCCCCATATCCGGCACCAAGCCCCACTTCATCTCCATCACCGACATCCGCGTATCCCGCCCCGCAACCCGAATGTCCGCGCCAATCGCGATCTGCAAACCGCCGCCGATACACACGCCCTTGAGCGCTGCGATGACCGGCACAGGGATCTTCTGCCAAACAAGGCAAACCTCTTGAAAACGATTGGTATTTCCGTGCTCCCGCGGCATCAGAACCTCCGCCGGATCCTGCTGCGCCAGTGCCCCGAAACTCGCCACATCAAGCCCCGCGCAGAACGCCTCGCCCTCGCCCTGAAGGACCACGGCGCGTATGTCCTCCCGCCCGATAAGGCTCTGTCCCACCTCGATAATTCCATCAATCATCGCGGCATCAAGCGCGTTCATCTTGTCGCCCCGCGTAAGGGTGACGCGGGCAATGTGGGTCTCGATCTCAAGCGATACGCGGGACATGGGGCTTCCTCCTGGCTGGTTGCCGCAAGACTGCCCCAGCCCGGCGCGCAAAATCCACGGAAATCTACTGTGACGTGAGGGCAGAGCGCGTCTTGCCTTTGTCCGGCTCTTGCGCCACCTTCCCGCCCATGACTGAACCACGCTATACCCCGCTTGTCGCCAGCCTGCCCTCCACCGTGCCCTTCGTCGGCCCCGAAGTGCAGGAACGCCTGCGTGGCGCGCCCTTCAACGCCCGCCTCGGCGCCAATGAAAACGTCTTTGGCCCTTCGCCCAAAGCCATCGAGGCCATGTGCGCTGAAGCGCGGGAGATCTGGAAATACCCCGACGCAAGCAGCCACGAACTACGCCATGCGCTTGCCGATCATCACGGGGTCGCCCCGGAAAATATCCTTGTCGGAGAAGGCATTGACGGGCTTCTGGGCTATCTCGTGCGGCTTCTGGTCGGCTCCGGCGACGCGGTGGTGACCTCCGATGGTGCCTACCCGACCTTCAACTACCACGTGGCGGGCTATGGCGGTGTGCTGCACAAGGTGCCCTACCGCGACGACCACGAAGACCTCCCCGCCCTGATTGCCAAGGCGGGCGAAGTGGATGCCAAACTGGTCTATTTCGCCAACCCCGATAACCCCATGGCCTCATGGACCGCTGGCGAGAATATTCTTGCCGCGCTCGATACGCTGCCCGAGGGCACGCTTCTCCTTCTCGATGAGGCCTATATCGACTTTGCCCCCGAAGGCACCGCTCCCGAGATCGACATCGAGGACCCGCGCGTCATCCGGATGCGCACCTTTTCAAAGGCTTACGGCATGGCCGGGGCACGCGTGGGCTATGCGATGGGCGCCCGCGACTTGATCAAATCTTTCGATAAAATCCGCAACCATTTCGGCATGAACCGCGCCGCACAGGCTGGTGCGCGCGCCGCACTGGCAGATCAGGCCTATCTCGAGACAACCCTCGCCCGCGTCGCCAAAGCGCGTGAGGACATCACCCGCATCGCCGCCGAGAACGGCTTGTCCGCGCTGCCGTCAGCGACGAACTTCGTCGCCGTCGATTGCGGGCGCGATGCAGACTACGCCAAGGCCGTGCTCGAAGGATTGGTCGCGCGCGGTGTGTTCGTGCGCATGCCCTTTGTCGCGCCGCAAAACCGCTGCATCCGTATTTCCTGCGGCCGTCCCCAGGACATCGCCTGCCTTGCCGAAGAGCTGCCCAAGGTGCTTGCCGATCTCGGATAGGTGGGATCGCGGACGAAAGGGCCCGCCGCTCAACGCCCGGCCCTTTCCCGCCTTTACCCTTGCGCGATGACCTCGGCGGCGGCGTCGATCCCGCCGGGACCGAAGGGCACACCGATCGCCGTCATCCCTGCCTGCACCGAAGCAAGCATGCCGAGAACCATATGCGCATTCACATGGCCCATATGGCCAAAGCGAAAGAACCCGTCGCCCTTGGGGTCGTCCTCTGTCGACATGCCAAGCCCGATGCCAAGCGTCACCCCTGCCTCGTGCTCGGTCCAGCGCCGAAGCGCCGTGCCATGCGGTGCGCCAATGCGAAGCGAGGTGACGGCATGGCTCCGCTTGCCGCGCTCGGCCACGTTGAGGCGGATCGGACCGCCCTGCCCCCATGCCTCAACAGCGGCCCAGATCGCCTCGGCCAAGGTGGCATGACGGGCATAGACCGCCTCCAACCCCTCTTCGTGGATCATGTCGAGCGCGGTCCGCAGGCCAAAAAGGTGATGCGTCGGTGCCGTGCCACAGAAGAACTGATAGAAGAAATCCGGGTTGGCCCGATGGGTCCAATCCCAATACCGGCTCACCCGTGGCATGGCGCGGCGCACATCTGCCGCCTTGTCGTTGAAGAATACGAACCCAAGCCCCGGCGGCACCATCAGTCCTTTCTGGCTCGCCGCGACCATCACATCGACGCCCCAGGCATCCATCTCGAACCGGTCACACCCGAGCGAGGCAATGCAATCCGCCATAAGAAGCGCGGGATGTCCCGCCGTATCAAGCGCCTTGCGCAGTCCGCGCATATCGGTGCGGATCGAAGAGGACGTATCCACATGGACGCCAAGCACCGCCTTGATCTTGTGCCGCGTATCGGCGGCTAGAACTTCGGCGACGCGCGCCATGTCCATGCCGTCCTGCACGCCAAAATCGATCACCTCGACCTCGGCCCCGATCCCTTCTGCCATCTCGGCCCAGCCATAGCCGAACCGCCCCGTGGCCGGAACAAGGACCTTGTCGCCCGGTGCAACGACATTCGAAAGCGCCGCCTCCCAAGCACCATGGCCATTGCCAATGTAGATCGTCGCATTGTGCTCGGTTCCTGCGATCGCCTTGAGATCCGGCACGATCCCATGCGTCATCTCGACAAGGTCGCCTTCGTAGATATTGGGCGAGGAACGGTGCATCGCACGCAGAACCCGCTCCGGGGTGACAGACGGGCCGGGAATGGCAAGGTAAGGGCGGCCATTGGCAAGGGACATGCGCGTTACTCCTTTGGAACGGCGTGACATTGGAACCGTCCAGTCAGAAGGTCAATCTCCCTCCTGCTCTTGCCCGTGCGGTAGCGGGTCTTGCCCTGCGCCTGCCATTGCAGTAGGCAACCCCGGCAGTCGGGTCGGGCTGGACAGACGCCTCGCCCCGCGCCAAAGTCGCCGGACGGCCTGACGCCGCCGCCATGTCCGACAAGGGGACCAGCCACCGTGAGCAAGACTGTGAACGAGACTGCGAGCGAGAGTGACAAGACCCCGCCGCAACAGCCCCCCAAGGGGCTCATGCGCTGGCTCTGGCGGAACTTCCTGCGCAAATACACCGGCCTCTTGTTGATCGCCCTCGTTTTCATGAGCATCGAAGGCTCCATGCTCGGCGCGCTGAGCTATATGATGAAGCCGATGTTCGACAATGTCTTTGCCGCCGGAAGCGCGGCGGCGCTCTGGACTGTTGGCCTCACAATCCTCGCGATCTTCATCACCCGCGGCGTCTCGGGTATGATCCAGAAAGTCACCCTGACCTATATCGCGCAGAATACCGCCGCCGATGTGCGCACCACGATGCTTGACCGCATCATGCGCCAGGACAGCACCTTTCATCAGACCCACCCCCCCGGCTACCTGATCCAACGGGTTCAGACTGACGTGCAGTCGATCAACGCCGTCTGGTCCGCAATCATCACCGGCGCGGGCCGCGATACGATCTCTCTCATCGCCCTCATGGGGGTTGCGGTGAGTGTCGACTGGCGCTGGACCCTCGTCGCCCTGATCGGCACGCCGGTCCTTGTCCTGCCCTCGGTGGTCGCGCAACGCTTTGTGCGCCGCTACGCGCGCAAAGCCCGCGATTTCGGCGCGCGTCTCGCCACCCGCCTCGACGAGGTTTTCCACGGCATCATCCCAGTCAAGCTCAACCGCCTCGAAGACTACCAGTCCTCGCAGTTCCGCGACCTCACCGGGCAATATGTCCGCTCTGAAATCCGCGTCATCTTCGGCTCGGCAACGATCACCGCTCTGGTGGACGTGATGGCCGGCCTCGGCTTCCTTGCTGTGCTGATCTATGGCGGGGGAGAGATCATTGCCGGGGAAAAGACCGTCGGTCAGTTCATGTCCTTCTTCACCGCCATCGGCTTTGCCTTCGAACCGCTGCGCCGCCTCGGCGGCATCTCCGGCATGTGGCAGGTCGCGGCCTCGGGCATCGAACGCATCAAGGAGTTGATTGAGGCCGAACCGAGCCTCAAATCGCCTTCGAAACCCGTTCCTGCCCCCATCGGCGTGCCGGAAATCCGGCTTGAGAACGTGCACCTCTCCTACGGCGAGACCAAAGTGCTCGACGGGGCAAGCTTTACCGCCGAAGCAGGCAAGACAACGGCCATCGTCGGCGCGTCCGGCGCCGGCAAATCCACCGTGTTCAATGTCCTGACCCGGCTTGTCGATCCACAGGACGGCAAAGCCTTGATCGGTGGTGTGCCTGCCGGGGCGATGACCATTCCCGACCTGCGCGACATGTTCTCCGTGGTGTCGCAAGAGGCGCTTCTCTTTGACGAAACCCTGCGCGAGAATATCCTCCTCGGCCAAAGCAAGGTGCCAGACGCGCGGCTCCAAAAGGTGCTGAAAGCGGCCCATGTCGCCGACTTCCTGCCCAAGCTCTCCGATGGCCTCGAGACAGAGGTCGGTCCGCGCGGCACGAACCTTTCCGGCGGCCAGCGTCAACGCGTGGTGATCGCCCGCGCGCTCCTGCGCAACACGCCCATCCTGCTTTTGGACGAGGCCACCTCCGCCCTCGACGCGCAATCCGAAACCGTGGTGCAAGAGGCGCTCGACCGGCTTTCCAAAGGCCGCACGACGCTTGTTATCGCGCACCGACTGTCGACCGTGCGCGAAGCCGACAAGATCGTGGTCATGGACAAGGGCCGCGTCGTCGATCAAGGCACGCATGATGAATTGCTTGCCCGCGACGGCATCTATGCCGAACTCTACAAGCTACAGTTCAACACCGATGGTCTGACCGCCGAAGAACGCGCCATTCAGGGACAGATTGCGCCGCCCAAACGCACGCCCGCGAAACCGCGCCAGTCCGTGATCGGCCGCCTTCTCGCACGCCTGCCGCGCCTCTGACCCCGCCTAGCGTCGATACCCCTCGACGAGCCGCTCCGGCCCAGTGCCGCCTAAGTACCGCAGCAATGTCCAAAGGTTGCGCAGGCCGCGCCGCAACCAGCCTTGTCGCTGATACTTCTCCGCACTGGTCACGGCCTTCGCATCAAGCGCAACGAGGGTCCGTCGCCCGATCGCCCGAACAATCGCCACATCCTCCATAAGGGGGATATCGGCGTAACCGCCAAGCGCCTCATACATCTCGCGGCGGATCAAGAGACCCTGATCCCCATAAGGAAGCCCGAGAAACCGCGCCCGGATATTGGCCCAGCCCGCAACCCAACGCGCCGCAGACCCTCCATCGTCAAACGCGAGCCGGAAATACCCCGCGTGGCCCGGCTGCGCGCCGATATGCGCCGCCACGGCCTCGGTCCAGCCCTCCTGCAACACGCTGTCGGCATGAACCACAAGAAGCCACTCCGCCCGCGCCGCCGCACAGCCCGCGCGCAACTGCCCGCCGCGCGACGCCTCCGCCTCGAGAACCTCGGCGCCGACCTCCCGCGCGATTTCGACCGTGGCATCGGTTGATCTGCCGTCGACCACGATCAACTCCCGCACCAGCCCTGCCTGCACGCCCTCAAAGAGCGCGCCAAGGCAGGGCCCAAGATGCCGTTCGGCGTTGAGTGTCGGGATCACGATGCTAAGCGGTGCACGCATTTCATGTCTTCCCCTGTTGCAGGACCGCATCCTCCCTATATGAAATGGGACGGAAAACAACAGGACAGACCATGGCACGTAGCGTCTTTGAAATCACCGGCACAGATACCGAGCACTTCTTGCAAGGCCTCGTGACAAATGATGTCTCCGGCCTGTCCGAGACCCTCGTCTATACCGCCATGCTGACACCGCAGGGCAAATACCTTGCCGATTTCTTCCTCGCTCGGCGCGGTGATGCGGTCCTCCTCGACGTGGACGCAGAGCTTGCCCCCGCCCTGCTCGCACGGCTCAACATGTACAAACTGCGCGCCGATGTGGCGGTTGCTGAGACCGACCTGCACCTGCATCGCGGCACCGGTCCCGCGCCCGAGGACGCCATGGCCGATCCGCGTCACGACGCCCTTGGCTGGCGCGCCTATCGCGACGCACCGCAAGAGGAAGATACAACAGACTGGGACGCACTGCGCGTCGCCCATTGCATCCCGGAAACAGGCGTTGAGCTGACCCCCGACACCTTCATCCTCGAGGCCGGGTTCGAACGCTTGCACGGGGTCGATTTCCGCAAGGGCTGTTTCGTCGGTCAAGAAGTCACCGCGCGCATGAAACACAAGACAGAGCTGCGCAAGGGCCTTGCCACCGTGACGCTCACCGGCCCCGCCCCCGCGCCCGGAACACCGATCGAGAAGGATGGCCGCGCCGTCGGCACCCTCTTTACCGCCTCGAACGGCAAGGCTCTGGCCCATCTGCGCTTTGACCGCGCGGGTGAGGACATGCAGGCCGGGGACGCCATCGTGTCCTGGACCGCGACCTAATCCGCCCCAAACAAAAAAGGCCTACCAAAACGGCAGGCCTTTTCAACACTCTATCCAAACGCGCTTAGGCGCGCTCAGCGTATTCCATCGTTTCGGTGTTCACGACGATATCCTCGTCCTGACCGACAAACGGCGGCACCATCACGCGCACGCCATTGTCGAGCACAGCCGGCTTGAACGAGTTCGCTGCCGTTTGGCCTTTGACCACCGGCTCTGTCTCGACGATCTTGCAGGTGACTTTCTGCGGCAAGGAGGCGTTCAGCGCCTCGTTCTCATAGAACTCCACGACAATGGTCATGCCGTCCTGCAGGAACGGACGACGCTCGCCGAGGAGGTCCGCCATCACCTGCACCTGGTCATAGGTCTCCGTATCCATGAAGATGAGCATCCCGTCATCCTCGTAGAGGAACTGCATGTCCTTCTGTTCGAGGCGCACGCGCTCGACCTTGTCGGCGCTGCGGAAACGCTCGTTGAGCTTGGAACCGTTGCGCAGGTTCTTCATTTCGACCTGTGCAAAGGCGCCGCCCTTGCCGGGCTTGACGTGGTCGACCTTCACCGCGGCCCAAAGCCCATCATTGTGCTCGAGGACATTTCCGGGGCGAATTTCGTTACCGTTGATCTTGGGCATGTGGCAAAACCATGACTGATTGGTTGATAAAAACTTGCGCGCACCTATATCTGGCCGGTGAACGGGAGGCAAGCCGCCGGATTTCGTGCTGCATTTGCAGAAAGATATGCAAAAAACGCATACAAGCTATGCAATTCAAGGCTATCCGAATCGGCCAGACTAGGCCATAAGGGGCGTCACGCCGAAAAGACAAGAGCAATAATCAAAGGACGACGAGATGCGAGATTTCGTTGATGGAACGGCTTTCAATAACGAACAGGGCAACCGCGCGCGCAAGCTTTTCGCTGCTGTCGTGTTGGCTGCGCTGGACGATGCTATTGCCGACGACAAGAAATATGGCAACGGCCCCGAACAGATCGCCCGCTGGGCGCGTTCGCGCGATGGGCGCGAAGTTCTGAGCTGTGCCGGGATCGACCCGAACGAACGTGTTGTTCAAGGACTCATGGAGTTCGTGGGCAAAGGTGTCCGCACCTCTGTCGCGCTGTCGCGCGAAGAAAGCGAACGCCGCAATGCCGCGCAGCAGGCCGAAGCCGCCTAAGACTGACGCGACATCTTATGAAGAACGGCGCGCCCCTTTCAGGCGCGCTTTTCTTTTGCCCGCCTGAGGGCGAACGGACCGGGTAAGACAACATGCAAGAGACCCTGCGCGGAAGCCTCTGGATGGTGGTCGCGATGGCCGGTTTCGCCATCGAGGACAGCCTCATCAAACAAGCCAGCACCGGCCTGCCGGTCGGCGAGATCATGGCCATTTTCGGCTTTGGTGGCTGGCTTGGCTTTCTGTTGCTGACATGGCGGCGGGGCCAGCGTGCGCTGGTGCCCGAAATCCTGCATCCAACCCTCCTGTTGCGTGCGGCGACCGAGATTTTCGGGCGTCTTTTCTTTACCCTGTCGCTTGCCTACAGCACGCTCGCCGCAACCTCCGCCATCCTTCAGGCCACGCCGCTTGCCGTGACCCTCGGGGCGGCGGTGTTCTTTGGCGAACGGGTCGATTGGCGCCGTTGGTCTGCGATTCTGGTCGGCTTTTTCGGGGTGCTTCTGATCCTGCGCCCCCTGCCCCAGAGCTTTGATCCCGCAAGCCTTCTGGCGCTGTTTGGGATGCTCGGTTTTGCCGGGCGGGATCTCGCGACGCGCGCCGCACCGCCGCGCCTGTCGCATCTGCAGCTTGGGGTCTACGGGTTCTTCGTCCTGATCCCCACCGGGCTTGGCCTGATGCTCTGGGAAGGCGGCGCCGTCCTGCCCTCGCCGCAACAAAGCGGCTGGCTTCTCGCGACGATCCTTGTCGGCATCGGCGCCTACTACGCCCTGACCTCCGCCATGCGCCTCGGCGCGGTGTCGGTCGTCGCACCTTTCCGCTATTCAAGGCTGCTCTTTGCCCTGATCCTTGCGGTGCTCTTGTTCGGGGAACGCCCCGACACGCTGACGCTGATCGGGGCGGGGATCGTCGTGGCAAGCGGGCTATTCATGCTGCGCGAAACGCGGCACACCGCCCCAGCCTGAACGTATCCTAGTCCAGTTCGTGCGCGGCAAGCGCCCGGTGAATCTCGCGCCGGACGAGCTTGCGCACGTTGCGCGTGATCCGCTCGCCAAGGGCGCCCTGCAATTCCTGGCGCACGATATCGGCCACCATGTCACGCAGCACCGCGTCGTCGAGCATCATCGCATCCTCGCCCGCGAGATCGCCAAAAGCGTCTTCCGGCTGCAACTCTGCCTCGATCTGGCCCGGCAAGCTATCGCGTAGCTCTGCTTCAACGCGGCTGGCCAATCCGGCGAGATCTTCTTCCGGGGCGGCGTCTGCATCGAGCGAAACGTCTTCTACCGTCTCCTCGGCCTCCGCATCCTCATAGGTCTGCGTGCGCACAACCCGGCTTGGCGCCGCCTCGACGGCCTCGTCGGCATCCTCGTCTTGCCATTCAAGCGGCTCGACATCGGTGCCGGCATAGTCGCTGTCGCCCGGCTCATCAGGTTCGTATGTCGGATCTTCTGCAGGCGTCGCATCGCCCATCTTGTCCCAATGCACAATGCGCGAGTCGATCTCCCGTGCGCGCTCGAGCGTCACACCTTCCATCGGGTCATAGCCCGGCTCGGAGAAGCTCTCGACGGTCTCGGCGACACTCTCTTCCGCATCGCCTTCGCCCGTGTGCTCTGCCTCAACAGCGAGAGGCTCGACCCCCATATCAAGAGACGCGTCTTCGCCCTCTTCCGGGATCGGGTCGGTCTCGGAAACGGGATTTTCCGCCACCCGCAGGGCCGGCGTGAGCACAAGACGCTCCGGCGCAGGTTCAGCGGCGCTTTCGCGCTCTGCCATCACCTTTGGCTCAGGAGTCACAACTTGCGCCGCAGCCCCCTGTTTCGGGGTCCGGTCATTTTCCGATATCAGCCGCCGGATGGACGACAGGACATCTTCGATTTCCACGTTGGTCACGGGATCAGACATGGATCTACCCCACCTTCACATTGGCCAAAAGTGTAGCCGCTGCCCCCGCGCCAGACAACAGATAGTAAAAATTCTTCACTCTTTCCCAATCGCCTTCAGCACCTTGTCGAGCTGCTGGCCACGCTTGGAGCGATTGATCGGCGCCGTTTTGACCAGGTTGTAATAGGCTTCCGGGTCATAGCGCTCGACCTTGAGGTTAAGGTTCTCTGCCGTCAAAAGCCCCATCGACGACAGGACCGAATAGGCGGCCGTGACTTCCGACGCCCGCGCGGTGATGCGGTTCGATTCGGCATCAAGCAGGTCTTGCTCTGCGATCAGCACATCAAGCGTCGTGCGCGAGCCGAGCTTGGCTTCCTCGCGCACCCCGTCAAAGGCGATGCGCGCAGCTTCGATCTGCTGCGCACTGGCGCGAAGCTGCGCCTGCGCCGAGGCAAAACCGGACCACGCGCTGCCCGCCTGCTGTTGGATCGTCAAACGCGTGGCATGAAGACGGCCCCGTTGGGCATCACGATTGGCCATCGACTGACGCAGCAGCGCCGAAAGCTGACCACCGCGATAGATCGGCTGTTCAAGGCCAAGCGAGACCGCGCCCCCTTGCGAGAAATACTGGTCATTGTCGAGATCACGCGTGATCCCGTAAGAGCCTTGCAGCTTGACCGTCGGGCCCATCGCGGCGCGCGCGCGATCAACCCCGTACTCCGCCGCCTGAATGGCATGCTGCACGGCGGTCAGATCGGGATGGCTGCGCACGGCAATCGCACGCACCTCGTCGATCCGGGCCGGCACTTTCGGCAGGCCGCGCGGCGCACGCAGCGATCCAGGCTGATGCCCGACAGACGCCGCATATTGTTCCTTCGAGGCCATCAGATTGCCCTGCGCGACGGCAAGGTTCGCCCGGCCACCAGCAAGCTGTGCCTCGGCAAGCGCCACGTCAGTGCGCGTCACTTCCCCAACCTCGAACCGGTCTTTCGCTGCCTGCAATTCCCGCGCCACAAGGCGCAAGTTGTTGCGGCGCAGCTCGACGATCTGAGCATCGCGGACCACGTTCATATAGGCCTGCACCGTGCCAAGAAGCACCTGCTGCTCGATCGAGATCAACTGCTGGCGCGTCGCCAGAACAGTCTCTTTCGCCGCTGCAACGGCAAGTCTCGAGGCGCCCCCATCATAGACAAGCAGGCTCGCGCTCAACCCGATATTGGCCTCGGTCGCCGAATTATGCGCCGTCACCCCCCCGGTGGTCGCAGAAGCGAACTTGCTGAAAGAGCGCTCCACCTTGGCGGTCCAACCGATGATGGGGCGCAACGACGAGAGCGCCACCGCCACATCTTCGTCCGCTGCACGCAGCAGAGCCCGGTTTTGGATCAGGAGACCGCTATGCTCATACGCGCTCGCGAGTGCATCCGCCAAACTCTCCGCCGTCGCCTGCACCGGCACCATCGCCAGCACCGAAAGCGCGACCGCACCGGCACGCAGTTTCATCACAATACCCAGAGCCATATGCTCCCCCGATTCCATTTTGCGCACCCGGCTTGGGCTGCGAACTGTTTACAACGTAAAGGCGTGGTGTTTTTCGAACCCCGGCAAAACCGGCGCACCCGCGTTGAACGCAAACCGCCAATGGACCTCGCCGTCGATCTTGTAGCCGATCCGCACGACCCCGAGCGCCCCTTCCTGGAACAGGCAGGCAATCCGCCCCCCGTCCTTGAGCTGCGCGAGAATCGCTTCCGGCATGGTTTCGACACCACCCTCGACGAGTATTACGTCGTAAGGCCCATGTTCCGGCGCACCTGCACTCAATTCACCTTCGTGCATCACGACATTGTCCGCACCATGCTCCGAAAGCGCCGTCTGCGCCTCCGAGATCCGGCTTGCGTCATCCTCGAGCGCGATCACGGCCTCGGCCATCCGCGCCATCACCGCCGCGCCATAGCCAAGCCCTGCGCCGATATCCAAGACCAGCTCATCACCGCGAATATCAAGGAAATCCAACATCTTGGCGAGCGTGCGCGGCTCAAGAACGACGCGCCCCGCATCCAAGGACACATGCGCGCCCACATAGGCCATGTCACGGCGCTCCCGTGGCACGAAGGCCTCGCGCGGCACCGCGAGCATTGCATCGATAACCGGGAACTTGGTGACGTCCGACGGGCGGACCTGCGTATCAACCATGGTGGTGCGGAGTGTCTTGTAATCAGCCATGCGTTTATCGCCCTTCAGACTCATGTTGCGAAAGGTTTGCCACATCTACCGACCGGCGGCAACGTCCCGCCCCGCGGTTTCGCATCACATCCCTCTTGCAGCGCACAAAGAGATCAGATATTGCCCACCCCACCACACGGCTGGCGAGTTGGCGGAGTGGTGACGCAGCGGATTGCAAATCCGTGTACACCGGTTCGATTCCGGTACTCGCCTCCAGACTTCTCTCCCAAGACCACCTCGTATGCCGGAAGCGGCGGCCATAGGCGTTGTGGCTGCAAAGCCCGCTCTGCACGCACGGTCGACGTAATCTGCTGGGTCTTAGAGGAAGCGGGACAGGACGCTTCGGAAGAGGTCTTTCATGTCCTCGAGGTTCCGGACGGCGTCGCCGCTTTGGCCTTGCATCACAAAGCGAAACACCCCGTCGAGGACCGCATAGTGGACCGGCGCGTGTTCGGTTTCGCCATGCCCCGCCCGATCAAAGGCGAGGCGCACCACGTCGATCAGATCTTCTTCGATCTCGGCCACGATGGGGCGGAAGGTGTCGTCGAACATCGCCTGGGTGCGGATGTCATACCAGAGTCGGTGGCTCATCGTATCTTCGGCAAGCGAGGTCGCCAGCGCCCCGGCGAAGGCTTCAATGGCCTGCGCGCGTCCCTGCACCGGCTCAAGCGCTGCCCGAGCTCTGCCAACGAAGGCGTCCTTGTAGGTCGCCACGCAATGGATGATGAGGTCATACCGGTCATCGAAGTAATAATGCAGCATCCCAAGCGAAAGATCGCTTTTCTGGGCGATATCGCGCAGTGACGTGTTGGCAAAGCCAAGCTCGACCAGCGCCCGCCGGGCGCTTTGCGTGATCTGACGCTTTTTGGTTTCCCGCCGCGCGTCTCTGCGTGCGAGTCGACCCTTGAGCTTGTCTGGCAGTCTTTCCATCGCGCCGATGTGTCACCGGGTTTCGCGCCAATCAAGTAAAACTCTTGGCCTTCCAGCGCTTGAACCCGGCAAAAAAATTGCAAATCCTTGCGAACCAGCGGGTCTTCGCCGGGTACTCACCATGAAACCCGCGGCAAACAGCCGTTTCGCCTTGTCGTAAGATTGCGTCTTGCCTGATCGATTCCGTCTGCGCGCGCCTTTATCAGAGGCGAAGGGTCTCTGAAGGAAGCTCCCCGAAACGCGACCGATACCGCTTCGCGAATTCGCCCAGATGCACGTAGCCGAAGCTGCGCGCGATCTCGCTGACTTTGCGGGTGGGGTCGGCCTCCAAGAGCTCCCGGCGCACGCCCTGCAAACGCTGCTCGGCGAGGAACTGCGCCACGGTATAGCCCCGGGCTTCGCGGAACGCCTGACTGAGGCTGCGCACACTGATATTTGCGGCCTGTGCCACCTCGGCAAGGCGCGGCGTCGCGGCGGCGTTCTCGATCATATAGGCTTCGGCGATCCGTACACAACGCGGCGGCGCCGCATGGGTCAGCGCGCCGAGGTCGCTCCCGCCCCGGTTATACATCTCGCTCAGGACGTGCACACAGATCGTCGTCTCAAGGTGCCGCCCCAACCGGCTCAACGCGACTTGATCCGGCGTCTCTTCAATGACACTCACAAGATAAGACATGAGCGCCATCCAGCCTGAGCTGGGCCCGCCGATCTTTACCGTGCTGGGCAGCGGGTGTTCGCGCACCGAACAGCCGAACCAATGCAGGCTGATCTCTTCAAGGAGATCGGGCGCGATGGTGATATTGAGCCGAATACAATCGGCGCTGAGCTCGGCGAAATGGCCAAACTCCGAACTGCGCACCACAAGCGCTTCACCGGGGCCAACCACGGTCGGCACCTGATCTTCACCTGCCCTGTGCGATGCTGCGCCACGCAAAGTCGTCGTCACGATCATGTGCGAAATATCAGTGCCTGCACATTCGGCCTGCACAGGTGTTCCGTACTGGGTCCGAGACAGGACCAAACGCCCAAGCTTTACAAAGCCACATCGCCCGCCAAGACCGTGAGTCCGCTCATGATACGTCATTTCCGAAGGTGCAAAGATGGCGTTCGACCATTCCGAAAGCTCATCCCAGCACGATGTTTCAAACCGCTCTACACACTGGATCGGCTCACCAGAAGCCTTTCGCAGTAGCGCGTCCACAAGAACTGCCATTCCACCCCTTACCCCCTATGTCCAATCAGGGCACGCGTCAGATGAACAAAATCGGTCACTGACAAAGGGATTACAGACCGAACTCGGCGCGAGTTCAAGACAGTTGTCCAAAACTCCTAAAAGATGTGATCAAATCGTATGTTTTGCTTCAAGAACACCACAAAACCCTTAAAAATAAGGTTAACTTCGCAATGAAACGTCGCGGTTTCGTGGTAAGGGGCCGGGGCGCGCCGTATCGGCGCGCGCCCATTTTGTCGCAGTTCCCTGCGTCTTACATGGCGCTCAGGCGGTCCTTGACCATCGGCCCGACCTGACCAAAATCCATCTGGCCAGTGTACTTTGACTTGAGCGCGCCCATGATCTTGCCCATGTCGCGGATCGAGCTGGCGCCGGTCTCTGCCACGGCCGCATCAATCGCGGCGGCGATCTCTTTCTCGTCGAGCTGCTTGGGCAGGAATTCCTCGATCACGGTGATCTCCGAAAGCTCCCGCTCCGCAAGGTCGAGCCGCCCGCCCTCTTCATAGGTGCGCGCACTTTCCTGCCGCTGCTTGACCATCTTTGACAGGATCGCAAGAACCTCGTCTTCTCCGACGCCCTCTTCCTTGCATTCGCCCCGCGCGGCAATGTCCCGGTCCTTGATCGCTGCACTGATAAGGCGCAGCGTCGAAAGGCGTGCGGCGGCGCGATCGCGCATCGCTTGTTTCAGCGCCGTATTGATCTCGTTTCGCAATGTCATCCCGTCGACCATTTGCTTGTTTTGTCAAAGCCTGCACCATATCCGCGCTTCCAGTCCGAGGCAACCAGCGGTGCGTTTTCTCAAGCCATTGAAAACAAAGGAAAAGCAAATTCTACGCTCCCTTGACGACGCCCCGCGCCCGACATAGTTTCCCGACAATTTGTCAGCCGGAGAGTCGCGCCATGGTTCACGAAACCAATCCCAAGCCCACAGCCTGTCTTGCCCTTGCCGATGGCACCGTGTTTTACGGGCGCGGATTTGGCGCGACGGGCGACGCCGTGGCCGAGCTCTGCTTCAACACCGCGATGACCGGCTATCAGGAAATCATGACCGACCCCTCCTACGCGGGCCAGATCGTGACCTTCACCTTCCCCCATATCGGCAATACCGGCGTCACCCCCGAGGATGACGAGACAGGCGACCCTGTCGCCGCGGGCATGGTTGTCAAATGGGATCCGACCGAGCCTTCCAACTGGCGCTCCGTTGAAACCCTGTCGAGCTGGCTCGCCGCGCGCGGACGCATTGCCATCGGCGGCGTCGATACCCGCCGCCTGACCCGCGCCATTCGCCAGCAGGGCGCGCCGCATGTCGCGCTGTCGCATGACCCCGACGGCAATTTCGACATCGAGGCGCTTGTCGAGAAGGCCCGCGCCTTCTCTGGCCTTGAAGGGCTCGATCTCGCCAAGGACGTCACCTGCGCGCAATCCTACCGCTGGGACGAGATGCGCTGGGCCTGGCCCGAGGGCTACACCCGCCAGGACGCGCCCAAGCATAAGGTTGTCGCCATCGACTACGGCGCGAAACGCAATATCCTGCGCTGCCTTGCCTCTGCGGGCTGTGACGTGACGGTGCTGCCGGCCTCTGCGACCGCCGAAGAGGTGCTCGCCCATAATCCCGATGGCGTGTTCCTCTCCAACGGCCCCGGCGACCCGGCCGCGACCGGCGCCTATGCCGTGCCGATGATCCAGGAGATCCTCAAGACCGATCTGCCAGTGTTCGGGATCTGCCTCGGTCACCAGATGCTGGCGCTGGCGCTTGGCGCCAAGACCGTCAAGATGAACCACGGCCACCACGGTGCAAACCACCCGGTAAAAGACCACGAGACCGGCAAGGTCGAGATCACCTCGATGAACCACGGGTTCGCCGTCGATAGCCAGTCTCTCCCCGAAGGGGTCATGGAAACCCATGTCTCGCTCTTTGACGGCTCGAACTGCGGCATCCGTATCAAAGACCGTCCGGTCTATTCGGTCCAGCATCACCCCGAGGCCTCTCCCGGCCCGCAGGATAGCTTCTATCTCTTCGAGCGTTTCGCCGCCTACATGGCCGAGCGCGCCTGAGGTCTCCCTTCTCGGGATTCATACGTGTTAACGGGATGTTAACGCACCCTGCGCGATGCTCCTCTCTGGTGAAGGGAGGTGCAGATGACGCAGGCGTTGCGACAACGGACCCCGGACGCCCCCTCCGCCCGACGCGAGGGGGCTTCGTCTGTTGGGCTGTCGCTCGGGCTTACCTTGGTCGAGGCCGGGTTGATCGCGCCATGGCAACTTTTCTTCGCCCGCAAATGGCTGCGTCGGCAGGACAATACCCTGATCGACATCCTCTGCGCCCGTGGCTGGATCACCCCCATCGCCGGGCGCGATGCCTTGGCCAGGTATCTTGAGACCGACGCCGTCGATCTTTCCTGTGATCCCCCCGACCCGGAATTCACCCACCTCTTGCCGCCCGAAATATGCCTGCGCCTCGGCGCCCTGCCGTGGCGGCTGCGCTCTGGTCGCATTGCCCTTGCAACCTGCGCCCCAGACCGCCTCGCCGACAACCGCGCGCTTCTGCCCAACGCCTTACGCGATGCGCCCATCGTCATCGCCACCCCCGACGACATCGACGCCGCCATCGCGCGCCAGCACCGCACCGCGCTGACTGAAGGCGCCGAGAGTCGCACACCGCCTCGCTTCAGCTGCCGGAGTTGGCAACGCAGCCGCCTGCGCCCGGTTCTGCTCGGCCTGATCGGCATCGCACTTCTGCTCGCCCTTGCCTTGGCGCCGGGTGCGCTCTTCCGCGGTCTGGCCCTATGGGCCATGTTCTCGCTCACGGCTGTCTCGGTCATGAAGGCCGCCGCCTTCCTCGCCCATGAAACCGCCGCCCGCGCACGACCGCCCAAAAACATAACGCCTGATCTCCCCTTGCCGCGCATCTCGGTCATGGTCCCGCTCTTTCGCGAGAAAGAAATCGCCCACGCCCTCGTGCGCCGCCTCTGCCGGCTGACCTATCCCAAGCCCCTTCTCGACGTGATCCTCGTGCTCGAAGAAAAGGACGAGACCACCCGCGACACCCTCGCCCGCACCGCCCTGCCCAACTGGATGCGTATCGTGACTGTCCCCGCAGGCTCCGGCCTCACCACCAAGCCTCGCGCCCTCAACTATGCGCTGGATTTCTGCCGGGGTGACATCATCGGCATCTGGGACGCCGAGGACGCCCCCGCCCCCGATCAGCTCGAGACCGTCGCAGCCAGTTTTGCCACCGCCCCGCCCGACGTGGTCTGCCTGCAAGGGGTGCTGGACTACTACAACCCGACCACCAACTGGATTTCCCGCTGTTTCACCATCGAATACGCCGCGTGGTTCCGCGTGATCCTACCCGGACTTGCCCGCATGGGCCTCCCGGTGCCGCTTGGGGGCACAACGCTTTTCCTGCGCCGCTCTGCGATCGAAGAGATGGGCGGTTGGGATGCGCATAACGTCACCGAGGACGCCGACCTTGGCATTCGTATCTCGCGCTACGGCTATCGCACCGAACTGATCCCAACCGTGACCCACGAAGAAGCCAATCATCAACCTCGCGCCTGGATCAAGCAACGCTCTCGCTGGCTCAAGGGCTATATGGTGACATGGCTTGTCCATATGCGCGCGCCCCTGCGGCTTCTGCGCGAAGTGGGGCCGTGGCATTTCCTCGGGCTGCAGCTCATCTTCGCCTGCACGCTCTCGCATTTCCTGTTGGCGCCGCTGATCTGGTTGTTCTGGGCGGGCGCCTTTGGCCTGCCCAATCCGCTCGCCTCCGTCGCCCCGCCCGGCACGGCAACGCTTTTCCTGATCTTCGGGTTTTCGCACGTGTTGATCTCGGCCCGTGCCATCTGGGGCCGCACCCGGCTCTTGCCTTGGGTCTTTGCGATGGTGGCCTATTTCCCCCTCGCCACACTCGCCGCATATAAGGCGCTCTACGAGCTGGTGCTTGATCCCTATTACTGGGACAAAACGGCCCACGGCAAAACCGTCGAGGCCACGCAAGAGACCCTGCCCTAGTCGTGCATTTCCTGACGCAGCCGGGTGACAAATGCCTGCGAGATGTGATCGCGCAGCGCCTTATAGGCCGCTGCCTCGTCGCGTTTCTCGATCGCGCTGACGATCGCATCATGCTCGACCAACGTATCCTCGCCCCGCCCTTCGGCTGCGATCGAGGTTGTCGCCATCAACGCCATGGAGCGATGCACAAGGTCGAGCTGCTGCACGAGGTATCGGTTGTGCGAGGCCAGATGAATCTGCTTATGAAACCGCCGATTGGCCCGCGCAAGCGCCGCCGGAGACTCCTTGAGCTTGTGATCCTCCGTCACCATGTCGCGCAGCACGCGCACCTCTTCTTCCGTCGCGTGCCGCGCCGCAAGGCGCGCCGCCAGCCCTTCCAACTCGGCGCGCACGACATAAAGCTCGGCCATCTGGTTGTGGTCCAAAGAGGACACGATCAGGCTACGACCATCCCGCGCCAAAAGGGATTGCGTCTCAAGCCGCTGCAACGCCTCGCGGATCGGGGTCCGTGAGACGCCAAACCGCTCTGCAAGGTCGCTCTCCACAAGACGGTCGCCGGGCTTGAACACCCCGACGTCAATCGCCTCAAGGATCAACGTATAGGCGTCCTTCTGCATCGGTTTCACTTGCGACATGTGCCTCTCCCTCTTGCGCTCTTGTGGCGCCAACCGGACGAGCATACCCACCGGGCCTCCCCCGTGGCAAGCGCACCATTGATTAGATTGGCCCGCGGGCCTATGTCTCTGACATGCCCAAACAGGATTTCGCCCATGTCTCCACATGGGTCTTCGACCTCGACAATACGCTCTACCCGCCCGAGATGCGTCTTTTTGACCAGATCGAGACGCGGATGACGGATTACGTTATGGCGGCGCTGGGCGTGGACGCGCCGCGCGCCAACCACCTGCGCAGCCACTACTGGCGCAAATATGGCACGACGCTGGCCGGATTGATGCGCGAGCATGATGTCGACCCCCTGCCCTATCTCGACGCTGTGCATGACATCTCCTTCGACCCGCTCGAGCCCGACGCCCACCTTGCGGCCCGCATCAAGGCGCTGCCGGGACGGCGTATCGTCTATACCAACGGCTCTGCCCCCTACGCCGAGCGCGTGCTCGAAGCGCGCGGCCTGACCGGACTGTTCGATGCTGTCTATGGCATTGAACACGCAGGATTTCTTCCCAAACCCGAGCGCGGCGCCTTCGAGGCGATCTTTGCCATGGATGGTGTCACCACCGAAAGCGCGGCGATGTTCGAAGACGACCCCCGCAACCTGCGCGTGCCCCATGACATGGGCATGAAAACCGTTCACGTGGCCCCCGCGCGGCACGAGGAAGAGCATATTCACCATCACACTGACGACCTCTCCGCCTTCCTGACCAAAATCGTGTGACCCCCCGCATCCTTCACCTGTGAGCATTTCACATGATAAGGGGTGCGACATATCATTCACAGAACGGAATATGTGTTGTCAACATGATCTCTGGCTCCTAGCTACCCTCTACGTTCAGACAAGGAGAGCCATCAATGAGCCTGACCGACACCAACCCGACCCTCGAAAACGACGCCGCAGCCCAAGCGCCTGACGCCCATCACGACGAGGTCAGCCCGACCACCGTCAAGGCGATCTTCGTCGTGCTCGCCGCGCTTCTCGTGGCCTGGGGCTCGGCCATCTACGCCTATGGCGTGCCCGGTCTCTATATCCCGGCGCTCTGCTTCGTGCCGGTCATGTACGCGATCCTCATCACCATCGCGAAGGGCTAAACCGCCCGGTCGGTCAGGGGCCGCTGTCCCCTCTTGGACCTCCCGGCGCAGGGCGCTAGATTGGGTTCAGGAGGCGCGCCCATGACACCCGAGTCCCAGACCGACATTCTCATTTCCGGAGGCGGAATCGCCGGCCTCACCGCCGCGGCCGCCTTCGGCTCCGCCGGGTTTTCCGTCCAATGCGTCGACCCGGCCCCGCCCATTACCGAACGCGACAGCGCCGGGGCGGACCTACGCACAACCGCCTTCCTGCAACCCGCCCGCACGCTTCTTGATGAAGCCGGTCTCTGGGATCGCCTCGCGCCCCATGCCGCGCCGCTTGAAATCATGCGCATCATCGACGCCGGTGGGGACCGCCCCGAGGCGCGCATGGTCAAGGAATTCGTCGCCGCCGAGATTTCCGACGCGCCCTTCGGCTGGAACCTGCCCAACTGGCTCCTGCGCCGCGAGATGGTCGCCCGGCTTCAGGAGATGGAAAACGTCGATCTGCGCCTCGGCACCGCAACCACCGGTCTCCTGACCCGCACGAAAGAGGCCGTCGTCTCGCTCTCGGATGGTTCGCGCAGCTCTGCCCGCCTCGTGATCGCCGCCGATGGCCGCAACTCGCCCATGCGCGCCGCCGCCGGGATCGGCGCCCACACGACACGCTACGGCCAAAAGGCCCTCGCCTTCGCCGTGACCCATCCGATCCCGCATGAAAACGTCTCGACCGAGGTGCACCGCTCCGGCGGCCCCTTCACCCTCGTGCCGCTTCCCGATTTCGAGGGCAAACCCTCCTCCGCCGTCGTCTGGATGGAGCGCGCGCCCCGCGCCGAGGCCCTCTCGTGCATGGACGTGGCTGAATTCGAATCCGAGATGACCGCGCGCAGCACCGGCCTCTTTGGCCCGCTGACCCTCGCCTCGCGTCGCACCCTCTGGCCGATCATTTCGCAATCGGCCGAGCGTCTTTACGGCGAACGCCTCGCTCTTGTGGCCGAGGCCGCCCACGTCGTCCCGCCCATCGGCGCGCAGGGGCTCAACATGTCCCTTGGCGACATGCGCACGCTGCTCGATCTCGCCAAGGCTACGCCCGGCGACCTTGGATCGCGCGCCATGCTCGAGACCTATCACCGCAAGCGCTTTGCCGAGGTCAAACTGCGCGTCAAAGGCATCGACATGCTGAACCGTGCCTCGATGGTCTCGGCCCGCCCCTTGCGCGATGCGCGCGCCTTTGGTCTGAACGCGCTCTACGCGCTTTCGCCAGTGCGCAAGACTCTGATGCAGATGGGCCTCGGCGTCCGCTAGCGCGCCGCCCGTTAACCAGGACGGTGCCTTAACACCGCCCCACAGACGCAATACAGACGCGATACCGACGTTATACCGACGTCGGTATCGCCGTTAACCTTTGCTCAGAGAACCTTGTCGAGCACGGTCTTCAAACGGCCCAACGTGCCCTCGACGTCATAGAGCTTATCCAGCCCGAAAAGCCCCAACCGGAAGGTCATGAACCCCTCCGGCTCGTCACAGGCAAGCGGCACCCCGGCGGCAATCTGCATGCCTTCCGCGGCGAACTTCGATCCGTTCTGAATCCCCGGATCACTGGTATAGCTCACAACCACGCCCGGCGCGCCAAACCCTTCTGCTGCAACGCTTTTTACGCCCTTCTCGGCCAGCATCGCACGCACGCCATCGCCAAGCGCCCATTGCGCCTCGCGCAGCTTTTCGAACCCATAGTCCTTGGTCTCCGCCATGGTGTCACGGAACGCCCGAAGCGCATCCGTCGGCATCGTCGCGTGATAGGCATGCCCGCCATTTTCATAGGCCTGCATGATCGAATACCATTTCTTAAGATCAATCGCGAAACTATCCGAGGTCGTTTCCTCAAGCCGCTTCAACGCCTTATCCGACATCATCACCAACCCCGCCGAAGGCGACGCGCTCCATCCCTTCTGCGGCGCCGAGCAAAGCACATCAACGCCAAGCGCCCCCATATCGACCCAGACACAGCCCGACGCGATGCAATCAAGCACCATAAGCGCGCCAACCTCATGCGCCGCATCCGCCATCGCCTTGATATAAGCGTCCGGCAGGATCACCCCGGCCGAGGTCTCCACATGCGGCGCGAAAACCACGTCCGGCTTCACCTCTACGATCTTCGCCACGACCTCCTCGATCGGCGCGGGCGCAAAGGGCGCGGTCACATCGTTCCCTGCCTGCCGCGCCTTCATCACCGTGCTTTCGGCGGCAAAGGCCCCGGCCTCGAAAATCTGGCTCCAGCGATAGGAGAACCACCCATTGCGCACCACCAAAGTCTTGGCATCGCGGGCAAACTGGCGCGCCACAGCTTCCATCCCATAGGTGCCACCGCCGGGGATCAACGCCACCGCATCGGCATTGTAGACCTCTTTGAGCATCCCCGAAATGTCGCGCATAATCTCTTGGAATGCCTTGGACATATGGTTCAGGGACCGGTCCGTGAACACGACCGAAAATTCGTCCAAACCATTGGGATCAACTGCGCTGGTCATGGGGTATCCTCTCTCCTTGTTTGCAAAAGAGCTATCCCGATCCCCCCGCAAAGGCAACTAAAGCGGCCCCGGACGACGCTCCTCACTCAGGAGCACATTCGCCTCCACATTCCCCACCCCCGGCAAGGTCATGATCCGCCGCCGCAAGACCCGTTCAAAGTCCGAAATATCCCGCGCCGTGACCCGCAGGCGATAGTCATAAAGCCCGAGGATATGCTCGACCGTCTGCACCTCGGGAATGGCGCTCACCGCGCGCTCAAAATCCTCGAGCGAGACACGCCCCTTGGTCGCAAGCTTCACGCCCAGGAACACCGTGACCCCGAACCCGAGCTTTTC
This sequence comes from Shimia sp. FJ5, assembly GCF_032918335.1. Lineage (NCBI taxonomy): Bacteria > Pseudomonadati > Pseudomonadota > Alphaproteobacteria > Rhodobacterales > Roseobacteraceae > Shimia > Shimia sp. FJ5. The sequence continues at coordinate 265,611 of NZ_JAWJUV010000004.1, read as the reverse complement.
CGCATCAAGATCAAGCTTGCGCCCCTTGAGGATGCCCGCCTCGTAAAGCCGCCTGATCCGCCGCCACGTCGCCGGTTGGCTAAGGCCAAACCTGCGCCCCAACGCCCCCGCCGTCTGGGTCGCGTCGGTGGCTAAAGCCAAAATTAACCCCCGGTCGATATCGTCCAGATCGCTCATATCGGCAATGTCTCGTCTGATTTGATCCGCGCCACATGCATAAGCGTTTCGATATCCGCGATATGCGGCAGGGTGAGGATCTGGTCGCGGTAGATCGTCTGATAATGCGGCATGTCCCGCGCGATGACCGAAAGACGCACGTCAACACGGCCAAGAAAGGTCTGGATTTCAATGACTTCCGGAATCTCGCGCGCGGCGACAAGGAATTCGTCAAAAGCGCGTGGATTGGTCTTGTCGAGGGTCATGCGCAGGCTGACCTCGACCTCATAACCCATAGCGCGCCAGTCCACGACCGCCCGCACTCCGCGTAAAATCCCCGCCTCGCGCAACTTCTCAACCCGCCGCGACAGACGCGACGCGGTGAGCGTCAGCCGGTCCGCCAGTTCCGGCAAGGGCAGGTCCGGCTCGGCCTGCATATGGCGTAGGATGCGTCTATCAAGATCATCAAGCATGAATTCTTCACTATCATCAAATATGACGAATAGAAACGGCGCATTTCGTGGAAATTTCATGCGTTCCACGACTCGTCTTTCCGTACCCCCTACCTATGATGCCTCCATCACTTAGACAAATGGGAGCGTGGATATGCGCGTTTATTACGATCGCGATTGCGACATCAACCTGATCAAGGACATGAAAGTGGCCATTCTGGGCTATGGCTCGCAGGGCCACGCTCACGCGCTGAACCTGCGCGACTCGGGCGCCAAGAACGTTGTCGTGGCACTCCGCGAAGGCTCGGCCTCGGCCAAGAAAGCCGAAGGCGAAGGCCTCAAGGTCATGGGCATCGCCGAAGCCGCTGCATGGTGCGATGTCATCATGTTCACCATGCCCGATGAACTTCAGGCCGAAACCTACAAGAAATACGTCCACGACAACATCAAGCCTGGCGCCGCCATCGCCTTCGCCCACGGCCTGAACGTCCACTTCGGCCTGATCGAGCCGAAAGAAGGCGTCGACGTCATCATGATGGCCCCCAAAGGCCCCGGCCACACCGTGCGCGGCGAATACACCAAAGGCGGCGGCGTGCCCTGCCTTGTGGCTGTCGACACCGACGCCACCGGCAAGGCGCTTGAGATCGGCCTCTCCTACTGCTCCGCCATCGGCGGCGGCCGCTCGGGCATCATCGAGACCAACTTCCGTGAAGAGTGCGAAACCGACCTCTTCGGCGAACAGGCCGTGCTCTGCGGCGGTCTTGTCGAGCTGATCCGCATGGGCTTTGAGACCCTCGTCGAAGCGGGCTACGCGCCGGAAATGGCCTATTTCGAATGCCTGCACGAAGTGAAGCTCATCGTCGACCTGATCTACGAAGGCGGCATCGCGAACATGAACTACTCGATCTCGAACACCGCCGAGTATGGCGAGTATGTCTCGGGTCCGCGCGTCCTGCCCTATGAGCAGACCAAGAAAGAGATGAAGGCCATCCTGACCGACATCCAGACCGGCAAATTCGTGCGCGACTTCATGCAGGAAAACGCCGTCGGCCAGCCCTTCTTCAAAGGCACCCGTCGCATGAACGACGAGCACCAGATCGAACAGGTCGGCCAGAAACTCCGCGACATGATGCCGTGGATCTCTGCCGGCAAGATGGTCGACAAAGAAAAGAACTAAGCCCTTCGCGGACCTGTTCCGCAATGGCAAAGGCGTCCCGCATGGGGCGCCTTTTTCTTTTGGGTCAACGCCTTAGTAGCGGCCGATCGGCACACGCACCTTCTCGAGCACCTTACCATCCGCCGCCACAGCCTTGACCACCGCCTCATAGCGGTTGCCGCGCCCGCCGGAACAGGGCGGCAGGTAGCCGCTGGATTTATACTTGCCCGAACTGCGCGCCTTGGAGATCACCCGCGCACTTCCCGGCAGGCTCCCCTTGAGGCCCGGCACCGCGTAGAGATCCGCCGAAGACCCTTTTGCCGGATACCCGATAACCCCATGGCCACCATTGCGCGAAAGAGGGCCATAGTCGCGATCGTTGAACTCCACATAGACCCAGACCGTTCCCGACGGCAGGCCGCTGACAGCCATCGGCGGCGTCTTGCCCTTGCCGCCAAAAAGCGTGCACTGCTGGCCTGCCGGAACTTTCTTGCCGTCCCAACCGCCCTTGAGCTTGACCGACATATCCGCCATCGCGGTGCCTGCCATCAAAAGGACCACCGACGCCGCGATCCCCATCGTTTTCACCATACGCATAAATTCGCTCCCTATTGAAATGCCTTGGCGCAAGTATCATGCCGCCCCGAGTTTCGCGCAAGAGCCTTGCCCCGCCCCCGCTTTCCGGCCAATGTCGCCCCGATAGAAGGAGCCCCCCATGACCGACGCAAATGCCAATAAACCCAAGATCTTTACCCCGGCATGGTTCTCGGCTCTTCTCAAAGGGGCGCTGCCCACCGGCGAGACCTTCTGGGCGGGCAACTACGGCACCGCGATGTTCCATCAGCCCTTTGTCGCGATCCTTGTCGTGCTGCCGATTCCGCGCCTCATCCCGGCGCTGTTCTGGGCCGCCCTGACGCTTTATCAACTGGCGCTGACTTCCGCCGTGATCCGCTCGAAACCCGGCGTGCCAACGCCGCTTGGTTGGAAGCTCGCAGGGATCGCCATCACGCTCGCGCATGGCGCGCTCTTTGCCTCGCTCGCCCGCTCGATCCTGTCCTGACCCGATGGATCAGCCCGAAATCACGCGCACAAGTTGGCTTATGGTGGGCATTCTCGGCCTCGTCTGGGGCGCGAGCTTCTTGTTTGTCGAGGTGGCGCTTCGCGGCATAACGCCCTTTTGGCTCGCCGCCGCCCGCATCACATTCGCGTCTCTCCTGATGACGGCCCTCTGGGGCGCGCGCGGCTGGCGGCTCTTCACAGAAACCCGTCCCGGCACATGGACAACCGTCCTCATCGTCGGCGCACTAAGCTCTGCCGTGCCCTTCATGCTTCTAAGCTGGGGACAGCAATATGTGACCTCGGGCTTCGCCGGAGTCTGCATGGCGGCCGTGGCCCTTATGGTGCTGCCGCTGGCGCATTTCCTCGTGCCCGGCGAGCATCTCACGCCCCGCAAGACCATTGGCTTCCTATTGGGCTTTTTCGGAGTCGTGGTCCTCATCGGGGGGCAGGCCTTCGTGAGCACTGGCGCCGCTCTTGAAACCTATGGCCGCCTCGCCTGCCTCGCGGCGGCGGGATGCTACGCGTTGAGCTCCGTTCTGGTGCGTCGCCTTCCATCGGTCGATGCCATCGGCCTCGCAACGGTGCTCTTGATCGTCGGCGCGCTCGTGGTGATCCCGGCGGCATGGCTGCGCGAAGGACCGCCGCCGATGCCCAACCAGCAAACCCTTGCCGTGCTCGTTGTGTTGGGTGCGGTACAGACCGCGGCGGCGAACTTCCTGCGCGTTCTGGTGATCCGCACGGCCGGACCAACATTCATGAGCCTGACCAACTATCAAGTGCCGCTCTGGTCCGTTGTCCTTGGCGCGCTCATCCTAGGCGAGCCGCTCCCGGCAAGTCTCTTGCTCGCCCTCGCCCTCATTCTCGCCGGGGTGGGGCTAAGCCAATATGGCGCCCTCACCCGTCTTTTCTCTCGTGTGCAACGCCCCTAAAGAGCGGCTTCAATCTCGGCGACGATCCCGTCCACGGTCTGTTCAAGAAGACCGGAATCCTCGCACTCCGCCATCACCCGGACAAGCGGCTCGGTCCCGGACTTGCGGATCAAGAGTCGGCCTTTGCCCGCAAGCGTTGCTTCCGCCGCCCGGATCGTCTCCTGCACCTGCGCGACCTCAAGCGGCGCTTGCCCCGCTGAGAACCGCACGTTCTTGAGCATCTGCGGCACAGTCTCGAAATTGCGGGCAAGCTCAGACGCCTTGCGCCCCGTCTCGGCCATCGCGGCGAGGAACTGCACCCCAGCCATGAGCCCGTCTCCCGTCGTCGCGTGGTCCGTCATCACGATATGGCCGGACTGCTCGCCGCCAAGGTTGAACCCCCCTTCGCGCATCCGCTCGACAACATAGCGATCGCCCACGGCCGTTCGCTCAAGCCGAAGCCCTTTGCCCTCGAGGAACCGCTCAAGCCCGAGGTTCGACATCACCGTCGCCACAAGCGCCCCGCCCTTGAGACGTCCCGCCTCGGCCCAACGGCTCGCGAAAAGGGCCATGATCTGGTCGCCATCGGCCACTTGCCCGTGCTCGTCGATAATCATCACGCGGTCCGCGTCACCATCGAGCGAAATCCCCACATCCGCACCATGCGCGACAACAGCCGCCGCCGCGGTGCCGGGATAGGTCGAGCCGCAATCGCGGTTGATATTGTGGCCATCCGGCGAGACGCCGACCGGGATCACCTCCGCGCCAAGCTCCCAAAGCGCCTCGGGCGCCGCGCGGTAGGCCGCACCGTTGGAACAGTCGATCACGACCTTCATCCCGTTGAGCGGCAACGCATCCGGAAGCGAGGATTTCACCCGCTCAATATATCGAAACCGCCCATCGTCGATCCGCACCGCATGGCCGATATTGCTCGCCTGCGCGAGCTCGACTCCGCTTTCGATCAGGGCTTCAATCTCATGCTCGACCACGTCCGATAGCTTGAACCCATCAGGGCCAAAGAACTTGATCCCGTTGTCTTCTGCCGGGTTGTGACTCGCCGAAATCATCACCCCAAGATCCGCACGCATCGACGATGTCAGCAATCCGACCGCCGGTGTCGGCACCGGGCCAAGCAGCAGAACGTTCATTCCCGTTGAGGTCAGCCCCGCCGTCAGGGCGTTCTCAAACATATACCCCGAAAGGCGCGTGTCCTTGCCGATCACGACGCGGTGGTTGTTCTTGCCGTCATTGCGGAAATACCGTCCCACCGCCGCACCGATCCGAAGCGCCATCTCGGCGGTCATCGGGTAGGTGTTGGCGCGCCCACGCACGCCGTCAGTGCCAAAAAACTTACGTCCCATCGTACTCTCCCGTTGTCACGGCTTTCCACAAATTCACCGCCTGGTGCGTGTCATCCACGTCATGCACCCGCACGATCTGCGCGCCCTGCGCGATCCCTTCAAGCGCCACGGCCACCGACCCGCCAACACGGTTCTCCGGCTCTGGGGCCTGCCCGATCACCTTGATAAAGCCCTTGCGGCTCGCCCCGAGTAGGACAGGGCAACCGAGGCTATGAAACAAGCTCAAACGCGCCATAAGCGCGAGGTTATGCGCGATCGTCTTGCCAAACCCGATGCCTGGATCGGTCACAATGTCCGCGCGCGGAATGCCCGCTGCCTCAAGCGCCGTGATCCGTTCTTCAAGGAAATCATACACATCAAGAAGAACGTCGTCGTAGACAGGATCGTCCTGCATCGTCGCCGGATCGCCCTGCGCATGCATGACACAGACCGGCGCGCCACGAGAGCCGCAAAGCGGGGCAAGCTCCGGGTCAAACGTGAACCCGGCCACGTCATTGACCATCAAGGCCCCGGCATCAAGCGCCTCTGCCGCCACCGCCGCCTTCCGCGTGTCGATGCTGATCGGCACGTCAAGCGCCCCTGACACCGCCGCGATCACCGGCGCGGTGCGGCGGATTTCCTCCGCGACCGGCACCTCGACCGCACCGGGCCGCGTGCTCTCGCCGCCAATGTCGATCAGGGTCGCACCTTGCTCCGCCATCTCGCGAGCCCGGGCAAGTGCCGCCTCGGGCGCATCATGCGCCCCGCCATCCGAGAAACTATCTGGCGTGACGTTGAGAATGCCCATGATCTGCGGCCGCGTCATATCGAGCGGACCAATGGCCGCGCGCGGCGCAGTCATCGCCGCAAGCGCCTCCTCTGGCACCTCGCTGATCGGCACAACGCGCGGCGGCGCCTCTCGGCTCAGAACTTCGACATGGCTGAACCAAGTCCAGCCACCGGCCAAGACCAACGCGTCATCGGGGCGCGCCCTGTCTGTCTGCGGAATCGCTCGGTAGTATTTTTTCATGCGCCCTGAATGGTCATTCATACGCGACTTGGCAAGCGCCGACTGCCCCGCTTCGGCAGTCCCCCGCCACCTTCGTTTCAAAGATGAAACCTAAATCGCTGCACTTCCAAGCGGCACGTTGCGCGTCGGAATATCCGTCTCTTCCGGAAGGGTCTCGCCCACCGCGATCAACCGGCGCGCCTCCATCACTTCCGCGAACCAGAGCGCAAGCGCGACCGTGTCGCGCGGGCTCGAGCTTGGCCCATCCACCGCATCCAAAACGATCTTCGAAGGCGCCCAGACACAGATCTGGCCGTTCTTCATCGCCCAGTCGAGCTCCGTGCGCGTATTAACAACGACACAGCGCGGATCGCGCGAGGCCAAGACCCAGGCGTTCTGTTCGATGGCAAGGAGGTCGATCCGGCGTTGCGTCATGGCGTGGCCGGTGGTCGGCGCCGGGCTGTCCGGCGCACCGACACAGAAGATCAGCGGCACATCTTCCGCGGCAAGCTGGTCGATCCAGCCTGTGAGGTTCTCCGACATCATCGCCGCGTTCGACAGGTAGACCACCCGTGGGTGCGGTTTCTCATCTTCGTGCAACGCCGGATGCACCACAGCGCGCGAGCGCACGATCTCCACCCCAAGCGCCCCCGGCCCACGGTCAAGCTTTTCGATCCGCACGAAAACGCGCACGGCCTGCGGTTCAAGAAGGATCCGCTCTGCGACCCGCTCAGCCAACGTCTCTAGTAGGTTGAGACGCTCCGCGCCAAGCTCATAGGCAATCGCCTCAGTCACCTTGTCATAAGACAAGATGCGGTCCACGTCGTCTTCGACCGGCCCGGTCAATGGGCGCACTTCGACCACGATGTTAAAGCTGATCCGCTGGGTCGTACCGCGCTCGGCCTGAAACGCACCGATCTCGACCTCGACAACATGGTCGCGCAGGGAAATCCGGTCGAGCGGTTCGTCGGCTGTGGCCTCGGCGCGCTCGGAGGGATGCGCAAAGGCAAGGCGCACTTCGTTGGTCATGGCGGGCTCTCCCGGTCGTCGTTTCGCGTCACCCTATGCGTTCCGGGCGCCCGATAACAGGACATAGGCGGCAGGTGCGCGCAAATTCGCGTCATGCAAGAGGTCCAGGAAAACAAAAAGCCCGCACGCGGCGGGCCTTCTTTCCGACATCTCTGCCGTGCTTAGTCATTCTGCGTAAGCCGCGTCGGCTGACGGTAGAAGTGGTGCACGCCGATGGTCGCCGTGCGCGGGAAGGTGCGGGCCCATTTCGGGTTCACGGCCTTCGTGTGATAGTGGGTCGCCCCATCGGTCAGTACACGCGGCGCTCCGTCGATCACAAGGCGCGCGATCTTGCCAACCCGGTCAAAGGCGTCCGGTTCGCGGATCTTCTCGGCCACGCCATCACATGTGTAGGTGAACTGGCACTGGTACTTGCGTCCGGTTCCCTGATGAATGACGCCACAGAGCGAGTTGGGATACTGGCCATGTTCGACACGGTTCATGATGACCTCGGCCACCGCGAACTGCCCCTTCACGCTCTCGCCACGCGCTTCAAAGTAAAGCGCCTCGGCAAGGCATTGCCATTGATCGTCGGTCTTCTGCACCTCCGGACGCGCATCAATCCAAGCGCGGCTATAGGTGATCTTCGAAGGTGCTTCGTTCTGCTTAGGGCGGAACATGTCCTTGAAGATGCTTCCGAAGGTGAATTTCTGCGTCTGGGAGGCAGCGGATTCGCTCTTCGTGCTGACCCGCGAGGGGGCCTCAGCCAATGCCATACCGGCACACATGGCCAGGCTCAGGGCAGCAGTCGTAATCAGTCTCATTTCAGCCTCATACTCGTTGCGGCAACGGTCCTCCCCGTCCGAGCATCCGGGCCTATTATAGAATCAAGGCTCTTGTGTCCACCCCACGGGCCTTTTCGCCGCAGAACGCAAGAAAAACTTCAAAATCTCGTTAACTTTTTTAGGAAAATTACCCAATCTTGTCGCGAATGGCCAATTGCGCAGCAGCGAGCCGCGCCACTGGCACCCGGAAAGGAGAGCAAGAGACATAGTTGATGCCTGCTTTTCGGCAGAAATCTATCGATTCGGGGCTACCGCCGTGCTCACCACAGACCGAAAGCGTCAGATCGGGTTGCCCCTTCCGTCCCCGCTCTGCCCCAAGCTTGAGCAATTCTCCGACCCCGTCCGCGTCGAGCGTATGGAAGGGATCCTCTGGGTAAACGCCTTGCTGCACATAGGTCGACATGAACCGCCCCGCGTCATCTCGTGACAAACCATATGTCATTTGCGTGAGGTCGTTCGTGCCGAAGCTGAAGAAATGGCAATGCGGCGCGATATCTTCGGCCCGAAGCGCGGCACGCGGCGTTTCCACCATGACACCGAGACGATAGTCGAAATCGACACCCTTTTCCGTGCGCACCGCCGCCGCCACCGCATCGACCCGCGTTTTGACGAGCTCGACCTCGCGCTTGGCGCTCACCAGCGGGATCATGATCTCCGGCACGATCGGTTCGCCCTCGCGGCTTGCCTCGATCGTAGCTTCGAAAATCGCCCGTGCCTGCATGTCGTAAATCTCAGGCACGGTGATCCCAAGGCGCACGCCCCTCATCCCGAGCATCGGGTTGTATTCCTCAAGCGCCTCAACCCGCCGCGTCACATCCGACAGGGGCAGGTTCAACGCCTCTGCCAAATCGCGCAGTCCCGTGCGTTCGCTTGGCAAGAATTCGTGCAGGGGCGGATCGAAAAGACGGATACAGACCGGCATCCCCTCCATGATCCGGAACAACTCGGTAAAGTCCGCGCGCTGCATCGGCAAAAGCTGATCGAGCGCGCTGCGCCGGTCCCCTGCCGCATTTGCAAAGATCATTTCGCGCATCACGGTCAGGCGGTCTGCCTCAAAGAACATATGCTCCGTCCGGCAAAGCCCGATGCCGCCCGCGTTGAAATTCCGCGCCGTGCGCGCATCGGCGGGCGTGTCGGCATTGGCCCGCACGTCAATATCTCGGGCCTCATCGGCCCATGTCATCAAGGCTTGAAACGCATCATCAAGCGCTGCCTCAAGCATCGCAGGCTCCCCGGCAAGCACCTCACCCTCGCTTCCGTCGATGGTAATGACATCGCCCTCGCGGAATTCCCGGCCATCTGGCGCGACAATCGTTTTCTTGCGCATCTGGAACCGGATCGACGACGCGCCTACCACACAAGGCAGGCCAAGCCCGCGCCCGATCACGGCCGCATGGCTCGTGGTGCCGCCGCGCTCGGTCAAGACGGCGCTGGCCGCGTGCATGCCCCGGATATCCTCCGGGTTTGTCTCGCGCCGCACAAGCACGCAAGGCTCTCCACGCGCCGCGCTCGCCTGCGCTTCGGCAGCGGTAAACACGATCCGCCCCGATGCTGCGCCCGGACTTGCCGCGACACCCGTCCCCACGACATCGCGGGGCGCATCCGGGTCGACCTGACGGTGCAGCAATTCATTCAGCGCCCGCGGCTCGATCCGGATCAGCGCCTCCTCCTTGGGAATAATCCCATCCTTGGCAAGCTGCACCGCGATCCGTACCGCCGCCCGCGACGAGCGCTGCACCCGGACGCCATCAAGGATATGCACTGCGCCATTCTCGATCGTGAACTCGATCTGCATCTCTTCACGCAGCCGTTCCCGCATCAGCGCCGCATCAAGCTTCAAAGCCTCGAAAGCCTCCGGCGCCAACTCCTCAAGCGACGGCCCACGCGGGTCTTTCTCGAGGAAAAGCGACTCCGCGCCACCATCCAAGGCATCCCGCCCCTGCGACTGGCTCATGTAACGGCCCGTGATCTGCGGATGACCGGTGATCGAGTTTACAAGCTGCAAGACCCCCGAACCGCATTCCCCACGTCCAAGGCCAAGCACCATCTCTTGCACCACGAGGCCAAGCCCCGCATCCGCCGGGGCGCCCTTGGCCTGCCGCAATAGCCGCGCCGACGTGCCTTCCCATGCCCGCGCCATCGAGCGCAGCACCCCGGCAAGCTGAACGCCCGGGTCTTGCGGAAACGGTTCTTCCGCTTCGTCCTCATAGGCTGCCAACGCGACATCACAAACATCCTCAGCCTCGAGATCGAGGTCGTCGAACATGTCCGGATCAAGCCGCGCGACTTGGATCGAATAGGTCTGGATGAACCGCGCAAAAAGCTTGCGCGCCGCCGACTCGCCGATCTGCGCGCTCAACGCCGCGAGTCGTGCGCCATTCATCCCGATATTGAGAACCGCCCCCGGCCCGCCCCAATCGGGATCTTCCGAGGACGGGCGCACGCAAAGCAAGCTTCCTTCGTCGAGCGGTGCAAGAAGGGCCTTCATATCCGGCATCACGCCCTGCGCAATCCGGTGCACCTCATCAAACGAAAGCGCGACCGTGCGTGGCACCGGAAGGTCAAGCCGCACTAGCCGCTGCAAGCATTTCGCCCGCCCGCCATGCGTTTCGTTGGCAACAGGCGCCGTCGGCGTGATGAATGTAAGATCGGGATTGTCTTGCTGCACTGCGGCACCTTCATATTGAGGCCCGCAGAATACGCCCCGCGGCTTGCGAGGCAAGGGAAAGATTCGCCCGTCTCCCGGCGTCATCCGCCGGAACGATCCTCAAACCGTCCGGGCAGGAGGCTTAGCCCTCGATCCGCGTCAGGTCCGCGACCCCAAGACAGATCTTGCGGATCTGCCCAAGCAGGTTGAGACGGTTGCGCCGCACGATATCATTCTCGGCATTGACCTGCACCGCCTCAAAGAAGGCGTCGATCGGTGCCCGAAGCGCGGCCATCCCGCCCATCGCGGCGGCGAAATCCTCCGCCTCGAGCGCGGCGGCAATCGTGCCTTCCTGCGCCGCAAGCGCCTCGAACAACGCGGTCTCGGTCGCGTCCTCGGCATATTTCACATCCGCGCCAAAGCTATACTCAACCCCGTCCTTCTCTTCGGCCTGAGTGAGGATGTTGTTCGCACGCTTGAACCCTTGCACAAGGTTCTCGCCATCTTCTGTGCCAAGGAAGCTGCCAAGCGCCTCGGCCCGTTTCACGAGGAGATTGAGGTCATCATTGCCCGGCATCTCGAGGCAGGCGTCGATCACGTCATGACGAATGCCCTCATCGCGCAGGTGCACCTTGAGACGGTCATGGAAGAACCCAAGAAGGTCGCGCGAGGTATCCGGCACGCTCTTCTTGATCTCTTCGATATGCTCCGGCAGGTCGCCATCGAACGCATCAAGCACCGTGCGCACCGCCGCGCCAAAGACGCCATGATCGGCGATTTCCGCGCCCATATCCTTCATCAACGCCTCAGCCACGCCGCCATCGCCGTTCTGCGCGATCTCGTGACGCAGGAGTTGCAGGTCGAAATACTTGTCGAGGTTCATCCGCAGATCGTTCTCAAGCACCAACCGGATCACCCCAAGCGCCGCACGACGCAGGGCGAACGGGTCTTTCGATCCCGTCGGTTTCTCATCAATCGCCCAGAACCCGGTCAGTGTGTCGAGCTTATCGGCAAGCGCCACGGCAACCGACACCGGCGCGCTCGGCACATCATCGGACGGGCCAAGGGGCGAATAATGCTCTTCCGCCGCCGCCGCGACCTCACCCGAGAACCCCGCGGCTTCGGCATAATAGCGCCCCATGAGGCCTTGCAGCTCGGGGAATTCATAGACCATTTCCGACGACAGGTCCGCCTTGGCAAAGCGCGCCGCCTTCTCGATCACATCCGCATCCGCGCCCACAACCTCGGCCAACTCGCGCGCCAGGCCGGTGAACCGCACGATCCGGTCGCCCTGCGTGCCAAGCTTGTTGTGGAAGGTCACGTTGGCAAGGCTCTCAAGCCACGGCTGCGCCCCGTCCTTGGCCACGCGCAGATCGTTCTCCCAGAAGAATTTCGCATCCGACAGGCGCGCAAAAAGCACCTTCTGGTTCCCCGCAAGGATCGTCGCGCCACTGTCGGCGGTCTCGCGGTTGGCCACGGTCACGAATTTCTCAATCCGGCCGGTTCTCGGGCTCTTCACCGAAAAGAACTTCTGGTGTTCCTTCATCGAGGTCTGAAGCACTTCCGGCGGCAGGCCGAGGAAATCCTCGGCAATATCGCCCATGAGGACGACCGGCCATTCGACAAGCCCCGCGACCTCTTTCAAAAGGCCCGCATCCTCGACAACGTCCATGCCTTGCGCAAAGGCCATGTTCGTCGCGTCGTTCCAGATATGCTCGGCCCGTTCTTCCGCCGACAGGATCACCTTGTCGCGTTTGAGCTTGGCCTCGTAATCCTCGAACCCCGCCACGGCAAAGCGCCCCGACCCCATAAAGCGATGGCCCTCGGTCGTGTCGCCCGCTTTGATCCCGTCAATGTCGAGCGGCACGATATTCGCGCCTGCCTCATCGCTCAGGATACAGAGGATCGAATGCAGCGGTCGCACCCAGCGCAAGCTGCCCGCGCCCCAGCGCATGGATTTCGGCCAAGGGAAATTGCGCACCGTGTCCTCGAGGATCTCGGCCACGATCTCCGCCGCCGGGCGGCCCGGCTTGGTGATGGTTGCGAAATAGACCGCACCTTTCGGGGTCTCACGCTCTTCAAGGTCATCACGGCTCACACCCGCGCCGCGCAGAAAGCCCTCGACGGCCTTCTCCGGCGCGCCGACCTTCGGACCTTTACGCTCTTCGCGCACGGTCGGGCTCTCGGCAAGAAGCCCCTCAAGCGCCAGCGTCAGGCGGCGCGGCGTCGAAAACGCCTTGGCCCCGGCATAGGTCAGCCCCGCCTCGACAAGACCGTCCGTGACGCGCTTGCGCAGATCATCCGCCGCCTTCGCCTGCATGCGGGCGGGGATTTCCTCGGAAAAGAGTTCAATCAGAAGATCGGGCATGGGTCAGTAGCCTTCCGGTTTGGGCGGGCAGTTTTCGGGGGCGGGCTGGCCGTCAAAGACAACTTCGCCACAATGGTTGATCTGTTGCCAGGCAAATCCGCGCCCGTCCGGCAACACCGCGATCACACGGTCGATCCCGTATTCGATATTCTCTTCGCCCAGAAAGGCGATGGCATCGCCGCTCTCAAGCGCGCGACCGATCTCTTTGGCGTCGAAACAGTCAAACCAGCCCGGCGCGACAAGCGGCTCGGCCCCGTCATAGGGCTCATAGGTCTCGCTCATCATGGCAAGCGATTGCTGCGTGGTGAAACAGGCGCGATAGCGGATCGGGCTCGAGTCGGCGTTGATGGCTTCGAAATCCTCGTAGAGGATCGGCTCCGGCGCGCCAGTGACCATAAGCGTAAGCTGCACGTCATCTGTGCCCGTCGCTTTGACCGGCTCATAGAAGTGATAGACCTGAAGGTAATAGATCGCCGCCCCGGCGATGAGAGAGATCACGACAATCAGCCCCGCGATGATTTTTCCGCTCACGCCACATATCCCCCGGCTTCGGTCTGCACGAAGGCATCGGCGCATTGCTTGGCCAGCGCGCGCACCCGCCCGATATAGGCCTGTCGCTCGGTGACAGAAATCACACCGCGCGCATCGAGCAGGTTAAATAGGTGGCTTGCCTTGATGCACTGGTCATATGCCGGGTGTGCCATGACGATTCGCTTGCCGGTCTTGGGGTCGACATGATCCTCGGCGAGGATCTTCTCGCATTCTGCCTCGGCCTCTTCAAACTGTTTGAGGAGCACATCTGTATTGGCCACGTCGAAATTCCAACGGCTGTATTCCTGCTCGGTCTGACGGAACACATCGCCATATTTGAGCGCGATAGGCGCATCCGGGTCGTTGAACGGCATGTCCATCACGTGATCGATGCCAAGCACATACATCGCCAGACGCTCAAGACCATAGGTCAGCTCGCCCGAGACCGGGTGACAATCATGGCCGCCGACCTGCTGGAAATAGGTGAACTGCGAGACTTCCATCCCGTCGCACCACACTTCCCAGCCCAAGCCCCACGCGCCAAGCGTCGGGCTTTCCCAGTCATCCTCGACAAAGCGGATATCATGCAGGTCCATGTCGATCCCGATCGCCTCAAGACTGCCGAGATAAAGCGCCTGAAGGTCCGGCGGGCTCGGTTTGATGAGCACCTGATACTGATAGTAATGCTGCAACCGGTTCGGGTTCTCGCCATAACGCCCATCGGTCGGGCGGCGCGAGGGCTGCACATAGGCCGCCGCCCACGGGTTTGACCCAAGCGACCGCAGAGTGGTCGCGGGGTGAAACGTCCCTGCACCCACTTCCATGTCATAAGGCTGCATCACCGCACAGCCTTTCGCGGCCCAATAGGCCTGTAGCCGCAAGATGATCTCCTGAAAGCTGCGCGGTTTGTCCTGCGATGTCGCCATGGCCCTGCCCTTTGGAAATTGCGGGTTTTACCTATGCCGACGCGGGGGCGGGGTCAATCACACCAAACCCTAAAATAAGGATGCAAGAATGGCTTCATCTGTTAAACATGGCTATTAACCACGTGAATCAAGACCTTCAGGGACGTCCAACCACATGATCCGTACTTTTCTATCGGTTTTTCTTTTTCTCTTCATCACGGTTCAATCCGTCCTCGCACAAACAAACAACACAGACTCGTGGCTTCAGATCGAAGCCCACCCGAGTCTGACCGTGGCGACCCAGCGCGCCCAGTCCTACGCTGAATCGACGCCAGATGTGAGCAGCTTCGCTCTCGGGAACGGGTGGTATGCCGTTGCCATCGGCCCCTTCGATGCCACCGCAGCACAACAGCAACTGCGCCAATTGCGCGCGCAAGGCCTGATCCCGCGCGATGCCTATATCGTGACCCGTGACGCCTTTGGGCAGCGCATCTGGCCGACAAGCGCCACGCCGCAACCCGCACTGCCGGCCGAAGATGCCGCCGATACCGTGGCCTCTGACACCACGCCAGCCCCGGCGCCCGAACCCGCACCGGAACCCGAGGTTATCGACGAGACCCCGCGCGAAGCCCGCGCAAGCGAAGCCCGCCTCAACGCAGATGAACGCAAACAACTGCAAAGCTATCTGCAATGGGCCGGCTACTATAACGCCGCCATCGACGGCGCTTTTGGCCGCGGCACCCGTAGCTCCATGGCCGCATGGCAGCGCGACAATGGGTATGACGCGACCGGCGTTCTAACCACAATGCAACGCGAAGCTCTGCGCCAGCAGTATTACGCCGTGCTTGAAGGCATGGGCCTGCGCGGTATCGCCGACACAACCGCCGGGATCGAGATGATCCTGCCTTTGGGTGTCGTCGCACGGGCCAAGGAAGAATACCCCTTCGTCCATTATGACGCGACTGGCGATATCCCGGCCAAGGTGTTGCTGATCTCTCAGGAAGGCGACCAGAATACGCTCTTCGGTCTCTATGACATCATGCAGACCCTCGAAATCGTGCCCCGCACCGGGGACCGTTCGCGCGGAGACCGCAGCTTCTCGCTGATTGGTCAGAATGCCGAGATCATCTCGCAGACCGAGGCCAGCCTCGAAAATGGCCGCATTAAGGGCTTTACCCTCGTCTGGCCCCGCAACGATGAAGAGCGCCGCACGCGCATCCTCGATGAGATGCGCGCCTCTTTCAAACGTCTCGATGGTGTGCTCGATCCCGCCGCAGGCAGCAACGCAGAACAGAATATCGACCTCGTTGCTGGGCTTGAAATCCGCCGTCCGCGCCTGTCGCGCTCGGGCTTCTATGTCGATGGAGAGGGCACCGTCCTGACCACAACCGAAGCCGTACAGAACTGTGGTAGCATCACGCTCGATACCGACTATGAAGCAACGCTCGTCGCGACGGACGACGCCAGCGGCATCGCCATCCTGCGCCCGACAGGCGCTCTTGCACCGCGCGGCTATGCGACCCTTCTTGAAGGCGATGCCCGTCTCCAGACCGAGGTCGCCGTGTCCGGCTATTCCTACGAAGGCCTGCTTGGCGCACCGACCATGACGTTTGGCACTCTGGCCGACATCAAGGGTCTTTCCGGCGAGTCGGAAATCAAGCGTCTCGCGCTCGATCCCCTGCCCGGCGACGCAGGCGGCCCGGTCTTTGCCGCCGACGGTTCTGTCCTCGGCATGCTTCTGCCCGCTTCGGCAAGCGGGGCGCGCCAACTGCCCGGCGATGTGAGCTTTGCCATCTCCTCCGCCGCGCTCAAATCCGCGCTGGACACCGCCGAGATCACCACAACCCCCGCCCCTCTCGGCGCCGCGATGACGCCCGAGGAAATGACCCGCAAGGCCAGCGGCATGACAGTGCTGGTGGGCTGCTGGGACTAAGGCACAGCTTTTTGTCGAAACAAGAAAGGCCGGGGCACAGACCCCGGCCTTTTTCTTTCTCCAATGCGTCGGCGTCTAGGTCGCCAAATCCGCCGTCATATGGATGAGCGTCGGACGATCTGCCTTGAGCGCCGCTTTGACCGCCTCCTGCAAGGCTCCAAGCGTCTTCGGCGCCGCGCTCAACGCGCCATAGGCCTCGGCCAAGCGACAGAAATCCGGATTCTGCGCGACCACGGCCTTGGGCGCGATCTGGCTCGCGACCATGGCGTCCTCGATCTCCTTCAATTTGCCATTGTCCCAAAGCAGGATCGGCAGCGGCAGACCAAGCTCAACCGCCGTGCCAAGCTCTTGCACCGTGTATTGAAACCCATAGTCCCCCGCGATCGCGACGGTCGGCAAGCCTTGCCGCGCCACTGCCCCACCAATGGCTGCCGGCAGCGCATAGCCAAGCGTGCCAAAACCGCTCGGATGGTGCCAATGTCCCGGCCGCGCCATATCCCAGAACTCTTTGGAGGAATAAGCGAATTGCGTCATGTCGGAATAGATCATCGTGTCTTCCGGAAGCACCTCCCGAAGCGCCTCTGCCACCGGCACGATACCGGGGCGTTCCGCATCAACCTCCCCCCGCCAGCGCAGCTTTTGGGCCTGCACCGCCGCATCGTCCCAGTCGCTCACGCCATGATGATCCACAAGCGCCGCCTTCAACGCGGTGAAGAACGCTGCGGCATCCATGTCGAGCGCAAGGTCGTTCTCGGCCCCGGCAAGCACTTCCGGGTCGATATCGACCCGCAACATCGGGCACTCATGCCCAAGCGTATCGCGCCAGAGATCGACCTCCGAGAGCTCGGTCCCCACGGCCACGACGTAATCCGCCTCTGCCGCCACATCCGCGCTTGTCGGGCGGGCAAGGAACGATCCGAAATGGTGTTTCTGATGCGCCGGAATGATCCCACGCCCCGCGTAGGTCGTGAAGGACGCCGCCCCCATCGCCTCGATGACTTCACTGGCAAGCGGTCCGACATGTGCCGCACCACCGCCCAAAACGAATAGAACCTTCTTCGCGTCCAACAGATCGCCCAGCGCCGGACCGATCTTCGCCTCTTGGACCACCTCGAGCGGCTTTCCCCGCGCGGGGAAACCCTTGGCTTCGGCCCCGGCAAGGGCAATCGGCACTTGAATATGCTTGGGCCGTTTGCGCGCGCTGTTGAATTCGCCAAGCGCCCGGTCAATCAACGTATAGGCGTCCTCAGCGCTCACCGCCTCATGGCTCCAGTCACAGACGGTCGCAGCCGCTGCCTCCTGATCTAGCATCTGGTGCAGCTGCCCGCGCCGTCCCGCCGTCCGATCGAGGCAAGAAGAAATCGCAAGCACCGGCACACTGTCGCTATACGCTTGGCCAAGTGGCGTCATCGCGTTGCATAGGCCCGGTCCGGTGATGATATAGCACACGCCCGGTTTACCGCTGGCCCGCGCATAGCCATCAGCCATGAACCCCGCGCCCTGCTCATGCCGCGCCAGGATATGGGTAATCCCCGCTTCCTCGATGCCGCGGTACATTTCGATATTATGCACCCCCGGAATTCCGAAAATCACATCCACATCCCGCGCCTTGAGCATGTGCGAGATTTGCGCCCCAAGCGGTCGCGTTACCATCTTATCCCCTCCAGAATTGCGGTGTCAGGATCACGAACACGGCCAAGAGTTCTAGCCGCCCGATCAGCATCCCGACAATGAGTATCCATTTGGCCGTATCATTCAACGGGGCGAAGTTACCAGCCGGTCCAATGATATCGCCAAGGCCGGGGCCGATGTTCGCCACCGCCGTCGCCGCCCCCGAAAGCGATGTGGTGAAATCGAGCCCCGTCATACCAAGCGCCACCGCCAATAGGCCAAGCGTCACCGTAAAGAACACAAAGAACGACATGACCGAGCTGAGCGTGTCCTCGGTCACCTTCTTGCCGTCATAGCGCACGGTGAAGATGCCGCGTGGATGGCGGATGCGCTTGATCTGCGCTTGGATCGACGCAAACAAAAGCTGGTAGCGGAAGATCTTGACCGAACATGCCGTCGATCCCGCGCAGCCCCCGATGAGGCCGATGAAGAAGAACATGGTGACGATAAAACTGCCCCATCCCATGTAATCGACGCTGGCATATCCCGTGCCGGAAATGATCGAGGTGATATTGAACAATGCCTCGCGGAACGACTTTTCCCAGTGGTGGGGGAAAATCCACGTCAGGACGACGGTAAAGATCAGCACAAGAACCGCGATCGTCATCAGGAAGGCCCGCACTTGGCTATCGCGGAAAAGCGGCGTGCTATGCCCGTTCACAAGCTGCACGTAGCGCACAAACGGCATCGCAGCGAGGATCATGAAGACCGAGGCGACATATTCCATCCCTCCGGAATAGGTCCCGAAAGAGGCATCATGGCTAGAGAACCCACCGGTTGAGATCGTGGTCAGCGAATGGACAAGCGCGTCAAAGGCCGGCATCCCCATTAGAATATAGGACACCATGCACACCACGGTCAGCCCCACGTAGATGACCGAGATCTGCCCCGAGATCGCGGTCGCTCGTGGCAAGATCTTCCCCATGGTCTCAAAGGCTTCCGAACGGAAAATCTGCATGCCGCCCACGCGCAATTCCGGCAGAAACACCATCGCAACAACAATGATCCCGATCCCGCCAAGCCATTGCAGCATACCACGCCAGAGGTTAACGCCCCGCGGCAGGTCATCCAGCCCCGAAAAGACTGTCGATCCAGTGGTGGTCAGGCCCGACATGGCCTCGAAAAAAGCATCCACGAACCGCGCTTCCGTCGCCCCGAACATGAACGGCAATGACCCAAAGATCGGCAGTGCGACCCAAACCCCGGTGGTGAGAAGGAAGGTCTGCTGAATCGAAAGTCCCCGCCCCTTGCCCGACTGGCACGACAAGGCCACGAGACCGCCCGTCAGGATGGTCAGAATCGCGCTTTCAAGGAACACCCACCAATGCCCATTGCCTTGCGCAAGATCGGCAAGCATCGGCAGCAACATCGCCAGACCGAGGATGGCCACGAGAAGGCCAATCACATATCCCACAGGGCGCAGGTCAAACATGCCGAAGCGTTGGCCTCTCCTGCACAGACTGTCAAGCGCCCACAATCGCCCTCATGCCGCGCCCAGTAGATCGGCAAAGACGAAAGCGGGAATATCCGCCCGGCTCAGCCCCATGAGCGTCAGTTGCGCATCGCTCAACGCATCAAGCGCATAGGCCTCATGCAATCGCCTTCGTTTCTCAAGCCCAACATTGAACCCCATCCCCTGCTCCACAAGGAAAAGGTCGAGCCGCGCCATAAGGGCGCGACGATGAAAGGTGATATCCGTGTCCGTCCTGTTCATTTGGAAACCTCCGGCCCTTCCGGGCCTCGCGCATCAGGTTTCCTCCCATGCCCCAGTCTCGCACAGAATCGCGCTAAACAGGTTAAGGTTTTCCCGTCCCATGCCCCGCTGTTGCTGCATTGCAGCAGCTACGCAGGCGTATGTCATCTGGCAAGGACGCGCGAGGCTCCTGGCCGCCTCAATAGGCATCAAAGGTCTACTATGTGGGACGGAGCTGCCCTTCATTGATTGCTCTTGAAGGTCTGTTAAGCTCTTTCAAGGAAGGCGTAGACAGCAGAGTATTTTGATTGGACCATCAAGAATTTGACAGCTTATTTGATGAAGAGTTCGCCCATCCGCTCATTGAGATGGGTTTTGCGTTTGTCAGAAAAACGAAGTCGCTACGTTACCAAAGCGGTACACGGGATCTTTGGATAAATAGAATTCGCGGTAAGTGGCCGCACCCGGGCATAGCCAGGACCACCATTTGCTTTCGTCACTCTTTCTTAAGACCCGTGAGCAGCGACGATCCAAATAGCACAAAGCTCATTGCAGATGATTTTCCCAGGAAACTGACGTTTGACGATTTCGATGGCTGGCGCACTCCAAGCCTGACGTATCGCCCAGAAAACTCCGGTCGTTGGGCGACAAGTGACCTCAAGTATGGAGACATGACAGAGCAGGCCGTAAGGAAACGACTGAGAAAGATGAAAATGCTGGTCGAAACAAGGGTATTGCCTTGGGCGAACTCGTTAACTGAACAGGGCGAGCTTTCCCAAATTGCTCAATTCGGTGAGCAGGCTTGGTGCGAGAAGCGCTGGATGGAGGACTATCGGTTTCACTGTGGCATTACCAACGGTTAGCGGACTTTCCTGCACCCTGCAGCATCCGTCAATTTCGCCTCAAACCTGCCTTTCGCTGCAACAGCCCCCTAAACCTCATCCGCAAAATGCTTCATGGTAAGCCGGATCGGGTTCGGCGCCGCCTGCCCAAGGCCACAGATCGACGCATCGACCATCGCCTGGCTCAGCTCTTCCAAAAGCCCCTGATCCCAGCGGTCCGCCTGCATGAGCTTCACCGCCTTCTCACAGCCCACCCGGCAAGGCGTGCATTGACCACAGCTTTCATCCTCGAAGAAGCGCAGCATGTTGAGCGCCGCCTCCTTCGCGCTGTCCTGCTCCGATAACACCACGACAGCCGCCGAGCCGATAAAGCTCCCAAGCGGTTGCAGCGTGTCGAAATCAAGCGGCACATCGTTGATCGAGGCGGGCAGAAGACCCGAGGACGGCCCGCCCGGCTGATAGGCTTTGAACGCATGCCCCTCGGCCATGCCGCCCGCGGCCTCGATGATATCCATGATCGTCGACCCGGCGGGCAGAAGATAGACCCCCGGCTCCGCCACCCGGCCAGAGACGGAATAGGACCGCAAACCCTTGCGCCCGTTCTTCTCGACTGAATTGAGAACCTCCGGCCCCTCGCGGCAGATCTTCGACACCCAATAAAGCGTCTCGACATTGTGGACGAGCGTTGGCTGCCCAAAAATGCCGACCTGTGCCACGAAAGGCGGACGGTGACGCGGCTCGCCGCGCTTGCCCTCGATCGACTCGATCATCGCGCTTTCTTCGCCACAGATATACGCCCCGGCCCCGCGACGCAGGTCGATATAGCCCGGCTCCACGATCCCCGCCGCCTCAAGCGCGGCAATCTCGCGCCGCAGAATCTCAAGAACCGCCGGATATTCGTCGCGCATGTAGATGAACGCGGTTTCCGCTTCCACGGCCCAGGCCGCGATAAGCATCCCCTCAAGGAACACATGCGGCACGCGTTCGAGGTAATAGCGGTCCTTGAACGTCCCCGGCTCGCCTTCGTCGCCATTGACCGCCAAATACCGCGGGCCTTCGTTCATCCGCACAAAGCCCCATTTCTTGCCCGACGGGAACCCGGCCCCGCCAAGCCCGCGCAGTCCCGCCTCAAGAACCGTGTCCTGAACCGCTTCCCAATCGCCGCCCTCGCGCAGCGCGCGCAGCGTCTCATAGCCGCCCGAGCCAACATAGGCGTCGTAATCTTCATAATCCGGCAGATGCGTATGGGTATCGCCCGCCGCAATCGCCGCTTCAACCTTCTCGACGGTCGCGTGGTCGATATGGTTATGCCCGATCTCAAGAACCGGCGCCGTATCGCACCGCCCCATACAGGGCGCACGCACCACGCGGACCTCGGCCGGGTCCATGCCCTCCTCAAGCGCCGCTTTCAACTGCTGCGCGCCCGCCAACTCACAAGAAAGCGAATCGCAAACCCGGATGGTCAACGCGGGCGGCGGGGTTTCGCCTTCGCGCACGACATCGAAATGCGCATAGAAAGAGGCGACCTCGTAGACTTCGGCTTGCCCGATGCGCAATTCCTCGGCCAGCGCCCGAATATGAGCCGCCGAAAGATGCCCATAGGCGTCCTGAACAAGATGCAGAAACTCGATCAGAAGGTCGCGCCGCCGGGGTTGATCCCCGAGGAGCGCAAGCACCTCTGCATGGGCCTCGTCGTCAAGCTGCCGCCCCTTGGGAACGTGCCGCCCCTTACCCTTGCCAGATTTCCAGATGCCCTTCTTGGACTCGTCGAGTGCCATCCCGGTTCCCCCGTTCCAAATTTCGCCTCACCCTATCGCGCTCCGCCGCTTTCGAGCGACGCCAAAAACGACATGTCCAAAGCCGTATGCGCGCCCGCGTGCAATCTGCGTCCCGCAGGCGCATTGTATCCGGTCAGATTCTATGGGCAAATACCTCCGCGCGACCCATCTAGTTGAGACCGCCTATGCTCTGGTTTTCCATCGCGACTGTCGTCCCCGTCCTGCTCCTCGCCCTTGCCGGGCTTTCGGGCGGGCTCTGGTGTCTGATCGCGCTCTTATATCTCACCGCCTTCACCTACCTGATGGACCGCCTTGTGCAGGGGGCTGCCGCCCGGCGTGGCGCGGATGGCGAATTTCCTGTGGGCGAGGAACTGGCGCTTTTCCTTGGCGCGGCGCATCTCGTCCTGATCTGGATCGCGCTCTACGCCATCGGCGGCGACTCAGGACTAGGCCTTTTTGAACGCCTGCTCTGCTTCGTCGCCTTCGGCCTCTTCTTCGGACAAGTCAGCAACGCCAACGCGCATGAGTTGATCCACAAACAAGCCCGTGGCCCCCGCTGGCTCGGCATCGCAGTCTATATCTCGCTTCTCTTCGGCCACCACGCCTCGGCGCATCCGCGCGTGCATCACGTCTGGGTCGCAAGCCCGATGGACCCCAACAGCCCCGCACCGGGCCAGAGTTTCTATCGCTTTTGGCCGCGCGCTTGGCTCGGCTCCTTCCGCAAGGGCCTTGCCGCCGAGAACGCGTTGCGCGCCCGCGCCCGCACGCCGCGCCCGTTTTGGACCCATCCCTATCTCTCCTATGTCGGCGGCGGCCTCCTGATGGTGCTGCTCTCCGGCGCGTTCTTCGGACTTTCCGGCATCCTCGCCCTGATCCTCCTCACGGGCTACGCGCAAATGCAGCTCCTCGTCTCCGACTACGTGCAGCATTACGGCCTGACCCGCGCGCGTGGTGCCGATGGTCGCCTCGAACCTGTCGGTCCCGAACATAGCTGGAACGCACCGCAGTTCTATTCCTCGGCCCTGATGCTCAACGCCCCGCGTCACTCCGATCACCACATGCACCCTTTGCGCACCTATCCCTCGCTCGAACTTGACCGCGAGACGATGCCGATCCTGCCGCGCTCCCTGCCGATTATGGGCGCACTTGCCCTCTGGCCACGCATGTGGCGGCGAGTCATGGATCCGAAGGTCGCGAAACTCGGGCCACAGGGGCATTGAGACTGGATTGCGCGTGCCGCCTCTGGCAGGCTCCGACTATGATACGCCTGATCCTCGCCCTTCTTCTCGCCGCCCTGCCCGCCTTCGCACAAACGCCGATGTCGGCCTCGGAGTTTGAAGCCCATACCAAGGGCAAGACACTCTACTATGGCGTCGGTGGCGAACGCTATGGCGTCGAGGAATACCTCTCGAACCGCCGCGTGCGCTGGTCCTTCCTCGATGGTGAATGCAAAGAGGGGAATTGGTATCCGAGCGGGGACCAAATCTGTTTCGTCTACGAGGACAACCCGGTGCCGCAATGCTGGCTTTTCTATCTGAAGGGTGACAGCCTCGCCGCCCGCTTCGCAAGCGGCGATGATCCGACCGTGCTCTATGAGGTCGAAGGCAACGGCGAAATGCTATGTCTCGGTCCCAAAGTCGGCGTCTGAAAAGGTTAACGGTTTTGCGCTGCAGCGAAACCTGCACAGACGCGATACATACACAATACCGACGTTATACCGACGTGGATTTTTCGCGTTAACTTGGTCAGAAAAGACTGCCCTGTTCGGGCGGTTTTGCGGGCTTTTTCGGACTGGATTTGCCGCCCAACGTGACCTTGCCATCGGCGAATTCAATCTCGATTTCCCGCGCTTTCTTGGCCGCTTTCTTATCTGTGACAAGCGCCCCATCGCCCCGCACCACGGCATATCCCCGCTCAAGCGTGGCATGATATCCAAGCGTCTCACGCATCCGCTCAAGCCCGTTCAACCGATCGCCAAGCATGCCGACCCGACGTAGCTGCGCCTCACGCATACGGCGGGCAAGATCTTGAATTTTCTCTCTTTTTCGAACGACTTCCCGCGAGATGGTCACCGGGCTAAGGCGATCCGTGCGTCGCCCAAGCGCCTGGCGCTTGCCTTCGATCATCCCGCGCAGCGTGCTCGCCCGTAGGCTGCCTGCATGTTCCGTGAGGATCACGCGTCGTCGCTGCACCCCGTCGCGCAAGGCGCGCGGCAGGTTCTCGCCCGACCGGTCGAGCCTCTGGCGCGGCGTTTGCAACAAGGCATCCACGCTCGGCAAGGCCCGCGACAAATCCTTAAGCCGTTGAGTTCGCGTCGAAACCCCGTCCGACAACGCCCTCTTCAACCGCCCCCCCTGCTCCTCGGTCCAACCCAGCAATTCAAGCCGCACCGGCACAGCAATCTCCGCCGCAGCGGTCGGTGTCGGCGCGCGCCGGTCCGACACGAAATCAATCAGCGTGGTATCCGTCTCGTGCCCCACCGCCGAGATCAACGGGATCTCCGACGCCGCCGCCGCGCGCGCCACGATTTCCTCGTTAAACCCCCATAAATCCTCGATACTTCCGCCGCCCCGCGCCACGATGATGAGGTCCGGACGCGGCAGCGCACCGCCCGGCGTGAGCCTGTTGAACCCTTCAATCGCCGCCGCCACTTGCGGCGCGCATTGCTCGCCCTGAACCGCCACCGGCCAGATCAGGACTTTCCTCGGAAACCGCTCACGTAGGCGATGCAGGATATCGCGGATCACCGCCCCCGAAGGCGAGGTCACAACCCCAATGACATCCGGCAGATACGGCAGCGATTTCTTCCGCTCCGGCGCAAACAACCCTTCCGCCGCAAGCTGCTTCTTGCGCTTCTCGAGCATCGCCATAAGCGCGCCTTCGCCCGCCACGGCCACGTCATCGACATTGATCTGATACTTCGACTGCGACCCGAACGTCGTAAGCTTGCCTGTGACAATGACCTCCATGCCTTCTTCGGGCATAATCGAAAGCCGCGACACCTGCCCTTTCCAGCTCACCGCGGCAAGCACAGACCGGTCATCCTTCACGTCGAAATAGAGATGCCCCGACCGCGCCAGCATCACGCGCCCAACCTCGCCGCGCACCCGCACCCGGCCAAACGCACCCTCAATGGTGCGCTTCAGGGCGCCTGAAATCTCGGAAACACTAAATTCCGGGGCATTTTCGCCCTCGTTCGGGGAATCGATGAGATCGGACATCTGGCCTCGCTTGTGGAACGGTCCGACACAGCTTAGAACGCCTGCAAAGCAAGGCCAAGCGGAAGGATTCCCCATGAACATTCTCATTCTCGGCAGCGGTGGTCGCGAACATGCGCTGGCATGGGCCGTGATGCAGAATCCGAAATGCGACAAGCTCATCGTCGCACCCGGCAATGGCGGCATTGCCCAGATCGCGGATTGTGCCAAGATTGATATCGAAGACGGCGCAACAGTCGCGAATTTCGTCTCCGAGAACGCCATCGACTTTGTCATCATCGGTCCCGAAGCGCCGCTCGCCGCCGGTGTCGCGGATCGTCTGCGCGAGGCGGGCATCCTCGTCTTTGGCCCTTCCGAGGCCGCTGCCGAGCTCGAAGCCTCCAAGAGTTTCACCAAGGAAATCTGCGACGCAGCCAAGGCACCGACCGCAGCGTACGGTCACTTTAACGATTCTGAAGCTGCCAAGGCCTATATTCGCGAACAAGGCGCTCCGATCGTCGTCAAGGCGGACGGTCTCGCCGCCGGCAAGGGCGTGATCGTCGCGATGGACGAACAGACCGCGCTCGACGCCATCGACGACATGTTCGGCGGTGCGTTCGGTGGGGCGGGCGCCGAGGTCGTGATCGAGGAATTCATGGAGGGCGAAGAGGCATCCTTCTTCATCCTCTGCGACGGCAAGTCGGCCCTGCCGATCGGCACCGCGCAGGATCACAAGCGCGTCGGAGAGGGCGATACCGGCCTCAACACCGGCGGCATGGGGGCCTATTCCCCCGCGCCCGTGCTCTCGGACGAAATCGCGCAAAAGGCGCTCGACGAAATCATTCAGCCGACCATCGACGAAATGGCCCGTCGCGGGACGCCCTATCAGGGCGTTCTCTATGCCGGCCTGATGATCAAGGACGGCCAGCCCCGACTCGTGGAATACAACGTCCGCTTCGGTGATCCCGAATGCCAAGTCTTGATGATGCGCCTCGGTGCGCAGGCATTGGATCTGTTGCAAGCCGCTGCCGAAGAACGCCTTGCCGAGGCGCGCGTCAACTGGGCCGACGATCACGCGATCACTGTTGTCATGGCCGCCAACGGCTACCCGGGATCGTATGAAAAAGGCAGCGTGATCAAGAGCCTCGACGCCCTCCCCGAAGATAGCATGAACATGGTCTTCCACGCTGGCACCACCGAAAAGGACGGCGCAATGACCGCCACCGGCGGGCGCGTCCTCAACGTGACTGCGCGCGGCGCCTCGCTTCAGGAAGCCCGCGACCGTGCCTATGCCATGGTTGAAGCCATCGACTGGCCCGGCGGGTTCTACCGCCGTGACATCGGCTGGCGCGCGCTCTGAGGGCGCTTGCATCCAACCATCGATTCGTGACTATCTCTCAGGAGGCCCTTCGGGGCCTCTTTTCTATTGCGGAAGACGGACATGATCCTCAGAGACAAACCCGGCGTAGCCCAACTTTTCTTTGCCATGCGCGGCTCGGTTCTTCCCGTGATCCTGCCGCGCATCATCGGCTTTGCCCTCGTGGCCACCCTCGTTGTGTTGGTCGATACCCATATCTACGCGCTACCCCATACCAACGCCGCGCCCTTTGCGGTTTTCGGTGTCGCCCTGTCCCTGATCCTCGGCTTTCGCAACAACGCCGCCTACGATCGCTGGTGGGAGGCGCGCCGCCTCTGGGGGCAACTCATCTCCGACATGCGCAGCCTCGGGCGAGAAGCCGAGCTTTTCCTCCCCGAGAAAGCCGATCGGACAAAGCTCCTGCGCCTTGCACTGAGTTTCATTCATCTGCACCGTATTCAGCTTCGACGCATTGACGATGACACGAAAGAGCACGCATGGATCGAAGAGGATTTCTCGGACGCGGCACATCCGCCCTGCTCTGCGCTCAACCGCATGAACGAGGTGGTCGTCGCATCCGGAGCGGATGGGTTCGGTCGACGCGCCCTAGCCGAGCGGCTCGGCAATATCGCAGCAGCACAAGCGGGCTGCGAACGCATCGCGACCACGCCGCTGCCATATGTCTATTCGCTACTCGTCTTCCGCACGACCTATCTTTACGTGCTCTTGATCCCTCTCGCCATGCTCGACTCCGCGGGCTGGCTAACACCGCTCTTCGTGGCCATCGTCGCCTATATGTTGCTCGGTCTCGCCGAGGTGACGGAAGAGCTCGCACATCCCTTCGGCGAAACGGTAAACGGCCTGCCGCTCGATGCGCTTTGCCGGACGGTCGAGCGCAGCCTCGCGCCGCATCTCGACCTTGAGACGCCACCCTCGCTCCTGCCCGAGAATTACTATCTGAGCTAGGCATGACCCACGCCAAAGCATTTGCCAGTTTCCGCTACGCGGATTAGGTTCAGCCCAACCACCAAGCAAAGGGTCAGAGCCATCACCGACACGCTGTCCATCGACGACGCCTATCGCAGCCGGGACTTCACGGAACTCGCGTTCCATTTCGTTCCGGTGGGTATTGTCGTGACGGAAAACCGCGTGATCCGTGATTGCAATCAAACCTTTGCCGAGATGTTCGGCTACCCCCGCGAAGAGCTTCAGGATCAGACCTTCGCGATCCTGTATCCTTCGCTCGACGAGTTCGCCACGATCCGCAACCGTGGGGTACAGTCCTTGCGCGAAGGAAATAGCTACTGGGATGAACGGGTCATGATGCGCAATGGCGGCGAGATGTTCTGGTGTCGTGTGCGGGGTCATACCTTTACCCCAGACGATCCTCTGATGCGTGCCGTGTGGAGCTTTGCAGACCTCTCCGACACCCGTCCCTATCATCACCTGACGCGCCGGGAGCGTGAGGTTCTTTCGCTCATGAGCGAAGGGATGACGAGCAAGGAGATTGCGCGCACACTCGAGATGTCGAACCGCACGGTAGAAGTGCACCGTGCCAAACTTCTGAAGAAATTCGGGGCGAGCAATACCGCTGCTCTCTTACAATCCCTCGGAGCGATTGGCGGCGATCATGTGATCAACTCCGCTGCGGGTTAATCGTTACAGTCAAGCGCCGCTTCGAGGCTTCCGCGCCCTTTGAAGGGGCCGATATCCCGCGCGACAAGGTTGGTGCCTTCAAGGCGCGTCGCCATGATCCGGCTCCAATCTCCATTGGCCGTGATGATCTCCGCGCCGTCACCACAGATCCGAATACCACCCGAAATATAGTCCTGCCCGATCCGGTGATTGGTCAGCCCCTTGAGGTCTGCCACATGCTCGAGCTTGCCGTTCTCAAAACGCCAAACGCGCAAGGTGCGCGCAAGGTGGGGGCGGTCGACATAGGCCAGCTCGATCCTGCCATCCCCATCAAGATCCGCCGCTCCAAGCGGCGCGAGCCAACGATGAGTGCGCCCGATGAAAGGCGTTGCGGCAATCAACCCTGCCTCGCCATAGATCGCGAGGCGCGCACCCTTGGTGAGGCTCGTTTCAATGGTGATGATTTCGGGCGCGCCGTCGTTGTCAACGTCGGCAAGACGGGGCGCGAGGTCTTCAAAGATACGGGCTTCCGGAAGGACTACACGGAGCTTTCGCCCATCGCGTAGCCGCATCTCAAGCGCACCATACTCGATCGCGTCGCCAAGGATCGCGTGGTCATACCGCCCGGTCGGGTCGGTATAGCGGGCCGAGGCGATCTCGGCCGTCGCTACCGTTCCGAGGCACTGGAGGCCGATCGCAGCGACCACGCAACGGGCAAGCCCGCTCCACGGTCCCTGCCAACGACCGCGAGCCGACATCAGATCTGACGTTCCGGCATCCGCACCACAAGACCATCAAGATCGTCGGTGACCTTGATCTGGCAGGTCAGGCGCGACAGCTCGGGGTTCGGCTCATAGGCGAAATCGAGCATATCTTCTTCCATGTCATCCTTGGCCGGGATCTTCTCGATCCAGGCCGCGTCCACGTAGACGTGACACGTCGAACATGCACAGGCGCCGCCGCAATCTGCTTCGATCCCCGGGATATTGTTATCCCGCGCGCCTTCCATCACCGTCAGGCCATTGGCGACATCCACGACGTGCTCGGTACCGTTGTGTTCGACATATGTGATCTTTGCCATCTTCACTTTCCTTGCATGCGTTTTGCCCTAGGTAGTGCGCCCGCCCTGAACGTGCCAGTCCCTTTTGCGACATTGAACCGGTTTCCTGGCGACCAATCTTGCGTGTTCCATCTTTGTTTTCACCTACCCGCCCGGTATTGCCAGCGCCAGCTGCCGAAACCCAGAGGTTACACGGCCACAAGCAGACTTTTGAAACCAGTCGAAAGACGTTAGAGTTGGGCAAACACCCGGAGAGACCCTCCAGAGGCCCGAGCATGAAATCGCGACCCCTAATTCTTGCTGCCCTTGCTGGGGTGGTGCTTGCCGCCTGCGAAGATGGCGCGGCCCTGACACCTGACCTTGCGGCGCTGCGGGAGCCTGAAATCGTTCAGGCCGATAGCGCCCTTGCCCCGCCAGGCGCAGCACCGGGCACATGTTGGGGCCGCGAGGTCAGCCCCGCAGTCATCGAGACCGTCACCGAACAGATCATGGTCCAGCCGCCTGAAGTGCTCGCAGATGGCACTGTGCTCAGTCCCGCAATCTACCGGAGCGAGACCCATCAAAGGATCGTGCAAGAACGGCGTGAGACGTGGTTCGAGACACCCTGCGATCCGGTCTGGACCGAAGAGTTCACGGCATCGCTTCAACGTGCTTTGAAAGTGCGGGGCCATTTTTACGGTGCGATCACCGGGCGACGTGATAAGCGCACCCGCGCCGCCATTCGTCGCTATCAGAAAGAACAGGACCTCAATAGTGCGATCCTGTCGATCGAAGCGGCGCGTCAGCTTGGTCTCGTGGCGGTCCGCCGCGACGACGACTGAAAAAGGGCGCCCAAAGGCGCCCCTTTCCAAATCATACCGCTCTTTCGCGATCACTCTTCGATATTGAGTGCGACGAAGCGTGGCTCTCCTGCGCGACGCACCAGTAGCAGGAGCGATTTCCGTCCGCCCTCGCGCGCCTCATCAATGCGATCTTCGAGATCGGACACTGAGGTGAGCTTCTGTTGGCTGGCCTCGGTTAGGATATCCCCAGCACGCAGTCCTTTCTCATACGCTGTCGATGCTTCGTCGACACCCGTCACCACAAGGCCGGTCGTACCATCCGCAGCACCAAGCTCGGAGCGCATGCTATCGGTCAGCGGCGTGACCGTCAGGCCAAGGATCTCTTTCTCGATTGCTTCCGGTGCATCTTCTGTTTCCGGCGCATCTCCGGTGTTCTCTGCGGTTTCGCGGCGTCCCAGTGTAACCTTAAGGGTCTTCTGGCCACCGTCGCGGAGTACCACAACGCGCACAGCCTTGCCGACATCGGTATTCCCAACCTGACGGACGAGGCCGCGCACATCCTCGACCTTTTTGCCGTCGAAGGACAGGATCACGTCACCCGCAAGCATGCCCGCCTCCAAGGCCGGGCCTTCCGGAACATCGGTAACCATAGCGCCTTCTGCGGCATCGAGGCCTTCGATGGCTTCGACCATGTCTTCGCTGACGTTCTGGATCCGCACGCCAAGCCAGCCACGGCGGGTCTCACCGAACTCTTTCAACTGATCGACGACACGGGTCACGACGTTGGACGCCATCGAAAAGCCAATCCCGATCGAGCCACCATTGGGCGAAAGAATCGCAGTGTTCACGCCCACGACATCCCCGTCCATGTTGAAGAGCGGCCCGCCAGAGTTCCCCCGGTTGATCGCAGCATCGGTCTGAATGTAATCATCATAGCTTCCGGACAGGGCGCGGTTCCGAGCTGAAACAATACCTGCCGAAATGGAAAAGCCCTGTCCGAGCGGGTTGCCCATGGCGAGAACCCAGTCCCCGACAAGCGCCGCGTCACTATCGCCGAAATTCACGAACGGAAGCGGCTCATCGCTTTCGACCTTGAGGAGCGCGATATCCGTCTTGGGATCTGTGCCGATGACCGTTGCATCAAGCTCGACGCCCGAGAAGAACTCAACTTTGATCTCGTCTGCCTTGTCGATCACGTGGTTGTTGGTCACGACAAAACCGTCTTCGGAAATCACAAAGCCAGACCCAAGGGCAGAGGTCCGACGTGGCGCGTCGCCTTCTCCGTTGCGATCTTGGAACTCACGGAAGAAATCTTCAAAAGGAGAGCCTTTGGGGACAATCCCCTGAGGTCCGGTACGCCCTGCAACAACTGTCGACGTCGTGATGTTGACGACTGCCGGGCTTACTTTCTTTGCGAGGTCCGAAAAACTATCCGGCCGGGCCTGCGCGGCAATGGATTGCGCGACGAACAAGAGTATCGCCAGTCCCGCTATCCACATGACTCGAACTTGCTTGCCGATTGACGGCGCGATTGCGACTGCCTGACTATTCAATCCAAAATCTCCTGTATTCTGAGCTGTCCTAAGGACAGTAGCCTCGGGGATACTCTCTACTTAGGCACCATCATTGGCAACTCAACGCGCATCGCAAGTGCACAATTGCCTGTGAGCAGATTGTGAGAATTGTTACGCTCCAAGTGATTTGGCGAGCCACACCAGGAATACGCCCAAAGCGAGCGCTGCGAGGCCAAGCATTCTGCGTTGCTCCTCGGGTAGCGCACGGAGTGCCTCAAGCAGTTGCTCCACAAGCGAAGGGGCCAGTGCATACACCAGCCCCTCAATAATCAGCACGAGGCCGATTGCGAGTAGTGCGACCCCGATCATTGGGCCGGTTTGTCGGACTTCAAGTAATTGAAGAACTCGCTATCCGGCGACATGACCATGGTCGAGTTCTCGCCCCGAAGCGCACCGCGATACGCGCGGAGCGAACGGTAGAATTCAAAGAATTCTGGATCCTCACCGAACGCCTCTGCAAAGATCGCGTTGCTCAGTGCGTCTGCCTCACCTCGGATGATCTCCGATTGGCGCTGTGCATCAGAGACAAGCTCAACCACGGTGCGTTCCGCTTGCGCGCGTACGCGTTGTGCGGCTTCTTCACCACGGGCCCGTTCGTCCGTCGCTTCCCGCTCACGTTCTGCGCGCATACGCGCGAAGGTCGCGTCCAGGTTTTCGCGCGGCAGGTCGGTGCGCTTGAGGCGCACGTCGATGATCTCGACGCCAAGGCCGAGGGCGGAGTCATACGCGCCGTTGCGGATCCGCAGCATAAGAGCAGCACGGTCCGAGCTCAGGATGTCGTTAGACGACACCTGACCGAGAACCTCCCGGAGAGAGTCGCGCAAAATACCATCGACCTTTGCATCTGCAGCCGGGATACCGCCGGGACCAACAGCCTGACGGAACTGGCGGACATCAATGATGCGATACCGCGCAAAGGCATCAACGACGAGGCGACGATCATCCGACGGCGTAACTTCGATCGGGTCCACATCACGGCTCAGGATACGGTCGTCATAGCGGACAACCTCTTGGATGAGCGGTATCTTGAAGGAGAGACCGGGGTCTTCCTTGACATCAACCACGCGCCCGAACTGCAGCACGAGCGCCTTTTCACGTTCGTCGACGATGAACACGGACGATAGTGCGACCACCGCCGCGATCACGAGAACGGGGAGAAGATAAGTCGTTTTCCGCATCAGTTGTTCCCCTTCCGAAGTTCGTTGAGCGGCAGGTAGGGCACGACGCCCTGGCCGGTTTGCTGCTCGTCGATGATGATCTTGTCGACGCGACCGAGCACTTCTTCCATGGTTTCAAGGTAGAGACGCTTGCGGGTCACTTCGGGAGCCTTCTGGTACTCTGTAAGGACCGCAAGGAAACGGCTTGCATCACCTTCGGCTTCGTTCACGACCTGAGCGCGGTAGCCTTCGGCCTCTTCAAGCACCTGCGCAGCTTCACCGCGCGCGCCCGCGAGAACCCGGTTCGCATAAGCATCCGCCTCTTTCTCGATCCGGTCACGTTCTTGCTCTGCGGCTTGCACTTCGCGGAAAGCATCAATGACCGTCTCCGGCGGGTCGGCCTTGTCAAAGTTCACACGCACGATGTTCACGCCCGAGTCATAGCTATCGAGCGTCTCTTGAATCAGGTCCTGAAGACGACCAGCGATCACACCACGGTCGCGGTTGAGGATCGGCGCAAGGTCGGATTGGGCGATAATCTCGCGCATCGCCGACTCGGATACCGCGCGAATCGTGGTGCGCGGATCGCGCAGGTTGAAGAGGTACTCGGCAGGGTCATTGATGTTCCAGACGACTTGGAAATCAATATCAACGATGTTCTCATCACCCGTCAGCATAAGCCCGGCGTCGGATCCACGTGCGCCCACACCAATGTCTTCGTTCTGTTCCCGCGTGACCGGAACAACCTCTTTGGTGACTACAGGCCAAGGCGCAAAGTTCAAGCCGGGTTGACCCGTGCTCGAATAGTCGCCGAGGAACAGTTCAACAGAAAGTTCTTCCGGCTTAACCGTGTAGAAACTCTGCGAGGCCCAGAGCACCACGACCGCTGCGAGGCCGATCAGAATACCGCCGCGCCCGATGCCACCACCAGAAGGACGGCGCCCGCCATTTTGGCCATTGCCAGACCCGCCGCGTCCGCCCATGAGCACGCGCAGTTGGTCTTGACCCTTCTTCATCAATTCGTCGATGTCGGGGATTTGCGGGCCATCATCGCCCGGGCCGCGACCACCGCCGCTACCATTGTTGCCGCGGTTTCCACCGCCCCCCTGATGTCCGCCGCCGCCCCAGGGGCCGCCACTATTCCCAGCCATTAAGGTTCATCCCTTTCTTTCTCACGTCCTTGGCACATGACACTAAACTGTGCTGCGCCCGGCAAAATTCAACCCGTTCGCACGGGGGTCTTCATCGTCACAAGCTCTTCCGACATTGTCGGGTGTACAGCGACAGTGCGGTCAAAATCTTCTTTTGTCGCCCCCATCTTGACCGCAATACCAGCGAGTTGGATCATTTCTCCCGCCCCCGGCGCCACGATATGACACCCGAGAACCTTGCGGGTCTTCTGGCTGACAACGAGTTTCATAAGGACACGTTCGCTACGCCCGGCAAAACTCTGTTGCATAGGCTTGAAGCTCGTGGCGTAGACCTCGATCGGTTCCTGATCGCGTGCATCTTCTTCCGAAAGCCCCACGGTCCCCATCTCTGGTTGCGTGAAAATCGCGGTCGGGATCAAGTCATGATCGGGCTTGGTCGGATTGCCTTTGAAGACCGTTTCGACGAATGCCATCCCTTCACGGATCGCCACCGGTGTGAGGTTGACGCGATCGGTCACATCCCCAATGGCATAGATCGATGGGACGGCCGTCTGGCTATAGTCATCGACAACAACCTCGCCTTTTCGGCCAAGTTCAACGCCGACCTCCGCAAGGCCGAGGCCTTCGGTATTCGGAGCCCGACCCGTCGCGAACATCACCTTGTCAAAGAGAGCTTCCTTGCCGTTGGTGGCCCGCACACGGATCTTGTCGCCTTCCTGCTGAAGGTCGATGATATCCGTACCGAGATGCAGGTTCACGCCACGCTGGCACATCTCTTCGCTGACAAGACCACGAGCCTCATCATCAAAGCCACGCAGGATCTGCGCCCCACGGTAGTATTGTGTCACGTCGACGCCCAAACCGTTCAGAATGCCTGCGAACTCACTAGCGATATATCCGCCGCCAACGATAAGGATCGACTCGGGCAATTCATCGAGGTGGAAGATATCATTGGATGTGATGCCAAGTTCATCTCCCGGCACACCCGGCTTGACCGGGCGTCCGCCTGTTGCCAGCAGGATGTGCTTGGCCGTTTTCTTGGTGCCATCAGCGAGAACCACTGTATGCGCATCTTCCAAGTGCGCCCGTTGGTCGAAGGTTTCGACACCGCTATTCTTGAGCAGATTGCGGTAGACATTCTCAAGGCGGTCTAACTCATCATTCAACCGGCCACGGAAAACGTCCCAGTCGAATTGCCCGGGTTCAATAGCCCAACCATAGGACTTCGCGTCCTCGACAACGCCCGCGTATTCACTTGCGAAGACCATCAATTTCTTAGGGACACAGCCCCGGATCACACAGGTCCCGCCATAGCGGTCTTCTTCTGCCAACGCGACCTTTGCGCCATCCTGTGCCGCAACGCGCGCGGCCCTGACGCCACCGGAGCCACCACCGATGACAAAGAGATCATAATCGAAAGCCATGCTTCGTCCTTAATCCAACAGATCCGTGAAGAGGTTCTCGCTCTCTGCAAAGTCGAGCATGCTCTCTTCGATCGTGCCGGCATTGATATCACGCACTTCCGCGCGCCCATCGCCATAGCCGACAATGACCGCGTCACAGATATCTATGAAAAGGCCGTTTTCAACCACACCAGGCATCTGGTTCAGAACAAGCGCCAACTGGCGCGCGTCGCCGATCCGTTTCAGGTGCAGGTCCAGAATGTGATTGCCTTCATCTGTCACGAACGGGCTCTCCCCATTCATACGCAGGGTCGAGTTGCGTCCAAGGACATCCATACCCACAAGGGTTTCCTCAATCAGCGCCTGCGTGGTCTGCCAACCAAACGGTATAACTTCGACGGGAAGTGGGAAGGCACCGAGTGTTTCAACCTCTTTGCCGATGTCAGCGATCACGACCATTTGATCCGAAGCCGTCGCAACGATCTTTTCTTGCAAGAGCGCACCGCCGCCGCCTTTGATGAGATTGAGGTCACCGTCAAACTCGTCCGCGCCATCAATCGTCACATCAAGCCACTTGGCCTCGTCGAGACTCACCACCTCGATACCGACTTCCCGTGCAAGTTCGGCCGTGCGGGTCGAGGTTGGCACCCCCTTGATCCGCAAACCATCATCACGCACCATCTCGCCAAGGCAACGGACAAGCCATGCGGCGGTCGACCCCGTGCCAAGCCCAACGCGCATCCCGTCTTCTACAAAGTCGGTGGCTTTCTTGGCGGCGACAAACTTGGCCTTGTCGATCGGTGACAACTCTCCGGACATACGGCGACTCCCTGATTTGGTGTTGGGAAGTTTATAGGAAAGTTGCGCGGATAGGGCCACGAGGAATTGGTGACTTGCCGGTTATACTTGGGGAATAGAGAAGCAAACTAGCGTTTTATGCGAGAACTCTCTTTGAAGAGCCTGTGAAATCCACCCCACTCAGCCGTGAATTCGAGGCGATATGTCGCTTTGCGACCGAGCAAACACCAAAGGCGCGCATATCCTTTTCTCATGCTGGAAACGCTGCGCCTACATTATGCCCCGGACAATGCCTCCCTTATCGTGCGCCTTGCGCTCGAAGAACTTGGTGTGACCTACGAAACGGTGCTTGTTGACCGCGCGGCGCAAGCCCAGAGAAGTGTCGCATTCCGCGCCATCAATCCTGCCGCGAAAATCCCCGCACTTGAAACACCGGACGGCGCCCTGTTTGAGACAGCAGCAATCTTGCTCTACCTTGCGGATCGCTTTGGCCGACTTGCCCCCGACACGGATGATCCAGCACGAGGCCCCTTCCTGAGTTGGCTCTTTTATATATCGAACACGGTTCATGCGAATTTGCGGCTGACCTTCTACCCGCAGATCTATGCCGGAAACAACGATGCCTCCGTTTCAGCCCTGCGTGCGGGCGCGCGTAGCAATCTATTGGAAAGCCTACGCCTACTCGACATTCTCGCGAATGAAGGCCACGCTTGGTTCAACGGAACCACACCGAGCCTTCTTGACCTCTACCTAGCTGCGATCCTGCGATGGATGGCCATATACCCTGCCGGTGATACGTCTTGGTTCTCCCTCGCCTCCTACCCAGGCTTACTCGATATGGCCAGCAGCCTTGAAAACCGCGACAGTGTCGTCGCCCTGATCCGCGCGGAAGGCATGGCTCCATGTCCTTTCACGAAGCCCGCTTTTCCCAACCCGCCCGAAGGAGTGGCGCTCTAAATGTTCCTCTCTGTTTTTGATATGTTCAAGATCGGCGTCGGCCCATCCTCGTCGCACACGATGGGGCCGATGGTCGCCGCAGCGCGTTTCCTCGACAGAATGCGCGCAGCCCCCTTTGAATGCCACGGCCTGCGTGCATCGCTACATGGCTCTCTCGCCTTCACAGGGGTTGGACACGCAACGGACCGTGCGACGATCCTCGGCCTCGCGGGGTTCGAACCCGACAGCTACGACGCCGAGAAAGCCGAAACCGCTTTGGCGACAATCCACGAGACCTGCCAGGTCCACCCTGAAGGTCTCGGACCGTTAACATTCGACCCAAAAGTGGACTTGCGCTTTGATTTCGGTCCGGCGCTACCCGGCCATGCCAACGGTATGATCCTGATGGCGACCGACGCACAGGGAGACGTCATCCTTCAGGAAACCTACTACTCCATCGGCGGCGGATTCGTCATGACCGAAGCAGAGCTGGCAGCAGGCAAGGATACAGACGAAGGCCCGCCCATCCCTTACCCGTTCAAATCGGCCGTCGAGATGCTTGAGATGTCGGCGCACTCGGGTAAATCCATCGCGGAAATGAAGAAGGCCAACGAGATCGCGCGCGGATGTCCCGTGAGCTTTGCCAAGGGTGCGGCACGTATCTGGGATGTCATGAACGCCTGCATCGAGCGCGGGCTGACGACGGAAGGAACGCTCCCCGGTGGCCTCGGTGTGAAACGCCGCGCCAAGGCGATTCATGAATCCCTGATGGCAGAGCGCGGCATGAACCTCTCCGCACCGCATACGATCAATGATTGGATGAGCGCATATGCGATGGCGGTCAACGAGGAGAACGCTGCCGGCGGTCAGGTGGTCACGGCTCCGACAAACGGAGCGGCCGGTGTGCTGCCCGCAGTGATCCGCTATTGGCTAGACCACGTTCCCGGAGCAACCGCCTCACGAATCGACGAGTTCCTTCTGACGGCGGCGGCAATTGGGGGCCTGGTCAAGTTCAATGCGTCCATCTCAGGCGCAGAGGCTGGGTGTCAGGCCGAGGTCGGTTCGGCTTCTGCAATGGCGGCGGCAGGGCTTTGCGCCGTAATGGGAGGCACGCCGGAACAAGTCGAGAATGCTGCAGAAATCGCTCTTGAGCATCACCTCGGCATGACCTGCGATCCCGTAAAAGGCCTCGTTCAGGTGCCTTGCATTGAACGCAATGGCCTCGGCGCGATCAAAGCCGTTTCGGCCGCCTCACTCGCTCTGCGTGGCGATGGCACACACTTTGTTCCCTTGGATGCTGTGATCGAAACCATGCGGCAAACCGGGCAGGACATGCACGAGAAATATAAAGAGACCTCGCTCGGCGGCTTGGCTGTCAATGTGCCCAACTGCTGATCTGATTAGCGCGAGACAAAAACACAGCCATCCGAGATCAACTCGGGTGGCGTTCGGCAAAGGCCTCGTGCGACAGCATAGGTTGCAAGCACCTTCGGTACGTAGTCCCTTGTCTCAGCGAAGTCCGGAACACCGCCAGCTTTGCGTACGGCGCTCTCTCCTGCGTTGTAGCCCGCGAGTACAAGCACTGGATCCCGGTCGAAACGTTCCATCAAAAGGTCAAGGAACGCCACACCACCGCGAATGTTGTCGCCTGCAGACAGAGGATCCTGCACATCAAAACGCGCCACCGTATCAGGCATAAGTTGCATCAAACCCTGCGCCCCTGCCTGACTTCTTGCCTGAGCGCGGCCAGAGGATTCGACCGCGATCACGGATAAGGCGAGCGCTGGAGATACCTTTGTGCCAACCGTCGCGATCAGTATTTCGGCTTGATACGCTGTCGCGATATCCTGCAAGTCTTGCAGTCGCATCACGCTCACCCCCTGCCCGTCGGGCGGCTGTGCGATCTGGCGCAGAGCATCGGCAAGGCGCCCCGGTCTCATCTCGGCAAGACTTGGCGAAACCCCTTCCCAGAACCAACCGTATCGCGCTTCGCTAGAGCGATCTTGTGAAGGAGCGGAAGATTCAACCTCCGCGGGCTGTTCTGTTTCCGGTCGAATCTGCACATCAATCTTCGGTATCGCCCCCTTCTTCGGCGCTTTCACACGTTTTGCACTAAAGTCTTTGAACGGGGGTGGGGACTGCGCAAACGCGGTCGATATCAAGGAAGCACACGCTATGAATACAATCATAGAGATAATCAGTGATCTAAACCGCATATCCATCTTGTGGAGTTTCCCAGAAAGCGATCCGGAAATCGAGAACCATCCATAGAAATCATGACGAAATTGCCCAGATTCCAGTAGAAACGGGGAAATTAACACTGCGAAATCGTCCAGATGTGAAAAATTATCAAATTAAATCAATACATTAAAAGAACTTCTTGAAAAAAGTCACTTCGCTTTGAAATAGCACCAAACTCGCCCAAATCGCGCCCCATTCAAGGGGGATATTACCCTCATACCAAGTCGGACACGGGCATGAGAGAGACGCCCAACATTGCCCGGCCGGGTTGAGACTGAAACCTAAATGATCCTTTGGAGGGACACACCATGATCAAGTTCATCAAAAACTTCCGCAAAGACGAAAACGGCGCCGTGACTGTTGACTGGGTCGTTCTGACCGCAGCTGTTGTTGGCCTCGCAGTGGCAGCCTACACCGCCATTGAGACCAACACCAAGTCGCTCGCAGCTCAGGCCGCGTCGGACATCTCGGGCGAGCTCGACTAAGAGAACGCCGCTCGCCTTCGGGCAGAGCTTCGGGGCCGCATCGTTTGATGCGGCCCTTTTCTTTTGTTTCCAGGTCACAGGCGATGATCACGTCACGCGAGTGCCCGCAAGACGCGAACAACTACACCGAAAGACCACTGAATTTCTACAAAATGGCACCAAACGCGCCCAAATCGCGCCCCATTCAAGAGGGATATTACCCTCATACCAAGTCGGACACGGGCATGAGAGAGACGCCCAACATTGCCCGGCCGGGTTGAGACTGAAACCTAACTGAGCCTTGGGAGGGACACACCATGATCAAGTTCATCAAAAACTTCCGCAAAGACGAAAACGGCGCCGTGACTGTTGACTGGGTCGTTCTGACCGCAGCTGTTGTTGGCCTCGCAGTGGCAGCCTACACCGCCATCGAAACCAACACCAAGTCGCTCGCAGCTCAGGCCGCGTCGGACATCTCGGGCGAGCTCGACTAAGAGGACGCCGCGTTCCTACAGCGCACTAAGACCAGGCCGCGCCTCACTTGACGGCGCGGCCTTTTCAGACGGACCTCCGTCTCAGATTACGAGTTCTTAACACTAGGTCGACATAGTCAGGCAGCGAATGCCATCAGGTGATCGATCTACTTTCAGGGATGATGCAATGAAGCGTTTTTTTGCAAGATTTCGCGGTAGCGAACGCGGCGCAGTCACAGTTGACTGGGTTGTGATTGCGGCTGGCGTCGTATCCCTCGGTGTAGCGGTCATGACCCTGATTGAAACCGAGGCGACAAGCCTTGCGACAACCACTGGAGAGCAGATCTCCAAAGGGACTGACTGATCCCCGGGAAGGCGCGCCTTCCGTTCGGCAATCCGATTTGCTTTCCTTCAAAGCTTCCCGTTTTGCCCCCTATTTCGCCACATTTGAGCACCATCTTGGTTGATGGATACATGTGCCCGACCCGATCTCGGTTTGGTCGATCGCAACATGTCAGCTTCGAGAGGAAACGTCATGCGAGTGATCTTTGCATTGGTTCTTTTGGTCGGCCTCGGCCTGGCCGGGTTCGCCGTCTATATGGCACAGAACTACATCGAGGGTTATCAATCCGCCCTCGCCAAGGAGAAGGCGGCCCGCAAACCAGATATCGAAACCATCGAGGTTTATGTGATGGCACGCGCCATGGAGTATGGCGATACCCTCACGCAAGAAGACGTGAAGATGGTGAAGTATCCCAAGAAATCTCTCCCGGAAGGCATCTTCACAAGCGAGGAAGCCCTGTTTCCCGAAAATGATGATCGTAAACGCATTATCCTGCGCAAACTGGAACCCATGGAGCCGCTTCTGGCTGCCAAGATCACAATGCCGGGAGAAGACGCAGGCATACAATCGCGTCTCGCGAAGGGAATGCGCGCCTTTGCGATCAAAGTCGACGTGGCCAGCGGGGTTGCCGGCTTCCTGCGCCCGGGTGATCGCGTCGATGTCTATTGGACCGGTCGGGTCAAAGGCTCTGGCGGCGAGATCGGCAACGACGACATTACCAAACTCATTCAAGCGAACATCGACCTGATCGCGATTGACCAGACAGCCAACCAGGATTTCGAGGCGAGCCGCGTTGCGCGCACTGTCACGGTCGCCGTCAAGCCACACCAGGTTGCGGCGCTCGCCCAAGCGCAATCCACCGGAAGTCTGTCGCTGGCTCTTGTCGGCGCACAAGACGACACGGTTGCCGAGGCGATCGAAGTCGATCAGCGGAGCCTCCTCGGAATTGAACAAGAGGCCGAAGTCGTGGAATTCAACAAGCCGGAGCCGGAGTGCACAATCCGGACGCGGAAGGGATCTGAGGTTGTCGAAATCCCGATCCCCTGCACAAACTAACGCTTTATCAGACACTTGGGGGGCTTCGCACGTTGCGGAGCCCTCTTGGGCTCAAAGGCAGTGTGTCTCGTCTCACACATGCAAAACGGCGGCAAAGTCATTGATTCTTGCAAATAAATGCCAAATGCCGCACATTGTTCGAAAGAGTGGGCAAAAGATCCACGACCGAGGCGTGATCAAAAAGGCAGGTCACATGACATATCGTAGATTGATCGGCGCCGCCCTCTTGGGGCTGGCTGTCGTCGGAGTGCCAACACTGGCCCCATTGTCGGCTCAGGCCGAAGCGCTGCGTGTTGTACGCAACGGAACAGAATCCGTGTTGAATGTTCCTATGAACAGGGCAGTGGTCGTCGAGAGCGACTCTCCCTTCGCAGAACTCAGCATCGCCAACCCGGCGATCGCCGATATCTCTTCTCTCTCGGATCGCTCCATCTATGTCCTCGGCAAAGCACCAGGCGCCACGACACTTACCCTTCTGGATGCCTCCGGTCGCCTCATTACGAATGTCGAAGTGCGTGTCGCGCCTGATATTTCCGAGTTCAAAGAACGCCTCCGTCAGATTCTTCCCGGCGAAAAAATCGAAGTCCGCACAGCCAATGACGGCATCGTCCTTTCCGGCACTGTTTCGAGCGCGCAGCGTCTGCAACGCGCGTTAGACCTTGCCGAGCGCTATGCGCCTGAACGCGTCTCGAACCTGATGACGGTGGGCGGCGTTCAGCAGGTCATGCTCAAAGTACGTTTTGCCGAAATGCAGCGCTCTGTGTCGAAATCGCTCTCATCCTCCATCGCCCTTGGTAGTACGGATGTGACCGGGGAAACGGGAACGTGGCTTTCCGGCACCAATGGCCTCGGCAACCCGATCGAAGTTCAGCCCGGCACAGCTGGCGCGCTGGCATTCCAATTCGGCGTCGGATCCTTAGAAGTTGGTCTTTTGCTTGAAGCGCTTGAGGAGAAAGGGGTTGTCCGCACTTTGGCCGAGCCCAACCTGATCTCCCTTTCCGGGCAAGAAGCAAAGTTCCTCGCGGGTGGTGAGTACCCGATTCCCGTGAGCCAGGAAGGCGGCACGGTCACGGTCGAGTTCAAACCCTTCGGCGTCGAGCTTAACTTCATCCCACGCGTGGTGGATGGGGATCTCATCAACCTCGAGCTGCAGGCCGCGGTATCATCCCTTGATGCAACGAACGCCTATAGCGACGGCACGTTCTCGATCACGGCTTTCAAACGACGTGAGACCTCGACAACGGTTGAGCTCAGAGATGGTGAGAGCTTTGCGGTCGCTGGCCTGCTTCAAGACGATTTCCAAGACAACAATGCGCAAGTGCCCTGGCTTGGTGATATCCCGATCCTAGGGGCATTGTTCCGCAGCGCAGATTATCAGCGCTCGCAATCGGAATTGGTCATCATCGTAACCGCGCATTTGGTAACGCCGACACGTGGCGAAGCTCTTGCGCTTCCGACGGATCGCGTCAAACCGCCGAGTGAGAAAGACCTTTTTCTCTTTGGTCGCGTGGCCAAAGAGAAAGCTCCGAAACGCGGCGCTGCCGGAGAAGTCGCCAAACAGGATTTCTCTGGATCCTACGGCTATGTGATGGACTAAGGAGAGACC
This sequence comes from Shimia sp. FJ5, assembly GCF_032918335.1. Taxonomy (NCBI): domain Bacteria; kingdom Pseudomonadati; phylum Pseudomonadota; class Alphaproteobacteria; order Rhodobacterales; family Roseobacteraceae; genus Shimia; species Shimia sp. FJ5. The sequence goes on along the minus strand of NZ_JAWJUV010000004.1, from coordinate 222,077 downwards.
GCCATGAAACGCTACCTTGCCGTCCTCCCCATCATCGCTCTCGCTGCGTGTAGCTGGGAGAACTATCCAGAAGCTGGCCGGGACGTTGACCGGCATGGGAACTTTGGTTTCGCGACCGCGAACAACTCTGGGATCCAGACCGGAGAGAAGAGTTATACCATTGATCTCGCAAGACGATTCTCAAACGAGGTCACCTCGACGGTGAACTTCGCGTTCAACAGCGCGCAACTCGATGGGCAAGCGCGTACCGTCCTGCGCCAACAGGCGGATTGGATTCGCCAGTTCCCAGAAGTCAGGTTCCGTGTCTATGGCCACACCGATGCTGTCGGTTCCACATCGTATAATCATGCGCTTGGCAAACGGCGCGCACGCGCGGTTGTTGCTTACCTTTCGAGCCTCGGCATTGGACGCGATCGCCTAGAGGCACTGGTCTCGCGCGGCGAAACACAGCCGTTGATCGTGACTGAAGGCCGCGAACGCAGAAATCGCCGCACTGTGACCGAAGTTTCGGGCTTTGTTGAACGCCACCCTTCTGTTCTTGATGGAAAATACGCTGAGATCGTCTATCGCGACTATGTTGCAAGTGGTCAGGCGCAAACGCAGCTAAGCGGCACCTCGATCGAAGGCGAAGAGTAAGCTCAGCCCAAGAAGCAACGCAGTGGCTGCGCCCCTGAACACAAGGGGCGCTTTGATATGCGCATAGTGCACGCCTCGGCATCGTCTCCGAATAACGCACAATTTCGGTAATTCGGCCCAAATGTTGCCCAAGTTCCAAGCGAAGTTGTCTCCAAAGGGAGTAGTACGTCCGGCGTGAGTCGGACGTTGGCTTCCGGGGTGGCGGTGCGTCTTGGACGTGTATGTGTCTTGCAGCACACCGATCGACCGCTCCGGAGCCGCCGAAGCAAAAGGACTTGAGGTCAAGGATGACGAGTAGCTCGACGATACAATCTGATCCTAGCCCGATCCTGGCATGTACTGTGTGCCGGGACGTGCAGAACTTTGAGCTTCTGATCGTCGACATGGAAGAAATCATGGGCGAACAGTGGGGTGATCTAGGGTTTGACGACGCTCTACAATTCCTCGCGCAGCCTGATGCAGAGGCGCTGGAATTCATTGCCATCGCGATCGACGACTATGACGAGGACAACCTCGATCTTCTGCTCGACGTGATCAACGCGGCAAAAACCCGGGGCATCCACTCGATCCTCATTGCTGAGGATGTCACTCCTGCTTCGCTTCATAAGCTCCTGCGCAACGGGGCGGATGACTTCATTCCCTATCCGCTTCCCGAAGGTGAACTGAAAGAAGTCATCGCGCGGATGCGGAACGCGGAAGAGCCGGCCGAGGTCGTTCCCGCCCCCGCGGCCGTGGCACTTCAAAACAACGCGCAATCTCGGGAAGGTGTCGTGCTTGCCGTACATGGCCTTTCCGGCGGAACCGGCGCGACGACACTTGCCGTCAACCTCGCTTGGGAACTTGCCAACAACTCCAAGGACAACGCGCCGCGCGTCTGTCTGATTGACCTCGATGTTCAGTTCGGCTCTGTATCGACCTATCTCGACCTCCCGCGCCGCGAAGCCGTCTTTGAGCTCATCACCGACACCGAAGGCATGGACAGCGAGAGCTTTGGGCAAGCGCTTCAGCAATACGAAGGCAAGATCAGCGTTCTGACCGCGCCGCCCGACATCATTCCGCTTGATCTATTGAGTTCCGAGGACATTGAGCGCGTCATCGCAATGGCGCGACAGCACTATGACTATGTCATTGTGGATATGCCCAAGACCCTGGTTGTCTGGACCGAAGCTGTCTTGAGTGCCGCACATGTCTACCTTGCGACCATGGAGATCGACATGCGTTCGGCTCAGAACGCGATGCGGATCAAGCGCGCGCTCCAAGCCGAGGACCTGCCATTCGAAAAACTGCGCTATGTGCTCAACCGCGCGCCGAAGTTCACGGACCTCGCCGGGAAGAGCCGCGTCAAGCGTTTGGCCGATAGCCTCTCGATTTCAATCGACGTTCTTCTTCCGGATGGCGGCCGGCAGGTCATGAACGGGGCCGACCATGGGCAACCATTGGGCATTGCCGCACCGAAGAACCCGCTACGCAAAGAAATCGCAAAGCTGGCTGAGAGCCTGCTCGAAGTGGATCAAAGCGATCCGAAAGCCGCGTGAGGGAAAGATACTAGATGTTTTCTCGATACAAGAAAGAACCTGCGAAGCCAGTCAACCCGGCAGGTGGCCCCGCAGCGAAAGCAGCCCCTGCCGCCGCTCCGACAGCAAAGCAAGCAGCGCCGGCCACCCCTGCCCCCGAACAACCCAAGCCCTCGATGCGCAAGGCCGTGCAACGCGCGCCCGCAAAAGCCGCTCCGGTCGACAAAGAGCGCAAACGCAAAGAGCGCCTCGGTGAAATCAAGGTCGAACTGCACCGGGAACTGCTGGACAACCTGAACCTCTCCGCACTCGAAAGCGCATCCGAGCAGGACCTGCGCAACGAAATCGGCGCCATCGCTTCCGAGGTTCTTCAGGAACGCGCCATCGTACTCAATCGCGAAGAGCGCGCGCTCATCAACCAAGAGCTCTACGACGAAGTCACAGGTCTCGGTCCGCTTGAGCCGTTGCTCAAAGACGACACCATCAGCGATATTCTCATCAATGGGCCGCAACAGGTTTTTGTCGAACGCGACGGTAAACTCCAGATCTCGGACACGACCTTCAAAGACGAGAAGCATCTTCTGCGGATCATCGACAAGATCGTCTCGGCTGTCGGGCGTCGCGTCGATGAGTCGAACCCCTATGTCGATGCGCGTCTACAGGATGGCTCGCGTTTCAACGCTATGGTGCCCCCAATCGCCGTCGATGGCTCGCTGGTTTCCATTCGTAAATTCAAGAAAGACAAACTCGGGATCGACGATCTTGTAAACTTCGGAGCCTTTTCCGAGGAGATGGCCGCATATCTGCAAGCGGCAGTTTCGACACGTCTCAATGTGATCGTTTCTGGCGGGACAGGCTCGGGTAAAACCACGACGCTCAATGCGCTTTCGTCGTTCATCGACAATTCCGAGCGGATTCTCACAATCGAAGACACGGCCGAACTCCAGCTGCAACAAATCCACGTCGGTCGCATGGAAAGCCGCCCGCCAAACGTCGAGGGCAAGGGCGAAGTCTCACCGCGCGATTGTCTCAAGAACGCTCTTCGTATGCGCCCGGATCGGATCATCGTTGGCGAGACGCGTGGCGAGGAAGTGATCGACATGCTGCAGGCGATGAACACGGGCCACGACGGCTCGATGACCACGATTCACGCCAACAACCCGCGCGACGGGATCGCCCGTCTTGAAAACATGATCGCAATGGCCGGGATCGAAATGCCAATCAAGGCGCAACGCTCGCAGATTTCCTCTGCTGTGAACCTCATCGTACAGGCCTCGCGCCTGCAGGACGGCTCTCGCCGCATGACTTCGATCACCGAGATCACTGGCATGGAAGGCGACGTCATCTCGATGCAGGAGATCTTCCGCTTCCAGCGGACGGGCCTTGGCCCTGACAACAAGATCATCGGCCATTTCACAGCAACAGGCGTCCGCAGCCACTTCTCCGAGCGTTTCCGCCTCTGGGGCTTTGATCTGCCGCCAGCTATCTACGAACCAACCGCGGGATAATTACGATGCCTTTTAGCCCTGAACTCATTATCTACGGTGTGATCTTTATCGCGGTGCTCGCCTTGGTCGAAGGTGTCTACCTGACGGTTTTTGGACGCTCGATCAGCTTGAACAGCCGGGTCAACCGCCGTCTCGAGATGCTCGACAAAGGCACAAAGCGTGCCGAAGTTCTGGAGCAGCTGCGCAAGGAGATGCAACAGCACGGGAAAGTGCGCTCGATCCCGCTCTACTCCATGCTCGCCTCCAAGGCACAAAAAGCAGCTATTGCCTTCACGCCGAAGCAACTCATGATGATGATGGCGGGCGTCACTGTCTTTGCCTTCATCGGCCTCACAATCGGGACCAACACCGGGCTCCTGATGACCGTCATCATTTCAATCATGATGGGCGTTGGAGGCATCTACTTCTGGGTGTCAATGAAAGCGGGCAAGCGCCTGTCGATGATCGAGGAACAGCTTCCTGACGCGATCGAACTCATGGTGCGGTCGCTGCGTGTGGGACACCCGTTTTCATCCGCAATTCAGATCGTGTCTCGCGAGGTTGAAGATCCTTTGGCGACCGAATTCGGCGTCATCGCAGATGAAAGCGCCTATGGGCGGGATGTTGGAGAGGCTCTTAAGGATATGGCCGAACGTCTCGACATGCAGGATTTGCGCTTCCTCGCGGTCGCGGTGACGATCCAACAGCAGTCGGGCGGCAACCTTGCCGAAATCCTCGCCGGTCTTTCAAAGGTGATCCGTGCCCGCTTCCGTCTGTTCCGCCGTGTGAAAGCAATTACGGCCGAGGCGAAATGGTCCGGAAAGTTCCTGTCCGGCTTCCCCGTCGCGGCGCTTATCTTCATCAACCTGAGCGACCCGCACTATTACGACGAGGTGCAGACCCACTCGCTCTTCATCCCCGCCTGCATCACAGTCGGCCTGTTCCTTGCCGCGAACCTTTTCGTGATGCGCATCCTGACAGACATCAAGGTTTAAGGAGGTCATTTCATGCAGTTCCTAACCGATATGCTCGGCCCGTTTGGCCCCCTCATCATTGTTGGTGTCCTCGGTCTCTTGATGATCGCCGCGACCATCCCAATGATGCTCAAGGCCCAAAACGATCCGATCGACAAGCTTAAGAAAAGCGAGAGCGACCGGGTCGCGGGCAAAGATGGCCGCAAGGAAAAGCTCCGCCGTGGGTCCAACAACGAGCGCCTGGCAAAATATAAGGCGTTCCTTGAGCCGAAGAACGAAGAAGAACTGTCCAGCCTGCGCCTGAAGCTGCTTCAGGCCGGATACCATTCCCGCGATGCCGTGCGCGCTTTTCACCTTGCCCAGATGGGGCTTGGCATCGGTGGGCTTGTGCTTGGCCTCGCTTATTTTTTCTTTGTCAAAGGGGGTGTTTCCACTGGCACACAAGACACGCTCTTGCACATTCTCGGCCCGGCGGGCGCTGGCTATCTGCTGCCAAAATACTGGGTGACCCGTCGTGTGGAGACACGCAAAGAAGAAATCACCTCAGGCTTTCCCGATGCCTTGGACATGATGCTGGTCTGCGTCGAAGCAGGCCAGTCCCTCGACCAATCCATCATCCGCGTCGCACGCGAACTGCGCGCCTCCTACCCCTCTCTGGCAGACGAATTCGAAATCGTCTCCTATGAGATGAAAGCTGGCAAAGACAAAGCCGCCGTCCTTGGGGACATGAGCGAACGCTGCGGCGTGCAGGATGTGTCGTCTTTTGTGACCGTTCTCATCCAGTCTGCCTCTTTCGGGACGTCCATCGCCGAAGCGTTGCGCGTCTATGCGGGCGAGATGCGTGACAAGCGGGTGATGCGCGCCGAGGAAAAGGCAAACAAGTTGCCAACCAAGATGACGCTTGCCACAATGATGCTCACGGTGCCGCCGCTCCTGATCATCCTCGTGGGGCCGTCGGTCTACAACATCACCAAACTCGGCAACTAAAGACGAGGCCCCATGCGATCCGCCCTACGACCGGCGCTTCTGACCTCCCTTCTGGCATTGGCCGCCTGTGACACGGGCGGCCTATCCGAGTCTCGCACTGGCCCATTTGCACCGGGTGTGGATCATAGCGAAGAAGCCGTTGATGGCCTCGTCGTCGGGGATCGGCTCATGGATGCGGGCGAGCACGAACTGGCGCTCAAGGCCTATATCCGTGCCGCTGGGGATCACGGGATGACGCCTGACGTCCTTATTTCCTTGGGCTCTGCGAACCTTGCGCTTGGCCGCCTCGGACAGGCCGAGAGCTTCCTGAAACGCGCTCTCGAGAAAGACGAAACTCGCCCGGACGCCTGGAACAACCTTGGTGTTATTTTGCTCGAGAAAGGCGAAGTCGCCCAATCGGTTCAGGTCTTTCGCAAGGCCTACGCGCTCGACAATGGCGATAGTGACATGATTCGGGACAATCTGCGGTTAGCACTCGCAAAATTGGAAAATCCGTCTTATGATGATGAACAGGCAAACGAATATAAAATGGTGCGCCGTGGACGGTCGAGCTACCTGATCCGGCAAACACCTTAAAAAGTGGCAAGAGCAGTAAGAGGTCGCAACAATGCGCCAGCCATTTATCGTATCCATATGTCTTGTGAGCGCACTTGCGCTTGTGGGCTGTGAAGACACAGGCACTTCGTCCGTAGATCGAGCGCTTCAAGACGTGAACGCGATCGACGAAAGCAACCTGTCGGACATCATGCTGACCGTGGCAGACCCCAATGAGGCGGTCTCCTATTTTCAGCGCACGCTCAAGGACAATCCGGACCGGATCGACATCCAACGCGGTCTCGCGGTGTCACTTGTGCGCGCACGGCGCTACTCCGAAGCCATTCCCGCTTGGCAGCGTGTCGTGAAGAATACAGAATCGACGAGCGTAGACCGCGTAGATTATGCGGATGCCCTGATCCGCGCAGGTAAATGGCAAGAGGCCGAGAAACAGCTCGACACGATTCCGCCCACACACGAGACCTTCAAGCGCTACCGCCTTGAGGCGATGATCGCCGACTCCAACAACGAATGGAGCAAGGCCGACAGCTACTATGAGACGGCCGTTGGATTGACGACGCGCCCGGCCGGCGTGCTCAACAACTGGGGGTATTCCAAGCTCACACGGGGCGACTACGCTGACGCCGAACGGTTGTTCAGCGATGCGATCCGGCAGGACAACGCCCTGTTCACCGCCAAGAACAACATGGTTCTCGCACGCGGCGCACAGCGTAAGTACACCCTTCCCGTGATCCCGATGGACCAGACCGAGAGGGCCCAGCTTCTACACACGATGGCGCTTTCCGCGATCAAACAGAACGACACACAAACCGGCAAAACGCTCCTGCGTGAAGCGATTGACACCCACCCGCAGCATTTCGAAGCCGCCGTACGCGCCCTGCGCGCGTTGGAAGAAAGCTGATAGGCTAGGGGCGGATGTCTATGGAGATCCCCACGAGCGCCGCGCTTTGGTTCATGCCTTTCGTGCTGCCGGTCTGTTTCTACGTCGCATGGTCAGATATGCGCGCCATGCGTATCCCGAATACGAGCGTGCTTTTCTTGCTCGGGGTCTATGTTGTCGTGGGTCTGATCGCCCTCCCCTTTCCAATCTATCTTTGGCACCTGCTGCACGTGGTCATCGTTCTTCTTATCGGTATCCTGCTGAATGCAGGCGGCCTTGTGGGGGCAGGCGACGCTAAGTTCGCGGCGGCCGCGGCACCTTTTGTCTTTGTCTCAGACCTGCGGTTCCTGATGGCGATCTTTACCGCGACCCTCCTTGCGGCTTGGGTCACGCACAGGATTGCCAAGCACTCTCCGATCCGGCGCATGGTCCCTGACTGGGAAAGCTGGGAACAGGGCTGGGACTTCCCCATGGGCCTCGCCCTCGGCGGCACCTTGGCGCTCTACCTTGTGCTTGGTTTCCTCTACGGCGCCTGATCCCGGCCCGAAAATTGCCTTCTTTCTAGGGTCTAGTCGCGAGGAACGCGGCAAGTGAGCTATGCCTAGGCGCACCTGCTCACAGGAAGCACCAAGGATGGCGAGGTGACACCAATGAACATGCAGGTCTCCAATGTCATAGCACCGCCGGCGCCAAAGCGTCTGGCCGAAATGCAGCTCCCCATTGTGATGATGCGGGACATACTTCTGAAGACTATGTTCCGTAAGAACGTCGATATGGTCTCGGAAATCGCCAAGGCAATCTGCCTGCCTTCTGCTGTGACGCAGGAGCTTGTCGATATAGGCCGCGAACAGCGCCTGATCGAGGCGACCGGGACGCTCAATGCGAATAGCGGCAATGAGATGGGCTACCAATTGACCGAGGCCGGCAAATCCCGCGCGCTCGATGCTTTGTCCCAGTCGGAGTACTACGGGGCAATGCCTGTACCGCTTGATGTCTATCGCGAGCAAGTGGAACGCCAATCGATCAAGAACGTGCAGATTACGCGCGAACAACTCACCAAGGCGATGGGGCACCTGATCCTGCCTGATAGTCTTCTCGATCATCTTGGCCCCGCAGTCGGATCCGGGCGTTCGATCCTCATGTATGGCCCGCCGGGCAACGGTAAATCTTCTATTTCCAACGGCATACGTGATGCGATGGGCGACAAGATCTTTGTCCCGCGCGCGATTGAATATGCTGGACAAGTCATCACGGTCTATGACCCGATTGTGCATTCCGCCGCCGAAGCCGACGAGGATGACAAGACCTCGCTACGTCGTGTCGGTCGGTTCGACAGCCGCTATGTCAAATGCGAGCGCCCCACGGTGATCACCGGCGGGGAGCTTTCTCTCAATATGCTGGACCTGGTCTACAACCCGACCGCGCGCACCTATCAGGCGCCGCTACAGCTCAAATCCACGGGCGGAATCTTTATCGTCGACGACCTCGGACGTCAGGAAGAGCCGCCACAGGCGCTCGTGAACCGTTGGATCGTTCCGCTAGAAGAAGGCAAGGACATCCTCGCGCTTCAATCAGGCGAAAAATTCGAAGTGCCCTTTGACACGCTTGTGATTTTCTCAACCAACTTTCACCCGAACGAGATTTTCGACCAAGCCGCGCTTCGCAGGATTTTCTTTAAAATCAAGATTGACGGGCCGAGCCAGGAGAACTTCCTCAAGATTTTTGCACTCGTCGCGAAGAAGAAGAAAGTGCCCCTCGACGAAGCCTCGCTGATCTACCTGCTCAAAGAAAAATACCCGGCGATCGACAATGTCTACGCCAACTACCAGCCGATTTTCCTCATCGATCAGATCATTTCGATCTGTCAGTTCGAAGGCATCCCTTATCAGATGAACCCTGATCTGATTGATCGCGCATGGGCCAATATGTTCGTGAAAGATGAACACATCGTGAAATGAGGGGGCGTCCCCAGTTGGTCAGGGAACAAAGAGCGACTTCGTTGCTGTCATGCTTGCACCGCGATCTCCTTGAGCGACATCCGCAATCGCCTGCCCGGCCTCAATCGGATACCCGGCCTCACGAAGCCGGGTCAAACCCTCTTGTAGGTCGACCCCGGCAATGGCGATGACATGCTCCACAGGAGCGTCAGACAACGCGCGCATGACATGGGGAACGGGGCTGCCGCCCCCTGCGTCGACCGGTACGAAAGACAAGAGAAGCGCACCCGCCGCCACGACCATAATCCCCAACGCGACAGGGCGTTTGAAATAGATCTGAAACGCACGCCAGTTCAACAGCACATGCGCTCCGACCGCGACCAACATGGCCCACCCTGCCCATTCATGCAGAAGCTTGTTAAGCCCTTCATCCAGATGGAAAAACATCAAAGTGCCGGTCACCCCCATAACAAGGAAACTTCCGATTGTGAGTGGTGTCGCCCATTTACGTAGATGCATGGTTCTTGCTCTCCGAAACCTGTTTCAATCGTATAACGTGGCAGGGGCAAATTCCGTCGCCACGAGAGCGCATTTTCCCAAGTTCTAAAGGTCGAAAAACAAATGCCCGGCGTTGCGCTATATGGCGAATTGCGTCATGACGGATGGATGACAGATCATCTACGTGCCTTGCTTGTTCATTTGTTTACTGCGACCGGTGCCGTGTTTGCCATGTTGGCGATGTTGGCGGCCGTGGATGAGAAGTGGAGCCTGATGTTCCTCTGGCTCGTCGTGGCCTTCGCGGTCGATGGGCTCGATGGGCCGATGGCGCGCAAATATGACGTCAAGACCAACGCACCAGAGTTCGATGGCGTCCTTCTTGATCTCATCATCGACTACCTGACCTATGTCTTTATCCCCGCCTTCGCGCTTTTCAAATCCGACCTGATGGGCGGCTGGACCGGGTGGGCGTCGATCATCGTCATCACCTTTGCCTCGGCCATGTATTTTGCCGACACCCGCATGAAAACAAAGGATAATTCCTTTCACGGCTTTCCCGGCTGCTGGAACATGCTGGTGCTCGTGATCTTTGCGTTGGAGCCGAATTTCTGGGTCTCGTTCGCGCTTGTGGCTTTGCTTGCGGTGGCGATGTTCCTGCCGCTCAAGTTCATCCATCCAGTGCGCACAGAGCGGTGGCGCAACGTGTCGCTGCCGGTGGCGTTTGCCTGGACCTTCTTCGCGGGATGGGCGGCTTGGGTTGATTTTCACCCCGAGAGCTGGGCCCATTGGGGGCTTGTCGTGACCTCGATCTATCTCTTGTTCGCAGGCATCGCGCAGCAGGTTTTTCCGGCAAAATAGCGCGTCTGTATCACGTCGGTATTACGTCGGTATTGCGTATGTGCGCATTTCAGATGAGCAGTCCTGCCGCGCCTTCGAGGCGCAGCAGCGTCACCTTCGTCTCGACACCGCCCCCGCCGGAAAACCCTGTCAGGCCTTTCGCCCCCATGACCCTGTGACAGGGAATGAGGATCGGGATCGGGTTTGCACCGCAGGCCTGCCCCACGGCCTGCGCCGGGACGCCAAGGTCGCGGGCAATCTCGCCATAGGTCCGGGTATAGCCAAAGGGGATCGCAAGCATGGCATCGCAGACCGCGCGCTGAAATTCGCTCCTGTCGACATGGAGCGGGATATCGAACGCTTCGCGGGTGCCGGCGAAATAGGCGGCAAGCTGGGCCTCGGCCTCGAGGAGGAGCGGAGTGGAGTCCCGCGCGCCCTGCCCCCAAGCAAGCCGCGTGATCGCGCCGTCGCTTTCGACAAGGCGGAGAGCGCCGACCGGGCTGTCTATCGTGCGTTCTGTCATGAGATGACCGTGGCCCAGAAAAAAACGCCCCGCAAGCGGGACGTTTTCTGAGTGCATCAACAGGTCTGCGCGATCTAGCCGAGCGCGTCGCTACAGCGGCCGCAGACGCCCGTATGTGCGTGACGGCCCACATCAGGGAGGATTTTCCAGCAACGCTGGCATTTCTCGCCCTCGGCTTTCTCGAACACCACGCCCACGCCTTCGACTTCCGGCAGGCGGAAGGCTTCGGCAGGCATCGGATCGCCGGTCAGGCGAATGTCAGACGTGATGCAGATATCAGCGAAGTTCACCGACTTCAGCGCCTCGAGCACCTCGGCCTCGCGTACATGGACGACGGGCGATGCTTCGAGCGACGCACCGATGACCTTATCCGTGCGCTGCACTTCGAGGGCGGCGGTCACGGCACGACGCGCCTCGCGCACCTTGGCCCATTTCGCTGCAAGCGGCTCGTCGATCCAATCGGCGGGCGTGTCGGGGATATCGGTCAGGTGCACCGACGCGCCTTCGCCGGGGAAGCGTTCGAGCCAGACCTCTTCCATCGTGAAGGTCAGAACCGGCGCAAGCCATGTGGTCAGACGATGGAACAGGAGATCGAGCACGGTATGCGCGGCGCGGCGACGCGCAGTGTCGCCATCGCAATAAAGCGCGTCCTTGCGGATATCGAAGTAGAAGGCCGAAAGCTCGACCGTGGCAAAGTTGAAGATCGCGCTAAAGACGCCTTGGAAGTCATAGGCGTTGTAGCCAGTGCGAACCTTGTGATCCAACTCGGCCAGGCGATGCAGAACCCAGCGTTCCAGTTCGGGCATATCGGCAGGTTCAACGCGGTCTTTTTCGTCGAAATGCGCGAGCGCGCCGAGCATGAAACGCATGGTGTTGCGCAGGCGGCGATAGCTGTCGGCGGTCCCTTTGAGGATTTCCGGGCCGATCCGCTGATCGTTGGTATAGTCGGTCTGGGCCACCCAGAGGCGCAGGATATCGGCGCCATATTGCTTGACCACTTCCTCGGGCACGATCGTGTTGCCCAAGGATTTGGACATCTTGTTGCCCTTCTCATCGAGCGTGAACCCATGAGTCAGCACGCCACGATAGGGCGCGCGGCCCTTGGTGCCGCAGGCCTGAAGCATAGAAGAATGGAACCAACCACGGTGTTGGTCGGTGCCTTCGAGGTAAAGATCGGCGATGCCATCCGGGACGCCATCTTCGCGGTCACGCAGCACGAAAGCGTGGGTCGAGCCAGAATCGAACCACACGTCGAGCACATCAAAGATCTGATCGTAATCGTCGGCGTTGTAGTCGTTGCCGAGGAAGCGCTCCTTGGCGCCGTCCAGATACCAAGCGTCCGCACCTTCGGCCTCGAAAGCTTCGCAGATGCGGGCGTTCACGGCATCGTCGCGCAAGAGGAAGTCCGGATCCGTCGGCAGCGCGCCTTTCTTGACAAAGCAGGTCAGCGGCACGCCCCAAGCGCGTTGACGCGACAGCACCCAGTCGGGGCGCGCTTCGATCATCGAATAGAGGCGGTTGCGGCCCGTCTTTGGCGTCCAAGTCACGAGTTCGTCGATGGATTTCAGGGCACGATCGCGGATCGTCTTGCCGTAGGTATCCTGTCCGTCGCCGACCTCGCGGTCGATGGCGGCGAACCATTGCGGTGTGTTGCGGTAGATGACCGGGGCCTTGGAGCGCCAGCTATGGGGGTAGCTGTGCTTGATCTTGCCACGGGCGAGAAGACCGCCCACTTCGGCCAGTTTGGACATGACAGCGCCGTTCGCGTCGCCTTCCCAATCGCCTTTCTTGGCCTTGGCACGCAGGATGCGCTTGCCACCAAAGAACGGCAGGTCTTCGCGGAAAGAGCCATCGTCCATAACGTTATAGGTGATGACCTGTTCGAGCATGCCGAGATCGCGATAAAGTTCGAATTCTTCCATACCATGCGAAGGGGCGCAGTGCACAAAGCCGGTGCCTTCCTCGTCGGTGACGAAATCGGCGGCGCGGAAGTCGCGCAGGTCGTCCCATTCGCCCTTGGCCCCTTCGACCCCGGCAAGCGGGTGGCGCAGGGTCAGGCCCGCAAGCTCCGACGTCGGCACATCGCGCACACGGGTCCACATGTCGTCGTCAAGACGCGCGCGGCCCATCACGTCGCCAGCAAGCTTGTCGGCGAGCAAGAAGCGCTCGCCCGGCTTGGCCCAACATTCCTCGGGCGTGGAGGTCACCTCATAGAGGCCGTAGGAATAGTCCTCGCCAAAGACCACCGCCTTGTTCGAGGGGATGGTCCAGGGAGTGGTGGTCCAGATGATCACGTTGGCGCCTTCGAGGTCACCCTCGGTCGCGACGGGGAATTTCACCCAGATGGTGAAGCTCTCCTTGTCATGGTATTCCACCTCGGCCTCGGCCAGCGCGGTTTCCTCGACAGGCGACCACATGACCGGTTTGGAGCCTTGGTAGAGCGTGCCGTTCATGAGGAATTTCATGAACTCCTCGGCGATGACGCGCTCGGCGTGGAAATCCATCGTCAGGTAGGGCTTTTCCCATTTGCCGGTGATGCCGAGGCGCTTGAACTCGTCGCGCTGAATATCGATCCAGCCGGCGGCGAAATCGCGGCATTCCTTGCGGAACTCGACCACGTCAACTTCGTCCTTGTCCTTGCCCTTGGCGCGGTATTGTTCCTCGATCTTCCATTCGATCGGCAACCCGTGGCAATCCCAGCCCGGCACATAGCGCGCATCGCGGCCAAGCATCTGCTGGCTGCGGACGATGAAGTCCTTGAGGATCTTGTTGAGCGCGTGGCCGATGTGCAGGTGACCGTTGGCATAGGGGGGGCCGTCATGGAGGATGAAGGGGGCCCGCCCCTCTTTCTCGCGCAGGCGGTCATAGATGCCGATTTCGGCCCAGCGGGCGAGCCATTCCGGCTCGCGCTTGGGCAGTCCCGCGCGCATGGGGAAATCGGTTTTGGGAAGGTTCAGCGTGTCTTTGTAGTCAGGCGTCTCGGCGCACATCTTTCGGCGTCCTTGCGGTTCGGATCATGTTGGGAAGTGTGAAAGTCGGCGCGGTTTCCCATACGCCTTGTCCCGGCGGCTCGTTTGGTTCAGAGCGCCGGGCATGTAATTCGAATAATGATCGCGAAATGGCGGGTCATGGGGCGCGTTATAGGCCTGTGCCGCAAGCGCGGCAAGGCGGAACTGGCGCGGCCGAGGCTCAGACGTTGAAGAGGCTCCCGACTCCGAAGGCGATCAGCGCGGCGACCCCACCGATGAGCAAGGTCTCGAGCCCGGAGCGCCACCACGGCACGAGTGCCCACCGGCTTTTGAGGGCGCCAATACCGAAGAAGACGAAGGCGGTCAGGATCGAGGCAAGGCGAAAGGCGTTCTCCATGCCAAAGACGAAGGGCAAGAGCGGGATCACACCAGCCACGAGGAAGGCAACAAAGGTCGCCAAGGCTGCGTGAAATGGATGCGGGTCGACAGAGGAAATGCCGTATTCGCCCTCGAGCATGAGCTGGACCGAGGCCTCTTCGTCCTTGAAGATCGCATCGGTCGCGGCCTCGAGCACAGGCCCCTCCAGCCCCTTGAGGCGCAGGATTTCCCGAATTTCGCGGCGCTCACCTTCGGGATGATCGCGCAAATGGCGGCGTTCGACGGCACGCAGGCGCTCGGCGTCATCGAGTTCAGCCTTAGTGCCGGAGTAATTGCCGACCGCCATGGAAAACCCGTCCGCGAGCACGTTGGCAAAGCCGAGCGCGACGATGATAAAAGGCGAAAGCCCCGCCCCGGCGACGCCAGCGACGATGGCAAAGGTCGTGACAGAGCCGTCAATCGCACCATAGACCACATCGCGTAGGTATCCGCGCCCTTGTGGTGCGCCAATACGCTGTTCTACTTCTGCCTGGCTGTGTCCGTGCTCGGTCATGTGGGCAGAGTGCCAAAGCCCGGCGTGAGGGTCTACTCCAAAGGCCACCCACGTGGCGAAATGGCCTATTTTCCCCGCAAGGCACAAGGCGCAGACTGCGCCTTCTTTCGAAGGAGCGCGAAATGAACAACCCGTTGCAGCTATTTGAGATTACACCCGGACAGATCGACGACGTGATGCGCCTGTTCTATGCCCGAATCCGCCAGCATGAGGTTCTTGGGCCGGTTTTCTCGGCGCATATCAAGGACGGGGCGTGGCCCGCGCATGAGGCCAAAATCGCCGGGTTCTGGCGCAATGCGATCCTGAAGGAACGGAGCTATTCCGGGAGCCCGATGATGGCGCATATGCAAAGCCCGCATGTGCAGCCCGAACACTTCGAACTCTGGCTCGGACTCTTCGATGAAACCCTCGCCGAAACCCTGCCTGAGCCGACCAGAACCCAGTTTTCGGCGCTGGCCCACCGGATTGGCAAGGGACTGCGCCTCGGTCTTCAGCAGGTCCGTCAGACCAAGGCGGCGCCGCCCGTTCTGGACTAGGGTCAGCCCCCGAAAAAGCCGGTCAGCGCGCGTTTCACGATGCCACTGACCGACGGGCGGCGGGCGCGTGTGAAGGGCATGGGGCGGCAGACTTCCATCGCCGCAACGCCGACCCGCGCAGTCAATGCGCCATTCACCAGGCCTTCGCCAAAGCGGCGGCTCAGTTTGGACAGCACCCCGCCCCCGGCAAGCGAGCCGAGCATGTCATCACCAATCGCCACCGCGCCTGTTGCGACAAGGTGAGTCATCACCGCGCGCAGAAGGCGCCAGCTTCCGAGGGTGCCGGCGCGTCCGCCATAGATCTCGGCAATGCGACGGATCATGCGGATGTTGGTGCCAAGCGCTGTCACCACATCGACAAGCGCCAGAGGGACAAGCGCCGTCACCGTGGCGACCTGCCGCGAGGCGGCCTCGATCTCACGCGTGGCGGCCTTGTCGAGGGGGGCGAGAAGCTCTGTCTCGGCCAATGCGAGTAGCGCATCGCCGTCCATCACCTCTCCCTTACGTTCTGCAAGGCGGGCACGGCCCCATTCTGTATCGGGACGACCGCGATAGAACCGGTCAAGCGTCTCGACCATGTCCCGGGCAGCTTTGGTCTCTCCGCTGGCCAGCGCAGCCTCGGCCGCGTGGCGCAGGGAATCGACACGGCGCAGGCGCGCAAATCCCGCGATCTCTCGTAGGGCGATCATCAAGACCACGAGGAGGAACACACAGACAAGCGCCGTCACACCCCAACCAAGGATTGGCGTGCGCTCAAGAAGCGCGGTGATGAACTCCCAAGCGGCCAGCGACACCACAGTGCCAAGCAAAAGACCGAGCAGCCCCCAGAACCAACGCGCGAGCCGGGACGGAGGGCGGGCGGCCAGGCGGCTTGCCATGACCATCGCCTGCCCTTCTGGCGTCGGGGACGCCAGGTCCGGCACTGGCGCGGCCTCTTGCACGGAAGGCGCGGCGTCCTTGTCTTCGAGGTCGATCAGAACGGGGCCATTGGTCATAGCCGGTCTCCCAAGAGGAATTCCGCCGCGCGGTCGAGGCGGATATGCGGCGGGCCTTCGCCCGGTTTGAGCGTCAGGCGCGCGGGCGCGAATTGCATCGCTTGGAAATCCCCGTCGAGCCATTTCTCGGCCCCGTCGCGCGCCGGGGTCAGGAGTTGGGACGGATCATCCGGCAAGCGACCGGGGTAGAAGGCGGCCTGTTTGCCGGTCTCGAGCAACGTACCACGCACGCAATCGAGGGTGCGGCCGTCATGGCGCAGGCTGTCTTCGGTCGTGGCCCGCACCGAGGCCAGCGCAAGCGCGTCGGTCGCGGCACCTGCAAATTCCGCGCGCGAGGCGGCGTCGCGGGTCAGGGCCTGCATGATCGCGGTGAGCTGGGGGTGTTGGGTATGGTGCAGGTGGTCGGCCTTGGTCGCGGCAAAGAGGATCTTGTCGACGCGACGCCCCCTCAGGAGGCGCGCGAGGAAACTATTGGTGCCGGGACGGAAGGCCGTCAGGATATCGGCCATCGCACCGCGCATATCTTCGACCGCGCGTGGACCGCGATGGATCGCTCCAAGCGCATCGACGAGAACGATCTGACGGTCGATGCGGGCAAAATGATCGCGGAAGAACGGTTTGACGACACGCGCCTTGTAAGCCTCAAAGCGGCGCTCCATCTCGCGCCAGAGGCAGCGGCGGGGCGCGCCGGTCTCGGGCGGCAGGGGCGCAAAGGTGAGAACGGGCGAGCCTTCGAGATCACCGGGCAGGAGGAAACGGCCGGGCGTGCAATCATAGACCCCGGCATCGCGCGCGGCATTGAGATAGGTCGTAAAGGCCGCGGCGAGGCGTTGGGCAACGGGTTCGTCAAGCGGCGCAAGCGCATCCGTTTCGCGCAACGCGGTGCGGAAGGGCAGCGCCTCTTCACGGGTCTCGAGCCGGGCGAGGGTCTCAGCGGACCACTCGGCATAGCTTTTGTCGAGAAGCGCAAGGTCAAGGAGCCACTCGCCGGGATAGTCCACGATGTCGATATGCACGGTACGCGGCCCCTGCACGCCGCCAAGGAGACACGTGGGCCGAACCTTGAGCGACAGGCGTAACTCGCTCACGGCGCGGGTGCTTTCGGGCCAATGCGGATCGGGACGTGTGAGCGCGGCGAGATGGGTTTCGTAGTCGAACCGGGGAATGGTGTCGTCAGGTTGGGGTTGCAGGTGGGCAGCGGTGATACGCGCATCGGCCACGGCAGAAAGGCCGGGCATCCGCCCGCGATCTAGGAGGTTGGCGACCAGAGAGGTGATGAACACCGTCTTGCCCGACCGCGCAAGCCCCGTCACACCGAGCCGGATCACCGGTTCGAAGAAGGTCTCGGAGATGGTGTCGCCGACGGATTCGACGCTGCGCGTCAGGCCGTCGGCAAGGGTTGAGATGACCACGCGGCCCCCTGTGTTTGCTTCGCTCTCAAGCTATGTGTCGACGCGTAACATTGCTAGGGGGGAGTCTGGCCCATGTCCTCCCCCTCTTTTCGCGGCGCGCAACATGGGCTATGCGCAGGCCATGCCAAGATATGCCCTCAAAGTCGAATACCACGGAGCGCCCTTTGCCGGATGGCAAAGACAGGCCGATCAGCCCTCGGTTCAGGGCGCGATTGAGGCTGCGCTGGCACGGCTTGAGCCGGGGCCGCACACGATAGCGGCCGCCGGGCGCACGGATGCAGGGGTGCATGGCCTGGCGCAGGTGGCGCATTGCGATATGGAAAAGGACTGGGACCCGTTCCGCCTTTCGGAAGCGCTCAACCATCATCTGAAACCGAATCCTGTGGCCATTGTTGCCGCGGCGCGGGTGGACGAGGACTGGCACGCGCGGTTCTCGGCGGTGGAGCGGCGGTATCTGTTTCGCATCCTCATGCGTCGCGCCCCTGCGACGCATCAGGCGGGACTGGTCTGGCAGATCAATCACAGCCTAGATGCTGAAGCGATGCAGGCCGGGGCGGATTTCCTCATCGGCCATCACGACTTCACCACCTTCCGCAGTTCGATCTGTCAGTCGGCCAGCCCGGTTAAAACGCTCGATGAGTTGCGGGTCGAGCGGGTTGAGACGCTTTGGGGGCCGGAGATGCATTTCCATGTGCGGGCGCGGTCGTTCCTGCACAATCAGGTGCGCAGTTTCGTCGGGACTCTGGAGCGCGTTGGCGCGGGGGCATGGACACCCGAACAGGTACGCGAGGCGCTCGAGGCACGGGATCGGGCGGCCTGTGGTCCAGTTTGCCCGCCGCAGGGGCTTTACCTTGCCGGGGTCGGCTACCCGGAAGACCCGTTCGCCTAAGGTCAGTCGAGCGTTTTTTACCGCGCGCCCCTTGACCAACTGGTCAGGGTTGGGGATTGCTAGGATACTGCTTGCAAGAGGTCAGCCATGTATCAACCCGCCATCACCGGCACCGGTGTCTTCACCCCGGAACAGGTCATCACCAACGACGAACTTGTCGTCGCGTTCAATGCCTATGCCGATCGGATGAACGCAAAGAACGCCGAGGCCATCGCGGCGGGCGAGATGGCTCCGATGGAACATTCCTCGTCGGAGTTCATCTTCAAGGCCTCGGGAATCGAACAACGCTATGTGATCGACAAGAGCGGGGTTCTTGATCCGGAGGTCATGCATCCGCATCTGCGCCAGCGCAGTGATGATGAGCTTTCGCTGATGGCAGAGATGGCGCTTGATGCCTGCCAGAAGGCGCTCGATATGGCGGGCGTCGCGGCGGAAGAGATCGACCTCGTGATCTGTGCCGCATCCAACATGGAGCGCGCCTACCCGGCGATTGCCATCGAAATCCAGAAGGCGCTTGGCGCGGGCGGATTTGCCTTTGACATGAACGTCGCCTGTTCCTCGGCCACCTTCGGCATTCAGGCGGCGGCGGACATGGTGCGGTCCGGCTCGGCCACCAAGGCCATCGTCGTCAATCCCGAGATCTGCTCGGGGCACCTCGAGTGGCGCGACCGGGATTGCCATTTCATCTTTGGCGACGTGGCGACGGCAACAGTCATTGAGCGCGCGGAAGATGCCAAGGGCGCGCGGTTCGATATCCTCTCGACCCGTTGCGCGACGGAATTCTCCAACAATATCCGCAACAATAACGGCTTCCTGCGCCGCTCGCGTCCGTCCGGTGTCGAGGATCGGCGCGATATGCAGTTCATGCAAAACGGCCGCAAGGTCTTTAAGGAAGTGGTGCCGATGGTGTCGGCGCATATCCTTGCCCATCTCGATGACGAGGGCTTTGGCGGCGAGAACCTGCGCCGGCTCTGGCTTCATCAGGCGAACAAGTCGATGAACGATTTCATCGGCAAGAAGGTCATGGGCCGCACGCCGGAACGCGAGGAACAGCCGAACATCCTTCAGGACTATGCCAACACGTCTTCGGCCGGGTCGATCATCGCATTCGCGAAGTATTCCGACGATCTCGACCCCGGCGATCTTGGGCTCGTGTGTTCTTTCGGGGCGGGCTATTCGGTCGGGTCTGTTCTGCTACGGCGCGAGGCCTGAGAGCCAAAGATCAGACGGTCTCTTCTTCGAGGTGCAGCTTCATGTCGATCAGCACCTGCTGCAGCGCGACAGTTTCCTTGAGAAGGCGCTTGGCCTCGTTCACGGTAATGATCCCGTCTTCGATCGACTGGCTATATTCGGCCATCAGCATGGCGAACCGCTGGCTCAGGGCGACCACATCGGAATTGACCCCACCTTCGCGATCGTTCTTGCGGCGATCGTCATAGGAAAGGGTGATGCGCTTCAACTCGGCCAGAGCCGCCGTAACATGGGGGTAAGACGAGGCTTCTTCGAGGAGGGCGACCGCATCAATCGGCATGAACCGGTCTTCGTGTTCGGGATGTTGCGAGTAGTAGCGTCCGAGCGTGGCCTTGGATTTTCCCGTCAGCTCGCAAGCGGCCTCGATCCCAACATCCTTGACCAGAGCCTCGGAGTGCTTCTTCAGGTACGACCCGATCGCGTTCATGCTCTTCTACCCCCGAAACGAATAATCCCCTTAGCGCATGGGGAAACCTGCAATTTGTTTCCCCTTAAAGACTTACATTCATAATGTCATTGGTAAAGTGTTCACATGCGGAAACGCGTGGACATTCGGGCACAATCCCTCGGACACGTGCTCGGAGTGTAGGGGCGTCCATATGCGAACAAGTCTCGTAGCAGGCGACCTGTCTACATCGTTGCGAGTGGCGCTTTCCAGCCATCCCCAGAGACCCTGTCTCCTGGAAAGCTTGAGTTAAGAGTAGACGGCAGGTTCGGGGCGATCGTGGATGCGATCGCCTCGGCCCCGCCTCGCCCACCAGAGCCTCTTGCATCCAAGCCCTTCGCCAGCCTATGACCGCGCCATGGCCAAGCTCTACTTTCAGTATTCGACAATGAACGCCGGCAAATCGACGGTGCTCTTGCAAGCCGCGCATAACTACCGCGAACGCGGCATGGAGACCTACCTCCTGACTGCGGCGCTAGATACGCGCGCCGGTCGCGGCAAGATTGCGTCACGGATCGGGATTGAAAGCCCGGCGGTTGGGTTTGGCCCCGAAGACGATCTATTCGCGATGATCGAGGCCCGGCTTGACGAAGGGCCCTGCGCCTGTGTGTTCCTTGACGAGGCGCAGTTTCTCGAGGAGGCGCAAGTCTGGCAATTGGCACGGGCCGTGGACGATCTTGGCGTGCCGGTCATGTGCTACGGGCTGCGCGTCGATTTCCGGGGCAAACTCTTTCCCGGCTCTGCCGCGTTGCTCGCTCTTGCCGACGAAATGCGCGAAGTGCGCACGATCTGTCACTGCGGCAAGAAAGCGACGATGGTGGTGCGGCTCGATGAGGCTGGAGACGTGCTGCATGACGGTGCACAGGTGCAGATCGGCGGCAATGAGAGCTATGTTTCCCTCTGCCGCCGTCATTGGCGTGAAGCGATGGACGACGGATCAGACGGCGTTCGGTAACGGCGCTCCGGTGGCAAAGGCGGCAAGGTTTTCCACGGCCATCAACCCCATGCCGGTCCGCACTTCGAGCGCGGCGGTGCCGAGATGGGGCAGAAGCACCACGTTTTCCATCTGTATCAGCGCGTCCGGAACGATGGGTTCCTGTTCATAAACATCAAGCCCCGCGCCGCCAATGGCCCCACTTTCAAGCGCGGTGATAAGGGCGGCTTCGTCGACGACATCGCCGCGCGAGATGTTGATGAAATGCGCGTGGGGCTGCATCGCTGCAAAGATACCGGCATCCATCAGGTGCCGCGTCTCGGCCCCACCGGGCACCGCCGCTACGAGAATGTCGACCTCAGCCGCGAGTTCGTGGAGGTTGTCCACACGGGTCGCGTCAAAGGGCAAGTCCTTCGGCGAGCGATTGAAATATCGCACTGCCATACCGAACCCGAGGTGACAGCGCTTGGCGATGGCCTGACCGATGCGTCCCATGCCGACAATGCCGACAGTCTTGCCTGAAAGGTGCAGCCCGAGCATCTGGGTCGGGTGCCAGCCACTCCAAGCCCCGGCGCGCACCAACCGTTCGCCTTCGCCCGCGCGGCGAGCACTCATCATCATCAAGGTCAGGGCGATATCGGCAGTGGCGTCGGTCACCGCGCCAGGCGTGTTGGTCACAGCAATCCCGGCAGCGCGGGCGGCGGCTACATCGATATGGTTGTACCCGACGCCAAAGTTCGCGAGGATACGACAGCGCGCGGCGGGCACGGCGGCAAAGACCTCGGCACCGTAGAGATCTCCAAGGGTCGGCAAGACGGCATCGTAGTCCTGCAAGGACACACGCATCTCGTCCGGGGACATCGGCGCGTTGCTCGTCCTGACGGTCACATCCCAAGCCTCGCGGGCCTTGTCGATGACGAGGTCGGGCAACGGGCGCGTCACGAACAGCCGTTTCAATGCATTCTCCCGCCGCTTGGCACGGGTTGATCTGGGCCGATAAGGACGATTTCGCCATCTGCATCCGGCAAACCGAGAACAAGGATTTCCGACATGAACTTGCCGATCTGGCGAGGGGGAAAATTGACCACGGCCATGACCTGTTTACCGACAAGGGCCTCGGGATCGTAGTGCTTGGTGATCTGGGCTGAGCTTTTGCGCTCGCCAATCTCATCGCCAAAATCGACCCAGAGCTTGATCGCGGGTTTGCGCGCCTCCGGGTAGGGCTCGGCGCGGGTCACAGTGCCAACACGGATGTCGACTTTGAGGAAGTCGTCAAAGGAAATCTCAGCCATTGGCCAGCTCCCGCGAGCGATCTGCTGCTGCTGCGACGGTCTTGCGGATCAATGGCGGCAGGCCGGTTTCGGCGTTCATCAACACCTCAAGACCGGCTTGTGTCGTACCGTTAGGGCTTGTCACGTTGACGCGCAGTTGCGCGGGCGTCTCATCCGCGGCCTCGGCCAGCGCCCCTGCCCCGGCCACGGTCGCCTTGGCGAGCGCCATGGCAAGATCGGGCGCGAGACCTTGTGCTTCGCCCGCTGCAGCCATGCATTCGATCATATGGAAAACGTAGGCAGGGCCAGAGCCGCTCACGCCGGTGACCGCATCCATTTGACTTTCGCTCTCAAGGCGAACGACCTGTCCCACGGCCTTGAGCAAGCTTTCGGCAAGATCGAGCATATCGGCACTAGCGCGGGCGTTGCCGATGATCGCGGTGATGCCCCGCCCGACGGCTGCGGGCGTGTTCGGCATGGCGCGGATGATCGGAGTGTCGCTTCCGAGCATGTCTTCGTAGGTGGCGCAACCGATCCCAGCCGCAACCGAAATGAAGAGCGTTTCGCCATTGCCCATCGGTTCTAGCACCGGAAGCGCCTCGGCCATGACCTGCGGTTTGACCGCGACAAGGACGATGGCGGGTTTCGCGGGCAGCGTTTCATTGACGTTCACGCCAGAGCCTTTGACCCAATCGCTCGGGGACGGATCCTGCACCCAGACAGAGTTTGCAGGAAGTCCGCCCGCGAGCCAGCCCTCGAGCATGGCCGATCCCATTTTGCCACATCCGAGCAGAACCAAACCCCGCTCGGCGACATGTTTCATATCCATGATGTCCCCCTGTTCGTATTTGGGGGGAAGTGTTACGCGCGACCGTAAGCCTCTGCAATGGCGACCTGCATCGCGTCCTCGACCTTGCGGTCGCCCCACACGACAAGCTGAAACGCGGGGTAGAAGCGTTCGGCGCTCAGGACGGCGGCACGGATCATTGTATCAACCTGATCGGGGCTCGCCATCTGGCCGCCCGCAAGGACGAGGCCGTAGCGATAGATCATCAGTTTTTGCTCGGCCCAGAAGGTAAACGCCCCGGCCCAGCATTCGTCGTTGACCGCGTTGAGCGCCGCGTGTAGTGCGCTCAGCTTCTCTTCGGGCGGCTCCATCTCAAAGGAACACACGAGGCGAAGCGTTTCATCATAGTGGGACCAGGCAAGGGTGATCGAGTAGGTGCGCCACTGTCCTTCAACAGCCATCGCGATCTGATCGTCCCCGAGTCTGTCAAAGCTCCAGTCGTGGTGCTCTGCGATATGCTCGACGATGTCGATCGGGTGAATATCTTCTTCGAAGAACTGCTCAGACAATGCCATGGCGCCACCTCTTTCTCTCTTGCGCCGGGGGAATGGCAGCGCCCCTAGCGCTTGGTGCCTGCTCTAGGGACAGCGGGATTTTCCGCCTCCCTTACTAGATATGGTGGCGGTAGAGAGGGTCTGCTGTAAAGCAAAATATTTGTGGATAACGCAATAAGTTGTGGATTAATCGCACCGAGGCACAAGAAACTGTCACATACCACAGAGAGCGCCGGGCGCGTTTCCCTTGTTGGAAAACCCGCAGAACGCGCAACCTATGGCGCTATCGAAAGACGATCTAGCCGGCGCTTCTGGCGGCAATGCGGGCCCCGTCCACGAGCGTCGCCGATGGGTAGAGAACAACCTCTGCTCCCACGTCGAGCCCGTCGAGAATCTGCGCGGAAAACCCGTTGTTGCGTCCGATTTCGATGGGTGTCAGGACCGCGTGTCCCTCGCGGATGACGAAGACGGCCCAGCCGTCATCATGACGAAACAAGGCACTTGAAGGGGCGATGAGCGTGTCCTCATCCTGCCAGACGATGATGCGGGCTTCGACGCGGAACCCATGGCCTAGCCCGCCACGCTGTTCCGGTGGATCGGTGAAGCGGATCACAGAGTTGACCCGTTGTTCTTCGACGCCGAGCGCGGAGAACTTGGTAAATCCGAAGGGGTCAATCCGTTCCACCATACCATTCAACACGCCGTCGCCGCCCCAATTGTCGATCTCGACAGGATCGCCGATTGCGACACGCACGGCATCGCTGCTCAGCAACTCGACCACAACTTCGAGATCATTCGCGGTATCGCCGATCTCGAGCACCGGCGTGCCGGCCGGGAGGATGGTTTCGCTTTCTTGGATCACCCGCAGCACCACACCAGTGATCGGAGATGGCAGGTCAATGGCCTCGCTGGCGCTTCTGGCTTGGCCGATATTGTCAAAGGAGATCAAATTGGCTTCGGCGTTGTTGAGGTCGGCGACCCGCATCGAGATGGCCGCGCGGGCGGTATCGACCACGGCCTGCGCCGTCCGCATCGCGCTTTCCGACCGTTCCATCGCAGCCTGTGAGATATTGCCTTGCGCAAAGAGCTTGCGGGCACGTTCAAGGGCGGTTTGGGCGAGGTCGCGATCTGAAAGGGCCTTGTTCAGGTCAGCCTCGGCAACGCGCAACGCGGCCTTGGCCGAGTCGATAGCGGCTCCGGCCTGTTCCCGCGTCCGGATATCGAGCGCGGCAGGGTTGGTGGGCAACATGCGTGCGACGATGGTTTCGCCCTGCGTCACACGATCGCCGGGCTGAAGGTCCACGCGCAAGAGATGGCCCGCGATGGGTGTCGAGACCACATAGGGGTCGCGCACCTGTGTGCGGGCCTCTTCATCCACGGTCAGCCGCATGGCACCGCGTTTGACCGTGCCGAGGTCGACCTCGGTCGGTTGTGGCCAGAAGGCTGCGGCAAGCGCCGCCGCGACCAGCCCGACAACCCCGATCATGAGCACATTTCTCGATTTCCGCGTCGCCATTTTCGCCTCACTCTCTTGTCTTCAGGGTCTCCACGAGGTCGACCTTGTCAATATCCCGTCGCACCAAAGCCCCCGACACAACCGTCGCCAGAAGTACGGCCACCCCCGCCGCACCGAAGGCATCTGGGCGGAATCCCGTCGGGATCTGGTAGAGGTCGGTGCTAAATCCGGCAGCGATCAGGAAAGACAGGTAGTAGCCGACCCCAACACCAAGCGGCACTGCCAATAGCACCACCACGACCAACTCACCGAGCAGCACATAAGAGGTTTCGCCGCGCGTGAACCCCATGACCCGTAAGCTCGCCAGATCGCGGGATTGCTCGCCAAACGCGATGCGGGCAGCGTTATAGACAATGCCGAAGGTGATGATCCCAGCAATCGCCGCCATCACATAGCGCATTGCGCCCGCGCCCGTATCCATGAGCTTTTGCATCGCCGCGCGGGCGTCTTCGCGCTGTGTCACGCCAGCGACTGTCGGCATATCCTTCAGCGCGGCATAGAGCGCATCCATCTTCGACGCGTCCACCCGCAAGTAGACCGCCGAAACGCGCCCGACTTCACCAAGCGCGGCATTGAGACCTTCGAACCGCATATAGGCGGGGGCACCAAGCAGTGTCTCGGCCACCTCCGCGACCTGCACATCTATCGTCGGGCGGCGACCGTTGAGCACCTCGACACGCAACGTTTCGCCGGGTCCAATATCGAGCGTGTCGGCAAGCGCGCGAGCGAGCACGATGCCCTTGGTCGGCATGGAAATATCGCTCATGTCCTTGCGCACGGCGCGATTCAGGCGCGCCTCTTCGACAAGCCCTGTGACCGAGCCGCGATAGCTCTGCCGTCCGTTGCGCATCACGGCAGAGACGCTGCGCACGGGCTCTACCTCGAGGACGCCAGGAAGATGCGCCATATTGAACGCCGTCTTGGCGGGCATGGGTTCGAAAAAGGTCACGGCAACATCGGAACGGTCGATCACCCCGAAGGTCAGATCGAGCGTGTCATCAAAGCCCGACATGAGCGACATCTGCGCCGAAGAGAGACCCATGCCGACGGCGATCCCGAGCACCGCACCGCCGATCCGCCCCGGATTGCGCAGGATGCGGCGCAGAACCATACGGGTCGGTTGATCGAGCCAGCGGCGCAAACGGTCGTTGAGCGCGCCCGTGCGCGAAAAGTCCATTGGCGCAGGCGGGCGCATGGCGACGGCGGGCGTCAGACGGAAGACCCCGCGCAGCACAAGAATGCCCCCGGCAGAGGCGGCAAAAACCGAGGTGATGATGCCCGTGACAAAGGACGAGGGCTCGACCCGGAACACGAGGAAGGGGAAATGATAGACCGATTGGTAGACCCCCGCCATAAGCCGCCCCCCCCAAAGCCCAAGCGCGCAGCCCAGCGCCGCGCCGATCACAGCGATGATGATCACCAGCTTGAAGTAATGCAGGGCCACCTCGAAGTCGGTGTAGCCGAACGCCTTAATAAGACCGATCTGTTCGCGCTCGGCCTGCACCAGGCGGGTGATGACGATGTAAAGAAGGAAAGCTGCCACCCCAAGGAAGATCGGCGGCACGACAACGGATGTTGCCGAAAGTCCTGCGATCTCTTCCGAGATGAAACGGTCCGACATGCTATCCTTGCGCAGGTAGGCCCCCTGTCCGCCATAGCGATCCAGAAGCCGATCGACCTTGGCCAGAACGTCATTGGCATTTGCCTCGCGCTCAAGCGCAATCAGAACCTCGTTCACCGCGCCTTGTACGTCGAAGGCAGCAGCAAGCGCCTCCTCATGCATCCAAAGTACGGCAAAGCGGGCATCGTCAGGCACGAACTCGCCCGGCGCCGTGGTAAAGAGGAACTCCGGAGAAGCGGCAAAGCCGACGATCTGAAAGTCGCGGCGGCTACCTTGCATGGTCGCGGTCAAGTGATCGCCGAGCGCGAGGTCATGCGCGGTTGCGAAACTCTCTAGAACCACCACCTCGTCCATATGACCGGGGGCGAGGAGACGCCCATCCTTGAGGTACAGATTGTTGAGGCGCGGTACCATGGAGCGCGGCAAAGACAGAGCGGCAGCCCGCACCGGAAGCGCCTGCCCCGGCATGTCGAGAAGCGCGGCGCCCCGAATACGGCCTTCTGCGGCGGCGACTCCGGCGATATCGGCGACACGCTCGACCATTGGGCTGGGGGCGCGGGTCACTGGCGCAAAAATCTCGGCGAGGCGGTAGCTCTCGTAATACTGAATCCGTGTTTCGCGCAGCGATTGCAGCATTCCCGACATCATCACCAGAAGGCTGACCCCGACGGCGGCGACGAGGGCAATGGCTCCCGCCTGCCCCCGGATCCGCCAGAGATCGCGCATCAGCTTATGATCGAGCGCCCGCATTGTCCTACCATTCGATCTCGTCAGGGCTGAGGCGGGTTTCGTTCTGCACCACTTCGCGAATAGCACCATCCGCAAAATGGATGACGCGATGCGCCATGCGGGCGGTCTCGGCAGCGTGGGTCACGATCAGGACAGTCGCGCCAAGACGTGCATTCACATCGTTCAGCACATGCAGCACCGCACGCCCGGTGGTCGAATCGAGCGCCCCCGTGGGCTCGTCACAGAAAAGCACGGTCGGGTTCTTGGCCACGGCACGGGCGATGGCGACACGCTGTTGTTCGCCGCCTGACATCTGGGCCGGGAAATGATCCATGCGATCGCCGAGGCCGACGAGCGTCAGCGCCTCTTCGACGCCGAGCGGATCCTTGGCGATTTCCGTCACAAGCTCGACGTTCTCTCGCGCCGTAAGCGACGGCATGAGGTTATAGAATTGAAACACGAACCCGACGTGATCGCGCCGATAGCGCGTCAGCGCGCGGTCGTTCATATCGCTTAGGTTTTCTGTCTCGAAATAGGCGTCACCGCTTGTCGCGCGATCAAGCCCACCGAGAATATTGAGAAGCGTGGATTTGCCAGAACCGGACGGCCCGAGGAGCACGACAATCTCGCCGCGCGGAATCTCAAGATCGACACCGCGCAGGGCATGCACGGCGGCCGCGCCCTCACCATAGGTCTTGGTGAGGTCTTCCGTCCTGAATGTGATGTCCCGACTCATATCAGGTCCAAGGCTACCCGGCCCAGCGCGCCCGGCAAGAACAATCGATGCCCGCGGTGTCATGACAGGCATACCGCAAAGAAAAAGGGCGCTCGCGGCGCCCTTCAAATCTTACTTCTTTTCCAGCGCATCGAGGCGTGCCTTCAGGGCCTCGTTTTCCTCTCGGGCCTTCTGGGCCATGGCGCGCACGGCATCGAATTCCTCGCGGGTGACGAAATCGCGGTCCGCGAGCCAACGATCCATCATCGACTTCATCGCGGTTTCGGCTTCGTCCTTGGCCCCTTGCGCCACGCCCATGGCGTTGGTCATCAATTGGGAAATATCGTCCATGATCTTGTTGCGGGTCTGCATGATCGTCTCCGGCAATTGCGTTGGCCCCTATATGGGGGCAGATGCGGCGCGGCACAAGGTTGACTTCCTCTGCGAGCCATGGACAAAACTTCGCCTATGCGCGCCATGATCCCCTTCCCCGATATCTCCTCCGAAATTTTCGCGTTCAGCCTGTTTGGCTTTGAGATCGCGCTCCGCTGGTATGCGATGGCTTATATCGTCGGCATCCTGCTTGGCTGGCGGCTTGTCGTTGCTGCCTTGAAGCGCCCGGCCCTTTGGGGGGACAAGGGTGCGCCTATGGATGCACGACAATGCGAAGACCTGCTCACATGGGTCATCCTTGGCGTGATCCTAGGTGGGCGGCTTGGCTATGTCCTATTCTACAAGCCTGCCTATTACCTCGCGAACCCCGCGGAAATCCTTGTCATTTGGCAAGGGGGCATGTCGTTCCATGGCGGATTCCTTGGTGTCGTGATCGCGGCCTGGGCCTGGTCGGCGCGCCATAAGGTATCACGCCTGTCGCTGGCCGACGCGATGTCTCTCGGGGTCGCGCCGGGGCTTCTCCTCGGCCGGATTGCCAATTTCATCAATGCCGAGCTTTGGGGGCGACCAACCGACCTGCCTTGGGGCGTCGCCTTTCCCGGCTATTACGCGCAGGAATGCGGCCAAGCCGTGGGCGAGATCTGCGCACGCCATCCATCGCAGCTCTACGAGGCGCTGCTTGAGGGGCTAATCCTCGGAGCGCTGCTCATCACCCTCGCCTTCCGGCGCGGGGCGCTCAAGACGCCGGGCCTCATCGCGGGGGTGTTCTTTGCGGGCTATGGCGTCGCGCGGTTCCTTGTCGAGTTCGTGCGCCAGCCCGATCCGCAGTTCATTTCCGAAGGCAACCCGCTTGGCCTCGCGCTTGAAATGGGGGGCTACGGGCTGACGATGGGGCAAATCCTGTCGCTGCCGATGATCCTTTTTGGGCTCTGGCTCATTCAACGCGCGCGCCGTGTCCGCCATGTCTGATCTCGAAGCCCATCTCGCGGCGCGGATTCGGGCGGGCGGGCCGCTGCGCGTCTCGGAATTCATGGCCGAGGCGCTATTGAATCCGACGCATGGCTATTACACGACGCGAGATCCCCTTGGCGCCGCGGGCGACTTCACCACTGCGCCGGAAATCTCGCAGATGTTCGGCGAGATGATCGGCCTCTGCCTCGCGCAAAGCTGGCTCGACCAAGGGCATCCGGCGCGGTTTGCTCTGGCCGAGCTTGGACCCGGTCGCGGCACACTCATGGCCGATATCCTACGCGCGACCCGCGCAGTGCCGGGATTCACGGAAGCGGCCACGCTCCACCTTGTCGAGGCCTCTCCGCCCCTGCGCGCAGCACAACGCGCCACGCTCGGGGAGGAGGTCACATGGCATGACAGCATCGACACCCTTCCCGAGGACAGAGCGCTTTTCCTCGTTGCGAACGAGTTTTTTGATGCGCTACCGATCCGGCAATTCCTGCGCAGTGGACCGGGGTGGCGTGAGCGTCTGGTCGGCCTGGAGGATGAAAGCCTGCGGTTCGGTCTTGGCGATCTTCTGGCGCAGCCCGCGCTGCACCACCGTCTCGCGGATACGCAAGAGGGCGATCTTGTGGAAATCTGCCCGCAAGCAGCGCCGATCATGGCCGCCATCGGGACACGAATCGAAGCACAGGGTGGCGTGGGGATCGTAATCGACTATGGCGACTGGCGCTCTCTCGGCGACACGCTACAGGCGATGCGCGCGCATGAAAAAGTCGCTCCACTTGAGGCGCCCGGTACGGCGGACCTTACGGCGCATGTGGATTTCGAGGCGCTCGCCAACGCCACGCCCTCGGCCCATAGCCGACTGACGCCGCAGGGAGTTTTCCTTGAACGGCTCGGGATCACGGCCCGCGCCCAAGCGCTCGCCAAGGGGCTCAGCGGGGCGGCGCTTGAAAGCCATATCGCCGCACATCGCCGCTTGACGCACCCGGAGGAAATGGGAAACCTGTTCAAAACGCTGGCGGTCTATCCGACAGACGCAACCCCGCCCCCCGGATTCGAGGCCTGATGCTTGAAATCGTGACATCCGATCGCCTGACGCCTTTGCGGCATGGCTTTTTTACCCGCAAGGGCGGAGCCTCTTCGGGTGTGTTCTCGGGATTGAACTGTGGTGCCGGGTCGTCGGATCAATCTGAGATCGTGCGTATCAATCGGGGCCGGGTTGCCGGCGCAATGGACGTCGCACCGGAGCACCTTGTTTCTGTGCACCAGACCCATTCCAGCAATGTCGTCACGGTTGACGGCCCGCTTCAAGATCCACGCCCAGAAGCAGACGCCATGGTCACCAAGACACCGGGTGTCGTTCTGGCCGTGTTGACCGCCGATTGTCAGCCGGTGCTTTTCGCAGACCACGAGGCGGGCGTTATCGGGGCCGCACATGCCGGATGGCGCGGCGCGCTTGGTGGCATCCTCGAGGCGACGCTTGATGCGATGGAGGCCCTTGGCGCCAAGCGGGACCGGACCGCCGCCGTGATCGGTCCGTCGATCAGCCAGCGCGCCTATCAGGTTGGTCCGGAGTTCATGGATGACTTCCTCCTAGAAGACGTTGAGAACAGCCGCTTCTTCGCAGGCGATGGTGGCGAGAAGATGCTCTTCGATCTTCAGGGCTATGGCTTACACCGGCTGCGGAAGGCAGGGGTCGGGACGGCGGAATGGACCCGCCATTGTACCTATTCGGATCCAGCGCGGTTCTTCTCCTATCGCCGCGCGACCCATGCCGGCGAGGCGGACTACGGGCGTCTCATCTCGACCATCCGTCTCTGAGCTCGGGACGACCCACCTGCCCCGAAAAGAACCGGGCATTTTCCTAAAATCAGACCGGTTCCGCCCCATCCCTGCCCCATTTCGGGACGACATTGGTTTCAATCAAGAAACAATGCGGGCGAGACAGCCCGGGTTCGGAACGAAGGAGAAAACAAATGGCAGGCAAAACACGCTTTATCAAATCCATCACGGCAAGCGCGAAAACCGACGTTCCGGCCATGCCGTGGGCACGTGGCGCGCGCCGAGCGGCTTTCATTGCCAAGCGCACCGCAGGCGAGCTCGAAGTCAAAGCGGCTTAAGTCATACAGGCAGCACAACGAAAAAGGCCGCGTCCGGACGATCCGGGCGCGGCCTTTGCAATTCAGGGATCAGAAGATCAGGCGTCGCGACTCAGGCGGTCTTCGAGCACATCGAACGGTACGCCCGGTTCATCCTTGGCACCACGGATCACCAACGAGGTTTTCACACTCGCCACATTGTCCGCCTTGAGCAGGTCTTCGGTGAGAAAGCTCTGGAAGGTCGATAGGTCCGGGGCGACGCATTTGAGGATGAAATCCACTTCGCCATTCAACATGTGACACTCGCGCACGAGCGACCAGTTGCGGCAGCGCTCTTCAAAGGTGGCGAGGTCCGCCTCGGCCTGGCTTACGAGGCCAACCATGGCAAAGACCTGCACTTCGAAACCGAGTTCACGTGCGTCTACGTCGGCGTGATATCCGCGGATGAACCCCGCCTCTTCAAGCGTGCGCACGCGGCGCAGACAGGGCGGAGCCGAGATTCCGACGCGCTTGGCCAGTTCGACATTTGTCATGCGGCCATCGGCCTGCAGTTCGGCCAGGATTTTACGATCTATCGGATCGAGCCGTGTTCCGGGCATGAAGTTTCTCTCGCTGTCAGATTTTCGGTTCTTATACCACCGCCCGGCGCACGCGCAATATTATTTCACGCAGGCGCAAGATCATTTTATTGTGCTTCGCCTGACCGCCCAACATTTGACCGGCGCGAATTTGCGACGCCATCGGGGTTTTCGCCGGTGGTCCGGATCGCTATATCCTTTCGGCAACCCAGTTTGAAGAACGGAAAGGTGCCTCATGGCCGACACGAAACACACCAAGGTTCTCATCATCGGCTCGGGCCCTGCGGGATACACCGCCGGCGTCTATGCGAGCCGCGCCATGCTCGAGCCGATTCTCGTGCAGGGGATCGAACCGGGCGGACAGCTCACCACCACGACAGAGGTCGAGAACTGGCCCGGCGACACCGAGGTGCAAGGTCCGGACCTGATGGTGCGCATGGAAGCACACGCGCGCGCCATGGGCTGCGAGATCGTTTCGGACATCATCACCGACCTCGACCTGTCCAAGCGCCCGTTCACCGCCAAGGGCGATAGTGGCAACACGATCACCGCCGACGCTGTGATCCTTGCCACGGGCGCGCGTGCCAAATGGCTCGGCCTGCCGTCGGAAGAGGCCTTTAAGGGCTTTGGTGTCTCGGCCTGTGCAACCTGCGACGGGTTCTTCTATCGCGGACAAGAGATTGTTGTGATCGGGGGCGGCAACACCGCCGTGGAAGAGGCGCTTTTCCTAACCAATTTCGCCTCCAAGGTGACGCTCATCCACCGCCGTGACGAACTGCGCGCCGAGATGATCTTGCAGGACCGCCTCAAGAAACACCCCAAGATCGAACCGCTGTGGTTCCACACGCTCGAAGAAGTTGTCGGCGACGACAACCCCAAGGGCGTGACCGGTGTAAAGGTCAAGCACGTGGAGACCGGCGAGATCACAGAAATCCCCTGCGCCGGTGTCTTCGTCGCGATTGGGCACGCGCCGGCGACCGAACTGGTCAAGGATACGCTCGAACTTCACAATGGCGGCTATGTCGCGGTGAAGCCAGGCACCACCGAAACCTCGGTGCCGGGCGTCTTTGCAGCAGGCGACCTGACAGATCACAAGTATCGCCAGGCCGTGACCTCGGCGGGCATGGGCTGCATGGCGGCGCTTGACGCCGAGCGCTGGCTCGCCGAACAGGACGATTGAACCAACAGGGGCCGCGCAACGGTCGCGCGGCCCCGGCCTTTGGTCAGAAAAGACCGATTTTCCCCCGCGCTGGGCGCACCTGGGCGCATCTCCCTGCCCTCTTCCCTCCCTTCGAGACAACATTCCGATCCCGCCCCACGGCCCGAGACATGCGTGTCTGCTGAGGGCTCGAAAACGGCTGTGATAATCATGCCACGTTGGTGGATTCCCTAAAAATGCCGTCATTTCTTCTTTTCTGCGCCTGCGAGATATGCAATGCGTTCATCCGTGAACACATCTCGAGTCCCAGACCATGGCCTTGACCACCGCGACATCCAAACCGGAAGAGCAAGATCAGCTCTTTCGCCTCCTGCGCCAGCTTGACCTTGCGCCGGAAGCCTCGCAGCGAGTCACGGCAGCGGCGCTTGGCATATCGCTTGGCCGCCTCAACGCTCAGCTTCGCACAGCTGCCGAGACTGGTTTGATCAGGATTTCCGAACGTTCCGGGCCGGACAAGCGACAACGCTTTGCCTATGCGCTCACCGCGCGTGGCGCTGCGGAGAAACTCCGCCTGACCGACCAGTTCCTCGCCCGCAAATTCGACGAATACGACGCACTCCACGCCGAATTGACCGGCACGACCAGTGGCCTTTCCCCGTTCAAGTACAGGACAAAACTCATGCAGAACAATCTCGCGCCCATCCCCGAACTCTACGTGTCCTACGAGAGCTCGCAGAAACTCAAAGTCGAAGCCGCCGATCTCGTCAGCCATGACCTGACGCCGCGCCAGATCTGTGATCTGGAGCTTCTGATGAATGGCGGGTTCAACCCGCTGAAAGGCTTCCTGTCGGAAGAAGACTACGACAGCGTCGTCGAAAATATGCGCCTCGCGGATGGCTCGCTCTGGCCGATGCCGATCACGCTCGACGTGTCCGAAGACTTTGCCGAGTCGCTCGAGCTTGGTCAGGACATCGCATTGCGCGATCAAGAAGGCGTCATCCTCGGCACCATGACCGTGACCGACCGTTGGACCCCAAACAAATCGCGTGAAGCCGAGAAGGTCTTTGGCGCCGACGACGAAGCGCACCCTGCCGTCAACTACCTGCACAATCAGGCTGGCAAGGTCTATCTCGGCGGCCCGGTCACCGGCATCCAGCAGCCCGTCCACTATGACTTCCGCGCCCGTCGCGACACGCCGAACGAACTGCGCGCCTATTTCCGCAAACTCGGCTGGCGCAAGGTCGTGGCCTTCCAGACCCGCAACCCGCTGCACCGTGCGCACCAGGAACTCACCTTCCGCGCCGCGAAAGAAGCGCAAGCCAACCTTCTCATCCATCCGGTTGTCGGCATGACCAAACCGGGCGACGTGGATCACTTCACCCGCGTGCGCTGCTACGAGGCGGTACTCGACAAGTATCCGGGTTCGACCACGACCATGTCGCTGCTCAACCTTGCCATGCGTATGGCCGGCCCGCGCGAAGCGGTCTGGCACGGCCTGATCCGCAAGAACCACGGCTGCACCCACTTTATCGTTGGCCGCGACCACGCAGGCCCCGGCAAGAACTCGGCAGGCGAAGATTTCTACGGCCCCTATGACGCGCAAGACCTGTTCCGCCAGCATCAGGAAGAGATCGGCATCGAAATGGTCGACTTCAAACACATGGTCTATGTGCAGGAACGCGCCCAGTACGAAGCCATCGACGAGATCGCGGACAAGGATGACGTGACCATCCTCAACATCTCGGGCACCGAACTGCGTCGCCGCCTGTCGGAAGGCCTCGAAATCCCCGATTGGTTCTCTTTCCCCGAGGTGGTCGAAGAGCTTCGCAAGACCAAACCGCCGCGTTCGCAGCAGGGCTTTACCGTGTTCTTCACCGGCTTCTCCGGGTCCGGCAAGTCGACCATCGCCAACGCGCTCATGGTCAAGCTGATGGAGATGGGGGGCCGTCCGGTGACGCTTCTCGATGGGGATATCGTGCGCAAGAACCTCTCGAGCGAGCTTGGCTTCTCGAAGGAACACCGCGATCTCAACATCCGCCGCATCGGCTATGTCGCTTCGGAGATCACGAAGAATGGCGGCATCGCCATCTGTGCCCCGATCGCGCCCTACGCCACCACGCGTCGCGCGGTGCGCGAAGATGTCGAACAGTTCGGCGCCTTCATCGAGGTCCATGTCGCGACTTCCATCGAAGAATGCGAACGCCGCGACCGCAAGGGCCTCTACAAGCTCGCCCGCGAAGGCAAGATCAAGGAATTCACCGGGATTTCCGATCCCTATGACGTTCCCGCCAACCCCGAGCTGAGCGTCGAAACCGAAAATGTCGACGTCGACAACTGCGCGCATCAGGTGATCCTCAAGCTCGAAAGCATGGGCCTCATCGCGGCGCAGTGATCGCCGTGAACACAATCTCACGGGACGCGGCATCTTATTGTGCCGCGTCCTCCTGGCTGCTAGGACACTCCTGAACGATGGCTGATGCCTTGAGGGAAGGGAACCGGGTGCCTCAAGAACTCCAAAAGGTCCATGTCTTCACGGACGCCCCCGAAGCGGCATTTCTCAAACAATTTCCCGGGAATGACGGCAGGCTTGACGGGTTTTCCTTCAGCTTCGGCCTCGATGTGCCCAAGGACTGCGACGCGCTGATCGCGTTCAACCGCGCCTCCTACACGATCGCGACCACGCTCCCCAAAGCGCGCACCGCCTTCATCGCAGCAGAGCCGGACGCAATTCATCCCTACTCGGCCCGCTATCTCAACCAGTTTGGCATCGTCCTGTCGGCGACGGACAAACCTCTCGGGACACGACAATGGAAGACCGCACCCTGCTGGTACTGGTTCGCGGGCATTGATTTCTCCAAACCTTGGGAGATCGAGCATTTCCGGGGATATGACTATTTCTCGAACCTTGCCCCCCCGCCAAAGCGCAACAAGGTTTCGGTCGTGACCTCCAACAAGAGCTTCACCGAGTACCACCAGAAGCGGATCGCCTTTCTCGATGCACTCATCGAGAAGATCCCGGAGCATCTTGAGATCTATGGGCGCGGACATAAGAGCGTTGACGACAAGCGCCTCGCCCTTGAGCCGTGCAAATACCATATCGCGCTCGAGAACAGCCATGGTCCCGACACATGGACGGAAAAGCTCGCCGATCCCTACCTATGCTGGGCCTATCCGTTCTATGCCGGGGCGACGAATGTCGAAGAGTATTTCCCGGCTTTGAGCTTTTCCTATCTCGATCTGGACGACCCCCGGCAAGCGGCAGAACAGATCGTACAGGCGGTGCAATCCGGTCTCTGGGACAGGGAGCGCAACGCGATTGCCACTGCCCGCCAAACGATCCTGACGGAACAGAATATCGCCCATCAACTCGTGCATCTGGCACGCGATCTGACGGCCCAGCCCGCCGGAGACAGATCAAATATCCTCTATCTCAAATCAGAGCGCAGTTTGTGGCCCGAGAAGGGCGCGCGCGGCAGCGTTGGACAATGGGCCTTGCGCAATACGTTGATGCTCTTTGACAAAGGAATTGAACTTCGCACAGCGGGGCTGCGGGATCGACTAGATGCGGCCAAAACACGCCGCCGACAACGCAAGCTGCGCAAACTCGAGAACAAATAAAGCCCGACCGGGCCAAGAAAGACAGGACGAAGATGTCGGATAGAAAACCAACGGTTGCTGTTCTTCCTCACGCTGCGAAGCTCGGCTTAAACCCGTCTCGATACCCTCTCAACGCCCTCAACTGGCCGCTTGGACAACCAGAGGACCTTGTCGGTAAAGGACTCCGAGATCTTTCTGCTTCAGATCACCTTCTGATGTATCCGCGCAGCACATCCTACTACCGGCCCGGATTCGGAACGAAAGCCCGCGTCTCTGTCCTCGTTGTCGAACCGAAGATCGTGCATGAAAGGCACCTGACAAAGCTTCTGCGATTCCACAGGCGGTTCTTCCGGGTGCTGAGCGCTTATGCGCCACTGATCTCCGCGATCCCAAACGGCATCCAATTCCCCTTCGGCAGCACATGGGTGCCGAACTGGGAAACGCTCGATACGACCAAGTCAAAGATGACCTCTCTCATCGCATCTTCGAAACGCACGCAGCCGGGGCACCATGTGCGCCACGAGATTGCGGATTGGGCGCAGGCACATCCGGAGATGGCGCTCGATACGATCGGCGGCGGCTATAAACCGTTCGATGAAAAATCGGATGGGCACGCGCCCTATATGTTCTCGGTCGTGATCGAGAACGCGCAAGAGCCCGACTATTTCACCGAGAAGCTCATCGACTCGATCCTCTGCGAGAGCATCCCGATCTACTACGGCTGCCCCAATATCGCGCACTATCTCGACACGGATGCCATGATCATTTGTAACAGCGCAGAAGACATCAAGGCAGCAGTGCGGTCCGCATCAGCGGAGCGCTTCGAAGAGATGCTTCCCGCACTGCGCAGGGTAAAGCCCAAGGCCGCTTGGTTCGGAGCTACGGAAAAGCGCGCAGCCGAAGCGATTATCGAAGCGGCACGACAGGAGGGCTAGAGCTGTCGCCTCAATGCACCGCGACCGGCGCGAAATCGTTTTGACGCGCGAGAACAAAGGCAAGGTTGCGCTCTTTCACAAGCGCGAGGCGCTCGCCATCGGCGGAATGCACGGCATAGAGCACCTCTGCGCCTTCGGCTTGATCGCGGACTTCTTCGGGCAGATCGTCCACCGCGACTTCGCGGACATAGACGATCCGGTTCTGATCTTCTTGGCCAAAATCGTATTCGGTATACATGGTTACTTCGTCCTGATCTCTATGGTTTGTACAACGGTTTCCGGCCGGGTGCGGCTCAGGTCTACGTGTAGCAATCCGTTTTCCATGATGGCGTCGCCCACCTCCACGCCATCGGCGAGCACGAAGCTGCGCTGAAACTGGCGGGCGGCGATTCCGCGATGCAGGAAGATGCGGCCATCGTCGTCATCCTGTTGGCGGCCCCGGATCACGAGTTGGCGGTCTTCCACGGTGATCGACAGGTCTGCTTCGCTAAAGCCGGCCACTGCCAGCGTGATGCGATAGGAGAAATCCGAAGTTTGTTCGATATTGTAGGGCGGATAGCCTTCGTTGCCCGATTTTGCGGTGCGTTCCAAGAGGCGTTCCAGTTGCTCGAACCCGAGCATGTTCGGGTAGGCATTGAGAGTCAGTTTGCTCATCGACACGTCCTTGCGTAAGCGACAGTCCAGAACAGGCCCCGTTATGGCGACCCGTTCAGGTAAATATGGGAAAGCCGCGCGAGGACTGCAAGGGCTTTGCAGCAAGGATGCTATTCGCTATGTTAGAGGCCTGACGAGTCTCAGGAAATCCGAAGATGAACGCCCCCCGTGATCTGTCCATGAAAACCGATGACGTGTTGCGTGTGGAGCTGGAAGTCTTCCGGCAGGAACACCGCGACCTCGACGAGGCGATTCATGCCCTGAGTGAACGCGGAACGGGCGATCAGTTGACGATCCAGCGGCTGAAGAAACAGAAACTTCGCCTCAAGGATATCATCTCACAGATCGAAGACCGCCTGACCCCCGATATCATCGCCTGATCCCGGACCGGAGCGCGACATGACGGTTTCTTGCCCTGTTGCATTGCGCCGCGCGCCGCATCGTCTATAAACCCTATTTTCAAGGCGTCAGAGGCAGAAATGAGCGACATAGAAGTTGGAATCATCATGGGGAGCCAATCGGACTGGCCGACCATGAAACTCGCAGCCGATATTCTCGATGAACTTGGCATCGCTTACGAGGCCAAGATCGTCTCGGCGCACCGCACGCCGGACCGACTTTGGTCCTATGGCAAGGAGGCCGCAGGCCGCGGTCTCAAGGTCATCATCGCCGGTGCGGGCGGCGCGGCGCACCTTCCGGGCATGATGGCCTCCAAGACCCGTGTGCCGGTCGTCGGCGTGCCGGTCCAGACCAAGGCGCTTTCCGGTGTCGACAGCCTTTATTCCATCGTCCAGATGCCCAAGGGCTTTCCGGTCGCGACCATGGCAATCGGTGCGGCGGGCGCGGCCAATGCCGGGTTGATGGCCGCGGGTATTCTCGCCACCTCCGATCCCGCCCTTGCAGAGCGCCTTGATGCGTGGCGCGAGGCCCTTTCCGCTTCTATTCCCGACGAGCCGCAAGATGACTGACACCCTCCCCCTCGGCAGCACCATTGGTATTCTTGGCGGAGGCCAACTTGGCCGGATGCTTTCGGTCGCGGCGTCGCGCCTTGGCTATATCACGCATATCTTCGAGCCGGGCGCCAACCCGCCCGCCGGGCAGGTCGCCGATACGGTGACCACTGCCTCCTACGAGGACGCCGAGGCGCTCAAGCGTTTCGCCGAATCGGTCGACGTCATCACCTATGAGTTCGAGAACATCCCGACCTCGGCGCTCGACATTCTTGAGGCGCATCGCCCGATCCGTCCGGGCCGCGAGGCGCTCCGCGTGAGCCAGGACCGCCTTACCGAAAAAGACTTTCTGCAAGGGCTCGGCCTCAGAACCGCACCTTATGCCGCCGTCGAGACCCTTGAAGAGCTCGAGGCGGCCGTCGCGCAGATCGGCGCGCCCGCGATCCTCAAGACTCGTCGCTTTGGCTATGACGGCAAGGGGCAGGCGCGCATCAAGAGTACCGACGACCTTGCCAGCGCCATCAAGGACATGGCAGGCGCTCCGGCCCTTCTTGAGGGGTTTGTCGATTTCAGCCACGAAGTGTCTGTCATCGCGGCGCGCGGCCTTTCCGGCGACGTCGCCTGTTTTGATCCCGGCGAGAACGTGCATCGCGACGGCATCCTGCGCACCACGACCGTGCCTGCGACCCTCACCGCCTCACAGCGGATGGACGCGGTGCTTCTGGCCGCCAACATCCTCAACGCGCTCGACTATGTCGGCGTTATGGGGGTCGAGCTTTTCGTGACGGGCCAAGGGCTTGTCGTGAACGAGATCGCGCCGCGTGTGCACAATTCGGGGCACTGGACGCAAAACGGCTGTGCCGTCGATCAGTTTGAACAGCATATCCGCGCCGTGACCGGCCTGCCGCTCGGCGATGGTCAGCGCCATGCCAATGTCGTGATGGAAAACCTGATTGGCGACGACCTTGCGCAAATCCCACAGATCCTGCGCAGTGGCGATACCGCGCTGCACCTCTACGGCAAGGCCGAAGCCAAACCGGGCCGAAAGATGGGCCATGTGAATCGCATTCGCCCGAAAGCGGATTAACTCAGGAACCGGGCCGCGATTGGCCCGGCCATAAAGGCGATCTTGCCCGCAACGAAGGTCGCGCCGATGCGCCCCGTCTCCGGGTCCATCACCACGAGATCGGCACGTTTGCCGATCTCGATGCGCCCTCGGTCCGCAAACCCCAGAACATCGGCTGGCCCCTCGGAGACGAGCTTCCAAGCGGCCTCAAACGGCAGGATATCTTGCGCCACGAGCCGGGACACGGCTTGGCGCATCGCCGGGTAATGATAGTCCGAGGCAATCGCATCTCCGAGTCCCTCACGCAGGAGATCGGTCGCCGAGACGTTGCCCTTGTGAGAATTGCCCCGCACTACATTCGGCGCCCCAAGCACCACGGCATCCCCCGCCGCCTTAGCCGCCGCAGCGGCCTCTCGCGTTTCCGGAAACTCGGAGAGACGTGCGCCTCGCACGCGCCACTCGGCGCGCTGCTCGGCTGAGTTGTCATCGTGGCTCCCGAGAAAGATGCCCTTCGCGGCAAGCCGCGATGCAAGCGCGCTCACGGCCTCGGGCACCGCGTCGCGATTGTCGTGCAGAGATTGCAGGAGAGCATGGTGCGTTTCTGGGTTGCGGCCGGCCTTAAGCGCCTGCCCAGTAAGGCGCGGGGGGCGTTTGCCCTTGGCCAGCGCATCATGTGGAACGTGATCATTGAAAACGACGTAAGGCGCGCCGCTGCTCTCCACCAGCGCCTCGAAGCGCGCGTAGTCCTCGAGGAGATGGGTCTCGAGACGCAATTGCAGCTTCATATCGGTGAGAAGCCCCGGCTCTTCCCGCAGGGCCGTAGCGAACCGCTCGGCAAAATCGGGGCCGCGCATACCACCTTCCCACGAGAAGAACTGCGCCAACATAGCTGTGGTAATGCCGCTTGAGGCAAGCTCTGCATCGGCGGCATGAAGCCCCGGTGAGAGATCCTTGAGCGCCCCGCGTCGCGGTGCGATATGGCGCTCGAACCCATCGCCATGCAGATCGATCATCCCCGGCAAGACCCAAAGCCCCGCGAGGTCGATCTCACGTCCATCGCCATCCTCGGCGATCTTGCCTTCAACAAGCGCGATATCGCCCGAAACAAAGCCATCGGGCGCAAGAAGTGTCGCGTTACAGAATTTCATCGTCCGCCTCGTCCCCCGGAAAGCACATCCCCGAAGGACATATCGTGATGAAACCGGCCATGGGCAAGGAAATACATGGTCTCGGCGATCACATGCGGATTGTTCATCATGAAAGTATGGGTCACCGGCAACACGATATGATCCGCCATCCCCGCGACACGTGTGGACGCGACCGAGACCTTGCCATCATCGGCGCCCGGCACAATCATCGAAGTGATGGGGTTGAGTGAGCGGTTCCCGGCGATGATGCCAAGCTCAAAATCAACCGGCGGCAGATGAGATGGGAGACCGTCCGTGCCCAACTGAGCCCCAGCCGGACCGTTGAACCATTCGAACGCCTCGCCCCAGATCGCGACCTCTTTGCCCCAGGCGGTCATCTCGTCGACCAGTTTCGTACCCTTGTTGGGCGGGCCGAGCATCACCACGCGCCCAAGGGTTTCGGGCTTGTTCTGCGAAAGCCAGAGCCGGGTCAGGATGCCGCCCATGGAATGGGTGACGAAATGCACCTTGCCCTCTCCGCATTGCGCCACGGCCTTGGGCAAGAGCGGGTCGATCAGCGCCTGCACCTCGGCCTTGGTCGAGGGATAGCCCGGACGCACCACATCATACCCTTCGCGGCGCAGCGCGGCCTCCATCACGACAAAGCTCGCCTCGGTGCGCGCCAATCCGTGTAGCAGGATCACGCAATCGGCCAGTGCCGGACCCGGAATCAGGGCCAATATGAAGACGAAGAGACGCATCCTATTGAGATAGGCCCTGTTGGGCGTCTACAAAAGCCCTGTCCAAGAGGAAACCGCCCATGCTCTCCCCTCGCCTCGCCGTGCGCGCGCTTATCATTCAGGAGGATCGCCTTTTGCTCGTGAATGCGTTTCCCGGCGAGGTTGATGATCTTTGGTGCGCGCCCGGCGGAGGGGTTGAGAAGAACGCCTCCCTGCCCGAGAACCTCGCGCGGGAGGTGTGGGAGGAAACCGGGCTTCGGATCGCGGTGGGCGCGCCGTGCCTCGTGAACGAGTTTCACAACCCCGAGGATCACTTCCATCAGGTCGATCTCTATTTCCGGTGCACGATCACAGAAGGTGCGCTCGACGACAGTTGGCAAGACCCTGAGGCAATCGTCACGCGGCGACGGTTCTTTGCGCGCAATGAGATGGCCGGGATTCGTTTCAAACCCGACAGCTTGCCGGATGTGGCTTGGGGCAAGGATGGGATCACGTATGATCCGCTGGAGCTCTTGGTGAAGCCCCGTCAGGCCCCGAAGGGCGGCGCATAGCGCAAGGTCTCCTCGGGCTGCGCCATGTCGAGCTTGGGCGCGTAGAGACCCGTATAGACAACGGGAAACGGCGTCTGGAGCTTCGCCGCACGCTCATAGTCGAACCCGAACCGCGCGTAATACGCCGGATCGCCAAGTACCACGACCGGCGCATTGGCATAGTCCACGGCCATCTGGC
The DNA here is from genome assembly GCF_032918335.1 of Shimia sp. FJ5. Classification (NCBI taxonomy): domain Bacteria; kingdom Pseudomonadati; phylum Pseudomonadota; class Alphaproteobacteria; order Rhodobacterales; family Roseobacteraceae; genus Shimia; species Shimia sp. FJ5. The sequence continues at coordinate 178,710 of NZ_JAWJUV010000004.1, read as the reverse complement.
AGAGCGCCGACCCTATGCCTTTCTTCTGGCGTTTCGGATCCACAGAGACCGGCGCGAGGGCGAGCCACCCGTCAGGCGCCTCCATCCTTGAAAGTGCCACATGCCCGACGATCCGCCCGCGATCCTCGGCCACAAGCTCGAGCGCCATATGCCCGCCTTGGCGCAGCGCCGAGACAAGCACCGCCTCATCATCCTGTCCAAAAGCGCGTTTCACAACGTCGCGCACCTTGGGCTCGTCCTTGGGACCATATCCACGAATAATCATGGCGCGACACTAGGGCCATCCGCCCGGCGCAACAAGTCAGCCCCGCCGCAAGGAAAGAAGCACGCCCCCCATGACGAGCACCGAGGCGAGCGCGAAACGCAGTGTCAGAGGTTCATCGACGAGAAGCGCCCCACCCGCCAATGCAATCACCGGAACGCTCAACTGCGCCACGGCGGCGCGCGTGGCGCCGAGTGCAGGCAAGATATGGTACCAAAGCGCGTATCCGAGGCCGGAGGTGATCGCGCCTGACACCGCGGCAAGGATCACCCCCTTGAGCGGCCAGGTCTCAAGACCACCACTCATCAGCAACCAGATCACAGCGACAATTGCCGCGAAGGCGAAGTTGAGCGCCGTGGCCTGAAGCGGATCGCCCGCGCGACGTCCGAAAAGCGAATAGAGGCCCCAGCCGATCCCCGCCACTGCCATCGCAAAGATGTGGGGCCAAGACAGGACCACGCCTCCCACCGGCCACAAGAGCCACGCTAGACCGATTAGGCCAAGCCCCGCCCCGGCCCAGCGCGCCGGGGGAACGTCTTCGCGCGCAACGAGCGCCCCAAGGAACATTGTGGCCTGCACGACCGAGAACAGGATGAGCGCGCCAAAGCCCGGCGCGAGGGCGGCATAGGCGGTGGAAAAACCAAAGATATAGGCAAGAAGCGCCGCAACGGGCCAAACCCTGCGCCACCCGCCGAGTGAGATCTCTTGTCGCCGCAATGCCAGCAGCACGAGGAGCATCACCGCGCCGGACACGAGGCGCAGGACACCGAACGCCTCTGCGCTCATTGCGCCATCAGCGAGCGCAAGGCGATTGAGAACCGAGTTGGCCGCAAAGGCGGCCATGGTCAGGGCGGTCAGGAGAAGCAACTTCATGGGTGGTCCGGGTGAGAATGTCCAAGGCAGACAACCTGCGCGAGGCTGCGGCGCCATGCAACCCGCACAAGCGCCCGACGTGACGCCACCGCAAAGAAAAAGGGCCGCCCGGAGGCGACCCTTTGAGTGTTCCGGATGGAACGGCGTGATTACATCATGCCGCCCATGCCGCCCATGTCGGGCATGCCGCCACCGGCCGGTGCGTCTTTGACCGGCTTGTCGGCAACCATCGCCTCGGTGGTGATCAGCAGGCCAGCAACCGATGCCGCATCTTCCAGAGCGGTACGGGCCACTTTGGCCGGGTCGATCACGCCAAATGCGAACATGTCGCCATATTCTTCGGTCTGCGCGTTGAAGCCGAAGGAGCTTTCTTCCGACTCGCGGATTTTGCCCGCAACAACGGCCCCGTCGACGCCTGCGTTCTCAGCGATCTGGCGCAGCGGCGCTTCGAGCGCACGGCGCACGATGGCGATACCGGCGTTCTGATCGGGGTTCGCACCTTCGAGACCTTCGAGGGTCTTGCCAGCCTGAACGAGGGCAACACCGCCGCCAACGATCACGCCTTCCTGCACGGCTGCGCGGGTCGCGTTCAGAGCATCGTCCACACGGTCCTTACGCTCTTTCACTTCGACTTCGGTCATGCCGCCGACGCGGATCACAGCAACACCGCCTGCCAGTTTGGCAACGCGCTCTTGCAGCTTCTCACGGTCGTAGTCAGAGGTGGTTTCTTCGATCTGGTTGCGGATCTGAGCGACACGCGCTTCGATCTCTGCCTTCTCGCCAGCACCGTCGACGATGGTGGTTTCGTCTTTGGTGATGTTGATGGTCTTGGCCGAGCCGAGCATGTCCATGGTGACATTCTCGAGCTTCATGCCGAGATCTTCCGAGATGACCTGACCGCCAGTGAGGATCGCGATGTCCTGCAGCATGGCTTTGCGGCGATCGCCGAAGCCCGGTGCCTTGACGGCTGCGATCTTGAGGCCGCCGCGCAGCTTGTTGACCACGAGGGTCGCGAGCGCTTCGCCTTCCACGTCCTCAGCGATGATGAGGAGCGGTTTCTGCGACTGGATGACCTGCTCGAGAAGCGGAACCATCGGCTGAAGCGACGAGAGTTTCTTCTCGTGCAGCAGGACGAGGCAGTCGTCGAGCTCTGCAACCATCTTGTCGGTGTTGGTCACGAAGTAGGGCGAAAGGTAGCCGCGGTCGAACTGCATGCCTTCGACGACAACGGTCTCGGTCTCGAGGCCTTTGTTCTCTTCGACGGTGATCACGCCTTCGTTGCCGACTTTCTGCATCGCGTCTGCGATCTGCTGACCGATCTCGGATTCGCCGTTGGCGGAGATGGTGCCGACCTGAGCGACTTCTGCGGAGTCTTTGACTTCGCGCGCCATCTCACGGATGCCTGCGACAACCTTGGCGGTTGCCATGTCGATGCCGCGCTTGAGGTCCATCGGGTTAAGACCCGCTGCAACCTGCTTGAGGCCTTCCTTGACGATGGCCTGAGCCAGAACCGTCGCGGTGGTGGTGCCGTCGCCGGCTTCGTCGTTGGTGCGGCTGGCGACTTCTTTCACCATCTGCGCGCCCATGTTTTCGAACTTGTCCTCAAGCTCGATTTCCTTGGCAACCGAAACACCGTCTTTGGTGATGCGGGGTGCGCCGAAGGATTTGTCGAGAACCACGTTACGGCCTTTCGGGCCGAGGGTGACCTTAACGGCATCTGCGAGAATGTTCACGCCGCGCAGCATTGCATTACGGGCGTCTGTGTCGAACTTTACGTCCTTAGCAGCCATTGTGCTTTACCTCTTTGAATTCTTGGATGGGGTCAGACGATCAGGACAGGATGCCCATGATGTCGGATTCTTTCATCATCAGCAGCTCTTCGCCGTCGACGGAAACTTCGGTGCCCGACCATTTGCCGAACAGAACGCGGTCGCCCGCTTTCACGTCGAGCGCGATGCGGTCGCCGTCGTCGTCACGCAGGCCAGCGCCCACGGCAACGATTTCGCCCTCGGCGGGCTTTTCTTTTGCGCTATCGGGGATGATGAGGCCGCCTGCGGTCTTCTCTTCGCTTTCAACGCGACGAACCAGCACGCGGTCATGCAGAGGTGTAAGTGCCATTGTCTAGGTTTCCCTAACTAAATTTGTCTCCCTGACTCCTCAGCGGAGTCGTTAGCACTCCCTGTCGGCGAGTGCTAACAGCGCATAGTTAGGAGGGCCACAAACCCGAGTCAACCAGATCGCGCGACTTTTTTGAGCGGAATTTGAGGGGCCTTTGGCGGGTAGCGAAAAACCTTGGTTCTCAACAGCTTGCCCTTGGCCTCATTGCTGCGATGCAGCAAGGGCCGCCTGCCCTTCTGGGCCAAGGTCATAGACCCCGATCGCCACTTTCACGAACCAACCCAAATGGTTGTCCCGCATCATCCGCGTTGCCGCCGCAACCTCGGCGCCTTTGGCCACATCCGCGCCCTTGCTCGCCCCGTGTTCGGCCAGATAGGCAGCACAGCGCAGGCTTTCTTGCTTGTAGGCCGTTGTAATCGCGCCTCGCGTGCCGCCCGCGTTGGGATCGCCCCGGCGGCGATCGAACTCTTTCAAGAGCGCACCTTTACGGGGCTTGGATTTGCGCGGCCGAAACTCAACCGGATCGCAATGCGCCTGCACATGCCCATCCTCGAGCCGCACCGACAGAACCCCGATGCCAAGCCGCTTACACAGCCCCACATTGCCCTTAAACATGCGCCATGCCGCCTTACCCGACCAGCGCGGCACCGCGACATAGACCCAATCGCTGATACTCTGGCGCGCGACGGCCTGCTGCAGAAGCTTGAGCGTGAACCCGGTCTTCAACTCGACGATAACCGGATCGTCGTCCCCCCGGCGCGCCATGACATCGACCGCGCCCACCTCGGACTTGACCTCGAACCCCTGCGCCTCGAGCCACGCCTTGATCGGCGCATAGAGGTCGGTTTCGCGCAAGGGGGCCACCGCTTACTCCCGGAAGAATCCGACGAAGCGGTCAATCTCAGCCGCCTCTATCGACCATTCACAGACGAACCGCGCCTCGAGCAACTCGTCAGGGTCTGTGCCTTCAAGAGATCCGGACCAAACATTATAGGCCGCACCTGCATCAAACAGGCGCTGATGAATGGCCCGCGGGAAGGTGCAGAATACGGTGTTCGCCTCGGGCGGGTAAGTGAACGTGACACCCGCGTCGCGCAGGCCCTCGGCGAGACGCGCGCAGTTCGCATTCGCCCGGCGCGCGCTTTCGAGCCAGAGATCATCCTTCAGATAGGCGTTCATCTGGGCCGAGAGATAACGATGCTTGGAAAAGAGATGCGCCCCACGCTTGCGGCGCAGTTCGAATTCCCAGGCCTTCGCCGGATCAAAGAAGATCACCGCCTCGACCCCGACACAGCCATTCTTGGTGCCGCCGAAGCTCACCGCGTCAACACCCGCTTTCCATGTCATCTCGGCAGGGGTGCAACCAAGCGCTACAAGCGCATTGGCAAAACGCGCACCGTCAAGATGTACCGGCAGGCCGAACTCCTTGGCCACACCACACAGCGCGGTCAACTCTTCGACGCTATAGACCGTGCCACGCTCGGTCACCTGCGTGATCGACACCGGGCCGCGTTGGGGGCCATGCACGCCGCGACTTTCCTCTGCCTCGATCGACGCGCGCAAGCTCGCGGGCGTCATCTTGTCGGCATCCCCCACCAGCGTAAGCTTGGCCCCGCCGGTGTAGAATTCCGGCGCGTTGCATTCGTCCTCATGGATATGCGCCACGGGCGCGCAGAACACCGTCTCGAATGGCTGGCACAGCGTCGCCAATGCAAGCGAGTTCGCCGCGGTGCCCGTCGCAACAAGATAGACCGCCGCCTCCGGTGCCTCAAAAATCTCTCGGATCTGTTGGCGCACCTCGTCCATGATCGGATCGGCACCATAAGGAGGCGCATAGCCTTCGTTCGACTTTGCCAGCGCGTCCATGATCGCCGGATGCGCCGGACCCGCATTGTCAGAGGCAAAAAACATCAGGTGATCTCCTCGATAATATGGTCTTCCCACTCGTCTTCGTGCACTTCAAATTCGGACACTGTCCAGCCCTGCACCGAGATCCCCGCGTCATGCACGGATTGCGGCGTGCCGGAGATCAGCGGGTGCCAATCATAGAGCGGCTTGCCCTCCCAGAGCAGCCGATAAGCGCAGGTGCGTGGCATCCAGTAAGCATGGCTTTCGATATTCTTCGGCGACAGGACAATGCATTCCGGCACGAACTGATGGCGGATATCATACTGCGCACAGCGACAGCTCTCGTCATCAAGCAAGCGACACGCCACACGGGTCAGAGCAACCTCGCCCGTATCGCCATCTTCAAGCTTGTTTAGGCAACAGCGCCCGCACCCATCGCAAAGCGCCTCCCATTCCGCGCGGGACATCTTGGAAAGCGGTTTGCGCTCCCAGAAGCGGGGCTTAAATCCGCCGCGTTCGATCGGATCGGGATCGCTCATAGCTTGGCCAGAATCTCGCGGCATTGCTGGCAATCCGCATCAATCTGCGCAACCAGTGCCTCGAGGCTCTCGAATTTCCATTCCGGGCGCAGGAAGTCGATCAGCCCGACAGAAAGCGGCGTGCCGTAGAGATCACCGGAGAAATCGAAAAGGTGGGTTTCGATATTGGCCCGGTTCTTGCCGAACATCGGCCGCACCCCGATGGAGGCCGCCCCCATGTAATTGCCCTTATGCGGCCCGTCGAGCACATCAACGAGCACCGCATAGACGCCGAACTTCGGCGGATGCAGCCCGTCGATGGACATGTTCGCGGTCGGAAAGCCGAGGTCTCGGCCCCGCTGCGCGCCGCCGATCACCGGCCCGTCGATCCGGTGCCAGTGACCGAGCATCGCCGCCGCATCGCGCGGCCGCCCGTCGCTCAGTGCTTTGCGGATCGCGGTCGAGGACACCTGCCCCCCCTCCCCCTTGAGGAGCGGTGCGATACTGACCCCAAAACCAAGGCGCTTGCCCAAGGTCACGAGATCCTCCGCCGATCCTGCCCGGCCCTTGCCGAAACAGAAATCCGCACCGACGACGACATGTTTAAGGCCAAGCCCTTCATGGATCACATCGCGGGCGAATTCCTCGGGTGTGAGCGACGAGAGCGTCGCGTTGAACGGCAGCTCATAGAGGCGCTCAACACCGATCTTTTCAAGGCGGTGGGCGCGCGTCTCGGCGCTGGTCAGGCGAAACGGCGGGGCGTCGGGCGCAAAAAACTCGCGCGGATGCGGTTCGAAGGTCATGACACCAAGCGGTGCCCCCTGTCCGGCGTCGCGCGCCAGATCGATCACCGAGCGATGCCCGAGATGCACACCGTCGAAATTCCCGATCGCCGCACTGGCGCCCCGGTCTTCCTCGGCTACGAATTGATAATCCCGAATGATCCGCATGCAGCGGAGGTAGCCCGTTGCTTCGGACTGTGCAAGAGGGGCGCGACGGCAGTGCAGTCGCCAGCCCACAAAAAAGGCCGCCCCTTGGGACGGCCCTTTGCATGACTGCGGCGCTGGATCAGTCGAACTTGCGCGACGGCGCCAGCACGGTGGCCTCGCCAATAAGAACCTTCTTGCCATCAACGGAGCAGTGGCAATCAAGCTTCACGCGGCGCTTGGCGTGTTCGATGTCGATGACCTTGACCTCGGCATAGACCGTGTCACCAGGGCGCACAGGTGCGAGGAATTTGAGCGTCTGCCCCATATAGACCGTACCGTGGCCCGGAAGCTGTTCGCCGATCACCGCCGAGATGAGACCTGCCGTCAGCATCCCATGCGCAATGCGGCCCTCAAAGATCGTGTCGTTGGCATAGTCATCGTCAAGGTGCACGGGGTTCCTGTCGGTCGAGACCTGCGCGAACATCTCGATATCTTCGTCGGTCACGACCTTCTGAAGGTAACGGGACATGCCCATCTCGATGTCTTCGATGCAGATCGTTCCGCGTGGCAGGTTATCCAACATTCCGCCCTCCGGCTTTGGTTGTTCGTGTAATTTTCAAGCAGCCGCAGGCCGCGTTTCGCAACTTTATTACTTTGCAAACGCAGAAAATCAACCCCCAATCGTCTAGCGGAGCTGTCCGATACTAAAGTTCGGAGCGACTTTTTCCTTTTCAAGATAAGCCTCTAGCGCGTCTTTGTTGGGTTGGTGGGCGGTTTGGGTGTCTTCGGCGGCGAGGCCGCCGGTGATGAAAAGCGAATCGATATCTTCGCCCATGGCGCCGCGGATGTCGGTTTGGGCGCCGTCGCCGATGGCGAGGATCGAGGCCGCGGGAATATCCTTGCCGAGCGCGGCCAACCGGCGGCGGGCGAGGTCATAGATCGGCGGGTGCGGCTTGCCGAAATAGAGGCTTTCGCCGCCCATCTCGGTATAAAGACGCGCCAGCGCCCCGGCGCACCACTCGCGCACCTCTCCCCGATCCACGACGATATCGGGATTGGCACAAAGGAGCTTCAACCCCTTGGTCTTGGCATAAAGGAAATCGGGCCGGTTCACCGCCGGATCGGCCATCGGATCGAACGGCCCGCAACAGACGATCCCCTCTGCCTCGGCCAGCGGAACGCGGGTGATCTCGACAGGGTTGTCAATGACTTCAAGGGGTTGGAAGAACTCCTCATCCCGTTCCCATTCACCCATGAAATAGACTTTCTCGCCCACGGCGCCGGTAAACATCGCGGCGCGGGCCGAATCCCCAGAGGTCGCGATCGTATCATAGGCGTCATCGGGCACGCCGAATTTGGCCATCTGCACCGCCACCCCAGCGCGGGGTTTGGGCGAGTTGGTCACAAGCACCACGATGCCACCCTTGCGGCGATAGGCCTGCAACGCGGCCACCGCCTCGGGATAGGCCGTGACCCCATTGTGCACACAGCCCCAGAGGTCCACGAAAAGCGCCTCGTAGCGGTCGGAAACGTCGGAAAGGGCAGAGATGATCTCGGTCATGGGAGGGTCCTGTTGGCCTGTCGCTGGTGGCGCAAGGTATGACAAAGCGGGCGCAGCGATACCAGTGAAAACCGGGGTCTGTATCGCGTCGGTATCACGTCGGTATTGCGTCAGTGCTGCACTGCGGCGGCGCAACGTCGCGCTGGACAGGGGCACAGCGACCATGAAACCGTGCCGAAGGGGAGGACAACACCATGGAACAGCACCTATTTCTTGGCGAGGAGCACAGCCTTCTGCGCGACCAGATCCGCCGCTTTGTGACCGAGCGGGTCAAACCCGTGGCAGACGCCTGGGAAGAAGACGGCATGGTCCCGCGCGCCATCCTGCGCGAGATGGGCGACCTCGGCTTTTTCGGCATCCGCTATCCGGCCGACTATGGCGGCAGCGAGATGGACACACGCGCCACCGCCGTGCTTGCCGAAGAACTTGGCCGCTCGACCTATTCGGGCTTTGCCATCACGGCGCTGGTGCACACGGATATGGCCTCGGTCCACCTCTACAACGCGGGCAGCGAGGCACAGCGCGCCGCCCATATGCCGGACGTGATCGCCGGCAAGAAGATCGTCGCCGTCGGCGTGACCGAACCCGGCGCAGGATCTGACGTCAAAGGCATCCGTAGCTTTGCCCGCCGCGAAGGGGATCACTACGTCCTCAACGGCTCCAAGATGTTCATCACCAACGGGGTGCATGCCGATCTCTACTGTGTCGCCGCCAAGACCGACCGCGACGGCCCGGCGAGCCAGTCAGTGACCATGTTTCTGCTTGAGAAGGGCATGGACGGCTTCACCGTGAGCCGTGCGCTCGACAAACATGGTTGGCGTTCGTCTGATACGGCAGAACTCAGCTTTCAAGACGTGCGCGTTCCGGTCGAAAACGTCCTCGGTGAGGAAGGGCGCGGCTTTTACGCCATCATGCAGAACTTTCAGAACGAGCGCATCGTCATCGCCGCCATGGCCGTGGGCGAGGCGCAGGCGGCCATCGACCTGACCCTCGACTATGTGAAAGAGCGCAAAGCCTTCGGCGCACCGCTGTGGGAGAAACAGGCGATCCGGCAGCGCATGGCGATGCTCGCGGCACGGGTCTCGGCGGCGCGGGCCTTCGTCTACCAAGTCGCGGCGCGCGATGCCAATGGCGAGGACGTGGTGCGCGAGGTCTCGATGCTCAAGGCGCTCTGCGGTGAGTTGGTCAATGACGTCATGTATGACTGCCTGCAATTCCACGGCGGCGCGGGCTACCTGCGCGGCATGGCCATCGAACGCATGGCCCGCGATGCGCGCGTGCAGGCAATTGGCGGCGGCGCGACCGAGGTCATGCTCGAGGAAGTGGCGAAACGGATCTAGGGCAATGGCTAGCCGCTTTGCCTATTGAAGAATGTCAGGATATGAAGGTTTGCCCACACATCTGTTTTCTCGCGTTCCCTTTGCATGCAATTGATTGAAAGTTCGATTATCGGCCTGCGATCTGCCCGGCATCGTATGGCCAGCGGCTCAAAACGCCCTGTCGTGACCCTATTTCCGATGGTTCATATCGGCGAACCTGACTTCTATGAAACGGTTTACGCGCAGGCCTGCAAAGCAGATGTGGTTTTGACAGAAGGCATTCAGTCTCCGATGGTTCGACGTTTGACGCGTTCTTATCGATGGATCGATCTGGAAAATCTGGGGCTCGTCCTGCAGCCAAGGTTTCCCACTCCCCCGCCAGGATGTCGGGTGTTGAATGCAGATTTAAGCGGGGATGAGTTTGAGGCCGCTTGGAGAGACTTGCCCCTCTGGCTTCGGTTTGCGGCGCCTCAGAGGTCAGCATTTGTGGGGCTGAGGCACCGTCTAAGGCTTAGTCGACAGTCGTTGGTGAGCGGGGTCTCATCTTTGAACGACAAGGCAAGCCGGGCCAGCGCCTTCGAATGGGGCACGCCCGGCTATGATCTGGCCGGACCTATTCGACGGCTACGCGATGACCGGCTTTGCAGTCTTCTGCTTGGATTGCTTGAAGAAAATCACGACCGGGAAATGTCGATCTCGGTGGTTTATGGCGCGTCCCATATGCCCGCCGTTTTGCGCCTATTGCGCACCTATGGTGAATACCGCCCTGCGGGGAGTGAATGGCTCACGGCGATTTCTCTCTGAAAGAAAAAGGGCGCCGTGAGGGGCGCCCTTTTTGATTACCTATCTCAGAAGCGATCAGACCTTGAGGTTCGGGATGATCTGTTTCTTACGCGACATGATGCCGGGGAGGACGACGCTGTCGCCGTCGACAGTGGCACCAAAGCTCTTCTCGGCGACGCCTTTGACGAGGTCGTTCGGCACGAAGAGGGTCGCTTCTTCGTTGAGAATGTCGACGACGAAGAGCAGGACTTCATCCACACCGTCTTCTTTCGCGACATCGGCAAAGGAAGTCATCAGGCTCGCTTTGCGGTCAAGGACGAGTTTCGGCGCGGTGGTCTCAAGCACGGAGACGCGGAACTTGGTGCCGTCGACTTCGTATTCTTTCGAGTCCATGCGGATCAGTTCGGCATCCGAGAAGGCCGAGATGTCGGATTTGGCTTCGAAAAGCTCGGAGGCATATTGGCCAAGGTCGATGTTCAGTTCCGAGGCGAGCTTTTCGGCCAGCGCCTTGTCCACGTCTGTCGTGGTCGGCGAACGGAACTCAAGCGTGTCGGAGAGGATGCAGGAGAGCATCGCGCCCTTGATATTGTCGGGCATCTTGTCGGCATCGTCGCCCATCAGATCATACATGATCGTCGCGGTGCAGGCGAGCGGACGGATGGTGATGTCGATCGGGCCCTTGGTTTCAAGGCCACCGACGAGCTTGTGGTGGTCGATGATGGCGGTGATATCAGCGTCGTTGATCGCCTCGGGAAGCTCGGCGGGGTTGTTGGTGTCGACGATGACGACCGGGGTATCGGCGGCGACCTCGCTGATGATCTCGGGCTTTTCAAAGCCCCATTTCTCGATCACGAAGGCGGCTTCGGTGTTCGGCTCGCCAAGCAGGACGGGCTTGGCAGCGACGCCTTTGATTTCGTTCAGATACCACGCCCAGATGATGGGCGAGCCGGTGGAATCGGTATCGGGCGACTTGTGGCCGAAAACGAGGGTGGTCATGAGCAATAGTCCTTCATCGAACGGGGAGAATTTGCGCGCGTTATAGGGGCGACGGGGCGTCTTGTCACGCCCCGCTTGGCCGGATCAGGAGGGAAGGACAAAAAGCCCCGCCCCTGATGCCGCATTGCAGCAATGATGGCGATCAGGTGACGCTCAGGCGGGGGCTTTGGCCATCGTCTTGCGGATTTCGGCGGCGACCTCTGCGGCATGGGTGATCGGCCCCATATGCCCCGCGGCGGCAAGTGTCGCGCGCCGCGCATTGGGAATACGGGCGGCAAGACCGTCCTGCACCGTTTTCATCAGGGCCGGCGATTGTCCTCCGTCCATCAACACGCAGGGCGCGGTGATCTGGCCAAGACGCGGGATCAGGTTGGTGTTGTCATCGGCCAACGCAGGCTGGCTCGCCCCGATAAAGGGAATGAGCCGCGTCGCGGTTTTCTGAAGCTCCTCGGGCAAAGCGTCCCAAGGCCGCCCATCGCCCCAGACCCGCAGGAAGATTCGCGCGCCCATTGCCGGGTCGCCCGCCTCGATATGGGCGTTGATCTCGTCCATGTGAGCACAGTTCCATTGATGAAGCTCTGGCGCATCCTCCCGCGCCACGGCCATCAAGACCGGCTCGAAGAGCGACAGGCTGCGCACCATTTCAGGTTTCTCGAGCGCGATCAGCAGCGACAGCACGCCGCCAAAGCTATGCCCGATCAGGTCCACCGGCTCGGTGACAAGCGGCAAGAGCGCCTTCAACGTTTCTTCGGTCAGATCGCCATGCCCGCCCCAAACCGGGCTTTTGCCATGGCCCGGCAGATCAAGCGCGGTGATGGTCAGATCGTCCTCAAGCTGTTGAGCGACGCCGCGCCACGCCCCGGAATGGGCCAGCGAGCAATGCAGGGCGATCGCCTTGCGCGGGCCAGTTCCGTAGGTCCGCGCATGAAGCGCAAGCGGCGCTTCCATCGTGCTGGCCGTCATGTCTCAGAGCTCCCCGGCGAGATGCAGGTCGAGATGGGCAAGGCGATCCTGCCCGAAGAAGCGCGCGCCATCGTCCGTGATATAGAAAGGCGAGCCAAACGCACCGGCCTCGACCGCCTCCTCAAGATTGCGGGGATAGGTTTCCGCGCCAAGCAGCAAGCCACTGTCAGCGAGGCTCGGGTCGAACCCTGTCTCCTCGAGACAGGCCTGGATCACACTGTCTTCGGCAATGTCCTTCTCATCGGCCCAGCAGGCCCGCAAGAGCGCCTGCACAAGCGCGCCGGTATCGCCGCCTGCCTTCTGCGCCGCGATGATCGCGTAGGACGAGGGCGCGGCATTGGTCGGCCAATGCGCGGGTTTGAGATTGAACGGCAGGTCGGCCACCTTGGCCTGACGCAGGAGGTCCTGCGCGCGATAGTCCATGCGCGCGGGATGTCTATCGGCTGGGGCGGTGCCGCCGGTCCGCGCAAAAAGCGCGATCACATCCAGAGGCTTGTAGGTGATCTCGGCGCCGTGACGTGCGGCGATCGCCTCGAGACGGTCGCCCGCAAGGTAGGCATAGGGCGAAATCGTCGAAAAATAGTAGTCTATATGTGTCATTTGTTCCCTTCGCGCGCGCGGCATGTCTTTGCCAGAGGGTATGCCCATGTTAAGCGGTGTGCAATGTCACGAATCTGTCACCGCAGGGAATGCGACGCGGCGACAATACGCCCTGGGGACCACATATATGGCACACATTCTCGAACCCAAGCTCATCACAGGCACGTCGAATAAGCCGCTCGCCAACGCGATCTGCCGCCGCATGTCCATGCATCGCGGCAAGACCCTCGGCCTTGTCGATGCCCGCGTCGAACGGTTCAACGATCAGGAAATCTTTGTCGAAGTGTTCGAGAACGTGCGCGGCGAGGACATGTTCATCGTCCAATCGACATCGCGCCCGGCCAATGACAACCTGATGGAGCTTCTGATCATGGCCGACGCGCTGCGCCGGTCCTCGGCCAAGCGCATCACCGCCGTGATCCCCTATTTCGGCTATGCCCGCCAAGATCGCCGCGCCAAGGCCCGGACACCGATTTCGGCCAAGCTCGTCGCCAACATGCTCGTCGAGGCAGGCATCGAACGGGTTCTGACGATGGACCTGCACGCGGCCCAGATTCAGGGCTTCTTTGATATTCCCGTGGACAACCTCTATGCCTCGCCGATCTTCGCGCTCGACATCATGGCACAGTTCCCCGGCGATGCGCTCAACGATGTGATGGTGGTGTCGCCCGATGTCGGCGGCGTGGCCCGTGCCCGCGAGCTTGCCAAGCGGATCAACGCCCCGCTCTCGATCGTGGACAAGCGCCGCGAAAAGCCCGGCGAAGTCGCCGAGATGACGGTGATCGGCAACGTTGAAGGCAAGAAATGCCTGATTGTGGACGACATGTGCGACACGGCGGGCACCCTCTGCAAGGCAGCAGAAGTGCTGCTCGAGCATGGTGCGACCGAGGTCCATTCCTACATCACCCACGGCGTCATGTCCGGCCCGGCGGTTGAGCGGATCACCAATTCGGTGATGAAATCGCTGGTTATCACGGATTCGATCGAACCCACCGAGGCCGTGAAATCCGCCGAGAATATCCGCATCCTGCCGACCGCGCCGCTTTTTGCGCAAGCGATCCTCAATATCTGGAACGGCACCAGTGTCTCGTCGCTGTTTGAGACCGAGACGCTTGAACCCGCCTACGAAGGTCTGTTCAAGACGCGCTAAGCGTGGCCAGAGCCAAGAATGACAAGGGCGCCCGTTGTGGCGCCCTTTTTTGTCCTATTCGATCTGCCAATCATCGGCGTGGTGCAATTCACCAATCGCGAACCAACTCATCCGAACCCGCGCGATCCGCGTGTCGCCCCATGTGCGAAACACAAGGTCAAATCCGGTTGCGCTGATATGCTCTGCCTTGACCTCGGCGCGGGTATTATGCGCGCTATCCATATCCGAAAGCGAAAGGCCGACCTGTACGGAGGGCGGTTGGCGGAACGGTTCAGAGAAAGTTACGGTCTTGCGGCGCTCGCGGGGGCCGGTGCCAGTCCACATGTCACCGCCGTCTTCAAAATCCGAAAAGAGGGGCACGTCACCTTGCGCCACCCCGATAAGATGATTTCTTAGTCGCTTCATTTCATCTTCCAGTAGTCACATTGACCTAACGGAATTCACAGGGCCTTGGCAATTGGAAATAGGCCGATTGACGTCAGATCAGGCCGCCAACACCGTCGTTGAATAAGAAAAGGCCCCTTCCGCGCGGGAAGGGGCCTTGTTCCGGTCCTGTCGGTCCGTTGGATCAATCCATGGAGTCGAGCAGGTGAACCATGTCGGCGACGAATTTCTCCGCCGCGTCCTTGTCTTCCGCATCGGCGTTCTCGGCTGCGGCGCGGGCTGCAGAGAGAACATCCTCAAGATCGGCCTTGGTCACGTCGGCACCCACATGGGCGTGCTCGGCGATCACCGAAATCGAATCCGCCGAAATCTCGGCGAAACCGCGGGTGACGACAAAGTCTTTTTCGCCGTCAGACGATTGAACCTTCACCACGCCGGGGCGCAGCGAGGTCAGCGTCGCCGCATGCCCCGGCATGGCGGTCATGTCGCCATCTGCGCCGGGGATTTGCACGGCGGTCACCTGAAGCGAAGCGAGGCTCCGCTCAGGGCTGACCAGGTCAAATTGCATCGTGTTTGCCATTTCGGGCCTCCTTAGGCCGCTTCAGCAGCCATCTTCTCGGCTTTGGCGATCACTTCCTCGATGCCGCCCACCATGTAGAAGGCACCTTCCGGCAGGTGGTCGTATTCACCAGCGACAACCGCTTTGAACGAAGAGATGGTGTCTTCGATCGGAACCTGCACACCGTCCGAGCCAGTGAACACTTTCGCAACGTCGAACGGCTGCGAGAGGAAACGCTGGATCTTACGGGCACGGGCCACGGTAAGTTTGTCTTCTTCCGAGAGTTCGTCCATGCCGAGAATGGCGATGATGTCCTGAAGCGACTTGTAGCGCTGAAGGATGTTCTGAACGTCGCGGGCCACCTGATAGTGCTCCTCGCCCACGATCTGCGGGTCGAGAATACGCGAGGACGAGTCGAGCGGGTCAACGGCCGGGTAGATACCAAGCTCGGAGATCGCACGGTTGAGAACCGTCGTTGCGTCGAGGTGGGCGAAGGTCGTGGCCGGTGCGGGGTCGGTAAGGTCGTCCGCGGGAACGTACACGGCCTGGATCGAGGTGATCGAGCCTGCTTTGGTCGAGGTAATGCGTTCCTGCATCGCGCCCATGTCGGTGGCCAGCGTCGGCTGGTAACCCACAGCAGAGGGGATACGGCCGAGAAGTGCGGACACCTCGGAACCGGCCTGCGTGAAGCGGAAGATGTTGTCGACGAAGAACAGAACGTCGGTCCCGGACTGGTCACGGAACTGTTCTGCGAGGGTCAGACCGGTCAGAGCGACGCGTGCACGTGCCCCCGGAGGCTCGTTCATCTGACCGTAGACCAGAGCAACCTGCGATTCTTCGAGGTTGTCGGGCTTGATCACGTCAGATTCGATCATTTCCCAGTAGAGGTCGTTACCTTCACGGGTCCGCTCACCCACACCTGCGAACACCGAGAAACCCGAGTGCACTTTTGCGATGTTGTTGATGAGTTCCATGATGAGAACGGTTTTACCCACGCCGGCGCCGCCGAAGAGGCCGATCTTACCACCTTTGGAATAAGGTGCGAGAAGGTCGATAACCTTGATGCCGGTCACGAGGATCTCGGTCTCGGTCGCCTGTTCGTCGAATTCCGGGGCCGGCTGGTGAATGGCGCGTGTTTCTTTCGCGTTCACCGGGCCTTTTTCGTCGACGGGCTCGCCAACGACGTTGAGGATACGACCGAGGGTCGCGTTACCAACCGGCACCGAGATCGGTGCGCCGGTGTCCTCGACTGCCGCGCCACGGACGAGACCTTCGGTCGCGTCCATCGCGATGCAGCGAACGGTGTTTTCGCCGAGGTGCTGGGACACTTCCAGAACCAGTTTCTTACCATTGTTTTCGGTGTTCAGTGCGTTCAGGATTTCCGGGAGGGCATCCTCGAACTGCACGTCCACAACGGCGCCGATGATCTGGGTCACCTTGCCTTTTGCGTTTGCCATGTTTCGTCTCCGGTCTTAGAGCGCTTCAGCGCCCGAGATGATTTCAATAAGCTCGTTGGTAATCACAGCCTGACGCGAGCGGTTATACTCGATGGTCAGCTTGTCGATCATATCGCCTGCGTTGCGGGTCGCGTTGTCCATTGCGGACATCCGCGCGCCCTGCTCCGAAGCGCCGTTTTCCAGCAGTGCTGCGAAGATCTGTGTCGCGACGCCGCGCGGCAGCAGGTCGGCAAGGATTGCCTCTTCGCTGGGCTCGTAGTCGTACAGGGTCGACGCACCATCGGCCTCGGCACCCTCAAAGGAGGCCGGGATGATCTGCTGTGCGGTTGGAACCTGGGTCACGACGTTGACGAACTGTGCATAGAAGATCGTCGCAACGTCGAACTCACCGTTGTCGAACCGGCCGAGGATGTCGCGCGCAATACCTTGCGCGTCGTCATAGCCGACACGTTTCACTTCGGTCAGGTCCACATGGCCAACGAACTGGTCACCCAGCTCACGCTTGAGCGCGTCGCGGCCTTTCTTGCCGACGGTCAGGACCTTGACGGTCTTGCCCTCAGCGGAAAGTTCCGCAGCTTTCGCGCGCGCCAGCTTGGCGATGTTCGCGTTAAAGCCACCGCAGAGGCCGCGTTCAGCGGTCATCACCACGAGAAGGTGGGTCTGATCGCTGCCGGTCCCCGACAGAAGCTTGGGCGCAGAGTCGGAGCCGCCGACCGACGCCGCGAGCCCACCGAGAACGGCATTGAACCGCTCGGTATAGGGGCGCGACGCCTCGGCAGCATCCTGCGCGCGGCGAAGTTTCGCCGCGGCAACCATCTGCATGGCTTTGGTGATCTTCCGAGTGTTTTTCACACTCTCGATCCGGTTTTTTAGGTCCTTCAGACTAGGCATTGTCCGAACCCCTTAAGCGAAGTCAGCTGCGTATTCGTCCAGCGCGGCTTTGACGCGATCAGCGGCATCACCTTTGATCTTGGGATCTTCGTCGGTGATCCACTGGAGAAGGTCGGCATGTTTGCCGCGCAGGTGTTGCAGGAGGCCCTGCTCGAAACGACCCACGTCCTTGACGTCGACCTTGTCGAGGAAGCCGTTCACACCGGCGAAGATGACGCAGACGATTTCCGCGTTGGTCAGCGGCGAATACTGAGCCTGTTTCATCAGCTCGGTCAGACGTGCACCACGGTTCAGCAGCTGCTGGGTCGCGGCGTCGAGGTCGGAACCGAACTGAGCGAAGGCCGCCATCTCGCGATACTGAGCGAGCGACAGTTTCACCGGACCAGCCACCGAGGACATCGCCTTGGTCTGAGCCGACGAACCCACGCGCGACACCGACAGACCGGTGTTCACGGCCGGGCGGATGCCTTGGTAGAAGAGTTCGGTTTCGAGGAAGATCTGGCCGTCGGTGATCGAGATCACGTTGGTCGGAATAAACGCCGAAACGTCACCACCCTGGGTTTCGATGACCGGCAGAGCCGTCAGCGAGCCAGCGCCGAAGTCTTCGTTCAGCTTGGCCGAACGCTCGAGCAGGCGGGAGTGGAGATAGAAAACGTCGCCCGGATAGGCTTCACGTCCCGGCGGGCGGCGGAGCAGCAGCGACATCTGACGATAGGCCACAGCCTGTTTCGACAGGTCATCATAGATGATGAGCGCGTGCTTGCCGTTGTCGCGGAAGTATTCCGCCATCGCGGTTGCGGCGTAGGGGGCAAGGAACTGCATCGGTGCCGGGTCGGACGCGGTGGCCGCGACGACGATCGAGTATTCGATGGCGCCGGTTTCTTCCAGCTTCTTCACCAGCTGCGCAACGGTCGAGCGCTTCTGGCCAACAGCCACGTAGACGCAGTAGAGCTTCTTGCTCTCGTCGTCGCCGGCGGCGTCGTTGTAGGATTTCTGGTTCAGGATGGCGTCGAGAGCCACGGCGGTCTTACCGGTCTGACGGTCGCCAATGATAAGCTCACGCTGGCCACGACCGATCGGGATCATCGCGTCGACCGACTTGAGGCCGGTTGCCATCGGTTCGTGAACCGATTTACGCGGGATGATGCCCGGCGCTTTAACGTCTGCGACGTTGCGCTGGGTCGCTTTGATCGGGCCCTTGCCGTCGAGCGGGTTGCCGAGACCATCGACCACGCGGCCGAGAAGTTCGGGACCAGCAGGCACGTCCACGATCGAGTTGGTGCGCTTGACGGTGTCACCTTCTTTGATGTCACGGTCCGAACCGAAGATCACGACACCAACGTTGTCGCTTTCAAGGTTGAGGGCCATACCCCGGATACCGCCCGGAAATTCCACCATCTCACCGGCTTGAACGTTGTCCAGGCCGTAGACACGCGCAATACCGTCACCGACGGAGAGCACGCGGCCGACCTCGGCCACTTCGGCTTCCTTGCCGAAGTTCTTGATCTGGTCCTTCAGGATCGCAGAAATCTCTGCTGCTTGGATACCCATTTATCCGACCTCTTTCATTGCATTCTGGAGGGAGGCGAGCTTGGAGGCGATCGAGGTATCGATCATCTTGGAGCCCACTTTAACGACAAGACCGCCGACAAGAGACTTGTCAACGGCCGCATTGATCTTGACGTCCTTGCCGACACGCGCGGCAAGAGTCTTGGCAAGTTTTTCGCTCTGCGCCTTGGTGAGCGGCTTGGCGGTCACCACGTCTGCAGTCACCTCGCCCTTGTCCTCAGCGATGAGTTCGCGCAGGCGCGAGATCAGCTGGGGCAGGACAAACAGGCGGCGCTTTTCGGCCATCAGGGCCAGCACGTTCTTCAGCACCGGCTGAAGACCCATTTTCTTGGCGATTTCGGCAATGGCCTTGGCCTGGTCGTCGCGGCTGTAGAGCGGCGAGGAAATCAGGTCGCGCAGTTCTGCACTGTCGTCCAGTGCGCTGCTCAGGTCGTCAAGGCCACCTTCCAGTTTGGAAAGCGTCTTGTTCTCTTTCGCGATCTCGAAGACCGCGGTGGCATAGCGTTCGGCGATGCCGGAGGAGATCGAAGCTGGTTCGGACACGTCCACCCTTCCGCGTTCTGGCCCCGAATTTCGGCATACAATTGTATGCTGCACTCGGGGGCGTTTCATAACCCCGTTGGATCGGGGCAGTAAAATCCAGCGACGATGTAGCAGAGCCTTGCCCACCTAGCAACATTGTTTGCCGATTTACGGTTTTCGCGAAAACCCCATATTTTCAAGGCGTTTTGCCAAGTGCGACCCTTTGCTCGCGACCCTGCGTCAAAAAAAATTCCGGGAATCCGTGGATTTTCGCGATTCCCAAAGGCGACAAGGCGGAAAATGTTAGCGACAACAGGAGAAAATAGGCAAAGAACAGGCCGCGCGGGACGGCACCCGGCCCCGCCCTGACCCGAAGGGAAGGCTCAGACGGGCGCTGTCCCCGGTTTCGGGCTCAGCACGCCAAGCGGTTTGGGGACTTTGACATGAACCCCCGGCCCGCGCGGTGCGTGCACGCGCTTGGACGCCTCGATCATCAACACGCCCCCCGCCAGAACCGGCGCAATGGTGCGGCCGATACCTTCCCAAAGCGCCCCCGTCTTGCGCCAGAAGCGTTTGTGCGACGGCGGTTGATAAAGCGTGGCGCGGTTGCGTTCGGGCATGAACCCCGCGGCGCGCAGCTGGGATTCGAGCTGACCGATGGAATAGGGTCGGCCATAGCCAAACGGCGTGGCATCACTGCGCGACCAGAGGCCAGCGCGGTTCGGCACCACGAAAAGCGCCCGCCCACCGGGACCAAGCACGCGATAGGCCTCATCGAGAAGGTCCGCAGGCCGCTCGCAGGTCTCGAGCCCGTGCATCACCACAAGCCGGTCAACCCGCCCCGTCTCAATCGGCCAGAGCGTTTCCTCGCAGAGCACCGAGACATTGGCGAGCCCGGCAGGCCACGGCATGACCCCCTGTGGCGCGGGCATCAAGCCGATCACCCGACGCGCATCCGCGAGGTAGGGCCGCAAGAGCGGCACGGCAAAGCCGTATCCCGCAACCGTCATCCCCTTTGCCTCGGGCCAAAGTTCGCGCATCTCGTCGCGCACCGCTTTCTGTGCCGCGCGCCCAAGGGTGCTGCGGTAATAGAAGTTCCTGAGGTCCTGCACGTCGAGATGCATTGCAACTGTCCATATGATCGGCAAGTCTGGGGGCACCATAGCAACGTAAAGGCGAAAATCCATGCCCCTCGAGACAGTGACGATCCCCTGCCTTGCCGACAACTACGCATTCCTCGTTCACAATACGGACAGCGGTGAGACTGCGCTTGTCGATGCGCCCGAATCCGGCCCCATCCTAAGCGCCCTCAACCAACTCGGCTGGACGCTCGATACGGTGCTGTTGACGCATCACCACTGGGATCACGTCGACGGGCTTGCTGCCATTCTCGAGGTGCACAAGGCGCGGGTCATCGGCGCCAAGGCCGACGCACACCGCCTGCCTGCGCTCGACCTCGCAGTGTCCGAGGGGGATACGGTCACGGTCTGCGGCGAGGAGATGACGGTTCTCGATGTGTCGGGCCACACGGTCGGCCATGTCGCCTTTCACTTTCCCGCGACCGGCGTCGTCTTTACTGCCGATAGCCTGATGGCGCTTGGTTGTGGGCGCCTCTTCGAAGGCACGCCCGCCCAGATGTGGCAGAGCCTCGGCAAGCTCGCGGCACTTCCGGGCGAGACCATGGTCTGCTCGGGGCATGAATATACCGAAACCAACCTGCGCTTTGCCCTGACCGTCGATCCCGACAATCCCGCGCTCAAGGCGCGCGGCGAGGCGATTGCCAAGGCGCGCAAGGAGAACCGCCCGACCGTTCCGTCGATTCTCTCCGAAGAAATGGCTACAAACCCGTTCCTGCGTGCCGCCGACCCGGCCATTCGCGCCCAACTTGGCATGCAAGATGCGACAGACACAGAGGTTTTCACCGAAATCCGCCGCCTGAAGGACGCGTTCTAGGGCGGGTTTCACTGCCCAATGCCTCCCCCGAAACCGGCCCGCCAAAGGAAATGTGACCGGGAAAATGCAGAAAGTCCTTGAAGACCGGGCAAGATAGACCAAACTTTAAGAACATGAGGCCATGGTCGAACGGACACGACGCCCGAACGACCCAGAACCCGAAGGAGGACAAGAGCAGTGCCTTCATTCTCGAACACGCTCGAACAGGCAATCCACGCGGCGCTGGCCCAGGCCAACGCGCGCAAGCACGAATTCGCCACCCTGGAGCACCTTCTTCTTGCCCTGCTTGAAGAACCCGACGCCCTGCGCGTCCTTCAGGCCTGCGGCGTCGACCTCGAAGAGCTGCGTGGCAGCCTCGTGGAATATATCGACGAAGACCTTTCCACCTTGGTGACAGATATCGAAGGCTCCGAAGCGGTCCCGACCGCCGCCTTCCAGCGCGTGATCCAGCGCGCCGCGATCCATGTGCAATCTTCAGGCCGGACCGAGGTCACGGGGGCCAATGTCCTCGTCGCGATCTTTGCCGAACGCGAAAGCAACGCGGCCTTCTTCCTGCAAGAGCAGGACATGACCCGCTATGACGCCGTGAACTATATCGCGCATGGGGTCGCCAAAGACCCCGCCTTTGGCGAGGCCCGCCCGGTAAGTGGCGCAGATCTCGGTGACGAAAGTACCGTGGATGCCACCCCCGAGGGCGACAATAAGGAAAGCGCGCTTGCGAAATACTGTGTCGATCTTAACGCCAAGGCGCGCGCCGGGGATATCGACCCGCTGATCGGGCGCGATTCCGAGGTCGAGCGCTGTATTCAGGTGCTCTGCCGCCGCCGTAAGAACAACCCGCTCCTCGTCGGCGATCCGGGTGTTGGCAAGACCGCCATCGCCGAGGGCCTCGCGCATCAGATTGTCAAGGGCGACACCCCCGAGGTTCTGGCCAATACGACGATCTATTCGCTCGACATGGGCGCGCTTCTCGCGGGCACACGGTATCGCGGTGACTTTGAGGAACGCCTCAAGGCCGTGGTAACCGAGCTTGAGGATCATCCAGACGCGGTTCTTTTCATCGACGAAATCCATACCGTGATCGGTGCCGGCGCAACCTCGGGCGGCGCCATGGATGCCTCCAACCTCCTGAAGCCCGCGCTTCAGGGCGGCAAGCTGCGCACCATGGGATCGACCACCTACAAGGAATTCCGCCAACACTTCGAAAAGGACCGCGCCCTTTCCCGCCGGTTCCAGAAGATCGACGTGGTCGAGCCTTCGGTGCCCGACACGATCAAGATCCTGAAAGGGCTCAAGCCCTATTTCGAAGACCATCACAGCGTGAAATTCACCAATGATGCGATCAAGACGGCGGTTGAGCTTTCGGCGCGCTATATGAATGACCGCAAACTGCCCGACAAGGCGATCGACGTGATCGACGAAGCGGGCGCCGCGCAGCATCTCGTGGCCGCCTCCAAGCGGCGCAAGACCATCGGCGTCAAGGAGATCGAGGCCGTGGTCGCCAAGATCGCCCGCATCCCGCCCAAGAACGTCTCCAAGGATGATGCCGAGGTTCTCAAGGATATGGAGAAGACCCTCAAACGCGTGGTCTTTGGTCAGGACAACGCCATTGAGGCGCTGTCGTCGGCGATCAAGCTGGCCCGTGCGGGCCTGCGCGAACCGGAAAAACCCATCGGCAACTATCTCTTTGCCGGGCCGACCGGTGTCGGCAAAACCGAGGTCGCCAAGCAACTCGCCTCGACGCTTGGGGTCGAATTGCTGCGCTTCGACATGTCCGAATACATGGAGAAACACGCCGTTTCCCGCCTGATCGGCGCGCCTCCGGGCTATGTCGGTTTTGATCAGGGCGGCCAGCTGACGGATGGCGTCGATCAGCACCCGCATTGTGTCCTCCTTCTCGACGAGATCGAAAAGGCGCACCCGGATGTCTATAACATCCTGCTGCAGGTGATGGACCACGGCTCGCTCACCGATCACAACGGGCGCACCGTGGATTTCCGCAACGTGATCCTCATCATGACCTCGAACGCCGGCGCTGCCGAATTGGCAAAATCCGCCATCGGATTTGGCCGCGACCGTCGCGAGGGCGAGGATACCGCCGCCATCGAGCGCACCTTCACGCCGGAATTCCGCAACCGTCTCGACGCGGTGATTTCCTTCGCACCGCTGCCCAAGGACACCATCCTGCAGGTGGTCGAGAAGTTCGTGCTGCAACTTGAGGCGCAGCTCATGGATCGCAACGTGACCATCGAACTGACCCCGAAAGCGGCCGAATGGCTCGCCGACAAGGGCTATGACGACAAGATGGGCGCTCGCCCGCTTGGTCGCGTGATTCAGGAGCATATCAAAAAGCCCCTCGCGGAAGAGCTGCTGTTTGGCAAGCTCGCCAAGGGCGGTGTGGTCAAGGTCACGGTCAAGAATGGCGAGCTGAAGCTGACCTTCGACGGCCCCGACAACCCACGCCTGACAGGGTCCAAGCCGCCGCTTCTCACCGCAGAGTAATGCACCGGCTCGCCTTAGCAACGGCCGCCGCGCTTGCGGCGGCCCCTGCTTTTTCCGAAGGGATCACCCTCGCGCTGCCCGTCGATTGCGCGCTTGGAGAGACCTGTTTTATTCAGAACTATGTCGATGCGGACCCCGGCCCCGGTGCACAGGATTTCACCTGCGGCCACCTGACCTATGACGGTCACAAAGGCACCGATGTGGCCCTTGCCACCCATCTTGAGGCCCTGTCCGGTGTGAACGCTCTCGCCGCGGCCCCTGGCGTGGTCACCGCCACGCGCGATGGTGTGCCAGACCACTTTCTTGGTGCCGAAATGGATTTTCCCGAGGGACAGGACTGTGGCAATGGCGTCGTGATCGATCATGGCGATGGCTGGGTCACCCAATATTGCCACATGCAAATGGGCTCTATCGCGGTACAGCGAGGTGAGAAGATCGACACCGGCGCCGTCATTGGACAGATCGGCATGTCCGGGCGCACCGCTTTCCCACATCTGCACATCTCCGTGCGCCATAACGGTACGCTGGTCGATCCGTTCAATACCGACGACCGCCTCACCTGTGGCACGCAAGGCGATGATACCCTCTGGCAAAAGAACACCCCCTATCGCGCAGGCGGCCTTATCAACGCCGGGTTCAGCTTTGGTGTTCCAAGCTACGATCACGTCAAATGGGGCAAGGCCCACGCCCCCCGCATCTCTGCGGCACAAGGCGGGCTGGTGCTTTGGGGGCATCTCTTTGGCACCCGTCCCGGCGACACGATGCATTTCAAGATTGAAGGCCCCAATGGCCTCTTTTCCGAACACGATGCGACCATCGACAAGACGCAGGCCCAAGCCATGCGCGCCGCCGGGCGCAGACTGCACGCGGGCAACACCGTTCCGGGCCGCTATATCGGCACAGTCACCCTGATCCGCGACGGGCGCGAACTTGGCCGCCTCACGACCGAAACAACACTGACCGACTAGGCCGCCCTATTTCTCGGTGATCTTCAACTCAATCCGGCGGTTCTTGGCCCGCGCCTCGCGCGTGTCGCGGGGGTCGAGCGGTTGGTACTCGCCAAAGCCGTTCGCCGAAAGACGGTTCGGCGGGATGCCAAGGAAATTCACCATATAACGCACCACCGACAGCGCCCGCGCCTGACTCAGCTCCCAGTTATCTGCAAACTCTGCGCCGTTGATGATCGGCACGTTGTCGGTATGCCCATCGACCCGGATCACCCAGTCGATCGTATCGGGAATATCGTCCGCGACACTGCGCAGGATCCCCGCGATCTTTGCAATCTCGCGCTCGCCCGCTGTCGAAAGCTCGGCCCCGCCCGGCGGGAAAAGCACCTCGGAGGAAAACACGAACCGGTCGCCGACGATCCGCACGCCCTCTTGCCCTGCAAGCACCTCGCGCAGGCGGCCAAAGAACTCCGAACGATATTGCTCAAGGTTCTTGGCCTCTTCCTCAAGCCGCTTGCGCTCGGCCTCTTCGAGTTGCCGCCGCCGACGCTCCTCGGCCGCGGCACGGGCCAGCGCCGCGTTGAGGTCAGTGCCAAGACTCTGAAGCCGGACCTGCGCCGCCGCATCGCGTTCCTTGGCATCGTCAAGCAACGCCTGAAGCGACCCCAATTGCTGGCGCAGGGCGGCAACCTGTTGGTTCAAGAGCGCCACTTCGCGCTGGCTCTCGGCAGAGCGCGCCTCGACATCGGCAAGTTCCGCATTCGCCGCCTTGAGAAGCGCGGCACGTTGCTCGGCTTCGCTGAGTTGGGTCTCGGCGTTCTGTTCTGCCGCGACTTTGGCGGCCAATGCGGCGGCAAGCTGAGCCTCGATCTCGGCCTTGTCGGCGGCCAGCGCCTCGGCCTCGGTGCGGCGTGCGGCGAGGTCTTCGTCGGTGGCAAGCTTCGCCGCGACCGCCTCGGCCAGACGGGCGCGCAAATCCTCGAGGTCGGCCTCGCGTGCGGCAATCGCAGCGCTCATCTCTTCGCCTTGCGCGGCGCGGTCCGCTTCTGCCGCGGCCAACGCGGCCTGCGCCTTGGCCAGCGCCTCCTCGGTGGTTTCCTCTTCGAGAAGCGCCGCCGCGAGCCGCAGATCGAGGTCGTCGCGCGCCTTCTCCGCCGCCGCCAGAAGGGTCAGCGTTTCTTCGGCCTTCTTGCGCTGTGCCTCAAGCGCAAGGGTCATCGCTGTCAGTTCCGCATCCGCCTCTTCAAGGCGCTTGCGCAAGGCTTCGCTCGCCGCCGCTTCAACGAGGCGCTGTTTCTCCTGCTCATCCAATTCCGCTTCGAGGCTTTCGGCACGGGCAAGAAGCGCGGCGCGGTCCTCGGCGCTCGCCTCGGCCTCGGCGTTCAAATCGGCAATCATCGCTTCGAGCGCCTCGCGCCGGGCCGCCGCCAAACGGGCCGCCTCGGCCTGTGAATCGATCTCGTCGCGCGCCGTGGCAAGCGCAAGGTTAAGCGCCTCTTGCTCGCTTAGAAGTTCGGCCTTTTCCCCCTCGAGCGCGTCCACCTGCGCAAGCGCCGTATCCCGCTCCGAAAGAAGCGCCGCGACCTGTGCCTCAAAGCTTGTGATCTGGGTCTGTGCTGCGGCGAGGGCGTCTTCCCGCGCCGCAAGATCGGACGACAGCGAGGCAATCAGCGCGGTTTGTCGGGCCACTTCGTCCTGCGCATCGTTCAACGTCGCCCGAAGTCCGCCAACCTGCTGTTCAAGGGCCGCATTGGCCTGTTGCTCAAGGCCCAGCGCCTGCGCCAGCGCGGCAACCTCGGCAGAGAGCTCATCAAGCTCTGTCTCTTGTCCGGAAATCGTCTCGCGCAGAACGAATTGCACCACCATGAAAATGGTCAGCACGAACATCAGCACAAGCAGAAGCCCGGTCATCGCATCCACGAAACCGGGCCAGATCGACGCTTGGAAACGTTGTCCGGTACGGCGGGACAGGGCCATAGCTTAGCCCTCCTGCCCCTGCGATGGATCATCCTGCGCTGGCTTGCGCTTGCCCCGACGCGCGCCGCCGCCTGCATTGGCGGCCTGCTGACCCTGCTTGAGAACGCGGCCCAGCGCGGCAAGATCGGTGCGCAACTCAATCATGCTTTCCTGTCGCCCGGCGGAAATCTCTTCAAGAATACGCAGCATCTGAACGTCGATCGAGCGCAGGCGCATCCGGCTCTCGGCGTCGATGCCACCGTCCGCGTCCGTCTCTGCCCGCGCCTCGAGCGTCGCGATAAGATGTTCCTGACCTTCGGCCACCCGCAAAAGCGCCTGCGTCGTCGGCGCGTTGGCCTCCATCCGCTCGGTCATCCGTGTCATGCTCTCGGCAAGCTGGCCAAGCTTGTCATCAACCGCGGCCTGCCGTTCCCCGGCCTCGGTAAAGAGCGTGCGCAGGCTGTCCATCTGCTCGCCCATCTGGTCGAGGACAAGGGCCATCGCCGCCTCGTCGATGCCGCCCTCCCCTTCGCCATCTCCCGAGCTATAGCCAAGGCGTGTGATCGACGAGAGCCATTCTTCAAGCTCGCGGTAAAAACGGTTCTGCCCATGCCCGGCAAACAGTTCCAAAAGGCCGACAATGAGCGAGCCCGCCAGACCAAGCAACGACGAGGCAAAAGCCACGCCCATACCGCCAAGCTGGCTCTCAAGTCCGGTCATCAGCCGCGAGAAGACCTCGACCCCGCCTTCGCCCTCTTGTGGTGCAAGGCTGCGGATCGTGTCGACCACCGCCGGAACCGTCGTGGCAAGGCCATAGAACGTCCCCAGAAGGCCAAGGAAGATGAGCATATTGACGAGGTAGCGCGTGATCTCGCGCCCTTCGTCGATCCGTGTCGCCACAGAGTCGAGGATCGAGCGCGTCGAGGTGGCGCTGATCTGGCTATAGGTGCTGCGTGACTTGAGAAGTGTCGCCAAGGGCGCAAGGAGCGAGGGCGCGCTTGATGGCTCCCCGCCTTCGCTTCCAGTCGCGAACCTCTCGATCCAGCGCACCGAATTGATGAGCGAAAAGACCTGCCCAAAACAGGCGAGAACCCCGATCACGAAGACAAGGAAGATGAACCCGTTGAGATAGGGGTTGGCGATAAAGACCGGCTGCACCTTCGGAAAGGCGACATAGGCCAATAGCCCGACAAGTCCGAGCACGATCAACATCAGGATGATCTGGCGGACAGGATGAGAGAAATGCAGCTCGACTTCGCGGTCCTGCTGGTCCATCTGGACAGCCCCCGGCACGTTGTTTTTCTGCGCTCACCCTACTGGCTCGCAGGGCAGGTGCCAAGGTTTTATCACCGGGCCGGGCGGTCGTGCCGCGTCACGTCCCCGTCAGTGCCCGGACACGCGCCGAAAGCCAGTCGAGATCGCCATCTTCGATGCCAAGTTCCGTCAGGTGCGATGCCGTGTTGTGCAGGTAGTCGGTATTCGGCCCCCGCCCGCCCACAGCGCGGGCGATGATCTGGGCCTGTTCCTCCAAGTCGAGATGGCAATATTGCACGTGGTCGGGGTCGATCACGTAGGTCACCGCCTCGATGCGTCGCCCATCGCGTAGTTCGACCTCGAGATTGGTTTCGAAATAGGCCGACGAGACGAGTTCCCGCTCGCGAAGGTATGCGAGCGTCTGCGCCTCCTGCCCCTCGGCCACGGCCAGCGCGACACCCTGACAATGCGCGCCGTCCTCGGCATCAAGTGCCAGTACAAGCCCCGGTGCCTCGACCGTGCCGCGATGGTGGATCGAGCGCATACAGAAACTCCGGTGCCAGCCCCAAAGCGTGCCGACCGCCTGTTCCTGCACTTCGAAACCGGGGTTCCACAGTAGGGAACCATATCCGAAAACCCACATCGTCATGCCTCTGGTCCTTATGTTGCGGGGCGGTTAAACACCAAACCAAGGACCGGCGAAAGGGCTCTCTCATGAAACGTCTGCTGATCGTGATCATTGTTCTCACCCTCGGGTGGAGCGCCTATTGGTTCGTCGGAGCCACACGCGCCAAATCAGGCTTTGAGGATTGGTTCGCGGCGCGGCAGGCCGAAGGGTGGCTCGCCGAAACATCGGACATTGCCGTGCGCGGCTTTCCCAACCGCTTTGACGCGACATTCTCCGACGTGGCGCTTGCCGATCCAGGCACCGGCGTTGCATGGGAAGCCCCGTTCTTTCAGCTTTTCGCTCTGAGCTACCGCCCCAACCACCTGATCGCGATCTGGCCGCATGAACAGGTTCTTGCCTTCCCCGACCAACGGGTGACGGTCAAGAGCGAGGACATGAAGGCGTCACTCATCGTTGCGGGAGCGCCTTCGCTCCCTCTCGAGCGGTCCAACCTCGCGGTGGATGCGCTGGCGCTTGTCTCTGAGGCGGGGTGGTCTCTTTCGGCAGAGACGCTACGCCTTGCCATGCACAAAGACCCCGAAAGCGAAGCGACCTATCGCATGGCGCTGTCCGCGACGGGCTTTGCCCCGCCCGCCGAGATCGCCGCGCGCAGCGGTGCCGCCCTGCCCCGCACACTCAAGACCGTCGAGGCCGATCTGAGCGCCACGTTTGCCCGCCCCTGGGACATCACAGCGCTTGAAGACTCGCGCCCACAGCCAACCGCGCTCGACCTGCATATGGCGCAGCTCACCTGGGGCCGCCTCGACCTCCATGCGGCGGGCCAGGTCGATATCGACCCGTCCGGCTATCCGCAGGGCGAGATCACGCTGCGCGCCACCAACTGGCGCGAGATCATCGCGCTGGCGCGGCAGGGCGAGGAATTGCCGGCTGCTCTGATTGACGGGATCGAACAAGGGTTGCAGTTGCTCTCGGCCATGGCAGGCAACCCCAAGACCCTCGACATCCCGCTCAACTTTCGCGGCGGCCTGACGCGGATCGGCCCGGTGCCCATCGGCCCTGCCCCGCGGCTCATCCTGCGCTAAACGACCCTAGCGGCAATATGGCCCGCTGCGATAGCGGGCGATGTCGAAATGGAAATGGTCCTTGTGATAACGGTCTGACTCCGGTCCAAGAACGGTGCCAAAGGGGCCGCAGGCACTGCGGTGCATATCCCTCAGGATGCGCCCCTTCTTGCCCTTGCCCCAATCGCGCAGCACCGAGATCTCATCGCCATTGGCAAGGTAGAAGGCCGAGAAATCAATCGCATTGCCTTTGCCGTGCTCGGAGATCTTCGCGCCTTTCTTATGGTTGCGCGTGCGGCAGGAATACCCGGCGGCGACCTTGACCTTTTCCACGCCCCCGCCATAGCGCCCGACAGATCGTGCCATGCCGCCCTCGAGCCAGGACTTGATCGCCCGCGCCGTGTCGCATCGCATCACGGCGGGTTGGCTAAAGGCGATGCCCGAGACCGAGTAGATCTTGACCGCGTCTTTGGCGATGCCACAACCCGAGATCTTGCCCGGCACATGGCCAACGACGATCCCCTGCAGATCACGATCGCGACACACCTTGCCGACCGCGCTTTGCGGCACCGCTCCCTTGGGGGTGGGCCGGACAACGGCAGGGCGGACAGACACGGCGGCATTGCGCGCCACATTATGCGTGCGCAACACCGGACGTAGCGACTGGCGCGGCGCGTGGCTTGGCAGGGCAATGGGATAGGTGTCTTCGCGAAGCACCGGGCGGGGCGAGCGGTTCGGAGCCTGCGCGACCGCCACCTCGGCGATCAAGAGCGCCAGCACGAGCGCGATACCCCCCGCCCGGCCCGTCATGGCTTCTTCGCGGCGCGTCCGAAATCTGGCGCTTCCGTATCTTGTCCCGCCTCGATGATACCGCGCCGGATCGCACGGGTGCGAGAGAAATACTCATGCAAGTGATCGCCATCGCCCATGCGAATGGCCCGTTGCAGCACGAAAAGCTCTTCGGTGAAGCGGCCGAGGATATCGAGCGTCGCTTCCTTGTTGTTGAGGAACACGTCACGCCACATGGTCGGGTCCGAGGCGGCAATCCGGGTAAAATCCCGGAAACCGGCGGCGGAATACTTGATGACTTCGCTTTCCGTCACCCGGCGCAAGTGATCCGCAACGCCAACCATCGTATAGGCGATGAGGTGTGGTGCATGGCTGGTCACGGCAAGGACAAGATCATGGTGATCGGCGTCCATCTCGTCGACATTGGCGCCCATGCCTTCCCACAGGGCGCGCAGCCGGGCGACCGCCTCGGGGTCTGTCGTCTCATCCGCGGGCACAAGGATGCACCAACGGTTGTCGTAAAGTTCGGCAAAGCCCGATTCCGGGCCGGAATGTTCGGTCCCTGCAAGCGGGTGGGCCGGGACGAAATGTACGGTGTCAGGCAGGTGCGGCGCGACCGCATTGATCACCGAGCGTTTCACCGATCCCACGTCCGAGACTGTCGCGCCCGGCTTCAGGACCGCCGCGATCTCTTCCGCGACAGAGCCCATCGCCCCAACCGGCACACAAAGCACCACGAGATCGGCCCCTTCCGCCGCCTCCGCCGCGCTATCGCAGACCCGGTCACAAAGACCGATCCGGCGCGCGGTGTCGCGTGTGGCCTCTGAACGTGCATAGCCCGTGACCTCGCCCGCTAGCCCGCCACGCTTGATCGCCCAGAACATCGACGACGCGATCAGGCCAAGCCCGATCAGGGCGACACGTTCATAGACCGGGGCGCTCATGTGGCGCCTGCCTTGAACTGGCCAATTGCATGCGCGACACGCCGACAAGAGGGTTCGTCCCCGACGGTGATCCGTAGGCAGTTGGGCAGGCCATAGCCCGCCACCCTGCGCACGATCAGGCCTTGGGTCTTGAGGTAGTCATCACAGGTCTCGGCCTCTTCCTGGCTGTCGAAACGGGCCAGGATAAAGTTTGCACAGGACTCGTCAGAAGCAACGCCACTATCGGCCAGCGCATCGGAGAGCCAAGCCCGCAGACGCGTGTTGTCATCGCGGCATTTCTGCACCCAGGCCTGATCCCGAACCGCCGCCTCTGCGACCTCGAGTTGCACCGTCGAGAGGTTGAACGGCTGACGCACACGGTTGAGCACGTCGATGATCTCTTTCGTCCCATACCCCCAGCCGATCCGAAGCCCACCAAGGCCATAGATCTTCGAGAAGGTGCGCGTCATGAGAACGTTCTGGCGCGCATCGACAAGCGCCGCGCCGCCATCGGCCCCACCAACGTACTCGGTATAGGCTCCGTCATGCACAAGGATCGCCCCTTCAGGAAGGCCATCGGCCAGCCGCGCAACCTCCTTCGGGCCAAGCATGGTGCCAGTCGGGTTGCCGGGGTTGGCGATAAAGACGATCTTGGTTTTCTTGGTGCAGGCCTTGAGGATCGCATCCACATCAACCCTGCGGTCCCGTTCAGGCACCACGACACCGGTCGCGCCGACCATCTTGGCGAGGATCGGATACATCGAAAACCCGTGCTCAGTATAGATCACCTCGTCGCCGACGCCCGCATAGGCCTGCGTCACGAACTGCAAGACCTCGTCTGACCCCACACCACAGATGATCCGTTCAGCGTCGAGCGCATGCACATCGGCAATCGCCGCGCGCAGCTCGGCATGGTCCGTCGACGGATACCGATGCAGCCCATGCCCTGCCTTGCTAAACGCCTTTTTCACAGCGTCAGAACAGCCGAACGGGTTCTCGTTCGACGACAGTTTCACCACGTCGCTCACGCCCTCGATCTTGGACGTGCCACCGACATAGAGATCGATATCCATGATCCCCGGCTTCGGCTCAATACGTGACATATGCGTGCCCTCCACTCTTCGACCCGTTTCTTAGCCGTGCCATGAGAGGTTGGAAAGGTTCTAATCGCGACTTTGAGATATGTGCGTGATTGCGGCCACGCCTTTGTGGCTTGTCTTCGTGCCTCACGCCTAAGTCGAAACGCTTTCGGCGCTATTTCTTCTTCGCCTGTGCCGTCATCCAATCCATCGCCGCCATCAGAACCCCCGACAGGACAAAGACCATGTGGATCGCCACCATCCAGAGAAGTTCTTCACTGGCAAAATCCTTGCCGCCCTTGCCGATCTCCATGAACCGCTTCAGCAGGTGAATGGCCGAGATCGCCACGATCGACGCGATGAGCTTCATTTTCAGGCCGGAGAAATCCACCGTCCCCATCCAGCCAAGCCGCTCATCCGCCTCGGCCACGTCCATACGCGATACAAAACTCTCGTAGCCCGAGAACAGGACGATCAAGAGCAGATTGCCCGCCAGCGTCAGGTCGATCAGCGTCAACACCACGAGGATCACCTTGTCCGCGCCCATCTTTGGTGCTTGCGGCAGATAGGCCAAAAGCTCGTGGCCAAACACAAAGACCAGCATCGCCAGCGCGATCACGAGGCCAAAATACATCGGCGCCATGAGCCAACGCGACGCAAACAACGTCTTCTCAAATCCACGTTCGACTGAATTGCCCATGATCCCTGCCCTTGTTCCGACGTCAAAGCGCATAGGATTTCGGACGGGCATAGGCAATGGCCTGAATGCCGCACCCGCGCAAAGAAAAACCCGCTGCACACGGCAGCGGGTTTTCCAAAAACAGGTCTGTGGCGAACAGTCTTAGTTGTTCGCGTAGTATTCGACCACGAGGTTCGGTTCCATCATGACCGGGTACGGCACATCCGAGAGGCCCGGGGTGCGCACGAAGGTTGCGGTCAGTTTGGAGTGGTCGGCTTCGACATAGTCCGGCACGTCGCGCTCGGGAAGCTGGGTCGCTTCGAGAACGGCTGCCATCTGCTTGGACTTGTCGCGAACTTCGATCACGTCGCCTTCCTTCACGCGGTAGGAGGGGATGTTGACCTTCTTGCCGTTCACGAGCACGTGGCCGTGGTTCACGAACTGACGCGCCGCAAAGACGGTCGGCACGAACTTGGCGCGGTAGACAACGGCGTCGAGGCGGCGCTCGAGCAGACCGATGAGGTTTTCACCGGTGTCGCCTTTGACACGCTCGGCTTCGCCGAAGATGCGACGGAATTGCTTTTCGGTCAGGTCGCCGTAGTAGCCCTTGAGCTTCTGCTTGGCGCGCAGCTGCAGACCGAAGTCCGAAAGCTTGCCCTTGCGGCGCTGGCCGTGCTGGCCGGGGCCGTATTCGCGGCGGTTGACCGGGGATTTTGCGCGACCCCAGATGTTTTCGCCCATCCGGCGGTCGATTTTGTACTTGGCAGTCGTGCGTTTGGTCACGGCTGATCTCCTTCGTTCAGGTTTTCGAAGGGCGTTGTCCTCTCGCCGGGTTTGACCGACGTGACAGGGTTCCCCTTGCGGGGGCCACCAACACCAATGAAGCCGCGCGTATAAAGGGTTTGACGGGGGAGTCAAGCGAGGTTGGCAAGAAATGCGAACGGCCCGCCCCGAATGCCGGGACGGGCCGCCTTGTTCAAGAGGTGTTCGACCTCAGGACGCGCGGCAGCGCAGATAGTAGATCGCCCCGCCAAGCGCCGCACCGATGACCCAGGCATAGCCTGCAAGCTGACTCAGCACCGGAACCCAGACCGTCGCCACCGAGAACACCGCCGCGATGGCAAAGGCCAGAAGCGCATTGCCATGCCAGCCACCACTATAGTGATAGGCCCCGCCTTCCATGTTGTAGAGGTCATCGCGATTCAGCTCTTGTTTGCGCAAGAGGTAGTAGTCCACGATCATGATCCCATAGAGCGGCGCCAGCGTCGCGCCAAGGGTATTGACGAACCCGCCGATGCCAAACTCGCTGATGAACGCGGTCCAGAGGCCACCAATCACCAGTGCAAAGCCCGATGTGATAAGCCCCGCCATGCGGAAACTGATCTTCGTCGGCGCGAGGTTGGCAATACCGTTCACCGCCGGGATGAAGTTGGCCACAAGGTTGATCCCCACGGTCGCCGCGAAAAAGGTAATCGCGGCAATCACGGCCAGAAGCACGCTATCGGTGCGTCCGACGATCTCGGTCGGGTTGATGATCGCCTCGCCGTAGACGACAGCCGCACCCGCCGTTGTCAGAAGCGCCAGCGCCGAGAACAGGATCATGTTGAACGGAAGCCCCGCAAGGTTGCCGCGCGTCATGGCCTGCTTGTCCCGCGCATAACGCGAGAAGTCGCTGAAGTTGATCATCACCGCCGCAAAATAGGCCACCATCGTGCCGATAATCGCGATAAAGCCGTTGAACTCGGTGCCCCATGTGGCGTCCGGATTGACGAAGATTGTCTGCGCCTGTGACAGAAGCTGCCCATCGGCCTTGATCCAAAGCACAACAACAAGGCCGATCATCACGAGATAGACAAAGGGACCAGCGATATTGAGGAAGGTCTCGACCCATTCCATACCGCGCCAGAAAATCCAGATATGGAAGGCCCAGACGATCACGAACGATACCCAGTCGACACCCGTCAGCCCAAGGACTTCGGTGCCGCCGCTGATCCCTGTGACCGAGCGGATCAGGAGCGCCAGCGCCGTGGAAGCGAAATAGACCTGGACCCCGTACCAGAAGACGGCAA
This sequence comes from Shimia sp. FJ5, assembly GCF_032918335.1. Classification (NCBI taxonomy): domain Bacteria; kingdom Pseudomonadati; phylum Pseudomonadota; class Alphaproteobacteria; order Rhodobacterales; family Roseobacteraceae; genus Shimia; species Shimia sp. FJ5. The sequence continues at coordinate 143,568 of NZ_JAWJUV010000004.1, read as the reverse complement.
CCGTCGCGCGCAACACCGCCGGAAGCTTGGCCCCTGCTGTGCCCATGCTGGCGCGTGCCAGAACGGGATAGGGAATGCCATACCGCTCCCCGGCCGCGCCGGAGAGGTTCACAAGGAACATCACGAATAGCCCCGCCACGATCAGCGCCGCAAAGGCGGTCCAGCCGCTGACGCCATAGGAAATGAAAAGCGACGCGACGAGCGAATAGCCAAAGAGCGATTGGATATCATTGGCCCAGACATTGAAGATCGCGAACCAGCCCCATGTCTTTTCTTCCGGCGTCACCGGGTGAAGCGTATCGTCCGCCTCTTGCCCCGCGCCGTGTTGAACGGTGTTCGATTGCATTTGTGTGTCCCCTCGTTGTCAGACGGCCCGCCATGGGCCGATCCGTTCTTGGCCTGAACTCAGGCATTGCAGCTAACATGTTAGTTGCTATTTTAGAGAGGAGGTATCAGGAAAAGCCTATAGAACTTTTCCGGAATGCCGAATAATCGACGCCGGGCACAAAGATCTGGCACGCAAGGGGGGAAATCGCGACATGGCAGGCAACGCCGCAACACCCAACACGCCGGGCAAGACCGGAACGCGCCTGATGACCGAAGAGGCGCATGAGGCGCTGATCGCGCGATTCCGCGACGGCACGCTGCCAAGCGGCACCTTTTTGTCGATGCCGATGTTGGTTGAACGGCTTGGCCTGCCGCTTGCGGCGGTGCGCGAGGCCGTCAAACGCGCCGAGGCGAGCGGCCTTGTCACCGTGCTGCCCAAACGCGGTGTGCAAGTGATGGATGCCGGCCCCGACATGACCCGCGAATGCCTAGACCTGCGCGCCATCTTTGACGTGGAAGGCGCCAAGCGCCTCATCGTGCGGCGTGCCGATATCCCCCTCGCCGCGCTGCGCGACGCACATGAACGCCTGCGAGACGAGGCGGAGGGCAACATGGCTGATGACTTGTCGCAGCGCGCCATCGCGACGGACCTGTCGCTGCACGATGCCCTGTCCCTTGGGCTTGGCTCGACCTTGGCGCGGCGGCTCTATGACGAGAACCGCAACCGCATCGCCATCATCCAGAACACGCGCCCCTTCCTGCCGGTGCGGATCGCCTCAGCGATGGACGAACACCTCGCGATCATCGCCGCACTCGAAGCGGGCGACGCCGAGAAGGCAGAGGTCGAGATACGCGCTCATCTTGCGAATACCCTGCGTTGGTGGGGGGTCAGTCCGGATCGCACCGACGCAATACCGACGTGATACCGACGCGATACAGACCCCGGTTTTTGCCCCCACAAAGAACAAAACCCCGCCCTTACGAGCGGGGTTTCGACGAGGCCCAAAGCTGCCCGGGTCAGGCGGCTTCGTGCTGGAGTATCGCGGCTTCGCTCCGGCTCAGATTGCGCCGCGCGTAAGGCCCGTAGCTGTTGAGGTCGTCCTCAAGCTCCGGCAGCATCTGCAACAGACGCTTGCGGTCGTTCTTCTCGAGCGTCGACAGCGCGGCATTGGCCGGGTGGTAGCTTTCGGTTTCGACACCGTTGGCCCAGAGGATCTGATGGCGCGGCAGAAGCAAGTGAATATAGGTCACTTCGCGCATCTGGCTATCGATAGCGACGGATGATCCATTGATCAAATCCCGTGCAGAAACAAGGACTTCCGGTGTGTTGAACAGGGCTTTTGCCGCTCCGCCCTGCACCAGCATGCGATGCTCTGGCGACACGACCAGTTCCATGTCCGGCCGTTCAATGCCAAGCGCTCCGGCGCGGATGCGGATCGGACGCAGTTGCGGCATCGCGAACAAACGCGCGCCGGACATGCGGCGACTGCCGATCCAACACACCTCTTCGGCGCCATTGTCCTTGGTCTGGACCCTGTCGCCCTCGCGCAGGTCTTCAACCCGCCTGGCGCCCGTCGGGGTTTGGATCATGGTGCCCGGCGTGAAACAGATCACGCCCCCCGTCGCTGGCCCCATCGGATTGGGATCACGCGCGTCCAACGCATGATGCACCACCCAAAGCTCTGCCCCCCGCGGCGGCAGTTCATCAAGGAACATCAAGAGCGGCGGCCGCCCCTCAACCTCGATCACCGTCACAGTGTAGCTCTGCGCGCCATTGGTCACGACAAAACCGCCCTCGAGGAGCGGGTCTTCCACATCTATATCTTCAAGTCTCGAAGTATTCTCGACTGCTGCGCCCACAAGGCGGCGTACAATACGCGCCGCACGTTTGCGGATGTTCGCCTCACCTTCCGCCTGGTCCAGACGCAATAGCTCGGTCGGGCCGTCCACGCGGACGGGCTCCCCATGCCAGGACCATACCGCGCCCGTTTCGAGCGCCTGCACCGGTGCAGCCCCAACACCGTCTATCGTTGTTTGCGACCAGGAGATGACGAACGTGCCACGAAAGCCCGTCTTCATTGCCTGATAACCTGCCTTTTTTGTTTTTATGGCAAAAGGTTACCAGAGGCGATTCGCGAAGGGAAGATTTTTTTGGCCAGATAGAGACAGCTGCGTCAAAATTTCAGACTGAACTGCAGCGCGCCGACAAACTGGCCGCTACCTTGTCCGACGAACTCTTCGCCAAGATATGTCATGCCGTAGAACACCATGCTTTTCTCGCCCTGCCAATGCAGGCCAAGCCGCGCACGGGTGCGGGTATTCGTCAGGGCATAGCCGCGATCTTCGGGGAGATACACACTGTCCCAAACCTTGGCCACATCGGCGCCGACAATCCACGACAGGCCCGGCGTGTGCTGACGCACGACGCGCATACGATGACCAGTCACCGGATCACGGGTCAGCAATTCGCCCTGCCCCGCGCGCCCGATGGTCACATCAAAGCCAACCCGCGCATAGGTTTCGACGCCGCCGCGCAGCTCCATGAAAGGCCGGAATTGTGTCTGTTCCGCAAGCGCCACATCGCGCGCCATCTCAAGCGTGGCCGTGGGGCGGATCTTGTCCCCGATCTGGGCATTGAGCGTCGCCGCCGAGGCCGCATTCATGCCAAACACGTCGTGCAACGTGGTCTGCAAGTTGTCGAGCGAGGTCTGCGGTCCGATGGCCACCACGTCGCCGCCAAGGCTCACCTCGGTGCCACGGGCGGTCGCGAAATGGGTATGTAGCCCAAGCGACAGAGACCCCGCAAAGGGCCGGTCCCCTGGGGCAGGTGTCACCAGGTTGTCCGGCGCCATCACTTCTCCGAGGAACCGCAATTCAAGCACCTCCCCCGCACGCCCCGGCAATGCACCGGTCCATGCAGGGCCGTAGACACGGCTGCTCATGACAGAGCCGGTGCGCCAACGGTCTCGGCCATCCCCGAGAAGGTCATTCACAAACAAGAGCCCGTAGCCAAGCGCGCTTCGCCCCTTTGACGGCGCGTCCTGCGCCATCGTTTGGGTTGCCGTTGCTGTCATCAAAAGGAAAAGGGCGGCTATTCGGCCAATCATTCCACGTCCCCGTTAATTTTGCCCCCACGGGCTTCGTACAAATTATTTCATTGGGCGACCAGTGCCCAACGACCACTCGCGCCGAATTTGCATGTCCAGACCGGCATTTATCCGACCAAACGGTGGCATCATTCCGACATTTGCCGTGTTGCGGTCTCGCGTAGAATATCAGAGAGCAGGCGGAATTGATCTGCGAGCGGATTGGTCTTGCGCCAAATCAGGCCAATGGTCCGCGTCGGGCGGGGGCTCGGCAGATGGGCCACAGAGACAGGCGCGGTGCGGGTCTCGAAAGGCACTGCCATCTCGGGGATGAGCGTCACGCCGATCCCGGCCCCCACCATACGCACCAGCGTCGAGAGCGAACTGCCCTCCATGAGATCACGCGGCAAAGGTGAGGTCAGGTTGCAGAAAGAGAGTGCCTGATCGCGAAAACAATGCCCTTCTTCAAGCAACAGAAGCCGCATTTCACGCAGTGTCTTGGGGTCGGGCACCGGCTCGTCGATTTCGTCTTTGCCCCGCACAAGCACGAACTCCTCGTCAAAAAGCGGCATTTCTTCGAGCGTGGCCTCAGAGACGGGCAGCGCGACAATGGCCGCATCGAGCCGGCCTTCGCGCAATTCCTGAAGCAACTTCTCGGTGATCGCCTCGCGGGGACGCAGGGCGACATCGGGAAAGCGCAGGGCAAGCTCGGCCGCGAACGCAGGCAAGACATAAGGCGCCACGGTCGGGATAAACCCGATGCGCAGCTGCCCCGACATCCGCCCCCGCGACGCGCGCGCCAAATCGCCAAGGTCATCTACCGAGCGCAGGATCGCATGGGCCCTCTCGGCAAACTCCTCGCCAAGACTTGTCAGTCGGACCTGCCGTGGCCCCCGTTCAACAAGCGACGCGCCCAAGACCTCTTCAAGCTCCTTGATCTGCACGGAAAGCGCAGGCTGCGAGATCGCGCAAGCCTCGGCAGCCCGGCCGAAATGATTATGCCGGGCCAACGCATCGAAGTAACGAAGCTGTTTCATGGAAATATTGGTCATAAGAATTTCATATCACTTCGATTACAAAATGCAAATTTTCACAATGATTGACCCTTGTTATGGTCCTCATCGACGCGGGGGGGTGATTCACGGCAGAAAACCCCTAATTCGTGCTGTGCCCTTGGCATGGCGCGCACCGCACAGGAACAACCTTGTTAGCTATCTAGGGAGAGCGAAAATGGACGGAAATGACGTAGGCATGGCAGGCAAATGCCCGGTGATGCATGGCGGCAATACCGCAAGCAGCGGTGATGTCATGGAATGGTGGCCGAATGCCCTCAACCTCGACATCCTGCACCAGCATGACAGCAAGTCGAACCCGATGGGCGGAGACTTTGACTATCAGGAAGCGGTCAAATCGCTCGATATCGAGGCCCTCAAAGAAGACATGAAGGCCCTGATGACCGAGAGCCAGGACTGGTGGCCGGCAGACTGGGGTCACTATGGCGGCTTGATGATCCGTCTCGCATGGCACTCGGCAGGCTCTTATCGCCTTGCGGACGGGCGCGGCGGTGGTGGTGCGGGCAACATCCGTTTCGCCCCCCTCAACAGCTGGCCTGATAACGGCAACCTCGACAAAGCGCGTCGCCTGCTCTGGCCGCTGAAGAAGAAATACGGCAACGCGGTGTCTTGGGCCGACCTGATCCTGCTCGCAGGAACGATGGCTTATGAATCCATGGGCCTCAAGACCTTTGGTTTTGCCTTTGGTCGCGAAGACATTTGGCACCCGGAGAAAGACACCTACTGGGGCGCCGAGAAAGAATGGCTCGCCCCCTCCGACGAGCGGTATTCCGATGTTGGCAAGCCTGACACGATGGAAAACCCGCTCGCGGCTGTGCAGATGGGCCTCATCTACGTGAACCCCGAAGGCGTCAACGGCAACCCCGACCCGCTCAAGACCGGCGCACAGGTCCGCGAGACCTTTGCCCGCATGGCGATGAACGACGAGGAAACCGCGGCGCTGACCGCCGGGGGCCACACTGTCGGCAAGGCACACGGCAACGGCGACGCAGCCCTGCTTGGGGAAGAGCCCGAAGCGGCGGCAATCGAGAACCAGGGCTTTGGTTGGATCAACCCGAACATGGGCGGCAAGGCCACCAACGCCGTGACCTCGGGCATCGAAGGCGCATGGACCACCAACCCGACCAAGTGGGATATGGGCTATTTCGACCTGCTGTTCGGCTATGACTGGGAACTGACCAAGTCGCCCGCAGGCGCGAACCAGTGGCGTCCGATCGACATCAAGGAAGAAGACATGCCGGTCGACTCGACCGACTCGTCCAAGCGCGTGATGCCGATGATGACCGATGCCGACATGGCGATGAAGGTCGATCCGATCTATCGCGAGATCTGTGAGAAGTTCATCGCGGATCCGGCCTATTTCGACGATGTGTTCGCGCGTGCTTGGTTCAAGCTGACCCACCGCGACATGGGTCCGAACGTGCGCTACCACGGCCCCGATGCGCCCAAGGAAGAGCTGGTCTGGCAAGACCCGGTTCCGGCAGGCAACACCGGCTATGACGTCGATGCCGTGAAGGCCGATATTGCGGCCGCAGGTCTCGACGCCGCCGATATGATTGCAACGGCCTGGGACAGCGCCCGCACCTTCCGCCAGTCGGATTACCGCGGCGGTGCCAACGGGGCCCGCATCCGTCTCGCACCGCAGAAGGACTGGGACGGCAACGAGCCGAAGCGCCTTGCCAAGGTGCTTGCGGCGCTCGAGCCGATTGCCGAGAAACACGGCGCAAGCGTGGCCGACGTGATCGTTCTTGCCGGCAATGTCGGTCTCGAGCAGGCGATCAAGGCCGCCGGTTTCGACGTCGCCGTGCCCTTCGCACCGGGCCGTGGCGATGCCACCGACGAGATGACCGACGCGGACTCCTTCGACGTTCTCGAGCCGCTGGCCGATGGCTATCGCAACTGGGTCAAGAAGGACTATGTCGTCAGCCCCGAAGAGCTCATGCTTGACCGCACACAGCTCATGGGTCTAACCGCGCCGGAAATGACCTGCCTGATCGGCGGCATGCGCGTCCTCGGCACCAACCACGGCGGCACGGCGCACGGCGTCTTCACCGACACCGTTGGTGCGCTCACCACGGACTTCTTCGTCAACCTGACCGACATGGCCAACAAATGGGTCCCGGTTGAGGGCGGCACCTACGAAATCCGTGACCGCAAAAGCGACGCGGTGAAGTGGACAGCAACCCGTGTGGACCTCGTGTTCGGTTCGAACTCGATCCTGCGCGCCTATGCCGAGGTCTATGCCCAAGACGACAACAAAGAGAAGTTCGTCACGGACTTTGTCGCCGCATGGACTAAGGTCATGAACGCGGATCGTTACGATCTCGCCTGATTGAGCGGCACATGACACAAAGAGCCCCCGCAGCCGGTCGGTTGCGGGGGCTTTCTTTGTTTGGCGCCGCTCTAGCTGAGAGCGCGGTCTACACCCGGCTCAGTGCGGCGGCCGGGATCGGGTCCAGGCGCGGACGATTGGCGCGCTGCCCGACCCAGACCGAGCCAAGCACGATCACCGCGCCCAATAGTTGCACCCAGGAAAGCGACTGACCAAGCCAGACCCAGCCCAGCACCACCGCGGTCACCGGGCTCATCATGCCGAGCATCGACACAGCCCCCGGCTCGATCCGCGCCACACCTCGGAACCAAAGCGCATAGGTCGCCGCGGCTCCGATCAGGCCAAGCCACGCAAGCCCCGCGAGGTTGGTCATGCTCAGCGGTGGCAACGGCGGCTCGAAGATCAAGGCGACAGGCAACAATATCAATCCTCCCGCCGTCAACTGCCATGCCGTGAAGCTTAGCGCCGACACCGGGGGTTGCCATTTCCGGCTTAGCACGGTGCCCGCCGCCATCGATGCGGCTCCGCCAAGCCCGGCGGCGATGCCGATCGGGTCGAATTGCGCCTCGGGGCTGATGAGCAAAAGCGCAACGCCCACCACGCCGCTCGCGGCGGCGGCCATGGCTCCGGCCCGGATCGGCGTGCCGAGCCAACCCCGCGCCATGAACAACACGATCATAGCCTGTAGCGCGCCAAGAGTCGCCGCGACGCCCCCCGGCAAGCGATAGGCCGCCACGAAGAGCAAGACCCAGAACAGGGCGAAATTAAAACTTCCGAGCAAGAACACCCGCCCCAGCCACACGCGCGGCGGCAAGCAACGGGTCAGCGCGAGCAGAAGCAGGCCCGCAGGCAAGGCCCGCAAGGCCGCCAAGGTAATCGGATAGCCTGCGGGCAGCGCCTCGGTCGTGACAAGATAGGTGCTGCCCCAAATCGCCGGGGCGAGTGCGGTCAGGACTATGTCTGTTGAACGGGTCATAGCAAACCTCCTTTCTGGCGGATCACCAAAGCGTATGAAATCGAAGCCGGGGGCGCGGCGGACAGGGATCAAGCCCCATGTCACGGCGCAGGTGCGGCGGCAGATCGCAGCGCACATGCCGGGGCAAGCGCGTGCGGCGAAACAGGCGGGCAAGGAATGCTTTCATGGCTCCGCCCCCTCACGCTACGAGCCGCAGAGCGGCGCGAAGCTGTGCCGCAAGATCATCACGCGGCCCATTGACGAGCCGCGCACCGGTCTCGCGGATGATGAGCGTCGGAACGGCGCTGACCTGAAGCCTGCGAGCGCTTTGACGATCCACTTCGACCGCTTCGGCCGTGCCTGGGTCAAGGAAAGCTGCCTCGAACGGAGCCGCCTCGAAGCCGAGCGCGCGCGCCGCATCCAATACGACTTTCGGATCGGCAATGTTGCGCGCCTCAGAGAGATGCGCTTTTTGCAGATGGTCGAACATATCCCAATGCGCCGCTTGCCCGCCGATCCGTTCGGCCGCCTTACAACCCACCGCCGCGATCATCCCGTGCGGGTAATCGAATGGTGCGTTGCGCATAGCATCAATATTCACAAGCTCGGGGTGGTCGCTGGCTTGCCGACACACTGCCCAATGGCCAAGGATTGTCTCGCGCGCCTGCTCTGGCGTGCCCCAGCGCGAGGCCATCTCAGTGCGGCTGGCTTGCAGCACAAAGGTCTTATGCCGGATGTCGAGATCGAACTCGGACGCGAGACGACGCATCCGCGAGGAGATGTTGAAGCACCAGCAGCACACCACATCATGGAAGAAATCAACGGTCAGAGACGCCATCACGCGGCCTCCTCTTGCAGATCAGCACCGGCAAGTCGCACAGCGATCCGCGCCACATGCGCCCCTTGGAAACGGGCGCCATCGAGGTCTTTCTCGGTCGGGCGCCGCGAGCCATCGGCTCCGGCAATCGTCCCCGCCCCGTAAGGCGCGCCGCCGACGATTTCCTCGGCCGTGGTTTGCCCGGCATAGCTGTAGGGCATCCCGGCGATCAGCATTCCGAAATGCTGGAGCGGGATTTGCGTCGACAAAAGCGTCGCCTCGTGGCCGCCATGCTGCGAGCCGGTCGAGGCAAAGACCGCGGCGACCTTTCCGACGAGCGCATTGCGCGCCCAGAGGCCACCGGCCTGATCGAGAAAGGATTTCATCTGCCCCGCCATCATCCCGAATAGGGTCGGTGTGCCGAAGATGATCGCGTCATAGGCTTCAAGGTCGGTCACAGAGGCCACGGGCGTGTCGTCCGCGACGAACCCGGCCTTTGCCTGGATGTCTTCAGGGACAGTCTCCGGCACGCGGCGCAGATCGACATGAGTGCCGTCCACACTACGCGCGCCTTCGGCTTCGGCCTCGGCCATGGCACGCACATGGCCATAGCTGGAATAGTAAAGAACAAGAATACGAGCCATTTTGAACCTCATTGGCTAGGTGTGTCATTGCCAAAGAGGATGGGGGAAACAGAGGCGCGGAATAACCGGGCCGGGTTCACTTCATTCTTTACTCAGGCTGAATAATCTCAGTCGCGCAGCGCCGCGCGCAGATGTTCGATAAAGGCCGACACCTTGGCATCAACGCCAAGCCGCGAGGCCGTCACCGCGAAAATCTCGGGAGAAGGCAGTTCATAGTCCGGCAGCACCGGGACGAGGTCGCCCCGCGCCTCTGGCTCTCTTGAAACAAAATCGGGCAAGGTGCCAATCCCCTGCCCCGCGATGAGAAGATCACGCAACACGAGGCTATTGCCAACGCGCACTGGCGGGTCGAGATCGAGCGTCACCGCCCCCTCCGGCCCGGTGAGCCGCCAATGCGTGAGATGATCGGCAAGCATGAAACCGATCACCTTGTGGCTGATGATCTCTTCGGGCCGTTGCGGCGTACCTGCCTGTTCAAGATAGCGAGGCGCGGCAAAAATTCGTTGTCGAATGGTGCCGATCTTGCGCGCGACAAGCGCAGAATCCGGCATCGCCGCGCGGATACGGATCGACACATCAAAGCCCCCTTCCACCATATCAACCACCCGGTCATCCATCGACAGTGTCAGACGCAAATCCGGGTAGGCCTCGAGAAAGCCCGGTAGGTTCGGCGCAATGACCGTCTGTCCGAAAGAACTCGACGCGTTGACCCGGAGATGGCCGCGCACCGCCCCCGCGCCTTCGCGGATACGGTTCTCGACCTGCCCGACAGCCTCGAGGATGCCCAAGGTCTCTTCGTAGTAGAGACGCCCCGCATCGGTGAGCGACATGGACCGCGTCGTGCGCGTCAGCAGCACCGTGCCGAGGCTGTCCTCCAAAAGCTTGACCTCGCGGCTCAGGAGAGCGGGAGACACACCAAGATCCTCTGCCGCGCGGGCAAAGCTGCCGCGCTCGACGATGCGGCGAAAAGCTTGCATGACGGAGAGCTTGTCCATCCTTGTCCCTCGATTGCTGCGCCCCACCTATGGCGTCGGCTCACAGGCGCTTTGCTTCCCATGGCAGACGCTAGCATGATCGCGCAGGGGCTTTCCATCACAAGGGCGCCGTGTCCTTCACTCTGCCTTCTGACGTGCCTTTTTCATGCTCTCCTTAAGTTCTGCTTCCCACGTTTCAAGATTCTCACGAATGAGAACCGAATAGGCGCTGTTCTCGCTATGCGGATCATCGCTGTCGAGAAAGGCCTGTGCGGTCTCGACCATCGTCTTGCGGTCAAACTCTTCAAACATCCCGATAAGACGCTCGGCCTCATCGCGCGAATGACCGATCACCTCGAACACGGAGCGGGCGGCGCGGATTGAACTGTCATAGGTCTCGCGGATGATATCGCGGCATCCGGCGCGCCAGAGATCATAGACATGCCACCTGTCGATCGCCCGCGCCACCACATGCACGGAAGGGTGATGCTCAGCCATGTAACGGGCAAGCTCCGTCGCCGCCTCCTTGTTGTCGATGGCGATCACGAAGACATCCGCCTCCTCGATCCCCGCCGCGTGCAGCAGGTCCGGGCGCGTCGCATCTCCGAAATAAGCGCTGAGGCCAAAGCGGCGCAGCATGGCCAGTTGCTCGCTGCTATAGTCGACCACCGTGGTTTGGTAGTCGGCGGCCTGAAGCGCGCGGTTCACGATGCCGCCGAACCGACCATGCCCGGCGATGATGATCTTGGAGTTCGGCGCGATCTCGTCCGCCGCGCGCTCTTGCTGGCGCGAATAGCGCGGCGCAATGATCCGGTCATAGAGAATAAAGAGCGCCGGGGTGAGCAGCATCGACAAGGCCACCACAAGCAGAAGAAGGTCCGCCACAGCGGGCGGCACGACCGCATTGGCCACAGTGAACGAGACAAGGACAAACCCGAACTCCCCCGCCTGCGCGAGACCAAGCGCAAAGAGCCACTTGTCACCGCCGGCAAGCCGGAACGTCCGTCCCAGGGCCAGCATGACCGCGCATTTCAGCAGGATCAGACCAACGGTCAGCCCGACGATCAGTGCGAGGTTCTCGCCAAGGAGCGCAAAGTCGATGCTGGCCCCCACCGTGATGAAGAACACGCCAAGGAAGATCCCCTTGAAGGGCGCGATATCGCTCTCCAACTCGTGCCGGTATTCGCTATTGGCCATGACGACGCCCGCAAGGAAAGTGCCAAGCGCCGGAGAAAGCCCAACCATCGTCATCAGCAGGGCAATGGCGATCACCATCATCAACGCCGTGCTAACGAACAGCTCGCGCAGGCGTGCGCGGCCCACATAGCGGAAGATTGGTCCGGTGAGGTAGCGCCCGGCAAAGATGACAAGGCCAACCGCGGCCAAAGTGACAAGCGCGGTCTGCCACCCCGGCAACCCCTCGACCATGTTGAGGTTGAGCGCGCTTTCCCCGTGACCCGCGCCATGATCATCACCATGATGCAAAGCCGCGCTCAGTTCCGGCAGCGCCAAAAGCGGGATCAGCGCCAGCATCGGGATGACAGCGATATCCTGAAACAGGAGCACGGAAAAGCTCGCTTGCCCGCCATCACTGCGCATGAGGCCTTTCTCATTGAGGGTTTGCGTGACAATCGCCGTCGAGGACAGGGCAAAGATAAGACCGATGGCAAGCGCGATGGTCCAACCCAGCCCGAACAACATCGCAACCCCCATGACCGCAAGCGTGGTGATCGTGACCTGCAAACCGCCCATAACGAAGATCCGTGCCCGCATCGCCCAAAGCACCTTGGGCTGCATCTCCAAACCGATCAGGAACAGCATCATGACGACACCGAATTCGGTAAAGTGCTGCAGGGCGATGACATCGACCCCGGCCCATTGCAGCACCGGGCCAATGGCGATACCCGCGATCAGGTAGCCAAGCACAGAGCCAAGGCCGAAACGTGACGCGAGGGGCACGGCGATCATCCCCGCAAAGAAAATCGTAAAAGTGATGAACATAAACTCGGCAGTCATTGCGCGCCCTTTTTCAGATAAGACCACCGGGCGACAGGGAGACCTGCGCGAGGTGGTGTTTCGGAGAACAGCCGAACTTGCGGGAATAGTCGCGGCTAAAGTGCGTCGGGCTCTCATAGCCGACCTCAAAGCTCGTCGTGGCGACGGATCTTTGCCCTTCCCGCAAAAGCGATTGCGCTTCGATCAGACGAAGATCCTTCTGATATTGCAGCGGCGTCGTGCCTGTCACCGCCTTGAAATGTTCATGGAACGAAGATTGGCTCATGCCGGCGACCTGCGCCAAGTCGGCCACGACCAAAGGCTCGCGAAAATCGCGCCGGATCCGCGTGATCGCCTTGGCGACCCGGCTGGCATGGCTATCCACCGCAAGGAGATTGCGTAGCATTCCCCCAATGGGAGAGATCAACAGCCGATAGTGAAGCTCGCGCAGGATCAAAGGACCAAGCACCTGCGCCTCGAGCGGATCCTCCATCAATCGCAAATACCGGCCCAGCGCCTCAAGCAAAGCGCCCTGCGCCACAGAGGCCGAGAGCGACCGCGCTGCTTGCGTCTCATGCGCGACCTCTCCAACCTGCACATAAAAGCTCCGGACGATCCCAATATCAATCGATAGGATCAGCGCACAATAGGGCGTCTGGGTGATGCGCGACATCACCGGAAGATCGTGGCTCACCAATAGCGCATCGCCACGCTGCAAGACCACGGATTGCGCCCCGATATGCGTTTCTTTGCTCCCGCGTAAGATCAGGCAGATCACCGGGTCATAGATGCTGGCCTCGAACGCGCTGGTCTCGTCTCTCTGAAATACATGTAGATTAGGCAAAAGCGCCTGCCTTTGCCCCGCGTTCTTGGACACATAGCGTGCGGCCAGTGCTTCAAGTTCCTCAAGCGACATTCACGTCTCCTCCTGATTGACGCTAACAGCATCAACCCCGCAAATCACCCAAGGATATGCAGACACGGAGGATTTGGCAGATGTCTCGGAGGAATCGACAAGAGCAACACCGACGCGCGTGCGGCTTGCGAAGCGAAACCAAAGATGGACGCGTCAGGCGGCGTCGCGCAAACGGTCTCTGATCGCATTCTCGGCCCAATGCGTGAGTGCCTCAAGGGTCGGGGCGCACTCTGCCGCCAGTCCCGCGGCGAAATCGTCGAAGGCGTCTTTGTTCAAGGCATTCAATCCGACCAGAACCGGAATTCCCTCGGCCACAGCGCTCGCAAGCACGTCGCGGAACCCTCGGCCTTCGGCCTCTTGCTTGCCGAACTTGTTGAGGATTACGAGGTCGGCCCCGTCGCGCAGGGATGCCTCCACCTCGACAACGGACATCTCAAGCGCTTCTGGGTCGAGCCTGCAGCCGCGCGCTCCGGCCCCAAGGCTCTGGGAGATCCGATAGACCGCGCCGTCCGGCAGGACTTTGACATCCATGTCGCAGGCGTGATCCGGTCGACGCTCGGTATTGACCTGCACAATTCCTCGCACGCGATAGCCGCGGGCAATCATTTGGGTGGCGAAGGTCTCCAGCAGGAAATCCACATCGCCGCGACCGGCCATCATCACAGTTGAAATCGGTTTCATGGTCTCTCTGGCTTTCATTGATCGTCGAAGGGGAGGAATTCGAAAAGGGCGCCTTTCGGCATGTGGTCTGCATCGGCGGGGATGAGCATGACCCCATCTGCCTGTGCCAGCGGCAGGACGCGCCCCGATTGGGTTGTCTGCACCGGCGTCGCGAGGATGCGCCCTTCTGCGTCCACCCCGTCTAGCTGCGCAGGCCTGAATTCGCAGCGGCCCGGTTTGTGGTGCAGATCGACGGTCGAGGAGACGATCGTCTTGCGCGGACCACAGGCCCGGTCCTGCAACGCAGAGATCACCGTTCGGCCAAAGACATGCCAGCCGACATAGGCAGCCGTCGGATTGCCCGGCAAGCCGAGCCAATACGCCCCTGCTTCAAACTGACCGAAGGAAATCGGTTTGCCCGGCTTCATCGCCACCCCGGCAAACCAAGGCGTCCCATCTGCGATCTCAAAGGCGCGATGTAGATAGTCCTCCTCGCCGACCGAGACCCCCCCAGTCGTGACGACGAGATCCGCACTCTGCGCCAGCGCGGCCATTGCAGCGCCAAGATCCTGAAGCGTATCCGGCAGGCTGACGCGGACGACGACTTCAACCATCGGATCCGCCATCACCGCTTGCAGCATTGGCCCGTTCACATCGTTGATCTGCCCCGGTGCAAGCCGCTGCCCTGGGTCCACGACCTCGGACCCCGTCACCACTAGCGCAACGCGCACCGGACGATGCACCACAACCTCGTGCGCACCGGCCGCCGCCAGCAACCCGACATCACGGCGGCTGATGCGCTTGCCGGCAGGTAGGACAAGATCCCCCTGCGCCATATCCTCGCCGCGCAGACGAATATTATCGCCCTTGCCTGCGGATCGGCGCAGGACAACACGGCCGTCTGCGATCTCCGTGTCTTCCTGCATGATCACGGCATCCGCCCCGGTTGGTACCGGCGCCCCCGTAAAGATCCGGGCCGCCGTCCCGGTTTCGAGCGACACCAAACCATCGCCCGCCGCAATACGCGCCGAGATAGGCATAATCCAAGGACCAGAGCCTTGCAGATCGGCTGAGGCAATCGCAAAGCCGTCGACGGCGCTATTGGTAAAGGGCGGCGTGTTGGAGCGCGAGCGCACCGGTTCCGCCAGACCGCGACCGACGGCCTCGGCAAGCGGGACAGTCTCTGTCTCCGCGAGCGCTCTGACCTGCCCGAGGCAAAGACCAAGCGCATCGTCCAGAGCCAATAGCCCCGGTGCCACATCCGCACGCTCGCAGCCACAGCTTTCTGCATGAAGAGTATGTATCGTCATCGGCTTATCCTTTTGCACGCGTGCCATGGCTCGCACCTACAGAGGCTGACTCAGGTCGACGCCAACAATCTCTGCGCTTGCTGCAAGGCCCTGCACGAAGTCGCGCACAGCCTGCCCCCAAGCACGTTTCTCCATTGCCGCACGCAGTTTCGGCGCGACAATCTCAAAGGGAAGAACAGCGCCCTCCGCCTTCGCATCTAGCCGTATGACATGCCATCCATGGCGGGTCTGAATCGGTTGAGGGGTCACCTCCCCCTCGCCCAGGTGGCGCAACACGGCCTCGAACTCTGGCACGGTGTCGCCCGGCCCGATTTGCCCCAACAGGCCGTCACGGCTCTTGGAGGGGCAATCGCTTTCGGCGCGCGCAATCCGTCCAAAGCTCTCCGGTTTGGCAGAGACCCGTTCTGCCAACGACTGCGCACGGGTCTTCGCCCGCTCCAGCTCGGCGTCATCCGCGTGATCGCAGGCGACGAGGATATGCGACACGCTCCAAAGCGGTGGCGCCCGGTATTTGTCTGGATCGGCTTGCCAGAGGGTGCGGGTCTCCTCATCTGACGGAGGCGCGGTTTGGATCGCATCCTCAAGAACACCACGCACAAGGGCCTCGCCCTCGGTTTCAAACCGTCCGGGCTCGAGTTCCTGCGGATCGGCGTCGATACCGCGGCGTGCCGCCTCCTGCAAGAGAAGCTGGCGCACCACCAAGGCATGTGCCGCCTTGCGCCACGCGATCCCCGGCTTGCCGCGCGGCGCCTCATGGTTCTGGGCCTCGGCGGCGATATCCGCCGAGGCAATGTTTGTGCCGTTGACCACGACATCGGGGAATAGAGCCTTCATTTGCATGGCTTTCACTCCAAGGTCCGGCAGCCGATCATTCGGCCGGTGTGGTGTGCGACGACGCAGCCTTGGTCCCCCGACGCTCGGGAAGCGGCGTCTGACGGCGCGAGCGCACGATCTGGTAGCCGGGGCGATAGAAATACCGCACTGGAACCGAGAGCATGTGCACAAGCCGGGTGAACGGGAAGACAAGGATGATCGTGAGGCCAAGGATGATGTGCAGTTTGAACACCAGCGCCACATCCGCGATATAGCTGGCTGCCGCACCATCCAGGGTGAAGATACCTTGCGCCCACGACATGAACTTGACCATCTCATGCCCATCAAGGTGCTCGAGCGAAACAAGGATCGTGAACAGCCCAAGCACCAGCTGCATCAACAACATCGCAAGGATGGCGATATCGGCAAAGCTTGATGTCTTGCGAATACGCGGATCGGTCCAGCGGCGATGGAAGAGCATACCGCCCCCCACCAGAGCCATGATCCCGGCAATACCACCAGCCACAACCGCCAGCGTCTGCTTCGCGCCGTGGCTGATGCCGATCGCATCAAAGACCCAGATCGGGGTCAGCAAGCCGACGAAATGGCCCGCGAAAATCACAAGCACACCGACGTGAAACAGGATCGATCCCATCACGAGTTGCTTGCGCCGCAAAAGCTGGGACGACGAGGTCTTCCATGTGAAAGGATCGCGCTCATAGCGCGCGATGGACCCGATGATCCCGATCGCCAGCGCGATATAGGGGAAAGTGCCAAAGAAAAACTGGTTCATCATTGCCTCCATCATTCAGCCGGCGTGCCGGCCGGGGCGGGATTGATCGGCGTATCCATCTGCGCGAGCATATCGCGCACCTGCGGACAGCCCGCGTTGGGATCGGGACCAAAAGTGACCTCGCTTTCTTCCCAAACCTTGTCGAGTTCTTCGAGATCGTCCGGATCGACTTCCGGTTGGTCGAGAAGTTCGGCAACCGCCTCGCTGTCTGCCTCCGCACCGGACAACTGCAAAAGAGCGGCAAACACAGCACCATACGGGCTCTCACGCCGGGCAAGCCGGGCGCTCAGAGCCGCAAAGATATGGGCTGCGTCTGCCAAGGTTTCCTGTGTTTCGACAAAGGGACGCGTCGCCAGGAATTCCAACAAGACCGGAAGGTGATCCGGCAATTCGGTTGTCGCGGGATCGAACCCGCCAGCACGATAGGTCTCGACGAGGGACACCATGGCGCCTCCGCGATCCCGACTTTCACCGTGGACATGTTCGAACAGGTTGAGCGAGAGCGTGCGCGACCGATCAAAGAGCGCTACAAACTGCTCTTCAAGCGCATAGATGTCGGTCGTCGCAAGATCCTCGACCAGCGGACGCAACGCACGCCGCGCCGCCGCCGTAAGGCGGGTATCAGAGGCGAGAACGCCTCCGATTTCCGGCATCGCGGCCTGCAATTCCCGCGTCGGATAACTCAACAAGAGCGAAAGGGCTTTGAGAGTTCGGTCCATATCAACGTACCTCCTCGGGCATTTTCAGCGGTCGTTTGGAACCACCAAACAGCGATCCTTTCGAAATCCCGGTCGAGCAGCCGTTACCATCGGTAAAGCCGCAACCGCCTTTGATGTCATAAGCTTCCTCGACTTGTTCGCGATGCGTTGTCGGGATGACAAACCGGTCCTCGTAGTCGGCAAGGGCCATGATTTTGTACATGTCCTCAATCATCTTGCCTGAAAGACCAACGCGCTCGGCAATCGCCTCGTCGATTACGCCTTCAACGGTCTTCGACCGCATATACGAACGCATCGCCAACATCCGCTCGAGCGCCGTGACAACAGGTGCCTCGTCCCCCGCCGTGAGCATGTTGGCGAGGTAACGCACAGGTATGCGCAGATCATGCACGTTCGGCATGTCGCCGTCCGAGCCGATTTTCCCTGCCTCGGCCGCGTTCTGGATCGGCGAGAGCGGCGGGATATACCACACCATCGGCAGCGTCCGGTATTCCGGGTGCAGCGGGAAGGCGACCTTCCAATCCATCGCCATTTTCCAGATCGGGCTTTCCTGCGCCGACTTGATCCAATCCTCGGGAATACCGTCAGCACGGGCTGCGGCAATCACCTCTGGATCGCTCGGATCAAGGAACACCCCAAGCTGCGCATCATAGAGCTCTTGCTCTTGCGGCGCGTTGGCAGCCTCCTCAATCTTGTCGGCATCATAGAGCATCACGCCAAGGTAGCGGATACGCCCAACACAGGTCTCCGAACAGACGGTCGGGTTGCCGCTTTCGATCCGCGGATAGCAGAGCGTGCATTTCTCCGACTTCCCGGTCGACCAGTTGTAGTAGACCTTCTTGTAGGGACAGCCTGAGACGCACATTCGCCAGCCACGACACTTCTCCTGGTCGATCAGGACGATCCCGTCTTCCTCGCGCTTGTAGATCGCGCCCGAAGGGCAGGATGCGGCGCAGGCCGGGTTCAGGCAGTGCTCGCAAAGGCGGGGGAGATACATCATGAAGGTGTTCTCGTATTCCCCGTATATCTCCTTCTGGATGCCTTCGAAGTTATAGTCCTGACCGCGCTTCGAGAACTCGCCGCCGAGGATCTCTTCCCAGTTTGGCCCCTTCTCGATCTTCTCGATCCGCTCACCGGTGATCTTGGAATAGGGGCGCGCCGTTGGGAACGCCTCCATTTCCGGTGCGCTCTTCAGGTGATCGTGGTCGAAATCGAACGGCTCATAGTAGTCGTCGATCTCGGGCAGGTCGGGGTTGGCGAAGATATTCGCCGCGATCCGCCATTTGCTGCCCTGCTTGGGCTGAAGCTTGCCAGACTTAGTGCGGGTCCATCCGCCCTTCCAGCGCGCCTGGTTCTCCCAATCTGTGGGATAGCCCGTGCCCGGTTTGGACTCGACGTTGTTGAACCATGCATATTCAACACCGTCACGTGTGGTCCAAACGTTCTTGCAGGTCACAGAACAGGTGTGGCACCCGATGCATTTATCGAGGTTCAGCACCATGCCGATTTGTGCACGTACTCTCATTCCGCTGCCTCCTTCGGAGTGGCTTCACGATCGAGCCAGTCGACCTTCTTCATTTTCCTGACGACGACGAATTCATCCCGGTTCGCCCCCACGGTTCCGTAGTAGTTGAAACCATAGGCTTGATGGGCATAGCCGCCGATCATGTGGGTGGGTTTGAGCGTGGCGCGGGTCACCGAGTTGTGGATACCGCCACGCAGACCGGTCTTCTCGGAACCGGGCGTGTTCACGATCTTCTCCTGTGCGTGATACATGAAGACGGTGCCGTCTTTCATACGCTGACTGACAACCGCACGGGCGGTCAGTGCACCGTTCACGTTATACGCTTCGACCCAATCGTTGTCTTCGATCCCGGCGCGCTTTGCGTCGTTCTCAGAGAGCCAGACAACCGGCCCACCACGGTTGAGCGTGAGCATCAAGAGGTTGTCAGAGTAGGTCGAGTGGATGCCCCACTTCTGGTGCGGCGTGATGAAGTTCAGCACAAGGCAATCCCCATCATCATGCACGTCCTTGGTGATCGTCTTGAGATCGACCGGCGGGCGATACCCCACGAACCCTTCACCAAAGGCACGCATCCAGAGGTGATCCTGATAGAGCTGCTGACGGCCTGTCAGGGTACGCCACGGGATCAGCTCGTGCACGTTGGTATAGCCTGCGTTGTAGCAGACGTTCTCACTCTCGAGACCGGACCATGTCGGCGACGAAATGATCTTGCGCGGTTGCGCCGCGATATCCCGGAAACGGATCTTCTCGTCTTCCTTGGGCAGGGCAAGGTGTTTGTGATCAAGGCCGGTGAACTTGGACAGAGCATCCCAAGCCTTGACCGCAACTTCGCCGTTGGTTTCGGGCGCAAGCATCAGGATGACCTCGGTCGCGTCGATATCGGTCACGATCTTGGCACAGCCCTTGGCAGAGCCCTCATCGTGCACACCATTGAGGTCGCGCAGGTGCTGCACCTCATGCTCGGTGTTCCACGAGATCCCCTTACCGCCGTTGCCGATCTTGTCCATGAGCGGACCAAGCGCGGTAAAGCGGTCGTGGATCGCCGTATAGTCTCGTTCCACAGGGATATAGTTTGGCGCCGTCTTGCCAGGGATAAGATCGCACTCGCCCTTCTTCCAATCCCGCACCTGATCCTGCGCGATTTCCGCAGGCGTGTCGTGCAGGATCGGCAAGGCAACGATATCCGTCTCCTGCTCGAGATAGCCGGGCGTGATTTCCTGGAACTTCTTGGCGATCGCCTTGAAGATTTCCCAATCCGACTTGGACTCGTAGGCTGGGTCCACGGCTGCCTGAAGCGGGTGGATGAACGGGTGCATGTCCGAGGTGTTCAGGTCGTTTTTCTCGTACCAGGACGCCGTCGGAAGAACCACGTCGGCATAGACCGCGGTGGTCGACATGCGGAAGTCGATGGTGACAAGCAGGTCGAGCTTCCCTTGCGGGCCGTCCTCGTGCCATTTGGCTTCGGTCGGCAGTTGCGCGCCTTCCTGGCCAAGGTCCTTGCCCATGACGCCGTGGTCGGTACCTAGGAGGTGCTTGAGGAAATACTCATGCCCCTTGCCCGAAGAGCCAAGCAGGTTCGAACGCCACACAAAGAGGTTGCGCGGCCAGTTCTCCGGCGCATCCGGGTCTTCGCAAGACATCTCCAACGCGCCGGATTTCAGCTGCTCCGCAACATATTGCGGGATCTCCTGACCAGCGGCCTTGGCGGCCTTGGCAACCTCGAGCGGGTTGGTGCGCAGTTGCGGTGCAGACGGCAACCACCCCATCCGCTCGGCGCGAATGTTGTAGTCAATCATCGACACGTTCCAGTCGCCTTCCGGTGCGGTCGGGCTGATGATCTCATTGGCCGTCAGCGTCTCATAGCGCCATTGGTCGGTATGCGCATACCACGCCGAGGTGCCATTCATGTGGCGCGGCGGACGGCCCCAGTCGAGACCAAACGCCAGCGGCAGCCAGCCTGTCTGCGGGCGCAGCTTCTCCTGCCCCACATAGTGCGCCCAGCCACCGCCGGACTGCCCCACACAGCCGCACATCACCAGCATGTTGATGACGCCGCGGTAGTTCATGTCCATGTGGTACCAGTGGTTCATCGCCGCGCCGATAATGATCATCGACTTGCCGTTGGTCTTCTCGGCGGTCTGCGCGAATTCCCGTGCCACATGGATGATCTTGTCGCGGCTGACGCCGGTGATCTTCTCGGCCCACGCCGGTGTGCCCGGCATGTCGTTGTCATAGTCGTTGGTCACCCACTCGCCACCAAGGCCTCGATCAAGACCATAGTTGGCACAGAACAGGTCGAACACGGTCGCCACAAGGGTTTCGCCTTCGGCCGTGGCAACGGTCTTCACCGGGATGTTGCGGGTCATGACATCCGGGTGATCGGCACCCGTTGCAAACGGTTCAGTCGCCGCGCCGCCGAAATAGGGGAAATCGACACCGCGCACGTCATCATGGTCTTCTTCCATGATAAGCGACATCTTGAGCCGCGTCTCGGCACCGTTGGCTTTCTCTTCGAGGTTCCATTCGCCCTCTTCACCCCAGCGGTAACCAATGGACCCATTGGGCGAGACAAGCCCGCTCGACGCCTCGTCAATCGCAACGGTCTTCCATTCGGGGTTGTTCTCTTCGCCAAGCTTGCCGTCGAGATCATCGGCGCGCAGGAAGCGGCCCGGCACAAGCCGACCGTCTTTCTTCTCGAGCTTCACCAGCATCGGGAAGTCCGAATACTTGCGGCAGTACTCCTCGAAATACTCGGTCTGGTGATCAAGGTGGAATTCACGCAGGATCACGTGCCCAAAGGCCATCGCGAGGGCGGCATCCGTCCCCTGTTTCACGTTGAGCCAGACATCGCCGAATTTCGCCGCTTCCGAATAGTCCGGGCTGATGACGGCGGACTTGGTGCCACGGTAGCGCGCCTCGGTGTAGAAATGCGCATCCGGTGTCCGTGTCTGCGGCACGTTCGAGCCCCAGAGCAGCAGGTAGCCTGCATTGTACCAGTCGGCCGATTCCGGCACGTCAGTCTGTTCGCCCCAGGTCATCGGGCTGGCTGGCGGCAAGTCACAATACCAGTCGTAGAAGGACAGGCAGACCCCGCCAAGCAGGCTCAGATAGCGGCTGCCCGCCGCATAAGACACCATCGACATCGCAGGGATCGGCGAGAACCCGAAGACCCGGTCGGGGCCATAAGTCTTGGCGGTATAGGCGTTGGCGGCGGCGACAATCTCGGTCGCTTCATCCCAAGTGGCGCGCACAAAGCCGCCCTTGCCACGATTCTCGGTGTAAGAGGCACGTAGGATCGGGTCTTGCTGAATCTTGGTCCAGGCCTCGATCGGGCCATAGCTCTCACGCATCTTGCGCCAGATTTTCATCAGGCGGCCGCGGATCAACGGGTTCTTCACCCGGTTCGCGGAATAGAGATACCAGGAATAGCTCGCACCGCGTGCACAGCCGCGCGGTTCGTGGTTCGGCAGGCCGGCCCGCGTCCGCGGATAGTCTGTCTGCTGGGTTTCCCAGGTCACGATGCCGGATTTGACATAGATCTTCCAGGAACAGGACCCGGTGCAGTTCACGCCGTGTGTGGACCGTACCACTTTGTCGTGGCGCCAACGATTGCGATAAGTATCTTCCCAGTCACGGTTCTCGCGGGTCACTTGCCCATGACCGTTGGAGAAGGTCTCCAACTCCTTGGACTGCAGGAAGTTCAGTCTGTCGAGCAGGTGGCTCATCTGATGTCTCCTTGGGGTTGTCTTGCGTCCCCGGCCGTCACGCGGCCGGGGCTCTGCTGGATTTTGTGGTGATCAGGGGTTCTTGATGTAGGCGCCGGGGCGCAGGTAGAACCACCAGTTGATGGCGATGCAGACCGCATAGAAGATCGCAAAGCCATAGAGCGCATATTCCGGGTGCCCGGCCTTCAGCTGTTCCCCGAACACTTTGGGGATGATGAAGGCGCCATAGGCCGCGACTGCTGCCGTCCAGCCAAGGGTCGGTCCCGCCTGCTCCTTGTTGAACGCAACCGCGATAGTGCGGAAGGTCGAGCCATTGCCGATGCCGGTGGCGGCGAACAGGATCAGGAAGAGGCCAAGGAACGGGTAGAAGTACTGTTCCGGGGTGGCCGACGCATAGGCCTGCTGGATGAAGTAGGCGACACCAAGCGCGCTCGCGACCATCACGATCGAGATGATCTGCGTCACCTTTGCACCGCCTGCACGGTCTGCCCACATCCCACCGATCGGACGGATCAGCGCGCCGATGAACGGCCCCATCCAGGCGAACATAAGCGCCGACGGGCCATTCGGGTTGACCGTGTCATGGGTCAACAGGCCATCCACCTCGATGTGGCTGAAGCCGAAGACCACCTTGATGGTCAGCGCGAGCGCCGCCGAGTACCCGATGAAGCTACCAAAGGTCATGGTGTAGATGACCGTCATCGCCCAGGTGTGCTTGTTGCCAAAGATCTTGTACTGGCGCGACAGGTTCTGCCCCACGGCGCCGGGGATCATCTTGAGGCCAAGAACCGTAAGAGCGATCACGATCGGAAGCACGATCCATTTCGAGATACCGAGGCCAGAGGTCGGCAGACCACCCGCAACGCCCGGCAGCATCAACCACGCACCAAAGGCCGCTGTCACGAACCCGATCGCCAGCATGCCGGTGATCGTCGCAAAGGCGCCAAACGGACCCGGAATGTCGGGGCTGACATGTTCGTCACGGATGTTGTTCATACCCATCCAGCCGATCACCGCCAGCGGGATCAGGAAGACAAGCCAGATCAGGCCCGCGTTCTGAATATAGGTCTCGGTGCCGGCGGGGATCTTGCCGATCAGGGTGCCCGAGGTATTCACAAGAGTGCGGCTCTCACCACCAAAGATGCCCATTGTCATGGCCAGCGGCACAAGGATCTGCATCGTGGTCACACCGAAGTTGCCAAGGCCCGCATTCATCCCGAGCGCATAGCCCTGAATCTTCTTCGGGAAGAAGAAGCTGATATTGGACATCGACGAGCTGAAGTTGCCGCCGCCAATACCCGACAGGAAGGCGAGAAGCTGGAAGTACCACAGAGGCGTGTCCGGATCTTGCAGCGCAAAGCCGGCCCCCACTGCGGGGATCATCAGCAACGCTGTTGTAAAGACAATTGTATTTCGTCCCCCCGCAATGCGGATGAAGAAGGTCGACGGGATGCGCAGGGTCGCCCCCGTCAGACCGGCAATTGCGCCGAGCGTGAACAGGTCGGATTTGGCAAAGCCGAAATCGAGGTTCACCATCTGAACAGTGATGATGCCCCAGTAGAGCCAGACCGCAAAGCCGCAGAGAAGCGACGGGATCGAAATCCAAAGGTTGCGGTTGGCAATGCTCTTGCCCGTCGAGGCCCAAAAGGCCTCATCATCGGGCGTGTAGTTTCTTAGGTCTTGTCCCACGGTTCCCTCCGTAAATTTGGGAGTGTTGGTCAGCGGGCCATGTTGCGGCCCGCCTGGGTGTGCTTTGACGTGTCTCAGGCCTTGGCCGCGTCGAAGTCCTGTCCATTGCGCGCAATCGCATCGAGTCCTTCCTCGAGCGCCGCATTCGCTTTCTCTGCGCGTGCACGGAGCGTCTCGATGTTGGCCGCTGCAAAGGCTGCGCGTTGTTCATCCTCTTGCCGCGTCGAGAAGCGGACGAAGAAGGCAAGGAATGATGCACAGGAGACGACGATGCCGAGGATCAGGAAGGCTTCGGACCAGTCGATGGTGTTCTTGAACAGGAAGCCTGCAAGGACCGCACCGGCGTTACCGCCTGCGCCCACGACACCAGCCACAGCGCCGAGCGCCTTCTTGTTGATGAAAGGCACGACGGAATAGGTGGCGCCTTCGGCCATCTGGGTGAAGAGCGAGAACACGATGAGCGACGGCAGCGCCAGGAAGAGAACGTGCATCTGGCTGAAGATCATCAGTGCGATGCCTTCGAACAACAGACAGATGAAGAGCCAGAAGCTCCGTCCCTTGAGGCCCCAGAGCGCGCCAAAGTTGTCGCCGAAGAGACCGCCCATGGTGCGGGCGAAAATGTTCATGAGCCCGAACGACGCCGCAACAAACCCTGCCGCGACGAGGCTGAGGTCGAAATAATCTGCGAAGTAGAGCGCCGCCACGTTGTTGACCGTCAGTTCGATACCGAAGCAGCAGCCGTAGATCACGAACAGGATCCAAACACGCGGGTCACGAAGCGCCCGGGTATAGTTCCCGGTCACATGCTTCTTCTCTTCCATCAGACCCTTGGCACGCAGGTCGTCAAAATTGCCGTCCGGCGCATCCTGCGTGAGGAAGTAGTAGGCGATGCCGATCAGGAAGATGATGACACCGACGATGACCATCGCAAGACGCCAGCCAATCGCTTCGGAGAAACCAAAGCCGACCACCAGCACCGAGAACAGAAGCGGCATGACAAACTGCGTCACACCCCCGCCAAGGTTGCCCCAACCTGCCGAGGTCGCGTTGGCCTGGCCAACAACGTTGGGCGCGAACATCACTGTGGTATGGTACTGCGTGATCACGAACGAAGCGCCAATCGCACCGATCGCCACGCGGAAAAGCAGGAATGACTCGAAGTTCCAGCTCAGGCCGATTCCCATGACCGGGAACGCCCCAAGCACAAGAAGCCAAGTATAGGTCTTGCGCGGACCGATCCGGTCACAAAGCCAGCCGATGAACAACCGCGCAAAAATCGTAATCGACACGGACCCGATGATCGCCCAACCGATCTGGTCCTTGGTCAGTTGCAGTTCATCGCGCACCACTGCCATAAGCGGCGCGATCCCGAACCATGCAAAGAAGCATGAAAAAAAGGCAAACCACGTCATGTGGAATGTCCGGATTTGAACCATTTTCACGTTGAAAAAGTTCTGCCACAACGCTGTGGCTTTATTCTGCAGTTCCATTTGTCCCTCCGGTCTCACCGATGGCCAACGGGGTTTGGCCCGCGGTTCACGGACTGGAAAAACATGCGCGGGAACGCGGGCTGTTGATACAGATCAAGTTTTTAGGGTAGCCTTGGCGAAACAAGTCCACCGTCGAAAACGGGCAAGGTGCACGCAGAAAACCCTCAAGCGCCGGGTTGCAAAACACCATCCTTCCAATTGACTTTTATCAAGTGAATCGCGACGGCGAGAGCTTAGGAGTACTTCATGCCACTAAGAACAAGTCAGAACGAATCGGACGAACTGCGAAAGCTCGACCTGTTCGCAGATATGCAGGAAGCGCAGTTCGATGCGCTCATGCGTGGAGCCTATGTGCAGAATTTCCCCCCCACGATCGAGTTGATTACAGAAGGCGAACCGAGCGACTTTCTGCACGTCGTCCTGGAAGGCAGTGTCGAGCTCTTTGCCGGGTGGAACGGGCGCGAGACGACGATGGCGACCGTGCGCCCCGTCTCAACCTTCATCCTCGCCGCGACGATCAAGGATGCACCCTATCTGATGTCGGCCCGCACACTAGAAAAATCGCGCCTTATCCTACTGCCGTCTTCGGATGTGCGCGAGGTGTTCGATGCCGACCCGGTATTCGCGCGCAATGTGGTGACGGAACTGGCCCAGTGCTACCGGCACGTGGTCAAGCACTCCAAGAACCTGAAGCTCCGAACCTCTTTGGAACGTTTCGCCAACTATCTCATTCATCAGCAAAGCAAATCTGGTGTTTCGAACGAGTTCGATCTGCCGATCGAAAAACGCCGCCTCGCCTCATATCTCGGCATGACCCCCGAGAACCTGAGCCGCGCCATCAAATCGTTGCAGCAATACGGCGTGAAGATCGACGGCCAGCACGTCACGATCAAGAACGACACAGATCTGCGCCGCCTGGCAAAACCAAGCCAACTGATCGACGACCCCAATCACTAGAGCGCATCGCGCCGCCACATGCGGCGATATGGCCACAATACCGGCCCGGCAGGCACACAAACTCCCCGTCGCGCAAGGGTCACGCCAGAGACCTTGTGTCGAAAAAGAAAGCTCGATGACAAAATCGCGGCGCGTTCTAGACGCCTTGCAAAGCTCGGAGGAAGGACGCGAACAGGTCCGCGCCCTCCGGGATCACTTGAGCATCAGTGACGGCAACCAAAGCGTGATGTCGGGAAAACAGAGCAGGACGATCAACACCACGATCTCCATCAGGAGGAACGGGATGACGCCTCTGAAGATCGTCCCCAGAGGCACACCGGTCTGTGCTGAGGCGACATAGGCGTTCAGACCAAGTGGCGGCGTCAAAAGGCCGATTTCTACGGTCTTGGTGACCACAATACCGAACCAAACCGGATCATATCCAAGCGCCATCGCTGTCGGGAAGGCGAGCGGCATCGCCAAGGATAGGATCGCAAGCTGGTCCATGAACATCCCCATCACCAGCAGAATGAGAACCATCAGAGCAAGGATCACCTCGCGAGGCATGTCCGTGGTCGATGCGAATTCAAGAAGCGCGTGGGTGATCCGGGTGAAGGCGAGGTAGTTGGCGAAGATCGCCGAACAGGTCACAATGGTCACGATCATGACGGTGGCCCGGATCGCGCCCGAGACGGACTTGTTGAAACTGGTGAATGTGATCGTGCGCTGAAGCAGCACGATGATGAGCGACCCCATCACCCCGAGCGCCGCCGCCTCTGACGGTGAGGCAAGCCCGCCGTAGATGGCTCCGATCACCCCGATCAGCAGAAGACCCATCGGGATCACGTGACGGCTCGCCTTCGCAGCCTTGCCAAGCTCAAACGGATCGCCCTTCGGGGCCTGATCCGTGCGGATCGCGATAACCTTGATCACAAAGGCCAAGCCTGCCGCGGTCAGAAGGCCCGGCACGATACCGGCGATGAAGAGCTGGCCAATCGAGGTTTCCGTGAGCACACCATAGACGACGAGCACGATAGAGGGCGGCACGACAACAGCGAGCGTACCGCCGACGCTGACAACAGCCGCGGCAAGGCGATCTGCATAGTTGTGATTGCGCATTTCCGGAAAGGCCGAGGCCGACATGGCCGCCGTCGATGCCGTCGAGCTCCCGACAAGCGCGGCAAGGATCACCGAGGCCGCGACCGTCGCCATCGCCAACCCGCCTTTGACATGCCCGATCCAGCATTGGCACGCATAGATCGCCCGCCGTGTTACATCCCCCGAGGTCAGAAGCTCTGCCATCAGGATAAAGAGCGGAATAGCCACGAGAATGAACGAAGACGCACTGTCAAAGAAGACACGCTCCAGAACAGCGAACGCGGGCTGCAAGCCAAGTTGCAGGGCTAGTCCGAAGAACCCCACAAGCCCCATGGCAAACGCAATCGGCATCCGGAAGACCATGAAGAGGGCAAGCAGGCAAAGAAGGGCGAGAAAAGTCAGCATTGTCGTGGCTCTGTCTTGAGGAACCGGGCGACCCCAGAAGGCGCCACCCGGTTTGCTTCGGTCGTTGGCGGATTACTTCGAGGTCAGGTTGCGATAGCTTTCGAGCACCGCTCCCGCGCCTTCGGCATCGATCCGTTCGAGCCAGTCCTGACCAACAAGTTTCATGCTGTCGGTCAGCGCCGCCAGTTCATCATCGGTGAACTGGTAGGTGTCGATACCTTCGCCCTGCCATTGCGTCACAAGCCCTTGAACCGAGTCATCCTGGGCTTTGGCGACATGCAGGGCCGTTTCGGCACCAATCTCGAGCATCTTGGCCTGCACGTCCGCAGCAAGACCATTGAACAAATCGCTGCGCACGACCATCACGAAGCTGTAGCCTCCGAACGAACCGTTGGTCGAGATATGGCTCACCACCTCGTTGAGTTTGTAGCCCGGCACCGAGGCGAGCGGGAAAAGCACGGCGTCAAGGCGGCCACGCTCCACGGCGGTATAGACTTCCGGTCCCGGGATCGAGATCCCCACCGCGCCCATCGAGCGCGCGGTCATCGCCTGGGTGGACCCGGACGTGCGAATATCGAGCGCTTCCCAATCTCCGGGCATGCCGAGACGTTTCTTGGCAAGCACCTGATAAGGCGGCAGAACGAAACCGAAAATTGGTGTCACGCCGGCGGCCAGGAGTTCTTCACGCAACGGCCCCTCCTGAAGCATCGCCTGAAGCGCTTCTGTGCCTTGTTGCGCCGAGCTATAGAACCCCGGCAGGCCGACGACCGAATTCAGCGGCAGGGACTCCGCGTGGTAAAGCGTGCCGAGAAGCGCCGCATCGAGAATACCGTTGTTCACGGCGTCAAGCTGGGCTTTCGATTTCGCGGCTTGCTGCGACGGAAAATGCTGGAACGATAACGCCCCATTCGTCGCCTCTTCGACCGCGGCCATCCAACGCGACGTGCCTTCGATCGACACGATGTGGCTTGTGGATTGGAAATCCCCGAGACGCAGGGTCTCGGCGAAACTTGCCGATGCGGTCATGCCCAGAGCGATGATCGCAGAGACAGCACTGATCTTCTTCAAAGTCTTCATTTCGTTTCCTCCCATTTATGGATTAGCGGGTCAGATCCGGTTCCGGAGTCCGGAACACATCGTGGATCAGCCGCAGGACAAGCACACCGCACCCAAGAGGCACGACGGCATAGGCCCACCCGAGCGGCCAGTCGATCACGCCATACTCAACCTCGTGATGCGCAAAGGCACCCCAGGCAAATTTCGCAGACATGAAGGTGATCCCGGCAAAGAACGCGGCCGGCAGAATGAGCCGCGTCTTGACCAGAAGCGTTCCCCAGAAACCCGGCAGGGTCTCGGGGCCGAAGTCCAGCGCGAGATGACCGCCATCCCTGAACACCCGCGACAACGACAGGGTCGCCAAGGCAGGCATCAGGTACAGTTCGGTCAGCTCGAACTGAATCTGGACCGGGCGGTTCGCAATCAGGCGCAGCAAGATATCCGCGTTGATCAGGGCCGCAACGGTGACCAGTCCGAGGCACCCGGTAAGATGCAGGGTGTCCTCTGTTTTTTTCAGTATGCGTTCGAACATAGTCAAACCAGCCTCCCTTCTGGTCGACGCGAGCGCCCGAGGCTCAACGCTTGGGCAACTCGACGATTGCAGAACCGATTGCCGACATCTCACCGTCCTGCTGTTCAGCACGCTGCTGAATCTCAAGCAGATAGCGACCGTTCTCTTCGAACTTCCGCGTGACGGTGCCGTGGATCAGGATGATGTCCCCTTCCGGGTTGTGCCGGCGCACTTGGCATTTCGCCTGACGCAGGAACCCATCATCGCCCATCCAGTTGGTGACCTGATGCGTGAGCCAGGACGTCCGCTCGGGACCGTAGTCATACGCGCCGGGCGCGCCGACTTCGAGAGCGAACTCTTCTTCCCAGTGAACACGTTCCGGGCAATCCGGGATACCGTAGCGGTTCTTCGGGCCAGCGCTTGGGTGTTTCTGCTGAAGCTGCCATGCGAGCTTGTTGGCGCGGATATAGAGACCGCCCCAGCCTTGCGCATAGGCGATAAAGCCCGTTGCCGTCATCGGTCCTTTGACCATGGTCGGAAGCTCTGTGCCCTCGGCCACGTCATCCCAATAGCGGGTCTCGGCGCCACGAACCTCTTCCTGCTCGTAATACTTGTAGTATTCCTGCAGTTCCTCTTCGGTCCAGACACGGCGGCCCTTTTCCTTGGCCTCGGTGTATTTGGTGCCGTTCTCGCGCGCCGCGTCACGGTCGGTGCGGAAGCACCAGCTATCGGCATCGGCGACAAGATCGCCCGTCGCCGCGTCATAGAAATCGACGTGGTAAATCTGCTGAACCGCTTTGCCTGCGAACCGTGTCTCATGCTCAACCAGATCTTTCAGAACGGCTTCGGTGCGGAATTCCATGTTGCGCGTGATGGTCTTGTGCCAGTTCCAATTCGCACCCGACCACATGGCGTGCACGCCGGGCAGACCGCCGACATAGCCCGAAATGATGCGGTTCGTCGCAAAGAGGAAACTCGGCAGCGCGATCACGTCGCCGTATTTCGTGGTCTTGGCATACTCGGGATCACACCAGAGCGGATTGTCGTCGCCGATACCGTGTGCGTAGTGGCGGATATTGTCGCGTGTCGCCTCATAGCACCACGGCTCGACCGTCTTCTCGACTTTCACGCCAATGCGCTTGCGAAGATCGTCGAGGCCTTCCTCGGTAATCTTCGGGAATTTCCGTGTCATTTCATTCATCTTGTCTTTCCTCCTAGAATAAGTTCGGAGCGCGGCCTTAGCCCGCGAGCTCCAGGTGTTTGGCTTGCTGATCTCTCAGGATTTTTCGGTTCACCTTGCCTGCCGGTGTCTTTGGCAGTTCGGTGACGAATGCGATCTGGCGGGGATATTCGTGGCGCGCGAGCTTGGAGCGGACATGGTCCTGAATGCTCTCCTTGAGCCCCTCGACCTCTTCCGATTTCAGGATGATGTAGGCCTTGACGACCTGCCCGCGCAGCTCGTCCGGCGCCCCGATCACACCACACTCGGCAACGGCCGGATGGCTCAAGAGCGCATCTTCGACCTCGACCGCGCCAATGGTCCAGCCTGCTGAGATGATGACATCGTCCGCGCGGCCACCGTGATAAAAATAGCCGTCTTCATCGACCCGTCCGAGGTCTTTGGTCGGGAACCATTCGCCCCCCTTCTTGACCATAAGCTCTCCGGTCTCGTCGGGCGCACAGGCTGTGCCATCCTCGCGCTGCACCTCGACTTCGACGCCGGGCACGGCCTTGCCCATCGCCCCGTCACGCACCTCAAGATCATCCGCCCCCGGATAGTTGGCGATGATGACGCCGATCTCGGTCGTGCCATACATCGACCGCACCTTGGTACCGAACACGCGCTCGACATAGGCGGCGGTCTCGCTGTCGATGGGCTCGCCGGTGAAGGACAGTTTGTCGAAATGATAGGTGAACTCCTCAGCGCGGCCGGAATTGCGCATCATCCGGTAGTGTGTTGCCGCCGCCGTCAGGTTGCTGATCTTGAAATCACTGAGCGCCTGCAAAAGACGCGCAGGATCGAACTTGCCCGAGAAGGTGCCGGTCGACACCCCAAGCGCCAGCGGCGCCAAAGTGCCATGCCAGAACCCATGCCCCCACGCCGGCGAGGACGGACAGAAGAACCGGTCTCCGGGGCGAATGCCCGTCGCATATAGCGCCGCAACCATCAGCGTCACGATTGAGCGATGATTGTGCTTCACAGCCGCCGGTAGCAGACGCGTTGTGCCAGAGGTGTATTGCAGCACCGCAAGGTCATTCGCAGATGTGGACCAGTCGAATTTGCCGGGAAACCCGTCAAGCCCGTCAAGGAACTCCGCATCCGCCACGACAACGTTCTCGGCGCCACCGGCTTTGGCCTCGGGCGCCTTCTCGGCATTGGTGAACAGGATCTTGGGTTTACAGTCCTCGACCCGCAGACGAATGCCATCCGGGCCGAACAAGGTGAACATCGGCACGGCCACGGCTCCGGCCTTCATCGCCCCGAACATCACGCAATAGAACGGCAGCGATGGCTCGATCATGACCGCGACGCGGTCGCCCTTCTGAACGCCTTGCGACACGAGGTAGTGCGCAACCTGCGAAGAGCGGCTCGCCAGCTCGGCAAAGGAAATAACCTCATCACGTCCCGACGCATGCGCGATCCGAAGCGCCGTGTGGTCGCCCATCGCGTGCCGGTCCACGCACTCATGCGCAATGTTGAAAGTCTCGCGGTCCCCGTCGAAGAGCGCCCAAAGCGCCTCCTTCGAATAGTGCGTCTGAGCGTCAGCGTAGGATGTGAAATCCGTCAGGCGTTGCATCGCCAATCCTCTCCCTTTTCGTCGTCCGGCAAGCACGCCATTGCGGCCTGCCCGTGTTCGTTGACAACGGTAGGGATCAGGATATGTTATTGTCAATACGATAATATTATTGTATATAGACAATGAAATCAAGCGTTACAGAGGTAGAAAATGGCGACGAAATCTTCAGACTCCACGAACAAGCGACAGGTGCCAGCCGTCACGCGAGCCATTGCAATTCTTAGGTTTTTGGCGCGTTCCGACGAACCCGTCGGCGTCAATCCGATCGCACGCGAGCTGGATCTCGTCCCGAGCACCTGCCTACACATCTTGCGCGTCTTGCAAGACGAAGGGCTCGTCGATTTTGATTCGAACACCAAGCGCTATTCGATTGGAATCGGCATCCTTCCCCTCGCCCGCTCGGCGCTTCAGAAGAACACTTTCTCGACCCTCGTGCAGCCGCTGCTTTCTGCGCTGTCCGAGAAATTCGGCGTCACATCCATTGCCACGCAATTGGCCGAACCCTCGCAGATGGTGGTCATCGCACTTTCGCAATCGACCCTGCCCTTCCGCCTTCAGGTCGATCTCGGAAGCCGCTTCCCCATCCTCATCAGCGCCACAGGGCGTCTCTTTGCCGCCTTCAACGTTTCTGATGCCGACGCGTTGCAAAGCGGTTTCGACAAGCTCGTCTGGGACCACCCGCCAAGTTTCGAAGAATGGCTGGAAGAAGTAGAGGCCACCCGCGCGCGCGGCTACGCGGTCGACAGGGGAAGCTATATCTCCGGTGTGACGGTCGTCGCCGTGCCCGTCTTCAATGCCGCTGGCCAGATGATCCGCTCTCTCGTTGCCATCGGCATTTCCGAGCGCATGGATGACAAACAGGTGGGCGCCTTGGCCAAGTCCTTGTTGAAGCTGCGCGACAAGATCGAAGCCATGCAAATAGAAATAGGAGGCTAAAGCGTGTCCGACCGCAACGCATTCCCCGACTGGAAACGCCTCAAGGCCGGCCCTTTCATGGATGGCATCGGCCCGGTGCTAAGGACCAACGCCGTCGATGGACATACGCTCTACAGTTTGCAGACAGACGCCTCCCACTGCAACGCGATCGGGACGGTGCATGGTGGCGTCTTGGCAAGCCTTCTCGACCAAGCCATTGCCATCGAGGCCTGGAACGCCGCCGACCGCCAACCGACCGTGACCCTGCAAATGGATACGCGTTTCGTGACCCCCGCGCGCGCAGGCGATCTGCTCAAAGCGCGCACGACCCTGCGCCACGGGACACGCTCCATGCTGTTCATGGATGCCGAGATACACGCTGATGACCGCCTCGTCGCCACCGCGACCGCGGTCATGAAAATTGTTGCGAAGAAGGAAAAGACATGACGACCAACACCACCCCCACCAGAACCGGCCCGCTCGCCGGGATCAAAGTGCTCGATTTCTCACGAATCCTGTCCGGCCCCTATGCGAGCATGGTCCTTGCCGATCTCGGCGCAGAAGTGGTCAAGGTCGAACCGATCGGCACCGGGGACGAAACCCGCAACTTCCCCCCCTTCAAGGGACCGCTGAGCCACTACTACATCGGGTGGTGTCAGACCAATGCGAACTAGTCTCCGTTTGCACAAATAGCGACAGGCTTACCCCGCAAAAAGTCCTCGCCACTCAGCAAGAGCGGCGGTGCGGTTGAGCTTGTAATTTGATCTGGAGGAAAGGCTGCGTTCCACGTTGAATAGGTTATAGACTGAGGCATGTATGGCTACGAATTTCTGCAAACTTCGTAGCCGTCGAAAGCGCAGCATCGCCCGTTCCCGCCTTCGGAACGGCAAGTGCGAATTCTCAGCGCGATTATTTAGCCAGCGGCCAGCTTCTTGACGATCTGCATTGCCAAGCTCCTTCAGCGCGGCGCCGTATGAACGCAACCGATCCGTGACAATAAGCTCCGGGCGACCGTGCTTGCACATTGCTTTCTTGAGGAACTTCAGTGCCGCCTTCTTATCACGCGTCTTAGTCACGTAGCTTTCCAGTATTTCGCCTTCGTGATCCACCGCTCGCCACAGGTAGTGCCTTTCACCGTTAATCTTTACGAACATCTCGTCAAGGTGCCACCGCCATCGGCTGGATTTCATCCCGCTCACACGACGCTTTTTAATCTCAGCGGCGAATATCGGACCAAATCGATGCCACCAGTATCGAACAGATTCATGACTGACATCGATACCTCGTTCATGCAGCAGGTCTTCGACATTTCGAAGCGACAACTGAAACCGAACATAGAGCATCACGGCCAGGCGGATGATCTCCGGACTGGTTTTAAAGTAACGGAAGGGGCTGCGTTGTGTCATAACATGAAGCTACAAAACCGCCCTCCCCGCCTCAACCCTGTTTCCTTTGACAATACCCAGATGGCTGCTTCAGGTTTGGCGCACCGATAGGACATTGCAGCAGGTCGCGCCGGTTAGTCCGTATAGCTTTGGCAGGCATCAACTCCGTTGGCTGTCGAGGCAAGTAGCTGATCTGCATCACGGATGAGATCGGCGACCCGCCTGTCCGCCAGACGATACCGAACGAAGCGGCCTTTGCTGCGGCGACTGACCAGCCCGCATTCCAGCAGACAGCGCAGATGGTTCGAGACGTTGGGCTGACCCAAACCCGTATGCCCGACGATTTCCTGCACGTTGCGTTCGTCCGACACCAGCGCATCGAGGATCGTCAGACGGCTGGGATCGCTTAGGCCCCGGAAGAGCTTTGCCCGCAGTTCCAGTGTATCGGGTGCCGAAAGATCGTCTTGAATGTTTTGCGCTGTCATATCATTATCCACTGATACGTTAGCAGCGTACCTTTTCGCCCGCCACCACAAAAAGGATCGCACATGAGCCAGCCCGATAACAGCAAGTTGGCGACAGCCTCCTCCCCGATCCGAATGCGGGTGCAAGGCATGGACTGCGCGAAAGATGCCGCCGAGATCGAGCGCGCGGCCCGGTCTGCGGGCGTGGCCGAAGGCGACGTGAAAGTGTCCGCCGCCACCCACATCATGACATTGCGGATCGCGGACGGCGATCTGCCGAAAGTGCGGCCCGCGCTCGACGCGACCGGCTACGGTTTCGAGAAGATCGAGGACGGCGATACATCGTCCGATCCGGCCTACAAGGACCCGAGCTATCGCCGCGCGCTCTGGATCGTGGTCGCGCTCAATCTCGGATACGGCGTGGTCGAAATGTTCGGCGGGTTCCTGTCCGGTTCGCAGGCGCTGAAGGCAGACGCGCTCGATTTTCTGGGCGATGGTGCGATCACGTTTCTGGGCCTGCTCGCCATCGGCTGGAGCCTGACATGGCGGGCGCGGTCGGCGATGATCCAAGGCGTGTTTCTGGGCCTTCTGGGCCTTGGCGTTGTCGGCAGCACGCTCTGGCGTGTCCTCAACCAGACCACGCCAGAAGCCGGGTTGATGGGAGCCTTCGCGGTAGGTGCGCTGATCGTAAACATCCTCGCGGTGCTGCCGCTGCTAAAGCACCGCAAGGGTGATGCCAATATGCGAGCCGTCTGGCTGTTCTCTCGCAACGACGCCATCGGCAACCTCGCCGTGGTCATCGCCGCCGGGCTGGTCGCGTGGCTTGGCAGTGCATGGCCCGACCTGATCGTCGCGTTCGCGATCGCGGGGCTTTTCCTGCATTCGTCGTGGATGATCATCCGCGATGCCCGGAGTGACTTGGTGGAAGCTGACTAACTCCATCATGGTGCGACGCGCCGAACGAAAGCCGACATTCGCGCGCCCCGCAGCATCGGTGAGTCTGGGCTCAAAGCCGACTTGCGGCGACGCGGCGCCAAGTTCATGGCGAGTGAACCGCCTTCGGAGCGTTCGCAACGCCAGCTGTCAGCCCAGAGCGGACCCACGACGCTTGCCCTAGATCTGTGATAGCTGACCTTCACCGCACGGGTTGCGAATTAGTAAGATGCGGACGAAGCGCCGTTTTGCTGCGGCTGCGCTAATGTCGGCTTTCAAACTAGCGCGCTCTCAACGCATCCAGCATCGGGCAATCGCTTTGCCCTATCGCACAGTTTGCGACCAGTTCAGCCAAAGCACTCTCAAGCTGTCGAAGCTCTGCCAGCTTCGCCTGCACATTCAATAGATGCTTGCGTCCAAGTTGCTCGACCGTCTCACACGCGTCTGATGGAGCATCAGCCAAATGGCGGAGCGCAACGGCGTCGCTTATTGAGAACCCCAAATCACGGCACCGCTTGATAAACCGGAGTTCAGATATTTCAGCATCTGTATAGGTTCGCCGCCCAGACGCGGTCCTTCCTGCTGTAGATATGATCCCCTCACGCTCATAGTAGCGGATCGTCTCTATTGAGACGCCACTAAGGCGGGATGCCTCACCAATCGCAATCATGTGATCGAACTCCACTTGCTTCTGTAGTGGCTACAGGATGCATAACTTCTCGCATGATGTCGAATTTTGAAAATCTTGAAGATGATGCCAAAGGGCCGAACAGGTTACTGATTGGCGGCGCTGGCTTCCTTGCTTTGCTTAGCGCATCATGCTGCGTTTTGCCAATTGGTCTTTCAATCATAGGGTTGGGTGGAACGTGGCTTGTCATTCTCGGGCCATTTGTCGAGTATCGGGTCGAGTTACTGGTTGTCGTGGGATTGGTGCTGGCTTGGGGATGGGTTCGCCTCTGGGGGCGTTGGAAATGCGCGAGTCGCAGACGTTCAACCGTTGTCATTCTTGGCTTCACAACGCTGACCTTTGTTCTTGCCGCCAGCTCCCCACTCTGGGAAGAAGACGCGGCGAGAGCGATGTTTGCTTTACTTAGACAACATCGATGAGAGCCTGATGCCGATACTTTCAGGATTTCTACCACTCATGGGATACACGCAATGGCGACACAAACAAATAAAGTGAACCTTCAATCCACAATCACATGCCCCGAATGCGGTCACGTTGCGGAGGAGACTATGCCGACCGATGCGTGCCAGTGGTTCTATGAATGCAAGTCCTGCCACACGGTTTTGAAACCGCTTGAAGGAGATTGCTGCGTCTATTGTTCTTACGCGACTGTGCCGTGCCCCCCGATACAGGAAGGCAAGTCCTGCTGCGCATAGCTGCCGTTGGGTGGTGTCAGACCAATTCGAACTCGTCTCTACTGGGCCAGTAGCTCTAACCTTTATGTCGCGCAGAGAATCCGCCACTCGGCAAGAGCGGCGGCGCGGTTCAGCTTGAAATGATCTCGTTTTGAAAGACTGCGCTCCTGATTGAAGTGGTTGAAAACGGATGCGTGAATGGAGACAAATTTCTGTAAACTTCGCATCCGGCGAAAACGGTGCATCGCGCGTTCTCGTCGTCGAAACGGCAAATGGGAATTCTCGGCTCGGTTGTTCTTCCAGCGTCCCGTTTCCTGCCTGGACGCATTCCCGATAACTTTCATCGCAGCGCCATATGAACGTAACTTGTCAGTGACTACGACCTCGGGATGGCCGTAGCGTTTCATCGCTTTTCTCAAGAATTTATAGGCTGCGGCACGATCTCGGCGCTTCGTGACATAGCTTTCCAGCACCTCACCTTCATGATCGACAGCCCGCCATAGATAGTGTTGCTCACCGTTGATCTTCACGAAAACCTCATCCAGATGCCATCGCCAGTTGGAGTGAGATCGCATTTGATAAACTCGGCGCTTACGTATCTCAGATGCGAACAGCGGGCCAAATCTGTTCCACCAAAACCGGATGGTTTCGTGGCTGACGTCGATACCCCGCTCGTGAAGGAGATCTTCCACGTTCCGCAGCGAAAGCGGAAATCGGACGTACATCATTACCGCCAGCCGGATGATCTCTGGGCTGGTTTTGAAATAGCGAAAAGGGGAGCGTTTTGTCATCCCTCGACGCTATGTGACCGCCCTGCCCGCCTCAAGTTGGTTTCTTCTGACATCACCCGATCAATCTTTTTGCGCTGTCTCACATGCGAATGGATGGAGAAGGGATCAGCGGAGAGGCTGGCCGGAGTGGGTGGCTCTTGATGCTGACGCTGGCGTTCACACCAATGTTGATGATCTTCGGGTTTATCGCTGGCATGGTGATTTTCCGGGTCTCTGATGCTCTTCTATCCGCAGGATTTTTCTATGCGGTGGAAGGCGTCATCGGCGGCGATTTTACGTTCGGATTTGTCGCGATCATCGGCTACGCGGTGCTGATGTCGCTGATCTATATCGTTCTTCTTGAACGGTCTTTCAGCTTGATTACAGAACTCCCGACGCGAGTTCTGAGATGGATGGGTGACAGAGATCAAGTCGTCTCTAATACGTATGCCATCGCCCCGGTGCGCCCCGGCGCGGGAGTTCCAATGGGGAAGCATGCTACCGGGGGTGCGATGCAGAAGTCCTCGATCTCAGATACGTCAGAGGGAAAAGGTTCTTCCAATAACCCGGAGAGAAAAAAGTGACACGTTCTCTTGTACGATTTCGAATTGCGTCTAATTCAGAAATTGGAAACTGAAACGAGATATAAAGGTGAGACTATGTCACACGAACAATACAATGCTGCACTCGCGCGACTGACTGCGCATATTGAGGAGCACCCCCACGCGGGGTCTACGAAAATCATGAGAGATGCGATCTGCGATAAACCAGTGCGTCTGTCGCATGTATTCTATTCGCTCGACAGGGGGAATTGCGAGGACGTCATGACTGTGATGTCTCTAGCGCGGCAGTTCGGCTTCCCGCAAAACTTTCATGAGAATGCGGGATGAAGAAACTGCATAAGTTTTTTCAGATTTTCTCTTGAACCCGAATTATAGTGACATAGGTATATGATCGTGAGGGCAACAAATTGCTTGATCATCTCGTCCCCCGCCGCACAGGCGGCTTAGAGATTACAAGCGGCATAGAGAAATCTAACGCTTTTACAAAGATCGGTTTCGATTGATCCTTGTTGTTACCCGCCGAGCAGGCGGAATGGGAGGCCGGGTCTAACGACCCGGTTTTCTCGTTTTAAAGGCCCGGTTCCATGTCTCCGAAGGGGCTGTGAACTTCGGGCCTTTCGTCCTCCGCCTCCCTTCCCCGCGCTGTTCGCGCTGCTCCGGGAGCCTTGGGGATATTCTGCATCCATCCGCCTCCTTCGTCATCGTCCAGATACGTGAGGCCTGCATCCTCTACCGGCGCGGGGAACTCCTCGGCGAGGCGACGGATGATCTGACGTGCGCAATCGCCCAAGGCTCCGCCCTGGGCGATGCGTTCAGCTTCACCTTGGGCCAGAGTTGCCCCATATCCATCGCACCATCTGAGCCAGGCTGCCGCACGGCGGCAGGCGGTTGCGTCGAGTGGATCTCGGGCAACGGCGGCGGCGTCGAGAAACTGGCGGACGGCATATGTATTTCGCATGATGATCTCCTTTAAATCAGATCAAGAATAAGTAAGACGGAAATGCCACCCGCGCCGATGGCAGCGCCGGTGAGGCCGGAGAGAAACGCCGTGATCCGGGTTTCTCGTGCGATAGCCTCAGCCCGCGCCAGTGGCTCCGTGAGTGCCTGCGCGATGTGCTGGCGGGCTTTGTCGATATCGCTCCCGATGCGGACGGTGACGCCTTCGGTCTCGCGCGTGGCGATGGCGCGTGAGGTTCTTTGATATCCCTTGGATACCTCGATGAGAGCTTCCCGCGCGGCGGTCAGTTCATCTGTGACGCGCTGCTGCGCTTCGATCAGATCACCGGCGTAGACGATGAACCGGCGGATATCGTCTGACGGTGGTAAATCCGTCTCATTCTCGTGAAGCGCGGGCTTCTTGATCCGTGCCATGGGATGATCCTTTATCGAAGCCCCGGTGCGCGAAGACCTCGCCTCGGCCTACGCAGTGGGCGGTGTTGCGATTGGAGAACGGGGGCGAGAAATGGCGCGAAGGCGGCTTTCGCGGCCAAGCCCGCCGCTCTGTTAAGTTCCCGCCGCGCGGCCCGCATCCGGGCTTCCCTGACCGCTTCGGGGTCTCGGCCAAGCCGTCGCCTCAGTTGTGTCAATGTTGCCGTTCGGTCGATCCGCCCCGCGCCCACCTTCTGACCGTCAGGGCCGGTTATCAGTGCGCCGGACCCTTTGCCCTTTTGTACGATCTCGAAGGTCCACCCTGCGGACCTGATCTCCCTATGAAGCTCCTTCCAGCTTGTGGCAGTCAGGAGCGCCTGACGGACACGTTCCGGCACGTCCGGTTCGTATGGTTCCCGGCTGCGCCTATGTCCGCGCATAGGCTCTCCCGTAGCCGGTGATGGAGCGTTACGGCCTTCCACCGCGTTCCAACCTCGCTCCGCCTCGATCCGGCGCAGGCTGCCTTCAATCCGGGCATAGCTCTGGCTGTCGGAAACAGTTTTACCGTCCGGCCCGACCCGGTTTACAGCGATATGAAAATGCGGGTGATCTTTGTCATCATGTGCGATGACCACGGCCTGATTTTCGGACAACCCCAAAGATTTCAGGATGCGCCGCGCATCCGCCCGCATCTGCTGCGGGGTGGGCTGCTCTCCCTGTGCGTAGCTGACTGAGATGTGCATGACAGGTTGCGTTGTCCGTGCGCTCTGCGCCGCCGCAACGGTCATTTCAGATACCGCTGCCTCTGGGCTGTCTGATGCGAGGTTGTGGAGCGCCAGAAGCCGCCCACGCCCCTCTTTCGTCAGATATCTGATGAGCCTGCCGAAGTTGTCGCCTTTCCGCGTCTTGCCTATCATCTCGGTTCGTCCCCGGTGGTGGCGTTCCGGGCCTCCCGGCGGCGCGGTGCGTCTGCGATGTAGATCAGACCTCTGACAATACCACCAATCATGAACATCATGATGCCGGTGAAAACGAGAGTGATGGTCCGTGCCATGGCGGTTTCGGTTGTCATGATCAATCCCCCTTAAGGTCTGTTGCAATTTCAAGAATGCGCTCTCGCGCGGCTGTCACCCGCCCGACCTCAGCCGCCGAAAAAGCCTTCGATGTGTTGCCGACCTTCGCGATTTGATTGAGCAACGCACCGACGCGGTTCAGCGCCGCAACTGCTTCGACTGTCACGC
Organism: Shimia sp. FJ5; assembly: GCF_032918335.1. Lineage (NCBI taxonomy): Bacteria > Pseudomonadati > Pseudomonadota > Alphaproteobacteria > Rhodobacterales > Roseobacteraceae > Shimia > Shimia sp. FJ5. The sequence continues at coordinate 101,920 of NZ_JAWJUV010000004.1, read as the reverse complement.
CCGAGGCTCGGGGTTTCGGTGGTCTCTGCGTCAGGATAAATGATCGGACATAGCTAGACATGGGAAGGGAAACTGATCCCGCCATGTCTGCGATCCGATTCCACTCATCATCATCGAGACGGATTGCCAAAACGTTCTCGCGCATTTCCTACCTCCTCGGACCTTTCCGAAAATCGAAGCCGTTGGCGACTATCGGAGCCATAGGCGACCGGCGCAGCCGTTTTGTTAAACTTCTGTTTATACAAAACATTGCTTGCTGTTCTTACTCTGTTCACTGTATGTTAAAAGGATTAACATTGCAAGAAAAACAGGAAACAGCGATGAATATACAGCGTTTCATGGTGTGTGTTGGAATGAGCGCGGTGGCGTTTTTTTTCACCGGACTGCGTGTGTATGTCCGAAAGATTCCTGAAAACGATTTCGATGAAGTGGTCGTACGCGGGCGAGTGATTGGGATCAGTTCCGAGGACGCAGAGGACGTAGCGACGGCATATGCTGCAACACGGCGAGGTTGCGCACTGATCGCATATCACAAGCTCCCAGAAGCTCGAAAGCAGGATGTCAAAGAGGAGGCGGCGGCGTTCCGGGAAAAGAGCGCATGGGCAAAGTGGTTTGGGTTGTCTGATGCGGAAATTGCGGTCTCGCTTGCGTTGTCAGATTTGCCAGAGCGATCTAGAGATATGAAGAAGCTCGGGAGGTCTAAACTGGTCGAGGGAGGTCTGATATCCTCGGCGGCGTTCCTGTTCATAATGCCGCTTCATATCGCAATAAGCACTCTCGACTTCATCAAAGCGACAGTAGCTCCATGTGATCGATGAGCGTAACCGGCCCTTTGCCGACTTTCGCCAGGATGGTCACCGCTGCGATGCAGCTTCCCGAAACCGGCCTTCGGTGGCATCGTGCAGCATGAGCTGGGGCGCCAAGGTCCGCATGGCGGGATAAGGCCGGCGCTAAGTAATTTTCAACAGACGACCGTTTTTGAAGCTCGTGACAAATGCAAACGTTTTTGAAAATGTGGCTAGAACCACCACGGAACCAACGTGAGCAGAAATCAAATGCGTGTCATCATTGCAAAGGAGCTTTTGGTTTTCCATGTGGAAATTGGAAAGCCAACTGTTGATTGGCAATTTGGCAAACAGTTACTTGAGCTTTTTGCTGAGCACGACAAAAGGTTGGTTCCTCAACTCCTAAGCGTCTGGAACGACAAGGTCGCTGATTTTAAGGATGTGGAAGATGCGCGGCCTCATTGGGCAGGCGTTGGCCAACTCCAGGTAAACGGTTCAACGTCTGAGTTTCATGCTGGCCTTGGCTGGAGGCGCAATCTGACCACAAAATACCAAGCAGAGATAAAGCATGAGCACCAGAACGTGAAAGGTCGCTACCAGCCAGCTTCGCTATCTTTCTACGCAAAACCCCACAAATCAGTTGATTGGCGCGGATTTGCTGAGAGCTTGTATGAACTAACGGACGCTCAATACGGATTTATGCATCTGTACCGCGATGCACACCTGAGGAAAGACCTTTCGAATGCAAGAGAACCGACTTGGATTGTAGGGCAAAGAACACCTGCTTCGATCCCGCAACTCGGATGGTCGACCTTTTTGGGTCGACCTTACGCTGGAGTTGTTGGTCAATTCTTGGAACGAAATCAACATGCAGACCATAATGTTAGTGTAGTTAAATTGGGCAGTGGAATCGCAATTTCGTTGACGGAAAGCATCTACTGTGTGGCTGACAGATTCGACGTCTTCAGTTTGAAACGAGCGAAAGTTAAAAGCTGGTTTCCGGAGAATTTCTTCACGATGTGATTGTGCGGCAATTCGGAGATGTGCAGACTGAAACATCGTCAACCATCTCTGATCAAACGCGAAAGCTGACATATCATGACAAAGATCGAACCAATTGACGGAGAAACACCGCTCGATTTTGTTCAGAGAGCAGACTCACTGAAAATACCGGAGGGGATGATAAACAGAATCCTCACGGATCACTTTGGCTATGCGGATGACGGCGAGATAAAAGAGCTCAAGCTGCAGTCTAAGCCATTTTGGGATCAGTTTTATCGTGAACACGTCGAAGGGATATTTCAAAGAGGTGGCACTCGATATGCTGCGCTGAGGTTTATCCAGAGAAAGAACGACCATGCCGACGAGCATAGAAGGCTATCCGAAGTTGAGATTGAACGAATTGTAGACTCGGCAGGTGAATGGCCTCGTTAATCCGATTTTCGCTTACCGGTCATTCGCCGCCCATGCGAGATCTGGGTATGAGTGAACTCACACAAGGCGGGACTTTGTGAGCTTTCGCTGCGGCTGCGCCAAAGCCCAGTTTGGCGAGTGGCTCGAAAAACGGTCGCTTTTGACACGATGTGTGGTCGCTGCAACGAGCATTCGAGATTGTAAAGACAATTGCTTTTGCTTAAGAGAACAACAACAAATTATTAAGTGATGTAGGCCATGGTACACCGTTCCGCAATAATCGCAGCATCCGCTTTTGCAGTAGTTATCGCAACTGCAATGCCAGCTGACGCGAAACTAAAAAGAAAACTAGTTCGATATACAGCTGGCGCAGCCATTGTATCTGCCTTCTCTGAAATGTGTGGTGCAAAACGCATCGGACAATTCCAGGAGAGCTTTATTGTTTTTGCGGGCACCAAACAAAAACTAACTGATAAAGACAAGACAGATATTATGGGCATCTTCGCGCGAACAAAAAAGGACGCCTATGAAAGAGTTCCAGCCGGAGCAGCGCGAAAAGATCAATGTTCAAAAATATCCAAGGCGGAGCGGCAAGAAACGATTGATCAGGGTATTTCTGGTAATTGGAAAGGTATCGCATACTAAGGGCTGGGTACAATTTTCTCAGAACCTAACAGCAAAGAGTCGAACTGATCCAAGGTAAATGCGCTTCAGATCATTGTGATGCGTGGCGTAGCCTGTGTATGGATGCCAACGAACCTCGTTCGGCGCAGTCACGAACCCCGTTCTAAACGCGCTGTTCGCGACCTTCGAAAAGTAAATCGAACGGTCCATACCGGCCATCCATGATCGCCTTCCTCGCTGCAGAGAAGCTTAACCAGAACGACCATTCGTGTATTGTCTTGCACATCGATGACCGGGTTAAGGTCGGCAGTGCGGACGAAGCCGACTTTGACGACCTTTCCACTTCGGCGATATCAACAATTACCACGCAATCAAACGAGGGCTTCCCCTATCCATGGTGTAGTTTGAAGTTCGACTAATGTTTGAATGGGGCGGTCCTTGCTTATGGGGCATGAACAAGGCAACCCAATCCGCTTTCGGTGGCTACTCAAATTTAGAAGCGACCCTCCCTTTGTCCCCATACACAAAGGCAAAATTGGGTGAGCTTGTGAAGATGCACGACGGGGCGCTGGACTGGGCAGACCCCGGAGGCCCGAGTCCTTGGTCCAAGAACGATTTCGAAAACTTCGAGACCGAAGCACTCGCCATATTGAAGGGTATTCAAACAGAGCTCGGAAATGAGTACTCGGTAAGGTACGAGCCAATCGCAAGCATCATCTAGGGGGGCGCCTTGGAACTATCGGTTGAAAGCAGCAGCAATTGGATGTATGCGGCGCAAAGCGCCGAGTTGGCAACATAGTATAATCAGAAAGTAGTGTTGAATGTGGGAATGTGTTGATAAATCCCGAGCCCTAGCTGTGTGGGCTGTGGCAACTGCAACGATCTTGGCAGGCTGCGTTGCCCCGCCTGATCCATCTAGTTTTGAAACCCGCTTTGTGAACGGGCAGCAGGCCTACCTCATTAGAGGATCAAAGATTTTTTCATATGGCCCTCATGACAGCCGCAAAGGCCAGCCTCCGCAACAAAAAGAATTGCGAGCGACGGCCTCGGAAGTGGAAACAGGCAAACATCCTCTCGGGTTGCCGTTCCAAGCTTCGGCGGTTTGTCCAAATGGGTATCGGATCATTGACCGATCCGAGCCCTCGTCTTCATTCTATATGTTTTTGGCAACAGGAAGCGCGGCTTATAGAGTGTCACAAACTTATACAATAGTGTGCCGCTAGGCCGGTTGCGGCCATCTGGGCCGGGCGAAGTCGAAGCGTTTGTCCAGAGCCCCTCTCACCCCTTCTTCTTGCCCTTCAGCTTGTATTCCTCCTGGATCGGCATCCGGTTGATGGCATCTAGCCCGGCGATGCGGTAGGCTTCGGCCAGCGTGGGGTAATTGAAGGTGTTCTCGACGAAGTAATCTACGGTACCTTTGAGGTTCAAAACGGCTTGGGCGATGTGGATGAGTTCGGTCGCGCCTTCGCCGACGATTTGCACGCCGAGGAAGCGGCCGTTCTCGAGGCTGACCTCGACATGATCGTTCGCGTCTTCAACCTTTGTGATGGCAGAGCCGAGGCGCAGGCTCATGCCGTTTTTGCATTGCTGACCTTAGTGGATGGTGCAGCATGGCAGGGCGTTGAACCTAAGCCCTGAATGGCCGCTTTCATGTGTTTGACAGTGTGCCGTTGCAAGCGCAGCGAATTCACACTTTCCGCCCTCCTTTCACATGGGCGTTTCATAAGTTCCCCCTCAAGAAGCCCTGATCCTCCCCCACTGAACTTGTCCTTCTATGTCCTTTTATCAATGCTCGGGGGGTGCAGGGGGCTTGCCCCTTGCTCAAACGGCTGTGACGGGTTCGGTGACGCAAGCGGAGCGCGTCACGGGTTCTGTCACGACGAATCGAAACGATAGAGGATAACCTCCTAATGTATCTGAAAGCCCCGCCGGAGCGGGGCTTTGGTAAGCTTAAACGACGTGGAGCGCGTGCATTTTTCGGCTCTCGGGCGGATAGCTCAACCGCTCTACAATCACTTCCATTCCGATCAAAGATATATCCTCGTGATCTGCAATCATACCTTCCGTGATTTCTTCAAATACTGCTTCGATCCGCGCCCAGATGGGGATTTCTAGATCGCCGCCGCCGGTCAAGATTTTCTTGATTGTGTCTGCGCACTCCGTGCTCCACTCAATCGATAGTTCGTTCGCATCCATGTTGTTATCTCCTTCTAAAGTGTGAGGGCCGCTCATGCAGCCTCCCGATGGCAAATTGGGTTGGTAGCAATGTAGTCCACGGCTTTCTGTGCTGCGCTTGCGGCGGTAAAAATCCACCGCTTGTCGTCTCTGAGAGCTTTAAGCCATCCTTCGACATATGCGCCGCTCTGCCCAAAATCAGGCGTCAGCCCGAGGGTAAGGCAGGTCATGCATGCTCCAATCTCCGCGACCAACTCCTCCCGCGCGTAGGCTTCGCGGTCGCGCCCTTTCGTAAGGCGGCCAAGGCGGCTCTCGTGGCCGGTCCAATGGATGGTTTCATGTGCCAGCGTGGCATAGTAGTCGCCTGCTCCGTGGAAGGTGTTGACCGGAGGCATGTGGATTACGTCACGCGCAGGGTGATAGAACGCCTCCGGCGCTTCGGTGGTCTCGATCTGCGCCCCTGTCGAAACAAAGAAGGCGTCAAGCTCGGGGTTGGCTTCGGTTCCGAGGTCTCGGGCCTCGATGATGGTGGGGCGGTAATATTCGTCCGGTAGTCCGTCGATCTGATCGGCATTGAAAACCCGATAGCCGCGCATGTAAGGAACCGTGATCTCCTCCCCAGTCACATCGTCCTCTTTTTGCAGTGTGTTGTAATAGACAACGGAAGCGGATTTCTCACCACGGCGGACCACGCCGCCTGCGCCCTTGGCCTGTTTGAATGTGAGCCAATACGGGCTTGCATACCCATTCTTCCCTGCGACCAGCCAGAGCATCAGCGTGTTGATACCCCGGTACGCCTGCCCGTTGGCCCTCAGGGGGAACGCTGCCCCAGCTTTGCTCCCTGTCCACGGCTGACGCCAAGGGGGCGTTCCCGCTTCCATCGCTTCGATGATTGAATCTGTGACGTGTTGTTGAATATCGAATTGTTTAGCCATTTGTGGCCTCCCTCGGTTGGCCCCTTCCAGAATTGGGCTGGGGCTTCTGGCGAGGTCCGCGAACGCGGCCCTCTCCTGAAACCCTGCCCCTCGGCGAGAGCAGGGGGGGAACCGCCGCAATTGGAAAATCAAGTGGACAAGGGAGTGGTGCGGCCCGCAGGCGCAGCCGAGGACACGGTCCCGCAGGATACGCAGTATTTTCCGGTTGAGGTGGGGGACCGGCGGTCCCCTGACTTGTTTTCTCGAAGAACTACAGCATGCTACTTGGTAGCTACGGCCCAAGCATAGCCATAAAATCTTTAATTTTCAGCGCATTGTAATGCTCACTACGCAAGCTACATCAAACTGCATTTTCTCTTATCGTTTGGTCTCTGCATGGAACATCAGAATAGAAAACTACGGTAGTTTTCGTAGCTTCCACCCATATTATTTTTTCTAAGTAACAGTGGTCGAGCGGCGTTACGCTCGTCTGCAATCAAACGGCTGTGACGGGTTCTGTGACATGAAATGTCACGGGTTCTGTCACGACGGATTGATTGCAGAAGGGTCCCCTTTAGAAAGAGATTTGGCTTCATTTGGCAATATGAATGGAGAGAGGCTTGGCAGCATGCCAAACCTCTCTCCGAAGTGTTCGCTGGTTGGGGTTGGAATCCGTCGTGACAGAACCCGTGACGCGCTACGCTGGCGTCACAGAACCCGTCACAGCCGTTTCCAACCCCAACCAACGAACACGGAGCATTGAAGAAAAAACATCGGGGTCTGGGAAGGCAACAAACGAAGTACATCCAAGCACGTGTAGAAAACTGCAAGTATGCACAAAACGCCGCGAAACCTTTGGTGAGCACACCAACTGGCAAGGTGCCTACTTGGCTGTGCATCCGCAGCTCAGCCACCGCCTTGGTCACGCGGTGGATATGTCAGCACTCTACCACCGGCACTTCGACATCTCCGCACTGGGATCACAGGGCGCACCCTCCCTGGCGACACGGCACAAGCCACGCATGCCGTCACGACGTGCTTCGAGGGCCACACCGATCACAACCGACTGGCGAAGGTGGGATCTCGGGGTTAGGGTGCTTCCAAAACAGCATGTCGTTACATGGCATAACGGAGGGCAGCGTGACCGAGCTTTATTTCAAGGGCAAAGAATTTGTTTACAACCACCATTTGACCGTGCCGCATCGCCCGCTGGAGATGCACGCTGACAAAGGAATTGGTGATCCGCGCCTGGACGGAAACCTGATCCTACAGGGGGACAACCTGCACGCCTTGAAAGCTCTTCTGCCGATTTACGCTGGAAAAGTGGACTGCATCTTTATCGACCCGCCTTACAATACTGGAAATGAATCCTGGTCCTACAGTGATAGCGTCAATGCACCGATGATCCGCGAGTGGTTGCAAGACAACCCGATTAACACCGATGATAAACTAAGGCATGACAAATGGTGCGCAATGATGTGGCCCCGCCTGCGTCTTCTTTATGATCTTCTTTCAGAAAGTGGGTCACTCTGGGTGACTCTCGATGACAATGAGTTCCATCGAGGGAAGCAAATTCTTGATGAGATCTTTGGCGATGAGAGTCATGTCGCGACTGTTGTTTGGCAAAAGGCAGACAGCCCAAAGAATACCGCGAAACATTTCAGCGTCGATCATGACTACTTGCTAGTTTACGCCAAAGACAAGGAAAGCTGGCGGCCCAACCTCATTGACCGCACGGAAGCAATGACCGCGCGATATACAAATTCGGACAATGACCCACGCGGACCTTGGATGACTGGAGACCTGGATGCCCGAAATTATTACTCCAAAGGAGAGTATTCCATCCAAATCCCAGGTGGCAGGCTCATTCCTGGCCCACCAAAGGGGCGTTACTGGACAGTTTCTGAAGACAAGTTTTGGAAGCTGGATGCAGATAATCGGATTTACTGGGGTGCGGATGGGAAATCCGAGCCCAACGTCAAAAAGTTTCTTTCGGAAGTTCGGGATGGCGTCGTGCCGCAAACGTTATGGCGTTGGCAAGATGCTGGCAGCACGAGACACTCAAAAACGGAAATTGTTAGAATCATGGGCGGAAGCGAAGAGGATATCTTCGTCACTCCCAAGCCCACAAAGCTGATAGATCGTATTCTAAAAGTCGCTACCGATGCCGACTCTATCGTTTTGGATTCATTCGCTGGATCGGGGACTACCGCTCACTCTGTTTTGAAAGCTAACCAGCAAGATAGTGGAAATAGAAAGTTTATTTTGGTCGAAATGGAGGGGTACGCTAACGAGTTGACCGCAGAGCGAGTTCGGCGGGTATCTCAAGGCTACGACTTCACAGGAAAAACCAAAACGGAATTGCTTCGCGAAAAGCTAACGTGGTCCTGGTTGAACAAGGCGGATCGACTCAAGGAACAAATTGAGAAAATAGAAAATCTGCATGGCCATGAGTTCGATGAAATAAAGAAAACCGTGAAAAACGGCGAATTGATAGTTACAGGCGAGAAAAAGGTAGAAAAAAGAGTTGAAGGCCTTGGTGGCGAGTTCACTTACTGCACCCTCGGCGCACCTATCGAGATGGACAAGATCCTGACCGGGGAAACACTTCCCCCCTTCGTCGACCTGGCGACGGTTCTGTTCCATACCGCCACCAACCTGCCTGGTGATCCTGCCAAGGTGGATTCTGATACGTTCTTTATGGGTGAGGCCAACGGCCAGATACTTTGGCTGGTCTACAAACCGGAGCTGGACTGGCTGAAAACACCGGACGCGGCCCTGTCGTTGTCCTTTGCCCGCAAGATCGGGGAAGAGCACCCGAAGGCACGACACCTGGTCTTTGCGCCCGCCAATCACACCAACCCCAAGATGCTTGCGAAGGAAGGGCTGAAGGTCGAGTTCGCACCGTTGCCCTACGCGCTGTATCGCGTCGAGAAGGCATAAGGCATGCGCACGCTTGATTACCAAGAGCGCGTGATGAAGGCGCTCGATACCTACCTTGCGGAGCTGAAAACGCAGAAGGCCAAGGCAGATCAGGTCGAAGCTGTCGCTGCGGCCAACCCAGGCATTGAGATACCTATTCCTGATTTTGCTGCGGCGACCTGGGAAGCGCTGCGTAAGCAATCGGGCTTCCTACCCACACGGATAGACAAGAAAACCAAAGACCCAATCCCGTTTTCTGAGCGGAAAGACGGGATTGGTCGGTCTGTTCCCAATATCACGCTGAAAGTCCCTACCGGTGGCGGTAAGACTTATCTCGCCGTCAACTCGATCTCTCGCATCCTAGGAAGCTACATCGGCTCGAACAGCGGCTTTGTGCTCTGGATCGTCCCTAACGAAGCCATTTACACCCAAACCCTGCGACGCCTGAAAGACCGGCAGGACCCGTACCGGCAGGTGTTGGATCGGGCAGCTGCTGGTCGCGTGAAGATCATGGAGAAGAATGATCGCCTCGATCGGCGCGACATCGACGCGAATCTTTGCGTGATGGTGCTGATGCTGCAATCGGCCAACCGTGAGACGCAGGACAGCTTGAAGATGTTCCGGGATCGTGGCGATGTTCATGGCTTCACCCCGACCGGACAACAGGACAAGCACGAAGAGCTCCTCAAGGCGATACCGAACCTGTCGACCTACGATCATGGTGACGCGGTTGTGCCGTGGGCAATGGTCAAAGACAGCTTGGGGAATGCCCTACGGATCATCCGCCCGATTGTCGTAGTCGATGAGGGGCAGAAGGCCGTGTCTGAACTGGCCTTCAAGACCTTGTATGGCTTCAATCCCTCCTTCGTACTCGAGCTGACGGCCACACCGAAAGACGTTGCTCCATCTGCTACGAAAACAGGTCGATATGCGAATCTGTTGGTTGAGGTGACCGGCAAGGAGCTTGATCAAGAAGGCATGATCAAAATGCCGCTGAACCTCGATCCTCGGCAAAGCTCTGATTGGCATTCAACCCTCGATGTGGGCGTTGCCAAGCTGCGCGAAGTACAGGCTGCAGCAGAGACTTACGAAGCTGATGGCGGTGACTACATTCGCCCAATCATGTTGGTTCAGGTGGAGCGTACGGGCGATGATCAGCGTGAAGGAGGATTCATTCACGCACTTGATGTGATGGACCGGCTGAAACAGCTTGGCTTTGATGAAGCCGAGGTCGCTATCAAGACGGCGCAGAGGAACGACCTGAAAGAGCCGGAGAATCAAGATCTTCTATCTCCGACCAACAGGGTGCGCGTCATCATCACCAAACAGGCGCTGCAAGAGGGCTGGGACTGCCCTTTCGCTTACGTGCTGTGCTCACTGGCTGCCAGTAGCAATATGAGCGCCATGACTCAGCTTGTGGGACGCATCCTGCGTCAACCCTATGCACACAAGACTGACGTTCCAATCCTGGATGAGTGCCATGTCGTGACGCATCACGCGGGAACAGGTGATGTGATCAAGGCCATCAAAGATGGTCTTGAGAAGGATGGTTTGTCTGACCTTGTGGTTACCACTCCAGGAGGCGATGGGAGCGGCTCGAAGGCTGGGGTTGCCCGAGATGTCGCGCGACGGGACATCTTTGATAAGAAGGACATCTATCTGCCGAAGGTGCTCTGGGTTGAAGGTTCTGAAACTCGGGATTTCGATTACGACACCGACCTGCTGTCAAAGATCGACTGGACGAATTTCAAAACTCAAGAGATGGCAACGAAGCTCCCCGCCAACCCCACTGAAGTGACTTCGCAGCTGCAACGGTTCAGTCTCAACGGTCCTGATGGCAAAATCGTCAATGAGGACGGTGATATCATCTCCGAAAGTATGGTGTTCGATCCGGTCTTCGTCACTAGGTCGATTTCGGACATCGTTCCAAATGCCTTCACCGCGCGTGGTATCGTGTCCGATCTTCTCGTTGCCCTGGATGATGTTGGCTATGATGTGGAAAAGCGTGGTAAGCATGCCGGCCTGATCCTTACAGAGCTACGCAAGGCGTTGGAGGCAATGCGTTCCACGACAGCCGAAGCGCTGTTCAGGTCTCTGGTCGCGTCCGGTGATATCCAGTTCCGCCTGCGAGTAGATGGCCGGAATTGGAAGATGCCGTCCAAGGATATCACGCTTCAACCTGCCAATGCAGCACCTCTGCTGAACGATAAGCAACAACCCATCGCGAAGAGCCTTTTCGAACTTAACTATCGGGCTGACTTCAATGATGACGAAGCGAAGGTGGCCGTTCACCTGGACGGAGCAGCTACGGTGACCTGGTGGCACCGAAACGTCGCGAGGCATCAGTACGGCCTGCAAGGTTGGAGAAGAGGCCGCATTTATCCAGACTTCGTGTTCGCGGCCCATACATCAGGCGGCAACAACCGTCTGGTGGCGCTTGAAACAAAAGGCGATCAGCTCGCAGGAAATCTCGATACCGCATACAAGCAGAGCGTCCTAGAGGTTCTTACCAACGGGTTTGCGTGGGACCACACGCCTCCGGCTGGGCAAATGCAGCTTGTGAATGATGACGGTTCGATAGTCGAATGCGCTTTGGTCTTGATGAACGACATTGATGCCAAGCTACCCGATCTGATCGACCCCTGACAAATGACAAGCCCAAGAAGTTGACGGCGACTGTATTCAATGGCGCACAGTGGTTCATCCCCCCAGGTTACTGAAAGGGAGATGAGCCTCTGGCGGGGAATTGAATCAGTTGCGTTCAAAGGACGAAGGGTCCAGTCCGCGCGAGGCACTGTTCATTGCAGCTGATGAAACACAGGCAGACGACTGTGTTTCAAAGCGTCGATGCAGGAACAAAAATCGCAGATTTTTGCGGGCTGGATAAGTCCTGTACCTCTGGGATCGACGATGGGAGCGGCGCAAAGGGCTGTCTCAACGACGTGGATTTAAGGGTTTGTAGCCAATTTCAAAACATACAATGCGACATGCAATGAGTTTCTGAAATCTGAATTTACCCAATAAAATCAATGCCTAATGGCGGAGACGAAGGGATTCGAACCCTCGAAACGGTTTCCCGTTTACTCCCTTAGCAGGGGAGCGCCTTCGACCACTCGGCCACGTCTCCGCCGACCCGTTTAGCGATGCGCGCGGCGGAGGGCAAGAGGGGGGCATGAAGAAAACGACGGTTGGGGAAATCACCGCTTCCACGTAGCTGCGCGCTCGGGCGACGCGAGGCGAAAACCGCGGGCACGCGCCAAGTTCCGCCACTGGCAGAGCCCTGCATTTGGGCGACCCCGCCAAAATGGGGTAAGCCTATCCTATGGTTCGCCCTGCAGGAGATTCGCCCATGCCTTCGACCGCCCGCCGCTCTGCGCTTGCCGCTCTTGCCACGCTCTGTGTCGGCCTGCCCGGCGCCGTGGCGGCCAATCCCGCGCCCGTTCCGGCTTGGCTGCAGACACATGTCGGGGTCGGCGAAGGCAAGATCGCGTCGGTGGTCCTGCACCGCGCCCGGAAACTCTACCAAAAGAAACGCGCGCAAGGCTCGGTGCGGAACGCCTGCTACTTCGCCATGGACGCCACCCGCCCGAGCACCGGACAGGACGGCAAGGCGGGGCGACGCTTCTATATCATCTGCGAGGACAGCCGGACTTTTCGCGCGATCTCGTCGGGCTATGGCAACGGACGCAAACTGCACCGCGCGAATTTCTCCAACGGCCGCGAATGCGCCCAGAACTTCAGCAATGCCGAGGGCTCAAAACTGACGGCGGGCGGCGCCTATGTGACGGCCGAGACCCGCACATCTTTCAAGGGGATCATCCACGAGGACGGCGCGAAAACCCCCTTCTACCGAACCTTCATCCTGTTCGACGGAGAAGGCGAAACCCAGAACGCCAGAGAGCGTGCCATAGGTGGGCATCGGGCCGCCTTCGTGCGTTGGCAATGCCGGTTCGAAGACCCCGACAATCCGCATGCGGATGACGAGGGCTTTGTGCCTTTTGGCCGCCTGATCGATTACACCAGCGGGCGCAGCAATGGCTGCACCACATGGTCAGAGGATCACTCGCAAGAGATCATATCGCTGGTCGAAGGGAACCCGACAACGCTCTACATTTACCCTGAATCCGGCGATATCGACGCAGTGGCGCGCACGGTCTCGAAGAAAGCAACGCTGGCGGGGTCCGGGCTCTATTGGAATACGGCCTGCCTCGAGAAAATCGGTGCGCCGCAGTTCTGGCCCAAGCAACGCCTGCAGCCGATCATCAACACGTGGCGCCAATCCTTGCCGAAACAGCCGCCCCGCGTTCTGCCGATCTGTGATTAAGGCCGGACAGGCGCAAAGCACCGCACGCGCCAAATACCCCGCGCGTTTCGAGATCGCCACCACCGCAATACAGACGCAATACCGACGTGATACCGACAAGGGGTTTCGCCTGTCGATTCGCCGTTAACCTTGGTCAGTCTTGCAGTCTTCAGGTGTTGAAGAGGAAGTGCATCACGTCGCCGTCCTGGACGATATAGCTCTTGCCTTCGGCGCGCATCTTGCCCGCTTCCTTGGCCCCCTGCTCACCGTTCGAGGCGATAAAATCCTCATAGGCGATCGTCTCGGCGCGGATGAACCCCTTCTCGAAATCCCCATGGATAACGCCTGCGGCCTGCGGCGCGCTGGTGCCTTGGCGGATGGTCCAGGCGCGGGCCTCTTTGGGACCGACGGTGAAATAGGTCTCGAGATGGAGAAGCTCATACCCCGCCCGGATCAACCGGTCGAGGCCCGCCTCTTCAAGGCCCATTTCCTCGAGGAACATGGCGGCTTCCTCATCCTCAAGCTGGCTGATCTCTTCTTCGATCTGGGCCGAGATGATAACGTGGCTGTTGCCCTGTGCGGCGGCCATTTCGGCCACGCGGGCGGAATGGGCATTGCCCTCGGCGGCCTCGGATTCACCTACGTTACAAACATACAGCACCGGTTTGGTTGTCAGAAGTTGGAGCATTTTCCATGCCTTAGCGTCTTCTGCATCGACATCGACAACGCGCGCGGGCTTGCCATCTTCGAGAACGGCCTGCGCTTGCGCAAGGAGACGGTCCTGCTGCACCGCTTCCTTGTCATTGCCCTTGAGTTTGCGCACGAGCCCGGCGCGGCGCTTCTCGATGCTCTCGAGATCGGCAAGCATCAGCTCGGTCTCGATCACCTCGGCATCCTCGACCGGATCAACACGCCCCTCGACATGGGTCACATCGCCGTCTTCGAAACAACGCAGCACATGGGCAATCGCGTCCACCTCGCGGATATTGGCCAGGAACTGGTTGCCAAGGCCCTCCCCTTTCGAAGCGCCTTTGACGAGGCCCGCGATATCAACAAAGGTCATCCGCGTGGGGATGATCTGCTTGGAGCCGGCGATCGCCGCAAGCTTGTCGAGACGCGCATCCGGCACCCCCACCTCGCCGACGTTCGGCTCGATGGTGCAGAACGGGAAGTTCGCCGCCTGCGCAGCCGCAGTCCTGGTCAGCGCGTTGAACAACGTGGATTTGCCCACATTCGGCAAACCGACAATCCCCATCTTAAAGCCCATAGCGGCCTCCCGTTCGATGATCCTGCGGCGCCCACGGCAGATCGTGCCCGGGCCCCTGAAGTAGCTCGCATCGCTTTATTGGCTGTCTAACCTCGACGCAAGCCGCCTCTTTGCTTCGCGCCCGCGCGCGCGGCATATGTGCGAAAGAACCACACTTTTCCACAGAGTCGCACGTTTCGGCATGTCATCGCTTGCAACCATGCAACTGGTGCGCTTGATTATCTTGATATCAAATTGGATTTGTCCGGAGGATCTTTCATGAAAGCTGTCTGGCTCGCGGCCGGTTTTTGCGCCGTCGCTAGTGTATCCTCGGCCCAAGAACTCGTTCTTGGCGCAGGGTATACCGACTTCAACCAAAATGGCGCGAATGACAGTGCGATCCTCTCGCTCGAATATCACGCGACACCTTTCTATGAGAATGGCAACTTCACCCTCGGTTGGGGGGGCGTCGTCTCGGCACAGGCGGGTGGTGACATCTTCGTCGGTGGTGGCCTCGTGAGCAAATACGCCTTCTCGTCCGACTGGTCCGCAGAGGCGAGCGTGATGCCCGGCGCCTATTTCGAGGACAGCGCCCTGACTGATCTCGGCCATACGCTGGAATTCCGGAGCCTGATTGGCCTCGCCTATCATCTGCCCTCTGGCGACAAGATTTCGCTGGCCGTGCTGCACAAATCCAATGCGGGCCTCGGCAACATCAACCCCGGCGCCAACACCGTGCTCTTGCGCTGGCACCGTTCCTTCTAAAACGCCGGTTCTGACCCGCGTTTTCGTAGCGCAGAGGCGGCACGCTGTCCCGCCTCGCGCTTTTCCTGCCGCACGCCATTGATTCCCGCACCGTTTTTGCGGCAAATCGGAGCGACGAAAGCACAAGGACGCTCCGATGACTCGCATTGACGCCAAATTCGCTGACCTGAACGCCAAGGGCAAAAAGGCATTTGTCGCCTATGTCATGGCGGGCGACCCCGACTACGAAACCTCGCTCGAGGTTGTGAAGGGCTTGCCGGGGGCCGGTGTCGACATCATCGAGCTTGGCCTGCCCTTCACCGACCCGATGGCCGATGGACCGACGATTCAGCTTGCCGGGCAGCGCGCGCTCGACGGCGGCATGACATTGCAAAAGACCCTCGACCTCGCGACCGAGTTCCGCAAACAGGACGACACGACGCCGATCGTGCTCATGGGCTATTACAACCCGATCTATAACCGCGGCGTGGAGACCTTCCTTGCCGATGCCAAGGCCGCCGGGATCGACGGCCTTATCGTCGTGGACCTGCCCCCGGAAGAAGACGAAGAGCTTTGCATCCCGGCCCAAGCCGCGGGCCTGAACTTTATCCGTCTCGCCACCCCGACCACAGATGACAGACGCCTGCCCAAAGTGCTGCAAAACACCTCGGGCTTTGTCTATTATGTCTCTGTCACCGGCATCACCGGCGCCGCCGAGGCACAGGCCGGCGAGGTTGGCCCGGAAGTTGCACGCATCAAGGCCAAGACCGATCTGCCGATCATCGTCGGCTTCGGCATCAACACGCCGGATCGGGCAGAGGCCATCGCCTCTGTCGCGGATGGGGCCGTGGTCGGCTCAGCCATCGTCGGCCAGATCGGCGCGGGCAAACCCGTCTCCGAGGTGCTCTCCTTCGTCAAATCGCTCGCCGACGGCGCGCATCGCGCCTGACCCGTATGTTCGCCCTCGCGATTGAAACCGTCAAACGCAACATCGCGTTCTACGCGGTGGTCTGTCTTGCCGTCGTCATGCTCGAAAGCATCATGCAGGCGGTCGGCCTTGTCTCGCTCGCCTTTGCCTCATTGGTCATGCTCTACACCCACCGCATGATCCAGATGGGCGAGACGCACCCTTGGTCCGATCCCCTTTCGACCAAGGGCATCGACGGGCGCAACGTGCCGATCTTCCGCTATGCCCTGCGCTTCACGGCCTTCTTCTTCCTGCTGATGCTAACGATGACGGCGGCCTTCATGGTGCTCTCGGCGATCCAGATCATCGACTTCGCCAATCCCCGGCTGCAGACACTTGTGACGCTGCTTGGTTTTCTCATCGCCCTGCCTGCCGCCGCGATCCTGCTTGGCCTGGTGGGTTCTGTCCTGCCCGCGTCTGCCGAACGCGGCGATACCTCGCTGCGCCGCGCCCTCGCGCGCGGTCAGGCCACGCTGCGGGGCTTCGTGCCGAACTTCCTTGTCGGCCCCGGCGTCGCGATCCTCATCGGCACCCTGCTTTTGTCGGTCTTGCCCTTCGGCACGGGCATTATCGGCCGCACCCTGTCGCTGATCCTGTCGACGCTCATCATGGAAGCCGTCGCACTCCTGATCGCCACCGCCCTGAGCCTCGCCTATCTCGAAGCCGAACGCGCCTAGCCTTTCCGCTTGAGGATCTGCGTCGCGCGGTAGGTCATCACAACCTCGTCGCGCTGGTTCACTGTTTCATAAGCGATCTCGGTCCGCCCCCGATCCGGACGCGAGGCCGAAGGTGTCGAAGACAGTATTTCCCCCCGCGTGCGCAGCCTGTCTCCGGGCCGCACCGGCACTTTCCAACGCACCTCGTCCAAACCCGAAGACCCCATCGAGCTATCGGCCCAGACATTCATCTCGAGAACCTGCCGAAGCGCGATTCCCATGGTCTGCAACCCGCTCGCGATCAACCCGCCATAGGCCGACTCCTTGGCCGCTTCCGGATCGGTGTGAAACGGCTGGGGATCCCAATCCCGCGCAAAGGCGAGGATCGATTCTTGCGTGACTTCGTACTCGGCCTCTGCCTCAAAGCGATACCCGACCGGCAAATCGTCAAAATACATGATGCTCTCCTGTTTGCGTCTAAGCCTACCGCCTCGCCCCGCAATGACCAGACCAGCGCGCGCAAAATGCCGTTGCGTCTTTTTCGCCGCATTGGTAAAGAACCTTTACCAATACAAGGGAAAAGTGAGCCTCTCATGCCCGTCATTACCTGCATCGACGATCTCAAGCGCCTCCACGAACGCCGCACGCCCCGCATGTTCTTCGACTATTGCGAAAGCGGCAGCTGGACCGAGCAGACCTTCCGCGAAAACACTTCAGACTTCGACAAGATCTACCTGCGCCAGCGCGTCGCCGTCGACATGTCGGGCCGCTCCACCGCGACCCAAATGATCGGACAGGACGTCTCCATGCCCGTCGCCCTCGCACCCGTGGGCCTGACGGGGATGCAATGCGCCGACGGCGAGATCAAAGCCGCCCGCGCCGCCGAGAAATTCGGCGTGCCCTTCACCCTTTCGACCATGTCGATCAACTCCATCGAAGAGGTGGCCGAGGCCACCACCAAACCCTTCTGGTTTCAGCTTTATACCATGCGCGACGAGGACTATGTGCGCCGCCTCATCGAACGCGCCAAGGCGGCGGGTTGTTCCGCCCTTGTCATTACGCTCGACCTTCAGATCCTCGGCCAGCGCCACAAGGATCTCAAGAACGGCCTCTCCGCCCCGCCCAAGCTCACCGCAAAGACCATCGCCAACCTGATGACCAAATGGTCCTGGGGCCTTGGTATGCTCGGCGCGAAACGGCGCAATTTCGGCAATATCGTCGGCCACGTAGACGGCATCTCCGACGCCGCCGACCTCGGCGCATGGACCGCCGAACAATTCGACCCGACCCTTGATTGGGGCAAGATCGCCAAGATCAAAGAGCTTTGGGGCGGCCCGGTGATCCTCAAGGGCATCCTCGACGCCGAAGACGCCAAGATGGCGCTTCAGGTCGGGGCCGATGCGATCATCGTTTCCAACCATGGCGGACGCCAGCTCGACGGCGCGCTGTCGTCGATCCGCGCCCTGCCCTCGATCCTCGACGCCGTCGGCGATCAGGTCGAAGTGCATCTCGACAGCGGCATCCGCTCGGGGCAGGACATCCTCAAGGCCGTCTCCATGGGCGCAAAGGGAACGTTTATCGGCCGCGCCTTCGTCTATGGCCTCGGCGCAATGGGCGAAAAGGGCGTCACCACGGCGCTCGAAGTTCTACACCGCGAGCTCGACATTTCCATGGCGCTTTGCGGGCGTCGCCGTATCGACGAGTTGGGCCGCGATATCCTTCTCGTTCCCGAGGATTTCGGCGGCCGCTGGCAGGGCTGACCCGCTTTGGCGCGAGATCCCTGATTTCGCGCCGAATCCTCTTTCCAAACAGCAAAGAACGCGCTATAGGCGCGGCTTCACGCGGGGTGACAGCCTTGGAGGCACCCTGCCCTAACATATTGGAGAATACAAAATGGCTGGACAGATCCCTGATCTTCACGCCGAGGTCCGGACGGGGACAGGCAAGGGCGCCGCTCGTCAAGCACGTCGCGATGGTATGGTTCCCGGTGTCGTCTATGGTGGCGACCAGGATCCCCTGGCAATTCAGATCCCCTTCAACACGCTTCTCAAGAAGCTGAAAGAAGGCCGCTTCCTTTCGACCCTTTTCAACCTCAAGGTTGAAGGCGAAGAAGACGTGCGCGTGATCTGCCGCAACGTTCAGCGCGACGTCGTCAAAGACCTTCCGACCCACCTCGACCTGCTGCGCCTGCGCCGCACCTCGAAGATCAACCTCTTCATCCACGTCGACTTCATCAACGAAGACGAATGCCCCGGCATCAAACACGGCGGCGTTCTCACCGTTGTGCGTCCGGACGTTGAGCTTCGCGTGACCGCGGGTGACATCCCCGAGTCGATCACCGTAGACCTCGCAGGTCTCGAAATCGGTGACATCGTCCACATCTCGGACGTCACCCTGCCGGAAGGCGCCAAGCCGACCATCGACCGCGACTTCGTCATTGCCAACATCTCCGCACCGTCCGGCCTCAAAGCATCGGATGACGACGAAGAAGGCGAAGATGAAGCAGAAGCAGCCACCGAGGAAGCAGCAGCGGAAGAGTAATCTTCCCCGCCCTTACGGCTCTGTATTGAACGCGGCTCCCTCGGGGGCCGCGTTTTTCGTCTGTCCCACGCGATTGATTCCGCGCCGCCCCGCCCCTATAGATCACGGGACTACAGGATCATCGGGGCGCAGCGCATGAAACTCTTCGTCGGACTCGGCAATCCGGGTGGCAAATACGCAGGCAACCGCCACAATATCGGCTTCATGGCCCTCGAGCGCATCGCCGAAGATCACGGTTTCGGCCCGTGGAAGGGCAAGTTCCAAGGCGCGATCACCGAAGGCCGCTTGGGCCGGGAAAAGGTGCTGCTCCTGCGCCCGGAGACCTTTATGAACCTCTCCGGCCAATCCGTCGGCGAAGCCATGCGCTTCTATAAGTTAACGCCCGACGACGTGACCGTCTTTCACGACGAACTGGACCTTGCCCCCGGCAAATGCCGCGTCAAACAGGGCGGTGGCCACGCAGGCCATAACGGACTGCGCTCCATCCACCAACATATCGGCCCCGACTATGGCCGCGTCCGCCTCGGCATCGGCCACCCCGGCAACAAGAACGCCGTCGCGGGTTATGTGCTGCGCGATTTCGCCAAGGCCGATCAGGAGTGGCTCGACGATCTGCTGCGTGGGATCTCCGACGGCGCGCCGCAACTGGCCGAAGGCGATACCGGCAAGTTCATGAATGCCGTTGCCCTGCGCGTGAATCCGCCCCGGTCCTCCACGACCACGCCGAAAGACGCCGCCCCCAAACCCGCCGCAGAATCCGCGCCGGAACCCGAGGACACACGCAGCCCGCTGCAAAAGCTCGCGGACAAGTTCAAATGATCCGCGATGCTCTGCGCGCGCAGGCTGGCCATTGCGAAAATCTCGATAGCCCCTTCATGGGCCGCCTCCTGCGCCTCCTTGCCGACCATTGGTCCGAGGATACCGCCTTGGCAGAGAAGGTCGCGCATTGGCCCGGCGACATGTCCCCCTACGCCGATAGCCTACCGCTTCGGATCGCGGGCGGGCTGCATGCGCTCTGTCTCTCTGGGCGCGACCCGTCCCTCGCCGCCGCCTACCCGCCTGCTGCGACGGACGACCCCGCGCTTTGGGCCGCCCTCGATACCGCGCTGCACACCCATGACGCCTTTCTCTGTGATTGGATCGCAAGCCCGCCGCAAACCAACGAGGTGCGCCGCGCCGCTGCGCTGATCCCCGTTGCGCATATGCTTGCCGCGCGCTTTGGTCTGCCCCTGCGCCTCTCCGAACTCGGTGCGAGCGGTGGTCTGAACCTGATGTTCGACCGCTTCGCACTTCAGGCGGGCGAGACACATTTCGCCGCCCCCGATGCGGCCTTCACACTCGCCCCGGACTGGACCGGCCCCTGCCCGACCCCTTCGGACCTGCACATAGCGGACCGGCGCGGCGTCGACCTCAACCCGCTCGACGCCCATAGCCCGGCGGGTGCCCTGCGGCTCATGGCCTATCTCTGGCCGGATCAATCCGAACGCCTCGCCCGGACGCGCGCCGCCATCGCCGCACAGGACGCCCCCGTGGACCGCGCCGACGCGATCGACTGGCTCGCGCCCCGCCTCTCCTCGCCGCAAGAGGGCACGCTGCACCTCGTCTATCACACCGTCGCCTGGCAGTATTTCCCGCCCGAGGTTCAGGCCCGCGGCACCGCCCTCATTGAAACCGCAGGCGCCGCCGCGACCGAGGCCGCACCCCTCGCATGGCTCTCCATGGAAACCGACGGCCAAACCCCGGGCGCCGCACTCTCCCTCCGCCTCTGGCCCGGTGATCACCGCCTTTCCCTTGGGCGTGTGGATTTCCACGGGCGCTGGATCGACTGGCAAGGCCCGACCCAACTCTCCTAACGTTAGACTTGCCAAACCGCCCTTTCCTGAGGCCAACTGCGTCAAAAGGGAGAGGGTGAAATGCGCACATTTGGAAAATGGCTCGGTCGGATACTGTTGCTTCTGATCGTCACGGCCGTCGTTCTCTATATCTGGAAACGCGAAGAGATCACACGGCTTCTCGCTGTGAACTCATTGTTCTCAGAAGAGAAAATCGTCCACAATTTCTCAAACATGGACACGCTTTTCCTGACCACGCCCGTGGATCGCGGCGCGGGTCCGGTCTCTCCGCTGCCCGAAGGCCCGGCGATGACCCTCCCCGAAGGAAGCGCCGATTGGATCGACGCGCGCTCGGTGACGGCCCTTGTGGTCCTCAAGGACGGCGCGCTTGTGCATGAAAGCTATCATCTCGGCACGGCCCCCGAGGATCGCCGCATCTCGTGGTCGGTCGCCAAATCCTACCTTTCGGCGCTGTTTGGCGTGATCTACGACGAGGGCCATATCGACTCTCTCGACGACCCGGTGACCAAATACGCCCCCTCCCTCAAGGGCGGCGCCTATGACGGTGCGACGATCCGCAACGTGCTTCAGATGTCCTCCGGCGTGACCTTCGACGAGGACTATCTCGACTATGATTCCGACATCAACCGCATGGGCCGCGTGATCGCCCTGGGCGGCACGATGGACGGCTTTGCCGAAGGCCTCACCGAGACCTTCACCGCGCCGGGCGCGACTTGGCAATATGTCTCCATCGACACCCATATCCTTGGTATGGTGATCCGTGGCGCAACCGGGCGCGATATCCCCTCGCTCCTCTCTGAAAAGATCATCGCACCGCTCGGCTACGAGGACGCGCCCTATTACATCACCGATGGCGAAGGCGTCGCCTTTGTCCTCGGCGGCCTCAACATCCGCACCCGCGACTATGCCCGCTTCGGCCAGATGTTCCTGCAAGACGGTGCCTATAACGGCCAACAGGTCGTGCCCGCCCCCTGGGTCGCCGAGAGCACAGTCGCCAGCGCCAATACCGCAGAGGGCGCCATCGGCTATGGCTATCAATGGTGGGTGCCCATCGGCGCGACCGAAGGCGAATATCTCGGGCGTGGCATCTACGGACAATACATCTACGTGAACAAACCGCTCGGCGTCGTCATCGCGACGAACGCCGCCGACCGCCAGTTCCGCGAGCCCGGCGCCCATGAAAGCAACGTCGCCATGTTCCGCGCCATCGCGAACGCCGCGCAATAGGCCCACTCTTCCTCTTGCCGAAAATATCCCGGGGTGAATTGCCTGCCTTGGCAGGCAAGAGGGGCTGGCCCCTAGTGCACCCGCGCCCCCTGACGCAAAAGCCCGCGTTGTATCTCGCCCACGTCAAGCGCGTCCAATTCGCACGCCTGACGCACGGCCAGCGCTGCCGCAACCCCCGCGCCCTGCCCGATCACCGCGCAGCACGCCATGTTGCGCGTCGCGGCATGGGCGATCTTTTCGCCCCCCGTCGCCCGCCCGGAAACCAACAACCCCCGGACCTTCTGCGGCAGGAGATTGCGATAGGGCACCTCGAAATAGCGCCCCGTCGTCGGCAGGATAAGAACGCCGTAGCCGTCGATGAACTCGGGGAAAATCCCGATGCTGTCCTCGAACCGCCCCTGTTCGCGCACATCCCCTTCGGTCATCCGATACACCGTCTGCACCTTGCGGGTGTCGCGGATACCAAGGCTCATGCCGAAATTGCGGAGCCGGATTTCCTCGCAGCCCGGCGTGAAGGACCGCAACGCCTCGAGCGCCAGCATCGCCTGCCGCCGCCCCTCGATCTCGCCCCGTGTGAGGTCCGCCGGATCCGTCCCGTCGATCCCCGCAAGATGCACGAGGTTCATATAGGTCAGCTCGCCGCTCTCATGCGCCGCGCCCCATGTGCCGGCAATGGTGTTGAGATGCGGCGGGATCATCCCTGCCTCAATGGCCTGCTGGAACGGCTTGTGCAGGAAGGGCGAGAACATCTCGTCCTCCTTGCCGGAAGTCTCGATATTCCATTCGCCGCCACCGCCCCAATCCTTGTAGGTCTGCGGATCGGCCTGCACACCGGCAAGGAACGCCTTCCGGTCGACCCCAGCGGCATGGAACATCACCGAGGCCGCCATGAGGTCTTCGCGCGCCGCCTTCTCACACGGGGCACCCGCCCGATGCGCCACATCCGCATCCCCCGTCGCATCAATCACCACCTGTGCAAGGATCGCCTCGCGCCCTGCCTTGGATTCGGTGATGATGCCGATGATCCGGTCGCCCTCCATGATCGGCGCGACAAAGGCCCGATGCAGCATCGGGTGAATCCCCGCCTGCTCAACCATCCGGTCCGCCACGAGTTTGAACCCTTCCGAGTCGATCTCATAGCTCAGCGACTGGCTCTCCGGCACCGCCGCGCCCGCCGCCTTCGCGGCCTCCTCAAACTCGCGCGGGATGCCGTCGCTCTCGACCGTGGCCTCGTGGCGATACCAATGCATCCCCTCGACCCCCACAACCGTGATATTGCCGCCAAAACAGCCGAACCGTTCGACCAGCGTGACATCCACCCCCGCCCGCGCCGCCGCGAGCGCCGCCGAAAGCCCGCCGGGACCAGACCCCACGACAAGCACTTCGGTTTCATGGACAACGTCGATTTCGCGGGCGGGTTCTGTAATGCGTTTCATGCCCCGACCCTTTCCGCGACGCCCGCATAGGTCAAGCCGAATGTCACAGCTCTATGACAGGACGCCGGGTTTGCCGAATGGCCTATCTCGTGGCATCCTGCCCCCATGATCCATCAAGAACCCTCTGTGAACGTCCTTGGCGCCCCGCTCACCCCCTGCTCTTCCGATCCCATGACCGGGTTCTTCCGCGATGGCCATTGCAATACCTGCTACGAGGATCAGGGCAACCATACGGTCTGCGCCGTGATGACCGCCGAATTCCTCGCCTTCTCGGCCTATGTCGGCAATGACCTCTCGACGCCCCAGCCCGATTTCGCCTTTCCCGGCCTGAAGCCCGGCGACCGCTGGTGCCTCTGCGCCGCGCGCTTTCTGCAGGCCCATGACGAAGGCTGCGCCCCCCGTGTCGATCTTTCGGCGACGCATCAACGCGCGCTCGATGTGGTGCCGCTGCGGGTTCTGAAGGCCTGCGCGCTCTGACCGCCTTGACCTTCGGCCCCGGCTCCTGTCCATTGCGGCCAGCCAGCCACCCGTGCCTGCATCCCTTCGCACCCGAGCCAGCGCCCCCGCACTGACACAACGATAGGGTTTCCCATGTCATTCATCGCCATGAACCGCTTCAAGATCCGCCCCGGCCGCGAAGCCGATTTCGAACAAATCTGGAAAAGCCGCGAAAGCCGCCTGAAAGAGATGCAAGGCTTCCGCGAGTTCCGCCTCCTCAAGGGTCCGACCCACGACGACCACACCCTCTATTCGAGCCACGCACTCTGGGACAGCAAGGAAGATTTCGAAGCCTGGACCAAGTCCGAGCAATTCCGCGCCGCCCACAAGAACGCAGGCAAGCGCGAAGGCGAAAGTCCGATCATGGGCCCGCCGAGCTTTGAGGGGTTTGAGACCGTGCTTCTGGAGACCTAGGTCCGAACGAAAACCGGCCCGAGGCAACCCCCGGGCCGGTCCATGTCTTAGTCGCGCAAACGCACGAGATCATTCATAAGGCCCTCGGCACCGTTATGCACGGTAAGCCGTTCGACCTTGCCCGCGATGCTTTCAAGCGCCTCGAGTTCTTTCAGGCGCAGCATCACCGGGTTTTCCGCCATGACCTTTGCCGTGTTGAGAAGCGACCGTGTTGCGTTCGTTTCTTCCCGGCGCCGGATTACGTTGGCCTCGGCCTCTTTCTCAGCAGAGACCACCCGGTTCAGGATGTCCCGCATCTCGCCGGGAAGGATCACATCCTTGAGCGCGATCTCCCCAACTTCGATACCGATCCCGGCCATCTCGCGGCGCACCGCTTCGGCGGCCTCCTCGTGGATTGCCCCTTTCTCGACCAGAAGCCGGTCGAGGGTCAGACCGCCAAGCGTCTTGCGGAAGGCAAGTTGAAGCGCCCGATGCAGCGCCTCATCGAAGTCCTTCACCAAGCCCACCGCTTTGAGCGGATCCACGACCCGAAAACCAGCCGTGAGGTTGACACGGATCGTGACCCGATCCTTGGTCAGGATCTCTTGGCCCGTTACCTCGTGCACCCGGTGACGCAAGTCGATTTGCTTAACGGCCACATGGCGACCCACTTTCCAGAAACCGTGCGTCCCAGGCGCGAGTTCGCCCATGTGCACCCCGTCCACCGTCAGGAGGCCCACATGACCCTCGGCCACCTCGACGCCCTGAAAGGTCATCGTCAGACCGCTGCGTACAAGGCGCCGCATGAGGCTGGTCGGCATTTCGAGCGTTTCACTCACGCCGACCGCTTCCGAAGTCCACGGCCCGGCATCATTCCAGACCACGCTGCGTTCCTCCGGCAGGATGACCTCGAAAGGCCGTCCATCCCGGTGCAGGACAAGAACCTCGCCTTGTTCTGCGCGGAACTCGCTCAGATGCGCCTCGGCAAGGTCAGGCCGTTCACGAAACAGCGCCCGTTCATAGGGAGATGTGAACCGAAGACGATCCAGATTATGCACTTCGCGCACCACATTTCGCGCCTTGATCCGGTGCTCACCCGGTCCGAGGATCGCCTCGAACCGACCTTTGTGGAGCACCAGCATCCGCTCGGTTTCCATCAGCGTAACCCGGATATGCCCGGTCAGCCGGTCAATCATTCGTTCAAGGACATGTGCCATTTTCGTCTCCTTTTCGGTCTCGTCCTATCGTCGTCGCAAAACGCGAACTCCTTGTTTTGTTGAGGTTGGGGCAACATTGCCCACAGGTGAAAGGCCTCGAAACGAGGCTGAAAAAGGCGCCAGGGCCGCCCCGCGCCATGCTATCGCGCAGGAGTTGGGCGAGCGGAAAGAGCAGGCCAAAGGCGCGCTTGGATCATGCGAACATGCCCATGCGGGCCCAAGGCCGGCGCAATCGTCATCCCCGCTCCGGCACGACACCAGAGCAGCGGCGATTCCTTTGCCGTTCACCGACGGGGTGCACGGCGCAAGAGCCGCCCCTGCTGGAGCAACCCTGGAACCCGAATGAGCCGGATTATCCGGCGTAGGGGAGTCGAACCCCGAGCGTTTGGAGCGCTTACCATTGGTCAAATGGCAGGAATCGAACCTGCGACACATCGATTAACTGTCGATTGCTCTACCCATTGAGCTACATTTGTAGAGGTGACGGGAATCGAACCCGCGTCCTACAGGACCTGACCCTGTCGCTCTCTCCAGACTGAGCTACACCAATCACCAACTTTCGGCGGCACGGCCCTGGAATACAGAAACGGCAGCGCCGCCTGCACCGGGGGAATGATCATCTCCGCCCGCTAGGGTCCGGTCCGCTTGGGCCGGGGCTGCTAAATAGCCGGATGGGGCAGTTTCGCTCAACGCCGCATTTTTCGCCGCGGCACAACCGTGACTTGTGCGCAACAAAATTACCCCCTCGCGCAACAATCGAAAAGCCACCTCCCCAAACAGAAAGCGGGGCGCCACGTGTGCACACCGCTTTCTTTGCATTCATTTCAAAAAAGCAGACCGCGTTACCTAGTCCGCCGAACGCCCCTCGGTATCGCTCATGTCAAAGCCGAGATAGCGTGCCACGGTCTGCACGTCCTTGTCGCCGCGACCGCACATGTTCATCACTAGAACATGATCCTTCGGCAGCGTCGGCGCGAGCTTCATCACATGCGCAAGCGCGTGGCACGGCTCGAGCGCGGGGATGATCCCCTCATGGGCACAGGAGAACTGGAACGCTTCAAGCGCTTCCTTGTCGGTGATCGAGACATACTGCGCACGGCCCGTATCGTTGAGCCAGCTATGCTCCGGCCCGATCCCCGGATAGTCGAGCCCGGCCGAGATCGAATATCCCTCAAGAATCTGCCCGTCGTCATCCTGCAAGAGATAGGTGCGGTTGCCATGCAGCACGCCGGGACGCCCGCCGGTCAGTGAGGCGCAATGCTCCATCTTCTCGTCGACGCCCTTGCCTCCGGCTTCGACGCCGATGATGTTGACGCTTTTGTCGTCAAGGAACGGATAGAAAAGCCCCATCGCGTTCGACCCGCCGCCGATTGCGGCGATGACCGTATCGGGAAGCGCACCTTCGCCTTCGAACTCGGGAAGCTGCTGTTTGACTTCCTTGCCGATGATCGACTGGAAATCGCGCACCATGGCCGGATAGGGATGCGGCCCTGCCACTGTGCCGATGCAATAGAACGTGTCGCGCACATTGGTCACCCAATCGCGCAGCGCATCATTCATCGCATCCTTGAGCGTGCCACGCCCAGAGGTCACCGGAATCACCTCGGCACCAAGAAGACGCATACGGAACACGTTCGGCGCCTGACGCTGCACATCATGCGCGCCCATGTATACCACGCATTTGAGGCCGAACTTGGCACAGACCGTCGCCGTCGCCACGCCATGCTGGCCCGCGCCGGTTTCCGCGATGATGCGGTTCTTGCCCATACGGCGGGCAAGGATGATCTGGCCAAGGACGTTGTTGATCTTATGCGCGCCGGTGTGGTTGAGTTCGTCGCGCTTGAGATAGATTTTCGCGCCGCCAAGCGCCTCGGTCATGCGCTCCGCGAAATAGAGCGGGCTGGGGCGACCGACATAGTGCTTCCAAAGGTCGTCCATCTCGGCCCAGAAGGTCGGGTCGGTCTTGGCCTTTTCATATTCCGCCTCGAGATCGAGGATGAGCGGCATCAGTGTCTCTGACACGAACCGCCCGCCGTAATTGCCGAACCGGCCCTTTTCGTCGGGTCCAGTCATGAAGGAATTGAAAAGATCATTGGCCATTGGGTCGCCCTTCTCCTGCGCGTCCACATTACCTAGAACGCACATGGATACAGGGCAAGCTGAAAGCGGTCGCCTGAGACGTTGGCGCGCGGGCCTATGGCCTTACCGCAGCTTCGGCACCGCCGCAGCCGCACCAACACCCGTCGCCGCCGCGACGAAATCGCGGATCAGGCCGGCATCCTTCACCCCCGGCGCGCGTTCGACACCGGACGAGACATCGACCTGCCGCGCGCCCGTCATGCGGATCGCCTCGGCCACGTTCTCGGGGGTGAGCCCCCCGGCGAGCATCCAAGGACAGGGCCAGTATTTCCGGTTCACAAGCCGCCAGTCGAACGCCAACCCATTGCCGCCGGGAAGCTCTGCGCCCTTGGGCGGTTTCGCATCGACCAAAAGCTGGTCCGCCACAGCGCCATAGGTCTGAAGCGCCGCGAGATCCGCCTCCTCGGCAATCCCCACCGCCTTCATCACCGGCAAGCCATAGCGCGCCCGGATTTCGGCCACGCGTTCGGGGCTTTCCTTGCCATGCAACTGCAAGACATCAAGCGGCACCGTCTCTAAGAGATGATCAAGAAACGCATCCTCGGCATTGACCACAAGCGCCACCTTGGCGAGCCCGACCGGCGCGGCCAAGGCGAGATCGCGCGCCTGTTCCGGCGTCACGTAGCGCGGCGATTTCTCGAAGAACACAAGACCGACATAGGCCGCGCCCGCCTCGGCCGCCGCAACCACATGCTCAGGCTCTTTCAGCCCGCATATCTTGACCCGGATATCCATGATCTGTCTCTACCCGCAAGCGGACCCGCTTGCAAACGGGCCTAGCTCGCCTCGTCGAGGATCGCGAGAACCTCGTCCTGCGGCTTGCCCTCGCTGCCCTTGATGCGGCGCATCTCGCGCTTGGTCTGTTTGAGTTCACGCTGCATCTGGCTACCGGCGGCGCGGTGCTTGTGCTCGCGCAGCCATTCCCAGATGAAGCCGATCAAAACGCCTGCTGCGATACTGGCAAAGATCACCGCATAGAGCGGCAGCGCGATGGTCCAACCGAACCCCGTCAGATCAGCCAACGCCTCGGGCAGAAGGCTCAGCGTGACCATACCCCGGTTGGCCATAGCCACAGAAATAAGCACTATCGCCAGCGCGGCGAGGAATGCATAGCGAATATACCGCATGGATTACTTCCCGTTGAGACGGTCGCGCAGGAGTTTTCCGGTCTTGAAGAACGGTACATGCTTTTCCTCGACCTGCACCGTTTCGCCCGTGCGCGGGTTGCGCCCAACACGTGCGTCGCGTTTCTTGACCGAAAACGCCCCAAAGCCCCGAAGTTCGACCCGGTCGCCGCGCGCCATAGCGTCGATAATCTCTTCAAAGATCGTGTTCACAATACGCTCCACATCTCTTTGATACAGGTGCGGATTGTCATCGGCGATTTTCTGAATGAGTTCCGAGCGGATCATCTGACTGTTTACTCCCTGGGCGTGCATGTCTTTTGCGCGTGCATCGCCCCGACTATAGGAACAATCCGGAAAAACGGAAACACATACGCGTCAGTTCCGCCGGAAAAACGCCGGATTCCGCTCAATTCCCGCGCTTCAGAGACCTGTTTTCCTGTGCCGTGGCATGGCTGGCCTAGAAAACCCCATTGCCGCAGCGCAGAAGAAGCCATTGATTCGGAATGAGAAATACACCCCATTCCGGCCACAATGGTTAACGGCGCAGCGCGGGTAGC
Organism: Shimia sp. FJ5; assembly: GCF_032918335.1. Taxonomy (NCBI): domain Bacteria; kingdom Pseudomonadati; phylum Pseudomonadota; class Alphaproteobacteria; order Rhodobacterales; family Roseobacteraceae; genus Shimia; species Shimia sp. FJ5. The sequence continues at coordinate 72,183 of NZ_JAWJUV010000004.1, read as the reverse complement.
CCGACTCCGGTGCTATCAAACCCGCCATCCGCGGCCAGAACCTGCCCCGTCACATAGCTCGCCTTGTCGGAGCATAGGAAGGCGATGGCTTCCGCGATTTCGCGCTCGCTTCCATAGCGGTTGAGCGGGATGGCATCGTGATATGCGTCGATAATGTCCTGGCTATGGACTGCCATGGCGAGCTTGGTGCGCACCGGTCCCGGACAGACGCAATTGGCCCGCACACCATATTCCCCAAGCTCCGCCGCCTGCTGTTTCGTGAGCTGGATCACCGCAGCTTTCGACGTGCCATAGGCGACCCGAAGCGTCGAGGCGCGCAGCCCCGAGATCGAGGCGATATTGACGAGGCACCCTTTGCTCGCCTTGAGAAGCGGTGTCGCCGCCTGGCTCATCAGGAACACCCCGTCGAGATTGGTCGCCATCACGGTCCGCCAGCGGGCGAAATCCGTCTCCTCAATGGGGCCGAAATCGGCCACGCCAGCGTTGTTGACCAAGGCATCAAGCCGCCCGCAGGAGGACCGCAGATCCGAGATTGCTGCCTGGACCTGTTCGGGGTCCGACACGTCATACGGAAGGTAGACCGCATCCTCGACCTCTTGGATCGCCTCGTGCAGCGCGTCAGTGTCGCGGTCCAGCATCGCGATGCGCCAGCCGTCCGCTGCCAAAAGCTTTGCCGTCGCCAGACCGATGCCGCGCGCTGCGCCCGTGATCAATGCGGTTTTCTTGCTCATGTGCCTCTCCCTTGTCTCTGGCGCCGACAAGCGGTTTCAAAACCGCTTGCCCAAGGCTTCTCAAAAAGCCTTGGCCCGGCGGCCACAGTTGGACATGAAAAAACGGCCCCGTGCAATACGGGGCCGTTCCAAATCTTACTGCCGTTTCCGGCCTTTGGCTTATTCGTCGCCCTTGAGCGCTGCGCCAAGGATATCGCCGAGCGATGCGCCGGAGTCGGAGGAACCGTACTGTTCGACGGCCTCTTTCTCTTCTGCGATCTCGCGTGCCTTGATCGACAGGCCAAGACGACGGGTCTTGCTGTCCACGTTAGTCACGCGCACGTCGATCTTGTCGCCAACCGAGAAACGCTCGGGGCGCTGCTCTGCGCGGTCGCGCGACAGGTCCGAACGACGGATGAAGGACTTCATGCCTTCATACTCGACTTCGATACCGCCATCTTCGATCGCGGTGACTTCGACGGTGATGACCGAGCCACGCTTCACGCCGCCAACGGCCTCAGCGAACTTGTCGCCGCCAAGCGCCTTGATCGAGAGCGAGATGCGCTCTTTCTCGACATCGACTTCCGAAACCACGGCTTGGACGACGTCGCCCTTCTTGTAGTTCTGGATGGCGTCTTCGCCACGCTCGTCCCACGAGATGTCGGAGAGGTGAACCATGCCGTCGATTTCGCCGTCGAGGCCAATGAACAGACCGAATTCGGTGATGTTCTTGACTTCGCCTTCGACCTCGGTGCCTTCCGGGTGGGTTTCTGCAAAGACTTCCCACGGGTTGCGCATGGTCTGCTTGAGGCCAAGCGAGACACGGCGTTTCGCGGGGTCGATCTCGAGCACCATGACCTCAACCTCTTGCGAGGTGGAGACGATCTTGCCGGGGTGCACGTTCTTCTTGGTCCAGGACATTTCCGAGACGTGAACGAGACCTTCGACACCGGGCTCCAGCTCAACAAACGCACCGTAGTCGGTGATGTTGGTGACGCGGCCAGTGTGCACCGACTCGAGCGGGAATTTCGCCGCAACGAGATCCCACGGATCTTCCTGCAGCTGCTTCATGCCGAGGCTGATGCGGTGGGTTTCTTTGTTGATCTTGATGACCTGAACCTTGACGGTTTCGCCGATCGACAGGATCTCCGACGGGTGGTTCACACGGCGCCATGCCATGTCGGTGACGTGGAGAAGACCGTCCACACCGCCGAGGTCCACGAAGGCACCATATTCGGTGATGTTCTTGACGACGCCTTCCACGGCCTGACCCTCGGTGAGGTTCGCGATGACCTCTGCACGCTGTTCGGCGCGCGACTCTTCGAGGATAGCGCGGCGCGAGACAACGATGTTGCCACGGCGACGATCCATCTTGAGGATCTGGAACGGCTGCTTGAGACCCATGAGCGGGCCTGCGTCGCGCACGGGGCGCACGTCAACTTGCGAGCCGGGCAGGAATGCAACGGCACCGCCGAGGTCGACAGTGAAGCCGCCTTTGACGCGGCCGAAGATCGCGCCTTCGACGCGTGCATCGTCTGCATATGCTTTTTCAAGACGGTCCCATGCCTCTTCGCGGCGGGCCATCTCGCGGGAAATCACGGCTTCGCCACGGGCGTTTTCGGCCGCGCGGAGGAACACTTCTACTTCGTCGCCAACAGCGATTTCAGGAGCTTCACCGGGATTTGCGAATTCTTTAAGATCAACGCGGCCTTCCATCTTGTAGCCTACGTCGATGATGGCTTGGCCCGCTTCAATCGAGATGACCTTGCCTTTGACAACAGACCCTTCGGTCGGTGTGTCCATTTCGAAGCTTTCATTAAGGAGGGCTTCGAATTCCTCCATGGTTGCGTTAGCCATGTGGCGTCTTTTCCTTTACAAAGTGCTTTTTCTGGCCGTGCGGTTGTCTCCGCCGGTCTTGGGTTTCGTTGGTCAGCCGCAACGCCGTTCACATAAAACAAAGAGGGCCGGTAGTGCCCGACCCTGCTCGTCTCTTTGTTCTATGGCGCTGCACGCCTTGTCGACAGGCGCTCTATAAGCCGCGTTTAAAGGGAAATCAACCGTGTTTGGCGGCTTTTTGCCGGATCACCGCATCCCGCGCGAGTGTCCCCGCCTCGGCGGCGGCGAGCCGCGCCAGCGCTGCGTCCGCACCGCCTTCCCGACAGGCTTGCTCCCAGATGCGCAGGGCCGATTTCGCGCTCCATGGCAGCGCCGCCTGCCGAAGCCATGCCCGAAGCGGCGGCGGCAAGGCATCAAACTCGCGCATCGGGTCGCCCTGCCGGCGCCGCACATTCCCGGCGCGGAGATTCCGCCGCCCCATCACGCGACCTCGCCGATCTGACGCAGGCGCGTCGTCTTGCGAGGCCCGCGTTCCTGTATCGAATCTGAGAATGCAGCGCGCCTTTCCTGCATGTCCTGTCTCCGTGGCAATAGATACGTTATATCGTAACAATCATAGGTCGCTAAAAGACGCAAGCCACATCCCCGCAGAATCTGCACCACCGCGATACAGACGCAATACCGACGTAATACCGACGTTGATTTTCCGGCCTAACAGAACCGCTCCGGCCCGACCCATTGGTCCACCGAATAGCGATCCCCATGCGCCCAGCCGACCGGCAAGACCGCCTCGATTGCGGCCACATCCTCGGCGCTAAGCTGCATCTGCGCCCCGGCAACAAGCTCGGCAAAATGCGCCGTCGAGCGTGTGCCGGGGATCGGAATCACATGCGCGCCCTTGGCCAGAGTCCAGGCAATCGCAAGCCCCGCAGCCGCAACACCCATATCCGCCGCAAGCGCCCTAAAGGCTTCTGTCGCCTTGATATTTTCGCCGTAGTTCGGTGCTTGAAACCGCGGATTGACCCTCAGGAACGGAAGGCTCTCGATGCGCTCGAAGGGGATCGGATCATCCGTGAGGAACGACCGCCCCACAGGCGAAAATGCGACAAAGGCCGTGCCAAGCTCTGCACAGGCCTGCAAGAGCCCAAGCTCCGGCGCCCGCGTCGAAAGGGAGTATTCGGACTGCACCGCATCGACATGATGCTCCTTCGCCGCCCGACGCAGCGAAGACGGCGCGATCTCGGAAAACCCGATACCTCCGATTTTCCCCTTATCTTTCAATATGCTAAGGCTGCCAACAACCTCTTCGATCGGCACCTGTGGATCGCGGCGATGGATATAGAAAAGATCCACCTGCTCGATCCCCATCCGCGCGAGGCTCTGATCCAACTCCCCCTCCAGATGCGCGAGGTCATTGCGAAAACACCGCTTGCCCTCTGCATCGGTGGTGATGCTCGCCTTGGTCGCGATATGGAATTTTTCCCGCGTCCCGGCACCCTTGTCTCTTAGGAATTGCCCAATCGCCTCTTCCGACCGGCCCATGCCATACACGTTGGACGTATCGATATGGCTGACCCCGGATTCAAGCGCGGCGTCCAAGATGGCATAGGAATTCTCTTCGCTCGTCGGGCCATAGAAATCCGCAAAGGACATTGCCCCGATCCCCAGCGCCGAAACCTCCGGCCCTTTGGCCCCCATCTTGCGCATCTGCATCGCCCTACTCCCCAAGCCGCGCATCAATCGCCTTGATCGCCTCGGCGACCGCCTCTTCGATGCTCATTTCGCTGGTGTCGATCACCACCGCATCCGCAGCGGGCTTTAGCGGCGCTTCCGCCCGCTCCATATCCCGCGCATCGCGCTCTTTTACATCGGCGAGAACCGCCTCGCGGCTGGTCTCATGCCCCTTGTTTACAAGCTCGAGATAGCGCCGCTCGGCACGGACCTCGGCGCTCGCCGTGACGAAAAGCTTCGCCTCCGCGCCCGGACAAATCACTGTGCCAATATCGCGCCCGTCCAGCACCGCACCGCCCGCGCGCCGCGCAAAAGCCCTTTGGAAATCGACCAAAGCCGCCCGCACCGCGCCAATCGCCGCAACCTTGCTCGCCGCCTGCGCCACGTCCGGAGACCGCAGCCCCTCGCCCTCGAGGTCTTCCGCCATCAACCCCTGCGCTGCCGCGACAGGATCAACACCTGCCAGCATCTTCGCCCCGACCGCCCGATAAAGCAGTCCCGTATCCAGATGCGCAAAGCCGAAATGCGCGGCCACAGCCTTTGACACCGTGCCCTTGCCCGCCGCCGCCGGCCCGTCAATCGCGATGGTAAACGCCATTACGCGCCTCCTTTCGAAAGCTCTGCGCCAAGCCCTCCCATCAGGGTCTCGAAGATCGGGAAAGACGTGGCGATCGGCGATCCGTCATCAACGCTGACAGGGGCCTCGGTTGCCATCCCCATCACCATGAAAGACATGGCAATCCGGTGGTCGAGATGGCTCTCGCAGGTCGCCCCGCCCGGCACGTTGCCCGCGCCACGCCCCTTGACGATCCACCAATCCTCGCCCTCCTCGACCTCCACACCATTGAGCCGCAAGCCCTTGGCCATGGCGTCGATCCGGTCGCTTTCCTTGACCCGAAGCTCTTTCACGCCGCGCATCACGGTCTCGCCCTCGGCAAATGCCGCCACGACCGAAAGGACCGGGTATTCGTCAATCATGCTCGCCGCCCGCGCCGGATCGACCTCGATACCCTTGAGGTTCGGCGAGAAGCGCGCCCGAAGGTCTGCCACCGGCTCGCCCCCTTCTTCGCGCAGGTTCTCATAGGTCAGGTCCGCGCCCATCTCCTTGAGCGTGGTGAAAAGCCCCGCCCGCGTCGGGTTGAGCCCGATATTGGGCACAAGCACGTCCGAGCCCGGCACGATCAGCGCCGCACAGACCGGAAAGGCCGCACTCGACGGATCGCGTGGCACGACGATGGTCTGTGGCTCCAACTCCGGCTGCCCGGTGAGCGTGATGACCCGGCCCGCATCGGTGACCTCGGTGGTGATCTCTGCACCAAACCCCGCGAGCATCCGTTCGGTATGATCCCGCGTCGCTTCTTTCTCGATCACAACGGTCTGCCCCGGCGCGTTCAACCCCGCAAGAAGCACCGCCGACTTAACCTGCGCCGACGGCATCGGCACCTCATAGCGCACTGGCACAGGCTCCGCCGCGCCGACAATCGTCATCGGAAGCCGCCCACCCGAGCGCCCCACCGCCTGCGCCCCGAAAAGAGCGATCGGATCGGTGACCCGCGCCATGGGACGTTTGTTGAGCGAGGCATCGCCCGTGAAGGTTGCCGAAATCCCCGTCGTCGCCATCGCCCCCATGATGAGGCGCACGCCGGTGCCGGAGTTGCCGCAATCAATGACAGTGTCAGGCTCGGCAAACCCGCCGACACCGACGCCATACACATGCCATACCCCGTCTTCGTCCCGCGTAATGTCAGCCCCGAAGGCCCGCATCGCCTTGGCGGTATCAAGCACATCCTCGCCTTCAAGAAGCCCGGTGATCACAGTCTCCCCCACGGCCATCGCCCCGAACAGAAGCGCACGATGCGAGATCGACTTGTCCCCCGGCACATGCGCCTCGCCCTGAAGCGGGCCACAGGGGCTGGAGGTCATGGGGGTTGGGGTGCCGTGGCCGGACATGGGCAATTCCTCTTTTGCTCTTGCCCCAAGCTGTTACCGCAACGCCGCGCAGCCGTCCATGCCGCAGGCACGCCGCTCTTCCTCTTGCCGGAAATATCCTGGGGTGAATTGCCCCTTAGGGGCAAGAGGGGCAACGCCCCTGTCGCCTGTCCCTCGGGACAGGCCGCTTTGTCCGGCCCCTCCGCGGGGGCGGGCAAAGCGTCTTACTTGCGCCGGAAGGTGAGGTAATGCGGCACGCGCCCCTCGCGGAACGCCTTCTGCTCATAGCGTGTCGAGATCCAATCGCCCCAAGGCGTGCGCCAATCCGCCGGCCCCTCGGCGAGCCATTCAAACCCGTGTTTCGGCACCTGTTCGAGGGTCTGGCGCACATAGTCGGGAATATCCGTCGCCACGCGGAAAATCGCGCCGGGCTTCAACACCCGCGCCAGCGGTTCGAGGTGCTCCGGCGTCACGAACCGGCGCCGGTGATGGCGTTTCTTCGGCCATGGGTCAGGATAGAGAAGGAAGGCCCGCGCAATGCTTGCCTCAGGAAGCACATCAAACATATCCCGCGCATCCCCGGGATGCACACGGATGTTCTCGGCTTCCGCTTCTCGGATCTTACCAAGAAGCATCGCCACACCGTTGATATATGGTTCGCAGCCGATGATCCCGACGTCTGGGTTCTGCACGGCCTGATGCACCATATGCTCGCCGCCGCCAAACCCGACCTCGAGCCAGACATCGCGACCGCCGAACAACGCCTCAAGGTCGATATTCTCGCGCTCGGGGTTTTCTTCCCACGTGACCTTGCCCGGCGCGAGCGCCGCAAGATCCTCGTCAAGATAGGCCTCCTGCGACTTGCGCAGGCCCTTGCCCTTGAAGCGACCATAGAAATTGCGCCAAGGCGCGCCCGAGGGATGTTGCCGGTCTGCCATCACGACCCCTTATTGAAAACCGGTCCCGCATCTGCCCTGTGCAGCGCGCGCCGTCAAGCCTCGTGGAACACCTTGCGCAGAAGGAACATGCCCGGAATGGTGACGATATACATGGTGATGCCGTAAACGGCGGCGGGCACCGCGAACTCCGGGATGCCGCCGACCTGCGCCACGAGTCCGGCCACCGTGATGCCAAGCGCGGCGTTCTGCACCCCCATCTCGATCGAGATACAGATGCCGTCCGCCCCGCCAAGCCCGATCACGCGCGCCACGACCATGCCAAGCACGAGGAGCACCGCATTCAGCGCGACAAGAAGCGGGCCGAGCCGCGCGATGTTTTCAACGAACAACCCCCAGTTTGTTGCCAGCGCTGCCACCACGATCACCACAAACAAGACCAAAGCGATATTGGAGACCAACGCCTCGCTCCGGCGCGCGAAATCCTCCGCGAGGAACCGGATCAACAGGCCAAGAAGCACCGGCACCGTCGTGATTGCGAACATCGAGACCGCGATCGCCGTGACATTGATCGTCTCCGCCCCGTCGCCAAGGAACGTCTTCGCAGCCCAGCCCACAAGAACCGGCACCGTCAGGACCGACAGGAGACTGACCACCGCCGTAAGCGTGATCGAAAGCGCCACCGTGCCGCCCGCGAGCTTGGTCAGGATATTCGAGGTCACGCCCCCGGGACAAAAGGCAAGGATCATCACCCCGAAAGCAAGCGCCGGTGGCAGGTCAAAAAGCTGTAGTCCCAGATAGGCCACGAGCGGCACGACAACAATCTGCAGGACCATCCCCGCAAGCGCTGCCTTCGGCACCGCGAGCACCCGCCCGAAATCCGCGAAAGTCAGGCCATAGCCCAGCGAAAACATGATGAAAGCCAAGGACAATGGCAGTGCGACATCCAACAACATATACGTTCCTCCCGTTCACCTCAGGAGAGTGCCACAGCCAATGCAAAAGGCCAAAGCCTTCCGTAGCAGGAGGGCTTTGGCCTGTGTCTTTTCTCTGACCGTCTCGGGGCCTAGACGGCCGCCTTGAGCGCGCTCACGAGATCCGTCTTTTCCCAGCTGAACCCGCCATCGGCCTCCGGGGCGCGGCCGAAATGGCCATAGGCTGCTGTGCGCTGGAAAATCGGCTTGTTGAGCTGGAGCTGCGTGCGGATACCGCGCGGCGTGAGGTCCATCACGTCACGGATTGCCTTTTCGATCTCTGCATCCGGAACTGCGCCCGTGCCGTGGGTATCGACATAAATCGACTGCGGCTCGGCCACGCCAATGGCATAGGAAAGCTGCACGGTGCAACGCGCCGCCATCTCTGCCGCGACCACGTTCTTGGCAAGGTAGCGCGCCGCATAGGCCGCCGAACGGTCAACCTTTGTCGGGTCTTTACCAGAGAAGGCACCGCCGCCATGCGGGGCCGCACCGCCATAGGTGTCCACGATAATCTTGCGCCCGGTAAGGCCCGCATCGCCATCAGGGCCGCCGATGACAAACTTGCCCGTCGGATTGACATGCCAGACGGTGCTCGCGTCGATCCAACCTTCGGGCAGGGTCTCGCGGATATAGGGCTCGACAACCTTGCGGACGTCATCCGATGTCATGCTCTCGTCTAGGTGCTGCGTCGACAACACGATGGACGACACACCGACCGGCTTGCCGCTCTCATAGCGCACCGAAAGCTGCGATTTCGCGTCCGGGCCAAGGCTCGGCTCGGTGCCGTTCTTGCGCACCTCGGCAAGGCGGCGCAGGATCGCATGGGCATACTGGATCGGAGCGGGCATGAGCGCCTCGGTCTCATTGGTGGCAAAGCCGAACATGATGCCCTGATCGCCCGCGCCCTCGTCTTTGTTTTCGGCCGCATCGACGCCCTGAGCAATATGGGCGGATTGCTCGTGCAGGAGGTTCGTAACCTCAAGAGTGCGCCAGTGGAACTTGTCCTGCTCATAGCCGATGTCGCGCACACAGTCGCGCACCACATGGGCCAGATCGTCCTTCACTTGGGTAAGCTTGTCCGGGTCAGACAGCCCAACCTCCCCGCCAATCACCACGCGGTTCGTGGTGGCAAAGGTCTCACAGGCGACGCGCGCCTCGGGCTCGATGGCAAGAAAGGCGTCCAATACGGCATCGGAAATGCGGTCACACACCTTATCGGGATGCCCCTCGGAGACCGATTCCGAGGTGAAGGTGTAGGTCTGTCTGCTCATGAAATGCTCCATTAGGATTACGTCGTCACGCCAGGAAGCCGTTGTGACAACAGGTGCCAAGGGGCTTACGCGCCCTGCCGCAGCGGGTCAATCGCTTTTGCCGCGCCTGCGCCAAAGCGTCAGGGCCAAGAGTAGCCCCATAAGCGCGGCAAAGGGCATATCTCCGATTTTCGCATAGACCGTCTCGGCCCGTGCGGCAGGCAGGCCCGCATCGATATAGCCCGCCTCGTCAAGGCCAAGCGCAGCCACAACCCGCCCGCGTGCATCAATCACCGCGGAGACCCCTGTATTCGCCGCCCGCACAAGCGGCAGGCCCATCTCGATCGCCCGCATCCGCGCCTGTTGCAGGTGTTGATATGGGCCTGAAAACGTCCCGAACCACGCATCATTGGTAATCTGCATCAGCAGCCTCGGTCGTGCCGGTGCGCCGCGCACATCCTGCGGGAACACGACCTCGTAGCAGATGAGCGGCAAGGCCTGCCCCACGCTCCCGAGATCAAGAAGTCTTGGCCCCGGCCCCGAGGAATATCCCGCCCCGTCCCGCGCCGCGAGGCCGTGAATGCCAACCTGCGCCATGAGATCGCCGAAGGGGACGTATTCCCCGAACGGCACGAGGTGATGTTTGTCGTAGACCCCGGCAACCAACCCGTCCGCACCAAGCACCACAGCGGAATTGTAGATGCGCCGCCCCTCGGTCCGGTTCATGCCAAGCACCACCGGCACACCGCCCGCCGCCGTGGCAATCGTGGTGAGTGTGTTCTGCGCATCGCCAAGACGCACCGGCACCGAAGTCTCGGGCCAGATGATGAGGTCCGGGCGCGTCTCACCGGCCCGCGTCGCCTCAATGGCGCGGCCAAAGTGCTTCCAGACGTGATCGGGATGCCATTTCAACCGCTGCGGCGCGTTGGGCTGTACAAGACGCAGTACCGGGGCCTCTGGGTCTTGCGCGGGGGGAGCGGCCAAGGGCCAAAGCGCCGCCACCGTCGCCGCCACGCCAAACGCCCCGACAAAAGGCCGGATCGGCAGCACCGAAAGCGCCACCGCGAGCGCGAGGAACAAAAGGTTGAGCCCATGCGGCCCGATCCACGCCGCCGCCTGCCCACCGAGGCCATTCACAAGGCCATAGCTCGGCATCGCCCAAGGAAACCCGGTGAACAAATAGGCCCGTCCGAACTCGGCCAACGCCAAAAGCGGCACAAGCGTCCAGGCGGTGCGTCCGGCCCGCCGTGCAAGTCCAAAGGCCAGCGCCCAGAATAGCGCCAGCCCAAGCGCCATCAGGATCAGCGCAAAAGGCGCCATCCATCCGTGGCGGGCACTATCGACAAGGAAGGGCTGCACGATCCAATGCAGCGCCACCGCGAAATACCCGAATCCGAAACAAAGCCCCGCCACCGCTGCGGCGCGCGCTGTTTTCATCGCAGGGAAAAACGCAAAGGCGAGCGCAAAGCCGATCAGGCTCAGAGCCGGGATGGAAAACGGCGCCTGTCCAAGCGCCGCCTCGCCGCCCAATGCGGCCATGAGCAACAGCTGATGAGAGCGCCGCCGCGCCTGCCACCAGCGCCCGAGCGCGCCGTCAGCCTGCGGCGGCATCGGCAAAACGCACGCGCAGCCGTTTGATCCGGCGCGGATCGGCGTCGACGATCTCAAATTCGATCCCGTCCGGGTGGCTCACCACCTCGCCACGCGCCGGCACGTTGCCCGAAAGCATGAAGACCAACCCGCCAAGCGTATCAACTTCCTCGGTATCGACCGACGCATGGCTCGTCAGGTCGCGACCAACCTCGGCCTGAAACTCGTCCAAAGGCGCTTTGGCCTGTGCAAGGTAGCATCCCTGCGCCTCCTGCACCCAAAGCTTGTCCTCGTCCACGTCATGTTCGTCTTCGATCTCCCCGATCACCTGTTCGATCAGGTCTTCGATGGTCACAAGCCCGTCCACACCGCCATATTCGTCGATCACCAGCGCCATATGCCGCCGCCCGGCCTGCATCTTGGCCAACAGAACGCCAATCGGCATAGACGGCGGGACATAGAGAAGCGGACGCAGCATCGCCGCAAGATCGAAATCGCCATTCTCGGCGGCAAACCCGTGCTTGAGCGCAAAGTCCTTGAGGTGAATAAAGCCAAGAGGCGTATCAAGCGTGCCTTCATACACCGGCAGGCGGGACATGCCGCTGTCATGAAAGACCGTGACAAGCTCATCCTTGCTGATGTTGCCCGGCACGGCGACGATATCGGCCATCGGAATGGCCACATCCTCAACTCGCATCCGGCGCAGGTTCATCATGCCGTGTTTTCGGGAGGCCTGGGCAGGCTGCACGCCGGAGGGTGTTCCGGTCGCGGCCTCGCCGGGGCTGAGTGCTTCAACGATGCGGCCAAAGAAGCCGCTACTCTTATGTGTCTGGCCCAACGGCTGCGCGCTCAGCGCTGCGTTAGAGGACCCGTCCTGACTGTCGCCCATTTCACCTTTCCATAGGGGATATGCCCCGTTTCATACCCTATATGGGTCAGCAATGCCCATTTTGCCAAGTATCGCCGTCTCCAGCCCCTCCATCAACGTGGCATCCTTGTCACGGATATGATCGAAGCCAAGAAGATGCAGAACCCCGTGCACCACGAGATGCGTCACGTGGTCGGCCATCGGTTTGCCCGCCTCTTCGGCCTCGCGGGCGCAGGTTTCAAAGGCAATCGCGATATCGCCAAGCTCGGGGTCGAACCCCGGCTCAAGTGGTGCGGGCGCGTCGCCGTCTTGCGCCGCGCCCCTCTCTTCCGAGGGCCATGAGAGCACATTCGTCGCCGCCGCCTTGTCACGGAAATCCGCGTTCAGTTCAGCAATCCGCGCATCATCGCAAGCCAGAACCGCAATCTCCCAATCCCCCGAGGCGATCCCAAGATGCGCAAGCACGGCCTGTGCCGCCGCCTCTGCCAGAGCCTCAAACCCAAGGGCCTGCCAACGGTCGTCCTCAATGATCGTATCGGTTAGCATGCCCCGCCCTTCGACTCCGCCAAGAAGAGGGGCCTATTCACGGCCCTTCTTGATCATCTCTTCCTGTGCGTCGGCGTCATAGGCTTTGATGATCGCCGCCACAAGCGGGTGGCGCACCACATCGGACGCGGTGAAGTAATTGAACGAGATATTGTCGATCCCCTTCAGGAGTCGCTCCGCATCCCGAAGCCCCGACGGCACGCCACGCGGCAGGTCGACCTGACTCCGGTCGCCGGTGATGACCATGCGCGAGCCTTCTCCGAGTCGGGTGAGGAACATCTTCATCTGCATCGTGGTCGCGTTCTGCGCCTCGTCGAGCACCACGAAGGCATTGGCCAGCGTGCGGCCCCGCATGAACGCAAGCGGCGCGATCTCGATACGCTTTTCCTCGATCAACTTGGCAAGCTGCTTGCCCGGCAGGAAATCGTTCAGCGCATCATAAAGCGGCTGCATATAAGGATCGACCTTGTCTTTCATGTCGCCGGGCAGGTAGCCGAGCTTTTCGCCCGCTTCCACCGCCGGACGCGACAGGATGATCCGGTCCACATGCCCCTCGATGAACATCGACACACCCACGGCAACGGCAAGATAGGTCTTCCCCGTGCCCGCCGGGCCAATGCCAAAGGCCAGTTCGTGATTGAACAGCGATAGCACATAGGCCTTCTGCGCATCGGTGCGCGGCTCCACGAGTTTCTTACGCGTCTTGATCTCGACCGGACCGCCCTTGAACATCTCAAGCTGATCGCCCGCGCGCGCGCCGGTATCTGCTTCCGATCCGCCCATGCGGATCTCACGGTCAATGTCACCATGTTCAACGGATTTGCCCGTCTCGAGCCGATGATAAAGCGCCTCAAGCACCTCTCCGGCTTCCTTACGAGCGGCCTCTTCGCCGTGAATGGCAAGCTGGTTGCCGCGGCGCAGAATTTGAACCGAGAGTTTCTGTTCGATGTCGGCCAGGTTGCGGTCATATTCACCGCAGAGGTCGATGAGCAATCGGTTATCCGGAAATTCGACAAGGGTTTCGCCGAGAGAGCCGGACGGGGACGGCGGGGTCAGGACACCTGTGGCCAATCAATTCTCCTGCACATGCGAGTCTATATGTTGAGGGTGCCAAGTCGCGCGCCCATACGCAAGGCAAAGCAGGAGAGATTTCGCGAAGCTGTCACAAAAAAGGGCCGCGTGGTGAAACTCGCGGCCCTTTCCCGAAATGTTTTGACTGGCGTCAGATCGCGTCGCCGAAGGCCGAGCCCTTCTTGAACGGACCGGTCGCCACGCCCGGAGGCGCCGCACCGGAACAGACCGGTTTGCCATAGGGATCAAGGCGTTGCGAGAGGTATCCCTCGACGCCGTCATCAATGATCCAGTGGTCACAACCGTTCGGATCGACCCAGATACCGGCCTTGAGCTGGCTGAGGTGTTTGCTGTCAAAGCCGCGGTCGACTGTCTTGTCGACTTTGTTGCCGACGCAGCCCGCAACCGATGTGGCCAAGGCGAGGAGAAGGAGTCCCCGAGAGAGTTTCATATCCATTCCCCCTTAACGAATGCAGATGATTTCGACGCGGCGATTCTGCGCCATGCCGGACGACGACCGGTTCGAAGCACGCGGCATCCGCTCGCCATAACCGCGCACGTCGATCACGCGCGCGCCCACCGAGCGGGCGACCTTGGCCACCGCGTTGGCGCGGTTGTAGCTCAGGCGCATGTTGTATTCGTCGCTGGCGCGGCTGTCGGTGTGGCCGGCAATGATAAAGGCCGATGCGGTCGCGCTGTTGAAGAACTGTGCAAGACGCTGACGGTTCGCCGCGTTGATCGAATAGCGGTCCGTGGCAAAGAACTGGTCCGACGGCATCACGCCGCAAACATTGCCGCGCCGACAGACCGGGATGCCCTGGCGGTTGACGTGGGGCGACATGTAGCCCTCGACACCGTCATCCATGACCCAGTGTTCGCATCCATCCGGATCGACCCAAATGGTCGGAATGTATTCTTGTCCAAGCACAGTTCGCTGGTTCTGTGCCGCTGCGGGCTGAGCGAGGGTAACAAGCGCCAGGCAAACCGCCACTGCTCCCCCGAAAACGGCCCGGATCATGCTTTTTCTCTTATCCGCCACAGCAATATCCTTTGCCAACCTTCGGTCAGGCGAACGCCAAAAGACATCGCGTGACCGATTTCGTAATGTCGGTCACTCTAGCAAATTTGGACACCCTGTGAAGAGAGTTTCACAATATCTGGTAGTCAATTGTGGCAACAATGTGTTTTTGGCCCTGCACCACAGGCACCAACTGCCCGGTTAAAAGCCACCCTGAGGACAACACATTGAAAGGCGGCGAAATTGTTTCCGCCCCCGCATCAATCCGAGACGACGACACCGGCCAGAGAATTGGCCCCGCTCTCGACGATTCTCACCCGGCGCAGATCGCCGATCCCGGCATCCGTATCCGCAACATGCACCGCGTGGAGATAGTCGGATTTGCCAACCATCTGCCCTTCGAAACGGCCCGGCTTTTCGAACAGAACCCCAACCTCGCGGCCAACCATGCTGTCCTGAATGGCGCGCTGCTGCTCGGTGATGAGGGCCTGCAAACGGTAGAGCCGCTCGCTCGCTTCCGCGTCATCGACAAGCGGACGTTCCGCCGCCGGGGTGCCGGGGCGTGACGAGTATTTAAAGCTGAACGCCTGCCCGTATTGCACCTCACGGATGAGGTCCATCGTGTCCTCAAAATCCTCTGCCGTCTCCTCGGGGAAGCCGACGATGAAATCGCCCGAGATAAGAATATCGGGCCGCGCCGCGCGGATTTTCTCGATCAGGCGCAGGTAGCTGTCGCGGTCATGGCTGCGGTTCATCCGCTTGAGGATCTTGTTGCTTCCCGATTGCACCGGCAGGTGCAGATACGGCATGAGCTTGGCACATTCCCCATGCGCCTCGATAAGATCGTCGCTCATGTCGTTCGGGTGGCTCGTGGTAAAGCGGATGCGCTCAAGCCCATCTACCTTGTCGAGTTCCCAGATCAGCTTGGCCAGCGACCACGTATCGCCACTTGGCCCAGCGCCGTGATAGGCGTTGACGTTCTGACCAAGAAGCGTGATCTCGCGCACCCCGCGCTCCACAAGATCGCGCGCCTCGGTGACGATCCGCTCGACCGGGCGGCTGACTTCGGCACCACGCGTATAAGGCACCACGCAGAAGGCGCAGAACTTGTCACATCCCTCCTGCACCGTGAGGAACGCGGTTGGGCCGCGTTTGGCCTTGGGGCGGCTCTTGAGCCGCTCGAACTTGTCCTCTTCCGGGAAATCGGTGTCGAGCGCCTTTTCCCCGCCCTGTGCCTTGGCTTCCATCTCGGGCAGGCGGTGATAGGCCTGCGGCCCCACGACGAGATCGACAAGCGGTTGACGGCGCATGATTTCCTCGCCTTCGGCCTGCGCGACACAGCCCGCGACGCCGATCTTGAGGTCCGGCTTCTCCGCCTTCAGCCCCTTGAAACGGCCCAGCTCGGAATAGACCTTCTCTGCCGCTTTCTCCCGAATGTGACAGGTGTTGAGCAGGATCATATCTGCGTCATCGGGGCTGTCGGTGGTGACATACCCCGCGCCGCCCATGGCCTCTGCCATGCGCTCGCTGTCGTAGACGTTCATCTGACAGCCATAGGTCTTGATGAAGAGCTTTTTCGTATCGGCCTTGGTGTTGTCCATGTGCCCGGTCCTGTCGCGGTTTCAGGCCGCGTCTCTACATGAAAACCCCTGCCGCTTGCAATGCCCGGCGAATTGACGGAATTTGACAGGAAAGAGCAGTTCGGTTTCACGCAAGGCCCCTCATGACCTACGACACCCTCACAGCCTTCCTGCGCGATGGTGCGGACCATCTGGCCAAAGGGCCTGTGGCGCTTGTGTTCGTGGAGGACGAGGTCGAGATCGACACCACCATCCGCCACCATCAGGCGCTCGGCTTCAAGAAGGTCATCGCCTTCATGCCCGCCGCCTTCCCCCTGCCTGACGATCTACAGGACACCACGGTCCGCGTGACCATGGAACGCCCCACCGGGCAGGCGATGATTGATACCGTAAACAAGATCATCGCCGCAGCGCCCGGCACGTGGTTCTATTATTGCTTCAACGGCGAGTACCTTTTCTTCCCCTTCTGCGAGAGCCGCACCATCGGAGAGATGACCGTGTTCCACATGGAAGAGCGCCGCTTCGCGATGCTCGCCTATGTGGTGGACCTCTACGCAAGTGACCTTGCCGCGCATCCCAATGCCGTCTCCCTCGACGACACGATGCTCGACAAATCCGGCTACTACGCCCTCGCCCGGCCCGACCCGAGCAACCACAATCACCCCAAGGAACGCCAGCTCGATTTCTTCGGCGGCCTGCGCTGGCGCTACGAAGAGCATATCCCGGGACATCGACGTAAGATTGACCGGATCGCCCTGTTTCAGGCCAAGCCCGGCCTCGAACTGCGTGAGGATTTCACGTTCAACGACGAAGAGATGAACACCTATAGCTGCGAGTGGCACAACAACCTGACGGCGGCGGTCTGTTCATTTCGCACCGCCAAGGCGCTCAAGACCAATCCCGGCTCGACCTTCGATATCCAATCCTTCCGTTGGCACAATTCCGTGCCCTTCGAATGGCACTCGCGCCAGCTTCTGGACCTCGGCCTGATGGAGCCGGGACAGTGGTTCTAGGACACCGCCCTTAAAACGCGATCAGAACCGCCCCGTCGCGTCCCCCGGCTTCCACGGCCTCATGCGCTTTCGCCGCGTCTTCCGGGGCAAAGACCTGTCCCACGGGCACCTCAAGCGCCCCCTCGTCCAAAGCGCCATGCAACCGTGCGATCGCCGCGGCGCGCTCCGCCTCTGGCAGGATATAGATCAGCACCACATCAAGCGTCAGCGCCTTGAACAGGATTGGGCCAAACGGGATCGTCGGGGCCATGTCCTTGGCCGAGCCATAGATCGCCACCCGCCCGTTCGGCGCCATCACCTCGGCCAGCACCGCGATGTTCGTCCCGAACTCGACCTCGACCGCCGCATCCACAGGCATGCCGCCATTCGCGGCAAGGATATCCGCGGCAAGATTCTCGCTGTGATAATCAAGCACCTGCGCCGCTCCCGCTTTGCGCATCTTGTCGAAATCCTTCGGCGATCCCGTGGCGATCACCGTCGCGCCGCCCCAGCTCGCAAGCTGCACTGCAAGGTGCCCAACCGTCCCGGCCCCGCCGGAAATCAACACCGTCTTTCCCGCAACATCACCGCCGCCAAACACGCACTGCGCCGCCGTCAGCCCCGGAATACCGAGCACCGCCCCGACCTCAAGCGACACAGCCTCCGGCAGCCGCACCGCCTGTGCCTCGGGCAGCGCGATAAATTCCGCGCAGGTGCCAAGCGCGCGTTGCCATTGCCCATTCCAAAGCCAGACACGCTCGCCCACGCGGGCCGGGTCCACACCTGCGCCCACGGCCTCAATCACGCCCGCGCCGTCACTATGCGGTGCGATTTCAGGGAACGGCGGCTTGGTCACGCCCGGTCGCGATCCCGCGCGAGCCTTAACGTCCGACGGGTTCACTCCGGAAAACGCCACCCGCACAAGAACCTCTCCCGGCCCCGGTGCAGGCGTTGCGATCTCTTCGACCGACAAGACATCCTTGGCCGCGCCGAACGCACGGTAGATCACTGCTTTCACGATATCCCCTCCCTGTCGCACACACGCGCATCAACCGGACATGAAAAAAGGGCCACCCGGCCCCCGTTCCTGTCAACGTTTCTGCCGCGCCTTACTTGTGGCGCAGACGGATCACCACGTCCACCTTGGAAATCTCCGCCCCGTCCGGCACATCCGGCAGGCGGCGAATCTCAAGCTGATCAACAGGCGCATCCGTGAGCTTACGTTCTTCTTCCCAGAAGAAATGCGGGTGATCGTCCATGTTGGTGTCGAAATAGCTCTTGGAGCCGTCGACCGTGATCTCTTGCATCAGGCCCGCGTCGCAAAAAGCGCGGAGCGTGTTGTAAACGGTCGCGAGCGAGACACTCTCGCCTCCGGCCTTGGCATCCGCGTAAAGGCTTTCGGCAGTGACGTGCCGATCATGCCCATCGCCGACAAGCAGCGTCGCAAGTGCCAGACGCTGACGCGTCGGGCGCAGCCCCGCATTCGCAAGCCATTTCGATCCGTTATCAACAGCAGTCGTGGTCATTCAATCGCGCCTTTCACTTCACAGGGCAACATATATGAAATCAAACCCGTTTTTCAATTGAAAATCAGTCGCAAACCAAGAGCGCCCCGACAGCGGCCTCTCGCCCCATCGTGACCTGTGTTGACCGACGCGCGCACTTGCAGGACCCTTCGGCGGAATGGTAAGGGGGCTTGAGCGAAAGCTTGAGCGAAAGAACGATTATCAAGAAGGGGCAGCCTCTATGGCCGACTATCCCACCAGCTTCGACAAAGAAGACCTGCTCAAATGCGCCCGCGGCGAGCTTTTTGGCGAAGGTAACGCACAGCTTCCGGCCCCGCCGATGCTGATGATGGACCGCATCACCGAAATCTCCGGCGATGGCGGCGCGCATGGCAAGGGACATGTGCTGGCGGAGTTCGATATCACGCCGGACCTCTGGTTCTTCGACTGCCACTTTCCCGGCAACCCGATCATGCCCGGCTGCCTTGGCCTCGACGGCCTCTGGCAACTGACCGGCTTCAACCTCGGCTGGCGCGGCTGGCAAGGGCGCGGCTATGCGCTCGGCGTGGGCGAAGTCAAACTGACCGGCATGGTGCGCCCCGACCGTAAGATGCTGACATACAAGATCGATTTCACCAAAGCGATCCAGACCCGCCGCCTGACCATGGGCGTCGCCGACGGTATCGTCGAGGCAGATGGCGAAGTCATCTACCAAGTCAAAGACATGAAAGTCGCGCTCTCCGAGAGCTGAGCGGATTGCTGAACAGGAGGTCGCACATGCGTCGCGTCGTCGTCACAGGACTGGGCATCGTCTCGTCCATCGGCAACAATGCCGAAGAGGTTCTCGCCTCTCTCAAAGCCGGGAAATCCGGTATCGAAGCCAGCCCGGAAATGGTCGAACATGGCTTCCGCAGCCAGATCGCGGGTACGCTCAAGATCGACACCAAAGAGCACATCGACAAGCGCACCCTGCGCTTCATGGGCGATGGGGCGGCCTATGCCCATATCGCCATGCAACAGGCGATTGCCGATGCGGGCCTCACCGAGGACCAGATCGTCAATACCCGCACCGGCCTCGTCGCCGGTTCCGGCGGTCCTTCGACCTCGGCCATGCTCGCCGCGCATCAGGTGGTGCTGAAATCCGGTGCGACCAAACGTATCGGCCCCTTCGCGGTGCCGAAATGCATGTCCTCCACGATCTCCGCGAATCTCGCGACCGCGTTCTCGATCAAGGGCATCAACTACTCGATCACCTCGGCCTGCTCGACCTCGCTGCACTGTATCGGCAACGCCGCCGAACAGATCATGATGGGCAAGCAGGACGTGATGTTCGCAGGCGGCGGGGAAGAGCTCGACTGGACGCTCTCCTGCCTGTTCGACGCCATGGGCGCGATGTCCTCGAAATATAACGACACGCCCGAAGCCGCCTCGCGCGCCTTCGACGAGACCCGCGATGGTTTCGTGATCTCCGGCGGCGGCGGCATCGTCGTCCTCGAAGATCTCGACCACGCCCTCGCCCGTGGCGCAACGATCTACGCCGAAGTCACTGGCTTTGCCGCGACCTCGGATGGTCACGACATGGTCGCCCCTTCCGGCGAAGGCGGCGAACGCGCCATGCGCCTCGCGATGGAAACCCTTCCCGAGGGCCGCAGCGTCGATTACATCAACGCCCACGGCACCTCGACACCGGTGGGCGATGTCGGTGAAGTCGAAGCCGTGCGCCGCGTCTTTGACGGCAAGGCCCAGCCGCCGATCTCCTCGACCAAGTCGATGACCGGCCACGCCCAAGGCGCCGCCGGTGCGCTCGAGGCGATCTTCTGCCTGTTGATGCTCAAACACGATTTCATCACCCCGTCGATCAACGTCGAAACCCTCGACCCGGCGATCAACGAGGGCGAAATCGCGACCAAGCTGGTCGAGAACGCGGGCCTCGACACCGTGATGACCAACAGCTTCGGCTTTGGCGGCACCAACGGCTCGATGCTGCTGTCGAAATACACGGGCTAATCGCCCGCTTCACCTATCCAAGAGCAGGGCGCCCGATGAGGCGCCCTGTTGCGTTGAGAAGCAGGCTCACCAGAAGCGTCAGCATGGCAAGGGTGAGCAGCGCGAACTTGGCCACGGCAAAGCCCGAATAGGGATAGGCAAGCCAGTCCGCAAACCCCTGCGGGTCGGCGAGCATCACGAAGGAGACCGCGTTCTCGAGCGCGTCCATCCCCGCCCCCGCGACGGCAAGACACGCCGCGCCGATCCCTACCTTGCGGGCAAGGCTCCCTGCGCGCGCGCCCCGCGCAACAAGCGTCGCAAGACACCAGCCAAGACACATCACGGCAAGGATGAACCCAAAGTCGATGATCTGTGTACGCAAATAGATATCGAGCGTGCCCGCCTCCTGCATATGGGCGTAAAACCCCTTGATCGCCGGACCGCTGAACGTGGTCTGGCCCGTGGCGTAATCCACGGGATGCTGGCTCGCGGCATAGGAGGCATCAAGCTGCGCCTTCACCGCCTGAAAACCGACAAAGCTCAGAACCACGAGCCCAAGGTGAATCCAAAGCCGAAGGGAAAAAGTCTTATCAATCAAACGCAACATCGCGAATCTCCATTTACATTCCATGGAATATAAATTACATTCCAGGGAATAATTCAATCCCAAAACCGCGCCGAGACCCCATGCCCCCCGAAATGCCCCACTCCATCGACACGATTCTCGAGGTCACGACCCGGTTCGGCATCACCTCGCAACTCTACCAAAGCC
This sequence comes from Shimia sp. FJ5, assembly GCF_032918335.1. NCBI lineage: Bacteria > Pseudomonadati > Pseudomonadota > Alphaproteobacteria > Rhodobacterales > Roseobacteraceae > Shimia > Shimia sp. FJ5. The sequence goes on along the minus strand of NZ_JAWJUV010000004.1, from coordinate 50,926 downwards.
TGCTCGCTCGCCGCCTCGCTGCCCATGACCTCACCCCGGCACAGCTTTCGGTCCTCGCCCACCTGTCGCGCCGCCGCCGCCCCGACGGCACACCCGACGCCCAGCGCATCACCGAAATCGCCCATGCGGTCGAGGTCCACCAACCGGCGGTGACCAAGATGATCGCCAAATTCGCGGCCCACGACTGGGTGCGCCTCGTCGCAACACCCCATGACCGCCGCGCCCGCGCCGCCCAGATCACGGAAGACGGCGCCGCGCATCTGCGCGCGGTGCAAAAGGCCCTGATCCCCGACCTGCCCCGATGGTTCGCCGACTGGACCCCAGAAGAGCTCGACGCCTTTCTCACGTCGCTCACCCGGTTTAGCCATTTCCTTGACACGCGCCGCGATCAGGGCCCGACTTGACCTAGAGGAAGAAAACGGCCATTTGGAAGCCGACTGTAGAGGGACAGAAAATGCAGCAACTTTCCGGAAAACGCGGCCTGATCATGGGTGTCGCCAATGAACGCTCCATCGCTTGGGGCATTGCAAAGGCCATGGCCGAGGCCGGGGCGGAACTCGCCTTCACCTATCAGGGCGAAGGTTTTGGCAAGCGCCTCGCCCCGCTCGCTGAAAGCGTCGGAAGCGATTTCATGGTTGACGTGGACGTCACCGACGACGCCTCCCTCGACGCGGCCTTCGCAAAGCTGCAAGAGCGCTGGGGCACGATTGATTTCCTCGTCCACGCCATTGCCTATTCGGACAAGAGCGAACTTGCTGGGCGTTTCGTCGATACGACCCGCGCCAACTTCAAGAACTCCCTCGACATCTCCTGCTATTCACTGATCGAGGTCGCCCGCCGGGCGCACCCCCTGATGAAGGACAATGGCGGCACGATCCTGACCCTGACCTATCAGGGCTCCAACCGCGTGACCCCCTATTACAACGTCATGGGTGTCGCCAAAGCCGCGCTCGAGGCCGCAACCCGCTACCTCGCCAACGATCTTGGCCCCGATGGCATTCGCGTCAACGCGATCTCCCCCGGCCCGATGAAGACCCTCGCCGGGGCCGCTATCAGCGGTGCGCGCAAGACCTTCCGCCAGACCGAGGAAAACGCCCCGATGCGCTCCAATGCGACGCTCGAGGCCGTGGGCGGCACCGCCGTCTACCTTGCTTCGGACTCCGGCGCCTTTACCACGGGCGAGATCATCCGCGTCGACGGCGGCTATCACATCCTCGGCATGCCGCAGCCGGAAAACCTCTGAGACAAACGGCGAAGGCGGTTCGAAAAGCCTTCGCCGCCGCTCTACCCGTCGCGCCCCGGCTCATCCGGATCGCTTGAGAAAAGCGCGATCTTGTTGCCCTGCGGATCGCGCAGATAGCCGACAAAGAACTGTGGCCCATAACTCTCGCGAAACCCCGGCGCGCCCTCGTCGGTGCCCCCGGCCGCAAGCCCTGCCGCATGAAGCGCGCGCACCTGTGCCTGCGCCCGCAGCTCAAATGCCACCATCGCGCCGTTGCCCGCAGAGGCCGGTCGCCCATCATAGGTCGGCTTGACGTAGAAATCCGGCAGGACAGGACGCTCCCCAGGCGCGACGGGCAGTGCATAGCTTAACCCCTCCGGACCCTCGCGCAGCGCATAGCCGAGCACGGGCAGGATCGCGTCGTAAAACCGTCGCGCGCGCGAAATATCGTCTGCGCCCACCGTGACATAAGCAATCATCTCGCGTCCCCGCTCCCAAATACCTGGCTGGCCGCATCCCAAAGCCTAGACCCAAGCCGACGACACAGGCAAAAGAAAAGCCCGCAGGGCGCACCTGCGGGCCAATCCAAAACACGATGCGCCGGGGCTTAGCCGATCGAGACAAGCTCGAGCGCAAATGTGAGGTCTTTGCCCGCAAGCGGGTGGTTCGCGTCAAGCGTCACCGCTTCGTCGGTGATCGCCACGACGGTCACCGGCACAACCTGCCCCGTGGGCGACTGCATCTGAAGCTGAATACCAACCTCGAGCGGAATCTCGTCCGGGATCTGCGCGCGCGGCACGTCCTGACGGGCTTCCTCGTGCACCGGGCCATAGGCCTCATCGCTCGGAATCTCGATGGTCTTCTTCTCACCCACTTCCATGCCGGTCACGCCCGTATCAAAGCCGGGGATAACCTGACCAGAGCCCAGCGTGAACTCAAGCGGGTCGCGGCCTTCGGAGCTGTCAAAGACCGATCCGTCGCTGAGGGTGCCGGTGTAGTGGATACGGACGGTGTCGCCCGATTTTGCAGCCGTCATGTTCTGTCCAATTCTGTCTGGCTCTCAACCGGGCGCCCCGGTCGAATGGTAAAGGGCGCACCCTAGTGATTCGTGCCTCGAATTGCAAATAGACCCCTTCCCGTTTGACAGCCCCGCCCCGCCTGTCACTATGCCCTCAAAGGGAGACCGCGCATGACTATCACCACCTGTATCTTCGATGCCTATGGCACGCTCTTCGATGTGGCCGCCGCCGCCCGCGAAGCCGCTGCCGAGCCGGGACGCGAGGCTTTTGCCGAACATTGGCCAAAGGTCGCAGATCACTGGCGCCTGAAGCAGATCCAATATAGCTGGCTTCGCGCCGTGACCGGGGCACATACGGATTTCTGGGAAGTGACACAGAACGGTCTCGACTGGGCGCTCGAAGCAAGCGGCCTTGCGGGCGACGCCCCTCTGCGCGAACGTCTCTTGCAACTGTACTGGGAGCTGTCCGCCTACCCCGAGGTGCCGGCCATGCTCGACGCTCTCAAATCCGCTGGCTTCAATACCGCGATCCTCTCCAACGGCTCGCCCGCCATGCTCGATGGCGCAGTGCAGAGCGCCGGGATCGGCGCGTTGCTCGACGATGTTCTGAGTGTCGAAAGCGTCGGCATCTTCAAACCGGCCCGCGCCGTTTATGACCTTGTCGGAGATCGCTTCGGCTGCGCCCCCCACGAGGTGCTCTTCGTCTCCTCCAACGGCTGGGACGCAGCGGCAGCCTCGGGCTATGGTTTTACCACGGCTTGGGTCAATCGCGCAGGCGATCCGATGGACCGCCTGCCCTGGACACCAGGGCATGTCCTCTCGGACCTGACCACAATCCCCGATCTCGCAGGAGCCTGAATGCCAAGCTTTACCTCCTCCGACGGCCTCACCCTCCACTACACGGATGAGGGCAATGGCCTGCCGGTCCTCTGCCTGTCGGGTCTGACCCGCAACGGCACGGATTTCGACTATGCCCTGCCCGCCCTTTCAGATGTGCGGGTGATCCGCCCTGATTATCGTGGGCGCGGCCAATCCGACTGGGCCGCCGATCCGATGACCTACACCATCCCGCAGGAGGCGCAGGATATCCTCGCCCTGATGGACCATCTTGGGCTCGAGAAGGCCGCCATCCTTGGCACCTCGCGCGGAGGCCTCATCGCGTTGACGCTGGCCGCCATGGCGCCTTCGCGCCTGCTTGGCGTGTGTTTCGTGGACATCGGGCCAGTGATCGAGCTTTCGGGCCTCGAGGTCATCATGGGCTTCCTCGGGCGCAACCCGGCCTGGAAAACCCATGATGAGGCCGTCGCGGTGTTCGGCGCGCGCATGGCCGGGTTCGATGGCGTCCCCGAAAGCCGTTGGCGTGAGGAGGTCGAGAAACACTTTGTCGAGACCCCAGATGGCCTCAAGATCAACTATGATCCGAAACTGCGCGACGCCGTCGCCGCCGGGTTCGACCCCGACGCCGAAGCGCCCGATCTCTGGCCGCTCTACGAGACGCTCACAGACCGTCCCCTCGCGGCGATCCGCGGGGCAAACTCTGACATCCTGAGTTCCGAGACCCTCGCCCATATGGCGCGCCGCGCGCCCGGCTTGATCCATGCCACCGTACCCAACCGGGGCCATGTGCCCTTTCTCGACGAACCGGAGTCCATCGCCGTCCTCAAGGACTGGACCGCCGCCCTAGACAAGGCCCAGATGCCATGAATATCGACATGATCCGCGCCGCCGCGACCCGCCTCGAAGGCCACGCGCGCCGTACTCCGCTCCTGACCTCGCCCTTTCTTGACGAGATCGCGGGCCGCCGTGTCATCGTCAAACCCGAATGTCTCCAACATACCGGCTCGTTCAAATTCCGGGGCGGCTGGTCTGCGGTCTCCGCCCTGGATGAGGCGACCCGCAAGCGCGGCGTGATCGCCTATTCCTCCGGCAACCATGCCCAGGGCGTCGCCCTTGCCGCCGCCCGCCATAATGCGCCGGCCGTGATCGTGATGCCCAATGACGCACCGCGCCTGAAGATCGACAACACCCGCGCCCTCGGCGCCGAGGTCGTGCTCTATGACCGCCCCGGCGGCGAGGCCCGTGAAGAGGTCGGCGACCGCATCGCCACTGAGCGCGGCCTCACCCTCATCAAACCCTATGACGAACCTCAGGTCATCGCGGGCCAGGGCACCTGCGGCCTCGAGATCGCCGCGCAGGCCGCCGGGATGGGCGTGACTTCGGGCGATGTCCTCGTCTGTTGCGGCGGTGGCGGACTGACCTCGGGCATTGCCTTGGCGCTTGAGGCGGACGCCCCCGCGTTTCGGGTGCGCCCGGTAGAACCGCAGGGTTTCGACGATGTCGCACGCTCGCTCACCTCGGGCCAAATCGAACATAACGCCAAGACATCCGGCGGTCTCTGCGATGCGATCATCACCCCCGCGCCGGGTGAGATCACCTTCCCGATCCTGTCGCGCCTCTGCGGCCCCGGCATCGTTGTAACCGAAGACGAAGCACTGCACGCCATGGCGCTCGCCTTCCTGCGCCTCAAAATCGTTGTCGAGCCCGGCGGCGCCGTGGCGCTTGCCGCAGCACTTTTCCACGGTGACGCAATCGAAGGCGACGACGTGATCGCCGTCACAACTGGCGGCAATGTCGACGCGGAGGTCTTCAAACAGGCCCTCGACCGCTTCGCCTGACCCTCTCGGCCCAAGGACGCACCATGACCCGCTTCACCATCGCCTCTTTCAACGTCAAGAACCTCATCGGCCCGGACAAGGAGTTCTATGAATTTCAGTCCTACACCCCTGAGGAATACGCCTGGAAAGAGGATTGGATGGCGCAACAGCTCTTTTCCATGGACGCCGACATCATCGGCTTTCAGGAGATTTTCGAAGAAGACGCCCTGCGTGACGTGATCGCCGAGGCCGACCGCATCGGCCTCGAGAGCAACGACGCCGTGCTGCCCTCAAAATCCAAGAGCTACCGCAAAAAGGCGATCTTCCGCAAACTCGGCTACACCCCCTATACAGGCGCGGCCCTCGCCTTTGCCCCCAATGCCAACGACACCGGCCTACCCGGCAAACGCCGTCCCGGTGTCGCAATCCTGTCGCGCTTCGGATTTGTCGGCACGCCCGAGATCATCCAAGACCTCGATGAACCGCTCGATATTCCCTTGCGCGACCTGACCGGTGACGGCGCCGGAAGCTACCGCCTGCCGCGCCTGTCGCGCCCGATCCTCAAAGCGCGCGTGCCCGTCGGCAACCGCACGATCACCGTCTTCAACTGCCATCTGAAATCGAAACTCGGCGAATTCATCACCCCCGAAGGCGCCGACTATGCCCCGGAATCCGACCTGACCAACTATGACCCCGTGGGCCGTGCCCTCGGCTCTCTGCGCTCTGCCCTGCGCCGCATGGCCGAGGCCTGGGTCTTGCGCCGCGAGATCGTGGCTGAACTGGACGCAGGCCACCCGGTCATGGTGCTTGGCGATTTCAACGATGGCGAACACGCCGTCTCGTCCGAGATCATCTCCGGCGAGCAACCCTTCCGCAATTATTCATGGATGCTGCGCCACGACGCCAAGGACTATAACGACCGCTATTCCAAAGAGGAGAATGTCGCCATCACATCCGCCGTCATCGCCAACCGCCTGACAAGCGCCGAACGCCTCTTCGTGCGCAAGTCCTTGCGCGACATGGTCTATACGGCGGCTTTCGGTGGCGTCTACGAAAGCCTCGATGAAATCTACCTCTCGCACCATTTTCACCCCGACAATGAGGCGCGTATCGGCGACATGGAATATTTCTCGGTCTTCAATGACCACCTCACCGACGGAAGCCACGCCGAAGCCCCCTATAACAAACTCGCCTCCGATCACGGCCAGATCATGGCCCATATGCATCTGCGCGACTGAGCGCTTGCACCTGCCTGCGCAGCGCGCCACTTTAGCCGCCACCTTGAAAGACAAACGGAGCCCGCGCCCATGAAGATCGCAGACCTAGGCGATGTCCGCCTGCATTACCGGATAGATGGCAATCCGTCTGGCGCGCCCATCGTTTTTGCCAACTCCCTCGGCACCGATCTGCGCCTCTGGGATCCGGTCTTGCCGCACTTGCCCGAAGGTCTCCGCATCATCCGCTTTGACAAGCGCGGCCACGGCCTCTCGTCCTGCCCGCCCGGCCCCTATTCCATGGGCGCGCTGGTGCGCGACACCGAAAAGCTTCTTGATCTGCTCGAGGTCAAGGACGCGATGTTCGTCGGCCTTTCCATCGGCGGCATGATCGCCCAAGGGCTCGCCGTCAAGCGGCTCGATCTCGTGCGCGCCATGGTGCTGTCGAACACGGCGGCCAAAATGGGTACCAAGGAGATGTGGGAGGACCGCCTCAATACCGTGAAACGCGATGGCATCGAGGCGCTCGCTGATCCGATCATGGAACGCTGGTTCGGGCGCGATTTCCGCACCACGGCCGAGCTTGAGCTTTGGCGCAACATGCTCGTGCGCCAACCCGCCGAAGGCTATGCCGGCTGCTGCGCCGCCATCGCGGGCACCGATTTCTACACGCCCACCTCCGGCCTGCGCCTGCCCACGCTCGGCATCGCAGGCTCCGAGGACGGCGCCTCTCCGCCCGATCTCGTGCGCGAAACCGTGAACCTCATCCATGGCTCGAAATTCGAACTGATCCGCCGCGCCGGGCATCTGCCTTGCGTCGAAAAGCCCGAGGACTACGCCGCCCTCCTGACCACCTTCCTCAAGGAAACCGGTCATGTCTGATATCCTACTCGTCCACGGCTCCTGTCACGGCGCTTGGTGCTGGCGCGACACAATCCCCGCGCTCCAGGCGCTTGGCCATGCCCCCCGCGCCATGAACATGCCAAGCCACGGCGGCGATCCCACACCGCTCTCCGAAGTGACGCTCGACGCCTGCACCCAGTCCGTCGTCGAGGCCCTTGGTGACGAAACCGTGGTCGTCGCCCATAGCTGGGGCGGCTTTCCCGCCACGCTTGCCGCCGACATCGCGCCCGATCGCATCACGCATCTGATCTATCTCTGCGCCTATGTCCCGTTTGAGGGCCACTCCCTCGTCGATATGCGCAAACTCGCCCCGCGCCAGCCGATCCTCAAGGCGGTTGACCGCGATCCCTCGGGCCTCTCCTACGGCATCAAACCCGAGCACGCGCGCGAGACCTTCTATGCCGATTGCCCCGAAGGCACGACCGCGTACGCCCTCGCCCATATCTCGCAACAGGCAACCCTGCCGCAAACCACCCCGGCCCACCTTGGAACCGGGCATCTCACCGTGCCACGAAGCTATATCCGCTGCCTTCAGGACAACGCCATCCCGACCGAATTTCAGGCAGAGATGGTCGCCGACTGGCCGCGCGGATCGGTGCATGAAATGAACACCAGCCATTCGCCCTTCTTCGCTGATCCCGCTGGGCTTGCCGCGCTGATCACTCGGATTATCGCCTGATCGCGCATCTTGCAGGCAACCGTTCCTGCAAAGATTAATATATTATTAACAAATACATTTTTCCGTTGCGTCCGCGTCATGTTCTTATGTTAGTCAAGTGTCCAAGACTTCATCGCGACACAAGACATTTTTTCATGACGACTCGACAAGAACTTCACGCCCTGTTGCGCGCCCTCAGGTGGTTTTCCCTCTTGGCCATGGTCCCACTTCTGGCACTCGCCCTGCTCGATCGGATCGCGCTCGCGCCTTCTTTTCTTGCCTCTCTGGCCGGGGCGGCGGGCAAATGGCTTATCGTCGCGCTGATCTTGGCGAGCTTATTCTGGCTCTTGGCCTATTGGATCGATCCCTACCGGCGCGGCGCGGTGCCGGTCGAGGCGCTTTTCGCCAAAGCCAAGCGCAAGCGCCAGTTGCGCCGCCCCCTAAGCCGCCCCGAACGACTCTGCTATGACGCACTGAGTTTTTACAACCCGATCAAAGCACATGGCCTAGCGCAAGGCATCGACACGCTCGGCACGGATCGCGCCCGCGCCAAGCTTTATATCCTGCGCGAGGTCTATCTCGAGAAATCGCACGTGATCCTGACCAAGGCGCTGGATCGCTATGAAGCCGCCCCAAAGGCCTTTGCGGCCCAAGCCGACGAATTCGAAACCGCTCTCACAGAGGCGGGCTTCCACCAACTTCCGGGCCGCCTGACGACCCGCCTCGAGGAAATGCTACGAGGGTAATGCGGGCGAAATAGCTGGCTGACTTTCCCCGGAAACCGCGCTACCACGGGCCGCAACACCGATTGCCCGAAGGACGCTACCATGGCCGCTTCCCTCTTCGATAGCCCGCACTACGCTCGCCTCTTCCCCACGGGCGAGGCCGGTCGACTCTTTTCCGACACGGCAGAGGTCCGCGCCATGCTGCTCGTCGAAGGCACACTGGCCAAGGTGCAGGGAAGCCTCGGCATCATCCCAGAAGATAGCGCCTTTTTCATTCACCGCTCCGCCATGGAGGTGCAGATCGACCCGGCAGGCCTTGCCGAGGCGACCGGGACCAACGGCGTCTCTGTTCCCGGCCTCGTCGCCGGGTTCCGCAAAGCGATGGAAGCGCCGGATCATGCGCAATATGTCCATTGGGGCGCGACCTCGCAGGACGTGATCGACACCGGCCTCATGCTGCGCCTGCGTTCGCTCCTGTCACTCTGCGAGAAAGACCTGCGTGAAACGCTGACCGCCCTTGCCGCGCTGGCCGAGACCCATGCCGACACCCCCATGAGCGCCCGCACCTATGGCCAACACGCGACCCTGACCTCCTTTGGCGCGCAAGCCGCCGAATGGGGCAATCCGCTCCTCGGCCTGTTGAACGAACTCCCCGCCCTGCGCGAGGCCTGCCTCATGGTCTCGCTCTCCGGCGCCGCCGGAACCGCAGGCGCCTTCGGCCCAAAGGCCCCGGCGATCCGCACTGCGCTCGCAAAAGAGCTGAACCTCGCCGATCCCGGTAGAAGCTGGCACACTGACCGCACACCGATCCTGCGCATCGCGGACTGGCTGACCCGCCTCGCGCAGGCGCTCGGCAAACTCGGAGAAGACCTGATCGCCATGGTCATGTCGGGCATTGGCGAGGTCGATCTCGGCGGTGGCGGTGGCTCCTCCACCATGCCGCAAAAACAGAACCCCGTCGCCCCCTCCGCCCTCGTGGCTCTGGCCGCGCAGGCCCGTGGCCATCTCGCGACCCTGCAAGGGGCCGCCCTCCAGAAACACCAACGCGACGGCGCGGCCTGGTTTACCGAATGGCTGACCCTGCCCCAGCTCTGCCTCGCCGCTGCCTCTGCGCTGACCATTGCCAAGGACCAAGCCGCCCGCCTCTCCCCGCGTCTCGACGCAATGGCCGAGTCGGTCGATGATCCGCTCGGCCTTGTCCATGCCGAGGCGCTCTCCTTTGCGCTCGCCGCGACCATGACCCGCCCCGACGCACAGGCCGCGACCAAGGCGCTCTGCAAAGAAGCCTTGGCCAGCGACACACCGCTTGCCACGCTGACAGGCCGCGACCACCCGGCGCTCGACACCGCGACGCTCTTTGCGCCCGCGCATCAGATGGGACAGGCCCCGGCCGACGCCCGCGCCTTTGCTGCCAAGGTCGCCGCCCTCTCCTGACCGCTTACCTCTAGGGCAGCAGAAGATAAGCGTTGCATTCTCGCGCGCCGTCCCCAAATTGTCCTGCATTGTTTCGCGGGATAGTCCAATGCGCCCCAACCTTCCGGTTCTCTTTATCTTCCTGACCGTCACGATCGACGCGATCGGCATCGGCCTCATCTTCCCGGTCATGCCTGATCTGATCCGCGACGTGACGGGCGGTGCATTGGCCGACGCCGCGATTTGGGGCGGCATCCTCTCTGCGGTCTTTGCCTTGATGCAAGTGCTTTTCGGCCCCGCCTTGGGGAGCCTCTCGGATCGTTTCGGTCGACGCCCGGTGCTGTTGATCTCGCTTTCAATCATGGCGATCGACTATGTCATCATGGCCATTGCAGGCTCGATCTGGCTCTTGCTGTTCGGGCGTATCATCGGTGGCATCACCGCCGCGACCCATTCCACCGCGACCGCCTACATGGCCGACATCTCCACCCCCGAAGAGAAAGCCCGCCGCTTCGGCCTCATCGGTGCAGCCTTCGGCGTTGGTTTCGTGCTCGGCCCAATCCTTGGCGGCTTGCTGGCCGAATTCGGCACCCGCGCGCCTTTCTGGGCCGCCGCCATCCTGACAAGCGCCAACCTCCTCCTTGGAGCGCTCGTCCTCAAGGAGACCGTAACCGACGCCATCCGCCGCCCCTTCACCCTTGCGCGCGCCAACCCTTTCGCCGCCCTGCGCGCGGTATCTCGCCTGCCTTCGCTTGGCCCGCTCCTCTGGGTGCACTTTCTCTTTCAGGTCGCAACCGCCGTCTACCCCGCCATCTGGGCCTTCTTTACCGCTGAACGGCTCGGCTGGTCGCCGGGGATGATCGGCCTCTCGCTCGCGCTCTACGGTCTCGGCTTTGCTATTGTGCAAGGTACACTCGTCGACCCCGCCATTCGCCTCCTCGGCCATCGCGGCACAGTGCGCGCAGGTCTCTTTATCGAACTGGCGTCGCTGATCTTCCTCGGGCTGGTGACAAGCCCCGTCCTCGTGCTCGCCGTGATCCCCTTTTCCGCCCTCGGCGCCGTGGGGATGCCCGCGCTTCAGGGGATGCTCTCGCGCCGCACACCTGACAATGCCCAAGGCGAGCTACAGGGCGTCATGGCAAGCCTCGCGGCCCTCGCCCTGATCGTCTCGCCGCTTGCCATGACCCAGACCTTCGCCCTCTTTACCCGTCCCGATGCCGCGCTTTATGCCCCCGGTGCGCCCTTCCTCCTTGCCGCGGCCCTCATGGCATGCGCCGTGGCCGTCCTTCTGCGCACCCCGCGCCTCACCTGAAGACGCCGCGAAACGGGGCCACGAATGGTTTGCCTTTTTGTCGCACCTGCCCGAAGCTGATCCAAATCAGGCAAAGGACACCCCCCATGCGATTGCAGGATCTCGACATCATTGTCACAGCACCCCCGGCCCCCGGCTGGGGCGGGCGCTACTGGATACTGGTCAAGGTCACTTCCGACACCGGGATCACAGGTTGGGGCGAATGCTATGCTGCCTCGGTCGGCCCCGACGCCATGACCCACGTGATCCGCGATCTGTTCGAACGGCATTTCTTCGGCGAGAACCCGGAAAATATCGAACGCCTGTTCCGCAAGTCCTATTCCTCCGGCTTTACCCAACGCCCCGACCTGACCGTTATGGGCGCCTATTCGGGGCTGGAAATGGCCTGCTGGGACATTCTCGGCAAAGACCGCGACCGCCCTGTCTATGCGCTGCTCGGCGGGTTGATGAACGAACGGCTGCGCGCCTATTCCTACCTCTACCCCCTACCCGACCATTCGATGGAGGACTTCTGGACCTCGCCCGAGATGGCCGCCGAGTCCGCCCTCGACCTCGTGGCGCGCGGCTATACCGCGGTCAAGTTCGACCCCGCAGGCCCCTACACGATGCGCGGCGGCCATATGCCCGCCATGTCCGACATCACCACCTCCGCCGCCTTCTGCAAGGCGATCCGAGAGGCGGTGGGCGACCGTGCCGATCTCCTCTTTGGCACCCATGGACAATTCACCACCGGTGGCGCCATCCGCCTCGGTCAGGCGATCGAGCCCTATTCCCCGCTCTGGTTCGAGGAACCCGTGCCGCCGGACACCCCCGCTTCCATGGCCGAGGTCGCCCGCGCCGTGCGCATCCCCGTCGCCACCGGCGAGCGCCTGACAACCAAGGCGGAATTCGCCGCCGTCCTCGCCGCCGGGGCCGCCACGATCCTGCAACCGGCGCTTGGCCGATCCGGCGGTCTCTGGGAGACCAAGAAGATCGCCGCACTGGCCGAGGTCCACAACGCACAAATGGCGCCGCATCTCTATGCCGGGCCCGTTGAATGGGCCGCCAATATTCATCTCGCCGCCTCGATCCCCAACCTTCTGATGATCGAAACCATCGAGACCCCGTTTCACGACGCCCTCATCAAATCCAAGATTCGCGTCGAGGACGGCTTTGTGCTGCCCCCAGAAGATCCCGGCCTCGGGATTGAAGTGGACGAAGCCCTCGCCCGCGCCCACCCCTATACCGGCACCGGGCTGCACCTCGAGATGCGCGACGCGCCATGCGACTATGCCAATGGCAACAATTTTCAGGGGGGTGCCCCCGCGACATGATCTCGCACTCTGCAAATTCCCGTGCTATATCTGCGCAACAAAGCAAAGGACATGCGACCTTGAAGATGGACGAAATCCCCGCCCCGCCTTCCGAAATGGCCCGCAGCGCCGCCAGCGCCGCAGCCTATCTCAAGACCCTCGCCCATGAAGGGCGGCTGATGATCCTCTGTCATCTCGGGTCCGGGGAGAAATCGGTCGGCGAGCTGGAACAGCTTCTCGAAATCCGTCAGGCCGCGGTGAGCCAGATGCTCGCCCGCCTGCGCGAAGAAGGCCTCGTCCAGACCCGCCGCGACGGCAAGACCATCTTCTACAGCCTCGCCGACGAGAGCACCGCCGAAGTGATCGCCATGCTCTACCGCCTGTTCTGCGGCCCCGGCACGGACGCCTCCGAGGCCTGATCCCATGCCGCTCCCGGCCCTGCCGCCCGCGCTCGCGGATTGGTTCGCCGCGCGCGGCTGGTCGCCCCACCCGCATCAAATCGAGATGCTGGCGCGTGCGGATGCCCCCGCCACGCTTCTCATCGCGCCCACCGGCGGCGGCAAAACACTTGCCGGTTTCCTGCCAACACTGGCCGACCTCGCAAGCGCCCCCCATGAGGGGCTGCACACGCTCTATATCTCGCCGCTGAAGGCGCTTGCCGCCGACATCAAGCGCAACCTGCGCCGACCCGTCGAGGAGATGGGCATCGCCATCCGTATTGAGGACCGCACTGGCGACACCTCGCAATCCCGCCGCAAGGCCCAGCGCGCCGACCCGCCCCATATCCTGCTGACCACGCCCGAAAGCCTCGCGCTCCTGATCTCCTACCCCGACGCCCCGCATATCTTTCGCGGCCTCAAACGCGTCATCGTTGACGAGGTGCACGCGCTGGCCGAGAGCAAACGTGGCGATCAGCTCATGCTTGCGCTCTCGCGCCTGCAAACGCTCTGCCCCGACCTGCGCCGCACCGGCCTTTCCGCGACGGTCGATGACCCCGCCGCTATCGCCAGCTTCCTCGCCCGGCATCCCGATCCTTGCGACATCCTCGTGGCTGATCCCGGCCCCGATCCTGACATCACCATGCTTGAGACGGACGAGGCCCCGCCCTGGTCCGGAGGCGGTGCGGCCTATGCGATCCCTGCGGTGATGGAACAAATTCGCCGCCACAAGACAACGCTGATCTTTCACAACACCCGCGCCCAGGCCGAAATTTTCTTTCACAACCTCTGGCTCGCCAACGAGGACGCCCTGCCCATTGCGGTGCATCACGGCTCCCTCGACCGGGCCCAGCGCGAACGAGTCGAGGCCGCAATGCAAGAGGGCGCTCTACGCGCCATCGTCTGCACCGGCTCTCTCGACCTCGGCATCGACTGGGGCGATGTGGACCTCGTGATCCAGGTCGGCGCGCCGAAGAACGTCAAACGCCTCGTGCAGCGGATCGGCCGCGCCAATCACCGCTACAACGCCCCTTCCAAGGCGCTCCTTGTGCCCGCCAACCGGTTCGAAGTCGTCGAATGTGTCGCCGCGCTCGAAGCGGTGCGCGCCCATGCGCTCGACGGTGCGCCGCGCGGCCCCGGCCCCCGCGATGTCCTGTGCCAACATATGCTGCTCACCGCCGCCTCCGGTCCATTCAACGCCGACGCGCTCTTTGCCGAAGTCACAACCGCTGGCCCCTATGCCCCCCTCACGCGCGCGGCCTTCGACGCCTGCCTCGATTTCTGCGCCACGGGTGGCTATGCCCTGCGCGCCTATGACCGCTGGCAGCGCCTGAAACAAACGCCGGACGGGCTTTGGCACCTGCGCGACCCACGCACGGCGGCGCGTATCCGCATGAACGCCGGCACGATCATCGACACCGAGACGCTCAAGGTTCGCATGGCCCGAAGCCGTGGCGGCAAACCCTTGGGCGAAGTCGAAGAGGCGTTCGCCGCAACCCTGACACCGGGCGACACCTTCCTCATCGGTGGCAAGGTCGTGCGCTATGAAGGCCTGCGCGAGATGACCGTCGAAGTCTCCCGCTCCGCCGCCAAGAACCCCAAGGTCGCCGTCTTCTCCGGCACCAAGTTCGCAACCTCGACCCAGCTTTCGGATCGCATCCTGCGCCTCCTGCAACAAGACGACTGGCCCAACCTGCCCGATCACACCGCCGATTGGCTTTCCCTCCAACGCTCCCTGTCACAGCTCCCTGCCCCCGACCGTCTTCTGATCGAAAGCTTCCCGCGCGACGGGCGGGAAAATCTCTGCATCTACGGATTCGCAGGCCGCAACGCGCAACAAACCCTCGGCCTCTTGATCACCAAACGCATGGAGGAAATGGGCCTCGCGCCGATGGGTTTTGTCGCCACCGACTATGCAACCCTGATCTGGGGCCTCGATGCGCTGCACGACCCCGCGCGCCTTCTCGACCCCGTAACTCTGCGCGACGGGTTCGACACATGGCTCTCCGAGAATAGCCTGATGAAACGCACTTTCCGCGCCTCCGCCACCATCGCGGGCCTGATCGAGCGCAACATCGCAGGCCAGCGCAAGTCTGGACGACAGGCGACATTCTCCTCCGATATCCTCTATGACACGCTGCTGAAATACGACCCCGACCACCTATTGATGTCGATCACCCGCGAAGAAGCCATGCGCGGTCTTGTCGATTTCTCGCGCATCGAAGACATGCTCGCCCGGATCGGGGATCGTATCGACCTCTGCCGCTGCGATCACGTCACCCCTCTGGCCGCTCCGCTCTTTCTTGAGGTCGGCAAGGTCCGGATCGACGGCGCCGCCGAAGAGCGCCTCCTTGCCGAAGAAAGCGCCCGCGTCATGGCCGAGGCCGGCGTCGCCCCCTGACCCGAGCGGCGGAATTCCGCACCGACGCAATACCGACGTTATACCGACGCGATACAGACCCCTGTTTTTCCTTGTGAAACGCCCCCGTTTCGCGCACCAATATGCCATGCAAAGCGTGCCCTTTACCCTTGCCGGAACCCGCCTCGAAGCCCTCGGCTCCGGCGCGCTTTGGTGGCAAGACCGCAGCCTCCTTTGCGTCTCTGATTTGCATTTGGGAAAGTCCGACCGCCTCGCCCGCAACGGTGCCGCCCCCCTGCCCCCATACGAGACCCGCGACACGCTCCTGCGGCTTGAGGCGGACCTGACACAGACCGGCGCCGGAACGGTCATCTGCCTCGGCGATAGCTTCGATGACCTCGCCGCGCTTGAAAGCCTGTCCGAAGATGACCGCCTCTGGATCGCACGGCTTCAGGCCGGGCGGCGCTGGGTTTGGATCGAAGGCAATCACGATCCCGGCCCGATCGACCTCGGCGGCAGTCACCTCTCTGAACTGCCCGCACCGCCCCTGACCTTTCGACATATCGCGAAACCGGGGAAAAGCGGCGAAATTTCAGGCCATTACCACCCCAAGGCGACGATCCGCACGCGCCACCGCACGATCACGCGCCCGGCTTTTCTGTTTGATACGGACCGGGTGATCCTCCCGGCCTATGGCACTTATACGGGTGGCCTGCGCAGCCACGATGCTGCGCTCACGTCGCTTATGCGCCCAGAGGCCCGCGCCATCCTGACGGGGCCGACACCGCGCCTTGTCGACATGCCACGCTAAAGAAGCCCCGCCTCTTCTAAGATCGGTCGCGCGCCCCGGCTGACCGGCACCCGCGCGCCTGTGTGCAGGCTGAGGAAAAGGCGGCCTTGGTCGCGCACCACCCCATCAATCGCCTCTCGGGCGACCCAATGGGACCGGTGCACCCGCAGCCCCGGCACTCCATCCATCGCATCAATCGCATCCGCAAGCCGCATCCGAAGCGACGTCGTGCCCTTTTCCGTGTGCACATCCACATGATGATCGCAGACCGACAAATGCAGGATCGTCCCCCCCGCGTCTTCCGGCAAGCGTCGCAACAAAACCGGCCGCGCCCCCTCCGCCGCTTCCGGTTCAGGGTCTGAGCGCGGCTCTTCCTCCGCAACCGTAGGGGGGGCAGGTTTGGCCCCGCGCCGCACCACCAATTGGCGCAGGAACACCACGCCCACAGTCACCAAGAGCACGTTCACGAACAAAACGGGCAGGTCCGGCGTCATCGGCCGAGCGTGGGTGAAAAGCTGCGTCACGCCCCAAACACCGCCGGTCACGAAGGCCGCCGTGAGCACCGCGCCGCCAAGGGCCTCCCAAACGCTGCCAGCCTCGGCGCCAGCCAGGGCGATCAAGCCGAACGCCGTCCGACCAAGCAGGATCGACACCACGGACACAAGGCCCCAGTAGACCGCTCTCTCGGAAAGAGACATGGCGTCAAAGGTGCCGAACGGTCCTGCGAACGCGCCGATCAATGCAGCAAGCAAAGCAATCGCGATGATCTCCACCGAAAGGAGTTTCCGGTATGAACGCAAAAAGTCTGCCGCTCGCTCTGTCACCGTATCCGCCTGTGCCGTTTCGTCATTCCGCGCAAAGCCCTCTTGACGCGAAGGGCGCACGCTTGAACCCTGATTATGCATGACGCGACAAAATCGAGAAGGGGAATGTAAGTGGCTTTGTCACCGCAAATAATTCAGAAACTCCATAAAAGTTTCGCCGCTCAGGCCATGATGGACACGATCGGGGCCTCGATCGAGGACATTTCCAAAGGCCAAGTGACCCTGATCAGTGAGATTCGCCCCTCCTGCCTGCAACAACACGGTTTCGGCCATGCGGCCCTGACCTTCGCGCTTGGCGATACGGCGGCGGGCTACGCGGCGTTGAGCGTCATGCCAGATGAGGCCGAGGTGTTGACCACGGAAATGAAGATCAACCTTCTCGCGCCCTCCAAGGGCCGTCGCCTGCGCGCCGTAGGGCGTGTCATCAAACCCGGTCGTCGCCTCGTCATTACCCAAGCCGATGTCTATGCCGAAGACGAGAGCGGCACCGAGACCCATATCGCGCTCCTGACTGGCACGATGATCCCCGTTCTTCCATAGGCCATAGAAAAAGGGCCGGTCCCTCGCGACGCAGCCCTTCTTCTTCTCTGTGCAAATACTCCCGCCGGAGGCGTCAGGCCGTCAGGCCTTCTGGCTCGGCAAGCCCGTTCGCGCGGCAGCAGGCCGTCACGGTGTTCGCGAGCAGGCAGGCAATGGTCATCGGACCAACACCGCCCGGCACCGGGGTGATCGCGCCGGCCTTCTCGGCACAGCTTTCGAAATGGCAATCGCCGACGAGGCGCGTCTTGCCTTCGCCCTTTTCCGGTGCGTCGATGCGGTTGATACCCACGTCGATGACCGTCGCCCCTTCCTTGATCCAGTCGCCCGGCACCATCTCGGGGCGGCCCACGGCGGCGACCACGATATCGGCGCGGCGCACGACCTCGGGAAGGTCTTTCGTGCGCGAATGCGCGATGGTCACGGTGCAGCTATCGCCAAGCAGAAGCTGCGCCATCGGTTTGCCGACGATGTTCGAACGTCCAATCACAACCGCATCCATGCCCGACAGGCTCCCGTGATGGTCGCGCAGCATCATCAGACAGCCAAGCGGCGTGCACGGCACCATGCTCTTCTGTCCGGTGCCAAGAAGGCCAACGTTGGAGATGTGGAACCCGTCCACGTCCTTTTCCGGTGCGATGCTGTTGATGACGAGATCTTCGTCGAGATGCCCCGGAAGCGGAAGCTGCACGAGGATACCATGCACCGCCGGATCCGTGTTGAGCTTGTCAATCAGCGCCAGAAGGTCCGCCTCGGACGTATCGGCGTCGAGCTTATGCTCAAAGGAATTCATGCCAACTTCGACGGTCTGCTTGCCCTTGGAACGCACATAGACCTGACTTGCAGGATCTTCGCCCACGAGCACGACCGCGAGGCCCGGCGTGATGCCGTTCTCTTCCTTAAGACGCGCCACGTGATGCGCAACCTTCTCGCGCACCGTCGCCGCAAAGGCTTTCCCGTCAATGATCTGCGCCGTCATGTCTGTCTTCCTTCTGCTCCACCCGGACAACGCCCACCAGCGCCCCGAGGTTCAATCTCCGCCAATCTGACGGGCTTCACGGGCAATGGACCACTCGATCAGATCCCGCCAAAGCCCTTCGGCCAAATCGGGATCAAGCCCTTCACCCTCTGCCGCCAGACGCACCTTGGTCACCACGTCTTCGACCCGATCAGGTATGCGCGCGGGCAAGCCGGTCTGCGCCTTAATCTCGATCGCGCGGTCAATGTATCCCGCTCGTAGCGCCAGAAGCGAAATGAGCTTCCGGTCAAGGTCGTCGATTTCGCCGCGCAGCACTTGCATCGTGTCGCATGCACCGGGCGATTTCGGCTTGGTCATCTTTGCTCGCTCCTGTGGCGCAAATCGCTTTGCGCCACAGAAATCTCATTTTGTCGCTTAGAACAAGCCCTCGATTTCGCCTTCTGCGTTGAGGCGGATATTCTCCGACGCAGGGCGCGACGGCAGGCCCGGCATGGTCATGATCTCGCCGCAGACGACGACGACGAACCCCGCGCCCGCGCTGAGACGCACTTCGCGCACCGGCACCGAATGACCAAGCGGCGCGCCGCGCAGGTTCGGGTCGGTCGAGAAGGAATACTGCGTCTTGGCCATGCAGATCGGCAAGTGGCCATAGCCGGCCTCTTCCCACTGGCGAAGCTGGTCGCGGATTTTCTGATCCGCGAGAACCTCGTCGGCGCGGTAGATGCGCTTGGCGATGGTTTCGATCTTCTCAAACAGGCTCAGCTCATCGCGGTAGAGCGGCGCGAACTGGCTGACGTTGGCATCCGCGATCTCGGCCACACGGGTGGCGAGCTCTTCGGTGCCTTCCGAGCCCTTGGCCCAGTGCTGGCAGAGGATCGCTTCGGAGCCCTGCGCCTCGACATAGTCCTTCACGGCCTGCACTTCGGCGTCGGTATCGGTGACGAAGTGGTTGATCGCGACGACCACCGGTACACCGAAGGTCTTGAGGTTCGAGATGTGACGGCCAAGGTTCGGGCAGCCTTCCTCAACCGCTTCGACGTTTTCTGCACCGAGGTCCGCCTTGGCAACACCACCGTTCATCTTCATCGCGCGCACGGTCGCAACAAGCACCACACAGTCGGGCGCAAGGCCGGCCTTGCGGCACTTGATGTTCATGAACTTCTCGGCCCCGAGGTCGGCACCGAAACCGGCTTCGGTCACAACATAGTCAGCCACCTTGAGCGCGGTGGTGGTTGCCGCCACCGAGTTACAGCCATGCGCGATGTTGGCGAAGGGGCCGCCGTGTACGAAGGCCGGGTTGTTCTCGAGGGTCTGCACGAGGTTCGGCTGCATCGCGTCCTTGAGCAGAACGGTCATCGCGCCGTCCGCCTTGATGTCGCGGCAGTAGATCGGGGTGCGGTCACGGCGATAGGCCACGATCATGTCGCCAAGGCGCTTCTCGAGATCTTCGAGGCTGGTCGCGAGGCAGAGGATTGCCATGACTTCCGAGGCCACGGTGATGTCGAAACCGGTCTGACGCGGGAACCCGTTGGCCACGCCGCCAAGCGAGGTCACGACATCGCGCAGCGCGCGGTCGTTCATGTCGAGCACGCGTTTCCAGGTCACGCGGCGCTCGTCGATCTCGAGCGTGTTGCCCCAGTAGATGTGGTTGTCGATCATTGCCGACAGGAGGTTGTGCGCCGCGGTGATGGCGTGGAAGTCGCCGGTGAAGTGGAGGTTCATGTCCTCCATCGGCACGACCTGCGCATAGCCGCCGCCTGCCGCGCCGCCCTTCATCCCGAAGTTCGGGCCAAGCGATGCTTCGCGGATACAGATCGCCGCTTTCTTGCCGATACGGTTCAGACCGTCGCCAAGACCCACGGTGGTGGTGGTCTTGCCTTCGCCGGCCGGGGTCGGGTTGATGGCGGTCACAAGAATGAGCTTGCCGTTCTCGTTGCCCTGCACGGAGTTGATGAACTCTTGGCTCACCTTGGCCTTGTCATGGCCAAACGGCAGGAGCGAATCCGAGTCGATGCCCAGCTTCGCGCCGATCTCTTGGATCGGCTTCTTGTTTGCCTCGCGGGCAATTTCGATATCTGTTTTGTAGCTCATGGCGATCCCTGTCCAGGCGGGGTTGGTTGAATTCTGCCCATTTGCATAACCCCTCAGCAACCTGAGTCGGGTCGCATTTCCGACATTTCCATCGCCGCTTGCGTCCAACATGTCGCAGCGGTTTCTTTTCGGAAACGTTTCTGACCGGCCCGGAAACGCAAAAACGCCCCGGTGAGGGGCGTTCCGTAAGATCCGCGATGAGTCCGCAGCTACTGCGCACGCGCCTCGTCGAGAGCGGCCCAGGGTCGTTGGTCGGGGATATGCAAGCGTAGGATATCGCCAATCCGGATCACACCCTCGCGCTCAACCCAGCCTACGACACCACGTTTGCCTTCCGCGGCCTCCTTGAAGGCCTTGCCTGCACCGGGCTGTTCTTTCTCGATGACGCGGCCGGGCAGGACACAGGGGCGGTTCTCCATGTCGATCACAATGGTCGCGCCACTATCGGCCTGAAGCCGCGACGAGGGCGGCAGGTGGCTGAAATCCGGCAAGCCGCGCAGGATCATCGACGCTCCGACCCATGCCGGATCAAACTCTTCCACGCCAATCGCCTCGGCCACCTGTTCAAGCTCTTCCGCCGACAAAAGCGACAACTGCCGGGAATTGGCGATTTGCGTGCCGCGCGGATGTTGCGAAAGCACCCTGCTACACGAGGCCCGCGTCAACCCGCCATGGCATTCCCCCTCCACGCCGGCAAACCCGAGCGCCATTTCCTCGAGCGGCTCTGCGCGCAGGTCTTCGACACTGTCGGCCACCCTCCCGAGCCACAACACCTCGGCATAAAAATCAGTTGGTTTCAGGGCGGGCATGGCTTTCCCTTTCTTCAGGACAAGGCGCGCTGCAGCACAAAGAACAGGCGGCGGAACGGGAACAAGACCGTCCCATCCGCGCGCAGCGGGTAGGCTTTCGCCATAGCTGCTTCATAGGCCTCGATCAAGCGGGCCTGATCCTCCGTATCCCCTGCCGCCTCAAGATAGGGGCGCCCATAGGTGCTTTCGGAAAAAAGCCGTACAGGATGGCCATCCGCCGCCGCGGGCAGGTTCTGGTAATACTCCGTTTCCCAGATGTGCAAGGCACCCAACGGTGAAAGCAGATCGAAATAAGCGGCCGGGTCAAGAACCTCGGAACGCTTGCCAATCTCCCGATCGCCAAACAGGGCGGCAAAGGCCTCTCCCCAGCCCCGATGTGACGGCGCGTGGGTCTGATGTGGCATCTGCACGGCAAGAACGCCCCCCGGCACGAGGCATTGCGCCAGACGCGGCAAAAGCGCCTCATGCCCATCGAGCCATTGCAGGGCCGCATTGGAAAACACGAGCGCAGGGGCGGTATCGGGCTCCCACGCGGCGATATCGGCCTCAAGCAGCTCGCTGAACCCCTCGGTCTCGAGCGCCTTGCCAAGCATTTTCGGAGAGCGGTCCACGCCAACAAGTCGTCGACCCGGATACTGCATGGCAAGCGCAGCCCCCATAACTCCACTGCCACAACCAAGATCCACGATATCACCGCCCGGTACTTCTCCGACCCGCGCCAGAAGATCAAGCGCTG
The DNA here is from genome assembly GCF_032918335.1 of Shimia sp. FJ5. Lineage (NCBI taxonomy): Bacteria > Pseudomonadati > Pseudomonadota > Alphaproteobacteria > Rhodobacterales > Roseobacteraceae > Shimia > Shimia sp. FJ5. The sequence goes on along the minus strand of NZ_JAWJUV010000004.1, from coordinate 28,953 downwards.
GCTGAAGCCGCACATCGGCGAACCGGCCATAGCTATCAGGTCTCCAATCCCTCATCGCATCTTGCCTCCCCTCATCATAAAAAAGGCCGGGGTTTCCCCCGGCCTTCCTGTCGTCATGCTGTCGGTTCCGGTTCCATACCGCCATCGCCCTCAGGCTTCTTGCGCGGTTTGGTCTTCGGGATCGCCGTGACCGAGGGCGCATTGCCTTCACCCTCGTCCCCGGCGTCGTCCTCGCCCGATTGCGGCGGCTCGCCCCGCATCACGCGTTTGATCTCGTCGCCGGTCAGCGTTTCGTACTCAAGAAGCCCCTGCGCAAGGCGCTCCCATTCTTCGTTCTTCTCGGTGAGAACCTTGTAGGCGCGCTCATAGCCCCCTTGGATGAGGCGCTTAACCTCTTCCTCGATAAGCTCCTTCGTGTGCGCCGAGACCGAAAAACCGCCGGTATTGCCCTGATAGCCCTCATGCGCCTCGGCATAGTCGATATTGCCGACCTTGTCGGACATGCCCCAGCGCATCACCATGGCACGCGCCAACTGGCTCGCCTGCATGATGTCGCCCGCCGGGCCGTTCGACACGTGATCTTCGCCGTATTTGAGGATCTCTGCGGCCTTGCCCGCCATGGTCATCGCAAGCTTCTGCTCGCATTCATCGCGGTGATAGTTGAGACGGTCCATCTCAGGCAGGCTGACCACCATCCCCAACGCGCCACCACGCGGAATGATCGTCGCCTTATAGACCGGATCACAGAGCGGCAGCTCGAGGCCGACAACGGCATGGCCCGCTTCGTGATAGGCGGTCTTTTCCTTCTGGTCCTGCGTGAGCACCATCGAGCGACGCTCGGCCCCCATCATGACCTTGTCCTTGGCGTTCTCGAAATCTTCCATGGTCACGAACCGCCGCCCCACGCGCGCCGCCATAAGCGCCGCCTCGTTCACGAGGTTGGCAAGGTCCGCCCCGGAAAAGCCCGGCGTGCCGCGCGCGATGATGCGCAGGTCGACATCGGGGCCAAGCGGGGTCTTGCGGGCATGGACGCCAAGGATCTTTTCGCGGCCCTTGATATCGGGGTTGCCCACGGTGACGTTGCGGTCAAAACGACCGGGACGCAGAAGCGCCGGATCAAGAACGTCTTTACGGTTGGTCGCGGCAAGGATGATGACGCCTTCATTGGCCTCGAACCCGTCCATCTCGACCAGAAGCTGGTTGAGCGTCTGTTCGCGCTCGTCATTGCCACCACCGATGCCAACACCGCGCGACCGGCCCACGGCGTCGATCTCGTCGATGAAGACGATACAGGGCGCGTTCTTCTTCGCCTGCTCGAACATGTCGCGCACACGGCTTGCGCCGACACCGACGAACATCTCAACGAAATCCGAGCCGGAAATGGTGAAGAAGGGCACGCCCGCCTCGCCCGCAATAGCACGTGCAAGAAGCGTCTTACCCGTGCCCGGAGGGCCCACAAGAAGCGCGCCTTTCGGGATCTTGCCACCAAGGCGCGAGAATTTCTGCGGGTTGCGCAGGAATTCAACGATCTCTTCAAGCTCTTCCTTGGCTTCGTCGATGCCTGCCACGTCGTCAAAGGTCACGCGGCCATGTTTCTCGGTAAGCATCTTGGCCTTGGACTTGCCAAAGCCCATCGCGCCGCCTTTGCCGCCGCCCTGCATCCGGTTCATGAAATAGATCCACACACCGATCAAAAGGAGGAACGGCAGCAGGCTCAGGATGAACGACTGAAAGCCCGATTGCTCTTGGCTCTCGGCCTTGATCGGGATGCCATTGTCGATCAGAAGCTTGGTCACTTCTGCGTCTTCCGGCTTGATGGTGACGAAATCGCCGCCGCTCGTCGTCCGGTAGCGAACCTGTTCCCCGTCAAGCGTGACGCTGCTGACGTTGCCATCATCGACGGCCTGCACGAACTCCGAATAGCCGATCTCGCGGCTTTGCAGGTTGTTGTTGCCACCGCTGAACAGGTTGAAAAGGGCGAGGATCAGCAGAAACAGAACCACCCAAAATGCAATGTTGCGTGCGTTGCCCAAGGCAAAATCTCCCAATCATTGAGTTCCGCTGTCCGTAGCACAGCGGGCTACACTCCTAAATAGAGATCAGAGCATTATGTTCAATGCGTGAATCGCGGCATTAGCGCCTCGGAGGGGGAAAACCGCTCCGTTCCGGGCAGAGTTTCGCCCGCCAGCCTGCCCCGTGACCGGCTAGGGGTGCGGCGACAAGCGTCCCCGCGCGCCAGACCGAAGGCGATGCGATAAGGCTCTGGCGTGGCAAACCGGCCGCGCGCCAATCCTCGACCTCGGCCAGCCCCGCCTCTCCCAACGCGCGCAAGACCTCGCCGCCCTGCCACGGCCCCTCGACATGCCAACGCCCGTCCCAGAGCGGCCCCGCGCTCTCGTTTTCCATCACCGCCCGAGGCTCGCGCGCAATACGCAAGCGCCCGCCCTCAACCGTAAGAACACAACCCGCCAAGGTGCCGCCCTGCCCCGCGCTGATCTCCTCCAAAAGCCGCTGCACCGGCGCGCGCCGCGGGGCATAGTCGCCGCCGCTGACCCATTGAATCCCTGCCACGAGAAGCCGCCGCCGGATTTCCTCCGGCACCGTTCCAAACGCCGCCAGATCGACACGCAAATCCCCCGCTTCGATCTGCACCGCGTCCTTGGCCACCTGCGCCACCTGCCAGTCAAGTGCCGCACGCACGTCGGCCATGTTCTCGCTCACCGTGGCAAGCGCTTCCGCATCGACCCCGATCTCGGCCAGTTCGCCAAGCGCGCGCCGTGTCTTCACTCGGTCAAACCGCGCGTCGTCATTCGACGGGTCTTCGATCCAATCGACGCCCCGCGCCTTTAGCATCTCGCGCAGATCCCCGCGTCGCTGTCCAAGAAGTGGCCGCCCAAACGCCTGTCCCTCGCGTTCGAACCGTGCCGCCATCGCCGCAAGCCCATCAACCCCGGCCCTGCGCGCAAGCCGCATCAACACCGTTTCCGCCTGATCGTCCATCGTATGCCCAAGGAGCACGCAATCGAGCCCTTCGCGCCGCGCCCACTCCGCAAGCAAACGATAGCGCGCCCTGCGCGCCTCCGCCTGTACGTTTCCCGACCCATCCCAGCCACGCCAGGCCAGAATCTCATGCGCCACACCAAGCCCCGCGCAGGTCTGTGCAACCGCCTCCGCCTCCGCTGCCGCCTCTGCACGCAACCCATGATCGACCGTCGCCGCGACGAGGCGCACGCCCGCCGCCGCGGCCCACTCTGTCGCGAAAATCAATAGCGCTGTGGAATCGCTGCCGCCCGAAACGGCAACGCCCACGGCGCGCAAATCCTGTCCGTTGAAAAAGCCGCTCAATGCCTCGCCGGGCGTGCTCAATTGCACCCCAGCGACTGCATTTCCGCTTGCGCCGGACCGATCATCGCCGATCCCGGATGCCGCGTCTCGACCTCGCCAAGCGTGACGCAGGCCTCGCTCACCTTGTCGAGCAACCCGAGCGCGCGCCCAAGGTTATACAGGGCTTCATCCGCCACATCGCTCTGCGGGTATTGCGAATAGCTGTCGAGATAGGCCCGCGCCGCCGGGGTAAGCCGCTCCATCGCCTCGAGCGCCTGCCCTCGGCGCAGATACGCCTCGGCCTCAAGCGGGCTTCCGGGATAGGTCTCGAGGAAGGCCTCGAACTGATCCGCCGCGCTTTGCGCATCGCCGCCTTCGAGCGCCGCACTGGCGCGTTCGAAATCGGCACGCTCACCAACAGCAAGCTGTGTCGAGGTCTCCATGCTCCCGTCCGAAAGCGACGGAACAGTCGGCGCAGGAGAGGTCTCCACGTCGCCGCCAAGCGTCGTCGTCTCGCCAAGGTCGCTCACGTCGCCCCCTTCAAGCTCGACAAGCCGGAACTCAAGATCGCCAATGCGGTTGGTGCCGTCCTGCACCACGCTGTCGATCCGCTGCTCAAGCCGCTCGGTGCGCCCGGTGAGGCGCTGCACTTCGGCCTCGATCGCATCGATACGTTGCAAGGTGGTGCCGCTGGTGTTGACGCCCGTGGGCGATCCGGTCGTGGACAATTCCCGCTTGAGGCTCTGGATCTCAACATAAAGAACCGAAAGCTGCTGGCGGATATCGGCCAGCGTTTCGCTGTCCTGGGCAAGGGCCGCACGCGGCCCCACCCCGATCATCGCCACGAGACAAATCGCAATCAGGCGCATAGCCGTCCCCTGCTCAGAAGTTCACATCAGCCTTGAGAACCGTCACAGCGCGGCGGTTCTGTGCATAGCACGCCTCTGCCGAGCAAACCTCGATCGGGCGTTCCTTGCCGTAGCTGACCGTGCTCAGACGCGACCCTGCGACACCGCGCGACACAAGGAATTCCTTGACCGAGCTGGCCCGGCGCGCGCCAAGCGCGAGGTTGTATTCCCGCGTGCCCTGCTCATCCGCATGGCCCTCGATCACCGCGTTGTAATCGGTGTTCTCCATAAGCCAGTTGGCCTGCGCCAGAAGCGTCAGGCGGCCTTCCTCGGAAAGCGTCGACTGATCGACGACGAAAAGAACCCGATCGCCAATGCGCTCACGGAAATGCGCCACGGAGGTGGGGTCGTCCACACTGCCATCTTCGAATTGGCCGCTGCCCGGTCCGCCGGCCGATCCGCCGCCAAGCCCGAAAGCGCCCGAATTGCTACAGCCTGCCAGCGCCAGCGCCGCGACCAGAAAACCGATCTTCGTTATCGCGTTCATGATATGCCTCGTTTCCTCAATGCCCGTTCCAAAACGTTTCTTTAGGGCCTGTTCTATCACATGCTGCGCCTGTTGAAAACGCGCGCAGCTTATTCCTGAAGGGGCGACCAAGCCGGGTCCGACCCGCCGCCACTGATCTTGACCTTACGAAGGTTGCGCCCCGATACATCGACCGAGTAAAGCGCCGATGCGCCGCTTGCCCCTTGGGTTTCGCGGGTGAACATGATCACGCGCCCATTCGGCGCCCACGTCGGCCCCTCGTCAAGGAACGACGCCGTGAGCAGACGCTCTTCGCTGCCATCCGTGCGCATCACACCGATATGGAACCGGCCCTTGTTCTGCTTGGTAAACGCGATGAGATCGCCGCGCGGGCTCCAGACCGGAGTGCCATAGCGACCCTGCCCAAAGCTGATCCGCTTCGGCTCTCCCCCGCCCACTGGCATCACATAAAGCTGTTGCGTGCCCGAACGGTCGCTCTCAAAGACGATCTGACTGCCATCGGGGCTAAAGCTCGGCGCGGTGTCGATCGCGGGCGACGAAGTCAGGCGCTGCGGCCGTCCGCCCGTAAGCCCCATACGATAGATATCCGTATTGCCATCCCGCGTGATCGACAGAAGCAGGCTCTTGCCATCAGGCGCAAAGCGCGGCGCAAAGGACATGGTGCCCGCCTCACTATTCAGCACCCGGCGCTGCACGCTGCCCACATCGAGAATGTAAACCTGCGGGAACCCCGTCTCATAGCTCGTGTAAAGCACCTTGTCGCCGGTGGGCGAGAACCGCGGTGCGAGCACGATCGAGCTTGAATCCGTCAGATACTGAAGGTTCGCCCCGTCATAATCCATGATCGCGAGGCGCTTCTTGCGGTCATCCTTGGGGCCGGTCTCACTCACGAAGACCACACGGCTGTCGAAATAGCCGCCCTCGCCGGTGATCCGGCTATAGACCGCATCGGCCACCTTATGCGCCATCCGCCGCCAGCCATCGACCGTGCCTTTGAACCGCAACCCATTGCCAAGCTCTTGGCCCGCAAAGACGTCATAGACCCGGAACTTGACCTCAAGGTTGCTTCCCGACACCGACACCGCCCCGGTGATGAGCGCCTGCGCGTTGATCGCTTTCCAATCGGCGAACTGCACCGGAGAGGAAAAATTGCTGATCTTGGCGATATGCGCCTTCTCGGGAATCTCCCGGAAAAGCCCGGTTCCCGAAAGATCCGACGCGATCACATCGGCAAGTTGCGCGGCATAGCCATTCGCCGCGCTGTTCTCGGCCACGAAATCGGGCACGGCATAGGGTAAGGGCTCGACCACACCATCGGTGATCTCGATCCGAAGCGGACCGCCTTGGGCCATCGCCATTTGCCCCAGAACCGTCAGTCCCATCAGAAGAGCTGCTAGAAGTCGCATCATTTCAGCCTCATTTTCTCCGGATTAAACGTGATTTCGATCTCACGCCAATGCTCATACTTGTCGATCGGCAATTTATAGCCACCCTTCTGGCAACGCAGGATCGCGCGCCGAGCCGCCTCGAAGGCCACTTTCGTCGCCTGATCGTCGCCGCCTTCCGCCCGCAAGAGAGAGATCGCCCCATCGACCTTGCCCTCGCGCGTCATGTTCATCGCCACCGTGACCGTGACATTCGCCGCCTGACTGCCCACGTCCACGACCCAGCAGTTCTGCACCGAGATTCGAAGCGCGTCCTTCTCGCCCCGTGTCAGCGGCGGACCGCTCGGCGCGGCAGGGGTCTCGGCCTGCTCCTGCGTCCCGGCCTCGGCCAAGGCCGCCGCGATGGCATCGTCGGTATCGTCCTTCGGCTCCGGCGCGCTCTCGGCCTCCGCTGCACGACGCGGGCGCAGCTGCGGACGCACCGAGCTTTTCGGCGCAAGCTCCTTGGCCTCGGTGACGATCTCCGTGCTTGCCGCTTCCGGCGCGGTCGCCTCTTCCGGCTCTTGCGGCGCGGCGTCGGGGCTTTCCTCCGGCGTCACCGCCTCGCGCACCGTGTCGTCGATCTTCACATCCGGCTCCGGCGGTGCAACCGGCTCGGGCGCGACGCGCGGCGCGGGCTGAACCGTCTCCGGCTCTGCCTCCTGCGGCTGCAACGCGGCGATGTCCTCGCTCGGCGGGGTCATGTCCGGCACCTCATCGATCAGTTCCGCCGGCGCGGGCACCTCCACCGCGCTCAGGTCCGGCGCATCCTCGGTCTCTGCCGCCTCGGCGCTTTCCGGGCGGTTCTGATCCGGCGCTTCATCCGGCTCTGCCCCGCGAAACGGCTCCGCCTCCGAAAGCTCTGGCGCCACCGGCACTTCCACATCCGTCTCCGGCTGCGGAACCTGATCCGGCGCGCTCAACGCAGCGAACTCCGCCTCGGTAATAACCGCAACGCCCGCGACCTCGAACGGCTCCGGCGTGCTCTGAAACACAGAGCCCAGAAGCGCCCAGCCGATCAGACCCACATGGGCCGCGCCAGAGATATAATGCCCGATATGCACCGCGCGCCTCAGTTGTCACCCATGTCGGGGCCACCGATATCCGTCACCAGCCCGATATCCGAGAACCCCGCCGCGTTCAGCGCGCCCATGACCTGCACCACCATTTCATACGGCAGCGCCCCATCGGCCCGCAGGTAAATCCGCTGCGAAGCGCGCTCGACCGCCACCGCGCGCAGCTTGTTCACAAGCTCCTCCGGTGCGACCGGCGAATTCATGATCGCAAGCGTCCCATCCGCCGCGATCGTAATTGCAAGCGGCTCTTCCTGCTCGCCCGGTAAGGGGTTCGCCGCCGTCTTCGGCAGTTCCACCGGAACACCCACCGTCAGAAGCGGCGCCGCCACCATGAAAATGATAAGCAGAACGAGCATCACGTCGACGAATGGCGTCACGTTGATCTCGGCCATCGGCTGACTGCGCCGCCGCGTTCTGCGCCGCCGCTTGCCGCCGCCCTCGGCCCCTTTCATGACCCCGGCTCCCATATCAGGAATCCAGCTGTCGGCTAAGAATGGTGGCGAACTCATCGGCAAAGGCCTCATAGCCCGCGATGATCCGGTCGCTATCCGCACTCAACTTGTTATAGAAGATCACCGCCGGAATGGCCGCCAAAAGACCAAGCCCCGTCGCCAAAAGCGCCTCGGCAATCCCCGGCGCGACAACGGCAAGGTTGGTGTTCTGCTGCGCCGCGATCTCGATAAAGGCATTCATGATGCCCCAGACCGTCCCGAACAGCCCGACAAACGGCGCGGTCGAGCCGACCGTGGCAAGGATCGGCAAGCCCTTCTGCAAGACTTCCGCCTCTTTCACGATGGCGACATCCATGCTCCGGTCGATCCGGCTCGTGGCGTTGGCGATAAGCCCCCCGTCCTGTCGGTGGCTCCGGTGCCATTCCGTCATCCCGGCGGCAAAAATACGCTGTGAACGCCCCGAAGGCGTCGGGCCGATCTCTTCATAAAGCTGATCGAGCGGTTCCCCGGACCAGAACGCCCGGTCAAACCGCGCCGCCTCGCGTCGCGCATTGCGGAAAAGAATGTGTTTCTGGATGATCACTGACCACGACCAGAACGATGCCACCACGAGGAGCATCATCACCAGTTTCACGGTCAGGGTTGCGCGCGCGAAAAGCGCCCACATCGAAAAATCGACTGCTGCTTCCATATGCCTGCTCTGCCTTTGGGCCGTCTTGTTGCGGCCATCTGTTTGGCAGGAATCTACAGGAAAGACACGGGGAAAGCCATCAAATAGGCGTCATTGGCGCGTTATGGCCCGCTTCAATGCACCATCTGGCGGATATTCGCCGGAAGTCGCACCGGTTGACCGGCTTCGTTCATACACACAACGGTCACCATCGCGTGAAACAGCACTTCCTCACCCCGTTTGACCCGTTGTTCCATGACGAGCCGCGCCGCTGTGACGCTCGCCACCTCGGTTTCCACGATCAATTCATCGTCAAGTTTGGCCGAACCAAGATAATCCGCCTCGACCCGGCGCACGGCGAAAACGATTCCCTCCGCCTTCATCTTGAGTTGATCCATACCGATCTCGCGCACCCATTCGCTGCGCCCGCGCTCGATGAACTTGAGGTAGTTGGCGTAATAGACGATCCCGGCCATGTCGGTGTCTTCGTAATAGATGCGAATGGGCAGGGTGTATGTCACGGTCCGGATCCTCTCGGCTCAAATGCGCCGCCACCAAAGCAAGAAGCCGCGCGCCTGTCCAGTGCGCACATCCTCACCCCAACGGATAGCCCGCCAACACATCATGCACCGCACCATCTGGATGCAGTTCAGACCCAAAAAGACAAAGCGCGGCAATCGGTGCCTCGGAGAACTGCCAATCGCCACACCGGGCCATGAACTGGCCGAGCTTGACGGCCTCGTCCTCGCTCATGTCCCGGCGAAACCGCGCCAACGTGACATGCGGACGAAACCGCGCCAACGTGACATGCGGACGAAACCGCTCGCGCGACAACTCGATCCCGACATCTCGCGCCACCCGCCGCACCGTCCGGTGCAGCGCCACAAGCGCCGCGCCGCCTTCCCCCTTGGCATATAGCACCCTCGGCCTCGCCCCGCCGAAAAGTTCCAAGCCCTGCAACGCGAGGTGGATTTCCGGCAGGCGCTCGCCCTGCAACGCCTCGTGCAACTCGGCCAAAACCGCCTCCGGCTGATCGTCAAGAAAAGCCAGCGTCAGGTGCAGGTTCTCCGCCGGCGGCTTGCGCCCAACCCGCAACTGATCCTGAAGCGACGCCACCGCCGCGCGCATCTCCTCGGGCAGATCAAGCGCGAGGAAGGCCCGCATCAGCCCGCATCATCCTCGAGCCGGAGCCGCGCAAAAAGGCGCAGCGCGTGGCTCGGGTCATCGGCAGAGGGCGGCATCATCCGATCATAGGCGGCGGCCAGCACCGCAGCGATCTCCGGGCGCAACACCGTCGCGCCACTCTCCGGCAAAACCGCCAGCGGCGAGGTCTCGGCAAAAGCGCGCGGCCCCCAAAGAAGCATCACCTGCACGGCCTGCGCCAGCGCAATGCTCTCGGCAGGCAGCTCGGCCATCTCCCCGTCCATGCGCACAAAGACAAAGGCCGCCTTGATCGCGCCGTGATCGTCGAACCGGAACGCCCGGTATTGCCGCGCCCCCGCCGCCTTGAGCCGCCCAAGAAGCGGCTCAAGATCGGGGATCAGGCGATCAAGATCCGGCACCGACGCCAACTCGTCCCAATCACGCAGGAAGAAAACCATCAGGTTCACGCCAAGCTCCGGGTCGGTCTCGGCCATCTGGTGCCCAACAAGCGTCACCACCGCCTCCACCGCGCCTTTGACCGTCGCCAGCGTCGCATCCTCGACCCCGAACACGATCGGCGCGATGGGCCGCCCCCAGCGCGCAAAGGCGTAGGATCCGTCCTTTTGGGTGAACAACTCCTGAACCTGTTCCGGCGTCATGGCGCCCTCCTTGTTGCAAGCGCGCGCCTGATCCCATGGATCACCGCCCCTTGGCAAGCCCTCCCGCCCCTTGGAGACGCAGCAAAGCTGCGTCCCGCAAGCGTTGGGCGGGGCTGGGGGCTCTGCCCCCAGACCCCCGGAGTATTTCTCCAGAGAAGAAGACAGGACCGTTCAGCCTTTCTTCTCTGTGGCAAATACTCCCGCCGAAGGCATGAAATCTATTTCCCGAACAGGTCGGTCTGATCCGCCCGTTTTGGTGCCTCGATGCCAAGATGCCGCCACGCCTTCTGCGCCAGCATCCGCCCGCGCGGCGTGCGCTGCACCAATCCCTGCTGCAGCAGGAACGGCTCGATCACCTCTTCGATTGCATCCCGGCTCTCGCTGAGCGCCGCCGAGATCGTGTCGATCCCCACCGGCCCGCCGCCATAATTCTCGGCAATGAAGCGCAGATAGCGCCGGTCCGCCCCATCAAGGCCAAGCTGATCCACCCCGAGCCGCGTCAGCGCGCTATCGGCGATCTCCCGGCTCACCGTGCCATCGCCCTCGACCAGCGCGAAATCCACCACCCGCCGCAACAGCCGCCCGGCAATCCGCGGCGTCCCGCGCGACCGCCTTGCGATCTCGCGCGCACCCTCGCCGACGGCCGGCACGTTGAGCTTCGTCGCATTGCGCGTCACGATCTCGTTCAGCTCATCCTCGGTGTAAAACTGCAACCGCGTCGGAATGCCGAACCGGTCCCGTAGCGGTGTCGTCAAAAGCCCGAGCCGCGTCGTCGCCCCGACCAGCGTGAAGGGCTGCAACTCGATCCGCACCGTGCGCGCCGCCGGCCCCTCGCCAATGACAAGGTCGAGCTCGAAATCCTCCATCGCCGGGTAAAGCACCTCTTCGACCGCCGGGTTGAGCCGGTGAATCTCGTCGATGAACAGAACGTCGCGCGCCTCGAGATTGGTCAGGATCGCCGCCAGATCGCCCGCTTTGGCCAGCACCGGGCCAGAGGTCATGCGGAAACTCACCCCCAGCTCGCGCGCCATGATCTGCGCCAGCGTCGTCTTGCCAAGCCCCGGCGGCCCATGAAAGAGCGTGTGGTCCATCGCCTCGCCGCGTCGCCGCGCGCTCTCGATGAAGACCTTTAGGTTCGCCCGCGCCTCGGCCTGGCCGATGAAATCGCCAAGCGCCTGCGGGCGCAGCGCGCGATCCGCGTCTTCGGGGCGCGCTTCCGGTCGCAATGTCGGGTCCGGCTGATCCATCATTCCTTATCCTTTCGGCGCCAGCAGCTTGAGCGCCGCCCGGATCAACGCCGCGGTCTCCGCCTCCGGCGCCTCTCCCGCAGCCTCGGCCACCGCTGCCGCCGCTTCGCCCGGACCATAGCCGAGGTTGCCAAGCGCCGACAGGGCCTCCGCCTGCGCCGAGGCGCTGCCCGATGCCTTCGCTGCCGCCGCGCGCTTCGGTTTCGCCGCCGGGGCCTCATCGTCGATCACGCTGGCCTCCGCAGGCAGCTCGCCCAGAGCCTCCGCCATCGTCCCGCCAAGCGCCATCACCGCGGGCGCCTTGTCCTTCAACTCGATCACCACCCGCTGCGCCGTCTTCGGCCCGACACCCTTCGCCGCCTTAAGCGCCGTCGCATCGCCAAGCGAGATCGCCCGACTGACCCCGTCCGCCCCGAGCGCTCCGAGAATGGCAAGCGACGCCTTCGCGCCGATCCCCTGCACGCTCATCAACAACCGATGCCATTCCTTCTCGATCAATGTCGTGAAACCGAACAACTGCAACAGGTCTTCGCGCACGAGGAGGTCGGTGTAGACCGCCGCAACCTCGCCCTGCCCCGGCAGGGCCGCCATGGTGCGGTCGCTCACATAGACGACATAGCCGATACCGCCGACATCGATCAGCACATGATCACTCGCGCGGTATTCGATCCGTCCGGAAATCTTGCCAATCATGTGCCCACCTTCCGCAGCGCGGCCTCCATGCCGCCGCCGGCCCGCGCATAATGGGCATGACAAATCGCAATGGCCAGCGCATCCGCCGCGTCCGGCCCGTTGATGACCGCTCCCGGCAATTGTAGCTTGACCATATGCTCGACCTGATGCTTCTCCGCATGGCCGACCCCGACCACCGTCTTCTTGACCTTGTTGGGCGCATATTCCCCAATCACGAGCCCTGCCTGCGCTGGCACCAAGAGCGCGATCCCCCGCGCCTGGCCAAGCTTGAGCGTGCCAACCGCGTCCTTGTTGACGAACGTGTTCTCGACCGCCGCGTGATCCGGCTCAAACCGCGCCACCACGGCGCTGAGCTGTTCATGCAATGACAGCAGCCGCGTCGCCAGTTCTTCACCGACAGAATGGCAAATTCCGTTGCCCACATGGCTGATTCGGCTGCCTTCAACGTCGATGACGCCCCAGCCCATGTTGCGCAAACCGGGATCAATTCCCAAAACCCGCATCTTTCTGCCCCGCTGCCCTGCGAAATGTTGCTTTTTTGAACCACTAGCACAAAACCGGAACATTCGCCAAGAGCCTTGCAAGAAACGCATGACCGATGACGAGCCATGTCGTTTTTGCATCGCGACGGTCAAAAACGACACCCCATCAAGTCGCAGCGACGGCAGACCCGTGCATTTTTCATAAGTTTTTCAAATTGTTAAACGCACGCGACCTATGCACAAACATCATAACACCCTTGCATTTTTTATTGCTTGTTTCATGTGCATACCGCTCCTATTTGCGGCTTTACGAAAACGCTGACCATAACTCGAACAGAAGGACTACTGACATGGCTGCATTCGACACCAACCGTTTCTCGACCTCCCCGGCGGGGTTTGCCGGCCATATTGGCCAGACCTTCGTCTCCATGACCGCATTTGACGCCGCCGCTCAGGGCGCTGTCCGCGTCTCCCTCGCGGACCGCTTCGGCGCTTTCGTGGCCTCCGTCGCCGCGTCCTATGCCGACTGGAAAGACCAGCGCGCAACCCGCATCGCGCTGTCCGCCCTCTCCGACCGCGAGCTCGACGACATCGGCCTCTCCCGCGCCGATCTCGACGCGCTGCGCTGACGACGTTCGGAAACGACGACACCGCCGTTTTCGGATCTTCGGATCAGATCGACCGCACCTCCCTCGGGGTGCGGTTTTTCTTTTGTGCCAAGGGAACCTTCACGCGATCGCCCCGCACAAAAGAAAACGGCCCCGGGAGAGAGACCGGGGCCGCCTGCTGATTTGGAGGGATCAGCTAAGTGTCTTGATCTGCCGGGCGACCCAGCTTGAGATCGGGTCCGGACGCATCGTCCAGGTTCCGATCTGTTCAAGCACGGTCGACGGGCGCAGCCGCCCGATCTCCGATTTGTAGAAATCCGCGCCAAGCCGCGCCATCACGGCGCCCTTGAGCATGAAAACCGCCGCCAGCACCATCAGGATACCGGTCCAGGGAATACGCATGGAGGGACGTGCGCCCCGGATGACAACATATCCGTTCGGCTCACGATGAACGCTGACCCGGCTCGACGTGTCACGGGTCGTCGTCTCGTTCAAATCATAGATCCGCGCAACGCGGGCCTGAAAATCTTTGTAAGAGTCGCTCATGGCAGAGGTCACATTCTGTTCGGCCCCCACCAAACATGGTCTGATTGGCTCCGAAATGTGGCGAAACTAAGGCAAACCCCCTCAAATCAGGCCAGTTTTAGACAATTACCGTCCAGTTTTCGACTGGCTGAAAGTAACTTGGAAACAATGGCTTGAGAGCTTTCCATACGTTTCCAAACGGGCAACAGAGCGCGAATCGTCGCCCCGTCCTTCTCCTTTGTGAAAATACTCCCGCCGGAGGCATTTCCGCAGGCAGCGCGCCCTTGGGCGCGATGACGAGAAAACCTGCGCGCGGCCGTGGCCGCGCCCCTGTCAACCGCCGTGCCTCAGCGCCGGGTCAAGGTCAGGGTCGTCCACTCGCCGATCTCTTCGCGCGTATGCACGCCGAACCCCGTCGCGTCATAGGCCGCAACAACCTCGTCCGCCTGCTCGTTGAGAATTCCTGACAGGATCGCATATCCGCCGCCGATGATATTGGCCCCCATATCCGGCGCGAGATCGATCAACGGTGCTTTGAGGATATTGGCAAAGACAAGGTCATAAGGCGCGCGCGCCGCAAGGTCGGGATGACCGAACCCCGCCGCCTCAAGACAGACCACACGCCCCTCGAGCCCGTTTGCCGCCACATTGGCCTCTGCCACGTCGACCGCGACCTGATCGATATCGCTCGCCAGAACCGTCTCTGGCCAGATCCGCGCCGCACCCATGGCAAGCACCGCCGTGCCACAGCCGATATCGGCGACGTTCTTGCCGACAAACCCTTCATTGGCCAACCGGTCCAATCCCTTGAGACAGCCAAGCGTCGTGCCGTGATGCCCGGTGCCGAACGCCATCGCCGCCTCGATCAATAGCGGCTCCGCACCCTCGGGCACCTTGTCTGCATCATGGCTGCCATAGACAAAGAACCGCCCGGCCTCGACCGGGGCCAGCTCGCGTTTGACCTTGGCGACCCAATCGGTTTCCGGCAGTTCGGACACCACGAACGGCTTGGCCTCAAACGCCACCGCCAGAACCGCCAATGCGGCTGCGTCGGGCGCCTCGGTGAAATAGCCGCCCACTTCCCAGAGGCCCGATCCATCCTCGATCTCGAACACGCCAACGCCGGTCGGCTCGGGCTGCAGGCGTTCCATCGCCTCACCAAGAGAGTCGGCGGGGGCTTTCCCGGCAAGGGTCGTGAAGGCGGTGAATGTGGGCATGTCGAAGGCTCCTGTGCTCTGCCAAGCGGCGTAGGCCCAAGGGCTCGTCCCGTCAAGGGCGTGCGCGCTGCGGTGGGGTCTCCTGCCCGATCCGGGCAAGGAAGGCACGGCTCCACGCCGCCGCGAACAGCCCGACAATGGCCCCGACAAGCGCCTGCGCATAGACCACGCCTGTCGCCCCGTACCATTCGGCAAAGACCCATGCCGCCGGCAGGATCAGAACCCCATCGCGAAGCCAGTTGATCACTGTGGAGCGCGTCGCCTTGCCAAGGTTGTTGAAGGCCGCATTGGCAACATAGGCCGCACCGACGAACACAAACGCCCCCGCCCCGACCCGTGCGAAGGTGAGGTAGACCGTCTCGCCCACCCCGATCAGGCCGAACCCCTTGACCACCATCGGCGCCGTCGCCGCCAGAAGTGCCCAGGCGAGGAGGGTGTAGCCCGCGCAGAAAATGAGCGCATCGCGGAAGGTCGAGCGCAGCCGGTCATGCAGCCCCGCGCCGAAATTCTGCCCAAAGATGCCGCCAATCGCGCCCGAAAGCGAGAAGATGCCACCAAAGGCCACCACGGTCAGCCGGTTCACCACCGCCCAAGCCGCCACCGCGTTGTCGCCAAAGCTCGCGATGACCCCGGTCAGAAGGTAGTTGGCAAAGGGTGTCGCCATCTGGGTGAGGATCGCCGGAACCGCCACCGCCACGAATGGCCGGATTGCCCGACGCACCGCCCACACCTCGGGACGCGCGAAAAGGTCATGCACGCGGATCGCGAACAAAAGCGCCATCCCCGCCATCACGAACCGCGACAAGACAACCCCGAGTGCTGCGCCATCAAGGCCAAGGCCAAGCGTCAGGATCAGGATCGGATCCGCCACCATCGCCACCGACCCGGAGGTCAGCGTGACCAGCATCGACCGCCGCCCGTCGCCTTCCGCCCGAAGCGCCGCCTGCCCGGCAAGCCCGGCCCCCATGACAAGAAGCGAGGGCATGGAAATCAGCACATAACGCTCGGCGAGGGCAAGCGTCTCGCCCTCCGCCCCGGCAAGCCGCAACATCGGGTCGCGGAAAAGCACGATGGACAAGGCCACAAGCCCCTGCACAAGCACCGTCAGGATCAACGCCGCTGTCGCATCATGGCGCGCCCGCGCGCTTTCTCCCATGCCAATGCGGCGCGACACGATGGCGGTTCCCGCGATCATCAGACCAACACCGACCGAAACCGCAAAGAACTGGATCGCAAAGGCATAGCCTATGGCCGCCACGAGCTTGGGATCGCCGATCCGTGAAATCCAGAACAGGTTGGCAAGGTCGACAAGGAAGACAAAGGTGATGCCTGTCGTCCCGGCAAGGGTCATGCGCACCACATGCCCCATCGTCGGCCCGTCAAGAAATCTACCGCGTTTGCCGTCCATGACCTACTCCGCCGGCGTCGCCACGCGCATCCGCACGAGGCGCGTCTCGTTGCCCTTCTCAGGATGGCGCGGCACAAGGAGCGACAGGCAAAGCGAGGTGCAGGCCATGCCCGCTGCGAGGATGAACACCGCGCCGGGCGAAGCCAGCCACAACAGCCCAAGAAGCACCGGCAGGAACACCGCCGCGATATGGTTGATGGTGAAGGCAACCGCCGCCGTCGGCGCAATATCCTCGGGGTCGGCGATCTTCTGGAAATAGGTCTTGAGCGCAAGCGCCAGCGCAAACAGCATATGGTCCACGACATAAAGCGTCGCGGCAAGGATCACGCCCCAGCCAAAGAAGTAGATGCCGCCATAAAGAAGGAACACGATGGCAAGGCCCGCATATTCGAAAATGAGCGTCCGCCGCTCTCCGAACCGCGCCACCGCGGCGCCAAAGATTGGCGCAAGCATCATGTTGGCGACAAGGTTGATGAGGTAAAGCGCCGTGATCTCGTGCACCTCAAACCCGAACCGCTCAACCATCATGAAGCCAGCAAAGACGACAAAGATCTGCCGCCGCGCGCCCGCCATGAACTGAAGCGCGTAATAGAGCCAATAGCGCTTCTTCAACACCATCTTACGCACCTGCGGCGTGCGCTCCTCAAACTGCGGATAGGCAAAGAAGGCGAAGATCGCGATCACCGCCGTGATGCCGCCCCCGGCAAGGTAAACGCTGTTGTAGGAAAGATCGAACGCCTTCCACGTCAGGACAATCGCGCCATAGGCCACAAGCGTCGCCGCCGATCCGGCCGCGAGAAGCCAGCCAAGCACCTTCGGCGCGCGAAGCTTGTCGAGCCATTGAAGCTGTAGGGATTGGTTCACCGTCTCGTAATAGTGAAACCCGATCGAGCTGAGCATGGTGATCGTCAGGATCCCCGCAAGCGACGGAAACCACGCCGTGACCGCCGTCGCAACCCCCAGAAGAAGGAGCGAGACAACACCGAGAACCTGCTCACGCATGACAAGCAGAAGGGCAATCACACCAATGGCGAAAAAGCCCGGAATCTCGCGCACCGTATGCAGAAGGCCAATGTCTGAGCCGTCAAAATCCGCAACCTCGATGACGAAGTTATTCAACAAAGCGGACCACGTATTGAACGCGATCGGCATCCCCAAGGCCATCAGGAACAATAGGGCCACTGGCCTGCGCCAGACCGGAAGATCCTGCGCCTCGTCAAGACTCATTTTACGCAACATGTATTGCGATTACGCCTTTCCCTGACAAAAGGCGAGACGTTTCACATCCTTTTGTGATCTGAATCAAAGCAGCTCTGCCCCTTGCGCGCCTATATCCTCGCAATTGCGAAAAAGGATTTGGAACCGCCATGGATGTTCTCGCCCTTGTCGAACGTATCGGCGAAGCGCCGACAGCCGCCCTTCTTGGTCTTTTGACCGGTGTCATCTTCGGGGTCGCGGCCCAGCGCTCGCGCTTCTGCCTGCGTGCCGCAACCGTGGAATTCGCCCGTGGTCAGCTTGGCGACAAGGTCGCGGTCTGGCTCCTGACCATCTCGACCGCCATCGTCTGGGTGCAGGGCGCACAGGCGCTTGGTCTGATGTATTCCGCAGACGCCCGCATGATGGCCGTCCCCGGAAGCTGGTCCGGCGCGATCCTCGGCGGGCTGATGTTCGGCGTCGGCATGGTGCTGTCGCGCGGCTGTTCCGGCCGTCTCCTCGTGCTTGCCGCCAATGGCAACCTGCGCTCGGTGGTCTCCGGCCTGATCTTCGCCGTGGTCGCCCAGATGAGCCTCAAGGGAATCCTGTCCGGCCCCCGCGACTATCTCGCGGGCCTCTGGGTGACCTCGGGCGGACGCAACCTCGACCTGATCGCTTTCTTCCGCCTGCCCGAGCTGTCCGGCCTCGTCTTCGGCATCCTGATGGCAATCCTCGCCCTCGTCATCGCCCGCAAGAACCGCCTCGGTGCGCGCCGCCTGATCTTTGGCGCGGGCGTCGGTTTTGCCGTCGCCGTCGGCTGGGTCGCCACCTACGAGTTGGCGCAGGTCGCCTTTGAGCCCGTGCAGATCGAAAGCGCGACCTTCTCCGGCCCCTCGGCCCATACGTTGATGTTCTTCCTCGACCGCGATGCGGTGCTTGAATTCGACGTCGGCCTCGTGCCGGGCGTGGTGATCGGCTCTTTCCTCGCCTCGATCCTGACGCGTGAGTTCAAGTTTCAGGGCTTTGACACCGAAAGCAACATGCGCCGCGCCATGTTCGGGGCCGTGCTCATGGGGTTCGGCGCCATGCTCGCTGGCGGCTGCGCCATCGGCGCGGGCGTCACCGGCGGCTCGATCTTCGCGGGCACCGCTTGGATGGCGCTCTTCTGTATGTGGATCGGCGCCATGGCGACCGACATCCTCATCGACCAGCGCGGCCGCGCCCCCGCCGCCGCCTGACACCATCGCGCACGGGGCCCGGCACATCCGAGGCCCCGCTTGAAACCCACCCCCCGAGCTTCTATCTAGACCCCGTTGCGAGGACGACCTCCCCATAACGGCACCATTCCGGGACGGCCCGGCCCGATAGAAAACTCCCATGCGCTCTCCGCTCGACCGTCTCCGCCACGCCCTCAGCTTCGAAATCATCGCCCTCCTGATTGTCGTCCCCCTCGGCGCGCTGATCTTTGGCATCTCCCTGCACGATACCGGCGTTGTCGCCCTCGTCAGCGCCACGCTCGCGACGCTCTGGAACCTGGCCTACAATTACCTCTTCGACCTCGGCCTCAAGCGGCTGACCGGATCCACTTGGAAAACCACGCCCCTGCGCCTTGTCCACGCGGTCTTGTTCGAGGTCGGCCTCCTCTTTGTCCTGATGCCCTTCATCGCTTGGTATCTCGACATCTCGCTCTGGCATGCCTTCGTGATGGATGTCTCCTTTGCGGCGTTCTACATGGTCTACGCCTTCGCCTTTAACTGGGCCTATGACCGCCTTTTCCCACTCCCCGAGTGGCACCACGACAGCGCCGCAAACAAGGCGTCGTGAAAAAAAATCTGCGTCCCCTGCATCCAAACGCCCCCGACCACGAGTCCTAGAGAATAGGAAGCTGCGGATTGGCCGCAGTCGAACAGACTTGAGGACGATATGATGAACAAGACCGTTTCCGCCCTGAGCATTGCTACTCTTCTGGCCTCCGGCGCCGCCGCGCTGGCCGATGGCCACGGGGATCACGGCCTGATGGCCATTGGCCTCTCCGGCGACAAGACCCTGCACAAGATCGACGCCAAGACCGCCACCGTCAAAGCCTCGATGGACGTGGACGGCGTCGACAAGCTCCTCGGCATCGACCTGCGCCCCGCCACCGGCCAACTCATCGGCGTCACCGCCGGGTTCGACATCGTGGAAATCGACCCGATGACCGGCAAGGCCATGGTGATCTCCACCATGGACAAGGAACTGCCGATCATGGGCGACGCGCCCGTCATCGTCGACTTCAACCCCAAAGCCAACAAGCTGCGCTTCATGTCCGGCACCACCAACCACCGCGTCGATATCGAAAGCGGTGCGGTGACGGTCGACGGCTCGCTCGCCTTTGAAGAGGCCGACATGCACGCAGGCGAAGCCCCGGCCATCGTCGCAGCCGCCTATATCAACTCCTATGGCAAGCCCGACGCGACCGCGATGTATGACATCGACAGCACCATCGTCGCGCTGATTCAGCAGACTTCGCCCAATGACGGCACCCTCGCCGCCATCGGCAAGCTCGGCATCGACGCCGCCGACACCTATGCTTTCGACATCGCGACCAACGCCGAAGGCGAAAACACCGCCTGGCTCGTCGCCTCCGGCATGATGCACACTGTGTCGCTTGAAACCGGCGCGGTCGAGGAAAGCTGGGAGATCAAGGGCGCGGATGGCGTGGCCGTGCGCGACATCACCTTCATGACCGCGAAGTAATCGGTAAAGAGTGGTCCCTCCGGCTGGCGCGCCCGCGGTTGCGCGTCAGCCACCTTTCTCCAACCCGTTTGACAGGCGACACCGTGCACAATACCTCTTTTCGCATCGCGGCCCCGCGTTGGGACCGCAAGAGGAAAGCAGACAAGCGCGTGACGGACTATGCAAAGCTGATCAAGGCCTGCGCGGCTGGTGACAAATCCGCCCTGCAAGAGATCATGCACGCTGAAGGCGGGCGGATGCTTGGCGTCGCGCGGCGCATGTTGCGCCGCACCGACCTTGCCGAAGACGCGCTACAGGATGCACTTGTCCTGATCTGGCAGCGGGCGCACCAGTTCGACGAGACCCGCGGCACGGCCAAGGGGTGGCTCTATACCATCCTGCGCAATCGCTGCCTGACCATGTTGCGCAACGAGGACCGCACCGATCCCATGGCCCCCGAAGTTGTGGAACATGCGCTCAACGACCGCGAACTCGACACCGCCTTTGACCGGCTCGACAGATCGACCGACCTGCGCCGCTGCCTCGAAAGGCTCGACCTCAACACACGGCGGGCGATCTTGGCCTCTTATATCCTTGGCCATAGTCACGGAGAGATTGCCGGTCGCATGGCGGCCCCGCTCGGGTCTGTCAAATCGTGGGTCCGGCGCGGGCTGGGCAAACTCCGGGAGTGCCTGTCATGACAGATCGTTCTCTTGAGACCCTGATGGACGAAATCGCCCTCGGCCTTGCCGACGAGGCGGAGATGGCCGATCTCGAGGCCCGCGCCCTCGACGACCCGGCCCTCGCCGCGCGTCTCGACTTTGCCCGCGCCCGGTTTGCGCCGCTTGACGAGACCGCCGATCCCCTGCCCCTGCCCGCCGACTTCTGGAGCCGCGTCGAGCCCGCGCTCGACACCGCGCCCGCCAAGGCCGAAGACGAGTCGTCCGCGCCGTCCAATGTCGTTCCCCTTGCCCCGGCACAAACTGCGCTTGGCCGCTGGCGCGCGACCGCCCTTGGCAGCATTGCGGCCTCTCTCCTGCTCGCTGTGCTTGTCGGCTGGATGAGCCTCATGCAGCCCGACCCGGTGGTGATCGCCGTGCTCGTCAACGATAGCGGTGAAGCCATCGCCCTCGTCGAAAGCGGCGCCGACAACACCACCCGCGTAACCCTCCTCGAAGCGCCGAACGTCCCCGACGATCAAGTGATGCAAGTCTGGACCAAGCCCGAAGACGACGGCCTGCCGGTCTCGCTCGGTCTGCTGTCCTCGGGCACCTCGATGACCTTCACCATCGAAGGCCTGCCAACGCCCCATCCGCAGCAGCTCTACGAGATCACCTTCGAACCCGCTGGCGGCTCTCCGACGAACCTGCCGACCGGGCCGATCCTTGGCAAAGGTCTCGCCAAGGAACCTGTGACCTGACAGGGCGCGTTACGTTTCCAATCTTTTGATCTCTGTGAAGAAATCCGCTTACGCCCCGCGGCGCACATACGCGATACCGACGCAATACCGACGTGATACCGACATTGGTTTTTCGCGTTAATAGAAGCTCTGCGGGTCGATATCGACGGCAAGGCGGATATCCCCCTTCAGGCGGAATTGCCCAACCCATTCGGCCAGTGCCGGCTGAAGCCGCACCCCCTTGTCCGCCTTCACCAACAGGCGCACCCGATGCCGCCCCCGAATACGCGCAATCGGCGCTGGTGCCGGTCCGTAAACCTGCGCCCCCACCGCCCTTAACGGCCCATCCTGCCGCGCCAGCGCATTGCCAAGATCAAACACCTGCTGCACGTCCGGCGACGACAAGATGATCCCCGCCATGCGCCCATATGGCGGCACGCCTGCCGCCTGCCGCTCGCGCGCCTCCGCGCTCCAGAATCCCTCTTCGTCGCCCGCCATGATCGACCGGATGACCGGGTGTTCCGGCTGAAAAGTCTGCAACAATGCCAACCCCTTACGCTCTGACCGCCCGGCCCGTCCCGCGACCTGCCGCATGAGTTGAAAGGTGCGCTCGGCAGCGCGCAAATCCGACCCCTGAAGGCCCAGATCGGCATCAATCACACCGACCAGCGTGAGCAGCGGAAAGTTATGTCCCTTTGCGACCAGTTGCGTACCGATGATGATATCCGCCCCCCCCGCCGCAATCGCGTTGATCCCCTCTTTCAATGCCCGCGCCGACGCAAACAAATCCGACGACAACACCGCCAACCGCGCCTCCGGCCAGAGCGCCGCCGCCTCTTCGGCAAGCCGCTCAACACCGGGGCCCACCGGGGCCAGCGTGTCCTCTTTTCCACAGGCCGGGCAGGCCTCCGGGATCGGCTTCGTCTCGCCGCACTGGTGGCACACGAGCCGCTTCAGGAACCGATGCTCCACCATCGTCGCATCGCATTGATCACAATTGATTTTTTCGCCACAAGCCCGGCAAATCGTCACCGGCGCATAGCCGCGTCGGTTGATGAAAAGAAGCGACTGCTCCCCCTTCTCGATCCGCTCCGAAACCTCCCTCTGAAGGGTCGGCGAAACCCACCGCCCGCGCGGCACCTCCTCCGCCCGCATGTCGATCGCTCGCATCTCCGGCAACACCGCCTCGCCGAACCGCGACGTCAGCTCCAACCGCTGGTATTTCCCCGCCTCCGCATTGGCCCAGCTCTCCAAACTCGGCGTCGCCGACGCCAACACCACCTGCGCCTCGCAGATCGACGCCCGAAGCACCGCCATATCCCGCGCATTGTAGAGCACCCCGTCCTCCTGCTTGTAGGACGTGTCATGTTCCTCATCGACGACGATCAACCCAAGATCGCGGAACGGTAGGAAAAGCGCCGAGCGCGCGCCGATGACCAACTCCGCGCCGCCTTGTCCGACCATCTTCCAGATGCGCCGGCGCTCGGTCATCGTCACGCCCGAATGCCACTCGGCGGGCTTGGTGCCAAACCGCGCTTCCACCCGCGTCAGGAACTCCGCCGTAAGCGCGATTTCAGGCAGTAAAACAAGGGCTTGCCGCCCCTTGCGCAGCGTGTCCGCCACCGCCTCGAGATAGACTTCCGTCTTGCCCGATCCGGTGACCCCGCGCAAAAGCGTTGTGCCGTAGCGCCCCGCCTCAATCCCGGCCCGCATCGCGGCGGCGGCGACGGCTTGATCCTCTGTCAGGTCGCGCTTGGCATAGTCCGGGTCGAGCCTCGGAAACGGCATGTCGCGCGGCGTGTCCTCCTCGCGCACCACCCCCTGTTTGGCCAAGCCTTTGACGACGCTCGATGTCACCCCCGCCATCTCGCTCAACTCCTTGAGCGTAAAGGCCAGCCCGCCATAATCCTGCAAAACCTCGATGACCCGCTTGCGCGCCTCGGTCTGTCGGTCCGGCTCTCCTTCGCCAAGCCGGAACACTTTGCGCATCGACGGCGGGTCCGAAAGCCCCGGCGCCCGCATTGCAAGCCGCAGCATCGCATGCAGCGGCGTCAGCGTATATTCGCCCGCCCGCTCAAGAAAGTCCGCCATCTCGCGCCGCATCGGCGCCACGTCGAGCACCCGGTTGACGGGTCGAATCTTCGCACGGTCATAGTCCCCGCGCCCCGGCCCCCAGACCACGCCCGGAACCTTCCTCGGCCCAAGCGGAACCTCTACGAAAGCCCCACGAAAACAGCCCCCCTCCGGCGCCTTGTAATCAAGCGCGCGGTCAAGCGGTTGCGTCGTCTGCACCGCCACGAGGGCCCCCTCCTCGAAGAAATCCTGCTCCGTCACACCATGCTCGCCTGAAAACCGCCTTGCCGCCCCATAGCGCGCACCCGGGCGCCGCATGAGGGGTTTCAGCATCGCAAAACTTGCGGTAAACGCAAGCCGAACCGAGGCAAGCCCAGAAAAGGACGCGCAGCCATGAAATTCTTCGTTGATACCGCCGACATCGACGCCATCGCCGAACTGAATGCGCTCGGCATGGTGGACGGTGTGACCACCAACCCCTCGCTTATCAAGAAATCCGGCCGTGACATCATGGAAGTCACCAAGGAAATCTGTGATCTCGTCGACGGCCCCGTCTCTGCCGAAGTGACCGCGACCGAGGCCGACACCATGATCGCCGAAGGCCGCAAGCTGGTCGAGATCGCGGACAACATCGCCGTCAAGGTGCCGCTGACCTGGGACGGGCTCAAGGCCTGCAAGGTGCTCACCGACGAGGGCCACATGGTCAACGTGACGCTCTGCTTCTCCGCCAACCAGGCGCTTCTCGCCGCCAAGGCGGGTGCAACCTTCATCTCGCCCTTCATCGGACGGCTGGACGACATCAACCTCGACGGCATGGACCTGATCGGCGACATCCGCGCGATCTATGACAATTACGGCTACGAGACCCAGATCCTCGCCGCCTCGATCCGCACCGTGAACCACGTCACCCAAAGCGCGCTTGTCGGCGCCGACGTGATGACCGCCCCCCCGGGCGTCATCAAGGCGATGGTCAACCACCCCCTGACCGACAAGGGCCTCGACGCCTTCCTCGCCGACATCAAGGCCGCGGGCATCAAGATCCTGTAAGGGGCACAACGCCCCTCTCTTCCTCTTGCCGAAAATATCCCGGGGTGAATTGGCTGTTTTCATGCGCATGCCCGAGGAGCTCAAAACCGGTTCCCACTTTTGAGCGACATGCCGCCTGCGGCCAAGAGGGGCAGCGCCCCTCCGCCGCCCTCCGCTAGAATGCCGCCCAAAAAAGGGGAGGCATTCACGCGCTGCCTCTGTTAAAGTCCCGCCAAATACCCGGTTAGAGGTCCGTATGAGCAGCAACGCCAAGATCGACGACTCGCTTCGCGAAAAGATCATTTCTGAACCCGACATGATTCTCGACGACCAGGACGTGATGCACGCCCTGATCGCGGCGAATGAGAAATCCATGGGCGGCAATATCGTCGACCTGCGCGGCATCGCGATGGAACGGCTCGAGGCGCGGCTCGACCGGCTTGAGGATACGCACCGTTCGGTGATCGCGGCGGCCTATGAAAACCTCGCCGGCACCAATCAGGTGCATCGCGCCATCCTGCGCATGCTCGATCCGGTCGAATTCGAACCCTTCCTACACGATCTCGGCGGCGAAGTGGCCGAAATCCTGCGCGTCGATTCCGTGCGCCTCGTGCTCGAATCCGCGCAATCCGACGACGAGCCTTCCATTCGCCGCCTCGGCGATGTGCTCTCCGTGGCCGAACCGGGCTTTGTCGATGACTACCTGAGCGGCGGGCGCAATATGCCCATCCGCCAAGTCACCCTACGCCAGCTTCAGGGCGGCACCACTGCGATCTACGGCGAAAAATCCGACTGGATCCGCTCCGAAGCTTGTCTGAAGCTCGACTTCGGCGAAGGCCGCTTGCCCGGCCTCCTCGTCATGGGCGCGGAAGACCCGCATCAGTTCACGCCGCAGCAAGGCACCGACCTCCTCGCCTTCTTTGGCGGGGTGTTCGAGCGCGCCATGCGTCGCTGGTTGTCGTGATTTCCCCGGCGGCCCGCGACGCGCTCCAAGACTGGCTTGCCTCGGCCTCTGCGCTCGGCGGTGCCTCCACCAACACGTTGACCGCCTACCGCACCGACCTTGTCGAATTCCTCACCTTCCTCACCGAACACAAGGGCGATCCGCAAGGTCTCGCCCCGCTGACGCGTGTGACAACCTCCGATATGCGCGCTTGGATGGCGCATCTGCGTCGCGGCGGGCTCGGCGCGCGGTCGCTGGCGCGCAAGCTCTCGGCGGTGAAGAGTTTTTACCGCTGGTTTTCCGAACGCGACGGGTTCGACGCCACCGCCGTCCTCTCAACCCGCGCCCCGAAGTTCCAAAAGAAGCTCCCCCGCCCCCTTGCCCCCGACGCGGCCCGCGCCGTGATCGAGACCGCCGAGGTGCAGGCCTCCGAACCGTGGGTCGCCGCGCGCGACGTGGCGGTTCTGACGCTGCTCTATGGCTGTGGGTTGCGCATCTCCGAAGCGCTGGCGCTCAATGGTGCGGACGCGCCGCTGCCACGGTCGCTACGTATTCTCGGCAAGGGCGGCAAGGAACGCATCCTGCCCGTGATCGACGCCGCCCGCGACGCGGTTGACGCCTATGTCACGGCCTGCCCCTTCCCCGTCGAGGGTGAGGACCCGCTGTTTCGCGGCAAGCGTGGCGGGCGGCTCTCGCCTCGCATCGTGTCGGGGCTGATGGCCAACCTGCGGATGCAACTCGGCCTGCCCGCGACCGCGACGCCCCACGCCCTGCGCCATAGCTTTGCCACCCACCTTCTCGAGGCTGGCGGTGATCTACGCGCGATTCAGGAACTCCTTGGCCATGCTTCCCTCTCGACGACTCAGGCCTACACGGCGGTCGACACGGCGCGGCTTATGGAAGTCTACCAAAAGACCCACCCCAAGGCCTGATCGGCAGCCAAAGCCTCAACGCCGCTTGGGCACGATCTCATAGCCCGGTTCTTCGGGTTCATCATCAATCATTTCCGGCGGGAAGCCCGGTGCGCGAATGTCGAGCCCGGTCGCATCTTCCAGCCGCCGGATGATATTGGGTGAAAGCTCGCGCTCGCCATAACGCGCGATCCCGTCCTCAAAAATCTCGATCATCTTCGGATTGATCTCGAGCGGCACCCCGGCACGGTCGGCCACATCCTGAAACAGACCGATATCCTTCTTCACAAGGTCCATCGTAAAGGAGATATCGCGCGAGCCGTTGAGGATCACCTGACTTTCGGTCTCATGCACGAAGGAATTGCCCGAGGAAATGCGGATCGCTTCAAAAGCCGTGTTGAGGTCCATCCCCGCTGCCTTCGACGTCACCAATGCCTCACAAATCGTGAGGAGATTGGCCGTCGCGAGATAGTTCGTCACCACCTTGAGAACAGACGCTGTGCCAAGATCGCCCGTATGCAACACGCGCCGCCCCATCTTGGTCAGAAGCGGCAGGATACGCTCGAAGGTCCCGCGTGCGCAGCCTGCAAAAATCGCGATATTGCCCGTCGCCGCGCGATGACACCCGCCTGAGACAGGGCAATCGACAGCCGCCCCGCCGCGCGCGATGACATCGCCGCCAAGGCGCTTGACCTCGGCCTCGTCGGTCGTCGACATTTCCATCCAGATCTTGCCCGGTCCCACCTCTGGCAGCATCTCCTGCAGGACCGCATCTGACGCCGCCGGGGACGGCAGACAGGTGATCACCGCATCACAGTCGCGCATCATCTGGGCCGGGCTTTCCCCCGCGATCGCCCCGCGCGCAGTGAAATCCGCGACAAGCGCCGCATCAAGATCATGCACCACGAGATCAACGCCATTGCGCAAGAGGCTCGCGCTGAGCTTACCACCGACATTGCCAAGTCCGATAAATCCGATCTTCATGCACCCTCTCCCTGCATCACTTACCGGAGAGCCTAGCGGCGCGACTCTCCGTGCAAACCGACCGTTTGCGACATGATGCGAAAAAGCCCTCAGCAGAGGCCCAGCGGTCTTGCCACGATGCGCATATCAAGGACACGCCTTTTCAGCTCAATGCCTCAGGGGAATGGTGATATTCTGAAAGCAGTGCTTTGCAATCTGCCGCTCTTCCTGCGCCGGGACAACATGCACAGGCACATCCCCCAAGAACGTAAGCCCCTCAACAATACGCTTTCGTATGGTATCGGCGTTCTCACCGATCCCCCCGGTAAAGGCGATCGCATCAAGCCCTCCCATCGCGGCGACCATCGACCCCGCGTGGCGCACGGCCCAGTAGCAAAAATGGTCCACCGCGAACCGTGCCGCCTCGTCTTTGCGCGGCACGAGCATCGCCATGTCATGCGTCCCGCCAAGCGCCAGCAACCCGCTTTCCTTGTTGAGAATAGTCTCGGCCTGCGTAACACCGACCTCGCGCGCCAACCGAAGCGCGACAATCGGATCAAGGCTCCCGGCCCGGGTGCCCATGGGAAGCCCATCCAGCGGCGAATAGCCCATCGTCGTGGCGACGCTCTTGCCGTCTCGAATGGCACAGAGGCTCGCCCCATTGCCAAGATGCAGCGCCAGAAGGCGTGGCGGTACGTCCGCGCCAAGGGCGTCAACCATCGACGCATAGGATATCCCGTGAAACCCATAGCGCCGCATTCCCGCCGCGTCCTGCGCCGCCGGAATGGCATAGCGTCGGGCCACCTCGGGATTGGTGGCATGAAAAGCGGTGTCAAAGACCGCCACCTGCGGAATATCCGGCGCCACGTCCCGCAGTGCACGAATGACCATCAGGGCGTTTGGATTGTGGAGCGGTGCAAGTGCGGCACAGGATTCGATCTCGGCCTCCACTTCGGGCGTCACCCGCGCAGGCGCCGTCAGTTTCATGCCACCATGCACAACCCGGTGCCCGATCCCGCCCAGATCGCCAAGACCGATGTGACGCGTCTTCAACGCACTGAGTATCGCGGCCAAGGCATCGGCATGGCTGGGCATCTCCACCGCAAGGCTCTCGCCGTTGATCTTAAGGCGCGCGGCATCCCCAATCTCCTCGGCGCCGCCACGCAAGACCTCTTCAAGACGCGGCCCGAAGACCGCGAATTTGATGGAAGAGGATCCCGCGTTGACGACTAGGATATGGCGCATGCCGCCGCCTTCCCGTCTCAGCGCTTCATATCTGCGGGGTTGATCCCTGCGACTTGGACGGGTTTGGTCATTGCGTCTCTGCGGAAGGGTTCTCCGAGTTCTTGGTTGATGAGGGCTTCGATGAGGGTTGTGATGCCGTTTTTCTGGTCCTCGATGGCCTG
>NZ_JAWJUV010000003.1:0-469182 GCF_032918335.1 Shimia sp. FJ5 | reverse complement strand
TCCGATGCACACAACCAAAATACTATTCATACGAGACACCTCATGTGTCGTCAGTCGGCGAGATCGTCCAGGTTTCTAACTGCTACGACGGTGGGCAACAGACCGGTGATCGTGTCGTTCCAGCGGGTCAGCGGCGAGCGCGTCACATAGACGACGTCTTCCGGGATCAAGCTAAACTCCGTGCCAAGCAACCACCCCTCGGGGGAACTCGTTTCAAGCTGGTAGACGGTGGTGCGCCCACCAACACTCCGAAAAACAAACACCCCTCGCGCATCCGCACGCACCTCTTTCAAGCCACCCTGGTTCGCGAGAGCTTGCGTCAAGTTAATTGGCTCTTTCGCCAGATCAACAACGCTCGGCTCATCGACCTCACCGAGAATATAGGCCTGCTCATTGCGCAGTTCAGGCACGTGTACGACGTCGCCAGCACGTAGGATCGGGTTATTTTGAACATAGTTGGCACGCAAGAAGCCGTTCAGGTCAACGCCATAGGTGTGGCCATTGCGTTTCACAGTGATACGGCTCAAGTCCGCTTCTTCGGTGCCGCCGCCGGCGGCGTTCACCGCCTGAAACAGCGTAAGCGGTNTACGGCTCAAGTCCGCTTCTTCGGTGCCGCCGCCGGCGGCGTTCACCGCCTGAAACAGCGTAAGCGGAACCGAGTTCAAGGTCTGCCGGTTCGGCGCGTTGACTTCTCCACCGACCAAGACGCTTTGAGAATTGAACTCTGCGACCCGAGCAACAACCTGCGGCTCAGGAATAATCTGGCGCAGCTTCTGGGACAGGTCACTTCGCACTTGCTCAATCGAGCGCCCTCCAGCTTCGATCTCGCCGATATGGGGGTAGAAAAATCGCCCGTCGGCCTGAACACGGAAGCCGTTCTCGCTTGCGCTACGGTCGGGTCCGGCTGGCATAGTCAGTTCCGGGTGATCGTAGACGTCGATACTGAGGATATCGCCAGGGCCGATCAGATACGACCACGAGGTATCGTAGGGCATCCGCGTGCGCGTAACCGGCTTGATCGCTTGTGTGTAGTTCTTGATGTTCTTGGTGCTCAGACGAACAACATCGAGATCTTGCTCTAGGTTGTCCTGCCCCTCCTCATCGACGGGGAAAGCCGTAAAACCATCAGTGCAGGAAGCAAGGAAGAAAGAACAGAGAAAACAGACCAGAAGTTTCTTCAAGGGAGTATCACCTATTTTTTCGCCATTCATATTGGCCATTGACACGTTTCCAGCCAAATCAGTGACAAGGAGATTTCTCTACAAGGAAGCTCCCATAGAAATGCACTGCCAGCGCATCGATGGTCGAAAGGTCCTCTCTCGTACCGGCTCCAACACACTCGACTTCCGACGGCGTATGGCGCCTAGAACGCGTGCCGTCCAAGACTTCATACTTTGAACGCCATCTAAAGAACGTTGTTTCGCTGATGCTATGCGTCCGGCACAACTCTTTCGCCCGACACCCAGCTTCGTGCTTCTTCAATATGTGAAAGATCTCCTTCTCGCTGAAACGGCCTCTCTTCATCGTCTGTCTCCTCTGTTGATGAACAGACTGACTGAACTGTGGATTCTCTGTCAAATAGGTTATCCTCACCTGCCCACCTATGTAGTACAAGTTTCCCTCGCCTCCCATCGTGTATGCATCTTTGGTATTTCGCGTTCTCGCCAAAGCACGTCGTTTGTCCCTCCTGATGTCGGACGATAATCCACCGGCAATTCATTCAGGATCGCAAATATCTCAGGAAGGTCAGAACGCTCGCAGACCGCGAAGAGGCGGTCAAGCACGACCTCCAGTTCCTCCATCTTCAATGATATCTCTGACGCGGTCATGATCCGCGGATGACGTGTCGGCGCGGGGTCATTGCCAATCAACAACTCCTCGTAGAGCTTTTCACCCTTGCGCAGCCCCGTGACACAGATCGGGATATCGCCCTTATCGCTCGATATCTGCTCAGGCCCATCCACGAGATACGGAGTCAGCCCGTGCAGCTTCACCATGCTCATCGCGAGATCGAGAATTTTCACCGGCTCGCCCATGTCGAGCACGAACACATCCCCGCCCTTGGCCATCGCGCCGGCCTGGATCACGAGCTGCGAGGCTTCCGGGATCGTCATGAAGTAGCGTGTGATATCCAGATGGGTGAGCGTCACCGGTCCGCCCTTCTCGATCTGGGCGCTGAAACGCGGGATCACCGAACCGGAAGACCCGAGGACATTGCCGAAACGCACCATCGAGAACACCGTGGCGCTATCCTCACGCGCCTGCGCCTGACAGATCAGTTCCGCAATCCGTTTCGTGGTGCCCATGATATTCGTTGGACGCACGGCCTTGTCCGTCGAAATCAGGATGAAATTCTCAACTCCGTGCCGGTGCGCCGCCTTCGTTATCTCGAGCGTGCCGAAGACGTTGTTGCGGATACCTTCTATGACGTTCTCCTCGACGAGGGGCACATGTTTATACGCCGCCGCATGATAGATCGTCTGCACGCCAAAGGCTTTGATCGTCATATCGAGGCGCCGAGCGTGCTGGACCGAGCCGAGAACCGGCGCAATCCGGGTCACGTATCCCCTATGCTTGGCGGTCTCCAATAGCTCGCTCTCGATCGCGTAGAGCGCGAACTCCGACATCTCGAAAAGCACGAGCGCCTTCGGCTCCTGCGACAGGATCTGGCGACAAAGCTCACTGCCTATAGAACCACCCGCCCCGGACACCATCACCACCTTACCCGCGATATTCTCGCTCAGGAGGTCAGGATCCGGTGCGACCGGATCACGTCCTAGAAGGTCTTCGGGTGACACGGCGCGCAGCTCGGAGATTTTCGCCTTGCCGCCAATGATTTCAGAAATCCCCGGGATCGTCTTGATCTCGAGATGCAGATTTTCCAGAGACTCGATGATCTCCTTTCTGCGTTGGCGGCCTATGCTTGGAAGCGCGAGCAATACGATTTGCACTGAGTGTTCTTGGGCAAGATATTCAAGTTCATATGGTGAGTGGACAGGCAGTCCACCGATCGTCAGGTTCTGAAGGGTCTTTTCGTCATCGACGAGCGCAACAGGTTGGTAGTCACGGCCATGATACAAGGCATTCAGGAGTTGCAAACCTGCCTCGCCGGCCCCGTAGATGATCACAGGGCGTTTGCCAACCTGATCGGGCTTACGAAACACCTGTCGCGCGAGAAAGCGGAGACCGCCCACGGTCAGGAAAACCAAAACCGCATGGAGGAGCGGCACGGAACGAGGAAGACCCACGTCGAGCAAAAGGCTACTCGCGTAGAGCAGGAGTACTGAGATCAGCGCCCCCTTCCCCACTGTGAGCAATACTCTACCTGTCACACAGCGCACCAAGTTCCTGTATAGCCCGAGTCCCCAAAAGAGCCAGACCGTCAAGATCGCGGTGAGAAGTGCTGTCCCAAGTACATTGACATCCAGGAGGAATTGGATGCTCTCAAGGCGTAAAGTCATCGCCGCTAGGAAGGACGCCGCGATAAGAAAGGTATCAGCCGCGACTTGTAGCTGAACTTTGCTGCGACGATTGCGGCCTTCAAGGTAACTCATAAATTTTGTCATCAAAAAAACTCTTACTCTACAAGTCGTCACATGCGGGTGTATGTCACAGACAGAATTCAGAACGTAAGAAAGAAAAGATGTCTGACTTGCTATAGCAGCTTTCTATCAAATAGATTTTTCTGCACCTTTTCATATCCATTGTATGGCCGCCTCCGATCAGCTTATGGGCGAACATAGATCAATCTCCATAGCGCCCGCACATCAAGGCCCAAGCTCAACAGGCTCAAGGTGTTGGGTGTCTCCTGGATCATTCGAGAAAATTGGGGTCGCTTGAAGGTGGGGCGAGGACAGCCAGAAGCCAACGAGACGGTCCTAAAATTGGATCGTAGATTGAACAGCTTCGGTGAGAACGGAGAAAGGCACTCCTTCAAAATGGCTAACCTCCAATCAAGCGTAATCTCGAAAACCTAGTACAATAGAAATACGTAAGAGAATCCTGAGGACACCCAACATGTACTTTAGTAGTATACCTTTGACTGTTTCTCAATAGGTAAGAGTTGGCTCTGGATTCTCGAAAAGTTTGCAGCCTGTTTAATGTGGATCCAGGTTTCATTCAGCCTGCCATTCTCAAGGGTTCAGTTCTGTTTTCAAAGGCTTAGTCGCGCTACAATATACCATGGGTCGAATGGGGGCGCTTGGAGTAGTAGATTGCCATCCACTGGCTGATCCCGGCTCTGGCTTTAGAGCCAGACTCGATCGCCCGGAAATAGTAGCACTCGTATTTAAGCACCCCCCACAGAAGCACGTCCCTACGGTGAATGTTGACACTGATGTGAGCCGCCGCTCAAAGCCGGCTTCTTCTTCAACACTTGTAGCTCCTCCGCGAAATAATAGGGAGATCCGCTCCGACGAAATCTTCGCGGTTGAACCGCCCCGGGTTTGCCGGAGGCTGTTTGGTTTAAGTTATGCGGCCATGGTTTCAGTTTCCAGAGCTGCGTAGAAGTTTGCCTCTGCTTCCGCTGGTGGGATGTTTCCGATCGGCTCGAGGAGACGGCGATTGTTGAACCAGTCGACCCATTCCAGCGTTGCATATTCCACGGCATCCAGACTGCGCCATGGGCCACGGCGGTGGATGGCCGCCTCGAACGCCTCAACGAAGGCGTAGAGAATCTCTTGGAGGTAGCAAATGTGCAATCCCCGCTGTTCTTTTTCCTCGACCGGCCAGGAAGTCACTCCTAGAGTAATCTGGGAACATTTTGAGAACGGTTTCACCTCCGTCTCACAAATGTCTCACAAATCAGGAAATACGCCATCGCCAACCCACGAAAAAATGAAGCAAATTCAACAACTTATGCAATCTGTGTGAAATTAGCTCCGATCCCTACCGCCGGAGCCATAAAAAGCCCTTAAGTCTTAATGACTTGAGGGCTTTTTTATTTCGAAACACCGCTTTTCATTGAACACTGATCTCTTCGTGTAAACTGGCCATTTTCGGCATGGTTTCGGCAAGGTGTTTCCACCATTCCGGCAAGAGAACGGCGCAAAGGTCTGCTCAACTGAGGTGAGAGGCAACCAATGGAGAGAGCAGTGCCCTACACCAAACCGCACCCGCAAGCCCCGCAGAACCAGCCCCCTTCTGGCCCGACCGGGACCAAACCAATTCCTGCACAGAAACCGATCTTTAGTGATTGGGCTATGATCTAATCGCTTCGCGCCGACCTGTGGGAGTTTTCAGGCTTTAGAAGTCACGCAACCTGTGCCAGAACGCAGAGAACCTGCTTTGGAGGACGGATGCATGGGGATTTTGAACCGGCTATTTTATAAGAACCGAAAATTCTACGACGACGATTTTGACTGGGACAATTACACAGCCGACTCATACGAACGCAGAGTCAAAGGCGACATCGAGACCAAGCACCATGCGAACGCAGG
Source organism: Shimia sp. FJ5 (assembly GCF_032918335.1). NCBI lineage: Bacteria > Pseudomonadati > Pseudomonadota > Alphaproteobacteria > Rhodobacterales > Roseobacteraceae > Shimia > Shimia sp. FJ5. The sequence continues at coordinate 463,744 of NZ_JAWJUV010000003.1, read as the reverse complement.
ACAAGATGAGCTAAGCTATGACACGGTCACGGGAAAAGTGACGGTACGATCTGGATCGTTGCACGCAAATCATCTCCTGATCCTTGAAGCGATCGGTCAGCTTCAACCGGACTCCGTACATGAAGTCGGCTGTGGCGGAGGTGATCACGTCGCGCATGCCGACAAGCTCTATCCAAGTATCCGTGTCACCGGAAGCGACCGGGGCGCCAGTCAGTTGGATCTGGCCAAACGGCGTCACCCGGATTTGGAAGGCAAACTCGGTCTTCAAGACATTACCATGCCCTTTTCGTCGCAATGGCCCCAAGCCGAGTTGGTCTATAGCCAGGCGGTGTTGATGCATATCCACACCGCTGTCAGTCATCTGGTCGGGCTTTCCAACATGACGCGCATGGCATCGAAATACGTGCTCCTGATGGAGAACTATCAATGCCATAACTTCATCGGCGACATTCAGGCACTTTGGAATGGCGGGCATATCCCTTGGGAAAGCCTCAACATTCATCGTTTCAACGGAAGTACCGGTGCGCGCGCGATCCTGTTGTCGAAACAGAAACTCGACATGCCAGTTGTCATGAGCGACGAAGAGATTCGCGACGGTCTCGTGCCTTCACAACGGCGCCTCAAACGGTCTGACGAAGACAGCAGCCGCGGTATCTTTGGCTACTAATCGCACCTTGGTGCCAGAAGCGGGATCTCTTACTATGCTCTGCCCATGACAGATCCTGTTTCAAGCATAAGGAACCTCGGCCCGGCTGTAGAAGACGCTTGCAAACGCGCGGGCATTCATTCGGCTGAGGATCTTCGGGAACTTGGTGCAGAAGAGGCCTACCGGCGCCTGATCCAAACCGGCACGCGGCCACATTTTATCGGCTTCTATGCGCTTGTCATGGGGCTTCAAGGTCGTCCTTGGAATGATTGCCAAGGGAAAGAAAAAGATGCGTTGCGCGCAGTTTTCGATCGCCTGAAGGCAGAGTCAAAAGAAAAAGGCCGCTCCGAAATCGAAGCGGCCCTGAACGAGATCGGGGTTATCCCCCGAAATCAAACCAAAGCTTAACCGACCAGTTCGAGGCCCGAGAAGAAGTAGGCAATCTCGACAGCTGCGGTTTCCGGCGCATCAGAGCCGTGAACCGAGTTTTCGCCAACAGATTCTGCGAACTCGGCACGGATGGTCCCTGCCGCGGCGTCTGCCGGGTTGGTTGCCCCCATCACTTCACGGTTCTTTGCGATAGCGCCTTCACCTTCGAGAACCTGAACGACAACCGGCTCGGACGCCATGAACTCGCACAGTTCGTCATAGAACGGACGTTCGGCGTGCACGGCATAGAAGACGCCGGCCTGTTCCTTGGTGAGATGAATGCGCTTTTGGGCGACGATGCGAAGGCCTGCATCCTCGAACTTGGCATTGATCTTGCCGGTAAGGTTGCGCTTGGTGGCATCGGGTTTGATGATCGACAGCGTGCGTTCGGTAGCCATGAGTGTTGCTCCTTTTGACGGTGCGGGCGACATGCCCGACCCCATGTTCGAATTGGCGCTCCGATAGCATGCTGCACCCGACTTGAAAAGCAGTGATTGACGCGCCTGCGCCGATGGGCGAAACCGCCATTCATGCTGCGAATAGACTCCATAGCCTACGCCGTTGCGGGCCGAACGCTCCTCTCCGAGGCCTCTGCAACCATACCCACTGGGCACAAGGTTGGTGTGGTCGGTCGAAACGGAACAGGCAAGACGACGCTGTTTCGCCTGATACGGGGGGAGTTGGCGCTTGAAGGTGGCTCCATCAGTCTGCCGTCTCGCGCACGGATCGGGGGCGTAGCACAGGAAGTGCCCTCCTCCGAGACATCGCTGCTCGACACCGTTCTGGCGGCAGATACCGAACGCAGCGCCCTGATGGCAGAGGCCGAGACAGCCGAGGATCCCCATCGCATCGCAGACATTCAGACGCGTCTCGCGGATATTGATGCCTGGAGCGCCGAAGCGCGCGCGTCCTCAATTCTCAAGGGGTTGGGCTTTGATATCGAGCAACAGGCAGAGCCTTGTTCTGCGTTCTCGGGTGGCTGGCGGATGCGTGTTGCTCTTGCCGCGGTTCTGTTTTCCCAGCCAGACCTGCTCTTGCTCGACGAGCCGACAAACTACCTCGATCTGGAAGGTGCGCTCTGGCTCGAAAGCTATCTCGCGAAATATCCTCATACGGTCTTGATCATTAGCCATGACCGGGGGCTACTCAATCGCGCGGTCGGTGCCATCTTGCATCTCGAGGATCAGAAGCTGACGCTCTATCAAGGTCCTTACGATCAGTTCGCGCGCCAACGCGCAGAACGGCTTGCACAAGCCGAGGCGCAAGCCAAAAAGCAAGAGGCGCGGCGCGCGCATCTGCAATCCTACGTGGACCGGTTCCGCTATAAAGCCGATAAGGCCAAGCAGGCGCAATCTCGTCTGAAAGCACTCGAAAAAATGCAGCCGATTTCCTCGCCGCAGGAGGCCGCACTGCGCCGTTTCGCGTTTCCATCGCCAGAAGAACTCTCACCGCCGATCATACGCATCGAATCGGGATCCACGGGCTATGGTGAGACCGCGGTCCTAAACCGTCTAGATCTGCGCATCGACCAGGATGACCGGATCGCGCTTCTCGGGAAGAACGGTCAAGGCAAGTCAACTCTTTCCAAGCTGCTTTCGGATCGTTTGCCGCTCATGGACGGCAAAATGACCCGCTCGGCGAAACTCCGGATTGGATATTTCGCGCAGCATCAGGTCGATGAACTCTATGTCGATGAGACACCTCTGGACCATCTTCGTCGAGAACGACCTTCTCACACACCGGGGCAGCTTCGCGGAATCCTTGCTGGGTTTGGTCTTGGTGCAGATCAGGCAGAAACCGAAGTTTCGCGTCTGTCCGGCGGGCAGAAAGCACGCCTTTCTCTCCTGCTTGCGACGCTCGACTCGCCGCACCTTCTCATTCTCGACGAACCCACGAACCACCTCGACATCGAGAGCCGCGAAGCCCTCGTCGATGCCTTGACCGACTACACCGGTGCAGTGATCCTCGTGAGCCACGACATGCACCTTCTCTCCATGACGGCCGACCGCCTTTGGCTCGTCTCAGATGGAACTGTGCGTCCTTATTCTGGCGACCTTGAGGCCTACCGTTCAGACCTGCTTTCAACAGAGAAACCCGCCTCGAAAGAAAAACCCAAGGCCCCCGTTCCTAAACGTGCCTCTCGCGATACCGTGCTCGCACTACGCGCAGATGTGCGCAAATGCGAAGACAGAGTCGAGAAGCTTACGGAGATGCGCGAAAAGCTCGACGAAAAACTCGCCGATCCAACCCTCTACGAGGGCAACAAAGCGGCTGAGATCGCCAAATGGCAGCGTAAACACACTGAAGTCATCGAGGGACTTGAGAAAGCAGAGACGCTCTGGATGGCGGCCTTGGAAAAGCTTGAAACAGCAGAAGCCTGACGGTTAGGCTCCTGAGATGGATAGCGCCGCACTCATTACCTCATTCGTGACACTCTTCGTGATCATCGATCCAATCGGACTTGCGCCGCTCTTCGTCGCGATGACCCATGACATGGATCGCCCGCAAATGCGCTCGATCGCGTTTAGGGCCTGTGCCATAGCCTTTGGCATCCTTGCGCTATTTGCATTCTTCGGAGAGGCCGTTCTTGGATTTGTCGGTATCTCCATGCCTGCTTTTCGGATTGCTGGAGGCATCCTTCTGTTTCTGACTGCGCTTGATATGTTGTTCGAACGCCGCACCAAGCGCCGTGAAGATCAGGCTGATGAACGCCCGGATCCTTCGGTCTTCCCGCTTGCCATACCCCTGATTGCCGGCCCAGGGTCTATCGCCACCGTGATCCTGCTTGCAGGTCAACATCCGGGCGTCGACGCAACCTTTCTCGTTCTAGGTGTCGCGCTGGCGGTTCTCTTCGTGGTGCTCGGCCTGTTTCTGACGAGCGGCCTTCTTGCGAAAGCACTTGGAAAGACCGGCGTGACAGTGGCAACGCGGCTACTGGGCATGTTGTTGGCTGCGCTGGCCGTGCAATTCGTACTTGAAGGGCTGCGCGATTTTGGATTTGTCGCATAACCCCTTTGGAATGCGTTTTCCTTTGCCTATATGACTGTCTGAGGATGGTGACATGAGCAGCTGGCAAACCGGACAACTTACTTATCTTGTTATACTCGGCGCAGCCGTGTTGTTCTGGTTCGTGACCAATCACCGACAGAGCTTTCGCAAGACCATCCAGCAAGCCATGGCTTGGGGACTGATCTTTATCGGAGCCATCGCGGCCTATGGCATGTGGGGCGATATCCGTTCGACGATCATCCCTCAGGCCACGGTTTTTTCGGAAGAAGGCCGCGTCGTGATCCCCAAGAGCCCAGATGGGCACTTTCGCCTAGAACTCGCCATCAACGGTGCAGCGGTGACCTTCATTGTTGATACCGGGGCAAGCAATATTGTGCTGAGCCAGGAAGACGCATCAAAGGCTGGGTTCGAGCCGGAGTCCCTACCCTATTTCGGTCGCGCTCTGACGGCCAATGGCGAAGTCAAGACTGCGCCCGTTGTGCTTGAAGAAGTACGCCTCGGAAACCTCGTCGACAAACGCGTCCCGGCACAGGTCAATGGTGGCGAGCTCGATCAGTCGCTTCTTGGCATGAGCTATCTCAGCCATTGGCGAGAAATCACGATCAGCAACGGGACATTGATCTTGCAACGCTAAGGTACTGACGGCACCGCTAGGTTTCGGCTTTTTTCTCCCAGCGTCCGCTTTCCTCCGACCAATACTGTGCCGCGCAGCCCGCCCCGGTTAACGATTTCCATTGATCACGTGCGTGCTGGACAGCCGCGTAATCATGCCCATCAAACAGGATACATGCCCGTTCGCAGCCATTGATCTCGTCTGGGGACAAGTCCGCCCCGTCGATGCTCATCAAACAGGACGCCGCATTGCTGTTCTCAGGATTGGTGCAAAGGAGCACTGGCTGATCCGCGTCATACGGACTGCCAGCCTTCCCATGCGCAAGAAAGCTCTCATCGCCGCCTGATAGCCAGAGTTTCTGATCGAGCCAATCGAGCCGTTGGTCGTCGTTACCTCGCACAAGAACACGCCACCCTTGCTCGCGAGCCTTTCCAATCAGGCTGACAAGGGTCACATCCGCAGGATTGCGGGTCAGGTGATAGAAATAGACCGCGCCCAACTTTACTCCGTCTCGTATCTATCTGCGATCAGCCGATTGAGTGCCAAGACGCCCCAACCGGTTGCCCCTTTGGGTGCATATGCCGTATCGCTTTTCACACTCGCGACTCCTGCGATATCAAGGTGAATCCAAGGCATGTCGTCCTTGATAAACCGGTGCAGAAACTCTGCCGCGGTAATCGAGCCCGCAGGCCGTCCACCGACGTTTTTCAGATCGGCAATACGCGATTTGAGTTGATCGGCGTAGCCTTTCCCAAGCGGAAGGCGCCACGCGCCTTCGCCCTCTCCTTCTGCGGCGTTGAGAAAGGCATTGCAGAATTTAGTATCGTTCGAGAATACGCCCGCGTTCTCATGTCCAAGACCGATGATGACCGCACCGGTCAAGGTCGCAAGATCGACGATCCCGGCAGGATTAAAACGCTCTTGCGCGTAGTGGAGAACGTCGCAAAGAACGAGGCGTCCTTCTGCATCGGTATTAATAACCTCGATCGTATCGCCTTTCATCGATGTTACGACATCCCCGGGGCGCGTCGCGCTCCCTGACGGCATGTTTTCGACTAGGCCGACAAGCCCGACCACATTCGCCTTTGCTTTGCGTAGCGCGATGGCACGCATCACACCAGACACGACGCCAGCACCGCCCATGTCCATTGTCATGTCTTCCATGCCTGCCGCGGGCTTCAGAGAAATGCCACCTGTGTCAAAGACAACACCTTTGCCAACAAGAGCGAGAGGCTGCGAGTCTTTCGCACCGCCATTCCATGTCATCACGACGACTTTAGAAGGACTTACCGATCCTTCGCCTACTGAAAGCAATGCGCCCATTCCAAGCGCCTGAAGCGCGTCTTCTTCCAACACCTCGACCTCAAGCCCGAGTGTTTCCATATCTTTCAGACGTTTCGCGAATTCGGTTGTCGTCAAGACATTCGCGGGTTCATTGACCAGATCTCGGGTAAAGAAGACGCCTTCGGCAACTGCAAGTGCGGGTTCGGCAGCAGCAGCAACCTCTGCGGGTTTACTCACCATCACTTGCACCGCACCGCCGCTTCGGTCTGCGTCGCTCTTGTGGTTTTCAAACGCGTAGTCCCGCAAGGCAACGCCTAATGCGATTTCAGAGGCTTTCCGATGCCCGCCTGCACAGAGCAGAACATCTGATGTTCCACGCACCCGCCCAAGAGAAACACCTGCTTTGCGCGCCTCGAGCGCGGAAGCACGACGCGAAAGGAACACCACGTCGAGCGCTTCTGCCGACATCCCGACCGGGAAAGAAATCACATGCGCCTCTGCCACTTTGGCCGCCGCTCCCTTCGCTTCGATCAGGCGCGCCAGAGCCCCTTTTGTAAGCCGGTTGATCCGACGCGCCGCGACATCCATACGGCCTTCAGGATCGACGATGATCGCGACGCGCCCTTGCGCGTCGGCAATCGTGGAGGTGTCAACTTCAATGAACGTAATGGGAACCGGTTTCGACAAGGTGCTACTCCTTCATTCTGACCGAGTCCTACCTTGGGCTCGGGCGGTTGACCAGATAGCAGTTTTCCCGGCTCACCAAATCCTCTAGTGTCCGCGTGGAATTTAAGAAGGTAAGGAGATCGGGCGTGAGCAGATTCGACAGATACATGCTGTCGCAGCTTCTCGTTCTGTTTGGCTTCTTTGCGTTGGTTCTTGTGCTCGTCTACTGGGTCAATCGCGCTGTGGTATTGTTCGATCAGCTGATCGTGAACGGCCAATCTGCAGGCGTTTTCCTTGAATTCACCTTTCTGAGCCTGCCGAATGTCATCCGACTTGTTTTGCCGATGTCAGTCTTTGCGGCAGCGGTCTACGTCACCAACCGGCTGAGTAGTGAGAGCGAACTCACAGTGATGCAAGCCACAGGCTTTAGCCCTTGGCGACTCGCCCGTCCGGTCTTTGTGTTTGGTGTGCTTGTTGCTCTGATGATGAGCATGTTGATGCATGTGCTCGTGCCTCGCAGTACTGCGCAACTCAATTTCCGCCAGAACCAGATCACAGAGAACGTAACCGCGAGGTTGTTGAGTGAAGGCACTTTCTTGCATCCGACCGAGGGCATTACCTTCTACATTCGCGATATTACTCCAGACGGCGTCCTACGCGATGTCTTCCTCTCGGATCGCCGCAAGCCCGGCGAAGTCTCGACCTATACCGCTGCCGAAGCCTATCTTCTGAATTCGGAGACCGGGGCAAAGCTGGTCATGGTGGATGGATTGTCGCAGATACATGTTGAGGCCGGGGACCGCCTATTTACCACGAACTTCTCTGACTTCACTTATGACATCAGTCGGTTGATTGTAGACAAGACCAAGCGAAAACGCGCTCTTGAGCATATCGGGACGGCAGAGCTTCTTCTGCATAGCGAAGCTGTCTCCGAAGAATTGAACACTTCGCGCGGGTGGATCCTTGAAGAAGCGCACGGACGCTTCAATCGTCCGTTGATGGTCCTTTCTGCCGCAATCGTCGGCTTCGCGACCCTGCTTCTCGGCGGATTTAGCCGGTTTGGCGTTTGGCGGCAGATCATTGTGGCGTTTGTCTTGCTGATTTCTCTTGAGATCATCCGAAGCGCGACACTTGATCCCGTTCGATCGGACGGACAGCTCTGGCCCCTGATTTACTTGCCGTCACTCCTCGGCTTTGCATTGAGTTTCGGTCTTCTGTGGTTTTCCGCGCATCCCCTGCGGCTACGAGCGGGGGCCACAGCATGACGATCCACTATTATTTCGCACGCAAGTTCCTTTGGACGGTCGCAGGTATCGGCGCCATTTTCTTTGCCCTATTGGCGCTTGTTGACCTGATGGAGCAACTCCGGCGTTTCAACGTCGATGAGATCGGTTTTGGTGCGATCTTGAGGCTCACGCTTCTCAAGTCACCCGAAGGCCTCTATCAAATCCTTCCGCTGATCGTCATTCTTGCTGCGATCGCACTTTTCATCGCCCTTGCCCGATCGAGTGAACTGGTTGTGGTCCGTGCGAGCGGACGCTCGGCGATGATCACGTTGCTCTCTCCTATCATCGTCGCGCTTCTCTTGGGACTTGTGTCTGTCTCAACATTCAACCCGATCGTTGCCGCGACAACGGACCGGTATCATCAACTTGCAGAGCGATACCGTTCTGGCGAAGCCGCTGCCCTCTCGATTTCAAGCGAGGGCCTCTGGATGCGCCAAGGCGGCGCCAACGGCCAAGCGGTGATACATGCCACTTCGACAAATCCAGACGCAAGCGTGTTCTTTGACGTTTCAATCGTTACCTACGATCCAAGCGGTCGGGTCTCGACACGAATCGAAGCCGAGAACGCACGCCTCTCCGATGGCGCATGGCGCCTAGAGAACGCCAGTGCCTGGCCGTTGACGCCTGGACTCAACCCAGAAACTGGCAAGCGCACGCATGATGTCCTGATGCTTGACAGCACGCTAACGCTCGACCGGATTCGCGACAGCTTCGGAACACCATCTGTGATTTCCGTCTGGGATTTGCCGGAGTTCATTCAAGACCTTGAAGACGCTGGGTTTTCTGCCCGACGACATGCGGTTTGGTTGCAGATGGAACTGGCGCAGCCACTCTTCTTGGCCGCCATGGTTCTTGTCGCGGCGGCCTTCACAATGCGACATGCGCGCTTCGGGCGCACCGGATTGGCGGTTCTGATTGCTGTCATGACAGGGTTTGCCTTGTATTACGTGCGTAATTTCGCGCAAATACTCGGGGAAAATGGACAAATCCCGGTCGCATTGGCCGCGTGGGCGCCGCCTGTCGCAAGTGTCTTATTGGCACTGGGACTTTTGTTGCATATGGAGGACGGATGAAGGCTGCCCTTCGAACACTTTCGCTGGCCGCATTGGTTGGCATCACGGCTCCGGCATCGGCTCAGACGGGCGATACCGGGGGCAATATGGTCTTGGTTGCCGATACCGTCTACGTGACCGGCGCGGATCGCCTTGTTGCGCAGGGCCGAGTCGAAGCTCTTCAAGGCGATGTGCGGATACGTGCCTCCAAAATCGAATATGATGGCGGACGCAACAAGGTCACAGTGACCGGCCCGATCTATATCGAGCAAGGCGAGATCGTCCGCGTTCTTGCCGATTACGCCGAGCTCGACACCGGGTTTCAGAACGCCCTTTTGAAGAGTGCCCGTGTCGTTCTCGACCAACAACTTCAGATGGCGACGACACAGATGAGCCGCGTTGAAGGCCGCTACAACGTCCTTCACAAAGCGAAAGTGAGTTCATGCCGGGTCTGCGAAGACGGCGAAGCTCCCCTTTGGCAAATTCGAGCACAGCGCATTGTGCACGACCAAGAAGAGCGCCAAATCTATTTCGACAACGCGCAGTTCCGCGTTCTTGATGTTCCAATCTTCTATTTCCCGCAGCTGCGTCTGCCTGATCCGACGCTGAAACGCGCGAGCGGATTTCTGATCCCAGAGTTCCATCAGAACAGCAAACTCGGGTTCGGCATCAAAGTGCCGTACTTCCTAACTCTCGGACCGCACCGCGATCTGACTTTGACGCCCTATCTCGGGAAGAACACCAAGACGCTCGAGTATCGCTACCGCCAAGCGTTTCGAAACGGTGGTATCGAAATCAACGGGGCGTTCTCGGATGACTCGATCCATCCGAACCAACCGCGTTACTTCTTGTTTGCGGACGGGTATTTCACCTTGCCCAATGACTACCGCCTAAGTTTCGATGTCAAATATGCGTCAGATGATGCTTATCTGCTCGACTACGACTACTCGGACTACGACCGTCTGAATAGCAACGTTACGGTCGAACGCACTCGCCGTGACGAGTACACGCGCTATGCTGTCCTCCACGTACAGTCGCTGCGCGCAAGCGAAGACAACAATACCATTCCGACGATTATGGCCGTCGCAGAAACCGAACGGCGGTTCTTTCCCGAAGCGCTTGGCGGGGAAGCCCGGCTAAATCTCGAGTTCCGGAGCCATCAACGACAATCCACCCTCCCGATAGACGGGCCGGATACCGATCCGATTTCGGGACCGATTGTTGATGGTCGCGATGTTCAGCGCGCCACGGCAAGCCTGTGGTGGAGACGCAACTGGACCCACTCGAGCGGCCTGCGCACAGGGATGACGGGTGAGCTTGTCTTCGATGGCATCAAGACATCGCAAGATACCGCCCTCGAGGGGACGGAATCCCAACTGACACCCAGCTTTGCCGCCCATATGCGTTACCCTATGGCACGTGTTTCGGCGAACGGTGTCACGCAAGTTCTCGAACCTGTGGCCCAAATCGGCTGGAGCGGTGGCGATCCGCTGATTGCAACCGTGGCCAATGATGAAAGCACGCGGGTAGAATTCGATGAAGGCAACCTGCTTTCTCTGTCGCGTTTCCCGGCCGGGGATCGACGCGAACGCGGAGCCACCGCAGCAGTCGGCGTGAACTGGTCGCGATTTGATCCAGAAGGGTGGCAAGCGCATTTCTCGCTTGGTCAGGTCTACCATAGGACCGCGCATCCCGACTTTACGCAAAGCTCCGGTCTCTCAGGCACACGCTCCAATCTGCTCGTCGCGGGCCAACTGACGACGCAAGATGGCCTTTCGCTGATGGCGCGCGGGCTGTTTGATTGGTCAGGCGGGTTGAGCAAAGCCTCAGCGCGCCTCGGGTGGTCCAACCGCAAACTCTGGCTTGATGCCAGTGTGATTTGGCTCGAAACTGACGTTGCCGAAAACCGCGCATCCCGACTTTCGGAGTGGGTCTTGGATAGCCGCTACCGCCTTCACCGAAACTGGACGGCTCTCGCTGACTGGCGTTATGATGTCGCCTCAAGCCAATCCGCCGCAGCGGGGATCGGCCTCGAATATCGCAACGAATGCGTCAAGATCGGGCTTTCCATCTCGCGCAACTTCACAACATCCGCTACCGTGCAACCGAGCACCGATATCGGACTGACTGTTGCCCTCCTTGGCTTCAGCGCCCGATCGGCAGATAAAAGCTATAACCGCACGTGCCGTAACTAACGCAGGACCAGAATTCTCATGAAAGCGCCCCGCGCCCTCTCCCGCCTGTCCGCCCTCATGTCCACGCTGGCCCTGTGTATCGGCCTCTCAACACCGGCCAATGCGCAAAGTGCCTTCTCGCCAGCGGTCTTTGTCGGTGAGAAAGTCGTTACCTATTTCGAGATTGAACAGCGCACGCTGCTTCTGGCCCTTATGAAGTTCCCCGGCGATCCTCGTAAGGAAGCGCGCAAACAGCTCGTCGATGAACGCCTTCAACTCATGGCCGCCGAACGTATGGGGATCGCTCCAAGCGAAGGCGGGATGGACGCGGCGCTGAAATCATTTGCCGAACGTCTCAACATGGAGCCGGCGCAATTGATCGAAGCGCTTGCGAACGAGGGCGTCGAAGAAGAAACTCTCCGCGCATTTCTTTATGCGCGCATCTCGTGGCAAGGCGTGGTGCAGACCCGCTTCGGGAGCAGCGTCGCCGTTACAGAAGATGAAATCAACCGAGCGATTGCCTCAAACACCGGCGCTGGCGGTGTGAACGTTCTGCTTTCGGAGATCGTGATTCCCGTGACCCCGCAGACCGCCGAACAGGTCCAGTCTCTCGCGCTTCAACTTAGCCAAATCAACAACCAAGGCGACTTCGAAGAAGCCGCAAAAACCTATTCACAAGCGGCGACCCGCGAAGATGGGGGGCGCCTGAACTGGATCTCGATCACCAAACTGCCGCCTCAGCTGCGCCCTGTTCTCATGGCGCTTGGTCCGGGCGATGTGACGGACCCGATCCCGCTTCCGAATGCAATGGCTGTGTTCATGATGCGCGGCAAGCGTGAGACTAGCATGCCCGCGCCAAATTACTCTGCGATCGAATACGCCGCCTATATGATCCCCGGTGGCTATAGCGAAGACGCACTTAAGACTGCGGCCGAGATGAAAGATCGCGTGGATACCTGCGATGACCTTTATGGGGAGGCCTATGGCAAACCCGAAAACGTGCTTGTCCGTGAAGCCCTCGCGCCTGGAAAACTGCCCCGCGACTATGCCCTCGAGCTTGCCAAGCTTGACGAAGGCGAAGTCTCGACGGCACTGACCCGCCCGACGAGTGATGGGGGACAAGCTCTCGTCTTCCTGATGATGTGTGGTCGCACGGCAGAACTCAAAGAGGAAACCGTCTCTCGCGAAGATGTCGCGCAATCGCTTCGGGGTCAGCGCCTGATGTCTTTCGCGGATGGCTACCTCGAGCAGCTTCGGGCCGAGACGACGATCGTACAGAAATGACCGCCGCCCCGATCGCCCTAAGTTGCGGCGAACCGGCAGGGATCGGTCCGGAGCTCGCCGAGAAAGCGTGGGACGTCCTGCGTGACGACGTGCCGTTTTTCTTGATTGGCGACCCGCGCCACCTCCCCGGCACCGTAGCGCACCGACTGATTTCCGAACCTTCCGAAGCACGGAAGGTGTCCGCGAAGGCGCTTCCGGTTTTGCCGCTCGCCTTCGAAGGGGATGCGGTGCCTGGCGAACCGGATCCTCTGAACGCGTCAGGTGTCATTGATGCGATCGCATGCGCGGTTGACCTTGCAAAGGAAGAGCTTGCATCCGCCATATGCACGGCGCCAATCCACAAGAAGGCGCTTAAGGATGGGGCGGCATTCGCTTTTCCCGGTCATACAGAATTCCTCGCGCACCTTGCGGGCGTTGATCGGGTTGTGATGATGCTGGCCTCTGACCAACTCAGGGTGGTTCCGACGACGATCCATATTCCCTTGTCGGATGTACCGCGCGCCCTTACGGCCTCCCTCCTCGAAGAAACGCTGCGGATCACAGCCACGGGTTTGACAGACCAATTTGGGATCGACGCACCCCTTATTGCGGTCTCGGGCCTGAACCCGCATGCTGGCGAAGGCGGCGCAATGGGCACAGAAGAGATTGAATTGATCGCGCCAGTTGTGGAACGTCTCAAGACAGAAGGTATGAACCTGACCGGCCCTCTCCCGGCCGACACCATGTTTCACGCCGCTGCGCGCGCGCGCTATGACGCCGCGGTGTGCATGTATCACGATCAGGCCCTCGTGCCGATTAAGACCCTCGACTTTGACAAGGGCGTCAATGTTACGCTCGGGCTCCCCTTTATTCGCACCTCTCCCGATCATGGCACCGCCTTCGACATCGCCGGAATGGGAAAGGCCAATCCATCGAGCCTCATCGAAGCGTTGCGTATGGCACAGCGTATGGCGCATTCGCGAGCAGGAGCCTGATCTATGAGCGCGATCGACACCCTGCCCCCATTGCGCCAAGTGATTGCCGATCACGGCCTCTCCGCGCGTAAGTCGCTAGGCCAGAACTTCCTTCTCGACCTGAACCTGACAGCCAAGATCGCCCGACAAGCTGGTGACCTGAGCGAGTGTGATGTGCTTGAGATCGGACCCGGCCCAGGGGGGCTGACGCGCGGGCTTCTTTCTGAAGGTGCGCGCAAAGTCCTTGCCATCGAGAAAGACACACGCTGTATTCCAGCGCTCGAAGAGATCGCGGCAGCCTACCCTGGTCGTCTCGAGGTCTTGAATGGCGACGCGCTCGAGATCGACCCACTTGCCCATCTAAGAGCGCCGGTGCGCGTCGCGGCGAACCTTCCGTATAATGTCGGGACGGAGCTTCTCGTGCGTTGGCTGACACCTCCCGAATGGCCACCCTTCTGGCAAAGCCTCACCCTGATGTTCCAGCGTGAAGTGGCAGACCGGATCGTGGCGCAGCCGGGTTCAAAAGCCTACGGACGTCTCGCGATCCTGTCGCAATGGCGCGCAGATGCGAAAATCGTTCTGTCTCTGCCGCCCGGTGCCTTCACACCACCGCCAAAAGTAAGTAGTGCGGTCGTCCATCTCAACGCCCTACCCGCTCCCCGTTACCCGGCGAACGCGGCAACATTGAGCCGCGTTGTCGCCGCTGCCTTCAATCAAAGACGGAAGATGCTGCGCGCCGCGCTGAAGGGGACGGCTCCGGACATCGAAGACAGGCTCATTGCAGCGGGAATCAAACCTACAGAACGCGCGGAACAGGTCTCAATCGAGGCTTTCTGCGCACTCGCACGCGAAGTCGACAAATCATAGATGACAAAAAGCCCGGACAGATCGTCCGGGCTTTCTCTCTGGCGGCGAAATGACCGGCTTACTCAGCCGCTTTCGTATCGCCGTCATTATCAGCGCTCTGCGTCGCTTCCGAAGCCTTTTTCTTGGAAGAACTTCTTGGCTTACGCGCAGGTTTCGGTTTCTCCGCAACCTTGGTCTCGGGGGTCTCGACAAGACCGCCATCTGCGGACACGTCAATCACTTCAGGTTGCGGTGTCTCGCCGGGATCTTGCGCCTTTTGGCCGCCGTTGTTGGACTCGCGTTCTTGGCGGTCCATCCGTTCTTGGCGCTCGCGGTCACGCTCTGCCTGACGCTCACGATTCTGACGCTCCTGTTCCTCGCGGCGCGCGTCCATTTCGCGCTGTGCTTCGGAAAGAAGACGTAAGTAATGTTCCGCGTGCTGCTGAAAGTTCTCGGTCGCAACACGGTCATTGGCCAACTGCGCGTCCCGGGCAAGCTGGTTGTACTTGTCGATAATCTGCTGCGGGGTGCCTCGCACCTTGCCTTCAGGGCCTGAGCTGTCAAACACGCGGTTGACGATATTGCCCGAAGGACGGTTGCGGTTATTCTTGTTCCGCGAACGGGATTTGGAAGATCTCATGTGTTTTGCTATCCAGCCTTGAGTCTATGACGGTCGATCAGCCCGTTTCGCGCCTCTTGCGCTCAGTGGTTCCGGACGACGACTTTCTGGCTTGGTGTTCGCAGGGACAGGAGCAAAGTCCGTCGCCTTGTGAACACCCCCTGAGTAATGGCATGACCCTGTATACACAAGGGCTTTCTTACGAGTTTACTGGCAAACAGTGGGCTTTTTGCCGCAGTTTATGCCCCTTCGGCGACAATCACCCGATCCCGCCCATCCATATCTGGCAAGCAGGAAACAGTCCTGAAACCGGCCTTTTGGAAAATCTCGGTGACGGCGTCGCCCTGCTGCCAACCGATCTCAACCAAAACCCGCCCATCAGGACGCAGATAGGACCACGCCGAAGACGCGATCTTACGATAGGGATCCATCCCGTCGCCGCCGGGTGACAGCGCAATATGAGGATCGTGCTCAAGAACCTCGCGCGACAGTTCCGCCATCTCGTCCTCGGAGATATATGGCGGGTTCGATAGGATCAGATCGCAAGGCGCAAGACTCTCCGGAAACCAACAATCTTTCGACGACAGTTGAACAAACCGAAGACGATCAAGCACGCCGTGCCGTGCCGCGTTCTCTTGTGCAACAGCGATGGCCTCTGGGCTGACATCGGTTGCGACCGCGTGGGTTTCGGGCCATTCCGCAAGAAGGGTCACGACGATGATCCCGCTACCAGTTCCAAGATCTACGAACCGCTCAACCGGCCCCGTCTCAAGCGCCGCTGCGATCAAGGTTTCTGTTTCCGGGCGCGGATCAAGCGTATCGCGCGTGATCTTAAAGGACCGGCCCCAGAACAACCGCTCGCCAATGATTTTCGCGACAGGTTCTCCTTTGACCCGACGTGCGATCATCTCGTCAAAAAGGTTTGGGTCTGACAGCACCATATCGCCCTCGAGAAGAACACGATCCGGCGCAATATGAGATGCCGCCGCAAGGAGCGCGCGAGCGTCCCTCGGGGCGCCTGCAATTCCTGCCTCCAAGAGCCGCCGAACACCCTCGGCCAGCGCGTCCCGAAGTGTCGTCACCCTTCCATCTCCGCAAGCATCCGCGCTTGATCATCTGCTGTGAGGGCGTCGATTACTTCGTCCAGATCGCCCCCCATGACCGCATCCAGCTTGTAGAGCGTCAGATTGATCCTGTGGTCCGTCATTCGTCCCTGCGGAAAATTATATGTCCGGATACGTTCCGAACGGTCCCCGGAACCGACCTGGCTCTTGCGGTCGGCAGACCGCTCACTGTCGATCCGCTGGCGTTCTACATCGTAGAGACGTGTTTTTAGAACCTGCATCGCGATCTCTCGATTGCGGTGCTGGGACTTCTCAGAAGAGGTCACGACAATCCCTGTCGGCAGGTGGGTGATCCGCACAGCGGAATCCGTCGTGTTGACGTGCTGCCCGCCCGCACCGGAAGAACGCATCGTATCAATACGAAGGTCGTTTGGGTCGATTTGGATATCGACATCCTCCGCCTCGGGCAGAACCGCAACCGTCGCTGCGGAGGTATGAATACGCCCGCCGCTTTCGGTCTCAGGTACCCGCTGGACCCGGTGTACGCCGGACTCATACTTCAACCGTGCAAAGACGTTCTCGCCCTTTATGTGGCCAACGACCTCTTTGATCCCGCCAAGCTCTGTCTGTTGCTCTTCGATAATTTCGAACTTCCAACCACGGGCTTCGGCATAGCGTTGGTACATCCGAAGCAAATCCCCCGCAAAGAGCGCAGCTTCATCCCCTCCCGTGCCAGGTCGGATTTCGATCATCGCGGGCCGAACATCTGCCGCATCCCGAGGCAAAAGTGCGAGCTGAAGCGCATGCTCGGCTTCGGGTAGCTTTGAACGTAGCTCTGGAAGCTCCTCCTCGGCCAGTTCCCGCATGTCCGGATCCTCGAGCATAAGCTCAGCCTCCTCTAGGTCAGACTGAAGGCGTTGGTACGCGGCAATCTGCTCGACCACGGGCTTGAGGTCGGAATATTCTTTGGCCAACGCGGCGATATCCTCGCCCGCTGCCCCTTCTGCCATCTTTGCCTCGAGATACTCGAAGCGCTGGCTGATCTGTTGAAGACGTTCTATCGGAACCATGAGGTTAAGTGGGCCAATCCCGCAACTTGGTCAAGAGGCGCATTTCGTGTAACATAGCAAGATGAGATCACTCGTTTTCATATGCTCTCTTCTCGCCGCACCGGCCTTCGCCGATTACAACATGAACGGCAAGACCGTCGAGTGCTATTGCACCGATACGGGCGGTGCGCGGATCGAACTCGGCGAAACCATCTGCCTTCAAGTCGACGGTCGCATGTTCACGGCGCAATGCCAAATGTCGCTCAATGTCCCGATGTGGCGAGAAATATCCCCCGGATGCCTATCCTCGCGCCTTCGGTCAATAGGCGGTCAGAGCGTCGATCCATCGCTCAACACGCACGGCATTGACGCCGAAATCCCGGCGACCAAATCTTGATCTCGCATGGATCAATAGCTCTTCACCGGCCTGCAATACCGTCGTGTAATCTGGAAATCCAATCATACGTGACCGCGTGATATAGGTGATCATTCCCTGCTCCACAGTACCGGCAAGGCGCTTGGTCCGCGGATCTGCCTCTACGATCCGGTCAAACCGCCGCAAACCAGATCCACAGGTTATCACACAACGATACACGCCATTGGTAAAATCCCGGTCTTCACGCATCTCCGGAGCAACATGCCACCGCTCCACCGCGGATGGGGCGAGGCGGATGTGGGCTAGGAGGATGAGGGGGAGGAGGCAGACTCCGATCCAGAGCATCTGGGCACCATGTGACAAATAAATTCGATCAAAATAACCGGGTCGGGCACTCGTTAACACACAGACTGATACGATCGACCCGTACAGATAAGCTTAACCGTGGATTTTGCGGTTGAGAAGACAGGAACAGGGCAAATTGATGTTAATTAGCGTCTACCCGCCGCCCAGAGGCTCAGCAACTCGGTCGCGACATGAGCGCCGGCGATGGCCGTAGCGCCTGTGGTGTCGAAGGGCGGGGACACCTCGACGATATCACCGCCCACCATGTTGATCCCGGCCAAGTCGCGCAGCATCATCGCCACCTGACCAGAGGTCAGCCCGCCCCAGACGGGCGTCCCGGTTCCGGGCGCAAAGGCCGGGTCCAGAGCATCAATATCGAAGGTGAGGTAGGTCGCAGAATCGCCCAGTATCTCTTTGATCTTGTTTACAGTTTTCACCGGGCCGCGCTCATGCACCTCGCGGGCGTCGATGATGTTGACGCCGAGTGTGTCTTCGTTGGTGGTGCGGATGCCGACCTGCACAGAGCGGGCGGGATCGACAAGGCCGAGCTTCACGGCCTTGTAGAACATCGTGCCGTGGTCAATGCGCTCCATGTCGTCATCGGCCCAGGTATCTGTGTGAGCATCGAACTGTAGAAGCGACAGCGGTCCGTATTTCTCGGCGTAAGCCTTGAGGATCGGGAAGGTAATGTAGTGATCCCCGCCAAGCGTCACGCTTGCCGCGCCCGCGTCGAGGATGCCACGGATATGCGCGATGAGCGTATCGGGAAAGTCAGAGACCTTGGCATAGTCAAAGGCCACATCGCCGTAATCAACAATAGAGCATTCCTCTAACACGTTGAAATCCCATCCATAAGGTGCATCCGGACTTTGTAGGGCGGACGCTTCTCGGATGGCGCGGGGTCCAAGGCGGGTGCCGGGGCGATTGGTCACGGCTTGATCGAAGGGCACGCCGGTGACGGCGATATCCACCCCCGTCAGATCCTTGGTGTAGCGGCGACGCAGGAAGGATGTCGCACCGCCAAAAGTGTTCTCAAAACTGCATCCGCGCAGATCTGAACGGGTAAACGCCTCGTCAACTTTGGTTTTCGCGTCTTCGAGTGCCATGATCTGATCCCCCTATTTGATCAAATTTTTGACCTGCCTCACGCCCAAGTCAAGCGGCAAAAACCAACGTCGGTATTACGTCGGTATTGCGTCTGTATCGCGGTGGTGCGCGTTTTACCCCTCGAGCGGCAAGGCCCGTTCCACAAGGCGGGCAAAGAACGACGCGCCGATGGGCGAGACCTCATCGTTGAAATCGTATTTCGGGTGATGCAGGCCGGCACTTTCGCCCTGACCGATGAAGAGATAGGCGCCCGGACGCTTCTCGAGCATGTAAGAGAAATCCTCGGCACCCATTTCCATCGGGCGGTTGGCCTCGACGGCCTCGGCCCCGGAAATCTCGGCGGCCACAGCGGCGGCGAAGCCCACCTTGCCGGCGTCATTGATCGTCGCCGGATAGTGCATCTCGTAGCGCAGAGTCGCCTCAACGCCAAAGGACGCCCCCTGCCCGGCAACGATCTCTTGCATACGGCGGCGGATCATCTCCTGCACCTTGGGATCGAATGTCCGTACGGTGCCGTTCAGATAGGCGGTATCGGGAATCACGTTATCGGTCGATCCTGTGTGAATCTGGGTCAGGGAGACCACGGCCTCTTGGCGCGTGTCATGATTGCGGCTCAGGATCGTCTGCAATGCCTGCGCGATTGCGACGGCAGCGGCCACGGGGTCGATACAATCCTGCGGAAAGGCCGCGTGACCACCTTTGCCGCGAATGTCGATGTGAAATTCGTCCACGGCGGCCATGATCGGCCCCGGGGTCGTCTCGAAATGACCGACCGGCAGATCGGGCAGGTTATGGAGCGCATAGACCTCGTCGATGGCAAAGCGTTCCATGATCCCCTCTTCGACCATGACGCCCGCACCACCGCCGCCTTCTTCGGCGGGTTGAAAGATCAGCGCGACACGGCCCGCGAAATTGCGCGTCTCGCAGAGGTACTTCGCAGCCCCCAAAAGCATGGTCGTATGTCCATCGTGGCCACAGGCATGCATCGCGCCTTCGTTGGTCGAGGCATAGTCGAGACCAGTGGTTTCGGGCATTGGGAGCGCATCCATATCGGCGCGCAGACCGATGGTGCCGCCCTGCCCTTTGCCTTCAATGATGGCAACAAGGCCGGAGGTTGCGATTCCATCGTGGATCGCGTCGACACCAAACTCCCGCAGGCGATCCATGACAAAGGCGGCTGTCTGATGACAGTCAAACTCGATCTCGGGATTCGCGTGCAAGTGCCGCCGCCACCCCTGCATTTCCTCGGCATTGGCTGCGATACTGTTAATCACGGGCATGGGGTGGACTCCGGTTGGGGGATCAATTGATATGCACTCAACATCGGATCGGAGAAACGTGCAATGGCCGAAGACCCCCTCATCCTCAACCCGAACGGCGGAATGCCGCGCCTCCTTGAGATCATGCGGCGCTTGCGCGATCCGGAAACGGGATGCCCGTGGGATATCGAGCAGGATTTTGCCACCATCGCCCCCTACACGATCGAAGAAGCCTATGAGGTGGCCGATGCAATCGAGCGTGAGGCCTGGGACGAGTTGAAGGGGGAGCTTGGGGATCTCCTGTTCCAATCGGTATTTCATGCACAGATGGCGACAGAGCGCGGGCTGTTCACCTTTGACGAGGTGGCCGACACGATGTCGGACAAGATGGTGGCGCGTCACCCGCATGTCTTTGGCGACGAGGACCGGGAGAAATCCGCAGAGCAGCAGACCCGCGATTGGGAGACCGTCAAGGCGGCAGAGCGTGCCGAGAAAGCGCAGCATGGGACGTTGGATGGCGTTGCGGTTGGTTTGCCCGCGCTATTGCGGGCCTTAAAGCTTCAGAAACGCGCGGCGCGAGTCGGCTTCGACTGGCCCGATGCGGGGCATGTGATCGACAAGATCGCGGAAGAAGCCAGCGAGCTTGTCGAGGCGCGGGACAGCCTGAGCCAGGCGGAAATCGAAGAAGAGATGGGCGACCTTCTGTTCGTGATGGCCAACCTCGCCCGGCATTTGGGGGTCGAGCCGGAAGGCGCGTTGCGCGCCGCCAATGCGAAATTCACCCGCCGGTTCGAGGGGATCGAGGCGCGACTTGCGGCGATGGGCAAACGACCCGAGGACAGTACACTTGAGGAGATGGACGCGCTTTGGAATGCGGTGAAGGCCGAGGAGAAGCGCGCCAAGCCAGATATCGAAATACCTGAATAAAACATTCAGTTATTGATCCTGACAAAAATACTCTGTATCGAGGCGCGGAATGAAACTCGCGAGCGAATTGAGGAGTCCCATGTTTCAGACATTCAAAACCGCATGGTTTGCAGTTGCCGCCGCATCCGTCGCAGCACCGGTGCTGGCCGAAGAGGTCAACGTCTATTCCTACCGTCAACCGCACCTGATTGCCCCGCTCACCGATGCCTTTACCGAGGAAACCGGGATCACGGTCAATGTCGCCTACCTCAAG
The DNA here is from genome assembly GCF_032918335.1 of Shimia sp. FJ5. NCBI lineage: Bacteria > Pseudomonadati > Pseudomonadota > Alphaproteobacteria > Rhodobacterales > Roseobacteraceae > Shimia > Shimia sp. FJ5. The sequence goes on along the minus strand of NZ_JAWJUV010000003.1, from coordinate 442,503 downwards.
AAAGGTATGGTGGAGCGGATGCAGGCCGAGGGCAAACGCTCGCCCGCCGATCTTGTGTTTACCGTCGATATCTCGCGCTTGTCGGCCGTTGTCGGTGCTGGGTTGACCCAACCGGTCGCTTCCGACGTGCTGACCGAGAACGTTCCGGCGCAGTATCGCGATCCGGAAGGTCATTGGTTTGGCCTGACGACACGGGCGCGGATCGTCTATGCCTCGAAAGACCGCGTCGCGGCGGATGAGGTGACAACCTACGAAGACCTTGCCGATCCGAAATGGAAGGGCCGTATCTGTACGCGTTCGGGCATGCATGCCTATAACATCGCGCTGACGTCGGCCGTGGTGCATCACCATGGTGAGGATGGGGCCAAGACGTGGCTCGAAGGCATCAAGGCCAACCTCGCGCGCAAGCCGCAGGGCAATGACCGTGCGCAGGTCAAGGCGATCTGGGCGGGCGAATGCGACATTGCCATCGGCAACACCTATTACATGGGCAAGATGCTCAACGACGAGGAACAGAAGGCCTGGGCCGAGAGCGTCAGCGTGTTGTTCCCGACCTTTGAGGGTGCGGGCACCCATGTGAACATCTCGGGCGTGGCGATGGCGAAGAACGCGCCGAACCCGGAGAACGCGCTCAAGCTGATGGAGTTCCTCTCTTCCCCGACGGCGCAGGAAATCTATGCCAAGGCCAACTTCGAATACCCGATCGCACCGGGCACCGAGGCAGATCCGCTTGTGCAAAGCTGGGGCACGTTTGAGGCCGATGACGTCAACCTGATGACGCTTGCAGCGCAACGGCCGGCGGCGCTTCGGATCACCGAAGAGGTCGACTTCGACGGCTGATCGGACATAGAGCGGTAATAGAACGAGGCGGCGTCCGAGAGGGGGCCGCCTTTTCCTTGCGCGACGTTCCGGGCGAATCTTTGCCTTTTCGCGGGGGCTTGCGTTTACTTCTGTGCCCTGCCCTGCCAGTTTCGCCCCGCACGCAACCTTGCGGTGCCTGATGACTTCCCAGACGCGCCGAAAGGGCCCACCATGACGACAGCCCTGCATCTCGCACGCCCTGAGCATATCGAAGCCCTCTTGCCGCTTGTCGCCGCCTTTCACGAAGAGGCCGCGATCGTGCAAAGCGAAGAGATGCGCCGTGCGGCGATCCAGCCGCTTTTGGACGGCTCACCACTTGGGGCGGTCTACCTTATCGGGCCGAGACGGGCGCCGATTGGATATATCGTGGTGACCTTCGGCTGGAGCGTGGAGTTTGGTGGTATGGATGCGTTCGTCGATGAGCTTTATATTCGGCGCGCCGTGCGCGGGCGTGGAATCGCCACTGAGGTTCTAAGCGCGCTGCCGCTTGCGCTTGGTCAAGCGGGGGTGCGCGCGATTCACCTCGAAGTCGATCAGGACAACACCGCGGCACAGAAACTCTATACACGCAGTGGGTTTCGCGCACGCGACCGCTATATGCTGATGACACGGAAACTGTGACCCATGACCCTGACCATTCCCTTTGACAACAGCTATGCCCGCCTGCCCGACCGCCTTTTTGCACGGGTCAAACCGGAACCGGTACGTGGGCCAGAGCTGCTTGCCTTCAACCATCCGCTGGCAGCAAGCCTTGGCATGACCGGGGATGACGATATCGAAGAGTTGGCGCAGGTGTTTGGCGGCAATCTGATCCCCACGGGCGCAGAGCCGATCGCGCAGCTATACGCCGGGCACCAATTTGGCCATTGGAACCCGCAGCTTGGCGATGGGCGCGCGGTTCTTCTTGGCGAAGTGGACGGTCAAGACCTCCAACTCAAGGGATCAGGCCGCACCCCGTTTTCGCGCAATGGCGACGGGCGCGCGTGGCTTGGTCCGGTGTTGCGCGAATTCGTGGTGAGCGAAGCAATGCACGCGCTTGGCATTCCGACAACGCGGGCACTTGCCGCCGTGGCAACCGGTGAAATCGTCCAGCGCGAGCGCGGCCTGCCCGGTGCGGTTCTCGCCCGCGTCGCGGCAAGCCATATCCGCGTCGGCACCTTTCAGGCACTGGCCGGGCGGCAAGATCTTGAGGGATTGCGTGCGCTTTATGAACACGTGGTCGCGCGCCACTACCCCAAGGCCGATGTGCCGCTCGCCTTTCTTGAGGCGGTCATCGAAGCCCAGGCCCAACTTGTTACGAAGTGGATGTCGGTCGGCTTTATCCATGGGGTGATGAACACCGACAATTGCGCGATCTCTGGCGAAACAATTGACTATGGGCCATGTGCATTTATGGATGAATATCATCCTCTTATGGTCTTTTCTTCAATCGACCAACAAGGCCGATATGCCTATGCGCGTCAAGCCGAGATCATCGTCTGGAACATGGCGCAACTGGCTTCGTCCCTCGTACCGCTGATGCCGGATGCAGATGCGGCGGTGGCAGATTTCACCAAGGCCGTGCATGCCATGCCTGCCCGTCTCGAAGCGCTTTGGACCGCAGCGCTTGGGCGCAAGCTCGGGATTGCCGAGGCGCGTGCCGAAGACCTTGAGCTTGCCGCGCGCCTCTTGAAGCTCATGACGGATCAGAGTGCGGATTTCACCAATAGCTTCGCGGCTCTCGCCGATGGCACCGCACGCGATCAGTTCACAGACCGTGCGGCGTTTGACGCATGGGCGCAGGACTGGCAGGCACGTATTGCAGAAGAGGACGATCCGGAAGGCGTCATGCGGGCGGCGAACCCGGTTCTCATCCCTCGCAATCACCGTATCGAAGAGATGATTTCGGCCGCCGTCGAGGGCGATCTCGCCCCGTTTTCGCGGCTCATGCAAGCCTACGCGGCACCGTTCACCGCAGATTCCGAATTTGACGATCTGCGCCGTCCACCAGCAGAGTCCGAGCGCGTGCACCGAACCTTCTGTGGCACCTGAGGCTAGCGACGGTTGATGAAGACGAGACCAAGCGCCACAAGGCCAAGCGCGATCCAGATCGACGGGCCAACGCGTTCTCCGAGCAGGAGCCAGCCGAGCAGCACGCTGAAGACCGGCGACAGGAAGCTAAACGAGGCAACGCCCGAAGCCGGATAGATCGACATCAGCCAGAACCAGATCAGGAAGGCGATGGCGACGACCCCGATGCCTTGGAACAGCAGGCCCGCCACATGCAACGGTTCGACCTCGCGCAGGAGCGGACCAAAGAGGGGCGCGACGGCGAGAAGCATCACGGCAGAGACCAAGAGTTGCCAGAAAAGCTGGGTCTCGGGTCTCTCCTGCGCGAGCGGTGTCAGGCGCACGGTCAACACGATCCCGCCCCAGCCAAGCGCTGCGCCGAGCGCCAGGAGATCACCGAGGAGCGAGGCTTGCCCGCCATTGCGATCCGCGAGCGCCACAGCCACACCAGCCATGGCGAGACACAACCCCACAAGCCGCGTCGGCGTCAGGCGTTCGCCGGGTAGCACGAAATGCCCGACAAGGGCGAGCCAGACCGGCATGGAATAGAAGATCACGCTTGCGCGCGCGACGGTCGTAAGATCAAGAGCGAGGAACAGGCATATGAATTCAAACGTAAAAAATCCACCGACCAGAAGGCCAGACTGCACCAGATCGCGCGAAAGGCGCAGTGGTTTACGCCTCAGGGTGATCCAGAGAACGATACAGGTCAGCCCGATCAGGGACCGTAGCCCGGCGGCAAAGATCGGGCCGAACCCTCCGTTCGTCACCTTGATGACCACCTGATTGAAAGACAGGATGATGGCAAAGCTGAACAGGGAGATCGCGCCGAACGTGTCGATATGTGATTTGCGCTCCATGCGCGCAGTCGCTCTAAATTTGACCACTAAGTCAAGCGAAACCGCGCGTCTTTTTCCCGGTGTCTGGTCTCTCTTGGCGCGGCGTGGCATGAAAAGCCATGACCACCCTTCGGATCGCCTCATACAACCTTCAGAAATGCGTCGGACTCGACATGCGGCGGCGCCCGGATCGCGCGCTCGGGGTCATCGATGCGCTTGGGGCCGAGATCGTGGTGCTGCAGGAGGCCGACAAGCGGTTGCCGCCCCGACCTGCCGCGCTGCCCGATGAGATGGTTGCCGCACATGGTTGGCGGGTGCTGCCCTTCGGTCAGCCCGGTGGATCGCTTGGCTGGCATGGCAATGCGATGCTGGTGCGCGGCGGGGTCGAGGTTGTGGACACGGCGCATATCGACCTGCCGGGGCTGGAGCCGCGTGGTGCGATCCTTGCCGATCTCAAGACGCCGATTGGGCCGCTGCGGATCGTCGGCTCGCATCTCGGGCTGCTCCGGCGCTATCGGTTGATGCAGCTTGGGGCGATCTCGCGGGCATTGCGCACGCGTGGGGCGTGGCCAACGGTGCTTGCCGGGGATCTGAATGAATGGGGGGCAACCTCAGCGCTTGATGCCGCCCTGCCTCAGCTCAAATTCCTCGAACCGGCGGCGCATAGCTTCCCTGCCCCGCGTCCGATCGCGGCACTGGATCGGTTTGCCCTCAGCCCGGAGCTTACGGCGGTTGGACATGGCGCCTATCGCAAGCGGCCTGCGGCGATGGCCTCGGATCACCTGCCGGTCTGGGCCGACATCGCGCCACGCCACGCTTGAGCGTCCCGAGCGGCGCGTGGTAAGCGGGAGGGGCGATTTTTCAAAGGCGTTCCCGATATGAGTTTTCTTCAGATCACCTCGCTCCTGATCGTCCTCGCCGGGGCGTTCGGCGCGGTCAATTACCTGTTCCTGCGACTTCCGGCTGCCATCGGGATCCTTGTCGTCGCCCTTCTGGCGAGTTTCGCGCTTCTCGGTGTGGACCTTGCGGCGCCATCGCTTGGTATTGCCGACAACATGCGCGCGGTGATCCTTGGTATCGACTTTTCCGAGGCGCTCTTGGAGGGGATGCTCGGCCTCCTGCTCTTTGCCGGGGCGCTGCATGTGAAGCTCTCGGACCTGCGCGCGCAGTGGGTCCCTGTTGCCCTCATGGCCACGCTGGGTGTTGGCCTCTCGACCGCAATCGTCGGCTTTGGCTTTAGCTGGATCACCGGCATGCCGCTTCTCGTCGCGCTCACGTTCGGGGCGCTTATTTCGCCGACCGATCCCGTTGCCGTACTTGGCGTGTTGCGTGAGGCTGAGCTACGTAAGTCTTTGGAAACAAAGATCGCCGGCGAAAGCCTGTTCAACGATGGTGTGGGCTATGTGGTGTTTCTCGTGATTTCGGGCCTCGCCTTCTCCGGCATGGGCCATGGCGATCACGGCGGTGAGCATGACGCTCTTGAAGGTGCCGCGATCCTGTTCGCGCAAGAAGCCCTTGGTGGCGCGGTGCTTGGGATCGTCCTTGGTTGGCTGACCTTCCGCGTGATGCGTCTCATCGACGATTATTCGCTTGAGGTTCTGCTGACCCTTGGGCTTGCCTTTGGCGGCTATGAGCTTGCCGTGGCGCTCCATGTATCGGCGCCAATCATGGCGGTCTGCGCCGGGCTTCTCATAGGCGATATCGGCGCGACCCATGGCATGAGCGCGCAAACGCGGGAATATGTTGATGCATTTTGGAAACTCATCGACGAAATCCTGAACGCGGTCCTCTTCCTGCTTATTGGTCTGGAGGTATTTGCCGTGGCCTTTGATGCCTCATACCTCGTGGCCGGCGTGCTTGCCATTGGCCTTGCCCTCGTCGCGCGGCTTGCTGCCGTCGCGGTTCCGGTGTTGACCCTCAAACCCTTCCGCGACTTTAGCCAAGGCGTTGTGCCGATCATGACATGGGGCGGCCTCAAGGGCGGGATTTCCGTTGCCCTTGCCCTGTCGCTTCCCGACAGCGAATGGAAGCCCCTTATCCTCACCGCGACCTACATCGTGGTGGTGTTCTCGATCATTGTTCAGGGGCTGACCGTTGCCCCCCTTGCCAAGCGCGTCGGACGCGCCCCGGAGTTGATGTGATGCACGATTATCTCGTCTATGACGTCTTTACCGAAACACCCTTTGGCGGCAATCAGCTCGCGGTGTTTCCTGAGGCAAGCACTTTGCCGGAAGACGCGCTTCAGAAGATCACACAGGAGTTCAATTTCTCCGAGGTGACCTTTGTCTATCCGCCCGAAGACCCGGCCCATACCGCGCGTGTCCGGATCTTCACGCCGACCATGGAAGTTCCTTTTGCGGGCCATCCGACGATTGGCACGGCGGTCGCCCTTGCCAATATGGGACATGGGCCGGAAATGGTTCTTGAGCTTGGGATTGGGCCGATTGCCTGTCACGCAACGACAGATGGCGCGCGGTTCACCACAGAAGCACCGCTTGAAACCATCGCGCATCCAGAGCCGGACCTTATTGCCCGCGCCCTTGGCTGTGCACAGGACGCGATCCTGACCGAGACGCATCCGCCTGTCATGGCGTCGCTCGGTCTTGCTTTTACGATCACGGAACTCGATTGCCGCGACACGTTGGCCGCGCTTGATACGGATATTGGAGCGTTTCGCGAAGGCAACGCCGCCTATCCATCCGGCCTTGATTTCGCACAGTTCGCCTATGTGCGCGAAGGCGATATCGTCCATGCACGCATGTTCGCGCCGCTCGACAACATCCCCGAAGACCCGGCAACAGGAAGCGCCTGCGCCACGCTCGGCGCGCTTTTGGCGGAACGCGAGGGTCAGGACATGACCCTGCGCATTCATCAGGGCGACGACATGGGCCGCCCCTCGGTGATCGGGGTCACGACGCTGGGCCGCTCGGTGACGATCAGCGGGGGCGCCTGCAAGGTGATGCAGGGCCAGCTCATCCTCTGAGGCTTACGCGGCGCTCTTGCCGCGTCCACGCCCAGAACCGCCGCCACCACCGCGACGACGACCACCGCCCCCGCCGGGTTTGCCGCCACCGGGCTTGCCACCGCCATTCCAGACGCGGCGCGGCCCTTTGCTTTTGGGCTTGGGCCCATCCGCGTTCTGGCCTTGCTTCTGGCCCTGCGCCTGACGCTGGCCTTGTTTCCGGCCCTGCTTCTGGCCCTGTTTCTGGCCGGGCTTTTCCTCAAGACCCATCCAAGGCCGGCCCGACAGAACCGGGATCGACATCTTCAGAACCTTCTGAATCGCCTTCAATTCGTCGATTTCGTCCGGTGCACAGAAGGCCACGGCGGCCCCATCCATCCCGGCGCGCGCGGTGCGGCCGATCCGGTGCACATAGTTCTCCGGCACATTCGGCAGATCGTAGTTATAGACATGGCGCACCTGCGGAATATCGAGGCCGCGCGCGGCCACATCGGTCGCGACAAGCACCATCGTCTCGCCATCGCGGAACGCCTTGATCGCGCGTTCACGCTGGCCTTGGGACTTGTTGCCATGCACCGCCGCCGCGGCATAGCCTGCCTTGACCAACGCCTTCATGAGACGGTCGGACCCGTGTTTCGTGCGCGCAAACACAATCGCCGCCTCGTCGCGATGCCCGTCGAGCAACTCGATCAGAAGGCCTGTTTTCTCGGCCTTGGCGATATAGTGAATACCTTGCGTGACCTTGTCGGCGGTCTTGCCCGGAGGGGCGACCTGCACCCGCTCGGGATTGTCGAGATAGGTGCCCGCGATCTCGGCCATCTGTTTCGGCATGGTGGCCGAGAACAGCATGGTCTGACGCTTTTTGGGCAGCCATTCGGAGATCTTGCGCAGCGCATGGATGAAGCCGAGGTCGAGCATCTGGTCCGCCTCGTCCAGGACAAGGAAATCCGTCGCCGACAGGTCCAGAGCATCGCGCTCCATCAGGTCGATGAGGCGGCCCGGCGTCGCGACGATGATATCGGTGCCTTTTGCCACGCGGGAAATCTGCGGGTTGATCGAGACGCCGCCCACCACGAGGCCAACTTTCATCGGCGTGCCTTCAACGAGGACCATGAGGCTATCACGGATCTGGTTGGCCAATTCACGGGTCGGTGCGAGGATCAGCCCGCGCGCGGTCTTCGGCTCGGGCTTGCGGCCATAGGACAGGAGGCGCGCGACGAGCGGCAGCCCAAAGGCAAAGGTCTTTCCGGTGCCAGTCTGGGCGAGGCCCATCACGTCGCGCCCTTCAAGCGCATGAGGGATGGCGCGCGCCTGAATCGGCGTCGGCGCAGAAATCCCGGCCTTCTCAAGGCGCGAGATCAGGGTCTTGGGCAGGCCAAGATCGGTAAATTCGGTCATAGGTTCAGCTTTCCGGCGCATCGCACGCGCGATACGCCCGTGCCCCCGGTAAGGGGGTGTTTTCGGTGGATGGACAGGAGCCGCCCTTGCACCCGCATGGCACAACGCGTCCCGCCCTCGCCCCACGCGTGATATTGGGATCGGATGGATTTCGCCTTTGGTCGCGGCTTTGCGGGCCCGACGGCTGCTCACGCGGCAGAAGGCGTCTTGCTGCCTCACATGGGGCTTGGACGCGCAGCTGTCAAGCGTGAAAAAGGCTGGCACGCCCCGGCATGGGACGCTAGAAATCAAACGCAAAGACCAACCGCCCCGGGATCCGCCCATGCCTGATACGATCATCTCCCGCTGCGAAGCTCAGGGCTTGCGCATGACAGAACAGCGTCGGGTGATCGCCACGGTCCTGCAAGAAAGCAAGGACCACCCGGACGTGGAAGAGCTCTATGCCCGCGCTTCGGCGCGTGATGCGGGGATCTCTCTCGCCACGGTCTATCGCACGGTGAAGCTTTTCGAGGAGGAAGGCATCCTTGAAAAGCTCGAGTTCGGAGACGGGCGTGCGCGCTATGAAGACGCCGAGCGCGCCCATCATGACCATCTGATCGACCTCACCACCGGCAAGGTGATTGAGTTCTGCGACCCCGAGATCGAGGCGCTTCAGGAAAAGATCGCCGAGAAGCTCGGCTATGATCTCAAAGGCCACCGGCTCGAACTTTATGGCGTACCGCGCAAGCCGCGCCCCTGATCTTCTTCTTTGTGTAAATACTCCGGAGCGCGAGGCAGCGCCTCGCCAGGTCGCGTTGTCATGAGCCTGCTTTGCAGGGTCAGGACGTTGCGATCATCGCTGGCCCCGAAGGGCCTGCAAGACCTGCGCGCGCCCTTGGGCGCGCTCAACCTGATACCAGCACTTAGGCGCGCAGACGTTCGCCTTTAGGATCAAACGGCGGCTCGTCCAAGATCACCGCCTTATGCGGCTTGCCAAGCACCATGACTTCAACCGCATCGCCCGGTGCGCCCTCTTTCACAAAACCAAGCGCGAGGGACATGCCGACCGTATAGCCATAGGTGCCCGAGGTGACGCGGCCAATGCCGACGCCATCCTTGAAGATCGGCTCGCCCCCGGTCGCATCGGCGTTGGAGGCGGTCACATCGCCCTCATCGAGATGCAAGAGCACAAGCCGCTCTCGCGCGGGTTTGGCCAAGGTTTCGGCCACGGCGTCTTTGTGAAGAAAGTCTTTCTCCATCTTGCAGAGCCTCTCAAGGCCAACTTCCTGCGGGAAATATTCAGGGCTGTATTCGCGGCTCCAGGAGCCATAGCCCTTCTCGACCCGCAGCGACATGAGCGCACGCCCGCCAACCGGGCCAGCCCCGAACTCCGCGCCCGCCTCAAGCAGCGCGCTGTAGAGGCGTAGCTGATCCTCGGTCGCACAATGCAGCTCCCAGCCAAGATCGCCGGTAAAGGAGACCCGGATCGCCAAGGCGCGCACGCCCGCGATCTCGATCCACTTCGAGCGCATGAAGGGGAAATCCTCGGTCGCAAGCGAGGCATTGGTCATCCGTTGCAGGATCTCGCGCGACTTAGGTCCGGCGACGTTGAAGCCGCACATGTCTTCGGTCAGACAGTCAAATGTCGTCCCCTCCGGCAACGGCACCATGTCGAAGAACCGCTTGTGATAGCGTTCCGCCATACCCGAGCTCACCACATAGAATTCGTCCTCGGCGGTGCGGGTCACGGTGGCGTCGCCCGCAATCCCGCCGCGCACACCGATCAGCGGCGTGAGACAGGACCGGCCCACGGCTTTAGGCATGGTGTTGGCAAAGACCGCGTTGAGCCAATCCTCGGCCCCCGGCCCCTTGACGCGATACTTGGCAAAGTTCGAGATGTCGATGATCCCCGCCTTCTCGCGCAGCATCCGGCATTCCGCACCGACCGGTTCCCACCAGTTCTGGCGGGTGAAGCCATTGGTGTCCTTGGTGCCTTGCGTGTCCGAGAACCAGAGCGGATGTTCCCATCCGTAATTCAAGCCAAAGACCGCGCCCATCTCCTTTTGCGTCTCATAGGCGGGACGGGTGCGCAGCGGGCGGCCCGCCTCGCGTTCCTCGTTCGGGAAATGGATCGCAAAGCGATGCGCGTAGACGTCGCGCACCTTGGCTTTGACGAAATCGGGGTTGTTCGCCCAATGGCCAAACCGCGCCACGTCCCACGGGAACATGTCGTATTGCATCTCGCCCTCGATGATCCACTGCGCCGCCATGAGCCCCATGCCCGCCGATTGCGAAAAGCCGGGGATGATGCCGCCGCACATGAAGTAATTGCGCAATTCCGGCACCGGCCCAAGGATCACGTTGCTATCGGGCGACCAGATCATCGGCCCGTTGATGACCCGCTTGATCCCCGCTTCGCCGACGAGCGGCACCCGGTCAATCGCGCGCATCATGTTTTCTTCGATGCGTTCAAGGTCATCGGGGAAAAGATCATGGGCAAAGTCAAGCGGCGTGCCCTCCTCGGCCCAGAACCGCATATCCTTTTCATAGGCCCCAATCAGAAGCCCCTTGCCCTCTTGGCGCAGGTAATACTCCCCGTCCCGATCCGCCACAGACGGCAGACGGCGATCCATCGCGGCAATCTCGGCAATGGTCTCGGTGACGAAATACTGGTGTTCCGTCGGCTGAAGCGGCACCTCGATTCCCGCCAGCCTCGCAACTTCTCGCCCCCAGAGGCCAGCGGCATTGATGACCCAGTCCGTGCGGATATCGCCTTTGGGCGTCTTGACGATCCAGCTACCGTCCGGCTGTTGTTCGGTCGCGGTCACGGGGGTGAAACGATTGATCTCGGCCCCGCGCTGGCGTGCGCCGACGGCGTAGGCGTTGGTGACGCCCGAGGGGTCCACGTTGCCACCATCTGGTTCCCACATGATGGTGCGGATGCCGTCAAAATTGACCAACGGATGTAGCCGCTCGGCCTCGTCGCGGCTGATCTCGTGGAAATTCATGCCATAGAGTTTGGCCTTGGCCGCTTGCAGGCGCAGCTGATGTTCGCGGTTCTCGGTCTGGGCGAGGTAGAGCGAGCCGGGGCGAAACACGCCGCAGGACTGGCCCGTTTCGGCCTCAAGCTCATCATAGAGGCGCATGGTATAGTGTTGGATGCGGCTGATATTGGCGCTGTCGTGCAGGCCGTGGATATTGGCCGCCGCGTGCCAAGTCGATCCCGACGTGAGCTCGTCGCGTTCGAGCAAGACAACATCGGACCAGCCGAGTTTTGTCAGGTGATAGAGGATCGAGCAACCGATCACGCCGCCGCCGATCACGACAGCCCGGGCTTCTGTGCGCATGGGACCTTCCTTTGGGTCTTGTCCGAGGTTTCAAGGAAAGGTGCCGCTCTGTGTCTGTCGTTAATTGCCCCAAAGCGACGGATTCAGTCGTTTTTCAGCAAAGATCGCAGAAACCGGGCTTCATCGCCTGTGCGCGTGGTGCTGTCGCCCCCATCATTCTACAAGCGACACTCTCTGTCGTTTTCCGACTTGCACCCCGCCCCCCGGCGCGAACAGGATGGCGGCAACCAACAAGGAGGCGCCCCCATGAAAACCACCACACGCGTAGTCGTCATCGGCGGCGGTGTCGTCGGCTGTTCCGTGCTCTACCACCTGACCAAGCTTGGCTGGTCGGATGTCATGCTTCTGGAACGCTCGGAACTCACCTCAGGCTCCACATGGCACGCGGCGGGCGGGTTTCATACGCTCAACGGCGACACCAACATGGCCGCGCTTCAGGGCTATACGATCCGGCTCTATAAAGAGCTTGAAGAGATCACCGGCATGTCCTGCGGTCTGCACCATGTGGGCGGCGTGACTCTGGCGGATAACAAAGAGCGTTTTGACATGCTCGTCGCGGAACGGGCCAAGCATCGCTTCATGGGGCTTGAGACCGAGATCGTGACCCCCGAAGAGATCGCCAAGATCGCCCCGGTGACCAATATCGACGGCATCATTGGCGGCCTCTACGATCCGCTCGATGGTCACCTCGACCCGTCCGGGACGACCCATGCCTATGCCAAGGCCGCGCGTATGGGCGGGGCGACCATCGAGACCCATTGCAAGGTGGTTGAGACCAACCAGCGCCCGGACGGCACTTGGGACGTTGTGACCGACAAGGGCACGATCCATACCGAGCACGTGGTCAACGCCGGTGGTCTCTGGGCGCGCGAAGTTGGCGCGATGGCAGGTGTCTATTTCCCGCTGCACCCGATGGAGCACCAATATATCGTCACCGACGAAGTGCCGATGATCGCCGAGATCATCGACGGAGGCGGAGAACATCCGCATGTCATGGACCCGGCGGGCGAAAGCTATCTGCGTCAGGAAGGGCGCGGTCTCTGCATCGGATTCTATGAACAGCCCTGCAAGCCTTGGGCGGTCGATGGCACGCCTTGGAATTTCGGACACGAGCTTCTGCCGGATGATTTCGACAAGATCGAAGAGTCGATCGACTTTGCCTATCGCCGTTTCCCCGCGCTGGCCGAGGTCGGCGTCAAATCCGTGATCCATGGCCCCTTCACCTTTGCCCCCGATGGCAACCCGCTTGTCGGGCCGGTGCCGGGGATGCGCAATTACTGGTCCGCCTGCGCCGTGATGGCCGGTTTCTCGCAAGGCGGCGGCGTTGGCCTGATGCTCGCACAGTGGATGGTCGAGGGCGAATGCGAGCGCGACACCTTCGCGATGGATTGCGCGCGCTATGGCGACTGGATTACGCCGGGCTACACGCGGCCCAAGGTGATCGAAAACTACCAGAAACGCTTTTCCGTTTCCTACCCGAACGAGGAACTTCCCGCCGCGCGCCCATTCCGCACCACGCCGATGTACGATGTCTTTGACCAGATGGGGGCCGTCTGGGGCGCGCAGTATGGGCTCGAGGTTGTGAACTATTTCGCGCTGGGCGATGAGCCGCGCTATGAGACGCCCTCCTTCCGCCGCTCCAACGCCTTCGCGGCGACTGCCCGCGAGGTCAAGGCTGTGCGCGAGGCGGTGGGGATCAACGAAACCCACAACTTCGGCAAATATCGCATCACCGGCCCCGGCGCGCGCGATTGGCTCGACCGGATCATGGCGGGGCGCGTGCCGAAACCGGGGCGCCTGTCGCTCACGCCGATGCTGTCGCCCAAGGGCCGTCTGATCGGGGATTTCACGATTTCCTGCCTCTCTGAAGAGGTGTTCCAATTGACCGCGTCCTACGGATCGCAGGCCTATCACATGCGCTGGTTCGAGCGGAACGCGACCGACGGGGTGCAGATCGAGAACATCTCGGATCGCGTCACCGGGTTCCAGATCGCCGGGCCAAAGGCGCGCGACGTGCTTCAGGCTTGCACGCGTCAGGACATTTCCGACATGCGCTTCATGGATGTGCGCCGGATGAGCGTCGGCATGGCTGACTGCGTGGTGCAGCGCGTCTCCTATACCGGCGATCTTGGGTTTGAAATTTTCTGTGACCTGCCCTCGCAGCGCGCGCTCTGGCAGGTGCTTTGGGCCGCAGGGCAAGAGCATGGGATGCGCCCCTTCGGGATGCGCGCGATGATGTCGCTGCGCCTCGACAAGTTCTTTGGCTCGTGGCTCTCGGAATTCTCGCCCGACTACACAGCGGCGGAAACCGGGCTTGATCGTTTCATCGCCTTCAAGAAAGACGCCGATTTCATCGGTCGCGCGGCGGCAGAGGCCGAACGCGAGAGCGGCCCTACGCGCAAGCTCTGCGCCTTCGAGGTCGATGCCTCGGATGCCGATGTCCACGCCTATGAGCCGATCTGGCTCGATGGCGCGGTCGTGGGCTTCTGCACTTCGGGCGGCTATTCGCACCATGCGGAAAAATCCATCGCGCTCGGATTCGTGCCGATCGAACGCGCACAGACCGGCCTCGAAGTCGAGATCGAAATCCTTGGCGAGATGCGTCCCGCCCGTCTTCTCGAAGCGCCGCTCTTCGATGCCGATGGCGCAAGGATGCGGGGCTAGGCCTTCCCCCGCATCTTCTTCTCTGCAAAAATACTCCCGCCGGAGGCGTCCTGACCGCGCCTCCGGCGGTTTTCTATCTATTGAGGCGCCATGCTTTCCATCCTGATCCTCGCTGCCGGAGCGTCCTCACGCATGGAGGGCCGTGACAAGCTTACCCTACCGATCGACGGTGTGCCGATGCTGGCAACGATGATCCTGCGTGCAGAGCGGACACGCGCGCCAGTGCTGGTCGCCCTGCCCCCCGACAAACCGGCGCGCGCGGCGATTGTGGCCGATTGCGACGCTGCGCCCGTGACAGTGCGCGATGCACATCTCGGCATGGGGGCGAGCATTGCAACTGGCACTGCGCTGCGGCCAAGGCAGGCGACCGCGTTGATGATCCTGCCCGCCGATATGCCCGGCCTGAGCACAGACGACCTGATCGCGATGACGGACGCTTGGTCCGCTGCGCCTGCCAACGCGATCTTGCGCGGCACGGGTGCAGATGGCGCTCCTGGCCACCCCGTGATCTTTCCCGCCGCCTGTTTCAACGCGCTCGAGTCATTGACCGGCGATCAGGGCGCGCGGGCGGTCATTGCGGGTCATGACGGGCCAGTCCTCGACATTCCCTTGCCCGGCGATCATGCACAGCTTGATATCGACACGCCCGAGGAATGGAGCGCCTTCCTCAGCCGCTCTGAAGGTTGAAACCCGCGCTCTTTCGTCGTTTTCGACGATTTTGCGCTTGGAATATCCGCCCCCAGCGCGAAAGATGGCCCGAAATGACAAGACAAAGACACGACAGGGAGACAGACATGAAGAAACTACTGCTCGCAACCGCCTCTGCGGCCTTGATGGCCAGCGCGGCGATGGCCGAGGTCAAGGTTGGCATGATCACCACGCTTTCAGGCGGCGGTGCTGGCCTTGGCATCGACGTGCGCGATGGGTTCATGCTCGCCATTGAGCAATCAGGGCGCGACGATATCGAGGTGGTGATCGAAGACGATCAGCGCAAACCCGATATCGCGGTGCAGCTCGCCGACAAGATGATCCAATCCGAAAAGGTCGATGTGCTGACGGGCATTATCTGGTCCAACCTCGCCATGGCCGTGGTCCCGGCCTCGGTCGCACAGGGCAAGTTCTATCTTTCTCCCAATGCCGGGCCCTCCGCGCTCGCGGGCAAGGGCTGCCACGAGAACTATTTCAACGTCGCCTGGCAGAACGACAACCTGCACGAAGCCGCGGGTGCCTATGCCAATACGACAGGCTACAAGAACAGCTTCATCCTCGCGCCGAACTACCCGGCGGGCAAGGATGCGCTCACCGGCTATAAACGCTTCTTTGGTGGGGATCTCGCGGGCGAGGTGTATACCAAGCTCGGCCAGACGGATTATGCCGCAGAGATCGCGCAGATCCGCGCAAGCGGTGCCGACAGCGTGTTTTTCTTCCTGCCCGGCGGCATGGGGATTTCCTTCCTCAAGCAATATGCTGATTCCGGTGTGGACCTGCCGGTGGTTGGTCCGGCCTTCTCGTTTGATCAGGGCATCCTTCAGGCCGTGGGCGATGCGGCGCTCGGCGTTGTGAACACATCGCAGTGGAACAAGGACATCGACAATCCGACCAATGCTGCCTTTGTCGAAAGCTTTTCGGCCAAGTATGGCCGCCTGCCCTCGCTCTATGCGAGCCAGGGGTTTGATACCGCGAACCTGCTGATCTCCGCCGTGGACAAGGCCGATGTGTCCGATGCCGACGCCTTCCGCGCAGCACTTGAGGCGGCGGAGTTCGACAGCACGCGTGGCGCGTTCAAGTTCGGCCCGAACCACCACCCGGTTCAGACGATTTATGCCCGCGAGGTCATCAAGGAGGGCGAGGTCTATACCAACAAGATCCTCGGCCCTGCGCTTGAGGATCATGCCGACGCCTATGCGGGCGAGTGCAAAATGTAAGACTGTCTTGGGGCCAGCCTGAAACTGTCAGACTGGCCTCGGACCCAAACGACGCATTACCATGTCTTTCCTACTTATCGCGGAACAGGTCCTCAACGGCCTGCAATTCGGTGTCATGCTCTTTCTCATGGCGGCGGGCCTGACGCTCATCTTCGGTGTGATGGGGCTGATCAACCTTGCGCATGGCTCGCTCTATATGGTCGGGGCCTTTGCTGCGGCGGCCGTGGCTGGGGCGACTGGGTCGTTCCTCCTCGCGCTCATCGCGGCGCTTGCGGCGGCGGCGCTGGCAGGGGCGATTGTCGAAATGGTCGTGATCCGCAGGCTTTATGCCGCGCCGCATCTCGATCAAGTGCTCGCGACCTTCGCGCTGATCCTGATCTTCTCGGAAGGCACGCGTTTCGTCTTCGGTTCCTTTCCCCTGTTCCTTGATATTCCCGACGCGCTTTCCGGCCCGGTGACGCTTCCCGGCGGCATCGAATACCCGCTCTACCGCCTGAGCCTCATCGGTGCCGGGCTTGCGGTGGCGGCGGGGCTTTGGTTTCTCACCGCACGCACCCGTATCGGCATCCAGATCCGCGCAGGCGAGAACGACCGCGAGATGATCGCCGCGCTGGGCGTTGATATTTCCAAGCTCTACACGCTGGTCTTTGCCCTCGGCGCGGGGCTTGCGGGGCTTGCGGGTGCGCTTGTCGGCGCGATCCAGTCGGTGCAGGTCGGCATGGGCGAACCGGTCCTGATCCTTGCCTTTGTGGTGATCGTGATCGGCGGCATCGGCTCCATCAAGGGCGCCTTCATCGGCGCGCTTCTTGTCGGACTCACAGATACGCTCGGCGGGGTGTTCCTGCCGGAGTTGTTCAAACTCTTCATGGCCCCTGACACCGCGACGCAGACCGGCTCGGCGCTGGCCTCGATGGCAATCTACATCCTGATGAGCCTTGTCCTGATCTGGCGGCCTTCGGGCCTTTTCGGGGTGCGCCTATGATCGCAGAACGCCCCCTCGCCGTCCTCGTGCTTACCGCACTGCTCGCGGTGCCGCTTTGGGCGCTCGCCGTGGACGAACCGTTCACCATCACGCTTGCGACCCGCGCCGCGATCCTCGCGCTTGCCGCCGTGGGCCTCAACATCGCGCTCGGCATGGGCGGCCTCGTGAGCCTTGGCCACGCGGTGTTCTTTGGGATTGGTGGCTATGCGATGGGCATCCTCGCCTATCATGCCCAGACCTACACACCGCTCGAGATTTTTGGCCTGTCAATCGAAGGCACGAAATCCATGCCCATCATCTGGCTTGTCGCGACGCTCGTCTCGGCGCTCGCGGCTTGGGGAATCGGACTCCTAAGCCTGCGCACGAGCGGCGTTTACTTCATCATGATCACCCTCGCCTTTGGGCAGATGTTCTATTATTTCGCCATCTCCTGGAGCGCCTATGGCGGCGAGGACGGGCTTTCGATCTATGTCCGCAATGGGTTTCCGGGGGTGAACACACTCGTCCCGATCCAGTTCTTCGCCCTCTGCTTTGCCCTTCTGTGCGCTGCGCTTTTCCTCAACGCACGGCTTCAGGCCGCGCCCTTTGGCCTTGCGCTCAACGCCGCACGGCAGGTGCCCGCGCGGGTCGAGACCGTGGGGCTGAACCCGGTGCGGCTCAAACTCGTGGCCTTTATCGTCTCTGGCGCGATCACCGGGCTTGCAGGCGCGCTCTTTGCCGACCTTAACCGCTTCGTCAGCCCGACCATGTTCTCCTGGCAGCTTTCGGGCGAATTGATCGTCTTGATCGTGATCGGCGGCGTCGGGCGCCTGATGGGGCCAGTGATCGGCGCCTGCCTATTCGTGACGCTTGAACATTGGCTCGGTGGGATCACGGAATTCTGGCATGTGTTCCTTGGTGTGATCCTTCTCCTGATCGTGCTTTTCGCACGTGGCGGGCTTGTCGGCCTGCTTACTGGCAAGGAGGGGCCGCATGTCTGACCCGATCCTTGCCACACACGGTCTTTCGCGATCATTCGGTGCGCTCAAGGCGACCGATAATGTGTCTATCGACCTGCGCGCGGGTGAGATTCACGCGATCATCGGCCCCAATGGTGCCGGGAAGTCCACACTCATCCAGCAAATCAGCGGCGCGCTCGCCCCAGATCAGGGGCGCATTGAGCTATTGGGAGAGGACATTACACGCCTTTCGACCGTGGCGCGGGCAAGGGCCGGGCTTGGCCGCACGTTCCAGATTTCGGCGCTCGCGATGGAAGACACGGTGTTTGAGAACGCCATGCTCGGCGCCCTTGGCGCACGCGGCAATCCGTGGTCGTTCTGGCGTGCCGCGAAACGCGACGCTGCCCTTTCCGAGACGGCGCTTGCCGCGCTTGAACAGGTCGGCCTTGCAGAGGCGCGCGATATGCGCACCGCGGACCTCAGCCATGGCCAGCGTCGCCAGCTCGAGGTGGCTGTCGCCCTCACCCTTGCGCCACGCGCGTTCCTCATGGACGAACCCATGGCCGGCCTCGGTGCAAGCGGCTCGAAACAGATGACCGGTTTCCTCGACGGCCTGCGCGCAGAGGCACCGATCCTCCTTGTGGAGCATGATATGGATGCCGTTTTCGCACTTGCCGACAGGATCAGCGTCCTCGTCTATGGCCAGATTATCGCGACCGGCACGGTTGACGACATCCGCAAGGACGCCGCCGTGCGTGCGGCCTATCTGGGGGAAGACCTATGAGCCTTCTCAATGTGTCCGGCCTTTCGCTCCGCTACGGCAGCTCGCAGGCGCTCTTTGACATCAACCTCTCCATTGACGCTGGCGAGGTTGTCGCGCTCATGGGGCGCAATGGCATGGGCAAGACGACCACAGTCAAGGCGATTTGCAGAATGCTGCCCTCGACCGGCGGGCTGACCTTCGATGGTCGCGACTTGCAACGCCTGCCGAGCCACAAGGTTGCGCGGCTGGGTGTCGGGCTGGTGCCGGAAGGTCGGCGCTGTTTTCGCGATTTGACGGTGCGCGAGAACCTCCTTGCCACGTCGCGTCCCGGTCCGTGGTCCCTCGAAGAAGTCGCCTCGCTTTTCCCGAGGCTCGGAGAACGCAGCACCCAACGCGCGGCCTCGCTTTCGGGGGGAGAACAACAGATGCTCGCAATCGGACGCGCTCTGATGACAAACCCGCGCCTGTTGATCCTTGACGAGGCGACAGAAGGCCTTGCCCCAATTATCCGACAGGAAATCTGGGCCGCGATCGCCCGGTTGAAACGCGAGACGGGCATGGCGATTTTGCTTATCGACAAGACCCTGCGCGAGTTGAAACAGGTCTCGGACAGGGCCGTGATCGTCGAGCGCGGCGCCACTGTCTGGAGTGGCGCTATGGGCACCCTGCCCCATGAGGTGACCGAACGATACGTCGGCGTCTGACCGGCCATTTGACCGCGCTTTTCCTCGAGATCAGGAAACCTGTGCACCTTGCGGCGGAAACCGGCTGGGAGGCACGATTTGGCACCGGAATCGCAAATAATGTTGCGCGCGGGCCACGGTTCTTGAACTATTCGTCGAGATCGTGAACATCATTGCTTGAGTCCTGCGCCAACGAAAGCGCATTACTTGCAAGGCTTCGCGTCTTGTCAGGCTTCCGCTTGGGGGTCTGGAAAAACCAAGAACTGAGGCGGACTGCCTGAGCGAGTGGAAAATGACTCAATCAGCCCGCCCCAAGCCGACAGGGCAATTCAGACGAACCGCCCTGCCTAAAGGAAAAGCCCTTCAGCCCTCCCTTATTTCGGTGGATCTGTATATCAGATCCATTTTGTTCTTGTCCCCCAGCGCCTCACATCTGAAGCGCTGGGTTTTTCGTTTCGGCGAAACTCGGGCCGTGGCCTTGATGAGTTTCGCCGGAGCCGGGTCCTGACTTACACCCCAGAGATGTCGTCAAGCAAACCGGTCAGCGGATCGCCACCGAGCAGGTCTCCGCCGAGCAGATCACCGCCACCGAGCAGACCACCGAGGAGGCCGCCACCCGCGTTCGGATCACCGTCACTGAGAAGGACAAGACCGGTCGCATCAGCGACGAGACCTTCGTCTCCGACAACCTCGCCAAGCACACCGTCATTGCCGGTTACATCGCCGAGGATCCCGGAGTTGCCGGTCACATCGCCGAGCAGGCCACCATCCGCGAGCACGGGATCAAGAAGACCCTCACCTGCGCCAAGCAGACCTTCGAGCGGCGAACCGTCTCCGAGCAGGCCATCCAGCGGCGAGCTGTCACCCAGAAGGCCATCCAAGGGCGAGGTATCGCCAAGGAGACCATCCAGAGGCGACGTATCGCCAAGCAAACCGTCGAGCGGCGACGTGTCGCCAAGAAGGCCACCGAGGAGGCCACCGCCCGCGTTCGGATCGCCATCCGTGATCAGTGCGATACCTGCGGCTTGTTCAACGATACCGCCTTCTCCGATCACCTCGCCGAGCAGACCGTCATTGCCGGTCACATCGCCAAGAAGGCCGGAGTTGCCGGTCACGTCGCCAAGCAGGCCACCATCGGCGAGCACGGGATCAAGAAGACCCGCGCCAGAGCCGAGAAGACCTTCGAGCGGCGAACCGTCACCGAGCAAGCCTTCCAGCGGCGAGCCATCGCCCAGCAGGCCATCCAGCGGCGAAGTATCACCAAGAAGACCGTCGAGCAGATCACCACCGAGCGGCGAGCCGTCGCCAAGGATGCCGTCGAGCAGACCGCCACCCGCGTTCGGATCGCCTTCACCAAGCAAGGTGATACCGGTCAGGCCTGCCACAAGGCCAGCCTCGCCAGCTACGACACCGAGAACTCCTGCAGAGCCGGTCACGGCGCCAAGAAGGCCATTGTTGCCGGTCAGATCGCCCAGAAGGCCACCATCCGCGAACACCGGATCAAGCAATCCGCCGTCGGTGCCGAGCAGGTCACCATCCAGCAGACCACCAAGAATGCCACCGTCGCCCAGGACACCATCCAGCAGGCCATCGAGCGGACCATCGCTCGGCGTGCCGCCACCAGCGCCTTCGCCAACAGCACCCGTGCCGAGGAGCGAACCGAGGAGACCGTCAGAGCCAGTCACCGCGCCAAGCGCACCGTCATTGAGCAGCAGATCACCGGCCGTGCCGTTCGAACCGGTCACGTCGCCAAGTTCACCGCCGTTGCCGGTCAGGTCACCAAGAAGACCTTGGTCGGCAATCAGGCCGTCAAGAAGACCGATTTCGTCGCCTTGAACACCGTCACCGAGAATCGGCTGGCCGAGAAGCTGGTCGCCCAGATCGCCAAGCGCGCCTTCAGAGCCAACAAGATCACCAAGAACACCCTCGGAGCCTGTCAGATCGCCAAGCACACCGCCGTTGCCGGTCAGGTCGCCCAGCAGACCACCTTCGCCGATCAGCGGATCAAGGAAGCCCTGCTCTTCGGCCGCGGGGCCGGTCGGACCGGTGGGACCAGTCGGGTTCGTCGGACCAGTGGGGCCGGTCGGATTGGTCGGGCCAGTCGGGCCGGTTGGGTTCGTCGGACCTGTCGGACCGGTTGGGTTCGTCGGGCCAGTCGGACCGGTCGGGTTTGTCGGACCGGTCGGACCAGTCGGCGACGTCGGACCCGTGGGGCCAGTCGGATTGGTCGGGCCAGTCGGACCGGTCGGGGTCGTGGGGCCAGTGGGGCCGGTCGGCGTTGTCGGACCGGTCGGGCCGGTCGGCGATGTCGGACCACTCGGACCCGTCGGGCCAGTCGGACCCGACGGGCCATTGCCGCCCCCTCCTCCGAGGCCGCCCAATAGGCCCACGGCACCGAGTGCCAGAGCCGCAAGGCCGATACCTTCCATGTCATCGCCGAGACCACCAGCAGCGGGATCGCCGTTCATGGTGTCGCCATCGACGAACACGATGCTGTGCAACGAACCATCCGTGGTCGGCACATAGTAGTTCTCGATCACAATCATGTCGCCGTTCTTCATCTCGACGATCAGGTTGTTACCATCTTGGGAATATTTGACGACGTCGCCACGTTCGACATCGAGGCCGACCCGAATTTGGTCAGGCTTAGCTTGAATCACTCTATTAGCCATTTTTCCACTCCTTAACATCTAACTGGCCACCACAACAAAAGGTGGCATCAAAGGCCATAAAAATGACTATAAACAGTCTTTTGGTTAGTGCGCAATAATACTTTAGGGTGGGCTATGCGTTCTGTGGATAAAAATACACGGCTTTGTCTTGAGATAGCGCCCTTTGCATTCGCGCGCCTCTTGTCTGCCCACACGCAGGTTCCCGACGATCGTTGATCGACCGTCCCCATTGCACACTGTCCTAGCGCAGGTGATCTGAAGGCGCGGCGCCGGAGAAGGCGACGCACGCAAGCGCGAGTGTTTTCTATTTAATCACAAGGGCTTAACGATCAGGCGCGGGCCATCTTATCAAGGCCAAGACGGCGCAACCGGGCCTTCACGTCTTCCAGGGAGGCGACGCAATATTCGCCATAGTACCACGCCAGCCAACGCGCCTGTTTCTCCCGATCAAACCACCGCAGGTCCATCGCCCGACGCACATCTGCGAGGTGGCGCAGATTGTAGGTAATCCAATGATATTCGGGACAACCCCATGAAATAATGGGTTTATGATGCATCATTGCCTCAATGCCTGCTCCTGAATTGGCCAGAAAGACGGCTTTGGCGCGCGGCAGCATGGAATGGATATCAAGCTTGCCGTAATGCACATGCACCCCATCACGGGTCAGTTCCTTGGCGACCTGCTCGGAATAGTCGGTGGTCGTTGCGTTGGTGCCATCCATATAGGGATGCAGCTTGACCACCACGGGGATCGACGACCAACGGCGGATCTCAGGTACGATCTGTAGCAATTTCCGGCGGTGATCGCCGAAATCATGCCGTGTTACGGTTTCATCCGCCACACATTGCCCAAGCACGAGCCAGTAGTCCTCTGGCAGATCCGACACTGCCTCAAGCTCGGCCGAGAACTTGTTCGTTCGCTCGGCTTTCCATTTGGCGACCTTTTCAGAAAAGAAAGGCTCTGGATTGGTCAGTTCATATTTTGGACGCTCATAAGTGATCGCGGAATACGGCCCATACCCCATTTCATCGATGGTGAAGTGCTTCAAATCGGGAATCGTGGGTTTGAAGAACAAGGTCTTGGCGGCTTTGACGATATTCCCTTTCAAATGCGAGATATCGCAGTGGTTGTAGACCACCACATCGCACGGGTTGTCCGTTTTTGGATCAAATTCGCGCACATCCGTGAGCCCGTTGCATGTCAGGCCTTTCAGGACGACTTCATAACCGAGTTCCTGCAACCCTTTGACAAGTGTTTGCATCGCCGGCGCCCAGCTCGCCCGCATGTCGTCGTACTTGTAACCCCAGATGACTGCCTTCATGTGTTCCCCAAGTCATTTACGCGGCTTTGCCGGGCAGTTCGCGATATGCGTGCATGGCAAGAGCGTCTTTTCCAATCTTTGTCGTCCCGATCTTTGCACCTTATTGCGCGCGGGCAAATCGCCGGTCGTGAGACAACCATAGGGCTGTTGCAGCCCAAGCACTACCCTGCCGACATGTCACCAATCATTTCTCGGAAGGGTCAAAAGGCGTTTTCCGGGCCGACGAAAAGAAAGAGAGCCTTGCTATAAGAACAAGGCTCTCTTCTAACCGTTTCGCTCGTTAGGCGTCAGCCAGATCAGATCAGGCTGTCATCGGAGTCGAGACCACCGAGGAGATCACCGCCGAGCACACCGTCGAGAAGACCGCCGGAGGCATCAGGGTTGCCATCGCCCAGAAGGACAAGGCCGGTGACATCCGCGACAAGGCCATCGTCGCCCGCCACTTCACCAAGCAGACCGTCCGCCCCAGTCACATCGCCGAGCAGGCCGGAGTTGCCAGTGACGTCGCCCAGAAGGCCGCCATCTGCCAGAACCGGATCGAGGAGGCCTTCGCCTTCCCCAAGGATGCCGCCGACAAGACCATCGTCGCCAGTCAGGCCGCCCAGAAGACCATCGTCGCCGCCGAGCAGACCGCCGACAAGGCCATCGTCCCCGACGAGACCGCCGACCAGGCCGTCTTCACCGGTCACACCACCAAGGAGGCCATCGTCGCCACCAAGGACGCCGCCGACAAGACCATCATCGCCAGTCAGACCACCAAGAAGACCATCGTCACCGCCGAGCAGACCACCGACAAGGCCATCGTCCCCGACGAGACCGCCGACCAGGCCGTCATCGCCGGTCAGACCGCCAAGGAGACCATCGTCGCCACCAAGCAGACCGCCGACAAGACCATCATCACCAGTCAGACCACCAAGAAGACCATCGTCACCGCCGAGCAGACCACCGACAAGGCCATCGTCGCCAGACAGACCGCCAAGCAGGCCATCCTCGCCGCCAAGCAGGCCACCGACAAGACCATCGTCGCCAGTCAGACCGCCAAGCAGGCCATCCTCGCCGCCAAGCAGACCACCGACGAGACCATCGTCGCCAGTCAGGCCACCAAGCAGGCCATCTTCTCCGCCAAGCAGACCACCGACGAGACCATCGTCACCAGTCAATCCGCCAAGAAGCCCATCGTCGCCGGTCACACCGCCGAGGAGACCGCCGACAAGGCCGTCAGGTCCGAGCAGACCACCGACAAGGCCATCTTCACCGGTCACACCACCAAGGAGGCCGCCAACAAGACCGTCTTCAGTCAGCAGACCGCCGACCAGACCATCCTCGCCGAGCAACAAGCCGCCCACGAGACCATCCTGACCAAGCAGACCGCCGACGAGGCTATCGCCGCCAAGAAGGCTATCGACGACACCACCG
Organism: Shimia sp. FJ5; assembly: GCF_032918335.1. Lineage (NCBI taxonomy): Bacteria > Pseudomonadati > Pseudomonadota > Alphaproteobacteria > Rhodobacterales > Roseobacteraceae > Shimia > Shimia sp. FJ5. Next base: position 417,703 of record NZ_JAWJUV010000003.1, on the reverse strand, counting down.
GTTGCGAAAAGGCCACCGATCAAACCGTCTTCGGTCAGCAGGCCACCGATCAGACCATCAGAGGTCAGCAGGCCGCCAATGAGCCCGTCCGGGCCAAGAAGGCCAGAGGTCAGACCCGTGGTGCCGAGCAGGCCACCCACGATGCTTCCCTCGCCCAGAAGGCCTTCGGTCACGCTGGAGAGCGGATCATCAGAATTGCCGCCTGCCCCCACAAGGCCGGTGCCGAGCAGCGAGCCAACAAGCCCGTTTTCCCCGGTGATCCCGCCAAGCGCGCCATCGTCGCCGACAAGCGTCCCAAGAAGACCGTCTTCGCCGGTGATCGCGCCAAGCGCGCCATCGTCACCGGTCACCGGGCCAAGCAGGCCTTCGTCGCCGATGACGGAATCGAGGACACCCGCTTCTTCGTCAGGAGTGGTCGGGCCCGTGGGGCCAGTCGGTCCAGTCGGACCCGAAGGACCATCCGGCGCGCCATCATCGCCGCCACCGAAGGAGGATGCCACCGCGATACCGGCCAGCGCCGCCACACCGGCGCCAACCTGATCAAGCGAGAAGCCCGCGCCAAGACCGGCTTCCACCATGTCATCGGTCGGAATTTCACTCGCAGAGAGGGTCATGCCATCGCTGAAGATGAGGCGATGCTCTTGGCCGTTTGCCGCAGGCTTGTAGAAATCGACAACACGGATTTCGTCGCCATTCGCCAGCGACAGCATCAAATCTTCACCCGATTGTTGGAAACCTACAACCGCATCGCGGTTCACATCCAAATAAACTTCCACAGGATCACCTGTGATAATTCCACTCGTAGCCATTTACGCTATCCCTTCCATCGCCACCATACAACCGAGCGGTGACATACTTTAGATACATACGCCCTAGCATTACCCCCATACCTTTTCAACCTTTTTGATAGTTCTTTACCACCTTCTTTCAACAGGTATTAGCCTCACCTGCCCGTGCCGGAAGGTCTTTGCTGGGCATCTTGGCCCCCGCAACAGCCAGCACTATTCCCAATCCCCGCCCACTACAGTAACCTCGAAAGTATGCATTGCGGGTGCCGTCAAAAGCGCTCCGTCGCCAATATGGTAGAGATTGGTGCCCTCGTGGCAGGCTGATCTTACCAATGACGAAGTAGGAAAAGACGCAATCTATGACGACCGGTGACACCAAGCGCATGAGCCAATCCCTTCTCGGCACGATTGCCCGCATGATCGCAACCGATCGCCGTGCGGTGCTTCTCGCCTCTCCAAACGGGAGCGCCCTTCTGGCGAATTCGGCGGCGCAGCGACTTGGCCTTGATGAGATGGGCATCACCGAGATGCTCGATTGGCCCTCGATCACCAAACAGGCAAAGCGCGCGACAAGCCTTGGCGTGTCCGTGCCGACACCGCATGGCGACCTCGAGGGCGAAATCGTGTTTCTACCGCTCCTTCACATGGAGTCCTTCCTCGTCCGGCTGACCGAAAATGACGTCGAGACCGCGTTGCTGCGCAACAAGGCCCGCGCGGCGACTCTGATGCGTGTGGCGCACGATCTGCGTACCCCGATCCAATCCTTGTTGGCCTCCGCCGAAGAAGCCCTCAGCGCAACCGGAACGACGGAGAAGGATACAGACGAGCTTCGCAATCAGCTCCAAAGAACGGCGGATATCGCCCTCGAGCATATCAGCAATGTCCTTGCTGTGATCCGGGGCGAGCAGAACGCGGCGGGCCTGAAGGCGGATGAGGACTTTAATATCAACGATGAGTTGCGCTCTTTGTTGTCGTTGCTTGGTCCGATCGCACATGCGCAACAGACCGAATTAAAGGTCTCCATCGAACCTATGGATGACACATGGGTGCATGGGCCGGTGCGTTTCGTCAGGGCTTTGTTCCAGAACATGACCGACAACGCCGTCAAATACGGTGGCCGCGAGGTCCACATCCGGCTGCGCTGTATCCCGATCCCTCTCGATCAAGGCGATGAACCCGCGCTGTCGATCGTCCTTGAAGTCTGTGACACCGGCGGCGGCCTCCCCGATGACCAGAAAGACCGCTTGACCCGCGCGCTCCGGCAAACCCCGCAAAGCCCATCCGGCCCCAAGGAAAGCGGCCAAGCCGGGCAACAAGGGCGCACCTCTGCCGGATTGAACGTGCTGGCGCATTCGCTACACCAACTTGGCGGCAAGATGGACGTGATCGATCGCCATGATGATGAAAACGCACACATCATCGGGACCTGCTTGCGCGCGTCCTTTACCCTTCCGGCCGGCGCCCCGCCAAGCCATGGCAACGCCCCGGTCACACAGACTGCAACCGCCGGCACTTTGGATGGCGCGCGTATCCTGCTTGTCGAGGACAGCCCTTCAAGTCGCGACTGGATCAGGCATACCCTGCAAAGTGCCGGGGCCTCAGTGTCTGCAACGGGCACAGGGATCGAGGCCTTGTCCCTGCTCGAAGACACCACATTCCTGAGCGACCTCGACCTGATCCTGACGGATATGACCCTGCCCTATATGAACGGTGTGCAATTCGCGACGAAAGTGCTTCAGCCTGGCACGGACGGAGAACCGCCGCTTTGGGCCGGACCAATCATCGGTTTGACCGCGCATAGCGATGACCGGATTGTCGCTGCCTGCATGAAGGCGGGGATCCGGCGCGTGTTGGAAAAGCCGATCCGCCCGAAAGACCTCTGCCAAGCCATTTCCGAAGCCCTCAACCGAGGCGAAACAGGGAAAGACCCCATGCCAGACCCCCAAAGCCCCCCCGAACAACCGGCCCGTGAGATGTGTGAAGACGTTTTCCGCAGCAAAACCGTCAGCGAAATCATCGAGCAGTTTGGCCGGGATGGCGCGATCACTTTCATCCGCAGATCGCAGAAAGAAGCACGGGACGCGCTCGCGATTATCCGTCAGTCGGACCTGCCGCCCGATATCGGGCGCATCCTTCATGCCGCGACCGGAGCAAGTAGCCTGACCGGTCTTGCCGGGGTCGAGAAACACCTGCGTGAACTCGAACTCGCCGTGGAGAAGAACACCAAAGACCTCGGCCCGATCGCTGACGCGCTTGAAAACGCCTTGACCCGCGTGGACGAGGAAGTCGCGCACCTGCCCGGCGACTGACCATCGAAATTGCCACACACAGCCGAATTCGCGTATTATCACGCAACATTCGGGCCCCACATAGGGCACAAGACCATCATTCACTAGATTTCAGACCGCATATGGCACTAAGAACAAACCATAGAAATTCAAAGGACCGCATCAACCGATGAACGTTAGCTCCGCACCCAACAGTCTCCGCGTCCTCATTGCAGATGACCACGCGATGGTCGTCGAGATGTTCGAACACTTCCTGTCCTCCCTGCCCGACATCGAAGTCGAGACTGCGCCCGACCTCTTTATCGCGCTTGAGAAGATCGAAGCACACGGGCCGTTCGACCTTGTTCTTGTCGATCTCAATATGCCGGGCATGAATGGCGTGACGGGGATGGAGAAGGCGCTTCAGGCGAATGGCGGCAAGCCGACCGGTATCCTGACCAGCGCCCCGAGCCCGACCGTCGTAAGCCAGATCTTCCAACTCGGTGGATCAGGTGTGGTGCTGAAAACGGCTTCGCTGAAAGATCTCGCCAATGAGATTCGCTTCATGGCCGCGGGCGGGCGCTATGTGCCGGTCGAACTTATCAGCCATCAGCGTATGAAAACCCAGGAACGCAACCAATCGCCGCTTTCAGACCGGGAAATGGAAGTTCTGTTGCTGTTGGCCGAGGGACGCTCGAACAAAGATATCGCGGCCAATCTTGGCCTCGCCGAAGCGACGGTCAAAATGCACGTGAAATCAGTCAGCTCCAAACTCGGCGCTGGCAACCGCACACAAGCGGTTATTCTCGCAAAAGAAAAGGGATATATCTGAACCGCTTAGACGAAAGTCTTCACGGTTCAGTGCAGGTTCCTCAGAGCATCAAGCACGACATCCGCGCTGGGGTTGCTCGGGAGCGTTTTGTGGCAAGCACCAAGCGTTTCCAGAATGCACTCGTCTTCCCACATCTCGCTCTTGACGCCAAGAACCTGAACACCGGGATGCATACGCTGAAACTGGAACGCCGCATCCGCGGTTTCTTCGGGCGAGCCGAAGAAGTCTTCATCGATGATGATATAGCTGAGCTCGCGGTGGAACCGCTGCACGACCGAGCGCGCATCTTCCGGCGTGTCGGGCAACATCGAGACCACGTGAAATTCACTTTCCTTGCGGCAAAGATCAACCGCGAGCTTGTCCTGCTCGAGAAGCACGGCAACGGAGAGTCTCTCTTGGAACGCCTGGGGAACAGGGTTGGCGCGAACCTGTGCTTCGCCGAAAACGCTATGTAACATAATAAGCCGTCCTCTTCCGTAGCTCTTTCAGGCGCGTCTGATCGAGCAAATTCTCTGCGCGCCTGAGATCAAAGATCTTTCTTATTGGCGCCAGAGACGGGATGCGCGGATCCGGCGGTTCACGCGCAGGAAGTCATTGAGACTGCGACGCGTGCTTTCGGATTCGCTCAAGCGCACATCGAGGCTCTCAAAGAGAGCGTCTTCAAGAGTCCCAACACCCTTGGCGTGTCTTGCGTTCTGTGAGCGGTATTCTCCCCCTTTGGAGGAGCTGGCTGCGTATGAGAAAGAGAGGTTCATGATCGAGTCCCCTTAGTAAATCTAATACTTAGGTATACACCCTTACGAACCTTTAGGATAGTCCTTTTTCTCACATCACCGTTAGGCCGCGTGATTTCCCTTCCTCAAGGGAAAGAGGACAGGCAATTTGAATGAAATATGTTTTATATCAATGACTTATGTGGTATACATGTGCGGCTCCCGCACGCCCGCAGACGGGTCATGAAAAGGGTCGCAAACCCAAACCCATACTAAGGTATGTATCTCTGGTCGCGCGCCTCGGCCCCTTGCCCACCAAGAAATCAATGATTCCGGACGGGCGGACCGAGGGCTTTTCCGGAGTCAGAATCGCGCGGTGAAGCTTAGGCCAAAGGCCTGTTCCTGATCGCCCGCTTCCTTCTCGATCGGCTTGGCGACATACAGGGACACCGGCGTATTCGCCACGTTGAAGGTCAACGAGAGGCCCACCGAACTGCGCCGCCGTTGGCTGTCATCGATCACCCCGCCGAGCGTGTCATCGAGGCTCCACGCGGCACCGGTGTCGACGAATATGCCGCCATAGACGGGCGCCTTGAACAGGGTGTCGAGTTTTTTCTGCACCTCGAAGGACGCGACAGCATACTTGTTGCCGCCCAGAGCATCGCCTGCATGTCTCGGCCCAAGCCCACGCGGCGAGAACCCGCGCAGGTCTGTCGGGCCAGGAAAGAAGCGGTCGATTGCCCGCGTGGCGTTCCCGTCGAGGCCATTGACATACCCGGCGCTCACCGAGACGAGGAAACGGAAGTCATTCCCAAGTGGCACATAAGAACTCATCGCGACGCGCGAATCCGTAAGTTGGTCATTTGTGCCGAGGTTCCAGAAGAACTGGTCGAACTTGAACTGAAACCCCGCCGCGTCCCACGCATCGTCGAGAACCGCGTCAGAGCTATGGTTGAACCCAAACCGAAGGTAAGGCGCAGAAATGCCGTTGGTCTGTTCCTTGACCACGAGCGCGCTCGCACCGGCGCCAATATCGGATTGCCGATGCCCCCGATAGCCCAGCCCCACCTCGACGCGGGTATTCCGGTTCCGGGACCAAGCAAGATAGGGTTCAAGCCGCGCATATTCATGTGTGTAAGACGTGTCGTCGTAATTCAGGCTGGCCAGATGCATATCAAAGCCAATACCGAAACCCGGAGCCGGAAGGTTGTTGCGGTAAAGGCTCGCAGTGGCGCGCTTGATCTCGGTGTTAAAGTCGAGCCGCAAAGACCCGAAGGTCTGGGGGAACAGGTTGTAGCGTTCGAAATAGAGGCTCCCGATCACGCCATCGACGGATGCATACGCCAGTGACGCCTCAAGCCGGCCGGGCCGTGTGTTCAACTCCTGAACTTCTACGACAAGGGTGCGATCCTCGGTGCGCACATCGACCTCTTCAAAGACGCCGGTCATCATCAGGCAATCTTCAATCGCCGCAAGATCGTAGTCCTGATACGGGAAATTCGGGATGATGTCGCAGGCCTGTAGGATATCCGCCTCGGAGATGAACTCGGCACCGCGCACCTCGACATCCGTCAGGTAGACCGCCTGAGCCTTGACCGCGTCTGTGAAACTCGCCGCAAGCATCCCTGCCCCGACAGCGATCAAACTGGATTGGCGCAAGAACTTGTGAAAGCTCTTCCGGTTCATCTTCGGCAGCATAAATCGTCCCTTTCCATCACCCTCGAAGAGAGTGTTCCGTGAGTCGAGGAGCGCCCCCACGCGCCTCTTAGGCCATTGTTCTATCTAAGTTTGGCGCGCAGTAGAGGACGCGTCAGGTAACTCAGAATCGATCTTTCTCCACTCTCGATATCAACCTGGGCAACCATGCCCGGTCTAATCGCAAACTCTTTGCCGAACCGCTCGAGATAGCTTTTCTCGGTGCGCACCATTACCCGGTAGAAGTCTTTCGGCCCTTGCGGCGTGTCTTCTTCCACGGTGTCTTCGGAAATCTGTGTGACCACGCCCCGCAAGTCGCCATAGGTGGCAAAGTCATAGGCCGTGATCTTGACGCTCGCCGGCATGCCGGGCGCCACAAAGGCCACGTCCTGCGGCAAGACCTGAGTCTCGATCAGAAGCTGGTCATCGGTCGGCGTAATTTCCATGATCGCTTCGCCGGGCTGTACCACGCCACCCAAGGTCGTGATCTTGATGTTGTTGACACGGCCAGCCACCGGAGAGAGCACTTCGGTGCGTTTAAACTCATCTTGCTTCTGGATCAGATCCTGCTGCAGCGTGGTAAGCTTGGCGCGTCGCTGGGCAAGATCCTTGTAGGCGTCCTGCACATAGGCATTGCGCACCTCGTTGATCTTGCCGTCCAACTCGGCCTTTTGCTGACGCAGTTGCAGCAAGTCAATCTGGCTCACCGAGCCGGTTTCGACCAACGGGCTAGTGATTTCGATCTGGTTCTGAATCGCGAGCCGCTCTTCACTCAGCGAAGCAAGCGACGCTTCGAGCTTCTTCTTGCGTGCCTTAAAGAGCCGTAGTTCGGTCGCCTCAGAGGCATTTGGCTCTGCACCGAAATCCACCTCGGGCAACTCGAGCACCTCGGCCTCAAGCCGCGTCACCTCGGCGGACAGGGCTTCGATCTCGGCTTGTGTCGCCTTGAATGCGGTTTCCGAACGCGTCGGATCAAGCCGGGCAATCAGTTCACCTTCGTCAACGATGTCGCCCTCTGAGACGTAAAGCTCGGCGAGAATCCCGCCTTCCAAACTCTGGATCGTCTGCAAACGGCGGAGCGGGACGACCCGACCATCGCCGCGAGTGATCTCACTGATCTCCGCGATACTGGCCCAGCCAATCGCGATGATAAGCGACAAGACGACCGTCTGAATCACCAACCTTGCCTTCTTCAAGGTGTGGCGGCGATAACTTCCGTCGATATGGCTCGTGGTTATGAGATCCGGGTTCGTCATGTCACCGCTTGCACAGGTTTCTTCGAGCTCGAATTGGCCCGTGCCGCGTTGAGGATCTGAAGCAGATCACCATCGCGCGCCACACGACCATCCTTCAGGACAATCGCGCGATCCGTCAGCCCGAGAAGCTCGCGTTTATGAGTCGCGATGACAACGGTGCGGCCCTTTAGCCACTCTTTGAGGAAGGCAATCACATTCGCCTCGGTGATGTGGTCAAAGGCCGAGGTCGGCTCGTCGAGGAGCACGATCTTGGGATCCTGAAGGATGACCCTTGCAAGCCCAATCGACTGACGTTGACCGCCCGAGACGTTGGCGTTGCTCTGGATATTAAGATCGAGGCCGCGCACGTGTTGACGCACGAACTTGCCAAGCCCCACCGCATCCAGCGCCTTCAATAGCTCTTCGTCCGAATGCAGCCCGTGATCGAGCAGCAGGTTCTCCCGAAGCGTTCCCTGAAACAGCGCGACACTCTGCGGCAGATACCCGATCTGCCTGCGCCGGTCGATGGGATCGATCTGTCCAAGAGACAGGTCGTCCAGCAGGACAGAGCCCGCCTGCGGGTCCGTAAGCCCCGCGATGAGGCGTAGGAAGGTCGACTTCCCTGCCCCGTTCCCCCCCAAGAGCGAAACACGTTCACCCGCAGCGAGGTTCAGGCTTTGGATATTGACCACCGGCGGCGCGCTCGGGTCATGCCGAAAGACGACATCCTGAAGGGTATATTTACCCTCGAGGTTCTCGGCGCGCACAAAGTGGCGATCCGACGGCCGTTCCACCGGCAATTTCATGATCTCGTTGAGACCTTCCAGCGCGGCGCGCACATGCTGCCAGCGTGCAAGAAGGCCCGCCACCTGCCCCATCGGCGACATGGCACGCGTCGACAGGAGCGTACAGGCGATCAGACTACCGACGGTCAATTCGCCCATGCTGATGAGGTACACCCCAGCAATCACCACCCCAGCATAGGCAAGCTTTTGCACCGTACTCACAAGCTGGGTCATCAGGTTGGTGATGTTTCGGGTGCGCACGGCGGTCGTCGCCATGGTCGCCGTAAGCTGGGCATGTGCACGCTGCACGCGCCCTTCGGCCCGTGCCGCCTTGACGGTTTCGAGATTGGAAATCGTCTCAAGCAGCAGCCCGTTTAGCGCCGCAGCCTCCCGCGTGTTTTCCCGCGAGGCGCTCGCCAGTTTCTTCTGCATCAGGATTCCCGGCAGCACCGACAAAAGCACACCGGCGGCAACCACAAAGGCAACAGGCCCACCAATGAACCAGATCACACCGATAAAGACGAATACGAAGGGCAGATCGCAAAGCGCCGTCACCGTGCCGGAGGTAAAGAACTCACGCACCGTGCCGAAATCGCGCACTTGGTTGGCGAATACACCGGTCGAGGCGGGTTGATGCGCAAGGCGCATATTCGCCACCTTATCAAAGAGTTGGGCCGAAAGCCTCAAGTCAAGGTCGCGACCTGAGACATCAACAAGCGAGGCCCGCATCAACCTCAGCACCAGCTCAAGAACGATCGCGATTGCGACGCCGCTGGCCAGAATCCAAAGCGTATCGAATGCGTTGTTGGGCACCACGCGGTCATAGACCTGCATCGAGAAAAGCGCCGTCGCCACCGCAAGGATATTGGCCGCGAAAGAGGCCACCATGACATCGCGATAAATCCACCAATTCTCGATCAGCGGGCCACGCAGCCAATGGCGCGGATCGCCCTTCTTGCCGTCAAGGCGATCCGACACGATGTCGATCGGCTTGGCAAAAAGCACGCGCCCATCATGGCGCTTCTGCAATTCCTCACCGGACCAGACCGCGCGGCCACCGCCGGATTCGGGCAGGATCACTTTCGCTTTTCCGCCCTCGAAGGTCTCGATGACGGCAGTGCGTCCATCCTTGAGGAAAACGAGAACCGGGAAACTATGCTCTGGGAGCGTGCTGATCGCTTCCCGGCTCACCCGGCAACTCATGTTGGCGCGGCGCAATGCCAGCGGAGCGAGATCAGCAGTCAGCCGATCTTCTGCCTCTCTTGGCAAGCCATCCGTCAATTGCAAGCTCGATGTAGACACGCCTTGCACACGGCAAAGCTCAATCAACCCTAAAACGAGCGGATCATGCTGTGGTACATTTCCCATTTTCGATCCCCTTTGCACTAGTTCTGTCTACTTGTACGTTTCGACAGAAGTAGCGTTCCAAGAACCCCCAGGTCTTTAGCCGCTTCGTACTCCGTTCGCTTCCGCTCATCGTACGTGTCTATTTCGTCAATCTGCGCATCGTACAGATCGCGGCCGGTCGTAAGAATATCTAACAACTCTTTTCTACCAGCTACAAACTGCTTTTCATATGTTTCCAAAACTTTTTCTGCGTCGATGAGTTGAATTGACCTCGATTTCTCACTGCGACGCAGCAAACCAAGGCGTTTCAACGCGCTTTGGCCAGAATTTAATAGGTTTCTTTCGACCGCCGCTACTTCTGATTGTGCGCCTTTTAGCTCGAGTTGAGCCGCTTGAATACGCCGCTGACCAAATCCGCGAGAACTCAGATCGACACCCGCCGTGAGGCCAAGCGCGGTTTGCGTGCGTCCACCGTTGAGGTCCACGCGGCCCTGCGCCTGCAACTCGATCTTGGGGAAACGGGCGACTTTGGCCTGTTTCACACCGGCTTCGGCCTCTGCCACGGCAGATTTCGCAGCAAGGTAGTCAGGAGACGCATAGATGGCGGTTCTGATCTGGTCGGCAGTGTTGAAACGGCGATCAAAGCGCAGTTCCGGCGGCGTGAGCGTGCCACCAAGCCGTTGGCCGACAAGAAATTCCAATTGCGCCAGAGCGATTTCCCGGTTGGCGAGCAATTGCGAAAGCTGATCTTCGGCGCGCGTGATCTCGAGCCGCGCGCGCGCCACCTCGCTCACGTCGCTCAGGCGGGCCTTTGACCGCTCTTCGGCCTGTTCCGCGATACGATACGCAAAGGTCATATAGGTCTTGGTGCGGCGTATCTTCTGCGCCATGACTTCCACATCGAGGAAATAGCCCGCAACCTCAAAGGTCAGCTCTTCGATCGCCTGCTTGAGATCGGCCATCGCCTGAATACGGATCTGCGTCTTGGCGGCGATCTCATGGCGGATCTGGCCCCAATCGAACAACACCTGAGAAACAGTCAGCGTCACACCGGGACCATTGCTATTTGTGGTGCTGGTTTCGCCAGAAAGGCCAATCGTCGGGAAATAGGCATCTCGCGCCGCTTCGATATCGACGGCCTTGACCGCGACTTCCTGGCGCAGGGCTTCGATACCGGGTTCGCGTGCGATTGCCTTGAGAACGGCTTCCTGCAGGGACATCTGCGCCTGTGCGGTGGCCGGTGCCAGAACCGCAAAGATGAAGAAACCAAAGAAAACCCGTTTGACCAGCAAAGCGATATGGATCGCGGAATTGCGCATGCTTGTACTGGCCCCCATCACAGCCCCTCTCCCATCTCGGAAATCAATGGAAAGGCGCTCTCTTGGAAGAGCACGGTGCCGAGAGCGTTGTCCCCAAGGAAACAATCCACCACATCGCCCAGATCGAGACCGTCTTGCGGCGCCGCGTCTGGGGTCGCACCAGCCTGACCTATGGCAGCCGCGATTTCGGCAGGTGCTTCGGTTTCAGATGAGGCAAGCTCTTGGGCACCAATCAAAACCGCCCCACCGGCCGCCGCCCAGAGCGGAACCTCGGTCGTGCCGCCTGTCAGACCTGCGTCAGGATCGCTCGACTGCTGTGCGACCGCATCGGTCTGTCCAACCTCGTCAGCGTAGATAGGGGTTTCGGCGCGCGCGACGCGATCCACGACAGGGGCCGAAAGCCCCGACGCGACGGGTTGGCCCGTGGTGTCAAGAAGCAGGCTGTATTCGCCGGAATCGCCAAGAAGATAGAAGTCCTGCAGGACAAGCGTCTCGCCATCCTCGAACCCCATATGCAGATCGTGATCGACCTTTGCGACGCTGCCGGGGATCAATCCCGGCTTCTCGAGGCTTAGAATATTCACACCATCTACAACTCTTGCTTGCAGATGTGCCGCATCGATTTGGCGGGATTTCGTGGCCGCGTTATTCACAGGCGCCCCACCGGATTCTCTGCCGCGTTCCTCGCAATAAATTCCACTGACATTACGTTCCCATTCTTCATACCGAGGAATTGCATTTCTTCCCGACGACCCAGAAGAGAAACGGTCTCAATTTACAGCCAGAGACGGTTCTTCTATCGCTCGATACACCCCAGTATCATCGAGCTTATGAAAGTCTTATGTCGGACAATTCCTGCCGCGGCACACCAATCCTTGCACAGGGTGCATTTAAAGTAATGCCAATTTTCCCCCAAATAATTCAAGTATTAAAGACACACCTTTAAGCTTGATCCGTCTCGTCACTGAACAACCCATCAATAAGTTGCACACCTTCGTCTAGGGCGCCATCAAGAACCGCCGCCGGTGCGTCGTCAAGAAGCCCGTCTTCGTTCAACCCGAAGATGTTCGCAGCACCGTCCTCGGAGGTTGATTCCCCCTCTTCCGCGATATCCGACAGCAGAATGGCAAGCGCATCGCCGCCCGCGACCGCATCCGCAGTGGAGGGGCCAAGAATATCGCTCAGCAGGGCATCGACTTCGGCATCGTCGACCTCGACCTGACCAGACAGCAAACCGCTATCCACGACCGCCCCCGTCAGACCGCCATCCCCGGTAAGACCGGCATAAAGATCGTCCACCGCGTCGCCGACAACGTCAAACGGTGCGACTTCAAAACCAAAGACATCTTCCTCGCCAAGCAGACCGTCGAGGACCAGCCCTTCGGCGCCGGGATCCTCGTTTGTCGGCATCGCAAGAAGGCTTTCGAGGAAGGCATCATCGTCGCCCGCACCGTCTGTGCTTTCGCCTTGTGCCGCTTTCTGCGGATCTTCCGGGGCACCGCCACCAAGAAGACCGCCGACAACCGTGCCGATCAGCCCGTCTTCGACATCAAGCACCTGGCCGACAAGACCATCCGAGCCAAGCAAAGGATCAAGCAGCGGCACATCGGCCACCAACTCGTCGATAATTCCGTCTTCGCCGATGAGATTTCCGACGGCATCATCCAAAAGACCATCCGCGCCAAGCACCGGCTCGAGCAGATGGCCAACAAGACCATCCTCACCCACCAACGGATCAAGAACACCGATCTCGCTAATGAGGCCATCTTCACCAAGCACAACGTCGATCACGCCGCCCAAAAGGCCGCCGTCGCCAAGAATGTCCCCGACGATATCGGTCAGAATGCCATCCTCGCCGAGAAGCTCGTCAACAACCGCGTCGACATCGAGCAAACCGTCTTCGCCGACCAATCCGTCAAGGATTCCGTCCGTGCCGAGGATCGTATCAATCACCGTATCCACAAGACCGTCATCGCCGAGGATCGAGTCCAAAAGCCCTCCCTCGTCGAGCAGAAGGTCGAGGAGATCATCAAGAAGCCCGTCTTCGCCTAGGATCGGCTGCAACAAGCCATCCGCGCCGGCAATAATATCGACTGTCGGGGCCTCGGTGGCCTCTTCGTTCGATGCCTCGGAATCTTCCTCTTTCGCGGCTTGTTCTTCGAAAATCTGTCCAGACACGAGACCGGCATTGCGCACATTGGCCGTCATGCCACCTGCTGCAGTCCCACCAGAGGGAGGCGGCAGATCCGAAAGCTGCTCTTGTTCGCCCTCTTCGCCTTCCGGAGCCTCGTTGTCGTTCGCACCCTGCTGGCCTTCCGGAGCGCCATTCGCGCCCGGTTCACCCGTTGCTGGGGTTACGCCGTTTTGCGCGGCACGATCCGTTCCTTCGGTTTCAGCCTCTTCAGAGACCTCGGAGGGTGTCGACGCAGCCGCACTGCGCGCGCCGCCATTCAGGACGAGCCCCATCCCAATTGCCGACGCAGCAAAATCACTCAGACCCGCCCCTCGGGACGTGCGTTGCTCGCGAGGAACCGATGCGGAGACATCCCGCTCGGCGCCCTGGCCGCCAGTGTCAGTGATATTTCGCGGATCCGTTTTCTCAGCCACGTGCTTCCACCCTATCAATCTCTTATGCCAGCAATCCTGTTTACGACTCGCATAGCTAAAGACCCCTGAACGGGGCTAGCGCTTTAGTATAGCACGATCCGCGTCTGACGCAATCATCATGCAAGGTAGGCATACCCCCTAATCTTATGACTTGCTCCTTTCGGTGGCGCCACCCCTCCTCGCGGACATTTCTCTGCCCGACACCCCCGATCAATTATATTCAACCGTAATAAGAACTGTGTCCGAATAGCTTCCGGCAAGAACGCTCTGGCCACTGTGAATCCGGCCATAAACCGGGAACAATTGGTTCGATCCTGTCCCCGTCGCGGTCACATCGTTTGAAGAACTATTTCCCCAAACCTGAGTCCGCGCCGAATCCTGATAAAGCCCATAGCGCAGACTATCCAAAAGAGAGGTCATTTTGCGCTGTGCGGGATCAGTCACGAGAAGCCCATTGCCAAGGCTCAGGCGCACATCATAGCTCGTCCCCGACGTACAACGCACTGCGATCTGCGTGTCGGCGTCAATGGGCGAAGAAATAACGCCAGAGATCGATCCGAAATTCAACGTCGCGGAATCGACCTCACAGGCCGAGGTGACATTCGCACTTACGGAGAAACTCGGAATAGGTGCGGTTGGCCCGGACAGGCTACAATTCGATACATCATATGTGATCTGGGCATCTGATCCCGCGCTGAATTGCGAACTATAAAGGCCAATCGGGGAATCGACGCCGGTCGTGCTGATATCCGCATAGATGGTGATCGGGATGAGCGTGCTGCCACTGCCAAGGACGATGGGAATACTGACAAAGACATCCTCCCAGACCGGGTTCGACGAGCCATAGCCGCCCGAGCGCAGTTGATAATCGACTGAATTGCCAAAGCCATCTTGCAAATACCGCGGCGAGTTCGACGCCCCGGCCCCACCAGACCCGCTTCCAAGCTCGACACAGACCCCGATCGCATTGAGCAACCCCGCCTCGGAACAGTTGATCTGCAAGGATCCGGTCGTGCGATTGACCTGCCCCGCCTTGAGGCTGACATTGCCGAAATCGATATCAGTGATGGAGGCACTACAGGTCACGGCCTGTGCTGGCGCGCTCCAGGACAAAAGAAAAAGCGCCGAGAAGACCGCGATCAGAGAGGGAACAATCACACGTTTCATTGGCACACCACCGGTCCTATCTGGCTGAATATCTCGTTCGAATTGGCAAGCCGGAAGCTGGCATTGCAAACCCCGTTGCCAGTATCGATCCGCACGGAGTTGGTCGCAGAGAGGCCTTCGATATAGGCTTCGCCGTCATATCCAACGATGAATGTCTCGCCACGAAGATGCGCAATGGCGCCCATCTCGAGAGGTTTGCCGCGGGTATCCACGAAAGACACAAGCGCGTTGTTTGCGGTGTTGGAGGTGCCGAAATCCACCACCACGCCACTATTGCGGCCCGGCGCGACCTCAGCCGCCGTGGTCTCAGGCACCACATCAAGCGGCAGTTCTTCCACGTTGAGCGCGACGCGATTGGGCCGGTAGCTCGAGAGGCCAGAGACGACCGCGTTGCCAAAACGATTGGCCCGCGCCGCTTCCCGGTTGTCGAGATAGACCGACGCCCCCGGCACCCCAACCTTCACCACCGCGAAGGCATCGCGCACCTGATTGCCTGCCACGATCGTGCCACCGGACCAAATCAGTGATCCCGCGAAACGGCCGCTCACAAGCGCCGTATCGCCGACCTTCTGCACTTCCATCTCGGCCCGGCCGACGCGGGTCCGTTTCTTCACAGAGCCGCGGATATCAAGACGGTCCTGCTGATACTTCAGCTGTGCATCGAAACCGGTATCCCCGATTGCCTGCCCAAGTGCCTGCGCGACATAGATGGATTGCGAGACCTTACCGTTGTGACCGACCTCGGTGCCGAACTGAGAGGTTCTCTTCTTGCCGATGGGGATGGACACGAATAGCCCGACCCGCGACGTCTTGTCTTCGAAATCACGCGAAGCAGACAAGCTAAGCGTGCCGTTGTTCCACTTCATGCCCTGCGTATAGCTCACCGAGGCGATCTCGTCCCGGACCGAGCCGCGCTTGGATCGCAGGTAGCTGACCCCAAGGCTCGCCCGCTTTCTACGAAGCGGGAACGAGGCGCTGATGATATCGCGCGACGCCGGATAGTCATTGTCCGTCAACAACGACCCGATGCTCGCGTGATAGTCCTCGGACGCCAAGAGCGAGAGATCCGCGAAATCGCTATCGGCACGCAGCGTGCTGGCTTCGATCTTGTTATTGCCAAAGAAGGTGCGGAACGCGCCGTAGAAAAGCTGACCCGTCTGGTTCTTATACTGGCTCGTCGAGGCCGAGAACGACACCTCCGCCCGGTTGGCGATGACAAACGCCGCACCAAGCCCGAACAGCTTGAGGTTATCGGCCCCTTCGAAATGCGCTTCTGTGGTAATGCGGTCGGTGAGACCATATCGCATGCTACCGGAATAAAGCAGCCGGTCGCCATAATGGCTATCCGGACGCCCATACAAAACCCGCGCCTTGCCAATCTCGAGGCTATAGTCAAAAACGCCTTTCTTCAGAAGATAGCTCGACTGAAAAAAGGACACCTCTTTGCGCACCGTCTGGCCGTTGATATCCTGCACATAGATCACCGCATCACCACTGCCGTTGATCGTCGGGATATCCTCAAACACATACGGGCCTACCCCGGTCGATCCGGAATAAACGCGGTTGTTTTCAATAAAGACATCGACGGTTGTCGGGGCATTCGCGACCCCTCCGAACGACAAAAGCGGTTCGGTAATGATATCGCTGCGCAATGAAAAGTCGCGCTTGATCTGAATGCCGCCCATGCGGATGGGACGGCCCCAGGACGGCGCCGAAGATATCGTATCCCCAATCCGAAGCGACACGGCCTTTCCCGGAAAGTTGGATTCAAACGTCGTCGAAAGGCGCGTGTAGCTCGAATTTCCAAGGCGGCTGTCGAGGATATAGGCCGAATGTGAAAGCGTGCCGAACTTGGAGAAAAGCCGCGCGTCGGCCGAAAGCGAAACCTGCTGAAGCCCTTCGGCGCCCGGCCCCGCGACCTGATACTGCCCGAATACATCATAGTTCAGGGCAAGACCGAATGAGGTATCCGTCTCTGGCGAAAGCTCGTATTTATAGGCGGCAGAGGTGACCACCGGCCGAAGCCTGTGGATCGGGATCAGGAAATCGATCGTCTGTGCAAGCGTATCGAAATTATAGGTAATCTCGGGCAGCTCTTCCAAGATGACCGTGCTATTGCGACCGGCGCCCGGCGGAACCACGATCCCAAGCTCGCGCATCTCTCCGGCGGTGACAGACATCGTGCCATCCGGCCGCAGCGCGAATTCACCGATAAGCTCGGTGGTTTTTCCGTTGATAAAGACCTCGAGATAGAGCGGCAGCTCTTCACCGCCCGTCTCAAATATCGCCGTTGTGTTGTCCGTCGCCTGCGCCCCGGATTGAATCGGGAACAAGCAAATCGCTAGGAGAAGGGATCCTGCCCGCAGTCTGCTTGCCCATTCATGCATTTCTCAACCAAACTCATTTCCCGGTAAAACAAAGGGGGACAGAATGCCTCACACGCAAGTTCACCAATTGGTCTTCGGCTTTCGGGTGCAAAGTATCGACAAGCACCCGGTAACATTCACGCCCGCGAACAGGTTTCTTGGCGACACGCACCACGCGCACCGTAAGTTCCTGTCTGGGCTTTAACTTCGTGATCGGCGGACTGGCGACGACATCGCGGGTCTTGCTCAGGCGATCCGCAGGTGTGCCATACTTCCAGCTCATCACCCGAACCTGAACCGATGCGCGGCGCTCAAGCTGTTTTGCCGATACCGTCAGCGCCGCCTGCTTGGCTCCGGGCGGCAACATGAGCCGCGTCGGAGACACCGAAACGCTCTCAGCGCTTAGAGCAACCGGACACAAACTGACAAGCAACGCAGCAGCAAAAACGCTGCGCTGCCTGGTCCTTGAACCCATTCCAACGATCATGGGTAGTCGACGGTGATCGTGACTGTATCGCCATAGAGCAGATCCGCCCCATAGGCACCCGAGGGAATCTGGCCATAGACCGTGATGATTTCCGGGATCACGGCGGGGATATCGCCGTTGAAGATCTCTCCACCAACTGCGACTTCGGCAGTGTGACCCGAGTCAGTGTAGATGTTGTAAGGAAGATCGGTCGTGGTGTTGATGCTGGTCATATTGCGCTGACCGGTGTCTTCATTCAAACCACCATCAAGCGTGATCGTGACGCCGGTCTTGGCCGAGGTACAAGTTACGGTAATCACACCGGGGGTTGTCTGGTTGGTGGCGGCACTGCCATCGATGTCAATGAATGCCATCGGCGTGGCGGCGACGATACAGGCATCGACGACGATCGCCGTGACACCCAAGGTGCCTGTTGAAGTGGCGGCGAAGGTTGCACTGGCGCCAATGGTGAGGGCACTCGCAATCCCAACAATACTGTGCTTTCTAAGCATACTAACTTCCCTATTTTTGCAACGTTCTGCGTTACGCGCTTCAAGACAACGCCATCAGCACTGAGGATATGGCCCCTTGGAAAAAGGCACCTGTTTCTGAAAGATACCTATTTGGAATAAGTACCCGACTGCTCGAGAATCCTATTTTGAAAAGGATCCTGTTTTTAGAATACGCGGGCCTTGAAATCTGAGAACTCAAAAGATGCGGAAAAAGATATAGATATCGCGCATTTTTACCTTTTCCCAAACTTTCGTATCAGCGTTAGGTTTGGCTGTGAGTCTGACCTATCTCTTCGATTAGTTCCGTATAATCTTTCGGGTTATTCACGGTGTTCCGCAGCCTTCGAAGCCGCAGGCTCTGAGGTCTTTCGCAAATCTCCGCCCTGCCCTTGCCTGCGCCTTTGACAGCCAAACCTGCTGTGCTGCCAGGGTCTCATGTCGCGCTTCTCGCACCGGTTCCTCTGTGCGAGCGACACGCGGAGTTTCGACGACAGATGCCTTCCCCCACGCCACACTTGATTCTTGCATACATCTTTTTGGATACAACCTTAGGTATTGCAATACATACGAATAGATGTAGTGATCGGCTTGCGTGCCCTTAGGTCACGCTGAACCTATCTCAACTTAGGAGAGCTCAATGCTTGAAAACATCACCGTTCCAGACCTCACTTCGCCTCTCGACACGCTGGACCTGTCGATTCCCCCGCTGTCGACCGGCCTGCTCGACAGCGTCACCGGCAGCCTGGACACCTCCGCTGTTGACGGCCTTCTCGAAGGTCTGACCGCGGGTCTCGATACCTCTCCGGTCGATGGCCTGATTGACGGTCTCACCGGTGGCCTCGACACCTCCCCGGTCGATGGTCTCATCGACGGGCTCACTGGCGGCCTCGACACCTCCCCGGTTGAAGGCCTGATTGACGGGCTGACCGGTGGCCTCGACACCTCTCCGGTCGATGGTCTGATTGACGGCCTGACCGGCGGCCTCGACACCTCCCCGGTTGAAGGTCTCATCGACGGGCTGACCGGCGGTCTCGACACCTCTGCGCTCGACGGCCTCATCGACGGTCTCACCGGTGGCCTCGACACTTCCCCCATCGACGGCCTCATTGAGGGACTGACAGGTGGTCTGGATCTGCCTGTCGTGGACGAAGTTCTGTCCCTCGTTGATGATCTCACCGGTCAGGTGGATACCGGGATCGTCGGCGGCCTTCTCGAGACCGTGGGCGAAACCGTCGAGACCCTGACCATGACGGCGACCGAGCTTGTCGACGATCTGCTTGGCGGTCTGGGTGGTCTGGGCGATCTGGACATGGTGGCCTAACCAAGCCGAAAACCAAAGAAAGCCCCGCGCAGGCAGGGCTTTCGCAGGCGCAAAGACACAGATACGCGCGCCGCAAGACGTTTCATCTCACGTTGCATCTATTGGATAATCTGGCGCGGTAACTTGGTGCCCAAGGTGGGACTCGAACCCACACGATGTTGCCATCGGGGGATTTTGAATCCCCTGCGTCTACCATTCCGCCACTTGGGCCTTGTCCCTGATCTAGCCGGGAGCGCGCGGAGGGTCCAGCCCCAAAAAGCGCCGGACCCTATCAAAACATAATCTGTACGAGCCAGAGCGTGATTGGCGGAAACGCGACAAGCAAAAGCACCCGCACAAGGTCAGAGGCGATGAACGGTGCGACGCCGGCATAAGTCCGCGTGATCGGGATATCGGGCGCCACGCCGTTGATGATAAAGAGATTCATCCCCACAGGCGGCGTGATGAGCCCGACCTCCACCACGATCAGCGCCAGCACCCCGAACCAGATCGCGGTTT
The DNA here is from genome assembly GCF_032918335.1 of Shimia sp. FJ5. Lineage (NCBI taxonomy): Bacteria > Pseudomonadati > Pseudomonadota > Alphaproteobacteria > Rhodobacterales > Roseobacteraceae > Shimia > Shimia sp. FJ5. The sequence goes on along the minus strand of NZ_JAWJUV010000003.1, from coordinate 397,785 downwards.
CCTCAGGCGTCAGCCCGAAATCAAGCACCTCAATCACCGGCAGGAAAATCGGCACCGTCAAGAGGATCATCGACAGCGAATCCATGACACAGCCAAAGACGAGATAGGCCAGAAGCATCACCGCAAGCACAATGAGCGGCGACAGATCGGCAAGCTGCACCCAATCGGCCAGCAATGCGGGCGCGCGCGTCAGGGCAAGAAAACCTTTGAAAAGCTCCGCCCCAAGCAAGATCAGAAAGATCATCGCCGTGGCCTTGGCCGTCTCAAGGATCGACTCCCAAAGACCCGCCCAAGACAGGCGACGCCCGATCACCCCATAAAGCGTTGTCGCCACCGCCCCAAAGGCCGCGGCCTCATTCGGGGTAAAGAGGGCCTGTGCGCCGGGTTTGACCCAGTTCCAATCGCCGACGATCCCGCCCATGGTCAGGCCGAAGATCGCCAGAACCGGCCATGTGGCGGCCAGCGTCTTGAGCCGCGCCTTCATTGGAACGGAGGGCGCGGTATCCGCCGATCCGGGCCGCAACCTGACATAGAGTGCCACCGTAATCATATAGCCAAGCGCCGCGAGAAGCCCTGGAATGAGCGCCGCCATGAACATCTTGACGATATTCTGCTCGGCCATGATCGCATAGATGACAAGGATGACACTCGGCGGGATCAGGATACCAAGCGTGCCGCCTGCCGCGAGAACCCCGCTAGAAAGCGCATCGGAATAGCCGCGCTTGCGCATTTCCGGCAGCGCCACCTGCCCCATCGTCGAGGCCGTGGCCAAAGACGAGCCACAGATCGCGCCGAACCCCGCGCAGGCCCCGACCGAGGCCATCGCCACACCGCCACGCAGATGGCCAAGCCAATCGCTCGCCGCACGAAACAGGGCCGAGGACATGCCTGTCCGCGTCGCCACCTGCCCCATGAGGAGGAAGAGCGGCACGATGGAGAGGCCTTGGTTGGAGAAAGTTTCGTAGCTCATGGTCTTGAGCTGGGCCATCGGCGCATTGGCCGTACCCATAATAAACCACGTACCAAAGAACCCGGTCATCGCCATGGCAATGGCAATCGGCACCCTGAGGAATATACCAAGAAGCATGAGGCCAAAGGCCGAAAGAGCCAATTCAATCCCGGTCATACCGCATCCTCCCGGCCCGTGGCGCACCAGTTGAGGCTCCGCCAGACTGTATAAAGCGAGACCAGCGCGAAGAGCGTCGCCCCCAGAAGCGCAAAGCCATAAGGAATCCAGACCGGGATTTCCAATTCATAGGTGGTTTCGGGGTAGAACGGCTTATAGCCCATGGAAAGCGCCTCGCGCAGCGCATCGCTGCCATAGGGGAATTTCTCGGCAAAACCGAACCAGAGCTGGCGCAGGATCACCAGTGCCGCGAGCGTGATCAGAACATCCCCAAGCAGCCCCATCAACGCCCGCGCCCGCGCCGGGAAATGATCGGTGAGGATGTCGACCGTGACGTGGCCGCGTTTAAGCTGGCAATAGGGAAGAAAGGAAAACACCGCCAGCGCACAGCCATTGGCGACTAGTTCGTAGTCCCCCGGCACCGGCTGAAGACCATAGCCAACCCCGGCCCGCCCGATGATCGACACCACGGTCATGACCGAGATCGCAAGCAGGACCAAGCCGCCGCCATAGGCCATGACCCTTGCAAGCATATCAATGACGCGGCCCATGCGTTTCTCGAGACGGGGGGCGAAATACATATCAGGGCTCCAGAAGCGGACCGCGCGCGTTCAGCGCGGCAATATCCATGCCTGCGATCTTCTTGTATCCGGATGCAAGCTCTTGCCGTTCGGAAAGCGGCATCACGGTTTCAATATCGTCAAACCCGTCCGGTGCGCGCGCCTCCACGATGTCGAGAACCTTGTCCGGACCGTCGCCGCGATTGCGCAGGACGAGCGCATTGACCGTCTCGCGGCGCGCCTCCTCATAGGATTTGAGCGCCGCTTGCGTGGCCCCATGCGCCTTGATCTCGCGGGCCAGGATGCGCGCATCAATGATCCCCTGGCTCGCCCCATTCGAGCCAATCGGATACATCGCGTGCGCCGCATCGCCGAGAAGCGTCAGCGGGCCAAAGCTCCATTGCGGCAGCGGGTTGCGATCCACCATCGGGAATTCATAGATCGCCTCGGCATCACGGATGATTTGCGGCACGTCGAGCCAGTCAAAGGTCCAATCCTCGAACGCCGGCAGAAAATCCTCGAGCTTTCCGGGGCGATTCCAGTCCTGTTTGCGCCAATCGTAATCCTCAGGCATGGTCAGATCCGCGATCCAGTTCAGCAGGCTGCCGCCGTCTTCTGTATCGCCGATTGGATAGATGACGAACTTGCACCGTTTCACGCCCGCCATCGCCATCGACCGTCCCGTCAGGAACCGCGGCCCCTTGGTCACGCCGCGCCACATCATCGTGCCGCCCCAATGGGCCGGACCCTCGTTCGGATATTGCCCGGCGCGTAGGACCGAGTTAATCCCATCTGCCGCGATAAGAAGGCTCCCCTCCTCTGCGCCAAGCGCCGTCCCGGTCTTGCGATCCTCGAGACTGACCGACACGCCGGTCTCCGTTTCTTGCCATCCCGTGACCGCATGGCCCATCTTGACCACATCGGCCCCGCAGCGTTCGATCAACGTCTCCAAAAGGAGCATCTGCAAACCGCCGCGATGGATCGAGAACTGTGGCCAGTGATAGCCCGCATCCATCCCGCGCGGCTCGGACCAGATCAGTTTGCCCTGACGCGAGAAATAAGCGACCTCTTCGGTGCGCAGCCCCACCTTATCGAGCCCATCCTCAAGCCCCATCTCGATCAATTCGCGCGTCGCATGCGGTTGCAGGTTGATACCGACGCCAAGCGGCTTGATCTCGCGCACCGCCTCGTAAATCCGGAACGGCACACCGATCTGGTGCAAGGAAAGGCCAAGGCTCAGACCGGCAATCCCGGCGCCTGCAATCAATACGGTCATCTGTCTCTTGGTCTCCGGCCATCCCACGAATGCTTGGACAGTGGATTCCTTTACCCATCGCCAGAGGTCAACCCCTTATCCTGTCGCGGTTGTGAAGTGACTTCGCCGAAAACAAAGATTCGGGGCTTGAATTTCGCGGCCAATTGCGGCCCAAGAGAGGAAACCAACCGGGATCCGCGCCGATATGCTCAATTCGCTTTATCAATGGACGCTTCGCCTTGCCGATCATCCCCGCGCGCTCTGGGCGCTGGCCCTGATCAGTTTCGTCGAAAGCTCCTTCTTCCCGATCCCGCCCGATGTCCTGATGATCCCGATGATCCTGGCACGACCCTCGCGCGCGTGGCTGATCGCGACCGTTGCGCTCGTCGCCTCGGTGCTCGGCGGGTTGCTGGGCTATGCAATCGGAGCCTTTGCCTTTGAACAGATCGGCCAACCGATCCTGACCAGCCTCGGCAAAGCCGACGCCGTGGCCGAGTTCAACACCCGGTTCAACGATTTCGGCTTCTGGGCCGTGCTCGCTGCCGGGGTGACGCCCTTCCCGTTCAAGGTCATCACCATCATGTCGGGGTGGACGGGCATGCCGCTCGCGACCTTCGTTGTGACCTCGATCCTCGCCCGCGGCCTGCGCTTCTTCATCGTCGCCGCGCTCTTGTGGAAATATGGCGCACCGATCCGAGACTTCATCGAGAAGCGCCTCGGCCTGATGGCAACGCTCTTTGTCCTGCTGCTCTTTGGCGGCTTTTTCGTCACGAGGTATCTATGACCCGTCAACGTCTGACCCTGCTGCTGACCGCGTTCTCCGTGCTCTCGATCCTCGGGGCTTGGGGGTTTCAGTTCATCGGCGGGCTTGATCCTTGCGCCATGTGCTTCTGGCAACGCTATCCGCACTGGGCCGCCGCTGGCTTCGGGCTCCTGATGCTTGCGATGCACAAACGCCTTTTCGCCCTGCTTGCCGCCCTTTCCACCTTCACCACCGCCGCCATCGGTGCCTACCATTCCGGCGTCGAGCGCAAATGGTGGGATGGCCCGGCAAGCTGTACCGGGCGTGGGCTCACGAATGACGGCTCGGGCAATCTCCTCGATTTCGCCAATGCCAAACCGCCCGCGCTTTGCGATGAAATCCCGTGGGAAATGTTCGGCGTCACCATGGCGAATCTGAACGCCATCGGCTCTTTCGTCGTGGCGCTTCTATGGATCTACGTCGCCTTCATGCCCAAAGACGCCCGCTAGGTTCTTCACCCCGCCTTGCGCGTCGACAAAAGGAGGCTCGTCTCGCTCGTCGCGACGCCTTCGAACTTGCGGATGCGCGCCAGAACCGCATCCAGCGCCTCAAGCGTGTCCGTGCCAATCTCCACGATCAGATCCCAACGCCCATTGGTCGAATGAATGGCGCGCACCTCCGGCAGACCGCCAAGCTGGCGGGTGATCCGCTCTGCGCCGCGCCCCTCGATCCCGATCATCATCAGGCCCCGCACCGAGTCACGATGCGCATCCTGACGCAGTACAACCGTAAACCCCACAATGTCGCCCCGCGCCCGAAGCCGCTCGATCCGTCCCCGCACCGTGGTGCGTGACACCCCGAGCAAGAGCGCAAGATCCGAAAGAGAGGCCCGTGCATCATGCCGTAGAGCCGAAACAAGCTTGCGATCCAGATCATCCATTTTGGCGCAACCTACCTCCGTTATGTCAAGTTGAGGCCCAGTTTGCGCAAAATGTTAGCTGTTATTCAACCCATTTCGCACGCATCTTCGCGTCAGACCCGGAAAATGGAAACGCGACATGACCACCAAACCCATTCATCTGATCGGGGTGCCTATGGATTGCGGCAAGCGGCGACGCGGCTGTCTCATGGGGCCCGACGCCTATCGCACCGCAGGCCTCTCCGAGAGCCTCATCGACCTAGGCCATACCGTCACCGACACAGGCAATGTTCAGCCCGGCGCTTTTGCTCCCGAGGCCAAAGACACCCATCTGCACGCGCTCAATGAGACCGTCGCCTGGACCCGCGCGCTTCAGAAAAGCGCCGAGGCGGCGATGGCCGACGGTTTGCCGATTTTCATGGGCGGCGACCATGCGCTCTCCGCTGGCACGGTGAGCGGCGTCGCGGCTCATGCAGCGCGCGAAGGCCGTCCGCAATTCATGCTCTGGCTGGATGCCCATACCGATTTTCACACCCCCGGCAGCACGGATTCCGGCAATCTCCACGGCACCCCCGTCGCCTATATCAGTGGTCAGAAAGGTTTCGACGCCTTCCCGCCCCTGCCCGCTGCCGTGCCAGAAGAGAACATCTGCCTCCTCGGGCTGCGCTCGGTCGACCGCGCCGAACGTGCCGCGATCGAAAAGACAGGAATCCACGCCCATGACATGCGCGAGATTGATGAGCACGGCATCGCCCGTCCCCTCGCCGCCTTCCTCGACCGCGTCGCAGCAGCCAAGGGTATGCTGCATGTGAGCCTCGATGTGGACTTCCTCGACCCCGATGTGGCCCCTGCCGTCGGCACGACCGTTCCCGGCGGCGCTACGGTGCGCGAGGCGCATCTGGTGATGGAAATGCTCTATGACAGCGGGTTGATGACCTCTCTCGACCTCGTGGAATTGAACCCTTTCCTCGATACCCGCGGCCGCACCGCCAAACTCATGGTGGACCTCGCCGCGTCCGCCCTTGGCCGCAACATCTTTGACCGCGTGACCCGGAGCTACTCATGATCCAACCCTCTCACAAAGCCCTCGTCCCCTTCGTCAGCGTCGAAAACATGATGCGCCTCGTGCATCATGTCGGCCTTGAGAAGATGCTCACCGACCTCGCCGCCTATATCGAGGACGATTTCCGCCGCTGGGAGCTTTTCGACAAGACCCCGCGCGTCGCCTCGCATTCCGATGTCGGCGTGATCGAATTGATGCCGACCTCGGATGGCGAGGCCTATGGCTTCAAATACGTGAACGGCCACCCCAAGAACACCTCCGAAGGGCTTCAGACCGTGACCGCCTTTGGCCTGCTTGCCAATGTCTATACCGGTTACCCAACGCTCCTTACGGAGATGACGCTGTTGACCGCACTGCGCACCGCCGCCACCTCAGCAATGGTCGCCAAGCATCTGGCGCCAAAGGGGTCTTCGACCATGGCCATGATCGGCAACGGGGCGCAGTCCGAGTTCCAGAGCCTCGCCATGAAGGCCATTGTCGGCATCGACACCGTGCGCCTCTTTGACCGCGATCCAAAGGCGACCGAGAAATGCGCGGCGAACCTCGAAGGCACCGGCCTCACCGTGATCCGCTGCACCTCGCCGGAAGAAGCCATCGAGGGCGCGCAGATCCTCACCACCTGCACCGCCGACAAGCAATATGCCACCATCCTCAGCGACAACATGGTCGGCGCCGGCGTGCATATCAATGCCATCGGCGGCGACTGTCCGGGCAAGACCGAACTGGCCAAGGGCATCCTCGAACGCTCTGACGTCTTCGTCGAATACCCGCCCCAGACCCGCATCGAGGGCGAGATCCAACAGATGCCCGAGGACTTTGCCGTGACCGAGCTTTGGGAAGTCATCACCGGCGCCAAACAAGGCCGCCGCGATGCGCGCCAGATCACGCTCTTTGACGGGGTCGGCTTTGCCATCGAGGATTTCTCGGCCCTGCGCTACGTGCGCGATACGGTGCTCGAGACCCCGTATCACCAGGATCTCGATCTGCTTGCCGATCCCGACGATCCGCGCGATCTCTTCGGGATGCTGACCCGCGCTGCGGGCTAGGCGACCATTGCCGCCAACCACGCATAGAGCGGAAGCCCAAGCGTCAGGTTGAACGGGAAGGTGATCCCGAGCGAGGCGGAGAGGTAGACCCCCGCCTTCGCTTCGGGCAAAGCAATGCGCATGGCGGCGGGCACGGCGATATAGGAGGCCGACGTCGCCAGCGTCATCATCAGGAACACGCCCCCCTGCGACAGGCCGATGGCCACCCCCGCGACAAGGCCAAGAACGCTTCCGATCACCGGCATGAGGCAACCAAAGGCAAAGAGCCCGAGGCTCAGCTCGCGACGATGGCTGAGAAGGCTGCGGCCCGCCGAAAGGCCCATGTCGAGGAGGAAAAGACAGAGCACGCCGGTGAAAGGCACGACGATGAATTCGTCGATCTGTTCAAGCCCCGGCTTGCCCGTCACCGCGCCGATCAGGAAGGCCCCGACAAGAAGCACGATGGAGCCATTGGCAAGGATGTCGCGCAGGAGTGTCGCATCGAGCTTTGTGCCGGGGCGGCTCCGCGCCGCGAGCCAGAGCGCCGAGAGGATCGCCGGAACCTCCATCACCGCAGCCACCGCCACGATGTAGCTCTCCGAGGAAATCCCTTGTGTTTCCAGAAGGTTCGACGCCGTCACGAAAGTCACGATGGAGATCGAGCCATAGTGCCCCGCAACCGCCGCCGCATCGAGCTGACCAAGCCGCGTGAGCGCGCGCAGGAGGATATAGGCGAGGAACGGCATCAGGAGCGAGAGCACCGCCCCCGCAAAGAGCGTCGCGATGAGCTTGCCAGAGGCCCCGGACTCGGAGACACCCACACCGCCTTTGAAGCCGATGGCAAAGAGGAGGTAGATCGACATGACCTTCGCCGCCCCCACGGGAATCGAAAGGTCGCTGCGCATGACCGCCGCCACGAGGCCGAGCGCGAAGAAAAGGATTGTCGGAACGAGAAGATTGTCCGCCAGCATGGTCAGGGCCGTATCCATCACGGGCCTCCTTATTTTTCGTTATTTCACTGGGCTGGCGGTATGGCTTGAACCAAATCATATCTCCAATATATTGTTTCAACAGTTTTGATAGTTTTGGACTATGTAAATGCGCCCGACCCTGCGCCAGCTTCAATATCTCGTCGAAGTCGCGGATTGCGGGCGTTTCGGCCTCGCTGCCGAACGGCTCAATATCAGCCAGCCCAGCCTCTCGACCCAGATCGGCGAGGCCGAGGCCGATCTCGGCGCGCGTGTGTTCAACCGGGGACGACACGGCGCGACACTGACCGAGGCCGGGGTCGAGATCGTGCGGCGAGCGCGGCGCATCCTGAACGAGATGGAAGACCTGCGCGCCTCCGTGACGGGCGACGGGATTTTCGACGGGCGCCTGCGCCTCGGCGTCCTGCCCTCCATCGGCCCCTATCTCCTGCCCGGCGTGGTGCACGAATTGCACCGCGATCACCCGAGCTTTCGCCTTGTGATCCGCGAGGAAGCCACGACCGACCTTGAACAGGGTTTGCGCGCGGGCCGGCTCGACATGATCCTGTCCACCCCCGAAGACCACCCCGGCACGCTACAGACGCCGCTTTTCCATGAAAGCCTCTGGGCCGCGCTCGCCCCGGATGACCCGCTTGCCGCAACTGACGCGCCTCTCGCCCCCGACGCGCTCGCCGGGCGGAGCCTGCTGACCATCGGGCCGCGCCATCGTCTCTCCGGGATCGTCGCGGAGCTCGCCGCGCAGGCCAATGCCCATGTGCCGGATGAGTATGAAGGCACGAGCCTCGCCGCGATCCGTATCATGGCGGCGGCGGGAAATGGGGTCGCGGTCCTCCCCCGGCTCTATGCCGCCGCCGAGGCGCGCCGGATCGGCGATACCGTCATGCGCCGGATCGACGCCCCGCGCACGCAGCGCACGATCGCCCTGATCCAGCCCGCCGCGTTCGAACCCCGCCCCGGCACCGACATCCTCGCCGGCGCGCTGTCGCGCGAGGCCAACCGCCTCATGGATGATCTCTGATCACGCCTCCAGTTCGGCGTCCCAGTAAAGGAAGTCGAGCCAGCTTTCGTGCAGGTAGCCCGGCGGAAAGCGCCGCCCCATATTGCGCAGCTCTTCTGAGGCTGGCTGCCGGGGCGGCTTGCGCAGGTGCATTCCTGCCTGACGCAAGGATTTTGACCCCTTGCGCAGGTTGCAGGGACTACAAGCTGCAACCACGTTCTGCCAGCTCGTGACTCCGCCCGCCGCGCGCGGCACCACATGGTCAAAGGTCAAATCGCCCTTCGCGCCGCAATACTGACAGCGGAATTCATCCCTCAGAAACAAATTAAAGCGCGTGAAGGCCACGCGCTTTTGAGGTTTGACATAGTCTTTGAGGACGACGACGCTCGGGATCCTGATCTCGGTCGAGGGGCTTCGCACGACCGCATCATATTCCGCCACGATATCGACCCTGTCCATGAACGCCGCCTTGACCGCTTCCTGCCAAGGCCAAAGAGAGAGGGGGTAATAAGAAAGCGGCCTGTAGTCCGCATTGAGCACAAGCGCCGGGTGCTGACGCATCCCCGCCGGTTGCCGTGTGAATTCTGTCCTGAAATCGCCGTCCATTGTTCCGAGTCGCCCTTCGCCTCGCCTGCCCAGTCTCATGGCACCGAGGCGGGCGAACCCGCCCCTGCCTGTACCCACTATATCTCGTGGCAAGCATCTGACAAGCCTCATGATATATGCGGATGACAACAGGGATAGAGTGTGTCCGTAACGCCCATATGACAGGCAGACGCGCAGAAAAAAGGCCGACACCCCAAGGGCATCGGCCTACCATCTGTGGCTTTGCGTCGTCGAAAGGGATCTAGCGGAACCCGCGCGCGTCAAGCGCCAGCGTGATACCAAGCGATACGCGCACATCCGATTGCCCGATCATCGACCCAAGCGCTTCGCTGCCAATGGCATTCGTCGCCGAAAGGTCGATGCTCGCACTGCTGTTCTTCGGATAATAGCGCAGGCCCGTCGCCCACACAGTGCGCTGTCCTGCGCTGACCGGTGTCACTTCGCCGATGACCTCAAGGCCCGGCGCGATCTCGTAGTTCACACCCAGACCGAGACCATAGTACTCTTTCGAGCTAAAGGCAGCCGCCTTCGGACTTGCCATGAGGGCGAGTTTCGGGCTCGCCTTATACATCATCGGCATCGCAATGAAGAACGTCCCATTCTTCGACCCGGACCGATCGCGACCCAGCTTCGCCAGCATCGAGAGAGAGAACGGGCTACCGTTGTTCTGATCCATGAAGCGCAGCTTCAGACCCAGCGCATAGCTTGCGGCGCGGCTCGGGATCGTGCCAACCGGCACCGAGCCGTCATTGGCAAATTTCTCATAGCTGACATCAATTTGCCCGTCATAGTCGGGGCTGAACTGAAGCTCGCCAGCATAGGCGCCATCCGATCCCCCGCTCGCGCGCCCAACAAAAATCCCGGGCGTGAGCGTATCTGCGGATGCAAGGGTAAAGCCGTCGCGCTGCAAATGACGTTGCCGCATGGTCAGCGGTTCGGCTGCAAGACCGCGGTAGTTCGGCCGATAGGCCGGACCGCGCCCCGGCGTATAGGTCATGGTCGCGCCAACCATGAACTGATCGCCATCGGGGAACATGGTCATGATCCGCGTCGCGGGTGACACCCCAAGCCCGTTGGTCACAAAAACATCAAGCGCCCCTTTGGGGGAGATGTTGAACCGCGCGCCAAGTGTTAGCACCGGTTTCTTCTCAATCGCGCCCGCGCTCGAGATCGAATTGCCACCCGAGAGCGGAACATTCACCGCCCCATAGGTGGTCCAACGCAGCGACGGTTTATAACTAAACCCGGCCCCGAGGCTCGCCACCGTGCCATAGAACGGCAGCCCGCCAATCGTATCGGGCAGCGCGCTGACCCCCGGCGTCACATGAAGTTGTAACGCATCGGACACAGAATAGCTCACCGGTATGTGCAGCGAACCCACCACATGCGAATTGCTCGCCGCAGTCGGGATGCCGAAATAGGGAGAGCGGAAGATGAACTGCTCGACCGAGCCCTGCACAGCCACTTTCCAAGGGCCGGATTCGACAAGGCCAACCTTGCCCTCAAGGCTCGTGGTGTGGAACCGAATCTGCGAGGTCACGCCGCCAATCGGTGACACGGGCGGATCATGAAACTCCGAGTGTCCGATCCCGATCTGGAACCGGGGACTAGCCGCATAGGTCACACCGCCGTAATAGGTCTGGTTCGCGGTGCCAACTGCGGCCTTGCCCGGCGCGGTCTGGTGCGATCCAACCCAAAGCCGAAGCGTGCCTGCCGGCAAAAGGTTCGCGGTGGTGAAATTGACAAAGCGATCCGGATGCATCTCGACGGGGGTGCGCAATCCGGTCCCTTGGGCCGCAACCGCCCCCGCGGTCATCACGAGCCCCGCTGCGAGGCCGAAAAGCCTCTTGTTGTTGGACGGTTTGAAAGGCGTTTTGGTAAATACGGTCACGGGTTTCTCCGGTCCTGAAATGGGCGCATCTGCCCCATCTATAGGCCATTGCGCGTGGCGCACGAAACCCAAAATGCCCCGCCGACGCAATCCCGCCGAGGAACACGATGGGCCGTGCATAAATGTCACGCGCTTCAGAGGCTAAGCTTGTCGCGCATGAAGGCAAGCGCCACCGAAAGACCGTCCGGTGCAATACCGTGGCCAGTGCCTTTCATGATATGGGCGTAGACATCGGTCCACCCGGCCTTTTGAAGCGCCTCTGCCGCCTCCGGCAAGGACTGTACCGGCACCACATCATCGGCATCCCCATGCACAAGAAGCACCGGAGGACGGCAAAGCGCCTCATCCTCTAGCGTTTCCGGCGCAAGAAGCCGCCCGGAGAAAGCCACGATCCCCGCCACCGGGTCTTCCCGACGCGGAGCGACATGCAGGCTCATCATCGTGCCTTGGCTGAACCCGAACAGGACAACCTGCTCTGGCAGCACGTCCTCGTCGACCATTACGCCATCGAGATAGGCATTGAGATCGTCGATCGCCGCCCGCATCCCGCGCTCGCTTTCTTCTTCCGACGAGCCGTCGATCCACGGGATCGGAAACCACTGGAACCCGAACGGCACCCCGGCACAGCTTTCCGGCGCATCCGGCGCAAGGAAAAGCGTGTCCGGCAAATGCTCGGCCAGCGGATCAGCAAGCCCAAGAAGGTCCGCCCCATTGGCGCCATAGCCATGCAGGAAAATCACCACCGAACGGGTGGTGCCCGATTGCGGCTCCTTGCGGCCACTGGTCAAAACACGAGTCATCTGATCCCTTCCCTGTCCTTTGCATGATGGTAGTAAGCCCACAAAAGCCGCGCTGCAACCGCCCGCCACGGGGCCCAGCCCTCGGCCATCTCACGAAAGGCGCGTTCCTTGGGGCGTTCGTCAAGCGCAAAGAGAACCCGCGCCGATTCCTGAAGCGCAAGATCGCCCGGCGCGAACACATCCGCCCGCCCAAGCGAGAACATCGCGTAGATCTCTGCCGTCCACACACCGATCCCGCTCACCTGCGTGAGGGTCTCGATCACCTCTGCATTCGGAGCACCGCGTAACTCTTTGAAATCAATGCGCGCTTCAGCCAAAGCTCGGGCATAGCGCACCTTCTGACGACTCAGACCACAGGCCCGCAATGCGTCATCGCTCGCCCACATGATCTTGCGCGGCCCGGTCAGACGCGCCGCCCGCATCTGCTGCCAGATCGCCTCCGCCGCCGCCACGCTGACCTGCTGGCTCACGATCGCGCTCAGAAGCGGCTCGAACCCGTCCTTCTTGCGCCGAAGCGGCAAGCTCCCGGTCACGGCAAGCGCCTCGGCAAAGCGTGGCTCTTGCGCAGCAAGCCACGCCGCCCCTTCCGCCACGCAGGCATCGCTCTCGATAATCCGTCCGACCGTCATCTCATTCGCTCCCGCGTCCCGCTGGACGCGCTTCACATATCAAGCTAACGCTTTGTCCATGATTCATACCGTAGACGATAGCACCGCCAAACGCAGCGTGATTGTGCTGGTCCTAGCACAGGCTTTTCTCGGCGCCCAAATGCCGATGATCTTCACCATTGGCGGCCTCGCCGGGCAATCGCTCGCCTCCAATCCCTGCTTCGCGACTCTGCCAATCTCGCTGATCGTCATCGGCTCCATGCTCGCCGCGACACCGGTCTCGATGATCATGCAGAAATACGGCCGCCGCGCGGGCTTCATGCTTGGGGCGATGGGCGGGGCGATCGGTGCGGCCATCGGCGCCTACGGCCTCTACCTCAACTCCTTCACCGTCTTCCTCATCGGCAGCCTGTTTACCGGCATCTACATGAGCGCGCAGGGCTTCTACCGCTTCGCCGCCGCCGATACTGCCTCTGACGCCTTCCGCCCCAAGGCGATTTCCTATGTCATGGCTGGAGGCCTCGCCGCCGCCATCATCGGCCCGCAACTGGTCAAGGTCACAAGCCAGTCGATGGTGATTCCCTTCCTTGGCACCTACCTCACCGTGATCGCCATCAACGTGGTCGGCTCCGCGCTCTTTCTTTTCATCCGCATCCCCCGCCCTCAAGCCCCAAGCGCCGATGCCCCCTATGGCCGTAGCCGCTGGGAACTCATCACCACGCCGCGCATTGCCGTGGCCGTGATCTGTGCCATGGTCTCCTACGCGCTGATGAACCTGGTGATGACCTCAACACCGCTCGCTGTCGTTGGCTGTGGATTTGAGGAAGGCATGGCTGCGGATATCGTCTCGGCCCACGTGCTGGCGATGTATATCCCCTCCTTCTTTACCGGTCACCTGATCGCCCGCTTCGGCACCGAAAAGATCGTCGCCCTCGGCCTGCTGATCCTCGCCGGGGCCGGGGCCGTTGCTCTGCAAGGCGTGGAGCTCGAAAACTTCTTCATCGCTCTGATCCTCCTGGGCGTGGGCTGGAACTTCGGCTTCATCGGCGCAACCGCCATGCTCGCCGGCGCGCATGAGCCGCATGAACGCGGCCGCATGCAGGGCCTCAACGATCTACTCGTCTTCGGCGGCGTCACCATGGCCTCGCTCGCCTCGGGCGGCTTGATGAACTGCTCCGGCGGCACGGCAGAGGTCGGCTGGACCTCGGTGAACCTTGCCATGGCCCCGTTCCTGATGCTCGCAGGCGGCGCGCTGATCTGGCTCGTGCTGCGCCCCAAGGATGACTGAGCAGGGCCTTTTCCTCTTGCCGAAAATATCCCGGGGTGAGCGATGCTTTTGCCCCGGCAAAAGCAACGTGAGGGGCTGGCCCCTTCCTCGCGCCAAAGGCGCTCATCCTGTGCGCGCCCTCAGGCGCGCGCCGCTTACCAACGGCCCGTGAGCGCCCGACGCATCAACCCGGCCTTGCGCGCGAATTCGCTCGCCGCCAAGTCGCCCGACGCCACACGGCCCGGGGCTTCAAGCGCCCGGCGCAGCACGCCTTCAGCCTGCCAACCCGCCAACAACGCCTGACCAGCCGCGCGCGACACCGCGCCACGCTGCGCCCGCGCTGCCAATAGTTGCGCAAGCGCTTCGCGGGCAAGCTCCGCAACCGCCTCGGGCCGCCCATCAACAAGCGGGAAACATCCCCGCCCCTCAAGGTCAGGGATCGCCAAAAGCCAATTGGCCACACCAACCCCATAGGCGAAATCGCGCACGACACGCTCTTGCGCTGCGCCAAGCGCGCGCGCCGCGACCCAAAAAAGCCCGCCGGTCGTCGCGTCGATATGCGCGGCAAAGGCAGCCTCATCCTCGAACGGCTCGCGGTAAAGATCCCAACGCCGCGCTTCTACGGCCGCGTCAAGCACCGCCGCGCCTTCCGGGTCGAGCCATGCGGCAAGCGGCGTCACAACCTCGTGGCGCCGCACCCTACCGCCGCTGCCGATCTCCTCGAGCGCATCGCGCCACCATTGCAGGCGCATCTCGCCGATCATCGCTTCCTGCGTGACCCACGGCGCGCGCGCGACCTCGATGGCAAAGGCATGTAGCGGGAAAAGCACCTCGCGCGCCGCCGGCTTCGCGGCCATCGTGGCAAGGAACCTATCCGGATCGCCCTTCTGCACGATCAGCGCGCAAGCCCCAAGATCGTCCCCTGCGCTCATGACAAAAAGCCCCGGATCAACTCTGCGGTGCGCGCCGCGTCAACCACGCCGAGATGCGTCACCCCGTCGAGCACATGGTACTGCCCGCTGTCATTGACCGGCGCAAGAAGCGGCTCGTAGCCTTGCGCAACAAAGCTCTCGTCATCCTTGCCTACAACCAAAAGGAACTCGGGCAACGCGGCTGCATCCGCAAGATAGTCTCCGCGCGGCGCATAGGATTGGTTCAAGCGCCAGGAATAGGCCAGCGTCGCCTCGTTCCCGCGCTCCCCCTCACGGATGGCTTTCGGCATGGCAAACTGAATCACCGTCAGATGGTCGAGCGCGTGAATGCCCGCTGTATTCAGCATCGACAGGCCAATAATCCGCCGCAAGAGCACATGCGCCCACCCGCCGGATTTCGCCCGCGTCGTGGGCGCGTTGTGCTTGAGGAAAGGCGCGAGCAAAACCGCCTTGTCGATCATCCCGCCATGCGCGCCGCCTGCAAACCGCACAACAAGCCCGCCGCCAGAACTATGACCGAGAAGGACAACCTCCTGCCCCGGCTTGCGCTTGGCCGCGATCAGATCGGCCAGATCGTCCTCCAACTGGCCCATATAGGCGATATCACCGCGCGCCCCCGGCCCGTTGAAATGGCCACGTAGGTTGACCGCCAAGACATCCGCCGCTCCCTCGAGCCGCGCTGCAAGACCGGCGAATTGCCCGCCATGCCAGCCCGATCCATGCACCATGACCAAAAGCGGCACATCTTGGCGCGATGCGGGCAACGACCAGGCGCTGAGTGTCTCGCCATCGCGCGCCTCGACCTGATCAAGCACCATTTCGGCGCGCGGCCTGTCGGCTGTCACATCATCAAAGCTCATCTTCCCCGCCGGGAGTTCCTCTGGATCAACGGGCCTCTGCGACAGGATAAGAACGATCGGAATGATCGCGGTAATTGCGATCGAAATCAGGAGGAATTTCAAAATCGAAAGAAACAAAAACAAGACTCCCATAGGGGTTAGATCTGAACCCGCGCATCCCGCGTGAGCTTCCAGTTGATCGCATCAAGAAGCGCATCGAAAGACGCATCAACGATGTTCGCCGAAACCCCGACCGTCGCCCAACGCCGCCCGGCGTCATCCTCGAAATCTATGATGACACGCGTCACGGCCTCAGTGCCGCCATTGGTGATCCGCACCTTGAAGTCCACGAGTCGCACCGCGTCGATGCTGTCCTGATACGGGCCAAGGTCTTTCTTGAGCGCCTGCCAGAGCGCGTTGACCGGCCCCTCGTCGCTCATGTCATGCTCATGCTCGTTCTTGAAGAAGGAGGTGACCTTCGCCCCGTCCGGCATCTGCACGGTGATGACCGCCTCGGATTCCACGACGAGCTGCCCGCGCGCATTGCGGCGGCGCTCAGAGATCACCCGGTAGCGCTCCACGTCAAAGAACACCTCGGTGAGGCCAAGCTCTTCGCGCGCCAAGAGCTCGAAACTCGCCTGCGCGGTGTCATAGCTGAACCCCTCGGATTCCCGCGCCTTGATACGGTCGAGGATACGCCCCAGCGCCGGGTTCCCCTTCTCGACCTCAAGGCCCGCATCCGCCAACCGCTTGCGCAGGTTCGACTGCCCGGCTTGGTTTGACATGGGGATGATGCGCTCGTTGCCGACAAGGCCCGGCTCCACATGCTCATAGGTCGAGGGATCCTTGAGGATCGCGCTCGCATGAAGCCCCGCCTTATGGGCAAAGGCCGAGGCCCCCACATAGGGCGCTTGTTTCATCGACACACGGTTCAGGATGTCGTCGAGCAACCGGCTCGCCCGCGTGATCCCTTTGAGCGCCTGACGCGTGATCCCGGTCTCAAACCTCGAGGCATAGGGCTCCTTGAGCAGTAGCGTCGGAATGAGCGTCGTCAGGTTCGCATTACCACAGCGTTCGCCAAGCCCGTTGAGCGTCCCCTGCACCTGTCGCGCGCCCGCATCCACCGCCGCCAGTGAGTTGGCCACCGCGTGTTCGGTATCATTGTGGGTATGGATGCCCAGATGATCGCCCGGCACACCCGCTGCGATGACCGCCTCGGTGATCGCCCGAACCTCGCCCGGTAGCGTCCCGCCATTGGTATCGCAAAGAACAACCCACCGCGCCCCAGCGTCATAGGCCGCTTTCACCGTCTCGATCGCATAGGCCGGATTGGCCTTGTAGCCGTCAAAGAAATGCTCGGCATCAAAAAGCGCCTCCCGGCCTTGCGCGACAAGATAGGCCACGGATTTCGCGATGTTCTCGACATTCTCCTCAAGCGTAATGCCAAGCGCGGTTGTGACATGGAAATCATGCGTCTTGCCGACAAGGCACACCGCCGGCGTGCGCGCATTCATCACCGCCGCAAGCACGTCATCGTTTTCCGCCGACATCCCCGCCCGCTTGGTCATACCAAAGGCGGTGAACGTCGCGCGCATCTCGGGGCGGGCCTCGAAAAACTCGCTATCCGTCGGGTTCGCACCGGGCCAGCCGCCCTCGATATAGTCGATCCCCAACTGATCGAGCACCTTGGCGATCTGCATCTTCTCGGGCGTCGAGAATTGCACGCCCTGCGTCTGCTGCCCATCGCGCAGCGTCGTGTCATAGAGATAGAGGCGGTCCTTGGTCATCGCTCAGCCTTTCCAGCAAATCCTTCCGGGCCGCCTGCGGCCCGGTTCGCCCCCGACCCGCCCCCCAGGGCGGGGGCGAATACGCCCCCACCCTCGGGCCGGGCGCGAACCTCTGTCACGCGCACTTTCATAGCAGCCCCTCCAGCTTGGCCGGATCGAACCCGGCCGCCGGGAGCAACTCGACCCCTGCCTTACTCATCCTGACCTCAACGCCCGCCGCAACCAGCGCCGCCTTGAGCCGATCTACTTCGGAGAAATCCTTGGTTTCCATGGCTTTGGCGCGGGTCTCGGCAAGCAGGACTTCAAGCGGCCCAAGAACCATATCATCCATCCGATAGACCATACCTTTGACCGCTTGCCCAAAATCAAGCTCTCCCAATCCCAACAACTCCAAAGCGGAGCGAAGACCATCAGCGTCTCCGTTCTTGTAGAGCGCGTGCATTGCAGCGAGCGCCAACGGCGTGTTTAGGTCGTCTGCAAGTGCTTGGACAACATCTGAGGGCGGCTCACCAACCGAACCATCCAGAGCCATCGCTGCCCATCTACTAAGAGTCTTCTCCGCCTCCGCCGCCTTCTTCGCCGTCCAGTCCATCGGCTTACGATAATGCGTGCTTAGGAACACGAACCGGATCACCTCGCCCGGTATCCCCTGCTCCAACAGATCATGCACGGTAAAGAAATTGCCCAGGCTCTTGGACATCTTCTTGCCCTCGACCTGCAACATCTCGTTATGAAGCCAATAGTTGGCAAAGCCGCCACCGTCCTCGGCATGACCCGACGCACAGCAGCTTTGCGCGACCTCGTTTTCATGGTGCGGAAACTGTAGATCGTTGCCACCGCCATGGATATCAAAGGTCTCGCCCAATAGGTCCTTGGCCATGGCCGAGCATTCGATATGCCAGCCCGGACGCCCCCGCCCCCACGGGCTATCCCAACCGGGCAAATCATCCGAGGACGGCTTCCAAAGCACGAAATCCATCGGATCTTCTTTGTAAGGCGCAACTTCGACCCGCGCGCCCGCGATCATGTCATCGACAGAACGCCCAGAAAGCGCGCCATAGTGCTTGTAGGCCCGCACACGGAACAGGACATGGCCATCCTTGGCATAGGCAAAGTCATCCGCGATAAGCTTTTCAATCATCGCGATCATCTGCGGGATATAGGCCGTCGCACGCGGCATCTCATTGGGATCCATCGCCCCAAGCGCGCGCATGTCGTCGAGATACCATTGCGTCGTCTCCGCGGTGATCTCGCCGATCTCGCGCCCCGACTCCTTGGCGCGTGCGTTGATCTTGTCATCCACATCCGTGAAGTTGCGCACATAGGTGACGTGATCCGCCCCGTAGACATGCCGCAAAAGCCGGTAGAGCACGTCGAAGACGACCACGGGCCGCGCATTGCCGATATGGGCGCGATCATAGACCGTCGGACCACAGACATACATCCGCACATTCTCGGGGTCGATCGGGGTAAAGACCTCTTTCTTGCGGGTCTTCGTGTTGTGCAGTTTGATCGTCGTCATGTCTCGTCCTTCGGGCACGCAAAGAGAGCTTGCGCGGCGGGCTTAACAACTTCAGATCATGTTTGGAATAGAAGAACGGCCCGCCGGAATGTCTCAGCAGGGAATGCAGCAAATAATGATGGTGCAGGTGATCTTCATGCGCCAGACCCTAGGCTGCCCTTTCGGAGCGGTCAAGACGCTTGACGCGGGCCAGCCCGCACCTCACCCTACGAGCCATGAGCCGTGACACCGTCAATACGATCTGCGCCGCCCTGCCCGGTGCCGACTGGTCCGAACCTTTCGGGCCGGGGCATGATGTCTGGAAGGTCGGAGACAAGATCTTTGCCGCCATCGGCGCGCAAAGCACTGGCGTTTCCGTGAAGACCCCCGATGTCGAGACCGCGCAGATGCTGATCGACGCGGGCGTCGGCGTGAAGGCCCCCTATTTTCACAAGAGCTGGATTCACTTGCCACTGGATGCCGAGACCGAGGAACTGCGCCACCGCATCACCGCCTCCTACGACCTCATCCGCGCGAGCCTGACCAAGAAGGCCCAAGCCGCGCTCGCGCCGCGCGCCTGAAATCTGCACTGACGCAATACCGACGTAATACCGACGCGATACATATCCCGGTTTTGATACCTCCCATCACACAATTGCATTTGACTTCCCCGCGTCGCTTTGGCCCTCTCTGGGCTCATTTTCACGCAGCAAGGACGCCCCATGAAGCTCTCCCATCGCATCACGCACCTGACCCCCTCCGGCTCTGACGGATGGGAGGTTTTCTACCGCGCCCGCCAGATGGTCGCCGCTGGTGAGGACGTGATCGAACTGACGATTGGCGAGCATGATATCGGCACCGATACCGTGATTCTCGACGCGATGGACCGCGCCGCCAAGGGCGGGCACACGGGCTATGCCATGGTCCCCGGCATCCAGTCCTTGCGCGAAAGCGTGGCGCGCCGGATCGAGGAAAGAACTGGTGTTCCAACGACTTACGAGAATATCCTCATCACACCCGGCGGGCAATCAGCCCTTTTCGCCGCGCATCTCGCGGCCTGTGACGAGGGCGACACCGCGCTTTATATTGACCCCTATTATGCGACCTATCCCGGCACAATCCGCGGCATCGGTGCCAAGCCCGTCGCCATCCAAACCCGCGCCGAAGACGCGTTTCAGCCCCGCGCCGAGGATATCGAGGCGCACGCGAAAGGCGCGTCTTCGCTCCTCATCAACACGCCGAACAACCCCACTGGCACGATCTATTCCCGCCAAACCCTCGACGGCATTGCCGAGGTCTGCCGCAAGCACGATCTCTGGCTGATCTCCGACGAAGTCTACGACACCCAAGTCTGGGAAGGCCAACACCTCTCCCCCCGCGCCCTCCCCAACATGGCCGACCGCACCCTCGTCGTCGGTTCCATGTCGAAATCCCACGCCATGACCGGAAGCCGCGTCGGCTGGATTTGTGGCCCTGCCGACGTCGTTCGGCACCTCATAAACCTCGCCACGCATACGACCTATGGCGTGCCGGGATACATTCAGGACGCCGCCGATTTTGCCATCGCGCAAGGTCCTGATCTCGAAGAAAAAATTGCCGAACCCTTCCGCCGACGCCGCGCCCTTGCGCGGGATATTCTCGCACGGCACAACGCGGTCGGTCTGATCCCCTCACAAGGTGCGATGTATCTCATGCTCGACCTTCGCGCGACGGGCCTGAGCGGGTTCGAATTCGCCAATCGCCTGCTGGATGCGCATCGCATCGCCGTGATGCCGGGCGAGAGCTTTGGCAAGGCCGCGGCGGGTCACGTGCGCGCCGCCATGACCATCGACGACAAGGCGTTCGCTGCAGCGCTTGAAACGATCTGCACCTTCGCGGAATCACTCTCGAAATAGCCATTCGCGACATTCTGTCGCTTTCCGCACAGATTTCGCCGCTTTTCCCGCCCAGACTTTCCCAAAACAGGGAGAGTTCACATGCGTTGGAAAATCTACCTGACGCGCCTTGTCATCGGGGCGGCCCGTGGCCGTGCTGCCCGTGGGCGGCCAAGCCCGTCCTGTCACCAACACAGATTTCAGACAGGACTTCAAAGGCTTAGATCCCATGACACAGATTCAACCCCGTCGCTCTGGTGGCCGCGCAGCACGCCACATCAGCCGTAGCACCCCGCTCGCTTCCAACGAACGCCCGATCCGTCCCGGTCTTGAAGGGGGGCGCTATAATCCCTTAGGCGAAAAAGACATGGCCCGGATACACGCCGCCGCCCTGACTGCGCTTGAAGAGATCGGCCTCGCAGGCGCACCCGAAAGCGGTATCGCCGCCCTAACAGGCGCTGGCGCGGTGCTTGGCAGTGATGGCCGCCTGCGCTTCCCGCGCGCCCTTGTTGAAGACACATTGGCCAAGGCCAACAGGAGCGTAACGCTCTTTGGCCGCGATCCTTTGCAAGACATGCAGCTCTCCGGTGCACGTGTCCACTACGGAACGGCCGGGGCTGCCGTGCACGTGGTCGATCCCGAGGGGCGGCATTACCGGGAAAGCACCCTGCAAGACCTGTTTGAGGCGGCAAAGATCACAGACCACCTCGACAACATCCATTTCCTACAACGCCCGATGGTCGCTCGCGATATCACGGATAACCGCGAGATGGATTATAACACGGTCTATGCGTGCTGTTCCGGGACGCGAAAACATATAGGCACCTCTTTCTCTGATAAGGCCCATGTGGCCGACGCGCTTGAGATGCTTCACCTTATCGCGGGCGGTGAAGACGCTTGGCGTGCGCGACCATTTGTTAGCAATTCCAATTGCTTCGTTGTGCCACCCATGCGTTTCGCAACAGAGAGCTGCGAAGTGATGGAGGCCTGCATCGCGGGCGGCATGCCTGTCCTTTTGTTGTCGGCTGGCATGGCCGGGGCCACGGCACCTTCCACCGTCGCAGGCGCCATCGTGCAATCGACCGCAGAGTGCCTTGCCGGTCTCGTCTATGTGAACGCCATCAAACCCGGTCACCCGGCGATCTTTGGCACCTGGCCTTTCGGCCTCGACCTGCGCACCGGTGCAATGAGCGTCGGGTCAGGCGAACAGGCACTTCTGTCGTCGGGCTGCGCCCAGATGCACCGCTACTACGATCTCCCCGGCGGCTCCGCGGCCGGTGCGGCGGACTCCAAACTCCCAGATATGCAAGCCGGTTGGGAGCAGATGTGCTCGGCCGTGATGACCGGGCTTTCCGGTTGCAACATGGTTTATGAAGCTGCGGGAATGCATGCCTCTCTCCTAGGATTCTGTCAGGAGTCCCTGATCCTTGGGGACGATCTCATCGGGCAGGCGTTGCGCTGTGTACGGGGCATCGAGGTCGATGATGAAACCCTTGCCCTCGATCAGATGCGCGAGGTTTGCTTGGAGGGACCAGGACATTACCTTGGAACCTCGCAAACCCTTGGGCGAATGGAAAAAGATCATGTTTATCCGAAACTTGGGGACAGAACCTCACCCAAAGAATGGGATGAAAAAGGGAAACCTGACTTGATTGCCAAGGCCACGGCTCGCAAGAATGACATCCTCGCCGCGCCAGGCCTTGCCCAGTTTGATCCGCGCATTGATCGGGAAATCCGGAAGCGTTTCAATATCCACCTGCGCCCCTAAGGAGAGCGCGCGGGCATCTTGCAAGGTGCTTTCCGTCATCCCTTTGGAGTTTGCGCTGGCAACCGCGCTATGGGCGTCTCGAACAAGGAATATATAAATAATTACAATATCCTAAAGGACGAACCAGATCTTCCAACTAGCCCTCAAGGCCGGGCGTGCGGCAGGACACGCCCGGCCTGATCGCTCCGGCCCTGGGGGGGGAATGAAAGGCGACCGGAGCTTTGTGCTTTGCGTCAGCCGTCTTTCTTGGCAAGCACGCCGGCTTCCACGGCCGCCTGATATTCTTCCTCCGAGACGCTCCCATCGGCATCCGCATCGATCGCGGCAAAGACCTCCTCGGTCACGTCGGGGTGCACCTGCTTGATTT
The DNA here is from genome assembly GCF_032918335.1 of Shimia sp. FJ5. Classification (NCBI taxonomy): domain Bacteria; kingdom Pseudomonadati; phylum Pseudomonadota; class Alphaproteobacteria; order Rhodobacterales; family Roseobacteraceae; genus Shimia; species Shimia sp. FJ5. Next base: position 374,869 of record NZ_JAWJUV010000003.1, on the reverse strand, counting down.
CTTCCATGCTGATAGCCCCGTCGCCATTGGCGTCTGCGGTCATGGCGTAGGCGGGAAGAGCGGCACCGGTGAGGGTCAGGACGGTGGCAATCATTGCACGTTTCATTTGATGTACTCCTATGTCGATCAGATTGATCTTGTTTCATTGTGAAGGCGCGTTGCTGATGCCTTCGAAACCATAGACGCGGGAAATCCCATTATCGTTCCTCGCCGCCGCCGTTTCCCCGGAACTGGCCGAAACCTGCCAAATTCGCCCCGCGCGACCGGCAAACCGGTGCCGAAAAAGCCCCCTTCCCGCTCCTCGGCGGAAAACCCCGGCCTTTTCAAAGGGTTCTGCCTCACCAATGTTCTGGACAAGACAACAGGCACGAAGGAAGCTCCCGATGAAATGCACGAAAACACGCGAGAAAGAGGTCGATTTCGCCCAGCTTCGCACAAGGCTGCTTCGGAAATCGCGGCGCTATGGATCAGAGGCCGAAGACCTTGTGCAGGAGGCGATCCTGAAACTCTTCACGCATCTGGCAGAGGGGGCCGAGATCGACAATCTCGAGGCCTACGCCACGACAACGCTGCACAATCTGGCCCGCTCCAGATGGCGAAAGATGGTCGCAACCGAAGAGTTTGACGAGGGAATGACAGTCACAGAGGCGGACGCCAGCGTCCATCTCGAAGCGAGAGAGACCCTCGCGGCCATAGACGCCTTGCCCTACCATCAGGCCAGCTTGCTGCGCCTCGTCGCCAAAGGGACACAGAGCCCCTATGACATTGCCTCCCGGACCGGTCTGCCACTTGGAACCGTCAATTCCCGCCTCGCCCGTGCCCGCGCGCGGCTACGCGATCTTACGGATTCATAGCTTGGTCAAAAAATAGGGGGGCTAACGCCCCCCAGTTTCGCCACTCAAGCTCACTCTATATACCGCCCGTAGTTTTTGCCTGCGGCCTGAGCGTCGTCGGGGCGAGCGCACCCGCCCCGTGTTCTTTAGCTACACCCGCTTGTCGCGCCGCAGGTGTTGCATTTCATACAGGTGCCATTGCGCACCAGCGTGTAGTTGCCGCAATCGCCGCAAGGATCGCCCTCGTAGCCCTGCATTTTGGCCTTGGTGCGCGCATCCATCGACACGGTCCCTGTCGATACGGCGGTCGTGGTCGTGGTGGCGCTGACCGTCGCGCCGCCGGTTTCGGGCACGAGTGTCTGTAGCGCGACCTCCGGGTCGGCCGTATTGAGCGCCACCGCCCCGGCACCGCCGTTCAGCACCACAAGTTCTTGCGGAAGGCGCTTGCGCAGATAGCCGGTCGAGGAGATCTGCTTAAGCACTTCGAGCGATTTCGACGCCGCGCTTTCGCTGAGTTCCTGCACGTTCGACACGCCCTCTTCCTCGCCACGACCGAGGTCATCGAAGGACGCACCCTGCGGCTTCACATGTGCCAGGTCTGTTCGATCAAGATAAGAAACAGCCAGTTCCCGGAAGATATAATCGAGGATGGATGTTGCATTTTTGATAGAATCGTTACCCTGGACCATGCCCGCCGGCTCGAATTTCGTGAAGGTAAAGGCGTCGACGAACTCCTCAAGCGGCACGCCATACTGAAGGCCAACAGAAACCGCGATGGCAAAGTTGTTCATCATCGCCCGGAAGCCCGCGCCTTCCTTGTGCATGTCGATGAAGATCTCACCGAGCGAGCCATCCTCATACTCTCCGGTGCGCAGATAGACCTTGTGACCCCCAACAACCGCTTTCTGGGTATAGCCCTTGCGGCGTTCCGGCATCTTGGTGCGCTGAGACTTGATGATCTCCTTGACCACGACCTTCTCGATGATTTTCTCGGCGAGAACGGTGGCCTTTTCCTGCATCGAGCCGCTCTCGAGCACCTCGGCCGCCTCGTCGTCATCCTCGACCAGCGCCGCCGCGAGAGGCTGCGAGAGTTTCGAGCCGTCACGGTAGAGCGCGTTGGCCTTCACACCGAGCGACCAAGACAGCTCATAGGCCTTCTGGCAATCTTCGATGGTCGCATCGTTGGGCATGTTGATCGTCTTGGAGATCGCGCCCGAGATGAACGACTGCGCCGCCGCCATCATGGTGATGTGGCTGTTGACCGAGAGATACCGCTTACCCTTCTTACCGCAGGGGTTGGCGCAATCGAAGATCGCGTAGTGTTCTTCCTTGAGGAAGGGCGCCCCTTCGAGGGTCATCGTGCCGCAGACGTGGTCGTTCGCCGCGTCGATATCCTTCCGCGAGAACCCAAGATGGGTCAGCATGTCGAAGGTCGGATCGTTGAGCTTCTCCGCCGGGATGCCAAGCACATTGGTGCAGAAGGCCTCTCCAAGGGTCCACTGGTTGAACACAAAGCGGATGTCGAACGCGGTTTCGAGCGAGGCTTCGATCTTGTCGAGTTCCGCCTGACCGAACCCATGCCCGATAAGCGAGGTGTGGTTGATGCCCGGCGCGTTGCCAAGGCTCCCATGGCCCACCGCGTAAGACACGATTTCTTCGATCTGCGAGGAAGAATAGCCAAGTTTCTCGAGCGCCGAAGGCACAGAGCGGTTGATGATCTTGAAGTACCCACCACCAGCGAGCTTCTTGAATTTCACCAGAGCAAAGTCCGGCTCGATCCCGGTCGTGTCGCAATCCATGACAAGGCCAATCGTGCCGGTCGGCGCGATGACCGAGGTCTGCGCGTTGCGATAGCCGTTCTTTTCGCCTAGGCGCAGTGCCTCGTCCCAGCTCGACTGTGCGAGCGCGACGAGCTTCTGATCCGGGCAGCTATCAAGATCAAGCGCGACCGGCTTCACCTCAAGCCCTTCATAGCCTTCCGTTTCGCCATAGGCGGCCCGGCGGTGGTTGCGAATGACCCGGAGCATGTGATCGGCGTTGCGTTTGTAGCCGGAGAACGGCCCGAGTTCGCCCGCCATCTCCGCCGAGGTTGCATAGGCGACGCCGGTCATGATCGCGGTGAGCGCGCCGGTGAGCGCCCGGCCCTCCTCGGAGTCATAGCTCATGCCCATGTTCATCAAGAGGCCACCGATGTTGGCATAGCCAAGGCCGAGCGTCCGGAAGTCATAGGACAGCTGCGCGATTTCCTTCGACGGGAACTGCGCCATCATCACCGAGATCTCGAGGGTGACGGTCCAAAGACGCGTCGCGTGCATGTAGTCTTCTGCGTTGAATTTGCCGTCTTCAAGGAAGGTCAGCAGGTTCATCGACGCGAGGTTACAGGCCGTATCGTCAAGGAACATGTACTCCGAGCACGGGTTGGAGCCGCGGATTTCGCCGTCTTCCGGGCAGGTATGCCAGGCGTTCACGGTGTCATGGAACTGAATGCCGGGGTCGGCACAGGCCCAGGCCGCGTGGCCCACGTCTTCCCAGAGCTTACGCGCCTTGATGGTCTTGGCGACCGAGCCGTCCGTGCGACGGATCAGCTCCCAATCTGCGTCGTCCTTAACCGCCTTCAGGAAAGCATCGGTGACGCGGATCGAGTTGTTGGAGTTCTGACCGGAGACAGACGCATAGGCCTCGCTATCCCAATCAGTGTCATAGGTCGGGAACTCGATGGAGCCATAACCCTGCTTGGCGTAATCAAGCACGCGCTTGACGTAAGTCTCGGGGATCGCGACCTTTTTGGAGTCCCTGATCGCCGCCTTCAGGCCTTCGTTGACCTTCGGATCATAAGCGTCCTCTTCCCTACCGTCCCAGGCACGGATCGCTGCGAAGATCGCATTGAGCTTCTCTTCGTGCATCTTCGAGCCGGCCACGATGGAGGCGACCTTCTGCTCTTCCTTGACCTTCCAGTTGATGTATTCCTCGATATCCGGGTGATCGGCATCGACGATGACCATCTTGGCCGCGCGGCGCGTCGTGCCGCCGGATTTGATTGCGCCCGCCGCGCGGTCGCCGATCTTCAGGAACCCCATCAGGCCTGAGGATTTCCCACCGCCCGACAGATTCTCGTTGGCCGCCCGTAGCGACGAAAAGTTGGTGCCGGTGCCGGAGCCGTATTTGAACAGGCGTGCCTCACGCACCCAGAGATCCATAATACCGCCATCGCCAACAAGGTCGTCGGCCACGGATTGAATAAAGCACGCATGCGGCTGCGGGTGCTCATAAGCGGATTTCGAACGAGTCAGCTTGCCGGTCTTATGGTCGACATAGTGGTGTCCTTGGCTCGGGCCATCGATGCCATAGGCCCAATGCAGGCCGGTGTTGAACCATTGCGGAGAGTTTGGTGCCGCGCGCTGGGTCGCAAGCATGTAGCGCATTTCATCGAAATAGGCGCGGGCGTCCTTCTCGGTCGAGAAATAGCCCCCCTTCCAGCCCCAGTAGGTCCATGCGCCTGCGAGGCGATCAAAAACCTGCTTGGACGAGGTCTCCCCGCCCATCTCTGCGCCCTCGGCCGGAACCGAGCGCCAAAGGAACTCTGGCACGCCCTTTTCTTTGACCTTCTTGGTCTTCGAGGGCACGCCTGCTTTGCGGAAATATTTCTGGGCGATCACATCGCTTGCAACCTGGCTCCAGCTCGTCGGCACTTCGACATTGTCGAGACGGAACACGATCGTGCCATCCGGATTGCGAATCTCGCTCACAGTGCTTGCGAAATCCAAGCTTGCGTATGCGTCCTGCCCTGCCTTGGTGAAATTTCTTTCGATTTTCATTGTTATGCCTCTGCTTCCCAGCGTGTTGTCGTCCCCAAGGGCGCCTGTGCGCCCTGTCCGCCGGTGGCTCTGGAGGAAGAGACAAAACAGCCCCGCGCGGCGCCCATAGGTGCGCCGGTCTCCCGAACCATCCCGCTGTTCGGATCGCTGTTTGGTGTTCTGTCCCTGCTCCAGCCTGCGTCACCACTATATGTTGTGGCGCTCTCGGCTGACCCCCACAACCTGACGCATTCGGCACAAGACCGTCAAACATTTTATTTGGCTTTTGAGGGGATTTTTGATGTTGACCAGAAAGGCTGATTTTGACGCTCGCTGCCGTCGTCCGATTCCTTTCTTAACGCGAAGTCGCCGTTGAGTTGGCGCATCACTTCGGGAGCTTTGGCGAAGCGCCTAAAATTCAAGGAAAATCCGGAACGGGTCCGAAACGGTCCAAGATATCCACAACATCTAGCGAGACCGAAAAGGTTAACACAATATATATGTCGCCTTCATGCGAATGACATGAAAATCGAATCTTGCAAGAAGGTGATTCTTCGCAAAAAGCGCCCGCAAGGCGCCAAAGCAAAAAGCAGTTGCCCGCTAAACAGGCACCAAAGATGTGTCTTTGAAAATTGGTCGGGGCGGCGAGATTCGAACTCACGACCCCCTGTACCCAAAACAGGTGCGCTACCAGACTGCGCTACGCCCCGAACCGAGGCTGGGTTTAGCGGCTTCGTCTAGCGCGAACAAGGCCAAACAGCGTTGCTTTCGGAAATAGATGCATGACGCATCTCGCTGCCGACCGTGATCCCAAGCGCATCCGCCAGCCCGCCGTTGATCTCGAGCACATAGCGCACAGGTGCCCGGCTTGGAATCTGGGTCCGGTCGCCGGGGATGGCCTCGTGGTGTATGCGAACGACCGCACCAGCCTCATCGATGAAGAGCATGTCCAAAGGGATCAGCGTATTCTCCATCCAGAAACTGACCGGGCGTGTCCTGTCGAAGATGAAAAGCATGCCTGCCCCACGCGGCAGCGACTCACGCATCATCAATCCGCGCGCGCGTTCCGTCTCGTCATCAGCGATCTCGACGCGGAAATGAGCTTGCCCCCAAGCGCCGCGCAAACTGACACGATCTTCTCGGCAGGTGGTCTCAGCGGCCCCGCCCGTCACGGACAAGAGCAGCCAAACACCGGCGACAAGACCGCGTCGGATCATACGGTTTCCTTATCGAGCGCGTTTTCCCATGCGCTGACCTCGATGGCCATGAGGCCCCGTTTGCCTTCGATAGCGCGAATTGCAAGGGCTTCGCCTGGCTGCAGGTCCGCAAGACCCGACCGGCGCAGGACTTCTATATGCAAAAAGACGTCTTCAGGGCGCCCAAAGATATTGGCAAAGCCAAACCCCTTGCCCTTGTCGAACCATTTCACCCGCGCGGGTTCGAGCCGCGCGTTGCGAATGTCTTCTTCATCCAACTCGATGAAATCGGCGAGCGTATGCGACTCACTTGCGCCCGGTACTTCGATCCGGATCACTTCGACGGCCTGCACCCCGCGGTCGGTCTTTTGCGCATCAATCTCGATCCGGGCGCTATCTGCGACGGTGCTCTGACCGAAATTTCGCAGAACGTTGGCGTGCAACAACACGTCCGGTCCGCCCTCATCGCTGACGACAAATCCAAATCCCTTGACTGGATCGAACCATTTTACTTCCCCAATGATCCGAGTCAGCTCTCTTTTTGTATCACTCAACAGCTTAACCTTACGCCTTTCGTGAGTCGCGCCCCATGCGGACGCCAGTCTGCGCGATTTTTCCAACTTGGGCAAGAAAAGCAGTAATTTGTTTTCAAGGACTTGCATTCCACGTTACGTGAATGACACGTCCTGCCTTGCCCCCTTAGGGGTTGAGCCGTGTCACGCTCCAAGCCTCGTCAAAGGAAGCGCGACGCCAGACAAAACGATCATGCAACCTGAAGGCGCCATCGGCCCAGAACTCTATCTCCAAAGGTGTGATCCGGTAGCCCCCCCAATAAGGCGGTCGCTTGGGATTCGTCCCCTTCTGCGCCGTGATCTTCGCCACATCCGCCATCAGCGCCGCACGCGACGACAGTGGCTCGGATTGGCGCGAGGCCCAGGCCCCAAGACGGCTCTTGAGAGAGCGGGACTCATAATACTCATCTGCTTGCGGCCCTTCTTCACGGCTGACAAGCCCGCGCACCCGCACCTGACGGCGCAGTGATTTCCAGTGCATCACGAACCCCGCCTTGCCCGCGCTCTCGATCTCCCGCGCTTTGGCACTGCCGTAATTGGTGTAAAAGACAAAGGCTGCGTCTTCGATTTCCTTGAGAAGGACCATCCGCACATTCGGCAAGCCATCCGCATCCACCGTCGCAAGGGCGATGGCGTTTGGGTCATTGACCTCGCTTGCCTCTGCCTCACTCAACCATGCGCGCGCGATGGCGAATGGATCATCCCCTGCGAAAATCCCGGTTCTGTCTGACATGGTGCAAAGCCTCTCTGCTGCGTCTCACCGCTCTTGATGCGATCATGCGGATCGCCTAAACGTCCCTCTAACCGAATTGCGACGGAGACTGACGGAATGTCAAACAATCTGATGGCGGGCAAGCGCGGCGTGATCATGGGCCTTGCCAATGACAAGTCGATTGCCTGGGGCATTGCAAAGGCTTGCGCCGATGCGGGCGCCGAGATGGCCTTTACCTATATGGGCGAGGCGTTCAAGAAACGCGTGGCCCCGCTGGCCGAACAACTGGGCGTCGAGACGCTGATCGATTGCGACGTGTCCGACATGGCCTCCGTCGATGCGGCCTTTGCCGAGATCGAAGCCAAATTCGGCAAGATCGACTTCCTCGTCCACGCCATCGGCTTTTCCGACAAGAACGAACTGCGCGGGCGCTATGTCGATACCAGCCGCGATAACTTCCTGATGACGATGGATGTGAGCTGCTACAGCTTCACCGCCGTGATGCAACGCGCTGAGAAGTTCATGAACGCGGGTGGCTCGGCCCTGACCCTGACCTACTACGGTGCAGAGCAGGTCATGCCGCATTACAACGTCATGGGCGTCGCCAAGGCCGCGCTTGAGGCTTCTGTAAAGTATCTCGCCGAAGACCTCGGCAAGGACGGCATCCGCGTCAACGCGATCTCGGCCGGCCCCATCAAGACGCTCGCCGCCTCCGGCATCGGCGATTTCCGCTATATCCTGAAATGGAACGAGCTGAACTCGCCGCTGCGCCGCAATGTCACCATCGACGACGTTGGCAACTCGGCGCTCTACTTGCTCTCCGATCTCGGAAGCGGTGTCACGGGCGAAAACCTGCATGTCGATGCGGGTTATCACGTGGTCGGCATGAAAGCGGTCGATGCGCCGGATATCGACGCTGTCACCGGAAGGAAGTAAACCATGAGCGACCGCCTGCCCCACGAAAAAGGCTTTCACATCAGCTGGGATCAGATCCATCGCGACTCCCGCGCACTTGCATGGCGTCTTGACGGGCAAGGACCGGACGACGGGGCTTGGCGCGCCGTGGTCGCCATCACCCGCGGTGGCATGGCGCCAGCAATGATCGTCAGCCGCGAGTTGGACATTCGCACCGTCGACACGATCAGCGTCAAGTCCTACCACTCCGGCGGTGGCAAGCAGGACCAGCAGCGCGAGGCGGAAGTCCTGAAATCCCCCGACGCAGATCTGATGGGCGACGGCACCGGCATCCTCATCATCGACGACCTTGTCGATAGCGGCAAAACGCTCGAGCTGGTGCGGGAAATGTATCCCAAGGCGCATTTCGCCACCGTCTATGCCAAGCCGAAGGGCCGTCCGCAGGTTGAGACCTTCATCACCGAGGTAAGCCAGGATACCTGGATTTTCTTCCCCTGGGACATGGCGCTGCAATATGTGGAGCCCTATCGCGGCACCGACTGAGACCGGCGCTGGCGTCTAGGGCGGATGCCTCCGGCGGGAGGTATTTTTACAGTGAAGAAGACAGGGGCGCATTGCCCCCGGTGAGAGCGGCCCTTAGGGTCGCTCTTGTTGTTTGAATCCCACGGAGAGCGCCCATGTCCTTGCCCCGCACAGCCGCCAGTTTTGCCCCGCCTGTCATGGAGGCCCGGCGCTGGCTTGAAGGGGTGACCTTCCCGCAGGACCGCCCCCTCATCAACGTGAGCCAAGCCGCGCCCGTCGATCCGCCGCCGGAAGCCCTGCGCCGCCATATCGCTGACGTCGCACTCAACCTGCCTGAGGCGCATCTCTATGGTCCCGTCCTCGGCCTGCCCGGGCTGCGCGAAGAGGTCGCGACACAATTTGGCGCGGCCTACGGCGGCGAGATCAGCGCCGCGCAGGTCGCCATCACCGCAGGCTGCAATCAGGCGTTTTGTGCTGCGATCACAGCCACTTGCGGCGAGGCAGACGAGGTTATCCTCCCGGTGCCGTGGTACTTTAATCACAAAATGTGGCTCGACATGATGGGCGTCAAATCCGTGCCGCTTCGCACCGGGGATGACCTTCTTCCGGATCCGGAAACCGCCCGCGCGCTCATAACGTCTCGCACCCGCGCGATTGTGCTTGTGACCCCGAACAACCCCGGCGGCGTGGAATATCCCGCCGCGCTCGTGCGCGCCTTCTATGAGCTTGCGCGCGAAACCGGCCTGCGTCTGATCGTCGATGAAACCTACCGCGATTTCGATGCGCGCAGCGGCGCGGCGCATGATCTTTTCGCCGATCCGGACTGGCCCGAGACCTTGGTGCAGCTTTATTCCTTTTCCAAAGCCTATCGCCTCACCGGACACCGCGTCGGCGCGATGATTGCCTCTGAAACGCTCTTGTCAGAGGTCGAGAAGTTCCTCGATACGGTCACCATCTGCCCCAACCAACTCGGCCAGCATGCCGCGCTCTGGGGCATGCAGAACCTCTCGCAATGGCTCTCGGGTGAGCGCGCCGAGATTCTCGACCGCCGCGCCGCAATTTCAGAGGCCATGCCCGCGCTCGAAGCGGAAGGTTGGCATCTCATGGGGGTGGGGGCCTATTTCGCCTATCTTCGTCACCCGTTTGCCATGTCCTCCCGCGATCTCGCCCCTGCGTTGGTGCGCGAGGCCGGGGTGCTCTGCCTGCCCGGCACGATGTTTATGCCCGAGGATCACGCAGCGGGCGACGAACAGCTTCGTATTGCCTTTGCAAATGTGGACCGGACGGGCATTGCCGCGCTCTTTGACCGCCTTGCCGCGGTTTCCTTCGAGAAACGCTAGGCCCGGGGGCTGCATCGCCCCTTGCTCCCCTTCTTCTTGCGTCGTAGACATCGCTCGATAAACGCAATGGAGAAGGCAGGGAGCCGTCATGTCCAAGTCAAGCACGTCGAAAACCCTCGTCTGGATTCTGATGGCCATGCTCATCTTCGGTCTGGGCGGGTTCGGGATTACCAATCTCGGGGGTTCGGCAACCTCTGTCGGCTCTGTCGGCGACAAGGAAATCGACATCAACGAATACGCCCGCGCCCTGCAAAACGAACTGCGCGCGGTCGAAGCACAGACCGGCCAATCGCTGAGCTTTGCCGATGCGCGCGCTATGGGTCTCGATCAGATTGTACTTGGCAATCTTGTCACCACCCGCGCGCTTGACGCTGAGAATGATCGCCTTGGGATCTCGCTTGGCGACGCCCGCCTCGCACAGGAACTTCGGGCAATTTCCGCCTTCAAATCGCCGGATGGCCAATTTGACCGCGAAGCCTATAAATTCGCGCTCGAGCAGATCGGCATGAGCGAAGCCGAGTTCGAAACCTCCATGCGCGAAGAAAGTGCCCGCGCCCTGCTTCAAACGGCGATTGTTTCTGGCCTTTCCATGCCGGTCTCCTACGGCGAGGTGATCTTGAACTTTGTCGGTGAAGAGCGCGATGTGACCATTGCACGTCTTGACGCCGAGGCGCTTGCCTACCCGGTTGCAACGCCGAGCGACGATCAACTCTTGGCCTATTACGAGGCCAACATCGACGCCTTCACACGTCCCGCCATGCGCGAGATCACCTATGCATGGCTGTCGCCTTCGATGCTGATCGACACGGTTGAAATCGACGAAGAGACCCTGCGCGCGCTCTACGAAGAGCGCAGCGCAGAGTTCAACACGCCCGAGCGCCGCCTCGTGGAGCGTCTCGCCTTTGCCGACATGGACGCCGCAGAGGCGGCCCGCGCAAAGCTTGATGCAGGCGAAAGCAGCTTTGAAGATCTGGTCGCGGCGCGCGGTCTCGAGCTTTCCGATACCGATCTCGGCGACGTGAGCACCGCCGATCTTGGCGCCGCTGGTGAGGCCATATTTTCCGCAGAGGTCGGAAGCGTTGCAGGCCCGATCCAAACCATCATTGGCCCGGCGCTGTTCCGTGTGAACGGTGTTCTGCCTGGCAACGAAGTCCCCTTTGATGAGGCCCTTCCCGAACTGCGCGAAGAACTAGCCGCTGAACGGGCGCGCCGTGTGATCGACTCCGAGATGAGCGCGATTGACGACCTTCTCGCGGCCGGGGCCACGCTCGAAGAACTCGCCAAGGAATCCGACATGCAGGTGGACCAGATTTCCTGGCATGACGGGTTGGGCGATGGCATTGCGGGCTATGAAGAATTCCGCGCACTTGCCGCGACACTGAGCGCCGAGGACTTCCCCCAGATCGAGACCCTCGAGGATGGTGGCATCTTTGCCCTGCGCCTTGATGGCGAAACGCCGGCCGCACCTGCCCCCTTTGACGATGTGCGCGATGAGGTCGCCGCCGCGTGGACCCGTGATGAAACCGTGCGCCGCCTTGAAGAGATGGCTGCGAACCTGACGCCGATGCTCGGCGGGGATGCGGACCTTTCGGTCTATGGACTCGCACCGCGTACCGAGACCGGCATCCTGCGCAACGGATTTGTGCCCGATACACCCGCGACCTTCCTTGAGACCGTGTTCTCGCTTGAGGACGGTGCGGTTGCGACGCTGCCGCATGACGATACCGTGCTGATCTTGCGTCTCGACGCCGTGCGTCAGCCGGACAAGGAGAACGAGGAAATCACCTCCCTCGCCAATACGCTCCTGCGTCAGGCGGCCGAAGGCATCGCACAAGATGTGTTCCAAGCCTACGCCACCGAGATTCAGGCGCAGAAGGGTGTCACCCTCGACCAGCCAGCAATCAACGCCGTGCACGCGCAATTCCAATAAGCACTCCGACGAAAAGGCCCCTGCCGTGGAACTGACCCCCTCCTACGAGACCTTCGCCGCCGCTTATGAGGCCGGTCACAATCAGGTCGTCTATGCCCGGCTGGCCGCCGATCTCGACACCCCAGTGTCGCTCATGCTCAAGCTGACGGGCGCACAAAAAGACGCGTTTGTCCTTGAATCGGTGACTGGCGGTGAGGTGCGTGGTCGGTATTCGATCATCGGCATGAAGCCGGATCTGATCTGGCAATGTCACGGAGAGACGGCCCGGATCAACCGCAATGCACGGTTTGACCCCGAAGGGTTCGTGGACCAGAAAGAAGACCCCCTCGCCGCCCTGCGCGCCCTCATCACCGAGAGCCGCATCGACCTGCCCGAAGACTTGCCCCAAGCGGCGGCTGGTCTCTTTGGCTATCTCGGGTATGACATGATCCGCCTCGTCGAACACCTGCCGGATGTGAACCCCGACCCGCTCGGTCTGCCCGATGCCTGTATGCTGCGCCCCTCGGTGGTTGCCGTGCTTGATGGGGTCAAGGGAGAGGTCACGGTGGTAAGCCCGGCCTGGGTCACCGATGGCATGTCCGCGCGCGCCGCCTATGCGCAGGCCGCCGAGCGCGTGATGGACGCGGTGCGCGACCTTGAACGCGCCATGCCGCAGGCCGCACGCGATCTTGGCAAAGCCCACGAAATCGCCCCGCCCCAGTCCAACTTTACCAAGGACGCCTATATGGCGGCGGTTGAGAAGGCCAAGGACTATATCCGCGCCGGCGACATCTTTCAGGTCGTGCCCGCACAACGCTGGACACAGGAATTCCGCGAGCCGCCTTTCGCGCTCTACCGGTCCTTGCGGCGTACCAACCCCTCGCCCTTCATGTTTTATTTCAACTTCGGCGGCTTTCAAATCATCGGTGCCAGCCCCGAAATCCTCGTCCGGGTCTTCGGCAACGAAGTCACGATCCGCCCCATCGCTGGCACCCGCCCGCGCGGCGCATCGCCGGAAGAGGACAAGGCGCTCGAAGAGGATCTTCTGGCGGACAAGAAGGAACTCGCCGAACATCTCATGCTCTTAGACCTCGGGCGCAATGACGTGGGTCGCGTGGCCAAAATCGGCAGCGTGCGCCCGACCGAAAAATTCATCATCGAACGCTACAGCCACGTGATGCACATCGTCTCAAACGTGGTGGGCGAATTGTCCGAGGACCATGATGCGCTCTCGGCCTTTTTCGCCGGTATGCCCGCTGGCACTGTCTCGGGCGCGCCCAAGGTCCGCGCGATGGAGATCATCGACGAGCTGGAACCAGAGAAACGCGGTGTCTATGGCGGCGGCGTCGGCTATTTCTCGGCAGGCGGCGACATGGACATGTGTATCGCCCTGCGCACGGCGATCGTGCAGGATGAAAAGCTCTATATCCAAGCCGGGGGCGGCGTCGTCTACGACAGCGACCCGGAGGCCGAGTATATGGAAACCGTCCATAAATCGAACGCCATCCGCCGCGCCGCTGCGGACGCCTCGCGCTTTACCGGTGACGGGAACTAACAACCACACGCGTAGGGTGGGTCTTCAACCCACCTTCCGACCTTAGTTCTCTTTGGCGCGCAAGACCGCCGACACCGGCGCAAGCGCAACGGTGCGCGCCCTGTCTTGAATGCCCCAGACCAACAGCGCCGAAAGCGTCTCTTCGCGCACCCGGCCCACCATGATGACGCCACCTTCCTGATCGGCCTTGAACGCGGCTTGATCGAGGAAGCGGCGGATCACAGTCGCATTCTGGCCCTTGCCGTCGAAGTCGCGGAACACGGTCGCCGCCGGAACACCTTCGCGGCTGGCAAGCTTTTGCGCCGTGTTGAGACCGTTGGGGAACATCACGAGCCCATGCCCCGACGCAAGTAGCACCTGTGCCACCTGATCGGACAATGCCCGCGCGCCCTGAAGCCCGTCCTCGCCGCCTTCCATCACGGCCACGGCCCCCGGCATCGCCTTGAGATGCGCTTCCATCGCGATCTCCACATCCGCCGGAGCAGCTGCGGCGGGAATATCCACCATGGCAAGCGTCTCGAACCCCATCTCGCGATAGGCCGCCTCGCGCGCCGCGGCATCAGGCGCCAGCGTATTGATCGCGAAACTCAGCGGATAGGGAAAGTCCGTGAAGGCCGTGACATCAACCGGCGCGCTGCCATCATCCACAAGGACGATCGACATCAGAGGCTTGCCGCCTTCCGCCTCGAACGCCACTGCATTGACGTCGAAGGGACGCGGTGCGGCCTCATCGGCGCCCTCGTCGCCCACAGTGGGGAGCCGCGAGGACTTGTGCTGCGGAAAGCTCTCTTCGAGCGTTCCTGCCGGCTGCATAAGCGGCGCGGGCGTGTCATTGCCAACTTCATCCGCCTCGGCCCCCGGTGTCAGGTCCGCATCCCCTTCGGGTGTCTCAAACGCACTACCAACAGCAGGCACAGTCGGGGCGGCGGGTTGATCTGGATTGGTCGTGATCGACGCCTCGGCCTCGGCTTCAGGCAGTGCAGCCACTTCGGCCTCGGGCGCTTCCGGTGCACGGGCCTGCGGGGCCGGGATCACGGGATTCTCCGCATCGCCCTCTCCTCCAAGACCGCTTTCCGAGGTCTCAAGGTCGGGGGCGGTCAGGCTATCCTGCGGAACGGCCGGGTCCGGTTTCGGCGCCGAGGCCGTATCGGCAAGCGGCGAGTCATCATCCTCTGACGCCTCGGCTTCGACCGTGCCGCCCGCATCGCCGCCAAGGCTCTCATCGGCCTGCGACGGGCTTTCGATGCCGCCCGTGTCTTCCTTGTCAGAGCCAGTGGTCGTCTCCACGGCGCTGGTCTGCGGCGCAACGGTCGCCGGCAATGGTGCCAGAAGCGATGCCACAGCCACGACAAGGCTGACGAACACGCCGCCCCAGATCACACCGCCTAGAAACCCTCGAAACATCTGCCCTGCCCTCCATTCGCCGCCAAACTGGTCTCTTGGTCCATTCCGGGAACCGAAAAGGGGTCTTCGCGCCCCGTGGCCCCCTTGACCCCCAGCGTCAAGCCTGAGCATGTATACCGCGACCATGGCCGGGGTCTCCACCCCGTTTCAAGAACTTTGAGCGAAGAACTTCAAAATGCTGCTCCTGATCGACAATTACGACAGCTTTACCTACAACCTCGTGCACTATCTTGGCGAGCTTGGCGCAGATGTGAGCGTCTACCGCAACGACGCCCTGACGGTGCAGGATGCGATGGCACTGCGCCCGTCCGGTATTCTGCTGTCCCCTGGTCCCTGCGACCCCGACCAAGCAGGCATCTGCCTCGCCCTGACACAGGCCGCCGCAGAGACCAAGCTGCCGCTGCTCGGCGTCTGCCTCGGACATCAAACCATCGGACAGGCCTTTGGTGGCAAGGTCATCCGCTGTCATGAGATCGTCCACGGCAAGATGGGCACCATGCATCATAGCGGCAAAGGCCTTTTCAAGGGCCTGCCCTCGCCCTTTGCCGCGACGCGTTACCATTCCCTCGTCGTCGAACGCGAGAGCCTACCTGAGTGCCTCGAAGTCACGGCCGAGCTCGAAGATGGCACCATCATGGGCCTGCAGCACCGTACGTTGCCAATCCAGGGTGTTCAGTTTCACCCCGAATCCATCGCATCCGAACACGGCCATGCGATGCTGAAGAATTTCCTCGACATGATGCCGGCCAAAGAAGGGGAACCCGCATGAGCGATGCCATCAAACCGTTGATTGGCGCCGCCGCCGATCGTCCCCTGTCCCGTGACGAGGCTGAAACCGCCTTCGAAATCCTGTTCGATGGCGAAGCGACACCGTCGCAGATCGGTGGCCTGCTGATGGCGCTGCGCACGCGGGGTGAAACGGTAGACGAATATGCCGCTGCCGCCGCTGTCATGCGCGCCAAATGCAAACCGGTCAAAGCCCCCGCAGGCGCGATCGACATTGTTGGCACGGGCGGTGATGGCAAGGGCACGCTCAACATCTCGACCGCGACCGCCTTCGTCGTCGCGGGCGCAGGCGTCCCTGTCGCCAAGCACGGCAACCGCAACCTGTCGTCCAAATCCGGCGCGGCAGATGCCCTGACACAGATGGGTGTCAACGTCATGGTTGGCCCGGAAGTCGTTGAAAAGGCGCTCGAAACCTGCGGTATCGCCTTCATGATGGCGCCGATGCATCACCCGGCGATTGCCCATGTGATGCCGACCCGACAAGAGCTCGGCACGCGCACGATCTTCAACATTCTCGGCCCGCTGACCAACCCGGCGGGGGTGAAACGCCAACTCACCGGTGCCTTCTCGCGCGATCTCATTCGCCCGATGGCCGAAACCCTCGGCAAGCTCGGGAGCGAACACGCTTGGCTCGTCCATGGCAGCGACGGCACCGACGAACTGGCAATTTCCGGCGTCAGCTGGGTCTCTGCGCTCGAAACCGACGGCTCGGTGAAGGATGTAGAGATTCACCCCGAAGACGCGGGCCTCCCGGTGCATCCTTTCGAGGACATCCTTGGCGGCACGCCGGAGGAGAACGGCAAAGCGTTCCGCGCCCTCCTCGACGGCGCCCCAAGCGCCTATCGCGATGCGGTCCTGTTGAACTCCGCCGCTGCGCTCGTTGTCGCCGATGCCGTGAACGATCTGCGCGAGGGCGTTGAAAAGGCACGCGAAAGCATCGACAGTGGGAAGGCGCTCGCCGCGATCCAAGGGCTCGCCAAGGTGACCTCCGCGGCAAGCTGAACCAAGGGCGGCAGCGGTTTCAATACCGCTTGCCCGCGCCAAGAGGAGAGCAACAGGATGCCGATCCCCGCGGCTTGGGCGCATCTGCCCTTCTTTGCAAACGACTACCCCGCCCTCAAAGCGGCACTGATCGCCGAGACACGGGTCATTCTGCCTCCCGAGGCGCAACGCTTTGCCGCGCTCGACGCCTGTGCGCCCACCGACACGCGTGTGGTGATCCTCGGCCAAGACCCTTACCCGACTCCCGGCCACGCGCATGGCCTTGCCTTTTCGGTCGAGCCGGATGTGCGCCCTCTGCCGCGCTCACTTGGCAATATCTACAAGGAAATGCGCGAAGACCTTGGCGACGCGCCCGAGAACGGCGACCTGCGCTTCTGGGCGTCTCAAGGCGTGCTCTTGCTCAATACCGCCCTGACCGTCCCTGCCGGAGAGGCTGGAGGCCACGCGAAACTCGGCTGGAACCGCCTTGTCGAAGAAGTGCTCACCGAAATCTCGTCCCGCCCCACCGCCTTTGTCCTCTGGGGCAAACAGGCACAGACACTTGCGCGCCATATTTCAGCGCCTAAGAATGGGGGCCAACATCTGCTGATCGAATCCGCGCATCCCTCGCCGCTTTCGGCCCGGCGCGGTTTCTTCGGCTCTCGCCCGTTTTCACGGATCAATTCATGGCTTGCCGCCCAAGGCCAGCCCGCAATCAACTGGACCCGCCCATGACCGCTACCGTGCTCGACAAGATCAAGGCCTACAAGCTCGAAGAGATCGCCGCCGACAAGGCCGCCAAGCCTTTGGCCGAGGTCGAAGCCGAAGCCAAGGCCGCCGATCCGACCCGCGGCTTTGCCGAAGCGCTCCGCATGGCAAGCCGAGAGGGCTATGGCCTGATTGCCGAGGTGAAAAAGGCCTCGCCCTCCAAGGGGCTGATCCGCGAGGATTTCAACCCGCCCGCCCTCGCTCAGGCCTATGAGGCGGGCGGCGCGACCTGTCTCTCGATCCTGACGGACACGCCTTCGTTTCAGGGAGACAAAAGCTTCCTGACCGAAGCCCGCGCCGCGACGTCCCTTCCGGCCCTGCGCAAAGACTTCATGTATGACACCTATCAGGTTGCCGAGGCCCGCGCGCTTGGGGCCGACTGCATCCTCATCATCATGGCTTCTGTCTCCGACGCACAGGCGCAGGAGCTTGAGGATGCGGCCTTCGGCTGGGACATGGATGTTCTGATCGAAGTGCATGACGCCGAAGAACTCGAACGTGCCGCGCATCTGAAATCGCCCCTGATCGGCATCAACAACCGAAACCTCAAGACTTTCGAGACCACGCTCGACACCACCCGGCAGCTCTCGAAACTCGTTCCCGTGGATCGCCTCATGGTCTCGGAAAGTGGCCTCAACACACCGCAAGACCTTTCCGAAATGGCCCGCTATGGTGCACGCTGTTTCCTCATCGGCGAAAGCCTGATGCGACAGGATGACGTTGAGCTTGCCACGCGCACGCTTCTTGCCAACCCGCTGCGCCCGGGAGGCATGTGATGAGCGACGCCAAGGGCCTTACGCATTTTGACCAGAAGGGCGACGCCCATATGGTCGATGTCTCCGACAAGGCGGTCACCTCGCGCATCGCCACCGCCGAGGGCTGGGTCAAGATGGCGCGCGACACCCATGACATCATCGCCGAGGGCCGTGCCAAGAAGGGCGATGTGCTCGCCGTGGCCCGTCTTGCCGGGATCATGGGCGCCAAGCAATGTTCTAACCTGATCCCGCTTTGCCATCCCCTACCGATCACCAAGGTTGCCGTGGACCTCGTGCCAGACGCCGACCTTCCCGGCGTGCGGATTGAGGCGACGGTCAAGACCACGGGCCAGACCGGGGTCGAAATGGAAGCGCTCACAGCGGTCAATATCGCGGCGCTGACGGTCTATGACATGTCCAAAGCCGTGGACAAGGACATGGAAATAGGCGGCATCCGAGTGATCCTCAAGGACGGCGGCAAATCTGGCCGCTACGAAGCGCAATGATCTCGGTTGCCGAGGCGCTCGACAAGCTTTTCGCGTTGGCGCGACCGCTTGAGACGGAAACCGTGCCCCTTGCCCAAGGTCATGGCCGCGTGCTCGCCGCGCCGCTTGCCGCGCGCCTCACGCAACCGCCATTTTCCGCCTCCGCCATGGATGGCTATGCGATTTGCGAAGAAGATGCTTGTCCAGAGATCCAATTGCGCGTGATCGGAGAAGCGGCAGCCGGGCACCGTTTCGAAGGCACCGTCGCACGCGGCAATGCAGTGCGCATCTTCACCGGCGCTCCGATACCGGCAGGCGCCAGCCGCGTTATCATTCAGGAAGATGTGGTCCGCGACGGGGATATGATCACGCTTGGCGATACGCTCGACAAAGGCCCCCATATCCGCCCGGCCGGCGCGGACTTTGCCGAAGGCACGCCCTTTCACGCGCCCAAGCGCCTGACACCCGCCGATATCGCCCTTCTGGCCGCGATGAACCTCGCCGAGCTGCCGGTCATCCGCCGCCCCCGCGTCGCCATCATGTCGACGGGCGACGAGCTGGTCATGCCCGGCGAAACGCCCGGCCCCGATCAGATCATCGTCTCCAACTCCTTTGGCCTTGCCGCGCTTCTCTCCGATCTGGGTGCGGAACCGCGCCTGCTGCCGATTGCCCGCGATAACCATGACTCTCTCAGGACCGCATTTTCGCTCATCGAGGATGCCGATCTCGTGCTGACCATCGGCGGGGCATCGGTCGGGGATCATGATCTCGTGGGCAATGTCGCTGCCGATCTCGGCATGGAGCGCAGTTTCTACAAGATCGCCATGCGCCCCGGTAAGCCACTCATGGCGGGCCGTTTGGCAACAGGCGCGATGATGATTGGCCTGCCCGGCAACCCGGTCTCGGCCATGGTCTGCGGTCATGTCTTCGTCACTCCGGTGATCCGCGCGCTACAAGGCTTGCCCCCTGCCCCGGCGACCGAGGCCACAGCCGCCCTCGCCGCGCCCGTCGCGGCCAATGGCCCGCGAGAGCACTACATGCGCGCCCGGATCGAGAACGGCCAGATCACCGCTTTCAATCGCCAAGACAGCGCGCTGCTTTCGGTGCTCGCCGCCGCCAATGGCCTCTTGATCCGCCCGCCGAACGATCCGGCTCGCGAGGCGGGTGAGACGGTCCGGTACATCTCGCTCTGATCGCGTTTGTTTCCGCTCTGTTCGCGCCCCAGTTGACACAAAACGGGAACATGGGTAGAACAAAAGGAAATATCCGACGCGGAGATGCCCCATGCTGACCAAAAAGCAACTCGACCTGCTCGAATTCATCCACAAGCGCTTGCAACGCGATGGCGTCCCGCCAAGCTTTGACGAGATGAAAGATGCGCTCGACCTGCGGTCGAAGTCCGGTATTCACCGCCTCATCACGGCGCTTGAGGAGCGTGGCTTTATTCGACGCCTTGCGCATCGCGCCCGCGCAATCGAGATTGTCAAACTGCCTGAATCCCTTGGCGGTGCCTCCGAAGTGCAGGGCGGATTTAAGCCTCGCGTCATCGAAGGCCCGCACCCCTCGCCCTCGCAGCCCGCCAATATCCTGCCCGAAGAGGTCGTGCTGCATGCCCGCGAACTGCCGGTGATGGGCAAGATCGCCGCCGGCGTCCCGATTGAGGCCATCAGTCATGTGGACCATCACGTCGCCGTGCCGGGGCAAATGCTGCGCTCGGGGGGCTCGCATTACGCGCTCGAGGTCAAGGGCGACTCGATGATCGAGGCCGGGATCAACGATGGTGACGTCGTCATCATCCGCGAAAGCGAAACCGCCGAGAATGGCGAAATCGTCGTCGCCCTCGTCGAGGATCAGGAAGCGACCCTGAAACGCTTCCATCAGAACGGCAATTCCATTGCGCTCGAGGCGGCGAACCCATCTTACGAGACCCGCGTCTACCCCTCCGACAAAGTCAAAGTGCAGGGCACGCTTGTCGGGCTGATCCGCACCTACTGAGGCCGAAGCGCCCTCGTATTCCACATGCGCCGCCCGCTGATGTCGCGGGCGGTTTTCATTTGCAGGCCATCCTTGCGCGCATATAGCGCAACCGCGCCCGATTTGCGGAGCCGCGCCGGGGTCCACACATCACAGGGCAAGTCGGTGTCTGTGTCGTGGCTGAGCACCACAAGCGCGGTCTCCGGACAGTCTGCCAGCGCCGCGACCTCGCGTTTCCCAAACACATGCCAGAGCGCGAGACCGCCAAGCTCCACCTTGCGCACCCTGCCCTCGCCAGCCCCCCATCGCGCCGCCGCATCCGCCTGATCCGCCCCGTCGCCATCATTCTCGAGCCAGTTGCGCGCCACAAATCCGGCGCCGCGCGGCTTGCTCAGCGCGCGCGCGCCCGTCTCCTGCATCACCCCCACAAGGCCACCTGTATCCGCGATGAGCGCCAGAGGTCGCTCTGTTCCGATCCATAGGACGCCCGCGATAAGCACCGGCACCGCGCCAAGACACCGCGCCCGCCCCTGCCAGAGGATCGCCCAAAGCATGCCAAGCGCCAAGAGCGGCAATACCGCAGCAGGCGGGCGCGGCACATGACCAACCGCCCCCTCAAGCCCGGCAACCCACCGCGCCACCCAAAGGATCGCATCAAGCCCAAGCCCCATCGGCACAAGCCCCACCGCCTCAAGCCCAATCGGCGCAAGACAGGCCGCAACCACAGCCGAAGGCACGACAACCGTCCCCATGATCGGCACTGCCAGAAGATTTGCCACAAGCCCAAAGTGCGACACCGTATTGAAATGCGCCGCCCCGAACGGCGCGGTGGCCAAACCGGCCACCAGTGACGACACCGCCACAGCAAAGACCGGACGCAAGAGGCGCGGAATCCTGAGCGGTCCACGCTTGCGCAGAATCTCAAACACCGCGACAAGCGCCGTTGTGGCGGCAAAGGACATCTGGAACCCCGGACCCAGCATCGCCTCGGGCCGCAACATCAGCACCACCATCGCCGCCACCGCGACCGCCCGCAGGCTGATCGCGCGCCGGTCGACCATGACCGCCAAGAGCGCCACGGCCGCCATGGCATAGGCCCGTTCTGTCGCCACGTTCCCGCCCGATAAGAGCAGGTAACCCGTCGCAGCCGCAAGCGCGACCATTGCGGCG
Organism: Shimia sp. FJ5; assembly: GCF_032918335.1. Taxonomy (NCBI): domain Bacteria; kingdom Pseudomonadati; phylum Pseudomonadota; class Alphaproteobacteria; order Rhodobacterales; family Roseobacteraceae; genus Shimia; species Shimia sp. FJ5. Next base: position 353,198 of record NZ_JAWJUV010000003.1, on the reverse strand, counting down.
ATCTTCTTGGTCGGCAGGTAAAGCGCGCTCCACTCATGCAGCGCCATGCCATAGCGCAGGCTGGCAAAGACAAAGCCCACCAAAAGCCCCATATGCAGCCCCGAGATCGCCAGAAGATGCGCAAGGTTCGACGCGCGCAGCGCCTCGAGCGTCGATTGTGGCACGCCACTGCGGTCTCCGGTCGTCACCGCCGCCGCGAGGGTGCCTGTCTCCCCGGAAAGGCGGTTTCGGATGGCGTCGGACAGACGAAGCCGCAGCCGTAGCAAGCTCTGGCGGTCCGGCGCCGGGGCAAGCGCCAGAACCGGCACCCGCGTATAGCCGATCGCCCCGATCCCCTGAAACCACGCGTGGCGTTTGAAATCAAAGCCCCCCGGCTCCACCGGGCCGGACGGCGGCGCAAGATGTCCGGTCAGGATCACGGTCATATGGGGTTTCGGGTCGATGAACCTTTGGTCGCCATGCAGGGCCACCCGGACCCGTTTCGGAACCTTCTCTGACACCACCCGCGCAAGCACCACCCTATCCAATGTCAGGCGCAACGCATCTGAGGCCGAACGATCAATACCCACGATCCGCCCCTCGACCGGTCCGTAGTAGCGCCAGTCCAACACCGGCGCGGCAACCCGGTGCGCACGTACCCCGGCGATGGCGACGCCCAACAAACAGAACGCCACCCCGAGCGCCAACGGCCGCGAAGCTTCCGGCAGGGCCCAGACGCCCCCAAGCCCGGCAAAAGCCATTGCCCCACAGACACCGAGAAAGAGGATGGATGGCTCTTCTCGGCTTAGGAAAAAGGCCCCGATCCCAAGCGCGAGGCACACCGGTGCCCAAGGGAAGAGATAGCCGCGTTGCCCCTGAAGGGCCGCCCCGATCCGCGCCAACAGTTGCAAGCCTTGTCCTCTCTCGGGCAGGTCGCTAGACAGGCGCCAACGCTAGTCCAATCTTGGTTACGGAAAGGTTAACCCCCTCATGACACGCCAGGTCGTCACCCGTTTTGCTCCCTCGCCCACCGGTTTTCTGCACATCGGTGGCGCGCGCACCGCGCTGTTCAACTGGCTCTATGCCCGGGGGCGCGGCGGCAAGTTCCTCTTGCGCATCGAGGACACGGACCGCGAGCGCTCCACGCCCGAGGCCACGGCAGCGATCCTTCAGGGTCTCGACTGGCTTGGCCTCGACCATGATGGTGAGGTGATCTCGCAATTCGAAGGCGCCGACCGTCACGCCGAGGTGGCCCGTGACCTCCTCGCCCAAGGCAAGGCCTACAAGTGCTTCGCGACGCAAGACGAAATCGCCGCCTTCCGCGAGACTGCCCGCGCCGAGGGCAAGTCGACGCTTTACCGCTCGCCCTGGCGCGATGCCGATCCCGCGACACATCCGGACGCGCCCTATGTCATCCGCATCAAGGCGCCACAGGATGGCACCACGGTGATCCGCGACGAGGTGCAAGGCGACGTGACGATCCGCAATGATCAACTCGATGACATGATCTTGTTACGCTCCGATGGCACGCCTGTGTACATGCTGGCTGTTGTCGTCGATGACCATGACATGGGCGTCACCCACGTGATCCGGGGCGACGATCACCTCAACAATGCCGCGCGTCAGATGATGATCTATGAGGCGATGGGCTGGGACGTGCCGGTCTGGGCCCATATCCCGCTCATTCACGGCCCCGATGGCAAGAAGCTCTCCAAGCGGCACGGCGCGCTCGGGGCGCAGGAATACCAAGTCATGGGCTATCCCGCGGCAGGCATGCGCAACTACCTCGCGCGTTTGGGCTGGAGCCACGGCGATGATGAGTTCTTTACCGATGCTCAGGCACTCGACTGGTTCGACCTCGATGGAATCGGCAAGAGCCCGGCCCGTTTTGACACCAAGAAGCTCGAAAACCTCTGCGGTCAGCACTTTGCTGTCGCAGAAAATGCTGCGCTGCTGCATGAGCTTCAGGCCTTTCTGGTGGCCTCGGGCGAGACACCGCTCTCGGACGAAAAAATTGCGGGGATGGACCGGGCTCTCTACTGCCTCAAAGATCGCGCCAAGACCTTCCCCGACCTCATTGAAAAGGCTTACTTTATCCTGACTGACCGGCCTCTTCAGCCGGACCAGAAAGCGATGAAGAATCTCGATTCAGTATCCCGTGGTATACTGAATGAATTGACGCCGCAGTTGCAAAATGCTAGCTGGACGCGAGACGGTCTGGAGGCTGTTACCAACGCTTTCGCAGAGGCGAAAGAAATCAAGTTTGGCAAGATGGCAGGCCCCCTCCGGGCAGCCCTCGCCGGACGCGCGGTGACCCCCAGTGTATTTGATATGATGCTTGTTCTGGGCCGCGACGAATCCCTCGCCCGCCTGGAGGAAGCGGCTGATTTTGATCCGCAGGCCGGGGAGGCCTAATCCCCTGCCTGCGTTATGAGACGAACCGCCCGACGCGCCACGCCGAGGGAACGAGAGGAAGGGAACACGTATGACCGATAGCCAGAGAACTGCGACTTTGACCATTGGAGACAAGTCGTTTGATTTGCCGATCCATTCGCCGACGGCGGGGCCAGACGTGCTCGACATCCGCAAGCTCTATGCTCAGGCCGGTGTCTTTACCTACGATCCGGGCTTTACCTCGACCGCGTCCTGCGACTCCACCATCACCTATATTGATGGCAACGAAGGCGTCCTGCTGCACCGCGGCTATCCGATCAGCGATCTCGCAGGCAAATCGCACTATCTCGAAGTCTGCTTCCTGCTGCTCTACGGCTACCTGCCCTCCGCGGCAGAGCTTGAGCAGTTCGAAGACACGATCACGCGCCACACCATGGTGCACGAGCAGATGCACACCTTCTTCCGTGGCTTCCGCCGTGACGCGCACCCGATGGCGATCATGGTCGGTGTCGTCGGCGCAATGTCGGCTTTCTACCACGACTCGACCGACATCTCCGACCCGCGCCAGCGTGAAATCGCATCGCACCGCCTTGTCGCAAAGATGCCGACCATCGCGGCGATGGCCTATAAATACACCATCGGCCAGCCCTTCGTGTATCCGCGCAATGACCTCGACTATGCGTCGAACTTCCTGCGCATGTGTTTCGCCGTACCGGCCGAAGACTATGAAGTGAACCCGATCCTCGCCCGCGCGATGGACCGTATCTTCACGCTCCATGCCGACCACGAGCAGAACGCCTCGACCTCGACCGTGCGTCTTGCATCTTCGTCGGGCGCCAACCCGTTTGCCTGTATCGCAGCGGGCATCGCCTGTCTTTGGGGCCCCGCACATGGCGGCGCCAACCAGGCTTGCCTCGAGATGCTCAAGGAAATCGGCTCGCCCGAGAACATCCCGGAATACATCGCCCGCGCCAAGGACAAGGACGATCCGTTCCGCCTGATGGGCTTTGGCCACCGCGTCTACAAGAACTTTGACCCGCGCGCGACCGTGATGAAACAGTCCGCCGACGAGGTGCTCGAACTGCTCGGCGTGGAAAACAACCCGATCCTCGCGACCGCCAAGGCGCTCGAAGAAGCAGCCCTCGCCGATCCCTATTTCGCCGAGAAAAAGCTCTTCCCGAACGTCGACTTCTACTCGGGCATCATCCTCGAGGCGATGGGCTTCCCGACCTCGATGTTCACCCCGATCTTCGCGCTGTCGCGCACCGTCGGCTGGATCTCGCAGTGGAAAGAACAGTTCTCGGATCCGGCCCACAAGATCGGCCGCCCGCGTCAGCTCTATCTCGGCGAAACCGAGCGCAGCTACACGGACATCGAAGACCGCTAAGGCGCGACTCAACCCACATTCAAAGACGCGCCCCGGCCTTGCCGCGGGCGCGTTTTTCGTTGGGTTTTTGGTGCTAACCCTTTCTAATTCTGACGCTTTCCTTGGATTGTTCGCAAACCGTAAACAACCGCGACTGTGATTTGACTTCTCTCACGACTCGGCGCAAATCTTAACGCGCTGGGACACATTTCTGCCTCATTTCCCGATCTGCCAACACGCGCTTTGCGCCAAGGGGGCCTTCATGCTCTACGCTGCCGCCATTCTCGGAACCGCCTTTCTTGGCTGGGGTCTCATCGAATTGCTTGGTGAAGACGATGACTCCGCGCCTGAAACCGTGGTCGAAGAACAAGAGTACGATACCGTCACCAAAGGCGACGCTGAAGACAACGACCTGACCGGCAGCACCGGCAATGACCTCCTGATCGGCAAGGGCGGCGACGACACGCTCACCGGCGGCGATGGCAACGACGACCTGCGTGGATGGGCCGGGTTCGATACCCTCTTTGGTGGCGACGGCATGGATACGCTCGATGGCGGCTCTGCCGACGATAGCCTCCGAGGCGGCGATGGCGATGACCTCCTGAGCGGCGGCACCGGCGACGACCATCTCGAAGGCGGCGCCCAGAATGACCAGATGGCAGGCGGCGATGGCACCGATACGCTTTTTGGCGAACGCGGCGATGACTCTCTGCTCGGCAATGCAGGCGATGATAGCCTAATCGGTGGCAATGGCGCGGATGCTCTGGCTGGCGGCAGCGGAGAGGACGTCCTTCTTGGTGGTGACGGTAATGACGTGCTCCTCGGGACCGATCCTTTCGCCCACGAGCTGACCTTCGATGACCTGGCACAGATCTCCCCCGACGCCTCCGCCCTCGCCGGTCTCTCCGCCGATGTCAGCGAAGACACAAGCGGCGCTGACACGCTTTATGGCGAAGCCGGAGATGATTGGCTGGTGTTCGGCGCGGGCGATCAGGTCTGGGGCGGCGACGGCGAAGATCTCTTCACCCTCTTTAATGACCAAACCGACGGCAGCGCCCCGGCATCTATCGTCGATTTCAACAACGGGTCGGACGCGGAACAGATTGCCGTGATCTACAAAGGTGGCACCACGCCCCCCGCCGTCACTGCCGAAAAGATCGGCGACGACACCCATGTTTCGCTGGATGGGGTCAAAGCACTGATCGTCGAGGATGAGGACGTGGCGACCGTTCTGGCCGCCATCGTCCTTGTCGAAAGCGCTTAACGCCCCTCGTAATGCGCTGGCCGTTTCTCTAGGAAGGCGACAACGCCTTCTTGGAAATCGCGGGTCTTGCCGCATTTGCCCTGAAGCTTCGCCTCGAGCGAAAGCTGCTCTTCGAAATCGTTCTCCGGCGAAGCCTGAATCGCGGCCTTGATATGCGCGTAAGCCTGCGTTGGCCCTTCTGCGAGCGTCTTGGCCCGGCCGCGCCACGTCTCCTCAAAGGCGTCATCCGCGACCGCTTCCCAGATCATGCCCCAGCTTTCCGCCTGTTTCGCACTGATCTTCTCGGCGAAAAGCGACGCGCCCATGGCACGCGCCTGCCCGACAAGCCGCGGCAGCGCATAAGTGCCGCCCGCATCCGGGATCAGACCAATCTTGGAAAACGCCTGCATGAAATAAGCCCGCTCCGACGCGATCACCACATCCGCCGCGAGCGCAAGGTTGGCCCCTGCCCCCGCTGCCGCACCGTTGACCGCCGCGATGACAGGCACCGGACAATCCCGGATCGCCCGTAGCATCGGCGTATACTCATCGCGCAACGCCCGCTCGAGATCGAGATTCGTGGCATTGCCCACGCCGTCGCCAAGGTCTTGCCCAGAACAAAAGGCCCGCCCTGCCCCGGTAAGCACGACGACGCGCGCCTCGCGTCCAGCTTCGATCATCGCATGCGTGATCTCAGCCCGCATCTGTGCGGTAAAGGCGTTCATCACATCCGGGCGGTTGAGCGCAATGATCGCGATCCCGTCCGTGAGCTCATAGGTGATGGCTTGATAGTCCATGGCGTTTCCCCGTCAGTTCGATTTGCCCAGAGCATACCCGGACACCCCTCGCACCCAAGCGAAACCGCGCGTCATTCCTCGAGAATTTCTTTCAACCGCGCCTGTTCCTCGGCATCAAGCCCTTTTTCCGCCGTCTTCGGCGCGCTCTGGCGTCGGCGCAGGTAAAGCGCCGCCGTGCCAAGCGCGAGGAGGAGCATCACCGGCCCCGCAAGGTAGAGCACAAGGTTCGTTCCCCCTGCGCGCGGCTTGAGAAGGACATACTCGCCATAGCGCGAAACGATGAAATCCACCGCCTCCTCATCCGTATCCCCGGCGACAAGCCGTTCCCGCACCAAAAGCCGTAGGTCACGCGCCAGTTCGGCATTGGAATCGTCGATGCTCTCGTTGCGGCAGACAAGACAACGCAGGTCTTTCGACAGATCCCGCGCCCGTTCCTCGAGCACCGGATCATCAAGGATTTCGTCAGGCTGCAGCGCCCAAACCGGCGCCGCGATCAGGGCAAGGATGACCAGAAGACGTTTCATTCTGCAGGCACTCCCGCACTCGGCACCGATTTGCGCGCCCCTGCGGCGACGCGATAGCGCCGGTCGCTGAGGCTGAAGACACCGCCAATCGCCATCATCAAACACCCTAGCCAGATCCAGTTGGTCAGCGGCTTAATGTAAATCCGCATGGCCCAACCGCCATCATTCTGCGGATCGCCGATCACCACATAGACATCACGCAGGAACCGGTAGTCGATCGAGGCCTCTGTGGTCGGCATCGACTGTACCGGATAGGCGCGTTTCTCAGGATGTAGCGTCGCGACGAAATCGCCATCGCGGCGCACGGTCACGTCGCCCATGGTCGAGATATAGTTTGGCCCCTGCACGCGCTCGACGCTGTTGAGCGTGAACTCATAGGCGCCCACTGTCCATGGCTCGCCCGTCTGCACAACGCGGATATCTTCCTGCTCCCACGCCATCAGACCGGCAATCCCGACCATCGTCACGCCAAGCCCGGCATGGGCCACCGCCTTGCCCCAGTCCGCGCGCGGCAGGCGTTTGAGACGACCAAGACGCTGACCGAACGCGCCGCGCCCGGTGCGGCTAAAGATATCGACCATCGCACCGACAACGATCCACGTCCCAAGGAAGACCCCGACCGGACCAAGAAGCGACTTTTCGCTCTGCACCGACCACGCGAGCCCGGCCAATGCAAACGCCAGCAAGAGCGCCGGCAGGAGCGGACGTGCCGCGCGCAGCACATTGGCCCGCTTCCAAGGCAGCATCGCACCCACCGGCAGAAGCACCCCGAGCAAGACCATGAACGGCGTGAACGCCATATTGAAGAACGGCGCCCCAACCGAGAGCTTGCGGGTAAAGAATATCTCCGACACCAGCGGCCAGATCGTGCCGATAAACACAACGAAACAGGCCACCGCGAGAAGAATGTTGTTCATCACGAGAACGCTTTCGCGACTCACGATGCTAAAGACGCCCTTGGCCTCCATGGCGCTTGCCCGCGCGGCGAAAAGCATAAGCGCCCCGCCCATGAAGATCGCAAGAATCGCAAGGATAAACACCCCGCGTTCCGGGTCATTGGCAAAGGCATGCACGGAGGTGATGACGCCCGAGCGCACGATGAACGTCCCAATGAGGGAGAAGCCAAAGGCCAGAATAGCAAGCAGAATGGTCCAGCTTTTCAACGCCTCGCGCTTCTCGACCACGATGGCCGAATGCAAGAGCGCCGCCGCAAGAAGCCACGGCATGAACGAGGCATTCTCGACCGGATCCCAGAACCAGAACCCGCCCCAGCCAAGCTCGTAATAGGCCCACCAAGACCCAAGCGCGATACCAATGGTGAGGAACACCCATGCTGCCAACGTCCAAGGCCGCACCCACCGCGCCCATGCCGCATCGACACGGCCCTCGATCAAGGCAGCCACAGCAAAGCTGAACGCCATCGAAAGGCCCACATACCCGAGATAGAGAAACGGCGGATGGAAGGCGAGACCGGGGTCTTGCAAAAGCGGGTTGAGCCCGTTGCCATCAAACGGCGGCACGCCTTCGCGAAGGAACGGGTTCGAGGTAAATAGGATAAAGGCGTAGAAGGCCACCGACACAAGCGACTGCACCGCAAGCGCCCGCGCCCGCAGGCTTGGCGGCAAGTTGTTTCCAAACCACGCCAGCGTCGCCCCGAACAGCGTCAGAATCAACACCCAAAGGAGCATCGACCCCTCGTGGTTGCCCCAGACGCCCGAAATCTTATAGAGCATCGGCTTCATCGAATGCGAGTTGTTCGCCACCAGCGTCACCGAGAAATCAGAGACCACGAAGGCATAGGTCAACGCGCAAAACGAGAAGGCGGTGAGAAGGAACTGAATGCCCGCCGCCGGTTCAGCAACCGCCATCCAGGCGGGCCAGCGTTTATGAGCACCAATGAGCGGAACCACCGCCTGCACCACGGCGGTGAGGGCGGCGAGTATAAGGGCGAAGTGGCCGAGTTCTACTATCATGCCCTGCGTTATAAGTCGCACGCGTCCGGCGGCCAATGCATTTCGCGATGTGAATGCGATCACATTGTCGCGGGGGCGGCGCTTTATCGCAGCTCGCCCGCATCAGGCGGCGCGGCTTTGCGCGCCTCTGCCCGCCACGCCCCGAGCGCCGGGTTTTGCACATCCACAACGCTGTCCTCGCCGCCCTCCCGCAGCGTATCAATCGCGCCCTTGACTTGCGGCACACGCATCAAGGTTTCCGCGATAGAGCGTTGAAATTCCTGCCCTTTCGCTTGATGCCGCGCACCGAAATAGAAGCTCACGATGACACCGAGAAGCCACCACAGAGGCTCCGGCACAAGCGCCAGCCCCGCCATGCGCGCCGAGAACCAAACCGGGTCGATCATCGCAACGATGACAAGGCCAATACAGCCAAGCGCCATGACCGGGCGCGGCAGGCGATTGAGCCCATCCATGATCCGGTCGAACACGCCGCGCCGTGCGGCGCGAAACTCCGCCCCCTGCGCCGCCAGCGCCGCAAGCTGCACCTCCTTGGCCCGCGCCGCGCCGGCTTCGGCGTTCTCGCGGAACACCTCGACCGTCTCGCGCACCGCGTTGCGCCCGTCGCCGAAGATCATTGTGAAAATCCGCGCGATTAGCCCCATGCCGCCACCCTTTCCTGAAACGCCGCTTCGCTTAGGCGATACCGCGGCGCCATGAAGGCTTCGGCCCGCGTGATCCATCCGCCCTTGCCGCCATCCCGGCGGCGCGCGTATTTGCGGCTCGCCGGGCGGCGGTCAGCCAAGGCGAAATAGTAATTGCGTCGCGCGATGGCATAGGCATCACCAAGATGATCCGGCGCGGCCCTGTCGGCCTCCGCCGCGGCCTGCACCGTCTCGCCCCCGATCACCCCATCAACCGTCACCGACCAACCCATCTCGCAAAGGAGCCTTTGCAGAATACGCACCGCCTGCCCGCCCGCGTTGACATACATGTCAAAAACCGACGCACGAAGGCTCTCTGGCAGGCCCTCTATGCCGGGACGGCGATAGTAGTGTTCAAGGAAAATCTCGACCGCCTGCGCCTCGCTCACGCGCCGCACGTCCTGCGCATCCACATCGCCATCCCCGTCGAGATCGAGCCCCAAACGACGCATCGTGTGCACTGTCACGCCATGTTTCGTCGCCCCGCCCGGATCGTCCGGGTCATTCACATAGCCCCCTTCGCGCGCCACGATCTCGCGCGCAATCGCTGCCACATCCTGCATGATCGACCTCTATGCGTTGCCTGCAAGATTGACCCTGCCGCGCCCGGGTTAACCGCGCCTCACCCCATCGCACGGCCCAAACGCAAACGGCCCGCAGCAGCTGCCACGGGCCGTCCTGTTACACTGGTGCTCGGGATTAGGAACCGGGTTCCTGATAGACCCCCTGCTCCTTGAGCGCATCCACCACTTCCTTGGGCATATAGGTCTCGTCATGCTTGGCGAGGATTTCCTCGGCCTCAAACACGCCATTGATATACCGCCCGGTGCCGATCATGCCTTGGTTTTCGTCAAACAGGTCCGGCAACACGCCGGTGAACACGACCGGGATCGACGCCCCGCCATCCGTCACCACGAAATGGATCGTCTCGCCTTGCCCGCGCTTGAGAGAACCTTCCTCGACAAGCCCGCCAATCCGGAAAACCTCGTTCGGCGGCGGCGGCGCATCGGCCACCTCGCTGGGGCTGCGGAAGAAGTTGATCCCGTCCTTGAAGGCAAACCCGATCAACCCCGTCGACACCGCGAGCGCCACGAAGGCCAGCACGATGATCTGGATGCGCCGTCTCTTCTTGAGGTTCTTCATTCTCTCATTCTCCGTATCAGGGGAACACCGGCGCGAGCATAAGCCCCGCGGTCTCCTCTTCCCCAAGCATCAGGTTGGCGTTCTGAATCGCCTGCCCGCTGGACCCCTTGGTCAGGTTGTCGAGCACCGCCACAACGATGGTGCGGCCCTCAATCCGGTCGCCCACAACGCCGATATGGCAGAAGTTGGACGCCCGCACATGTTTCACATTCGGCGTCTCGCCAAGCGGCAAGACCTCGATGAACGGCTCCGCCTCATAGACCCGCGCAAGCGTCGCGTGAACCGTCTCGGCATCCCCGTGCACATAGGCCGTCGCAAGAATCCCCCGGTTCGCCGGAAGAAGATGCGGCGTGAACTGAATCCGCACCTCGCGCCCTGCGACCGCGCTGAACTCCTGATCGAACTCGCCAAGGTGACGGTGCTTCCCGCCTACGGCATAGGCGTTGTAGCCTTCGCTCAACTCGGCATGCAGCAGGTTTTCCTTCAACGACCGACCTGCACCAGAGACTGCGCATTTCAGGTCGAGAATGATATGATTAAAGTCAATCACACCCTCGGCAATAAGCGGGCGCAGCACGAACTGCCCTGTCGCCGCGTTACAGCCGGTTCCGGCGACAAGCCGCGCCGATTTGATCTCATCGCGGTAGAACTCGGTCAGGCCATAGACCGCTTCTTTTTGCAACTCGACCGCATCATGTTCTCCGCCATACCACTTGGCGTATTCTTCCGGGTCGCGGAGACGGAAATCCGCCGAGAGATCGACCACTTTGACGGCCTCTGGCAGCGCCTTGATGACCTTCTGGCTCGTCGCATGCGGCAAGGCACAGAAACACAGGTCCACTCCGCCAAAGTCGATTTCGTCGATTTTACAAAGCGTTGGAAGCTCAAGATGACGTAGATGCGGGAACACTTCGGCCATCTCCATCCCGGCCTTACGATCCGCCGAAAGCGCGACGATCTCCATGCTGGGATGGGTTGCAATAAGGCGGACAAGCTCGGCTCCGGTATAGCCGCTGGCCCCGAGGATGGCGATTTTATGGGTCATGTCTGGACCTCTTTCATCTGTGGGTTTCGCGCCCTTCCGGGGCGCGCCGTCCCAAACTTTGAGACGGTTATAATCATTCTAATTCAGGAATGCGAGAGACGCGCGGATCACGCTTTTTCGAACGTGATCTTTCGTCGCAGGAACTGCGTCGCGCGGCTCGAGACTTTCGCCGGATCGCCCGTCGTCAGGAAAAGCGACTCCTCCCCCGCGCCGATCATCTTCGGATGCCGCGCAAGGTAGTCGGCAAGCGACTCTGCGACGAGGTTTGCCTGACTATAAACCGCAACGTCTGCGCCAAGCGCGTTTTGAAACGCCTCATGCATGAGCGGGTAGTGCGTGCAGCCAAGGATTGCTGCTTCCGGGTTTGGCATCTTGCGCTTGAGCGCGTCGACATGGCTATTCACAAGCGCCTCGGCGAGGATCATGTCGCCCTCCTCGATGGCATCCACCACCCCGCCACAGGCCTGCGCCTCAACATCGACACCGATGGCGCGGAAGGCCAATTCGCGCTGAAACGCACGGCTCGCCACGGTCGCGGGCGTCGCGAAAAGCGCCACGTGCTTGACGGCAACCTCGCGCGGTGGAGAGTTATCGCCCCAGCTCCGCTCGGTCAGCGCTTCAATCAAAGGCACGAAAACCCCCAAGACCCGCTTATCCGTCGGGATCCAGCTTTCCTGCATCCGTCTGAGGGCCGCCGCACTTGCGGTGTTACAGGCAAGGATCACGAGATCACAGCCCGCCGCCCACATCCGCTCCACCGCGGCGGTGGTGAGGTTGTAGACATCATCCGCATCCCGCACCCCGTAAGGCGCATGTGCGTTGTCTCCGAAATACACGAAGGGCACATCCGGCAACCGCTTGGTCACCGCGTCCAGAACCGTCAGCCCACCAAGGCCACTATCAAAAATGCCGACTGCCATGATCTCTCGCCACTACCCTCGGGGCCTGTCTCAGGCCTTGTATTTCTCTTCAAATTCAAACCCGTATCCCTCAAGCGGAATGGGTTCTGGAGACAGAGCATAGGTCTGCATCCTGAGGAAGTCCATCAGCGCCTTGGTATCCTTGCTACGTGCATCAAGCGCGGCGCGGTCAATCGGCTCTCCGATCACCACGCGCACCGGCGTATCGACCCGTTTTTTGAACTCCCGAATGAGGAATCCCATCCGAAGCGTGACATGCAAATGGCTGGCAAGTTGGAACAGGCGGCTTGTCGTGCCATCAAAGAAGACCGGCACCACCGTCGCCTTGGATTTCGCCACCATCCGCGCCGTAAACCCACGCCAGCCCGGATCGAGCGGCAAGCCAAAAGGCGTCTGCGCCGTCGACACCGTGCCGCCCGGAAAAATCCCGATCGCACCGCCCTGCGCTAGGTAGTCGAGCGCCGTCTTGCGAGTTTGCAGGTTGAGCTTCACCGCCTCTTTCGTCTCGTCAAACGAGACCGGCAGGATGATCCGGTTGAGATCTTCAGCCTTGCGAAACACCTGATGCGCGAGAATGCGGAAATCGCCCCGCGTCTCCGACAGAATATGGCCAAGCATCAACCCATCGAGAATCCCATAAGGATGGTTAGCAATGAGGATCAACGGACCCTCGCGCGGGATATTATCGAGCGAGCCGCCCACCACCTCGAGCTTGAGCCCGTAGCGTTCGGTCATCACCTCCCAGAAATCGCGCCCCTGCGCGACCTCGTGCTCATAGCCCTTGGCCCGCTTGATAAGCCCGATCCGCCCGGTCGCGTTCTCTAGGACACGGATCATCGCCCGCCCGCCCTTGGTCGCGGCGGAATGGGCATAGCTGATTTCTCTGGCAACGTCTTTCTGGTGCGCCATGGCTGTGTCTTTCCGGCTTCTCACGCGTCACATAATCCCGTTCCGCGCCTCTGGAAAGACCTTATGACACTGCCGTGACAGCCAGATGACCCGGCGGCAACACTCTGCCGCCGGGATCTCTTCGTCCCGCGCTTATTCCGCTGCCTCAGGAAGCGCCTCGCCGCTCTTCAGAACCGCAAGGATTTCCTCCCGGCGCTTAGCGGCCTTCTCGGCGTTCTCCGCCTTGACCGGACCAAAGCCCCGGATCGAGAGCGGCAACTCGGCAAGCGCGATGGCAGCATCCGACGCCTTGTCACCATGCTCAGCCAGAAGCGCCTTCATATCGGCCTCATACTGCTTGATGAGCGCGCGCTCCATCTTGCGTTCTTCGGTGCGGCCAAAGGGATCAAGCGGCGTACCGCGCAGCCCTTTGAGCTTGGCAAGGATTTTGAACCCGCGAAGCATGCCCGGACCAAAGGTCTTTTTCTCTGGCCGGCCGTTCGCCCCCATCTTCGACAGGATCGGCGGCGCAAGGTGGAACTTCATCTTAAAGTCCCCCTCGAACACCTCTTCCGCCTTCGCCCGGCTCTCAAGATGCAGGCGCGCGACCTCGTATTCGTCCTTATAGGCCAGAAGCTTGTGATACCCCTTCGCCACCGCCTCCTTGAGGCGTTCGTCTTGGATTCCCTCGACCATCTTGCGATACCGCTTGGCAAGGCCCTTGCCCTGATACTTCACCAGGTGGTCGGCCCGAAACGCGATCTTCTCCTCAAGAGACTTCGGCAAGGACACCACGTTCGGCGTGACCATTTTGCCCGCCTCTTCCGGGTAAAGCACGGCCCAACGCCCGATCTCGAAGGCGCGCAGGTTCTTCTCGACCGCCGCACCATTAAGCTCGATCGCCGATTTGAGTGCTTCATGGCTGACCGGGACAAGCCCCTTCTGCCACGCCGCGCCAAAGATGATCATGTTGGAAAAGATCGAATCCCCAAGCACGATCCGCGCAAGCTCCGACGCATCAAACATCGAAAGCCCCTCCTTGAGCCGCGCCTCAAGCGCCACCTCAAGCCGGTCGGTCGGCAGTTTGAACTCTGTGTCGCGGGTAAAATCGCCGGTGATGATCTCGTGGCTGTTCACAACAGCCCCCGTGCGCCCCGTCGATGTAAGGCCAAGCGTCTTCGCCCCGGCGCTCACCACAAGGTCGCCCCCGATCAGCGTATCGCATTCGCCCGTGGCAACGCGGATCGCGCTAATGTCTTCCGGCGTCTCAGCAAGGCGGCAATGGATATGCACCGCACCGCCCTTCTGCGCGAGGCCCGCCATCTCCATCATGCCTGCGGCCTTGCCGTCGATCTGTGCCGCCTGTGCAAGCACCGCGCCGATGGTGACAACACCCGTGCCGCCGACGCCGGTAATCACGACGTTATGCGTGCCTTCGATCGTCTTGATCTCAGGGCCGACCATCTCCGGCAGGTCCAATTCCGCCGTCGCCTCCTTGCGGATCTTCGCCCCTTCCACGGTAAGGAAGCTCGGGCAGAACCCATTCAGACAAGAGAAGTCCTTGTTACAGGAGGATTGGTTGATCGCCCGTTTGCGGCCAAGCTCGGTCTGCACCGGCTCGATAGAGATACAGTTCGACTGCACCCCGCAATCGCCACAGCCCTCGCAGACATCGGTGTTGATGAACACCCGCTGATCCGGGTCCGGGAAAAGCCCGCGCTTGCGGCGGCGGCGCTTCTCTGCGGCGCAGGTCTGGATGTAAAGAATGACCGATACACCTTTGTGATCCCTAAATTTTTCCTCAACCGAGAGCAGTTCTTTGCGCTCATGAAAGTCTAGCCCGGTCGGGAAACCGGCACGGTCGACCTCTTCCTTCTCGTCATAAACCACGGCCACATGCTCAACCCCCATCGCCTTCACTTCGGCGGCGATCTGCTGGGGCGAAAGATCGCCCTCGTTGGCCTGCCCACCGGTCATCGCGACGGCATCGTTATAGAGAATCTTGTAGGTGATGTTGGTCCCCGCCGCGAGCGCAGCGCGGATCGCCTGAATGCCAGAGTGGTTGTAGGTGCCATCGCCGAGGTTCTGGAACACATGCGCGCGTTTGGAGAACGGCGCTTCCCCGATCCAGTTCGCCCCTTCGCCGCCCATATGGGTAAAGCCCACGGTATCGCGATCCATCCACTGCACCATATAGTGACAGCCAATACCCGCATAGGCCCGGCTCCCATCCGGAAGCTTGGTGGAGCTGTTATGCGGACAGCCCGAGCAGAAATACGGGATACGCGCAGCGATTTCCTCGGCATTGTCGGCGCGTTTCGCTTCGGCGATCTGCGCCAGCCCCGCCTTGACGGCTTCGGTTCCACGGCCCTCTTCAATGAGGATTTCGCCAAGCTTCTCGGCAATCATGATCGGATCAAGCGCCGCCTTGGTCTGGAACAGTTCCGGCCCATGCATCGAGCCCGCACCACCGCCCTTGTGCCAGCCATAGACCCGGCGGCCCCGACGGTCGTCAAAGATCGCTTCCTTGACCTGCACCTCAATGAGCTTGCGCTTTTCCTCCACCACAACGATCAGGTCGAGCCCCTCGGCCCAATCATGGAACCCCTTCATATCCAAGGGGAATGTCTGACCGACTTTGTAGGTCGTGATGCCAAGACGCTCGGCCTCTGCCTCGTCGATCCCGAGAAGCGAGAGCGCATGCACAAGGTCGAGCCAGTTCTTGCCCGCCGCCACGAACCCGATCTTCGCGCCGGGCTTGCCCCACATGCGCTTGTCCATCTTGTTGGCATGGCTAAAGGCTTCGGCGGCAAAACGTTTATAGTCGATCATCCGCGCTTCCTGCGCGTGCGGCGTGTCGGTCAGGCGGATATTGAGACCGCCTTCCGGCATCTCGAACTCCGGCGTCACGAAACTCAAACGGTTCGGATCGCCATTGACAACCGCCGTCGCCTCGATCGTGTCCTTCATCGTCTTGAGCCCGACCCAGACGCCGGCAAATCGCGACAACGCGATACCGTACAGACCGTAATCGAGGATTTCCTGCACCCCAGCGGGCGATACAACCGGCATATAGGCATCGACCATGGCCCATTCGGATTGATGCAACACGGTCGAGCTTTCGCCCGTGTGGTCATCGCCCATTGCCATCAGCACACCGCCATGCGCCGAAGTGCCCGCCATATTGGCGTGGCGCATCACGTCACCGGTGCGGTCCACCCCCGGCCCCTTGCCATACCAAAGGCCGAAAACGCCATCGAACTTGCCTTCACCGCGCAGCTCGGCCTGCTGGCTACCCCAAAGCGCCGTTGCCGCAAGGTCTTCGTTGAGACCCGCCTGAAAGGTGATGTCATTTTCCGTCAGATGCTTTTCGGCGCGCATCATTTGGCTGTCCACTGCACCAAGCGGCGAGCCGCGATACCCGGTCACAAGCCCCGCCGTATCAAGCCCCGAGGCCCGGTCGCGCGCCTTTTGCATCAACATCAGACGCACAAGCGCCTGTGTCCCGTTGAGCAGAACATTCTGCTTCTCCAGATCGAATCGATCAGCGAGACTGACTTTCTGGATACTCATCACGCACCTCCCCTCGGCGGATTTTTTCTAGATCAAATATATCGCAATATTAGGTCACTATTTTTGACCTAACAAGCGATTTTTGCCAAAAGGTCGCACCATCGTGTCGACACGGTGTTTCGTTTATCAAAGCTTTCCCATAGACAGGGATTACCTTGAGAAAGTTGCGGACATGGATTGGGACAAGCTCAGAATATTTCACGCGGTTGCAGATGCTGGCAGCCTCACCCACGCGGGTGACACGCTGCATTTGTCGCAATCAGCGGTCTCCCGCCAGATTCGCGCGCTCGAGGAATCGCTCAACACGACCCTGTTTCACCGCCACGCCCGCGGGTTGATTCTCACCGAACAGGGCGAACTTCTGTTTGATGCCACATCGGCAATGATCAAACGCCTCGACGCCGCCGCCGCCCGCATCCGCGATAGCGAAGAAGAAGTGTTCGGCGAATTGCGCGTCACGACAACGATCGGTTTCGGCACCCTCTGGCTCGCCCCGCGCCTGCCCAAGCTTTACGAGAAATACCCTGACCTCAACATCGACCTGATGCTCGAGGAAAAGGTGCTCGACCTGCCCATGCGCGAGGCCGATGTCGCCATCCGCATGAAGGAACCGTCCCAGGCCGACCTGATCCGCAAGCGCCTGATGAACGTGCATATGCGCCTTTACGCGTCGCCCGAATACCTCGATCAGAACGGCCGCCCGGAAACGCTCGACGATCTGTCGTCGCACCGCCTCATTAGCCAGAACGTCACCTCCGCGCAGGTCGGTGCCGGTGCCAATCTCGTGCAGCAGATCATGAGCTATGACGTGCCTTCGGTGCTTTACGTCAACAACTACTACGGCGTCCTGCAAGCCGTGCGCCACAATCTCGGTATTGGTGTCCTGCCCGACTATCTGACGCAGGATTTCCCGAATCTCGAGCGGGTCTTGCCAGACCTTGAATCCGGCGATATCCCCGTTTTTCTCGCCTATCCGGAAGAGTTGCGGCAATCTAAACGCATCGCGGCCTTCCGCGATTTCGTGCAGGAAGAGATTATTTCACACCGCAAGCAACTGAGAGATCAGGGAAATTCCTGAGACATGCACATATAGCATAGCGGCTATGTTGCACCTGCGGCATTCTTTCCCTTGATCGATTCAAAACTGATGCCTAATTCATCTCTCGAAGACGGTGATTGCTGAAAAGCGCATCATCTTCAACCTCCCTGTTGGACTTCGGCCGAGCTTGATGCTCGGCCTTTTTTTTGGACTTGTGGCCCCCGGCATGACACAAGACAGAGAGTTATTTCCTCTCATGTGTTTGCCGAATATGCCTTTCCTTTTTGCCGTTCTGATCTGCGCCCTCTCCGGCGCAGTGACCGCTGCCGCCCTGCCGGGCTATGACTTGCCCTTTCTTGGCTGGGTTGGCTTTGTTCCCTACTTCACCCTCCTGCTGACCCAGCCCGACCGTCAGGTGCCGCTCCTGTCGATCGCCTTCTTCCTTGTCTTCTCGCTCGGCGCCCATAGCTGGTATCCGGCGATCTTCGGCCCCGCCCTCGGCTGGAGCCTCGTTTTCGCAGTGGCAGGTTGGTATGGGCTGAAAATTCGCCTTGGCCTCTGGCTCACCCGGCGCATGCCGGGCGCGCTCCGCCTTCTCGCCCTGCCCTTGGTCTGGAGCGCGGTGGAGTTCGTGAATTTCATCGCGCCTTATGTGCGCGATTGGTGGTTCGTCTCGCCCTCTGCCACACAATGGCGGTTTCCCCCGGCGCTGCAAATCCTCTCGGTGACCGGGTTTCCGGGCCTGACCCTTATGGTGCTTGTGGCCAACCTTTCCCTTGCCGCGCTCCTGATCCGCGCCCTACGCCTCACGCCACGCACGGGCCTTGAAATCGCGCCCCGCGCCGCAATTGCCGCTCTGGCCGTGATCGGCACGCTTCTCCTTGCCGGAGCCGCCCTTATGCCGCGCACGGGCACACCCGTGACCATCGCCGCCGTGACTGACATGACCCTGCAACGCGCCGACATGCCCTTGGCAGGCGACCTTGGCCAGATCGCCGCCGACCCCGCCCTCTCCCGCAAGGTGCTGGACGAGAATATCCGCCTGACAGAAACCCTGCCCGCGGGCATGGACCTGATCGTCTGGCCGGAAAACAAATTCGCCTACGATGACAACAAAGAGACCCGCGCCGCGCTCTCCGCGCTTGCCAAGGCCCAAAGCGCCTATCTCTCCGCGAACCTCCTGCATCACCGGCCGGCGGGCAAAGAAAACACCAACACCCTTTTTGCCCCCTCTGGCGAGCAAGCCCTACAACGCGCCAAGATCAATCTCTTCCCGGCGGAAATCGCCGCCGGATATGCGCGCGGGCCTGAATCCTTCGCTCATATAGAAACGCCCTTTGGCCGCCTTTCCGGCGCGATCTGTTGGGACACGCACCGCCTCTGGATCCTACGCGCCCTCGCCCGCAAAGGCGCAGACGTCATCGCGCTGCCGATGGACAATGACTTCGACGCCGACCCGATCTTTCCCTATCATCACGCCGCCGATGTCGTCTTTCGTGCCGTCGAGAACCGCCTGACGATCGGCGTCGGCTCGGTCAACGGCATAAGCCTCGTCGTATCACCCGCTGGCAAAATCGTCGCAGAAAGCCCCGTCAACACCGCCGGCGCCATCCACGGACAGAGCTTCCGACACTCAGGCCAAAGCCTCTATACCCGCCTCGGTGACTGGTTCGGATGGGCGCTCGTCCTTGCCGCCGCGCTTCTCGCGCTCTTCGGCTGGCGGCGTGGGCGCACGACCTGAGAGAAATGCGAGGGGCCAGAGACCGAAAGCCCCCTTTTCCACAGCGCCGCAATGCCCTAAAGAAGCGCCAGACACGCGCCGCCGGAGAGAGAGTCCCCATGCAAGAGCCCGCCATCACCCCCGACCTGATCGAAAGCCACGGTCTGAAGCCCGACGAATACGACCTGATCCTCGAGATCATCGGACGCGAACCGAGTTTCACCGAGCTTGGCATCTTCTCGGCCATGTGGAACGAACACTGCTCTTACAAATCCTCCAAGAAATGGCTGCGCACCCTGCCGACCGATGGCCCGCAGGTGATCTGCGGCCCCGGCGAAAACGCGGGCATTGTGGATATCGGCGATGGCGACGCCGTGGTCTTCAAGATGGAAAGCCACAACCACCCCTCCTACATCGAGCCCTATCAGGGCGCGGCCACAGGGGTCGGCGGTATCCTGCGTGATGTGTTCACCATGGGCGCCCGCCCCATCGCGGCGATGAACTCCCTTTCCTTTGGCGAGCCGTCCCACCCCAAGACCCGCCAGCTCGTCAATGGCGTCGTCGAAGGCGTCGGCGGCTACGGCAACTGTTTCGGCGTGCCGACCGTGGGCGGCGAAGTGCGCTTCCATCCGGCTTATAATGGCAACTGCCTCGTCAATGCCTTCGCAGCAGGCCTCGCCAAAAGCGATGCGATCTTCTATTCGGCGGCCTCCGGTATCGGCATGCCCGTCGTCTATCTTGGCGCAAAAACCGGCCGTGACGGCGTCGGCGGCGCAACCATGGCAAGCGCCGAATTCGACGACACCATCGAAGAAAAACGCCCCACCGTTCAGGTCGGTGACCCCTTCACCGAGAAACGCCTGATGGAAGCGACGTTGGAACTCATGCAGACCGGCGCCGTGATCTCGATCCAGGACATGGGCGCGGCGGGTCTGACCTGCTCGGCCGTGGAAATGGGCGACAAGGGCAAGCTCGGCGTCAAGCTGAACCTCGAAGACGTGCCGCAGCGCGAAGACAATATGACCGCCTACGAGATGATGCTCTCCGAGAGCCAGGAACGTATGCTCATGGTCCTGCGCCCCGAGAAAGAGGCCGAGGCACGCGCCGTGTTCGAGAAATGGGACCTCGATTTCGCCATCGTCGGCGAGACCATTGCCGAGGATCGCTTCCTCATCCTGCACAATGGCGAAGTCAAAGCCGACCTGCCGCTCTCGCCCCTTTCGGGCCGTGCGCCGGAATATGATCGCCCGTGGGTCGAAACCCCGCCGGCTGAACCGCTGGCCGACGTGCCGCAGATTGATCCCATCGACGGCCTCAAGGCGCTGATCTCCTCGCCGAACTACGCGGGCAAACAATGGGTCTATGAACAATATGACACCATGGTCATGGCCGATAGCGCCCGCTTGCCGGGCCTCGGCGCCGGGATCATCCGGGTCCACGGTACCGACAAAAAGCTCGCCTTTACCTCTGACGTGACACCGCGCTACGTGCGCGCCAACCCCGTCGAAGGCGGCAAGCAGGCCGTGGCAGAAGCCTGGCGCAACCTCTGCGCCGTCGGGGCCAAGCCGCTGGCGACAACCGACAACCTCAACTTCGGCAACCCCGAAAAGCCCGAGATCATGGGCCAGTTCGTCGGCGCCATCAAAGGCATCGGCGAAGCCGTCGCCGCGCTCGACATGCCAATCGTTTCGGGCAACGTCTCGCTCTATAACGAGACCGATGGATCTGCCATCCTGCCGACGCCGACCATCGGCGCCGTGGGGCTGATCGCGGCCGACGAAGAACCGATCATCGGCGAAGTCCGCGACGGCCATGTGGCCCTTGTTATCGGCGACACGACCGGTCATCTGGGCCAATCGGCGCTTCTGGCCGAGGTGTTCAACCGCGAAGATGGCGACGCGCCGCATGTGGATCTCGCCGCAGAGAAAGCGACCGGTGAATTCATCCGCGCCAACCGCGATTTCATCAAGGCCTGCACCGATCTCTCCGACGGTGGCCTTGCGCTTGCCGCCTTCGAGATGGCCGAGGCCGCGGGCGTCGGCATCCATCTCGACAGCGACGACACCGCAACCCTCTTTGGCGAGGATCAGGCGCGCTACCTCGTGGCCTGTAACTTCGATCAGGCCGAGGCCCTGATGATCGCCGCAGGTCAGGCTGGTGTGGCGGTCCATAGCGTCGGTCGCTTTACCGGCACCGATGTTTGCATGGGCAATAGCTCCGCCTCCCTCGAAGAACTTTCGGCGCTGTTCCGCGCGGGCTTTGCCGAGGCCGTCGCCTGACCCGACCAACGCATCCGGCCTCCGGACCTCACTGGCCCGGAGGCCCTACGCGGATTTGCTTGCAAGCCGCAAACGCACATCCTACATCTTAACGACATCTATTCGGGAGACCTCCATGGCCATGCTCGCCTCTGATATCGAAGCCCTGATCCGCGTGGGCTTTCCGGACGCCAAGATCACCGTCATGGGCGATGACGGTCAGCATTTTTCTGCCGAGGTGATCGACGAGAGCTTTCGCGGCATGTCCCGTGTGGCCCAGCAACGCGCCGTGAATGCGACGCTCAAGGAAAAGATCGACAGCGGCGAGCTGCACGCCCTCGCCCTGATGACCAAAGCGCCCGGCTAATTCCATGCTCTTTGCACGTCTCCCAAGCCTCTTGCTGCTGACGCCCTTCGTGCTGGTGTTCCTCTATGCGGCATGGCACGAATACAACCGCTTCAAACGCGACGGTGCATCTTCCTACGGTTTGAGTTACGATCCCGAAACCAATAGCACCTACGTGACCGCGCTGGCGGATGAAGAGGATCACTTCGACCTCGAAGATTTCAACCCAGACGACACACAAGACCCGGTCCAAACCGCTTCGGCCCCTGCCGAGGCAGACCCCAAGGAACAGGACAAGACATCATGACCGACGCAAAAACCCAGATCGACGAAATTGTCAAAGCCAACGACGTGGTGCTCTACATGAAAGGCACCAAGGAAATGCCGCAATGCGGCTTCTCCTCGCGCGTCGCGGGCGTGCTCAACTTCATGGGCGTGGATTATACTGACGTGAACGTGCTCGCAGACGAAGGCATCCGCCAAGGGATCAAGGATTATTCCGACTGGCCGACCATCCCCCAGCTCTACGTGAAGGGTGAGTTCGTGGGCGGCTGTGACATCATCACTGAAATGACCCTCTCGGGCGAGTTGGATACGTTGTTCGAAGAAAACGGCGTCGCCTACAACAAGGAAGCCGCCGACAAGATCCGCGAAGCCAACGCCTGATCCTGTCGCCGTAGGGTGGGCTTCACCCCACCATCCGAAACAGAAAAGGCCGATCCGCAAGGATCGGCCTTTTTTCATGTTGTCTCAATACCTTATCAGCCGACCTTTTCTTCGACCGTATCGGCAAGCGACTCGGCCCGCGCGGCCAGTTCGGCAAGCGTATCGGTGACCTCCGGCGGGATCACAGCCACCTCAACCTTCTCCGGCCCGGCATCCTTCAAGCCCTGCAACTCGCCCTGCACCTGCGCCAGTTGCGCCTCGACCTCGCGCAGCTTGTCCTCAAGCCCCGCCGTCTTATCGGCAAGCATCAGCCCCGCCATCAATAGCATCCGCGGTTCGGGAATGCGGCCGATCTGGCTCGTGAGCACCTGCGCTTCGTCATCAAGCAATTTGGCCGCCGCCTGCAGGAAATGCTGCTCCCCGTCCTGACACGCAACCTCGAAGGTCCGGCCACCGATATGGATTTCCACTTCGGGCATCATGCACCTCCTTCTGCGGCTTGGTCTTTCTCCGCCTGCACCAGCATCGGGCGCAGCGTCGCGTTGACCGCCTTCATCTCGGCAAGTTCCGTCTCGCGCATCGCTTTGAGATCGGCAAGCTCGGCCTCGAGCGCCTGATTGACCAGCGTCGCATCCGACAACTCCGCCTTCATCGCATCGCGCATCATCTGGTTCGACGCCCGGAGCATCCGGCTGGTGCGACGCATCCGGCGCAACCGACCGGCAAGCTGATTGAGAATATCGCGGCTCTCTTCAAGATCGACCGACACCTGCGCAGGCTCGGCGGCTTGGCTGGCCGTCGCTTCGACCTCTGCACACTTGGCCTCAGCGGCCTCCGCCGTGGCCTTGGCGCTTTCGGCCTCATCCGTAGCACGCCGCGCTTCGGCCTTGGCGGTTTCAAGCGCCGTCTCCAGCGCCTCACGCTCCACCGTCAGCGCC
The DNA here is from genome assembly GCF_032918335.1 of Shimia sp. FJ5. Taxonomy (NCBI): domain Bacteria; kingdom Pseudomonadati; phylum Pseudomonadota; class Alphaproteobacteria; order Rhodobacterales; family Roseobacteraceae; genus Shimia; species Shimia sp. FJ5. The sequence goes on along the minus strand of NZ_JAWJUV010000003.1, from coordinate 329,703 downwards.
TCGACCCGCGCCTCAAGCTCGACCACCCGGTCTTTCTCTGCGGCAAGCGCGTCTTGTGCCTCGCCGAGGGCCGCGCTGTCGCTTTCGCTGCTCGCCGCCTCTGCGCCCGACGCCGTCTTCAGCCCCTCAAGACCGCGCCCGATGCGATCCATCGCGGCGCTGATCCGGCTTTCAAGGTCACTGATCTCACTCATCGGCCCCTCTCCTTGGTTCGAACCGTTATCGCCGGTCCCGTCTGCTTCTTTGCTCCTCCAGTGCCCAATCCGTCACACGAATCGCCTTTTGCCCGGAGTTTTCACGAGTTTATCCAATGAATGTGCAAATTGCTTCCCCCATTGCCCGCCCCACGCCACGCACATGCTTGATAATTGGTCGTGGGCTGGTATTGAGCACCCACAAACAGACCCACCAGTCAAAGGACCTGCCCCGTGGATATCGCTGCCCTTCGCGCAAAGAACCCCGACCACTGGATGAAAGCTGCCGCGATCCGCGCGCTGACGCTTGACGCCGTGGCCGCCGCCAATTCCGGTCATTCCGGCATGCCCATGGGCATGGCCGATGTCGCCACCGTCCTGTTCGAGAACCACCTGAAGTTCGACGCTTCGGCCCCCAAATGGCCCGACCGTGACCGCTTCATCCTCTCTGCCGGTCATGGCTCGATGCTGATCTATTCGCTCCTGCACCTCGTCGGTGATGCGCAGGTCACACTCGACCAGATCAAGAACTTCCGCCAACTTGGCGCGCTGACCGCCGGTCACCCCGAGAACTTCCTGCTCGACGCGGTCGAGACGACCACCGGGCCGCTCGGCCAGGGTATCTCCAACGCTGTCGGCTTCGCCATCGCCGAGGAAATCCAACGCGCCCAATACGGCAAAAAGCTGGTCGATCACCACACCTACGCGATCGCCGGCGACGGCTGCCTCATGGAAGGCATCAGCCAGGAAGCCATCGGCCTCGCCGGTCGCCTTTCGCTGGGCAAGCTGATCGTCTTCTGGGACAACAACAACATCACCATCGACGGCACGGTCGAGCTTTCGGACCGCACCAACCAGGTGCAGCGGTTCAAGGCGTCCGGCTGGCATGTGCAGGAAATCGACGGCCACGACCCGGAGGCCATCGACGCCGCCATCACCGCCGCCAAAAAATCGCGCAAGCCCTCGATGATCGCCTGCAAGACCCATATCGCCCTCGGCCACGCGGCTCAGGACACGTCCAAGGGCCACGGCGCCCTGACCGACGCGGACCAACTCAAGGCCGCAAAAGAGGTCTATGGCTGGAACCACGGCCCGTTCGAAGTCCCCGCCGATGTCAAATCGCAATGGGAAGCCATCGGTGCCCGTGGCGCAGAGGAGCGCGCCGCATGGGAAGCCCGCCTCGCCGAGGTCGGCTCCGCCAAGCGCAACCGTTTTGAGCGCGCCTATGCGGGCGACGCCCCCAAGAAACTCTCGGCCACCATCAAGGCCTTGAAGAAACAGATCGCCGAAGAGGCGCCCTCCGTGGCGACCCGCAAATCGTCTGAGATGGTGCTCAAGGCGGTGAACCCGATCATGCCCGAAACCGTGGGCGGCTCGGCGGACCTTACCGGCTCCAACAATACCAAGACCGAAGACCTCGGTATCTTTGACGTGGATAACCGCAAGGGCCGCTACATCTACTATGGCATCCGCGAACACGGCATGGCGGCGGCGATGAACGGCATGGCGCTGCACGGCGGCATCCGCCCCTATGGCGGCACCTTCTTCTGCTTCACCGATTATGCCCGCCCGGCCATGCGCCTCGCGGCTCTGATGAAAACCCCGACGGTCTTTGTGATGACCCACGATTCCATCGGTGTTGGCGAAGACGGACCCACCCACCAGCCGGTCGAACACCTCGCCATCTGTCGCGCCACGCCGAACACCTATGTGTTCCGCCCCGCCGACACCGCCGAGACCGCCGAGGCTTGGGAAATCGCCCTGACCTCCAAGGACACGCCCTCGGTCCTCGCGCTCACACGCCAGAACCTGCCGACCGTGCGCACTGAGGCCAAGAACACCAACCTGACCGAGAAAGGCGCCTACGTGCTGGCCGAGGCGGAAGGCAAGCGTCAGGCCATCCTGATCGCGACCGGCTCTGAGGTTTCCGTCGCCATGGACGCCAAGGCCAAGCTCGAAGCCGAAGGCATCGGCACCCGCGTCGTCTCCATGCCCTGTATGGAGCTCTTCGCCGAACAAGACGAAGCCTATCGCCGCAAGGTGCTGCCCGCAGGCGCCGCTGTCCGCGTCGGCATCGAGGCCGCCGCGCGTCAGGGCTGGGATCAATGGCTGCTCGGTGAGCGCGCCAAGCCCGGCAAATCCGATTTCGTCGGCATGGACCGCTTCGGCGCCTCTGCCCCGGCCGGTCAACTGTTCGAGAAGTTCGGCATCACCGCCGACAACGTCGTGGCCAAGGTCAAAACCCTGCTCGGCTAATCTCGACGCCATAGAAACACAAAAGCCGCCGGTCTCTCCCGGCGGCTTTTTCTTTGCTTCAAGAGACGCGCAGACGCACGCCCCCTCGCCCTTACTGGATCATCGCCGCCATAAGCGCTGGCACGCCAAGCATTCCGCCAACGATGATTGCGACCGAAAGTCCGAGTCCTTTGAACATGGTGATTTCTGCTCCTGTGCACGTGTTCGCAGACATTTAGGTAGAGCGCCCCCTCGTGCCGTCCATACCCCGAAATGTCAAAAATCACCCGGTGCAGACCTAGCCAGAGATCGCCGCACGTACAGCCGCCTCATTGGCTTCTTTGCCCCAACCGAACACCGCCACGAACGGATGCCCTTCGCGCACCCCGCGCGTGACGTTGATCCCCGACATCTTGGCTTTCTGTTGGCCAGCCTCAAAGGCATAGGCCATTCCGTTTTCACAGGTCATGCTGGTGTAGCCAGACTTGGTGCTTTGGCCTTCGCAGTCGCCCCATGTAGGGCCGGTCAGGTTGAATTTCGCACTGCCATTCATATGGCCGATCAACTCCCCGCGAAGAAGCTGCTGCTCCTCGCCTGCCGCCTCGATGAGCAACATGGCTGGCAGGGTCACTTCGAACATACCGGTCATCTTGCCGTCATTTTGGTTCGCCGCAACGATGACCGGAACTTCGCAGCCTCCAAGCAGCGCCACCAGCGCCATACCTGAAACAAACTTCTTCATTCAAAATCTCCTTTGGCCTCTATATCAATCTGCGGCATCGCCCATATCGAACACCGCCTCATAGGGATCTTGTAAGCCCTTGTCCAAGCGATTTCGAAGGCGCTCGCCAGAGCATAAATCTCAATGCGCCTCTTTCTTCCCGCCAAACACCGCGCCCCAAATTGGCGCGATGACCTTGGTGGCGACAGGAATAAGCACGAAGCCAAGCGCGAGGCCGAACACCCCGTCCATCGCCGCCTTCGCGGACCACTCCACAAGCCCCTCCCACGCCGCAGGCACCATATGCGCCACGGCATAGGCCCAGTCGTGGATATGATGCCCGAGCCAGCCATAGCCCAGCTCTTCTAGCCCGTGCACGATAATCGCGCCGCCGACCCAGAGCATCGCCGCCGTGCCGACAATCGTCAGGAATTTCATGAACTTCGGCATCGCCCGTACAAGGCCCCGCCCAAAGGCCTGCGTCAGGCCAAGCCGTCCATTCTGCGCCATGAAAAGCCCCACATCGTCCATTTTGACGATAAGCGCGACCGAGCCATAGACCGCCACCGTGATCCCGACCCCGGCCACCGCCAGCGTCGCCGCCTCCATCCAAAAGGTGCTTTCGGGAATGGCCGAAAGAATGATCGTCATGATCTCGGCCGAGAGGATGAAATCTGTCTTGATCGCACCCGCCGCCTTGCGTTCCTCAAGGTGCAATGGATCGCCCGGCGCATCCTCCTTGAACACCGCATGATCGTCATGCGGCACAAGCACGTGATAGATCTTCTCCGCCCCCTCGAAACAAAGATACGCGCCGCCAAGCATCAACAAAGGCGCGATGAGCCACGGTGCGAAATTCGACAGAAGCAGCGCCGCCGGAAGCAGGATCAAGAGCTTGTTGCGGATCGATCCGCGCGCGATCTTCCAGATGATCGGCAGTTCCCGCGCCGGTGCGAACCCGTGGAGATATTTCGGCGTCACTGCCGCATCGTCGATCACCGCGCCTGCCGCTTTGGCCCCGGCCTTGGCCGCCTGCGCCGCCACATCATCCACCGATGCCGCTGCAACCTTGGCAATCCCTGCCACATCATCGAGCAAGGCCAGCAATCCACTCATCCGAAATACTCCCGTTGAAACCGCTCTTTGCACCCTACCCGATCCGACGCGCCAAACAAGCATACCCAAAGGGTCCACGACGGGGAAAAACCGACCGCCTTCCCCCGTCACCTTGCATGAGACCGTGCGCTGCCTTCATCCGCACCATCGGGGCCGCGCCACAGACGCAATACCGACGTGATACCGACGTGATACAGACCCCGAGTCCGCCCTGCCCCACGGCCTTCACATTTGCCGTGATTCGAATGTGAAAACGCCCCGCACCGATAAGATGCGAGGCGTTGCAGAAATCCTGTGCGGCGTCTGGATCAGGCGAAACGAGCCTTCAGCGCTTCGTTGACATCGGGCGAGACGAATTTCGAAACGTCCCCACCAAGCCGCGCGATCTCTTTGACGAGCTTGGAGGCGATCGCCTGATGCTTGGCCTCGGCCATAAGGAACACCGTCTCAACCGAAGAGTCGAGCGCCCGGTTCATGCCAACCATTTGGAATTCATATTCAAAATCGGCCACAGCCCGAAGCCCACGCACGATCACCTGGGCCCCGACATCATGGGCGCAATCGATCAAAAGGTTCTCGAACGGATGCGCGACAATCTCGGTGCCGGTCTCTTTCGAGAGCGCGGCGCATTCCGCCTCGACCATGGCAACGCGCTCTTCAAGCGTGAACAGCGGCCCCTTGTCACGGTTGATCGCAACCCCGATGACCAGCTTGTCCACCAAGAGACAGGCCCGGCGAATAATGTCGATATGACCCATTGTGATCGGGTCAAACGTGCCCGGATAAAGACCAACGCGCATGGATTGTCTCCGCTTTTCAGTGGCTTCCGCGGCACGCAACATTATTGCGCCCAGAAATGCAAGCCCTCATTGGTCGCACCCGTAGTCTTACGGGGTATGTACCGCTCTGGGATTGGGCCTCAATGGCCCATGATCATCCCCTCAAGAGCGTCTTTCTCCATCGCAAGCTCCGTTAAGCGGGCCTTAACCACATCTCCGATACTGATGAAACCGACCATAACGCCGGCATCGACCACCGGCATGTGACGGAACCGTTTCTCGGTCATCGTCGCAAGCACCGCATCGGCCTTTTCGCCAAGGCCGCAAGTGATGATATTGCGCGACATGATCTCTTCGACCTTGATCTCAAGGCACACAGAGCCGCGCCGCGCCACCTCGCGCACGATATCGCGCTCGGAACAGATGCCGTCGGCGGTGTCGCCTGTGGAAGAAATGACCAATGTGCCGATCCGTTTTTCATCAAGAAGCTTTGCCGCTTCCGCAACCGTCATGGACGGTGGCACCGTGACAACGCCTTGATCGCCTTTGTGTTTCAGGATCTGATGGACCAGCATATTCATTCCTCCATAAGAATATTGCGTAAATCCAATGGTCGTCGCAATTTTTTCACCTGTCAAGCTTCGCTCTCAAGCCGCGCGACCTCTGCGCGAATTCCCTCGCAAAGCGCTTCGGCAAAACGGTTCATCCGCTCAAGCCGCCGATCATCCGCATGCCGGATCAGGTAGAAACTCCGCGTCAGGCTGACCGCCTCCGGCAAGACCTTCACCATGCCGCGCGCCGAAGGTAAGGCGAAGTCATGTACGATCCCGATCCCATGCCCGCCCCGGACCCAGTTGAACTGAACAGAGGCCGAGTTCGACGCAAGCCGCACCCGCTCCACCCCGGTCTCGTTGAGATAGTCGAGCTCCTTGTCGAAAATCATATCCGGGATATAGCCGACCACCATATGTTCACGCAGGTCTTCAAGGCTCTCGATCGGTGGGGCATTGCGCAGATACCAACGCGCCGCCGCAAGGTGCAGCGCGTAGTCGGTGATCTTCTGCACCGTGAGCTTGCCTGCGCTTGGCGGGCTTACGGCGACGACAAGATCGGCCTCACGCTTGGATAGGTTGACGACCCGCGGCAACGCCACGATCTGAATTTCAAGGTCTGGATTGCTCCGCGCGATCTCGGCACAGACCTGCGGCAAGAGGTAGTTCGCCGCCCCGTCCGGCGCCCCGATGCGGATCTGTCCCGAAAGCCCCCCGCTCGTCCCGGCCATCTCCTGCGTCGCTTCTTCGAGCGACTGCTCGATCCGCACCGCATGCACCAAGAGCCGCTGCCCGGCATCTGTCATGGCATAGCCCGAGGGTGATTTGACAAAAAGCGGCGCACCCATATCCGTCTCGAGCCGCGCCACCCGCCGCCCTACTGTCGCCGGATCCACCTTGAGCCGCCGACCCGCCGCAGAAAGGCTTTCTTCACGCGCCACAGCCAGAAACACCCGAAGATCGTCCCATTGTGGTGCCATGCTGCCCTCCTGCATTCTCGCAAAGCTGTTTTGAGATGTTGGCTCTTTTAAAGGTATTCTTGCAAGTCTAATCTGCCCCGGAACGCTTTGGAGGAGATCCCATGCAAGAACTGACCCATTTCATCAACGGCAAGCACGTCAAAGGCACGTCCGGCCGTTTCGCAGATGTCTACAACCCCGCCACCGGCGAAGTGCAGGCCAAGGTGCCGCTCGCGACCGTGGACGAGATGAACGCCGCCATCGCCGCTGCCGAAGCCGCTCAGCCCGCTTGGGCCGCGACCAACCCGCAGCGCCGCGCCCGCGTCATGATGAAGTTCGCCGCTCTGATCGAAGAGCACATGGACGAGCTGTCCGAGCTGGTAAGCCGCGAACACGGCAAGACCCTGCCCGACGGGCGTGGCGATGTGCAGCGCGGCCTCGAGGTGATCGAGGTCTGCATGGGCGCGCCGAACCTGCTCAAGGGCGAATACATGAACGATGGTGGCCCCGGCATCGACCTCTACGCCATGCGCCAGCCGCTCGGCGTTGTCGCGGGCATCACCCCGTTCAACTTCCCGGCCATGATCCCGCTCTGGAAGATGGGCCCCGCGCTTGCCTCCGGCAACGCGATGATCCTGAAACCCTCCGAGCGCTGCCCCTCGACCTCGCTGCGCCTTGCCGAACTTATCAAAGAAGCGGGCCTGCCCGATGGTGTGCTTCAGGTTGTCAACGGCGACAAAGAAGCCGTGGACACGATCCTCGACAACGAGACGATCCAGGCCGTGGGCTTTGTCGGCTCGACTCCGATCGCCCAGTATATCTATGGCCGCGCCTGCACCAACGGCAAACGCGCCCAATGCTTCGGCGGTGCCAAGAACCACATGATCATCATGCCCGACGCGGACATGGACAAAGCCGCTGACGCGCTCGTGGGCGCGGGCTTTGGTGCGGCTGGCGAACGCTGCATGGCGATCTCTGTGGCCGTGCCGGTTGGCGAGAAGACCGCCGACGCCCTTATCGAACGCCTCGTGCCGCGTATCGAGAAACTCAAGGTTGGCCCCTATACTGCTGGCGCCGACGTGGATTACGGCCCGGTCATCACCCCGCAAGCCAAGGACCGCATCAACGGCCTCGTCTCGAGCGGTGTCGACCAAGGCGCGACGCTTGTCGTCGACGGCCGTGACTTCTCGATGCAGGGCTACGAGGACGGCTTCTTTGTCGGCCCGAGCCTCTTTGACAACGTCACCAAGGACATGGACATCTACAAGGAAGAGATCTTTGGCCCGGTCCTGTCGACCGTGCGCACCGAGAGCTATGAAGAAGCGCTCGATCTCGTGATGACCAACCAATACGGCAACGGCACCTCGATCTTTACCGCAGATGGCGACACCGCACGCGACTTTGCCACCAAGGTCAATGTCGGCATGGTCGGCATCAACTTCCCGATCCCGGTGCCGCTGAGCTACTTCACCTTCGGCGGCTGGAAGAAATCGGCCTTTGGCGATCTCAACCAATACGGCCCCGACGCCTTCCGCTTCTACACCAAGACCAAGACCGTCACCGCGCGCTGGTTCTCGGGCATCAAAGAAGGCGGAGAGTTCCACTTCAAGCAGATGGACTGATCTCCCTGCGACAGTCACCCAAGAGAGGCCGGACATCGTTCCGGCCTCTTTCGCGTTTATGCCACAGGCCCCGACCGCCCGCGGCGCTTGAAACGATCCCACATTCCTGCTCAACTCCTTCCAAGACCACTCGGGAGGGCCGCCATGTCACCGCAGGGACCGGATTTCACCATCGGCGTGGAAGAGGAATACCTCCTTATCGACAAGGACAGCCTCGACCTCGCGGCCGCACCGGACGGGCTGATGGAGGCCTGCAAGGCCGAGCTTGAAGGCCAGGTCAGCCCCGAGTTCCTCAACTGCCAGATCGAAATCGGCACGGCCGTCTGTCGCAACGTGGCCGAGGCCCGCGAAGACCTCAAGCGCCTGCGCTCGACCGTGGCGCGGGTGGCGGGCAAGTATAACCTCGCCCCGATCGCCGCCTCTTGCCATCCGTTCTCGGACTGGCGCAACCAACATCACACCGACAAGCAACGCTACAACGAGCTGCGCGACGACCTCGCAGGTGTGGTGCGGCGTATGCTGATCTGCGGCATGCATGTCCATGTCGGCATCGACGGCCCGGACCAACGCATCGACCTGATGAACCAGCTCAAGTATTTCCTGCCGCATCTGCTTGCGCTGAGCTGTTCCTCGCCGTTCTGGCAAGGCGAGGATACGGGCCTGAGTTGTTATCGTCTGACGGTGTTTGACAACCTGCCTCGCACCGGCCTGCCGCCGCGCGTCGAGGGCTGGGGCGAATATGAACGCTCGGTTGAGGCGATGAAAACCGTGGGCGTGATCGAGGACGCCTCCAAGATCTGGTGGGATCTGCGCCCCTCCTCTCGCTTTCCAACCATCGAGAGCCGGGTTTGCGATGTGTCGCCCCGCCTTGAAACCGCACTAACCCTTGCCGCATTGACCCAAGCCCTGACCCGGATGCTCTGGCGCCTCGCGATCAAGAACCAACGCTGGCGCCTCTATGATAATTTTCTCATCTCCGAGAACCGCTGGCGTGCACAGCGATATGGCATTTCATCCGGCCTGATCGACTGGGGCCGCCGCGAAATCGTTTCCTTCGAAGAACTCGCAGAAGAATTCATCGCGCTTCTACATGAAGACGCCGACACCCTCGGCTGCCTGCGCGAAATCGAGAACACCCGCACCATCGTCGCCACCGGCAATAGCGCCGATCAACAACGCGCGGTCTACCGAGATGCGATCCAGGCCGAATATACCCATGAAGAGGCATTGCGCGCCGTGGTCAAACACCTGACCGAAGAATACCACGCAGATTTGTAGGAGGTCCGGGCATATTCGCCAGCCTGTTTTGCATTTTTGCGCACTGACACCACGCTTACGGCACTGTATAATTTAACAGTCGTTCAATTTCGCGTTTTGGGAGGAACCCGATGGATTTTGCACTGAGTGAAGAGCAAACCCTGATCTTTGATATGGCCAAGGGCTTTGGCGAAGAACACATCGCCCCCAACGCCCAGAAATGGGAGGCCGAAGGCACGATCCCGAAAGAGCTCTGGCCGCAGATTGCCGAGCTTGGCCTTGGCGGCATTTACGTCAGCGAGGAGTACGGCGGCTCCGGCCTGTCGCGCCTCGACGCGACCCTCGTCTTTGAGGCGCTCGCCATGTCCTGCCCCTCTGTCGGCTCCTTCCTGTCGATCCACAATATGTGCGGCGGCATGATCGACAAATTCGGCAGCGAAGAAACCAAGCAGAAATGGCTTCCAGACCTCTGCACCATGTCCAAGGTCTTCTCCTACTGCCTGACCGAACCCGGCTCCGGTTCCGACGCGGCCGCGCTCAAGACCCGCGCCGCCAAAACCAATGACGGCTATGTGCTGAATGGCACCAAGGCGTTTATCTCCGGCGGCGGCTACTCCGATGCTTATGTCATCATGGTGCGCACCGGCGATGACGGCCCCAAGGGCATCTCGACCGTGGTTGTCGAAGACGGTTCCGATGGCCTGAGCTTTGGCGGGCTTGAGAACAAGATGGGCTGGCGCTCGCAACCGACCGCGCAGGTGCAGTTCGACGATTGTAAAGTTCCGCATGACAACCTCATCGGCGAGGAAGGCAAAGGCTTCTCCTACGCGATGGCCGGTCTCGACGGGGGCCGCCTCAACATCGCCGCCTCTGCGCTTGGTGGTGCGCAGAACGCCCTCGACCTGACGATGCAATACATGGCCGAGCGCAAGGCCTTCGGCAAACCCATCAATCAGTTCCAGGCCCTGCAATTCCGCCTCGCCGAGTTCGAGACCAAACTGCAAGCCGCGCGCGTCTTCCTGCGTCAGGCCGCATGGAAGCTCGACAACAAATCCCACGACGCAACCAAGTTCTGCGCCATGGCCAAGCTCATGGTGACCGATGTCGCCTTCGAAGTGGCAAATGGCTGTCTGCAACTGCACGGCGGTTATGGCTACCTTGCGGATTACGGGGTCGAGAAGATCGTGCGCGATCTGCGCGTCCACCAGATTCTCGAAGGCACAAATGAGATCATGCGCCTGATCGTATCGCGCCAAATGATCGCCGATGCGGCCTGATTCCGCATTTCGCACCGACGCAATACCGACGTGATACCGACGCGTTACAGATAGGGGTTTTCCCATGGGCGATATCAACATTCGCAAGGTCGGAAAGACCGGCCGCATCACCTTTACCCGCCCCAAGGCGCTCAACGCGATGAGCTACGAGATGTGCATCGCCATCGAAGACGCGCTCGATGCGTGGTCCGATGACGATCAGGTCAAGATGCTGGTGATTGACGCCGAAGGCGAGAAGGCCTTTTGCGCAGGCGGCGACATCGCTGAACTGTACGAAACAGGGAAAGCCGAAAATTTCGCATTTGGACAGAAATTCTGGGCTGACGAGTACAGAATGAACGCCAAGATGTTCGAATTTTGCAAGCCAGTGGCAAGCTTCATGCAGGGCTTCACAATGGGCGGCGGCGTCGGTGTCGGCTGCCACGCGTCGCACCGTGTGGTTGGCGAGTCGAGCCAGATCGCCATGCCTGAATGCGGCATTGGCCTCGTGCCGGATGTCGGCGGTTCCTACATCCTCGCTCATGCGCCGGGCCGTCTTGGCGAGTATCTCGGCCTCACCGCCTCACGCCTCGCCGCCGGAGACGCCATCCTCGCGGGCTTCGCAGACTACTATATCCACGAGAAGAACTGGCCGGAACTCATTGCAAAACTTGAAGAAACTGGCGACTGGACATTGATTGACGCCGCTGCGGAACCGGTGCCTGAGGCGGCGCTCGCCACACAAGAAGACGAGATCAACGCCTTCTTCGGCGGCGAGGCACTGCCCGATATTGTCAACGCCCTGAAGGCCAGCAAAAGCGCCTTCGCAGAAGCCGCGCTCAAGAAGCTCTCCCGCAACTCGCCCCTCGCCATGGGGTGCACGCTCGAGATCATCCACCGTGTACGCGGCACCGAGACACTCCGCCCGGCCCTCGAACAAGAATACCGCTTTACCTATCGCGCGATGCAAAACGGCGATTTCCTTGAAGGAATCCGCGCCCAGATCATCGACAAGGACAGAAACCCAAGCTGGAAACACGCGCTTTCCGCGCTCCCGGCCACCGCCGTGAGCCAGATGTTGATGCCTTTGGGAGAGGCAAAACTCACATTCGAAAAGGGAGACTAAGCCATGAAGATCGGATTTATTGGACTTGGCAACATGGGCGGTCCTATGGCCGCAAACCTCGCCAAAGCCGGGCATGAGGTCACGGGGTTCGATATGGCCGAGGTGACTGTTGAGGGCGTCACCATGGCGGCCTCCGGACCCGACGCCGCCAAGGGTGCCGACGTGGTGATCACCATGCTCCCCAACGGCCAAATCCTGCGCAGCGTTGCGGCAGAACTGATCCCCGCGATGGATAAAGGCGCGGCACTTGTTGATTGCTCGACCGTAGATGTCGAGAGCGCCCGTGCTGTGGCAGAACAGGCCGAGGCCGCGGGTCTTCTGGCCGTGGACGCCCCCGTGTCTGGCGGTGTTGGCGGTGCAGCCGGCGGCACGCTCACCTTCATGGCCGGCGGCAGCGACGCCGCATTTGCCAAGGCCGAGCCCCTCTTTGACATCATGGGCCAGAAGGCCGTGCATTGCGGCGAAGCAGGTGCCGGGCAGGCCGCGAAAATCTGCAACAACATGATCCTTGGTGTGACCATGATCGCCACCTGCGAAGCCTTTGCGCTCGCCGACAAGCTTGGTCTTGATCGTCAGAAGATGTTCGACGTGGTGTCGACCTCTTCGGGCTATTCCTGGACCATGAATGCCTATTGCCCAGCCCCGGGTGTTGGTCCGCAATCGCCCTCGGACAACGACTACAAGCCCGGTTTTGCGGCCGACCTGATGCTCAAGGACCTGCGCCTTTCACAACAGGCCGCTGAGGCCGCTGACGCAGACACCCCGATGGGTCAGATGGCGCGCGACCTCTATGCCAAGTTCGTGGAAAACGAAGATGGGGCCGGAATGGATTTCTCGGCCATGCTACCCCGCTTTGAGAAACGCGGGCGCGGCTAAAGACGTAAGGCCCCGCCCGTCTTGCGCGGGGTCACCCCTTCAGCAGATCGCGGATCGCCTCTGCTTGATCCCGCACGATCCGTTCACCTTCACTGATCGCCTTATCGGCTCGGAACAGTTCCAACACCGACATATCGTTTAGATCCGCCTCAAGGGCGAGGTTCGGTGGATCAGAGGCGCTTCGGGTCTTTCGGACATATTCCGTCATGATATCAATGGAAGTCGACACCACATCGAGCGAGTTCGGCCCCGGATCGCTATCCGGTTGCAGCATATCGCGCACGCTATCTGGCAGCTTCTCCACCCACCCCGCAGAACCCAATTTGGATAGAAAGCTTTCGCGTGGTTCCCAAAGGTTGCCGAACTTTGCGTTGGGATTTACAGCAAGGGTCACGTCCGCCTCAAGTGCACGACAGGCAGAGCTTGGGACCGGATTGACCAGCCCTCCATCCAACAGCCATTTCCCATCAACCTTGTGAGGGCTGAACAAACCGGGGATCGAGATGGTCGCCCGAATGGCGTCAAAAAGCGATCCGCGTTGGATCCAGATCTCCCGCCCCGTCGCCATATCCGTTGCGACGACGATAAACGGCTTGCCGAGGTCTTCGATCCGTTCCGGCAGATCGAGATCCTTGAGCATCTCGCGCACTGTCCCACCGCGCAAAAGACCGCCATGTTCAAACCGCAGGTCGACGTAGTTGAGCATTCCGCGTTGTGTCAGGGCGCGCGCCCAATCTTCCAGGCGAGACAGACGGCCAGAGGCCCATGCCGCGCCCACAAGCGCGCCCATAGAGCATCCAGCGACCACGTCCGGAGCAACGCCGATCGCATCAAGCTCTTTGAGCACACCGATATGGCACCACCCTCGCGCACCACCAGAGCCAAGAGCGATCCCGAGCCGGCTCATTCCGCGGCAACCCGTTTGGCCGCTAGCATCGGTTTCAGGTAGCGCCCAGTATGACTGCGTTCGACGTCGGCCACATCCTCGGGCGTGCCGCAAGCCACGATCTCGCCCCCGCCATCGCCGCCCTCGGGGCCAATGTCGATGATCCAATCCGCCGTCTTGATCACATCGAGGTTGTGTTCGATCACGACGACCGTATTGCCCTGCTCAACCAACTCATGCAAAACCTCGAGAAGTTTTCGCACGTCTTCGAAATGCAGGCCCGTGGTCGGTTCATCTAGGATATAGAGGGTACGCCCTGTGGACCGCTTTGCCAGTTCCTTGGAAAGCTTGACCCGCTGTGCCTCACCACCAGAGAGCGTCGTCGCCTGCTGGCCGACTTTGATGTAGCCAAGGCCAACCCGCGCCAGCGCATCCATCTTGTCCCGGATCGAGGGCACCGCCTTGAAGAAGTCCTGCGCATCTTCCACCGTCATATCGAGGACATCCGCAATGCTTTTGCCCTTGAATTTGATCTCCAGTGTCTCGCGGTTGTAGCGCGCACCGTTGCAGGTTTCGCAGGTGACATAGACATCAGGCAAGAAATGCATCTCGATCTTGATGACCCCGTCCCCCTGACAGGCTTCACAACGCCCACCTTTGACGTTGAAACTAAACCGTCCCGGCTTGTAGCCCCGCGTCTTGGCCTCTGGTAGCCCCGCGAACCAATCTCGGATCGGAGTAAACGCCCCGGTATAGGTCGCCGGGTTGGAACGCGGTGTGCGGCCAATCGGGCGTTGGTCGATGTCGATGACCTTGTCGAGATGCTCGAGTCCCTTGATCGTCTCACAAGGAGCAGGCGTTTGGCGCGCCCCGTTGAGACGCATTGAGGCCGTCTTGAACAGGGTTTCAATGGTGAGGGTTGACTTACCCCCTCCAGACACACCCGTCACGCACACGAATTTCCCAAGTGGGAAATCCGCTGTGGCAGATTTGAGGTTGTTCCCGGTCGCCTTGACGACAGTGACTTTCTTGCCGTTCCCATCCCGGCGCTCTGTCGGTACGGTGATCTCGCGTTCGCCTGAAAGATACTGACCGGTCAGCGAGGCCGGATCCTCGGCGATCTCTTTCGGCGTGCCTTTAGAGACGACGCGACCACCATGCACACCAGCGCCGGGGCCGATATCGAACACATAGTCGGCCTCGCGGATCGCTTCTTCGTCGTGTTCGACAACGATGACAGTATTGCCCTGATCCCGTAGGTTCTTGAGTGTCCCAAGAAGCCGATCATTGTCACGTTGGTGAAGCCCGATCGACGGTTCGTCGAGCACGTAGAGCACCCCGGTCAAACCAGACCCGATCTGCGACGCGAGCCGTATTCGCTGGCTCTCACCACCGCTTAGCGTTCCACTTGAACGTGATAATGTAAGGTATTCCAAACCAACGTTATTTAGGAATCCAAGCCGTTCTTTGATCTCCTTGACGATGGCGCGTGCGATCTCTTTTTTCTGAGCCGTCAGATGGTTTGGCGCGTCTTCGATCCAACGATAGGCTTCGCGGATCGACATCTCGACGACCTTGCCGATATGCAGACCTGCGATGCGCACCGCCAAGGCCTCTTCCCGAAGGCGATATCCGCCGCAGGTGCCACAGGGTCGGTTGTTCTGGTAGCGTTCAAACTCTTCGCGGATCCAGTTGGAATCCGTCTCGCGATAGCGACGCTCCATGTTCGGAATGACGCCCTCGAAGACGCGCGTCACCTGGTAGACCCGGCCCCCTTCATCATATCGGAAGGGGATTTCTTCCTCGCCGGAACCATACAGAAAAACCTGTTGCACATGTTTCGGCAGTTTTTTCCAAGGGGTGTTCTTGTCAAATTCGTAATGGCGCGCGATCGCCTCGATGGTCTGCAAGAAGTACGGCGATTTCCCCTTCCGCCATGGCGCGAGCGCTCCATCATAAAGACGCAGCGTCGCATCTGGCACCACAAGACGCTCGTCAAAAAACAGCTCTTTGCCAAGCCCATCGCAATCGGGACAGGCCCCGAACGGCGCGTTGAACGAGAAAAGGCGCGGCTCGATCTCTGGGATCGTGAAACCGCTCACCGGACACGCGAAATTCTCGGAAAACGTGATCCGCTCTGGGTCGCCTTCCTTCGGTGCCGTCTCCAGAACCGCAATGCCGTCGGCAAGATCAAGCGCCGTGCGCAGGCTGTCGGCAAGACGGGTTTCCATCCCTTCGCGCACCACAATACGATCCACCACGACGTCAATGTCATGACGAAACTTCTTGTCGAGTGTTGGCGGTTCATCCAGATCGTAGAATGTTCCATCGACCTTCACGCGTTGAAAGCCTTGTTTGCGCAGCTCTAGAAATTCTTTGCGGTACTCGCCTTTGCGGTCACGAATGATTGGCGCAAGAAGGTAACCGCGTGTCCCCTCTTCGAAAGACATAATCCGGTCGACCATATCCTGCACCTGTTGCGCTTCGATGGGCAGGCCCGTCACCGGGCTATAGGGCGTCCCGACGCGCGCAAAAAGCAGACGCAAGTAGTCGTAGATCTCGGTCACCGTGCCAACGGTTGAGCGCGGGTTCTTGGAGGTCGTCTTCTGTTCGATCGAGATTGCCGGGGATAGCCCGCTAATATGATCGACATCCGGCTTTTCCATCATGTCGAGGAACTGTCGCGCATAGGCAGAGAGAGATTCGACGTAGCGCCTCTGCCCCTCAGCATAGATCGTATCGAAGGCGAGAGACGATTTTCCGGAACCGGACAGGCCAGTTATCACCACAAGCTGATCACGTGGAATGTCCACATCGACGTCTTTGAGATTGTGTTCGCGCGCGCCGCGCACTTCGATATTCTTCAGCTCGGCCATGATAATCCTCGCGGTGACTGCCCAAGAAATAGGTCAGATCAGCAGAGTCGCCAACCCAAAAACATGAACAAAGCATGAACTTTATCATTTTGGCCGTTTCTTGAATTGTATTCACAATTTCGAATGTTATTTCTGAGGCAATGGAAACACCGGCGCGGACCGGACAGCGAAGAGGTTCACCATGTTCTTTCTCAGGCAAAAGCCCAAAGCCGGAATGAGTGCACAGGAGGCCGTCCAAGGCGCCAAGGCCGGGGCGATCACCGTGATTGATGTGCGCGACGGAATGGAGCTTGCGAACTCCGGTATTGCCGAAGGGGCACTCCACATGCCCTTGATGCGACTGCGCGATATGGCCGATCCGCGCCACCCTGACTATCACCCAGCCCTCAAGACCACTGGCAAGATCGCTGTCTATTGCGCCTCTGGCGCGCGGTCACATTCTGCCGCATCCGTGTTGCGCCAACTTGGCTATGAAGACGTACACAACATCGGTGGTTTGTCGCATTGGGTGCAGGCTGGCGGCAAGGTCATCCGCACCTAGAGCTGCGCACCCGCCCTATGTGCGGCGCGCTATAGCCCAAGCACAGATCGGCATTTCCGGATCGTTTTCAAGCGTGTCCCGACCCTCATCATACATCGGAGGCCACGGCAGTTCGAGATTGCGCGCTGCGGCGGGACGGTTTCCCCATTGCTCGGCTTGAATCTCGTCCTCCGCGAATCCGCTTTCAATCAACAGGTTCTTGAGGCCGCGCGCAGACCAACGCGAATTGTCCAAAGGTGCCGCATGAAACGGAATGTGGAAAGGCACCGCGACCCAGAAATGCCCCCCTTTCCGAAGCATCCTGCGCACGTTCTTCGTCGCCGCGTAGGGGCGATCAAGATGTTCCCAGACCTGGTTGGCGATGATGAGGTCAAATTTGCGCGGCTTTCCGTCCGGACGTGGGAACGGACCCGCGCAAATGTCAAACTCGGGGTAGATGAAGCGTTCGTAGGAGCGAAATCCAAACTGTTCGCCCCATCGCCCCGAGATTTCCGCTGCATCTAGCCGCTCAGGATCAAGCGCACGGATCATGCGGCGGCTCGATTTGGCCATAACGATCCGATTGAGGCTTGGCACTTCGGGCTCCCGGCTGGATCGGTGGGGACGGGCCATAGGCGCGCCCCTCTCCGATTGCTTACATATGGATCACGCGCCCATATGCATCGAGCACGCTTTCATGCATCATTTCAGAAAGCGTCGGGTGCGGGAAGACCGTTTCCATCAACTCCGCTTCGGTTGTCTCGAGGGTGCGGCCCACGACATAGCCCTGGATCATCTCGGTGACTTCCGCACCGACCATATGCGCCCCGAGCAGCTCTCCTGTCTTGGCATCGAACACTGTCTTTACCATGCCCTCTGCCTCGCCAAGTGCGATGGCCTTGCCGTTGCCGATGAACGGGAAACGCCCGACCTTGACCTCATACCCAAGCTCTTTGGCCTTTGCTTCACTATAGCCGACAGAGGCGACTTGCGGGTGACAATAGGTGCAACCCGCGATGCTTTCGGGTTTGACGGGATGAGGCTTCTGACCGGCGATCAATTCTGCGATCATCACGCCCTCGTGGCTCGCCTTGTGGGCAAGCCAAGGCGCGCCGGCGAGATCTCCGATCGCGTAGACGCCTTCGACATCTGTGCGGCAATAGGCATCTGTGACGACATGGGTACGATCCACCTTGACGCCGATCTCTTCAAGGCCAAGACCCTCGACGTTGCCGACGATACCAACCGCCGAAATGACCGTATCAAAGTCGTGTTTCTCGACCTTGCCACCAGCTTCGATATGAGCCGTGACTTTGCCTTTGCCGCGGTCAAGTTGCTTGACCATGGATTTCTCGCGAATGGTCATGCCTTGCTTTTGAAACTGTTTCTTCGCGAATGCGCTGATCTCTGCGTCTTCTACAGGCAAGACACGATCCATCACCTCAACCACCGTGGTATCGGCGCCAAGTGTATTGAAGAAGCTTGCGAACTCGATTCCGATCGCGCCAGAGCCAATCACGAGGAGCTTCTTGGGCATACGTTTGGGCTGAAGTGCGTGTTTGTAGGTCCATACGAGATCGCCATCCGCCTCAAGCCCCGGCAACTCGCGCGCGCGGGCGCCTGTCGCAAGCACGATATGCTTGGATGTCAGCTCTTCGTTGCCCTTCACTGTCTTGACGGTCACTTTGCCTTTGGCGGGAAGGCTCGCTTCGCCCATGACCACCGTGATCTTGTTCTTCTTCATCAGGTGGCCGATGCCAGAGCTCAGCTGCTTGGCAACACCACGCGAGCGTTTCACGACCGCATCAAGATCGTAAGACAGGTTATCTGCGCTGAGGCCAAACTCCTTCGCGCGATGCATCAGGTGATACACTTCTGCAGAGCGCAGAAGCGCCTTGGTCGGGATACACCCCCAGTTGAGGCAGATGCCCCCCATATGTTCGCGCTCGACAATCGCGACGTTGAGGCCCAGCTGTGCGCCCCGGATCGCCGCCACATAGCCGCCCGGCCCTGCGCCGATCACGATCATATCGAAAGATTTGGCCATGACGCCCTCCGTGATTCAATTTAGTTCAGCATTAAACTATTTCTCCCGACGCTTCAAACGTCATTTCATTCAATACCAAAAACCCGCGCGAATTTATCGCACGGGTTCAGAAATTCTCATGATCTGGCGTGTTTCAGCCGACCTGCTGTAGCTCTTGCACGGTCTGGCCATAGCCTCCATTGGCAACATAGGCCTTTTCCGGCTCGGTCGAGGCGCGCGACAAGGCTTCGTTGCGATAGGGGAAACGCCCGAACTGACGAATGACTTCGCGATGCGCCTTGGCATGAAGCATATTGGAGGTGCCGGATTCCGGCATCCGCTCTTTCATCAGGCGCACGCAGCGCTCTTGATCACAGAGGTTTTCGGAATGCATCAGCGGCAGATAGAAGAACTGCCGCGCGGGCTCTGCAATTTTGAGATCATATCCATGATGAATTGCGCCCTTGGCCGCCGCGAGAGCAATGCGGTCCGACGAGAAGGCCTTGGAACTGCCACGGAACATGTTCCTTGGAAACTGGTCGTTGAGGACGACATAGGCGAGCGCGCCGCTCGGGTATGTCAGCCACTGTGCAAAGCTACCTTCCTGCGCAGCTGTCCACGTATCTTGAAATCCTTCTCGGATCTGTTCGTCCAGATCTTCTGAGACTTTGTACCACCCGTCTGGCCCGACGTCGTCCAGCCAGAACTTCAATATCTCTTCCGGGCTCGCCATTGCCCTTATCTCCTCACCATACGCCACCCACCTGTGACATAAAAACGTTACACATGATTACTGTCGAAAAAACAGTAACAAATTACAACAGCGACGACACATTATGACGCAGCCTCGGCCTCCTCTTCTTCGAGGGCGGTTTCAATGGCGAATTCCTGCGCAACCTCAACAGCCACTGGCGAAGAAGTAGGCAAAACCGGCGCGTAGGTTGCCGTTTCATCAACAGTTGACCGGCGCGTCATCCGGTACGCGGCGTAGCCCCCAAGGCCAATCATGAGTACGGCAATCAGCAGAAAGAAGCCGGAGGCGCCATAGGTCGACATGATCCAGCCCGTCACGACCGGACCGGCGATGGCACCGATGCCGTTGACGAACACCATGCCGCCAGAGGCCGCAGCCATGTCATCAAGTTCGAGGAAATCGTTCGTGTGCGCGATCAGAAGTGAATAGAGCGGATTGGACAGCCCCCCAATAAGAGCAGCCGCGACAAGAAGCAGGACAAAGTTCTCACCCGCGATCATCCCGAGCACCGCGCCAAGCCCACCGATGAGCGCCGCCGCCATGATAAGCACCCGGCGATCCATGCGGTCTGAAAGCCAGCCGAGCGGATATTGTAGGAACGTCGCTCCGACATAGAAGGCCGCGACAAAGATCGAAATCTGCGCAACGCTGAGCCCGATCTGAGCACCGAAAACCGCCGACATACCGAACTGCGCCGAGAATACGCTGCCAAGAAGGAACATGCCGACAACGCCAAGCGGCGATGTTTCCAGGAGGCTGCGCAGGTTCATCGGTTTCGTTGTGTCAAAGGCTGGTGTTGGTGAAATGCTCAGGAGAATGGGTGCAAACGAAATCGAAACAAGCACCGAGGGAATGACGAAGAGGACAAAACCCGAAGGATCGGCCGTCACAAGAAGAGCCTGCGCAACGATAATGCCGATCATCTGAACGATCACATAGAGCGACAGCGCTTGCCCGCGCGTCTCATTCGTGGCGGCGTTATTGAGCCAACTTTCGGCGGTCACATACACGCCCGAGAAACAGAACCCGATAATGATCCGCCCAATCGCCCAAACCCAAGGGTTTGCAAAGGTCGGATAGAGAATCAGGACGGCAGAGATGAACGACGCCAGCGCTGCAAAGACCCGCACATGGCCGACCCGCCGGATCATCTCGGGCGCCATACGCGAGCCACCGAGAAAGCCGAGGAAGTAGGAGGACATGACAATCGACATCTCAAAGGTCGAGAAGCCTTCAATCTCGCCGCGAATACCAAGCAACGTGGATTGCAGGCCGTTCCCGACCATCAAGAGCATCATACCGAGCAATAGCGCCCAGGCGTTGGACAGGAACTGAAACATTCACCCCTCCTGAAGGTTTTTCTCCGCACTACCGTGCGTGACGTATGCCGGGCCTCATATGAACGACAAAACCCGGTCCATGTGCGTCACGTCTGTGACGGTATCAACAAAGACGCATCGCCATATGAAAAAAACCGGTACTCATTCACGATCGCGTGTGAATAGATCGCCTTGATCCGATCTTCTCCCATGAGTGCTGACACAAGCATCATCAATGTCGATTTCGGTAGGTGGAAGTTTGTCATCAGCGCATCCGCAACATGAAACACGAAACCCGGATAGATGAAGATATCGGTTTCCCCCTGCCACGGCGCAATCGCGCCGCTTTCGCGCGCCGCGCTCTCGATCAGGCGCAGGGCGGTGGTGCCGACGGGGATCACGCGCCCGCCTGCGGCCTTTGTGGCTGCGATCTCTGCGGCAGCGGTGTCGCTCACATGGCCCCACTCGGCATGCATCTTGTGCTTGGTCACGTCCTCGACCTTGACCGGAAGAAACGTCCCCGCTCCGACATGCAGGGTCACGAAGGTAAACGTGACACCCATCTCACGCAGACGTTCGAGAAGCGGCGCATCGAAATGAAGGGAAGCCGTCGGCGCGGCCACGGCGCCTTTGTGTCGGGCGAAGACGGTTTGGTAATCGTCCTTGTCGCGTTCGTCCGCTGCACGTTTGGCCGCAATGTACGGGGGCAATGGCATCATGCCCGCCTCGGCCAATGCTGCATCGAAATCTTCCCCGACAAGGTTGAAGCTCAGGATGCCCTGCCCTTCTTCCTTGGCAAGGAGCGTCGCACTCAGCCGCTCGGAGAAAACGATATCTTCGCCTTCGCGCACCTTCTTCAAGGGCTTAAGGAGCGCCGTCCAAGCGCCATCACCACGCGGCTCAAGCAAGGTCACATCAATGCGCGCCTCTGTGGGACCGTCCGGCCCCTGTCGTAGGCGGCGCCCAAAGAGGCGAGCGGGGATAACCTTGGTGTCGTTCAGGACGAGCCGATCCCCGGGACGGAGCCATTTGGTCAGGTCCGTCACCACCGCATCGGTGATCTTATCGCCATCAGCCACGAGAAGCCGCGCGGAACTGCGCGGGTCTGCTGGGCGCGTGGCAATCAATCGATCAGGAAGATCGAAGTCGAAATCGGACAGGTTCATTTAGGCTACTCTTCAAGATTCGGGGCCGGGCGGCGGAAAATCTCGCGTAAGAACCCGGGCGTCAAGGCCGAGAGCGGATTGACCGAGACGCGCATGTTGTCCGGCGTGCCGCGCAAGTTGTAGTTGAAGGCGATCAATCCTTCGCCCTTCTTGGCAACGATCCGGCCGATAGCGTTCACCACGTAGAGCGGCGATAAAGCCCCCTGAAAATCCATCTGACGCGAGGCAAGATCATAGACACCATCAAGCGAAATCCCCATGGCAGGGCCGACCGCACTACTCTCGCCCACGATGATCTGGTCCGGCGTGACGCGGAACTCTGCGGTGACATCGGAAAAGCTGATACCGGGCCCGTTCAATTGGTCGAGCAAGCCGACAATGCTCAACGCGTTAAAGACCTCCGCCATCACCGGTGCGTTCTGGATGCGAATATCTTCGATCTTGACGTAGCCATTGAATACTCCGGGGCCTTGCGTCGGTGTCAGCGCCATTTGCAGCGTGCCGGCATCAGAGGCATCCGAAAATCCAAGTGATTTGATAATCCTACCAGCCTGACGCGAGCGCAGATCAATCCGGGTCCGACCGTTGAGCGGCGAAAGCGTTCCATCGACGGCCGCCTCGCCGTTGAGCAACCCTGAGAAGGCTCCGCGCAGCGTCGACCCTCCCGTGGTTTCAACCGCTACATTTCTAAGGTGGATCGTGTCCGACACATCAACACGGTCAAGACGTCCAGAGATCGGGCCCATCGGGCGCCCCGACGACGCGCCACCAGAAGGTAGGCCCCGAATATCGACGCGCCCCCCAGAGACGCGTATCGCGGCCGGAACATCTTCGCCACGGCCCTGCAAACGTCCCTGCCCATCAAGCCAAGCCCCGACCTGGAAGGTGGTAAAGTCAGCGGCATCAAGCGTCCCATCCGGTTTCAGTGTGACGCTGCCTTCCGCGTTGAGATTGCCGCCGGAAAGCGCGATTTTCTCTAGAGAAGGCGGGGTCGAAAGCACCATGTCAACGGCAAGATCGCCATTGGCAGTGGCGCTCTTTTGAATGCCAAGTGGCGCAAAAGCCAAAGACATACCATCGAGATCCGACGTCAGGCGCATCTGCGGCGGTTCGCCCTTATCGAAATCGATCCGAAACGCCGCCTTGGCAGTGCCGTCCACTGTGCCTTGTGGAAGGCTTATGCGAAATTCATCCATGGCCACAGGACCGATGTCTGCGGTCCCCTGCAAGGTGCTGCGCCCGTTCGCGCTTGGGCCAAGGGCTGTCTCCCAAATGGCCTCGAACGGCACCGCGCCAAGCTGACCGGAGCCATCGATCGTCAAAGACCTGTTTGTTGCCTCCCAAGTCGCGCGGCCCTTGATCGTCTTCTCCTTAACGAAGTGATCGCTCGTGAAGGCTGGCATGGTGCCCGCAAGGTCAAAGGTCACAAGTTCTTTGGGCAGTTTCTTTTTCAGTAGTAGTTCGATCGTCCCCGAAGCCGTCATATCGCCTTGCGCGAGGGTCACGGGCAAATTGGCCTTGTCCATGGCCGATAGAGGCGGCCGGTTGAGAAGAGAAAGCGCCGCCGGGATCGGTCCGCTGGCCTTGAGATCGACACGCGCGGGTGCAGGTTTTTGCCGCGTATCGAGAATGGTGAACCCCGTCCCTGTTGCGTCAATCGCGCCCCCTTCGTCCGCCGTCACATAGCCTTTTTCTGCCGCAACGCGGAACGTATTGTCGGAAAAGCTCGCATAGCCCGCCGCACCTTGCATATCCGGCAGGCTCTTCACGAAACGCATGTCGAGGTCACGAAACTGAAAATCTGCGCGCACTTTTGGGCGATCGTTCTCTTGCGAGCGTAGCGCGACCCGTGCGGAATGTAGGTCTAACTTGTGGATGTTCTCATCAATCCAAATGCGCAGCTTCGGTAGGAACGCCTCGGGCCAAAGACCAAGAACACGGCGATGATCGAGCGTGTTTGCCTGAGCGTCGATCGCATACTGCCAGTTATCGGGCGTGGTACGCACGTCACCGCTCAGGGATAAGACCTGATCTCCTTCGATCAACACTGCTTGGCCGAGTTGTATCTCGAAAGGAGACAGATCAAGGTGGAAATCGGCAAATGCCTGATCGAGTGCGACCGGTATCGTCTCGCGGTCGTTTGGATTGACTTCGAGCTGATCGAGGCGCAACTGCACCACCATTTCACCGGGAAGCCCCAGTTCCATATCCTGCAGAAGCGCCTTGCCATTCGCAGTCAGCCGCACCCACGGAGCTTGCACGGAGAGTTCATCAAGCAAGAGCGTGTCACCGGTCGGCTCAAAGGTCAGATAGGTATGCGCAGATTCGAAAGGGATCGGACTGACGGTATCGGTTGGTTGCACTGCGCCTGCGCCGATCTGAAGTGCGGCGCTGGTGGCGCCAAGCGCGCCGGTCTCGTCAATCGAGCTGCGCAGTGAGCCGGAAATCGGCGCACGCAGGATATCGAGCCAAGCCAGTGCCGGGGATTGCGAGGCGATGTCCTCAGCGGAAATGTCCTCGAATGTGACGCCAAAACGTGACGCATCAGAGCCATAGGAGGTTTCGTATTTTACTTCCAACGTGGTGACGTAGTCCCGCGCACCAAGCGCCACGAGACTCGCGGAAAGATCGATCCCGGCCTCGTCACGACTTAGGCGCGCTTGCCCACCGTCAATCGTCCACCCTTTTCCGGCGCGCACATCTTCATAGCGCAGGGTCACGGCGGTCAGGCTGGCCTCGGCCAGACGCGCAAGCCAGGGTTTGGCAAGCCCCTCTTTGAGTTCTCGTGACAGGCTTGCAAGTGTGGTCTTGCGGTCCACCGGGTCAACCGTTTGAGCGTCAGTGCCAAGTGCCACGCTGATCGACCCGTCCGAAAGCCGGCGCATATTGAGGAACAGCCCACTGACATGTAGCGCGCTCGGGGCAAGGCGGCCCTCCTTCAACGCTTCAAGTGAAAGGGTGCTATCAATCTCGGCGATCTCAACGACGGCCCCTGTCTCGGGATCTTGCAACAACACCGCAGAGGCGCGGATACGCGGGCGCCAGTCCTCTTCAAGCACGATGGAGATCTGGCCAATCTCGACATCCAGCTCGGGTACTTCGCGCGCCACCACCTCGACCACCTGCTCCGCCGCCCAGTCGGGTAGCGTCAAGCTCCGCTCGAGCAACAGAATAAGCCCAAGCGCAATGACAACCGCCGAAAGCGATAGACTCAGGAGCATCCACAGACCGACGCGCCGACGACGCGGGGGTCTCGGGTCTTCGGAGTCCGGGATTTCATCCGTGTTGCTCAGGGCCGCCTCGTTTGGTTTTCTGGTTGGGCTTGCTCGTTGGATGGCACTATATACCTTACACTAGAGACACCCAAGGACTGAGCACATGATTGACGTCAATGACATGGCCCCCGACTTCACCCTCCCGGCGACGGGTACGCAGGACATAACCCTTTCAGAGTTGCGCCCTGCCCCGGTGGTTCTCTTTTTCTATCCACGCGACAACACTGCCGGCTGCACGCGCGAGGCGATCGAGTTCACCGAGTCGCTCGCAGCCTTCAAGGCAGCTGGTGCGAAGGTGTTTGGCATTTCCAAGGATGGCTTGGCCTCGCATGAGAAGTTCATTGCCAAAAAAGATCTCGGGATGCCGCTGCTTTCGGATGAGGATAGCGATGTCTGCGAGACCTATGGCGTCTGGAAAGAAAAGAAGATGTACGGCAAGACCTTCATGGGCATTGAGCGCAGCACTTTCTTAATTGATGGTGATGGTCGGATCGAGAAGGTCTGGCGCAAGGTTAAGGTTGATGGCCATGTCGCCGAAGTCCTTGAGGCGGTGACCGCGCTGTGACTGACCTGACCCTGTCTGAAATGGCGGTCGAAGTCTTGACCACCGCCGATGGGCGCGCAAAGACCGCGCTTTCTCACAAGCATGCGGCCACTTGGTTCGCGGCCCGCGCGCGGGGCGAGACGATCGAAATCGGTCACGCCAGCCCACCGCTGCGCCCTGCACGCCCGGAAAAACCAGAACTATTGTCGCCACGCGACGTGCCCCGGCGCAGACCCGGAAGTCCTGAGGGCCGCATCGCACTTCTCCACGCAGTGGCGCATATCGAGTTGAACGCGGTGGACCTTCACTGGGACATCATCGCGCGCTTTACAGACACGCCGATGCCGGTTGGTTTCTATGATGACTGGGTGAAATCAGCAGACGAAGAATCCAAGCATTTCAACCTTATATGCGACTGCCTTGAAGCCATGGGGAGCCACTATGGCGCGCTCGCCGCGCATGCCGGCATGTGGCGCGCCGCCGAAGATACGGCCGAGGACTTCCTCGGTCGACTCGCGGTTGTGCCCATGGTGCTCGAGGCGCGCGGGCTTGATGTCACCCCCGGCATGATCAAGATTTTCGAGAAGGCCAAAGAAGAACAGACGCTTGAAGCGCTGCGCATTATCTATGCCGAAGAGGTTGGTCATGTGGCCTATGGAGCCAAGTGGTTCAATTTCCTTTGTGGCCGCGACAACCTCGATCCGAAATCGGAATTCCACGCCCTCGTGCAGCGCTATTTCCACGCGAACCTGAAGGCGCCGTTCAACGAGGAAAAGCGTGCGGAAGCCGGTATTCCACCCGATTTCTACTGGCCGCTCGCCGACGAACTGCCACCGCCCTACGCCCGTTGATCGGCAAGTCCTTGCCCATGCGCGTTTTAATCCTGTTGCCCAATCGGCTCTGTATCGGCAAAAACCTTGCTCGTGTGGGCCTGAATGGGTAAGACCCCTACGTCGGGGTGTCATGCGGCCCCGCATCGACGACAGGGACAAGGACGATAGCATTGAGAACGCGGCTCGCGATAAAGATGAATGCCTTTCTGGAACGCTACTTCCCGGAACGCCGCCTCTTCCTCCGCTCCGAGACCGATACGAGGTTCATTCGCCTGCGCCCTGCAACGCAGATCATGGTCTTCCTCGGCAGTTCCGGCATCGTGGCTTGGGCCATCATTGCGACAGCGATCCTTCTCATGGATTCGATTGGCGCCGGGAACTTCCGTGAACAGGCCCGTCGTGACCAACAGACATACGAACAACGCCTGAACGACCTCTCTGATGAGCGCGACGCCCGCACCGAAGAGGCGTTGGCAGCACAGGACCGGTTCAACTCGGCGCTGGCACAGATTTCCGAAATGCAATCCGAGCTTCTGGCCTCCGAAGCGCGCGGTCGGGAACTCGAAACCGGTATCGAGGTCATTCAATCGACATTGCGCCGCACGATGAAGGAACGCGATCTCGCCCGGCTTGAAAGCGAAAGCCTGCGCAGCAATGCCAGCGGTCAGAACACGCTGATGGCGGCGGGCTCGCAAACCGGCAATGACATGGTGGATGCGCTTGCAGCAGCGCTCGAAGAAACCGCGACACAGCGCGACGAACTGATCCGCAACGCCGAGGCCGCAATCGAAGCCGAAGAAGCGATGCGCCTTGAACTTGCCCTGATGGAAGAGAAAAACGACCGCATTTTCAGACAGTTGGAAGACGCGATGACGGTGTCAGTCGCGCCGCTTGAGAAAATGTTCAAATCCGCCGGTCTCGACACGGACGCGCTCATCAATGAGGTGAAGCGCGGCTATAACGGTCAAGGCGGCCCGATGATGCCCCTGTCTTTCTCGACAAAAGGCGGCGAGATCGATCCCGAAGCGCAGCGCGCCAACCGCCTGCTCGACCGGCTCGACGCTCTGAATACCTACCGCATTGCGGCAGAAACCGCGCCCTTCTCGATCCCGGTCAAGAGCGCCTATCGCTTTACCAGCGGCTTTGGCATGCGCTGGGGTCGGATGCATAAAGGGTCGGACTTTGCAGCGAAGCACGGAACTCCGATCTATGCGACGGCGGACGGGGTTGTGGTCCATGCCGATTGGCTTTCGGGCTATGGCCGTCTCGTAAAGATCAAGCACGATTTCGGGATCGAAACCCGTTACGCGCACCTATCCAAGTTCCGCGTGAAGAAAGGCCAAAGGGTCTCGCGCGGAGACCATATTGGTGATATGGGCAACTCTGGTCGCTCGACCGGAACCCACCTCCACTACGAAATTCGGCTCAATGGTCGTGCCGTGAATCCGATGAACTTTATCAAGGCTGGAAGAGATGTTTTCTAAGAGCAAAATCAACGAACCTGCACCGAAATCCGAGGATCCGGCCAAGCCCGCAGCGGCCGATGCCGCACCGAAGCCTGCGGCTCCGGCTCCGTCGAGCGAGTTCAAGGCCTCCGCACCCAAGGCGAAACCGCCGGCATCGGTGCTGTCCTCTGACCTCCACATCAGCGGCAACCTCAAGACGACCGGCGATATTCAAGTCGAAGGCACCGTCGAAGGCGATATCCGCGCGCACCTGCTGACCGTTGGCGAGAACGCCACGATCCGCGGCGAAGTCATCGCCGATGACGTGGTCGTCAATGGCCGCATCGTGGGTCGCGTGCGTGGCCTCAAGGTGCGCCTGACCTCGACCGCACGTGTCGAAGGCGACATCATCCACAAGACCATCGCCATCGAGAGCGGCGCGCATTTCGAAGGTTCGGTGCAGCGTCAGGACGACCCGCTTTCGGCAGGCGCCAAGAAAGCCGCTCCGGCCCCGGCGGCCAAGCCTGCACCGGCGGCAAAACCGGCTGGCAACGGTTCCTGATCTTAACAGATTTCTGGACATTTCGAGACGCCGCCTTTCTTGGGCGGCGTTTCTTTTTTGTCGTAACCTCTCAAAGAGTTAACGGCGAAATGGCGCATCTGTATCGCGTCGGTATCACGTCGGTATTGCGTCAGTGCCATTTCGCGCGCCCGTCGATTTGTTAACCTTTGCCTCCAGCCACAAAAAAGGGGGCCGCAGCCCCCTTCCCGTCTCTTTCAATGTGGGGCCGATCACTCGGTCACGGTCACCTTGACCATGCGGTCTGGCTGACCATAGACGAGACCATTCGGCCCCTCGCCGCGCTTGATCTGGTCAACCACATCCATGCCCGAGGTCACTTTGCCGACGACAGTGTAGTTGCCGTTCAGGAAATAGCCTTCGTCGAACATGATGAAGAATTGCGAGTTCGCAGAGTCCGGTTCGTTCGAGCGGGCCATGCCAACGACGCCACGGTCAAAGGGGGTCTCGGAAAACTCGGCCGTGAGGTCCGGGTAGGACGATCCGCCGCGTCCGGCATAGCGCATGTCGAAATCATCATCGAGCACGCCATGTTCCACATCGCCCGTCTGGGCCATGAAACCCTCGATCACCCGATGAAAAACCACGTCATCATAGGCGCCATCTTTGGCAAGCGTCGTCAGGCGCTCGGCATGGCCGGGGGCGATGTCTTCGAGAAGGTCGATGACCACTGTCCCATTGGCGCCAGGGCCGGAGATTTCGATCTCGAGGCCAGTGGCCAGAGCCGGGCTGGCGAGAAGGGTCAGAGCGAGCGCGGATTTAAGCATCTGCATCGGCCGCCACCTTTACAGAGACCATGCGGTCAGGTTGCGCAGGCGGCTCGCCACGTGTGATCGCATCAACAAGTTCCATACCCGCGATCACGCGGCCATAGACAGTATATTGGCCGTTGAGGAAGTGGTTGTCGCTGAAGTTGATGAAGAACTGCGAGTTTGCGCTGTCGGGCATGGCCGAACGGGCCGCGCCGAGCGTGCCGCGATCATGCGGGATGCGCGAGAACTCGGCCTTGAGGTTCGGCAGGTCCGAGCCACCGGTTCCTGCGCGGCGCAGATCAAAGTCTTTTTCCATGTTGCCGTTGGCGACATCACCGGTCTGGGCCATGAAGCCGTCGATCACGCGATGGAAGGCGACGTTATCGTAGGCACCGGAGCGCGCCAGTTCTTTCATGCGGTCGCAATGGCCGGGCGCAATATCGGGCAGCAGTTCAATGATGACGGTGCCGTCTTTGAGTTCCATCAGGATGGTGTTTTCGGGGTCTTTGATCTCGGCCATGGGGCCCTCCTGTCATTCATGTTGCGTGATAGTTAATCACCGGCCAGCAGAAAGCCAAGACACCGCATTGACGGTTAGGGTGTTTCCTATATGAAACGGGGCGAGCGCATTGTGAAAGACATCAGGGAGGAACCCCATGCCTTGGAAAACACTCGACGAGATGGATCTCGCCGGAAAGCGGGTCTTGACCCGTGTGGACATCAATGTGCCGGTCGTGGACGGCGTCGTGACCGACGCCACGCGCATTCAACGGATCGTACCGACGGTCAAAGACATTCTCGCTGCGGGCGGCAAGCCGATCTTGCTCGCGCATTTCGGGCGCCCCGGCGGTGAACGGCGCGAGAACCTGTCTCTCAAACAGCTTGTGCCGACGCTTGAGACCGCCTTTGGTGTTCCGGTCGCTTTTGCCGCCGATTGCGTTGGCACCGAGGCCGAGCTTGCCACCGAGACGCTTGGCGCAGGCAAGGTTCTTCTTCTCGAGAACACGCGCTTTCATGCAGGTGAGACAAAGAACGATCCGGCCCTGACCGACGCCATGGCCAAGCTTGGCGAAATCTATTGCAACGATGCCTTCTCGGCGGCGCACAGGGCGCATTGTTCGACCGAAGGTCTTGCGCACAAGATGCCCGCCTGTGCAGGGCGCCTCATGCAGGCCGAGCTTTCGGCGCTTGAAGCTGCGCTTGGCAAGCCGAACCGGCCTGTGACGGCCGTGGTCGGGGGGGCGAAAGTGTCGACCAAGCTCGAGCTGTTGTCGAACCTTGTTGAGAAGGTCGACAATCTGATCATCGGTGGCGGGATGGCGAACACCTTCCTCGCGGCCAAGGGGCTCTGCATCGGGAAATCGCTGGCCGAGTTGAACATGACCGACACGGCGAAAGAGATCATGGACAAGGCCGAAGGCACAGGCTGTAGCATCGTGTTGCCGAGCGACGTTGTGGTCGCGCGCGAGTTCAAGGCCCATGCGGACAACGAGACGGTGCCGGCGGATGCCTGCCCCGAGGATGCAATGATCCTTGATGCCGGAGCACAAAGTGTGAAGACGATCACCGCCGTGCTTTCGGCGTCGCATACTGTGATTTGGAACGGACCGCTTGGCGCCTTCGAGATCGAACCTTTTGACACGGCGACCAATGCCGCTGCGCTTGTTGCGGCGGCGCTGACCAAGTCAGGTGGAATCATTTCTGTAGCCGGGGGCGGCGACACGGTCGCGGCGCTCAACGCGTCTGGCGCAGCCAAGGACTTCAGCTATATCTCGACGGCAGGCGGTGCGTTCCTCGAATGGATGGAAGGCAAAGCCCTGCCGGGTGTGGCCGCGCTCGAAGGATAGGGCCGCCCTGCCCCGAATTCAGAAGCCCGGCGCAGATCGTTAGCGCCACCAGAATTGCATGATGCGCCCCGCTCCCGTAGAAGCGGGGCGCATTCATTTCGCAACTGCGGCAGACAAGAAATTCAAGGGCGGACCCGGCATGACCAAGCAAGCACAGATCGAACAGATGACCAGCGGCGCAGGTTTCATCGCCGCGCTGGACCAATCGGGCGGTTCCACCCCGAAAGCGCTGCGACTTTATGGCGTGGAAGAGGATCAATACGGCTCGGAAGCCGAGATGTTCGACATGATCCACGCCATGCGCGCACGGATCGCCAAGGCGCCGGCATTCAGCGGCGAGAAGGTGATTGGCGCAATCCTGTTCGAGATGACCATGGAACGCGAGATCGACGGCAAACCAACCGCGACCTATATGTGGGAAGAGCGCGGGGTGGTGCCGTTTCTGAAGGTCGACAAGGGGCTGGCCGAGGAAGCAAACGGCGTGCAGGTGATGAAGCCGATGCCTGAGCTCGACGCGCTTCTGGGCCGCGCCGTGAAGGCGGGGATCTTCGGCACCAAGATGCGTTCGGTCATCAACGCGGCGAATCCGGAAGGGATCAAGGCGGTCGTGGCGCAGCAATTCGAGGTTGGCCAAGAGATTCTTGGCCATGGGCTCGTGCCGATCATCGAGCCGGAAGTGACGATCTCGATCGCAGATAAGGCACAAGCGGAAGACATCCTGCGGGCCGAGTTGGTCGCGCATCTCGACGCGCTGCCGGAGGGACAGAAGGTCATGCTCAAGCTGACGCTGCCGGAGGTGGAGAACCATTATAAGGCGTTGGTCGATCATCCGAAGGTGATGCGTGTTGTGGCGCTTTCGGGGGGCTATAGCCGTGAGGAGGCCAATGACCGCCTGTCGCAAAACACTGGCGTCATTGCATCGTTCAGCCGGGCCCTGACCGAAGGGCTCACAGCGGATCAGTCGGACGCGGATTTCAACGCCACCATCGCGGGCACGATCGAGAGCATCTATGCGGCCTCCGTGGCGGGCTAAGAGAGCCTCTCCAGAAATCTGAAGTTATTGCTCCCGTCGGATGCCTCCGGCGGGAGTATTTTCTTCAGAGAAGACCCCCTGCCCCTATCCGAGGCGCGTAAGGATGGCGTCGGTGTCGAGACCGGTGACGCTTCCGGCGATGGTGCCGCGTTGTCCGGTCAGGCGCGAAGTGATGTAGCCTTCGACCACGGGCGCGGGCGCAGACTGCATGAGCGCCGCCGTGGTGAGGAGCGAGGCGAGGCTTTCGGCGAACCAGCGCGCCTCTTGTTCAGTGGGGATACCTTGCCAGCGGGTGCGGTGTTGGTTGAGGACGGCATCATAGCGCGGATCGCGGCCCTTGGCGGCGTCGAGCACGGCGTCGAGCGCCTCGACGGCAAGTGGTTCGCGCGCCAATGTGCGCAGGATGTCGAGGCAGATCACGTTGCCCGAGCCTTCCCAGATCGAATTCAGCGGCGCTTCGCGGTAAAGCATGGGCATCGGCGTGTCCTCGACATAACCCATGCCGCCAAGCACTTCCATCGCCTCGCCAATGACCGAGATACAGCGTTTGTTGTTGAGAAACTTGGCCAACGCGACGCCAATCCGAGCAAGCGCGCGGCTCTCGTCGTCGGTCTTGTCGAAGGTGCCCGCCATGAACATGGCGACAGCCAACGCGCCTTCCCAATCAAGCGCGAGATCGGCCAGAACGGCGCGCATGAGCGGCTGGTCAATCAGGCGGCGTTGGAAGGTCGAGCGGTGCGAGACCCAATGATGCGCCTCTGCAAGGGCCGCGCGCATGAGGCCCGCGGGGGCAATGGCAGTGTCGAGGCGGGTATGGTGGACCATCTCGATGATCGTGCGCACACCGCCGCCCTCATCGCCAAGGCGATAGGCGAGCGTGTCGTGGTATTCGATCTCGGAGCTGGCATTGGCCTTGTTGCCGAGCTTGTCCTTGAGACGTTGCAAACGCATGGAGTTACGCTCGCCCTCGAGCCAGCGCGGCACGAGGAAACAAGTCAGCCCGCCCTCGGCCTGGGCCAAGGTCAGAAAGCCGTCGCACATCGGCGCGGAGCAGAACCATTTATGGCCGCGCAGGCGGTAATGGTCACCGTCGCGATGGGCAATGGTCGAATTGGCGCGCACGTCAGAGCCCCCCTGTTTTTCGGTCATCGCCATGCCCATGGTCGCGCCCGCTTTCTCTGTAATCGGGCGGGTCGAGGGATCGTAGAGGCCCGACGCAAGGCGCGGCGCCCAGATTTTCTCAAGCTCGGGGTTGTGACGCAGGGCCGGCACGGCGGCATAGGTCATGGTCATCGGACAGCAAGCGCCCGGCTCGACCTGGGCCATCATGTAGGAGACGACCGCGTGCGTCGCATGGCCGCCCGGTTTGCCGTCCCAAGCGGCAGAGGCATAGCCCGCCTCGAGGCCGGCCTTCATGACGGTGTGATAGCCGTCGTTGAAGGCCACCTCGTCAAGCCGACGCCCGCCCCGGTCGAAGAGAACGAGGCGCGGCGGGTCGCGGCGGGCGTCTTCGCCTGCGGCAATGAGGCTCTCGTCCCCGAGCGCCGCGCCGGTTGTGGCGAGCGTCTTAGTGCGTGCGCCTGCTGCCGTTGCCGCATCGCGCAGGGGCGCATCCTCAGCCCAAAGATCACGCGATCCGCGCAAAGACGGTTGGTTCATCACCTCGTGGGTTTCAAGGTGGCTTGCAGCTTCGGATTGGCTCATTCGGGTCTCCTCCCTTTTCGCGGCCATGCTAGGGGCGCAAGGCGCGCGATGGCCAGCGTAGCGTTGCGTCAAAAACAAGGGCCGAGGGGGATTCACACGGCGAATCACTTATGGCATAGTGATTCGCAGAAGCTCGCAAAGGGCTCGCAAGAGGCAGAAATGACAGCACAAAAAAACCGTCCCGCGATTGGTGCGCTCCTGTTTTTCGGAGTGGCGTTTGCGCTTGCCTCGATCTTTACCTTTGCTGCCGTGCAGGGCGACTATGGTCTCTTCCGACGCGTTGAGGTCGAAGCCGAAAAAGCCGTTCTGAAAGAGGATCTTGCACGGCTTCAGTCCGAGGTCACGCGGATGGAGAACCTCACCCAGCGGCTGAGCGATGACTATCTCGATCTCGACCTTCTCGATCAGCAGGCGCGCGATGTGCTTGGCCTGATCCGCTCGGACGAGATCGTTATTCGCTAACCCCTCCCCTAGAATTTGACAGCATTTCTCTGCTGGTATCGCGCCAGTGGAAAATTTTCTCTCGCATGTCATACGCGATTGCGATATGTTTTTGTTTAACGTTAAACTATTTTCCTCATAGGAGGTGAGACATGGCTGCCAAACGGCCTGCGAAGAAGACGAATGTCTCGGGTGACGAACTCAAGCAATATTACCGAGACATGCTTTTGATCCGTCGCTTTGAAGAGAAAGCCGGACAACTTTACGGGATGGGCCTCATTGGCGGTTTCTGTCACCTGTATATCGGTCAGGAAGCGGTTGTTGTCGGTCTTGAGGCCGCGGCAGAGGAAGGCGACAAGCGCGTGACCTCATATCGTGACCACGGGCATATGCTTGCCTGCGGAATGGACCCGAATGGCGTCATGGCCGAGTTGACGGGGCGCGAGGGCGGCTACTCCAAGGGGAAAGGCGGCTCGATGCACATGTTCTCCAAGGAAAAGCACTTCTATGGCGGTCACGGCATCGTCGGCGCACAGGTGCCGATCGGCGCGGGCCTCGCCTTTGCCGACAAATACAAGGACAACGGCCGCGTGACATTCACCTATTTCGGCGATGGCGCGGCGAACCAGGGACAGGTCTATGAGACCTTCAACATGGCGGCGCTTTGGGATCTTCCGGTGATCTTTGTCATCGAGAACAACCAATATGCCATGGGCACGGCGCAGCAGCGGTCGACCTCGACCCCGGACATTCACACGCGCGGCGAAGCCTTTGGCATTCCTGGCGAAGCGGTCGATGGGATGGACGTTCTTGCCGTCAAGGAGGCGGGCGAACGCGCTGTGGCGCACTGCCGCAAGGGCAAGGGGCCCTATATCCTTGAGGTGAAGACCTATCGCTATCGCGGGCACTCCATGTCGGACCCGGCGAAGTATCGCACCCGCGAAGAGGTGCAGAAGATGCGCGAAGAGCGCGACGCGATCGAACATGTGCGCGCGCTTCTGCTTGAAGGCAAGCACGCCAGCGAGGACGACCTCAAGGCGATCGACAAGGACATCAAGGCCGTGGTCAACGCCAGTGCGGACTTCGCCAAGGACAGCCCGCTACCCGCGCTCGAAGAGCTGTGGACCGACATTTACGCCTGAGACGACGGAGAGATTTGAAAGATGGCTATTGAAATTCTGATGCCTGCCCTGTCGCCGACGATGGAAGAGGGCACGCTTGCAAAATGGCTCGTGAAAGAGGGGGACGAAGTGTCCTCGGGCGATATTCTCGCCGAGATCGAGACTGACAAGGCGACGATGGAATTTGAAGCGGTGGATGAAGGCGTGATTGGCCAGATCCTCGTGCCGGAAGGCACAGAGGGCGTAAAGGTCAACACCGCCATTGCGACGCTTCTTGAAGAGGGCGATGCGCCCGACGCGACCCCGAAGAGCGCCTCTGCGCCTGCGGAAGAGGACGCGGCCCCTGCCCCGGCAGCCGCTGTTGCGGCCGCGCCGGACGCGCCCAAGGCTGACCTCAGCCCGGATTGGCCGGAAGGCACCGAGATGAAATCGCAGACCGTGCGCGAGGCGCTGCGCGACGCGATGGCCGAAGAGATGCGCGGCGATGACAGTGTTTATCTCATGGGCGAGGAAGTTGCCGAGTATCAGGGCGCCTACAAGGTCTCGCAGGGCCTTCTCGACGAGTTTGGCGGCAAGCGCGTGATCGACACGCCGATTACCGAACACGGGTTTGCCGGGATCGCCGTGGGCGCGGCCTTTGGTGGCTTGCGGCCCATCGTGGAGTTCATGACCTTCAACTTCGCCATGCAGGCGATTGACCAGATCATCAACTCGGCGGCGAAAACGCTCTACATGTCTGGCGGCCAGATGGGCGCGCCGATGGTGTTCCGCGGCCCGAACGGTGCCGCCGCGCGCGTCGGCGCACAGCACAGCCAGGACTACGCCGCATGGTATGCGCAAATCCCTGGCCTCAAGGTCGTGATGCCCTATTCGGCATCGGACGCCAAAGGCCTTCTCAAGACTGCGATCCGCGATCCCAACCCGGTGATCTTCCTTGAAAACGAGATCCTTTATGGCCGCAGCTTTGACGTGCCGGTGATGGATGATTTCACCGTCCCGTTCGGCAAGGCGCGTATCTGGCGCGAAGGCTCGGACGTGACCATCGTCTCTTTCGGGATTGGCATGCAATACGCGCTTGAAGCGGCCGAAAAACTTGCCGAAGAGGGCGTCGAGGCCGAGGTGATCGACCTGCGCACGCTGCGCCCCATCGACTATGACACGGTGCTCGCCTCAGTGATGAAAACCAACCGCTGTGTCACTGTCGAAGAGGGTTGGCCCGTCGGGTCGATCGGCAACCACCTGTCGGCGACGATCATGGAGCGCGCGTTTGATTATCTCGACGCGCCGGTGATCAACTGCACCGGCAAGGACGTGCCCATGCCCTATGCGGCGAACCTCGAGAAACACGCGCTTGTGACGACCGACGAGGTTGTCGCGGCGGTGAAACAAGTCACTTATCGCTAAGGAGACGCGGACATGCCTACTGAAATTCTCATGCCCGCCCTGTCGCCGACCATGGAGGAAGGCACGCTTGCGAAATGGCTCGTGAAGGAGGGCGATACGGTCTCCTCGGGCGATATTCTGGCGGAGATCGAAACCGACAAGGCCACGATGGAGTTCGAGGCCGTGGATGAAGGGGTGATCGGCAAGATCCTCATCGAGGACGGCAGCGAAGGGGTAAAGGTCAACACCGCCATCGCCGTGCTTCTTGAAGAGGGTGAAAGCGCTGACGACATCGACACCAGCGCCCCGGCGAAAGCCGCAGCGCCAGCATCGGATGCGGGGTCTTCGCAGGCCCCTGCCGAGGCCGCGTCGAAACCCGCAGAGGCCAGCGCCGCACCTGCCGCACCTCAGGCCGGGGATGGCTCGCGCATCTTTGCCTCTCCGCTCGCCCGCCGCATCGCCGCCGACAAGGGCGTCGATCTTGCCGCGCTCAAAGGCTCCGGCCCGCGTGGGCGGATCGTCAAGGCCGACGTGGAAGCGGCGCAGCCCGGCACGAAGGCAGCCGCCGCGCCAGCCACCGCCGCACCGGCCTCTACTTCGGCCCCTGCCCCCGCTGCCGCGCCGACCGGCCCCGACACGGAGACCGTCAAACGCATGTATGAAGGGCGCGGCTATGAAGAGGTCACGCTCGACGGGATGCGCAAAACGATTGCCGCGCGGCTTTCGGAAGCGAAGCAGACCATTCCGCATTTCTACCTGCGCCGCGATATCAAGCTCGATGCGCTTCTCGCGTTCCGCAGCCAGATCAACAAGCAGCTTGAAGCCCGTGGCGTGAAGCTCTCGGTGAATGACTTCATCATCAAGGCCGTGGCCAACGCGCTTCAGCAAGTGCCGGATTGTAACGCTGTCTGGGCCGGGGATCGGGTGTT
This sequence comes from Shimia sp. FJ5, assembly GCF_032918335.1. Lineage (NCBI taxonomy): Bacteria > Pseudomonadati > Pseudomonadota > Alphaproteobacteria > Rhodobacterales > Roseobacteraceae > Shimia > Shimia sp. FJ5. Next base: position 291,577 of record NZ_JAWJUV010000003.1, on the reverse strand, counting down.
GAAGTTGAAACCTTCGGATGTGGCCGTGGCGGTCGCTATCGAAGGCGGACTGTTTACGCCGGTTCTCAAGGACGCGGACATGAAGACGCTTTCTGCGCTTTCGACCGAGATGAAGGATCTCGCCGCTCGCGCCCGCGAACGCAAGCTCGCGCCGCAGGAGTATCAGGGCGGCACCTTCGCGATCTCCAACCTCGGTATGTTTGGCATCGACAATTTCGACGCCATCGTGAACCCGCCCCATGCCGGTATCCTTGCTGTGGGCTCGGGGGTGAAGAAGCCCGTGGTGGACGCTGAAGGCAACCTGAGCGTGGCGACCGTGATGTCGGTCACCATGTCGGTCGACCACCGTGTGATCGACGGCGCGCTTGGGGCAGAGCTTCTGAAGGCGATTGTCGAGAACCTCGAGAACCCTGTGACGATGCTCGCCTGATCGCGAGTCACGGAAAAAACAAAAGCGCCGCAAGATGTTGCGGCGCTTTTTTCATGTCTGGATGTCGGTCGATCAGTCGAACATCTGATCCATTTCGACCGAAGGGTGTTCGCACCCCGCTTCGCCGACAATCTTGGCCGGGACACCGGCAACCGTCGAACAGGGCGGCACTTCTTCGAGCACCACGGAGCCGGCGGCGATGCGGCTGCAATGGCCGACCTTGATATTTCCGAGCACTTTCGCCCCTGCCCCGATCAACACACCATCGCCAATCTTGGGATGGCGGTCTTCTTCTTCCTTGCCGGTGCCGCCAAGGGTCACAGAATGGAGCATGGAGACATTGTCGCCGACGACAGCCGTCTCGCCAATGACGATCGAATGGGCGTGGTCGATCATAATCCCCTTGCCGATGCGGGCGGCAGGGTGAATATCGATGCCAAAGATTTCCGAGGTACGCATCTGGATGAAATAGGCAAGGTCATAACGCCCTTGTGTCCAGAGCCAGTGGCCGATGCGATAGGCCTGAACGGCCTGATAGCCCTTGAAATAGAGGATCGGCTGCAAGAGGCGGTGGCAGGCCGGGTCGCGTTCATAGATTGCCATGAGGTCGGCGCGCGCGGCTTCGGCAAGGGCCGGTTCGGCGGCAAAAGCCTCGTCCCCGATCTCGCGCAGGATCACCATCGACATCTCGTTCGACGACAGCTTGGCCGCAAAACGGTAGCTCAGCGCGCGTTCGATGGATTTATGGTGGAGGACACAGGCATGCACGAGACCGCCCATGATCGGCTCATCCTGAACCGCCTGTTGCGCTTCGGTCGTGATCTGTTGCCAGACCGGGTCGATCTTGGTCAATTTCGCGCGGGTTTCAGCCATGGCGTCCTGTCCTCTGTTCGCTTTAGACTACACCACATAAGACATTTTCCGCAAATTCAAACCCGTTTACGGAAGGATCACGGAGATGAATGAAAGCGAGAGCGCGAAGTTCCGGGCCATGATCGAGACGCGGTTGGCACAGATCGAGGAAGAGAACCGGCTTGGCGCAGAGGGGCAATCCGTTGTGACGCTGGATCAGCAGGCGGTAGGACGGCTCAGCCGTATGGACGCGCTCCAATCACAGGCGATGGCCAAGGCGGGTCAGGCGCGGCGCGATGGCGAGGTGAGGAAACTGCGCGCGGCACTTGATCGGATCAAAGAGGGAGAGTTCGGCTATTGCGAGGATTGCGGCGGAGAGATCGCATTGAAGCGCCTCGCATTTGATCCCGGTGCGGCGCTCTGTATCAGCTGCGCCTCCGGCTAAGACGCCAGTCGATGAGCGTAGAGAGGACAAGCTCGAAACACTGGCAATAGTCCTGATCGCCAAACCCCGGTTCCGGGCGCATCGGGTGCTGGCCCGCTGCCGACATGAGCGAACCATCCCCCCAAAGACAATGGCTATGCCCGAAGCGTTTGAAATATCGGTGCGCGGCGTCGGCTTCGTAGATCAGGCGCCGACAAGCCGGTTCCCGCATCATGTGCGGCAGCACGAGAAGCGCCCGCGCCGCCGCCACCACATCGCCATGCATCACCCGACGCATCTAAGCCTCGAGCGCGATCCGCGCGAAGGGACCGGGGCCGAACCGGGCCGAGACCTGCGCAACTGCGATCTCATAGGGGCCAGAGAGGCCATCCGTGGCCTGCGCTGCCGCATCATAGATCCAGACCGGGACGTCGAGCGTCATCTCGCGGACAACTGAGGCTCCTTGCAGCACACGCAGGAGATACTGCTCTTGCTCTTCACCCAAGGGCACCTCTGGCTGGTCCCAGCCATCGCCATCAATCCGCGTCCGGCGCACCCATGTCAGCGAGAGATCGCCATTGGCCTCTGGTACTGCGCGCAGGTGACAGGGGCGATAGGGTCGTAGCCCGTTGCCTGCGAAGGCTTCGACATGATGGCGATAGGACGGATCGTCATATCCGCGCTGTGCCGGGCCGATCCGGTAGTGCCGCGCCACATCGCGCGCAGCGCTGGCAAGGTCGATCTGCTCCACTCCGTCCCCGAGACGCACCACCCACGATCCGGCAGGCCATTGCCCCGGTATAAGCGCATCGGTGCCAAGCTGGCCGCGCAAGCGGTGACGCAACCACCATGTATCCGGCGCGATCAACTCGGCCTCGCCAAACTGCAATAGCTCCCAGTTTCCCGGCGTGCCATCGCCGATCGCAATTAGGTTGGCGCCGGATAGCATTGCCTCTTCCGGTACGCTTTCGAACGCGCCCGAGATCAATCGCACCTGAAGGGCCGGGCCGTCATCGAACCGCCCGCTTGGCGCCGCATGTAACGCGGTTTCCGTAACGCCGATTGTGGCAGGTCGGCTCAGGAGCCTGTTCAGAGAATAGTTGCCATCGCTCACCGAGTCATAGACCGCGACGCTCCCTGGCCAAGACTTCGCCGTCGTCGCGATATGGGGAGCATGGGGAAACTCGTCGCCACGCATGAGAGGCAGGTCGAGGAAAAGCGTCTCGACAGGAGATGGTGCAGCAAAGGCACGATGCGCAGGCGTATCCTCTTCATAAGGAACCGCCTCGTAGGTTGCAGGGAGGATGCGGGCGGCCTCAATGATCTGATGAACGCCAAGTTCGACGGAATCGATGCGGAAATGCTCTGTGCCGCTTTCGCCGTCAAGCGACACCACGTCCCCTGCCCCAAGCGAAAGGCGCGAAGGCGGCAACGCAAAGCGCAGGCTTTCGCGCGCCACTCGAGCCTCGTTCAGCCAGCGTTTTGCCACGTGCCGCCCTTCCCCGCGCGTCATTGCCAGCGGTAGCTCACTTTGCGACACTCCGCGCAGTGTATCGTCGGGCATGTTGGCCTCTTCCGCGACCACGTCGAAATCGCCATCCGCTTCGATAAAGTTGACCCGCACGCGCCCGGAAAGCTCGCTTTCAGCGGCGCGCAGACGTTCGATGCGCCCGTCGAGATCCTCACTGATCGCCAGGCGCTTCTCGTCGAGCGGCACCGCATCGTCCCCGTCACGCATCCGGAACTGAAGGCGTCCATCGCGTTCGACCGCATCGAAGCCATAGCGCAGCATGAGTGGTTGCAGCGCGGCGCGGCCGTCGCTGATCTGGTCGATAGCATAGCCGCTCACAACGCCGCGCAGATCGCGAATGTCGTAGTGTTGGAGCCCCGCATCATCGCAGATTTCTGCCACTACCGACGCCAGCGCACGGCTTGACACTCGCCCATTGAGCCAATGCCCACGGGCATAGTTCGCGCCGTCGCTCCAAAGCGCGCGCGCGTTTGGAAACGCCGGGAAGGGCCGCGTGTCCCAAGCCCATGCACAGGCTCCTCCCATATCGACCATCGGCGCACCGTAAAGCGGCGACACCGGGTTGTGCACGGGATCATTCCAATAGCTTAGCATGGCGCGGTAGTATTGCTGTTGCAGGTAGTCGTCGCGCTGGCCGTTGGAGGCGTATGGCAGACCGCTCTCCGACGATTTCACATCGACGAAACGGTTCGGCTGGTTCGTACCCTTGTCAATCGCGGCACAGCCGATCTCATCAACCCATGCCGCATCGAATTGCGGCCCCCGAAGCGCCTCGGGCTCATGTGCCGAAAACACTTGCGCAATCGCACCGTTGGGCCAGACGAGCCGCTTGCGTCCGGCCTCCCAGACCGGTTTGCGATCCGGCGGGGAACAGGCAAGGATACCGCTCTCGCCAAAGATCATCACCTCGCGCACCTGATCGACGGTCTCTCCGACAAGCGCCACGCGCCGTGCCCGGCCTGTGTCCGTGGGGCCATCGCCCTCGACCTGCATGCGCACCCATTCCGACCCGGCCCGCGTCTTGCCCGCGCCGCGCCCGCCAAGGATCACCCAAGTGGCCCAATCGCCTTCCGGCGCGAGTTGATGCTCGTAGGCCCAGAAATCAAACAAGAAGGGGAGAGCCAAAAGCTCTCCCTCGCTGAGGCTGTCAAGAAATGCCTCCTGCGTCTTCCGCGGCGCGGAGGCGATCCAAGCGGCGCCCGATCTGATCCCGCGCGCTGTCGAGTGCGAGTTTCGGGGCACCGGCCCGGCCTCTGTCTTCTGTGCGGTATGTGTCAAAGCGTGTCTCCGTATCAAGCGCCAACCGGACGAGCCCGCGCAGATCGCGTACCAAGGGCGCGCACTGGGCAATCGCCCGGCGATCGCCGCGGCGCAGATGCGTTTGCAGCGTCCCGACCGCGTCGCTCAGCCCAAAGAGAAGCTGTCGCAACTGTGCGATTTCGCGGTCCAGTGTGGGCTCGCCCGTAGGCGGGTGGGGTGTGGTCATCTGTGCTCATCGCCTCTCATGCGTGGTGTGCCCCTCCGCACGAGCGTCCCCATCGGGAACGTCTAGCACCCCCAGTCCTAGACCAGCCTCCCCGCCAAAACATGAATCCACCGTGCGGAGGGTGCGACACGAAAAAGGGCGCCCCGAAAGGCGCCCTTCTGTCTGTCTCGCGATATGCTTACTGGTCGTTGCGTTCGGCTTCGATCCGACGCCACTTGGCCACGTTGTCGTTATGCTCGGCCAATGTTCGTGCAAAGGCATGGCCGCCCGACCCATCCGCGACAAAGAAGATATATTCCGTCTGGTCCGGGTTGACCGCTGCCTCAAGGCTGGCTTGCCCCGGGTTGGCGATCGGCGTCGGCGGCAGACCTTCGATCACATAGGTGTTCCAAGGCGTTTCACCGCGCAGCTCGCTCTGGCGCAGGCCGCGGCCAAGAACGCCCTGCCCCCGCGTGATACCGTAGATCACTGTCGGGTCGGTCTGGAGCTTCATGCCGCGCTCAAGGCGGTTGGTAAAGACGCTCGCCACCTGACGGCGCTCTTCCGGAACCCCGGTTTCCTTCTCGATGATCGACGCAAGGATGAGCATCTCTTCGGGCGACTCAAGCACCGTATCCTCCGAGCGGCTTTCCCACGCGGCGGCGATGCGCACGGTCTGCGCCTCAGCCATGCGCGCGATGACCGACGCACGGCTATCCCCTGCGCGCACCTCATAGCTATCGGGCGCAAGCGTGCCTTCTGCAGGCACCTCGACCTCGCCCGACAAAAGATCAATCGCCTTCAGCGCATCGACCACCTGCCAGCTCGTCACGCCCTCGGCCAACGCGATGCGATAGCGCGTATCACGGCGCTGGCGTCGATCGGTATAGACCTGCGGCACCTCTTCGGCCTCGGCCGGGTTGAACGACGCCAACTCAACAAAAGCCTTCGCCTCCGGGTCCAACTCGCGCACCTGCACAACCTGACGGGTGACGCCGACACGATAGACGATCTCCGTGCCACAGGTGCTCGCCCCGCCACGGGTCACGATATCGGTGATCTCTTGCATCGAGGCATGCGCCGGAACAAGGAACGATCCTGCCTTCAACTGGCTGGCCTTTTCCGTGTAATCCGCACCGATGCGAAAGATCGGGCCGCTGCTGATCGCGCCGCTCTCGTCAAGCTGGCGTGAGATGCGGTCCATTGTCGACCCCGGTTCCACCCGAAGGCAGATCGGCGCATCCAATGGCCCTTCCGCGGTGTATTGCCCCTTCCCCCAAAGCACGAGGCCCGCGAGCAGGAACAATGCCACGATCAAAAGCATGATCGCGTTCGAGGCGATGTGTCGCCACATTAGCTCACCTTTCCGAAGAGCACCGAGGCGTTCGTGCCGCCAAAGCCAAAGGAATTCGACAGCGCCACGTTGATTTCGCGCTCCACCTTCTTGTTCGGTGCAAGATCGACCTGCGTCTCGACCGCAGGCGTCTCGAGGTTGATGGTCGGCGGCGCGACCTGATCGCGGATTGCAAGGATCGAGAAGATCGCCTCGATCGCGCCCGCGGCACCAAGAAGGTGACCTGTCATCGACTTGGTCGAGGACATGGTGACGCTTCCTGCCGCATCGCCCATCATGCGCTCTACCGCGCCAAGTTCGATCACGTCGGCCATGGTCGAGGTGCCATGCGCGTTGATATAGTCGATGTCCTTCGGCTCAAGCCCGGCATTGCGCAGCGCCGCACGCATGGACCGCTCGCCGCCTTCGCCATCTTCCGAGGGGGCCGTGATGTGATAGGCATCGCCCGACATGCCATAGCCGATCACTTCGGCATAGATCTTCGCGCCGCGTGCCTTGGCGTGTTCGTATTCCTCAAGAACCACAACGCCTGCGCCCTCGCCCATCACGAACCCGTCGCGATCTGCGTCATAGGGGCGGCTCGCGGCCTTGGGATCGTCCGCACGTTTCGTCGAAAGCGCACGCGCCGAGTTGAAGCCGGCAATGCCGATCTCACAGATCGCCGCCTCTGCGCCGCCCGCCACCATCACATCGGCATCGCCGAACATGATGATCCGGCTGGCATCCCCAATCGCATGCGCGCCGGTCGAGCACGCCGTGACAACCGCGTGGTTCGGCCCCTTAAAGCCGTATTCGATGCTGACCTGACCCGAGATCAGGTTGATAAGGGCGCCGGGAATAAAGAACGGCGAAACACGGCGCGGGCCTTTTTCGGCCATCAGCAACGTGGTCTGTTCAATCGACTGCAAACCGCCGATCCCCGACCCGATCATCACGCCCGTGCGCTCTCGGCCCTCGGAATCTTCCGGCTTCCAGCCCGAATCTTCAACCGCCTGCTTGGCAGCCGCCAGACCGTAGAGGATGAAGTCATCGACCTTGCGACGCTCTTTCGGCTCCATCCAGTCGTCCGGGTTGAACGTCCCGTCACTGCCGTCGCCATAAGGCACTTCGCACGCATATTTCGTCGTCACGCGCTCGGGATCGAACCGCGTGATGGGGCCAGCCCCGGATTGCCCATCAAGGAGCCTCGACCAGGTTTCTTCGACCCCGTTGGCCAACGGAGTCACAAGCCCCAGTCCGGTAACGACAACACGACGCATGTTTATGCCCTTTCCTCAATATTCCCGAAAGCTCTTAGCCCGGCTTGCCCCTGCGGGGCAAGAGTTTGACGCCCGATCGGCAGGATCCGGCAAAAGAAAAACCCCTGCCAATATGGCAGGGGTTCCGTGACCTTCAAGAAGGTCGAAAAGCCTTAGGACGCTTCGGAGATGAACTTCACCGCGTCGCCAAAGGTCTGGATGGTCTCGGCTGCGTCGTCCGGGATCTCGATGCCGAACTCTTCTTCGAAGGCCATCACGAGTTCCACGGTGTCGAGGCTGTCTGCGCCCAGATCGTCGATGAACGATGCGTTCTCAACGACTTTGTCTTCTTCCACACCAAGGTGCTCGACAACGATTTTCTTAACGCGATCTGCGATGTCGCTCATGGTTCATTCCTCATTTTTGGTTTGGGAGCATGTCCCGTCTTGTGATCCTGATGCCTTTTTACAGGCAATGATGTGCCGTGGAACAGCCCCCTTCGGCAAACTCTGGCGCGCTATAGCACACTGCGCCTGTTTGGCAAATGCTTTCCCGCCCCTTGCGTAAACCCCAAAATGGAGACTGCAAGAGCGTGGCGCAAGAGGCGATTTCATGCATCTCCTCTGCCCCTTTGCCTCAAAGCATCGCCATACCGCCGTTGACGTGAAGCGTCGTGCCCGTGACATAGCCTGCTTCCGGGCTGGCAAGGTAAAGCACCGCCGCCGCGATTTCCTCGGCCGACCCCATGCGCGCTGCCGGGATCTGGGCGTTGATCTTGCCTTTTTGATCATCCGTGAGCTTGTCGGTCATCGCCGTGGCGATAAAGCCCGGCGCCACAGCGTTGGCGGTGATGCCACGGCTTGCGACCTCGTAGGCTATGGATTTTGTAAGACCCACCATGCCCGCCTTGGAGGCGGCATAGTTTGCTTGGCCGGGGTTGCCGGTGGCACCAACGATGGACGAGATATTGATGATCCGCCCCCAACGCGCCTTCATCATCGGGCGCATCACGCCGCGGCAGAGCCGCATCGTCGAGGTGAGGTTGACGTCAAGCACCGACTGCCACTCCTCGTCCGACATCCGCATGAAGATCTGGTCACGGGTGATCCCGGCATTGTTGACGAGAATATCAAGCGCACCCATCGCCTCGATGGCCTGTTTCGGAAGCGCGTCGACCGCCTCCGGATCGCTGAGGTTGCAGGGCAGCACATGCGCCCGCTCGCCAAGCTCTGCCGCCAGCGCCTCAAGAGGCTCCACGCGGGTGCCGGAAAGGCCCACCGTCGCGCCCGCCGCATGAAGCGCCTTGGCGATCTCGCCGCCGATCCCGCCCGACGCCCCGGTCACAAGGGCGCATTTTCCTGTCAGATCAAACATGTCTCTTATCCTTATTCCTGCCACCCGGCACATGCCCTTTCACGGGTCACACGCCGGGCCATACTCGTTTCAGCTTAACCGAGGCTCTCGGCCGCCGCTTTCACATCATCGGGTGTGCCCACGGCCTTGCAGGCAATCGCCCGGTCAATCCGCCGGATCATTCCCGCCAGCGCCTTGCCTGCACCAACTTCCCACGCTTCCGTGATGCCGTTTTCCGACATCCACTGCACCGATTCGCGCCAACGCACGGAGCCAGTGACCTGATCGACGAGTAGCGCGCGGATCGTGGTCGGATCGCTGACCGGTTCGGCCAAGACATTGGCGATGACCGGCACCGCAGGCGCCTTGATATCCACTTGGCCAAGCGCCTCTGCCATGGCATCCGCCGCCGGTTTCATAAGCGCACAATGGAACGGTGCACTCACTGGAAGAAGAACCGCGCGTTTCGCGCCCTTGCCCTTGGCGATTTCCACCGCGCGCTCGACCGCGCCCTTGTGGCCCGACACCACGACCTGTCCGGGGTCATTGTCGTTCGCCGCCTGGCACACCTCGCCCTCGGCAGCTTCGGCGGCAACTTCGCGCGCCGCTTCGAAATCCAGCCCAAGAAGCGCCGCCATGGCGCCGACCCCAACCGGAACCGCCGCCTGCATCGCCTGCCCACGCGTGCGCAGAAGACGCGCGGTATCGCCAATAGACAGGGCGCCTGCCGCTGCCAGCGCCGAATACTCACCAAGAGAGTGGCCCGCCACACAGGACGCCGCCTCGATGGTCACGCCCTCTGCCTCAAGCGCCTTCATCGCCGCCAGCGAGGTCGCCATAAGCGCCGGCTGCGCGTTCTGCGTCAGGGTCAGTTCGTCTTGCTCCCCCTCCCAGATCAGCCCACTCAGGGATTCCCCAAGCGCCTCGTCCACCTCGTCGAAAACGGCCTTTGCTGCCGGATAGGCTTCGGCAAGGGCCTTGCCCATCCCAATCGCCTGTGCGCCCTGGCCCGGAAATACGAATGCTCGGCTCATAACTGGTCTCCCGTCTGCCTCCACGTTTCAAACCGGGATACCCCGACCGCCCCACGGGCGCAACGCCATAGCGCATTTGCGCACGGCCCTTGTGCGCCTGTCTGCGTTCCGGTTTTCGCCCGTGCAGCCTAGATAGATCGAGAACCCGCGACCCAAGGACATCTCCATGCCCCTGCAAGACACAACGGCTCGCTATGGCAGCCTGACCAAGACCTTTCACTGGCTGACCGCCCTTCTGATCCTAAGCGCGATCGGCCTCGGTCTTTTGGCCGAGAACGCGGCCTATGCGACGGGCGACGAGCTGGCCCGCAAGGCAACGCTCTTCTCAATTCACAAGACCGTCGGCATCGCCGCCTTCCTGACCGCGCTCCTGCGCATCCTCTGGGCCGTGAGCCAAACCCGCCCCGGCCTCCTCCACCCCGAGCGCCGTCTCGAAGCCTTTGCCGCCCACCTCGCCCATTGGCTCCTCTACGGCGCGATGGTGATTGTGCCTCTCTCGGGCTGGGTGCATCACGCCGCCACAACCGGATTCGCGCCGATTCTCTGGCCCCTTGGCCAATCCCTGCCCTTCGTGCCGAAATCCGAAACCGTCTCGGAACTGGCCTCGACGGTGCACTACCTCGGCTTCCTGATCCTCGCGGGCACGATCCTCGCCCATGTGGCGGGGGCGCTGAAACATGCCCTGATCGACCGTGACGATACATTGCGCCGGATGCTGCCGCAGCGCGCCGATTTCCCCGCAACCGCGCCGCGCCGCCACATCCTGCCACCGCTCGCCGCGGCTGCTGTCTGGGCCGGGATCATCGCCTTTGGCGCCATGAGCACGAGCTTCGCCCCCGAAGCCCCGCAACAGGCCGCTGCGCCCGCGCCCGCCACAAGCGACTCCGCCGCCAATTGGCAGGTCGAAAGCGGCACGCTCGCCCTCACCGTCTCGCAGTTCGGCTCCGAAGTGTCGGGGCGCTTTGAGACATGGGATGCTCAGATTACCTTCCACGAGACCGCCACCAACGGCAGCCACGGCCGCGTCGAAACACGTGTGTCCATCCCGTCACTGACCCTCGGCTCTGTCACCGATCAGGCGCTTGGCCCCGATTTCCTCGCCGCCGAAGCGCACCCGACCGCCCTCTTCACAGCAGACATCCTACCCGCAGAGACCGGCTATATCGCGCGTGGCACACTCGCCTTACGCGGCGCAGAACAGCCGCTTGATCTGCCCTTCACCCTCGAGATCGACGGCGACACCGCCACAATGCAAGGAGAGCTCACCCTCGACCGCCGCGACTTTTCCATCGGTGACAATATCGCCGAAGAAAGCTCGCTCGGCTTTGGTGTCCGTCTCGACATTTCCCTCACCGCCACCCGCACTGCGCCAGACGCGAACAGCTAAGCTTACCGTCTTGGGCATCATGCATTGAAAGAACGCCCTCAGAGAACTCTCCGAGGGCGCTCACAAGGCCTATGTCACAAGAACGGGTTCCGAACTGTTGGCTGCGCCCAGCTCAAATCGCTCAACGAGATACCCTCCTTCGTAAGAAGTCGTCCCCGTTCTGAGAAGAGACAGAGGCCGCCCTTGCCCACCGAAGAGCGGTACACCGTCCCCATAGACACAGGGCGCACGCTTCAAGACGAGTCGGTCGATAAGACCCTGCCTAAGAAGCCAACCGGCGAATTCTCCTCCGCCACAAAGGTAGATTGGCCCTGGGGATTTTGCCTTCAGGCGATCTATCCGATCAGACCACCGGTCTTCTACAACGTGAATTTGGCTCTTATCGCCTAGACGAAGGCTTTGCGAGAATACAAAGGTTTCCATGTGTGCATATGGATTGTCCCCTGGACGAAGCCCGAAATCATATCCAAATTCATAGGTCTTTCGTCCCATGATTGCGGTCGCATAGCCGTCAAGTCGCGCCATGTAGTCGTCAACAACTGGCCCATCTGGGGCAAACTGAGAGATATCCCCATCCTGACCGCAGATATAGCCGTCCAACGAGACGGCAACGTCATAAATAATAGGTTGCATGCGTTGCTCCTGCAGCAATTCCAAATCTGCCGATATCGGCGTGAAACGAATTTGGAACTATTTGATCACTGGCAGGGCACTCCTCTACTACTGTCATTGGGCTAGCATGGCCGTAGCTCCGGCGTCAAATCGACCCAAATCTGAACGGAACCAACCCGCAAAAAGGGCCGCCGGTCTCCCCGGCGGCCCTTTCTATGTCTTCTATGCCTCAAATAGACCCTTTGCGGATCACTCGGCTTTCATCGCCTCAACCGAGATCATCACCTCGACCTCGTCCGAGACGTAAGGTGCGAACTTGCCAAGGCCATAGTCCGAACGCACGAGCGTGGTGGTCGCGTCGAAACCGGCCCATTCTTTGCCCGCCATCGGGTGTTCGCCAGATTGGTTCAGCGCCGCATCCAGCACCACAGGCTTGGTCACGCCGTTGAGCGTCAGGTCGCCGGTGATCTTGGCCGTCGCTTCGCCCGTGACCTCGATACCGGTCGAGGTAAAGGTGACCATCTCGTCTTCACCCGCGCCAAAGAAATCTTCCGACATGAAATGCGCGAACCGTGCTTCCCAGCCGGTCATCATCGCACGCACCGGAAAGGCCACGTTGACGGACGAGGCCGCCGGGTCTTCCTTGTCGAACTGGATATCGCCCTCGAACCCCGAGAACATCCCGTAGGTGGTCGAGAAACCGAGATGGTTATAGCTAAAGAGGATCTGGCTGTGGCTGGCGTCGAGCGTGTAGGCAACAGGCTCGGCCGATGCGATTCCGCCACCAAGAAGAAGTGCGGCAGCAGCAATCATATGGGTTTTCATTTTGGATAACTCCGGTTGGGTTTTCAGATGGCCTGAATGTCTATCCCAACCGGGTCGTGCACAATTCGCTACACTCCAACAGGTTTTGTGCGCTGGTGAACATCACGAAACTGCGAGCGATTGGCTCCGCAGCTGTGCGATCGCGTCAAGACGGGCATTCGCCCCCTCGAGCGGCAGTTCCGCAAGAATCTTACCAGTGTCGCCATACATCGTCAGCACGTCATCCGAGACCTGGATCCGGCCAATATCTTCATAGTTGATGCTGCGCACGATATGGCTGCGCCCCCGCGACAACCCCTGCACAAGAAGCACCTGACGGTTGCGCCCGTCGAAATGCAACTCAAAGCGCGGCTTGTCGGTGGCGATCTGGGTCATGCCGACGCCAGCGGTCACCATCATGATCGACAGGAACATCTTGGCAAGAAGGATCGACGGATCGAGATCCTGCCCCGGCACGAGCCAGAGACCCGCCCCTGCCCAGATGAACCCAAAGCCGAAAAGCACTGCCGCGGCACGGACCGGAAAGGATTGCGCGCGCTTCAATTCCTCGGACTGGACGCTTGATGAGGCAGAAAGCCCCTGAACTGCGACAGCCATTTTCCCACTCCCACTCATGAGACTATCATTTCGATGCCTTATGGTCGGTCGAGATTCGGGCGAGAATGCGGCAACGCCGGGGAATTCTCACGCCGCCGCCCGTGGCGTGAAAACCTGAAAACAAGCCTTGCGCCAGCCGCTCAAACCGCTATACAGCGCCATCCTTTCGCGTGAATTATGAACCGCGCAGTCTCTCGTGGGTGGGGTGCGAAAGGACGTCAACGCCCCGCTCTTTGAAATGCGCCTGAAAATGAATGGAGCACACATGCCCCTCTATGAGCATGTATTCATCTCGCGCCAGGACCTGTCCAACGCGCAAGCCGAAGGCCTCATCGAACATTTTGGCACCGTCCTCGCTGACAATGGCGGCAACGTCATCAACAGCGAATACTGGGGCGTCAAAACGATGGCCTACAAGATCAACAAGAACCGCAAGGGCCACTATGCCTTCCTGCGCACCGACGCTCCGGCGGCGGCTGTTCAGGAAATGGAACGCCTGATGCGCCTGCATGACGACGTGATGCGCGTTCTCACCATCAAGGTTGACGAGCACGCCGAGGGTCCGTCGATCCAGATGCAGAAGAAAGACGACCGCGACAACCGTCGCGAACGTCGTTGATCCACGCGTGAAGAAAGGACACTAAACCATGGCTGCAAAACCGTTTTTCCGCCGCCGCAAAGTCTGCCCCTTCTCGGGCGACAACGCACCGAAGATTGACTACAAGGACACCAAGCTCCTTCAGCGTTACATCTCTGAGCGCGGCAAGATCGTGCCTTCGCGCATCACCGCCGTTTCCGCCAAGAAGCAGCGTGAGCTGGCCCGCGCAATCAAGCGCGCCCGCTTCCTCGCCCTGCTTCCCTACGCCGTGAAATAAGGAGAGAACTGATGCAAGTTATCCTTCTGGAACGTGTGGCCAAGCTCGGCCAGATGGGCGAAGTCGTCGACGTCAAACCCGGCTACGCTCGCAACTACCTCCTGCCCCAGAACAAAGCGCTGACCGCTTCCGCGGCCAACATCGCCCAGTTCGAAGAGCAGAAAGCCCAGCTTGAAGCCCGCAACCTCGAGTCCAAGAAAGAAGCCGAAGCTCTCGGTGAGAAACTCGACGGTCAACAGTTTGTCGTGATTCGTTCGGCATCCGATGGCGGCAACCTCTACGGTTCCGTTTCGACCCGTGACGCCGCAGTCGTGGCAACCGAGGCCGGCTTCTCGATCGACCGCAAGCAGGTTCTGATCCGTCAGCCGATCAAAACCCTCGGCCTGCACGAAGTCGAAGTGCACCTGCACCCCGAAGTCGACGTCGTGATCAAGCTCAACGTGGCACGCTCCGACGAAGAAGCCGAGCTTCAGGCATCGGGCAAGTCGATCCAGGAACTCGCAGCCGAGGCAGAAGCCGAAGCCGAATTCGAGATCGCGGAACTCTTCGACGATATCGGCGCGGCTGCGTCGGAAGACGAAGATCTTGCCGAAGCTGTCGAAGAAGACGCTGGCGAAGAAGAAGAGACCACCGAGGAATAATCCTCCCCTCTTCTCGCAACCTATTGAAACCGGCGCCCTCGTGGCGCCGGTTTTCTTTTGGGGCTACTCCCCGAAATTGCCGCCCGTTTCAATCGGCGCCATGCGGACAAGACGGCTATCGACGACCGCCGCCTGCCGATGCGCCATGGCCTTGCGATATTCCGGGTCTTTGAGCATATCGACAAAGGCCTGCGGGCTCGGATATTCCGCGATGAAACAGAGATCCCAGCCTTCCTCCTTCGGCCCGATCACCATCTGCTCCATCGCCCCACGCCAGACGATCCGCCCACCAAGCCGCTTGAACACCGGCGCACTTTCGCGGCCATAGGCGGCATAAGCCTCCTTGCCGCTGGCTTCGCGCCCGTCTTCGTACTCGGCCCTGTCGCGCAGTTTGACGAGGTTCAGCATATGGATCGGCCCGGGCCGGTCATTGGCCTTGAAGGCCTCGAAATCTTCCTTGTCAAACGCGGTATAGGGCATGGGGTCCTCCTGATGTCTTTTCCCAGACTGGAACACCGCCCTGCACAGGCCAACAAAAAAGGCCGCCCGAAGGCGGCCTTTCAAAGGATGTGACGCAAGGTCTTACTCGTCTTCGAGCGACTCGAGTGCTTTCTCGAGATCGGCCTTGGCGACCTCTTTCTCGCTGACTTGGGCCAGTTCAAAGACATAGTCGATGACCTTGTCTTCGAAGATCGGTGCGCGCATCTGCTGCTGCATCTGGGCATTCTGCTGCACGAATTCGAAGAACTCACGCTCCTGACCCGGGTACTGGCGTGCCTGGTTCATGATCGCTTGGGTCATCTCGGCGTCGGTCACTTCGACTTCGGCTTTCTGGCCAAGCTCGGCCAGCAGGAGGCCAAGGCGCACGCGGCGCTCTGCGAGGGTCTTGTGCTCGTCGGTCGGCTCGATCTCGCCGTGGTCGTGGCCCTGAACGTCCGGGTTGTCGTCATGCCAAAGCTGGTGCGCGATCTGGCCGGCTTCTGCTTCAACGAGGCTCGGCGGCAGCTCAAAGCTGACCATCTTGTCGAGCTCGTCAAGAAGCGCGCGCTTCATCAGGGCGCGGGCTGCACCAGCGTATTCCGCCTCAAGGCGCTCGCTGATCTGACCTTTGAGAGCGTCGAGATCTTCTGCGCCGAACTTCTGTGCAAGTTCGTCGTTGACCTCTGCCGCAACCGGTTCCTTCACCTCTTTGATGGTGCAGGAGAACACGGCTTCTTTTCCGGCAAGGTGCTCGGCCTGATATTCTTCCGGGAACGTGACGGTGACGTCTTTTTCTTCCTCGGCCTTCACGCCGACAAGCTGCTCTTCAAAGCCCGGGATGAACTGGTTCGAGCCAAGCACGAGCGGGAAATCTTCCGCCGAGCCACCCTCAAACGCTTCGCCATCGACCTTGCCGACGAAATCCATGACGACCTGATCGCCGTCTTTCGCCTTAGAGCCCTTGCGGCGCGCTTTGAAGTCCTGCGCGGTCTCGGCAAGGTTGCCAAGCGCTTCTTCGACGCCCGCGTCGTCGGCCTTCACGACCATCTTCTCGAGCGAGATGGACTTGAGATCGACTTCCGGGATTTCCGGCAGGGCTTCATAGGACATTTCGACTTCGACGTCGTCGCCCTCTTTCCACTCTTCGCCGTTCTTCATCTCGATTTTCGGCTGGGCCGCCGGCTTGTCGCCGGTGGATTCGAAATGCGCGCCCATCGCTTCGTCGATGGCTTCCTGCATGGCTTCGCCAAGAAGACGCTGACCGAACTGTTTCTTCAGAAGCGGCATCGGCACCTTGCCTTTGCGGAAACCTTTCATTTCGATTTCCGGCTGCGCCTCGGCCAGCTTGGCGTTGACCTTGTCGTCCAGCTCCTGCGCGGTCAGCATCATCTGATACGCGCGTTTCAGACCTTCATTCAGAGTCTCGGTGACCTGCATTTCAGTTCCCCATAGGTTACGGCGCGCATGAACCGCGCGCGGGCAAAAATTTTCGCCGTTCTATTGGCCAGCGCGACCGGACGCAAGCGCAAATCCCCTACCCTTGCTGCTGGGTTTCGCCTTTCTCGCCGGGCACAGCCCATAACTATACGAAAACCCTGTAAAACCGGGGCGAAACAGACTGTCGTTGGGGAAAAGCATGGTGCGGGTGAAGGGACTCGAACCCCCACGCCTCGCGGCGCCAGAACCTAAATCTGGTGCGTCTACCAATTCCGCCACACCCGCACTGCGCGGCCTCTTAGCAAAGCCTTGCAGAGGATGCGAGAGGAAAACGCGCCCCTGCGCTCAAACTGCGCTCAAAGCTGGCGCAAAAGACTCGCCTCATGGCGTTTCACCAAGAGCCGCGCCGAAGACAGCGCAACCTCGCGGCCAAGGTCGATCTGCGGAAACAGCGCCGCCAGTTCGCGCCGGCTCGCCTCGGGAATGGTGCTGAGGCTGATCGGGCCGGGATTGAGGTTCTCGGTCTCGAGACCATCGGACAGCACGATCTCGTGATGGTCGAATTGCAGGTGGATATAGACCGTCTCGCGCACATCCTGCGCGATCTGCACCGCCCGGTCATCCACGAGATGCGCCGCCGCCACAAGCACCTCCGACTCCCCGGTGAAAAGCTCGGCCCGCCAGCCGGAAATCAGGATTCGGTGCTGCTGCGACACCAGCATGTCGCGCTCCGGCGCGCCCGGCCCGAAAGCATCCGCCCGGATTCGCACCGGCCGGAATTGCGGCTCCCGCGCCATCCGCGCTGGCGACACCGCACAGCGCCCGATCCAGCGGATCGCCTGCGCCCCCCGGTCCCGCGTCAGCACCATATCCCCGACCTCAAGCGCCTCGACCGGCCGCGCGCCCTCTGTCGTGAGGATCATCGTGCCCGGCGTAAAACAGGGCGGCGCGGCAATATCGACATTGTCCACGGCCGATCCGCCGCTCGGCCCTTCCGTCGCCGACACCACGTTGAGCGTCACCCCGATGGGCGGGAATTCATTCACGAAGGCAAGCCCCTCGATCGTGCCGTAGGAGGGCGAGGAATTGTTGACGTTGACCGCCAACGCCCGGTAGGTCAGCCCCGTCGAGGGATCCTGCAACAGGATCTCGTATTCCGCCTCGATCCCGGTGTTGTTGCCATAGCTGGACCCGTCGAAACTCTGCCCGCCATCAAGGCGCTGGTTGCTGTCGTTGTCGTCGAAATCGACATCGTTGCCGCCATCCTTGACCGCGATCTCTTCCCAGGCATTGTCATTGAGCGTGATGGTTTTTCCCACGAGGTGAGAGCCATCCCCCTGCGTGATGCCATCGAGGGACACACCGCCAGACACGGTGATATGGGACTCTCCCAGAGCCCAGAAACTATACTTCGACATGTAACAGGACCTGCTCGACCTGATTTATTTTTATGCCGTAATGATAAAGGAAGAATGAGTCCCGGACAATTGTTTTAGGCCACGCCCAGATCGCGGAGGACTTTCGGCAACATCTCCGGCAGGTCTTCGGCGATCAGCCCCGGCCCGAAGACCCGCGCCGCCTCGACATGGAGCCACGCGCCCGTCTCCGCCGCCTGCATCGGCGGAAAACCCCGCGCCAATAGCCCGGTGATGATCCCTGCCAGCACATCGCCCGCCCCGGCGGTCGCCAACCACGGCGCCGCGCGCTCATAGGCCGCCGCATGGACCGCACAGCGCCCGTCCGGCGCAGCAATGACCGTATCCGCCCCTTTATAGAGCACCACACACCCCGCCCGCTTGGCCGCCTCCCGCGTTGCATCGACCTTGGAGAAGGCCGGTCCCGTGACCGCAGGCGCGGCCAGTTTCTCGGCAATATCCGGAAAAAGCCGCGCAAACTCGCCCCCATGCGGGGTCAGGACACACGCCCCATGCAACATGTCGAACAACACCTGCGGATCCTCGGCAAACGCCGTCAACGCATCCGCATCGAGCACCGTCGCGCGCCCGGCCTCCAACGCCACGGGGACCAGCTCCTCCGCCTGCCGCAGGCCCAATCCCGGCCCAAGGCAAACCGCATTGATCCGCTGGTCCTGCAACCGCTCCCGCAATGCCGCCCCGTCCACGACCTCGCGCATCATCTCGCCCGTGATCTGCGCCGCAACCTCCACCATCGCCTCGCCCGGCACGCCAAGCGTCACCAGCCCCGCGCCCACACGCAACGCTCCCCTTGCCGCCAACCGCGCCGCCCCCGTGCGCCCCGCGCTGCCTGTGAGTATAAAGGCATGGCCGTGGGAGAATTTGTGAAGACCCCCCTTCGCAAGGAGAACAGAGGGACCATCAACCAATTTGACGATATCGCCCGGCGGCACCGCAGGGCAGCGCCCGTCCCCAAGACCGATATCCGCCACAACCACCTTGTCCGCTTGCCGCGACCCGTCACCAAGCCGGCACCCAATCTTTTCCCTGTGAAAGACTACCGACATCGCCGGGGCCAGTCTGTCCGAGCGCGCGTCGGGTGCTATCAGCAATTTCCCTGAATCCGAATCCGTGCCGCTGGGCAGGTCAATGGAAACAACGAACTGCTGCGAAAAGGCAGCTAGAACGTTTTGGATTTCTCCGCCGATCTGGCGCGTTAATCCCGTGCCAAATACGGCATCAATCACAAGGTCAGGGAAATGCTCAATAGAGTCCGACGCATCTTCCCACCTGCCGCAACTCCCCAATTCACACCACTGCTCATAATTCACCTTGGCATCCGGCGGCAGCTTCTCTCCATCCCCATAGAGAAACACCTCCACTTCCCAGCCCCACTCTTTCAACAACCGTGCGACGACAAACCCGTCGCCGCCATTGTTCCCCGGCCCGCACAAAACCACCGCCCGATGCGACGTCTGCGCCAGCTCCGGCCATTCCTCGAAAATCGCCTCCACGACGCCCCGCCCGGCGCGCTCCATGAGCTCGAGCCCCGTGACCTCGCCCGACTCAATCGCGGCCATTTCAATGGCGCGCATTTGTGCAGCTGTCAGTAATTCGCTCATACCCTGACCTTTCGCGATTCAATTCAGCGCCATTTTTGCGCTTTCTGCCTAAATTTTAATCACACGCTTCGGAATCGCTGACCGACATCCCTTGTACGGAGCCTAGTCAATTGAGACCCCTAGGGGAAAGTGATCTGTCGGGGGCAATTAGTCAGGTGAGGAGAGTCCCCGGATGAAGAAAATCGAAGCAATCATCAAGCCGTTCAAGCTTGATGAGGTCAAGGAAGCCTTGCAAGACGCCGGTATCCAAGGCCTGAGCGTGATCGAAGTCAAAGGCTTCGGTCGCCAGAAGGGCCATACCGAGCTCTATCGCGGCGCAGAATACGTCGTGGATTTCCTGCCCAAGGTTAAAATCGAAGTGGTGCTCGACGACGATCAGGTCGACGGCGCCATCGAGGCGATCGTGGACGCCGCCAAGACCGACAAGATCGGCGACGGCAAGATCTTCGTGAGCACGGTCGAACAGGCCATCCGCATCCGTACCGGTGAATCCGGCTCGGACGCCCTTTAAGTCACCCCCATTCTATCTGTAACAGAAGGACAAAGAGAATGAGCGCAGACGCAGTTCTCCAGCTACTGAAAGACGAAGAAGCGGCATATGTCGATATCCGCTTCACCGACACGCGCGGTAAGCTTCAGCACGTCACCGTGGACGTGGACCTCGTTGACGAAGACTTCCTCGAAGAAGGCTTCATGTTCGACGGCTCCTCCGTCGCGGGCTGGAAATCCATCGAAGCTTCGGACATGAAGCTCATCCCCGACACCACCTCGGCCTATGTCGATCCCTTCTATGCCGAGAAGACCATCGCCATCCACTGCTCGATCGTCGAGCCGGACACCGGCGAAGCCTACGAGCGCGACCCGCGCGGCACCGCCGAAAAAGCCGAAGCCTACCTCAAGGCATCCGGCATCGGCGACACCGCCTTCATGGGCCCGGAAGCGGAATTCTTCCTCTTCGACGACGTACGCTTCTCCAACACCATCAACAAAGTGTCCTATGAGGTCGACGCGATCGACGCCTCCTGGAATACCGACACCGAATACGAGATGGGCAACACCGGCCACCGTCCGGGCGTCAAAGGCGGCTACTTCCCCGTGAACCCGATCGACGACGCTCAGGACATCCGTTCCGAGATGCTCTCGACCATGAAGCGCATCGGCATGAAAACCGACAAGCACCACCACGAAGTGGCGTCCTGTCAGCACGAGCTTGGCCTGATCTTCGACACCCTGACCAAACAGGCGGACGAGCTTCAGAAGTACAAGTACATCATCCACAACGTGGCCCAGTCCTACGGCAAATCGGCGACCTTCATGCCGAAGCCGATCTACGGCGACAACGGCACCGGCATGCACGTCAACATGTCGATCTGGAAAGACGGCAAGCCGCTCTTTGCAGGCGACAAATATGCTGACCTCTCCGACGAAGCCCTGTGGTTCATCGGAGGCATCCTGAAGCACGCGAAAACGCTCAACGCCTTCACCAACCCGTCGACCAACTCCTACAAGCGCCTGATCCCCGGTTTTGAGGCCCCGGTTCTGCGCGCCTACTCGGCTCGTAACCGTTCGGGTTGTGTGCGTATTCCGTGGTCGGAATCGCCGAAAGCCAAGCGCGTCGAAGCGCGTTTCCCCGATCCGTCGGCGAACCCCTACCTCTGCTTCGCAGCCCTGCTCATGGCTGGCCTCGACGGTATCTCGAACAAGATCGATCCCGGCGAAGCCATGGACAAGAACCTCTACGACCTTCCGGCAGAGGAACTCGAAGGCATCCCGACCGTCTGCGGCTCGCTCCGCGAAGCTCTGGAAGCTCTGGCCTCCGATCACGACTTCCTGCTCGCAGGCGACGTGTTCACCAAAGACCAGATCGACGGCTACATCGACCTCAAGATGGAAGAAGTCGAGCTTTTCGAACACACCCCGCACCCTGTCGAATTCGGCATGTACTACAGCTGCTAATCAGCTTCGGGACAGTAAACAAAAGGGCGCCTCTCGGGGCGCCCTTTTTCGTTGGGGGAAAGTCCGCTACGCGGGACATTGCTGCCGTTCTGGTATTCCGCCAATCTGTGCTTACGTCGATTTGAGGTGCTACCAGTGAGTGATTTACTTTCGAAAGCTATTCGGGCCGCAGCAAAAGGCAGTGGCTGGTCCGTGAAGCGAGATATCCTCTCAAGGCGGATAGGAGATTACTTTCTTGCGGTGCATCCACGCAGAGGGTCAAAGGGACGCATCGAGTTCCGGGCGAAGCCCGCCGCTTGGGACCACATGTTATGGTCAATTCTTCAGATTGAAGGAAATGAGACCGAACCAGTGAGCTTTCGTTTCACCGGCGCCTTCCTTTGCGATAGCCCTGCGCTACTCCAGCACGATCTGGAACACACTGCGTCACATGAAGAAATTGCTCGCGATATGGTCCAGCTTTCCGAGCGTATTTCGCATATGCCAGAAGTTTGGCAGGGATATGATCTGGCCCGCGCTATAGCTAGCGAAAAACCGCAGGAGCCATACCGCTACCATATGACCCGTGTTGTGGAGCGGATCTGTCGCGGAGATCGGCAAATGGCTCGTGAGATATGTGATGCGGCATTGTCAGGAAAACTGGACCTGCGCAGCACTTTCTGGTCGTCAGACAAGCTTTCACCAACAGATGCGAATGGACGCCGACAAAGCCTGTCGTTCTTCCACCTGGCGCAGCTATGGATAAGCCGTCACTGATCTCTTCGGCCTCAAACCCGCCCCTCACTGCCTCCTCCCCCCGATTTCCCACCTTCCCCTCGCCGCCCCAATCCCGCTAGGCTCTCCCCAAACGGAGGCCCCATGCCAAAATTGCTGATCGTCTATCATTCCCGCACCGGCGGAAGCCGTCAGATGGCCGAGGCGGCCTACACGGCCGCCAAGGAAGAGGTCGAAACGACCCTTCTCAAGGCCGAGGACGCGCGCCCCGACGATCTCCTCTCTGCGGATGGCTACATCTTCTGCGGCCCGGAAAACCTCGCCGCGCTCTCCGGCGCGATGAAGGAGTTCTTTGACCGCTGTTATTACCCGGTGCTGGGCCGCATCGAAGGCCGCCCCTATGCGCTGATGATCTGTGCCGGCTCCGATGGTGAAAACGCCAAGCGCCAACTGGCCCGCATCGCCACCGGCTGGCGCCTCAAGGAGGTGCAGCCCGGCTTTATCATCAACACCGCCGCCCAGACCCCCGAGGCCATCCTCGCCGAGAAAACCCTCCCCGAGGAGGCTCTCGCCCAATGCCGCGAGCTTGGTCAGGCGCTCGGCGCGGGGCTGGCCATGGGCGCGTTCTGATCCGCCATCATATTCTCGCGCGCTACTACAAAAGTATGGATCGAAAATACCGCCACGCCCGTTTCCGGCAGACGCAGGATGCTTTGCTTCTCGCACCTGAAATAGGGGCCGCTTTCGCCGGGTGAGACCCGCCTCGGCTCCTTGGCCGAGCGCGGTTGATGTAGCTCTGGATCATCATACCAAAGCGCATTGAACCGCCACAGGGGCCGCTCCGGACGCACCCCGTCAAAGAGCCGCTGCACCCGCCGCGCAATATCCTCGGTATACTCGGGCACCGACGCATGGATGCCGACGAGCGGCTGCAAGAACTTCTCCGCCAGCGTCCAGCTTGCCGGGAAACACAAGACCGCCCCGATCAACACATGCTCTTCGCCGCGCTTTTCAAGCAGACAGAAATCCTCCTGCACAAGCCGCCCCAACGTGCCGAGAGGGTCGCCCCAATCAATCGCAACCCTTCGCCCATCCGGACAAATGACCTGCGCCCCGGCCGCGATGAAATCCGCCCGCGCGTCCAACGCGGCCAACACGGTCTCAAGCAATTCCCGCGCCGCAGGACGCGCGCGCTCGTCCATCGCAAGCACCGTCGCGCGCCGCCCCTCCAACAACGCCTCGCGCCGCGCCATCTGCCCGTCATAGGCCTCGTCGATGACAATCCAATCCGTCGGGTCCAGCGGTGAAATCCCCGGCAAGCGCGCCTCGGACAGCGCGTCAAAGGGGATCGTCGTCTGTAAAATCTCGCTCATGGTCCGGACCCTAGCACCGCCAAAATCCGGTCACAGCCGAAAAAAGACATGAACCACGTCGCAAACGGATAGGATCGCTCGCAAATCGCGCGCCACCCTTCTCGCGACCCAGAGGAGGACTGGCTATGCGCGATCATTACCGTGACATCCGCAAGATCGACCCGACCCAAGGCGAGCGCACGCGCGACAATACCCCGAACGACATGAACCGAGTCGAGATCGGCCCGACGCTCCTCGCGCTCTCAGAATGGGACGCGGCGGGGCTGGTGCTGCCGGATCTTCAGGCGATGCGCCGCTACCGCTGGGAACGGCTGACCAACCATATCGTCGCGCGCGGCTATGCGGGCCTTTTGATGTTCGACCCGCTCAACATCCGTTACGCCACCGACTCGACCAATATGCAGCTCTGGAACACCCATAACCCCTTCCGCGCCCTGCTCCTGTGCGCCGATGGCTACATGGTGATTTGGGACTACAAGAACTCGCCCTTCCTGTCGGAATTCAACCCGCTCGTGCGCGAGGCCCGCTCCGGTGCCGACCTGTTCTATTTCGACCGTGGCGATAAGATCGACATCGCCGCCGATACGTTCTCCAACGAGGTCCGCGAGATCCTCGCCGAGCATAGCCCCGGCAACACCCGTCTCGCCGTCGACAAGATCATGATCCACGGGCTTCGCGCGCTCGAGGCGCAGGGGTTCGAGATCATGGAAGGCGAGGAAGTGACCGAAAAGGCCCGCTCCGTCAAAGGCCCCGACGAAATCCTTGCCATGCGCTGCGCCTCGCATGCCTGCGAAACGGCGGTTGCCGCGATGGAACACGCCGCCCGCGCCGGTGTGCCGCGCGGCGAGATGAGCGAGGATGATATCTGGGCCGTGCTGCATGCCGAGAACATCCGCCGCGGCGGCGAATGGATCGAGACCCGCCTCCTGACTTCCGGCCCCCGCACCAACCCGTGGTTTCAGGAATGCGGCCCCCGCATCGTCCAGAACAACGAGATCGTCGCCTTCGATACCGATCTCGTCGGCTCTTATGGCATCTGCGTCGACATCTCACGCACATGGTGGATCGGGGATCAGGCCCCCCGCCCCGACATGATCTATGCCATGCAACATGCCCATGAGCACATCATGACCAACATGGAGCTTCTGAAACCCGGCGTGAACATGCAGGACATCTCCCGCGCCTGTCACCGCCTCGACGACCAGTTTCAGGATCAGAAGTACGGCTGCATGATGCATGGGGTGGGCCTGTGCGATGAATGGCCCCTGATCGCCTATCCCGACCGCATGGTCGAAGGCGCGTTCGATTACGAGCTGGAGCCCGGCATGGTGCTCTGCGTCGAGGTGCTCGCCGGCGCCGTGGGCGGCGACTTCTCGATCAAGCTCGAGGATCAGGTGCTGATTACCGAGACCGGCCACGAGAACCTGACGCAATACCCGTTCGATCCCCGTCTCATGGGCGAGGCCTAGCCGGGTGGCGGTCACCTTCTGGCAAACTCCGTGAACCAAAGCGGGCGTTTCGGCGCACCGACGCAATACCGACGTGATACCGACGCGATACAGATCGCCGCAGAACGCCTTTTTTGCAGGTCTTTCGCCACCGTGCGCGCCCGGCACCTTGCCCACAGGCCCCCTTCGGTCTAAACCGCGCGCAACAGGTCCACGCACACAATACGGAAAGCCCGAGACATGATCCCTCGCTATGCCCGCCCCGAAATGGTCGCCATCTGGTCGCCGGAAACCAAGTTCAAAATCTGGTACGAGATCGAGGCCCACGCCTGCGACGCACAGGCCGCGCTTGGCGTGATCCCGAAGGAAAACGCCGAGGCCGTCTGGAAAGCCAAGGACGTGGAATTCGACGTCGCCCGGATCGACGAGATCGAAGCCGTGACCAAACACGACGTGATCGCCTTCCTCACCCATCTCGCCGAACATGTTGGCAGCGAAGAGGCCCGCTTTGTCCATCAGGGCATGACCTCCTCGGACGTGCTCGACACCTGCCTCAACGTGCAACTCGTGCGCGCCGCAGACATCCTTCTGGCCGATCTCGACAAGGTGCTCGCCGCCCTCAAGACCCGCGCCATGGAGCACAAGATGACGGTCCGCGTCGGCCGCTCCCACGGCATCCACGCCGAACCGACAACCATGGGCCTCACCTTCGCGCGTTTCTATGCCGAAATGGACCGCAACAAGGCGCGCCTGCAACAAGCCCGCGACGAGGTTGCCACCGGCGCGATCTCCGGCGCAGTCGGCACGTTTGCCAACATCGACCCGGCTGTCGAAGAGCATGTCTGCAAGGAAATGGGCCTCTCGCCCGAGCCGATCTCGACGCAAGTGATCCCGCGCGACCGCCACGCCATGTTCTTTGCCGTGCTCGGCGTCATCGCGTCCTCGATCGAGAACATCGCCATCGAAATCCGCCACATGCAGCGCACCGAAGTCCTTGAAGGCGCTGAGTTTTTCTCGATGGGCCAGAAAGGCTCTTCGGCGATGCCGCACAAAAAGAACCCGGTTCTGACCGAGAACCTCACCGGCCTTGCCCGCCTCGTGCGGATGACGGTGATCCCGGCGATGGAGAACGTCGCCCTCTGGCATGAACGTGACATCTCGCACTCCTCGGTCGAGCGCGGCATTGGCCCGGACGCCACCGTGACGCTCGACTTCGCGCTGAACCGCCTTGCCGGTGTGGTCGAGAAGATGCTGATCTTCCCCGAGAACATGCTCGACAATATGAACAAATTCCCGGGCCTCGTCATGTCACAGCGCGTCCTCCTCGCCCTGACCCAAGCCGGCGTGAGCCGCGAAGACGCCTATTCCATGGTTCAGCGTAACGCCCTCAAGGTCTGGGAAGAGCGCGTCGATTTCCAAGAGCAACTGCTCGCGGATGAGGACGTGGTGAAGGCGCTCGGTGTCGATGGCATCAAGGCGAAATTCGACATGGACTATCATACGAAACACGTCGATACGATCTTTAAGCGCGTGTTCGGCTAAGCCCGACAGACGTCACTGAACAACAAGGCCGACCTGTCCCGCAGGTCGGCTTTTTCATGCCTCATGCGGGGCGAAGACCTTCGGGCAGGAACTTGGCGTCCCAGTCCTGCATCCGCGCCGCATTGCCCTTCTCCATCGCCTCTGCGAAGGGCGCACCGCGTTTTCCGAACACATGCGCCAAGAGGATCTTGGGCGCATCGACCATCTCGGCCCGCGCCATCTCGGCATCGGTCGCGCCGCGATGCAAACCGCGAATATCCATCATCACCACGTCGCCCGCCTTGATATCGAGCTGTGTATCCCGCTGCGCCCGCGCCATCTCGTCCAGCGCCACATCGTCAAGCGGCGACGGCGCGCGATGCGATCCTTTCACGAACCGCAAGCTCTTGCCATCTTGCAAGTAAATCAAAGCCTTGAGGCACTCACCTCGTGTCGATGCCCACGGGTCCACACCGTCCAGAAACCGCGCATAGGGGCCGCGCAACAAATCCGTATGCCAGTGTTGAGAGCGATTGACCGTGATATCGCTCAGCCCGATGGGCGCGTATGCTCCGGGACCAAAATAAGCATCGAGGAACCCGTTGATTGCATCGCAGTGCTGAAACGCCAGATCCACCCCGGCAAAGGCGTCGAAGCGATGAAACCCGGCAAGGTGCTGCGAGTGGTCGATGTCGCGCGTCTGGCCCATGAGGTCACGTTGCCTAAGGCAGGTGTCGCGCAGCGCCGCGATCTTCTCCGCATTAAGCGCCCCGCTCAGAACACACACGCCCTCCGCATCAAGTTCTGCAACTTGTGCCTCTGCGTCTTGCAACATCACCGTCTAACCCCTTCTTGTCACATTGAAATTCGCACCTGCGAAAACGAAACCCGACCACAGTCCAGCGCCCGGTTCAAGGCAAGATCTTCGATCTCAGGCGCGTCACAATCCCCGGCTCGCTCCAAAGCCGTCCGGACTCCCAGATTTTCACGTAGTGATTGGAATGCCCCTTCACCATCTCGTCGATACAGCAATCGCGGTCCTTGTTGCGGATGGCGACGATCTCGCCGCCAGGTAGGATCTTGGCGATCTGATTGCGCCCGCCTGCGTCCTTGCCAAGCGACCGCGAGTCCCCGAACGCCACACGCGGCCAATCCTCGCCTTCGCAAAGCACCCGGCCGAACATGAACGGCCCCGTCGGATCTAGCGGATGCTGCCCGTAATAGAGCGCCTTGTGATGCGCCACGATCCGATCAATGGCTCGGGCAAGCTGCGGCGCGCCCGCGCGGGCACAGATCATGCCATTGCTCGTCGCCCAAGACGGATGCCCCGCGATATCTCGAAAGGCGATCATATCCTTGTCCTTCGGAAGCGCCATGGGACGCAGATGAAAATAGGACAAATCCGAATACACCCCGCCATAGTGATGCAGCAGGCAAAGCCGGGCGAGATCGGCCTTGAAGGCAAACGCCGTCAGCGCCGTATAGGCTTCGAGAACCTCCTTTGGGTACTCATCCGCCAGAAACTGAAGCAACTCTTCATCGCCATAGCGCACATAGTCCGCCTCTGGATAGGTCGCCTTGAGCGAGGCGATATTGCGCTTGAGGTCGGGCGAGAACCTGTCTTCCGTGACGGGTTTGTCCGAGATCAGAATTTGAAAGACCCGCATATGTCTTCCCTTTCTTGCCGTCGAACCCAAAAGGCCCGCAGCCCCACTATGCCGGGCGCAGACCCGGCAATGCAACTCGGTGACGGGATTGGTTCTGACGGAAATGTGAAACGCCCCGACTGGCCCGCCCCAAGCGGCCCGCTACATGCGCTATAACATTCACAGGAGACTCCGATGACACGCCTTGCCCTGATTGCCACGCTTGCCAGCCTCCCCGCCATCGCCCAGGCCCAATTGCTGCCCAAGGGCCATTTCAGCACTTTGACGATCTTCTCGGATGAGAACCGTGAGAACTGTAATGATGGCTACTACTGGGATGCAGAAGAGAAAACCTGCGTCGCAGATACCCTGCGCCGGTAGCTTTTCCCCGCGAAGCGTCCTCGCTTGACGTCGCTCTACACCCCCAAATAGCATCCCAACATCCCTCTCTCACAGGACACCCCATGCTACACAAATCCCTAGTGATCGCCGCAACCTGTCTTGCACTTCCCATGGCCGCCCTTGCCGCAGGCTCCGACAGTTTCTCGCCGCCAAAGCCAACGCAGACCACGAAGGACTGCAAGAAAGGCGAGGTCTGGGATCCTGCCAAGAAGAAATGCGTCGCGCCGCGTGAATCGCGCCTCTCTGATGATGTGCTCTATGGTGCGGTGCGCGAATATGCTTACGCCGGGCAATATGAGACCGCCCAAGCGATCCTTGCTGCGATGTCCGACCAAAGCGATGATCGCGTCCTGACCTATTGGGGCTTTACGCACCGCAAACTTGGCAACCGCGCGCTTGGTATGAGCTTCTACAACAAGGCGCTCAAGACCAATCCCGATAACCTTCTGGTGCGCTCTTATATGGGGCAATCCTTCGTCGAGTCTGGCCAGATCTCCTTCGCCAAGGCGCAACTGCGCGAAATCCGCGCCCGTGGCGGGCAAGATACATGGGCTGAGACCGCCCTCGCCGAGGCGATCCGCTCCGGTTCGACCTACAGCTACTAAGGGTTTCTTCACCCTTGGTGGGTTAACTGCCTCCGACCGGAAAGGAGGTAGCCCATGCCGAGTGAGACCGCACCAATTCCCCTGGCCGCCCCGCGGCCGGGCGCTCCCCCTTCTGCCCACCTCTCTCGCCGCCAGAAAGCGGCGATCATCGTGCGCTTCCTGCTGAACGAAGGCGCCGATGTCTCGCTCTCCGACCTCCCCGACGATATGCAGGCCGACCTGACCAAACTCATGGGCGACATGCGCTATATCGACCGCGAAACGCTGGCCGAGGTGGTGCTTGAATTCGCGGGCGAGTTGGAGGCCGTGGGCCTGACCTTTCCTGCCGGGATCGGCGGGGCGCTCTCTGCGCTTGAAGGGCGGATCTCACCGTTGACCGCCGCGCGCCTTCGCAAAGAGGCCGGGGTGCGGCAGGCGGGCGATCCCTGGCAACGGCTGCGGGCGCTCTCTACGGAGCAACTGACCGAAATATGCGACCGGGAGAGCACAGAAGTTGCCGCCGTCATGCTGGCCAAGCTCGACGTGAGCTGCGCCGCCGAACTTCTCGGAGAATTGCCCGGCGAGAAGGCCCGCCGCATCACCTATGCCATGTCCCTCACCGGCGCCGTGACCCCGGACGCGGTGGACCGGATTGGCCTCTCGCTCGTCGCGCAACTTGACGACACACCGCCCCGCGCCTTCGCTGACGATCCTTCTTCGCGCGTCGGCGCGATCCTGAACTACTCCCGTTCAACAACCCGCGATGACGTGCTCACTGGCCTAGACGAGGCCGACGCCGCCTTTGCCGAGGCCGTGCGCAAGGCGATCTTCACCTTCCCCGACATCCCCGCCCGGCTCAGTCCGCGCGATGTGCCCCGCGTGATCCGCGACGTGGATCAGGCCCGCCTCATCGCCGCCCTTGGGGCGGCCACTGCCTCCGAAACGTCGCCGGTCGCCGCCTTTCTCCTCGACAACATGTCGAGCCGAATGGCCGATCAACTGCGCGAAGAGGTTGAAGAGCGCGGCCGCGTCCCGCCGCCCGACGGCGAAGCCGCCATGGTCGAAATCGTCGGCGCGATCCGCGCTCTGGCCGATGCGGGCGAGATCACGCTGCGCAACCCCGACGACGAGGACGCCGACACCGCTTAACAGTTTACAGGCCGCGCGCCCCGCCGTAGGGAAGAGGCCATGAAGAGCCTCTCACCCAACGCGCGCGCCATCCTGCTGATGATCTGCGCCATCCTGTTCTTTTCCCTGATGGATGCCACCGCCAAGGCGCTCGCGCCACGTATCGGCGTGATGCAGGCGCTCTGGACGCGCTACGCGGGGCAAACATTGATCGTCCTGATCCTCGTGGCGCGGCACATGCCCGGCGTGCTCAAGACGCGCTATCCGAAACTGCAACTCATGCGCTCGGTCTTCCTGATGTGCGCAACCTTTTGTTTTTTCACCGGGATTACCCATATCGGTTTGGCCGAGGCGACCGCGATCATGGATGTGAATCCCGTCCTCATCACCCTTGGCGCGGCGCTCTTCCTGCATGAACGGCTCGGGCCGCGGCGCATCGCCGGGATTGCCGTGTCGCTCGTCGGGGCGCTGATCGTGATCCGCCCTGGCACCGATGTCTTCTCGCCTTACGCGATCTACCCGCTCGGCGCTGCCCTGTTCTATTCAGGCTACGCCCTCGCCACCCGGTTTGTCGGCAAAGATGAAAACGTCTGGACCTCGATGCTCTACACCGCGCTCTTTGGCGCCATCGTGCTTTCGGCGATTGTCCTGCCCGACTGGCAGACCCCCGACATGACCGCGCTTGGCCTGATGGGTCTTCTCGTGGCGTTCGGCACCCTGTCGCAACTCTTGCTGATCCGCGCGCTCTCTGAGGGCGAAGCAAGCCTTCTCGCCCCCTTCGCCTATACCGGCCTGATCTTTGCCACGGTCTGGGGTCTCATCTTCTATGGCGAAGTCCCCGATCTCTGGACGATTGTCGGCGCGCTTGTGATTGCCGGTGCCGGGACATATGTCTGGCACCGCGAAACATTCCGCTAGGCCCGGTCCCGTATATGTCCGATCCCATCCAAAGCCCAAAGGGCAGCCGCACCGATTATCTGAGCAACCTTGTCCTGCGCGGGGCGATCCGCGGTGCGCTCGCCCTCCCCTACGAGACGCGCGTGCGCCTCATGGGCTGGCTTGTGGCTAAGGTGATCGCACCGATCGCAGGCTATCGCCGCCGCATCCGCGAGAACCTCGCCCATACCTGCCCAGAGCTGCCGCAGGCCGAGGTCGACAGGCTCTGCCGCGCGGTGCCTGACAATGTCGGCCGCACCCTGATCGAAATCTATTCCGGCCCCGAGTTTGTCGCCCGCGCCATCAAAGCCCCGATCGAGGGCCCCGGCCTTGCCCGGCTCGAAGCTGCCCGCGCCGAGGGCCGACCGGTGATCCTCGTCACCGGCCACATGGGCAATTACGACGCCGTGCGCGCCAACCTGATCCATCGCGGCTACAATATGGGCGCGCTGTATCGGCGCATGTCGAACCCTTATTTCAATGCCCACTACGTGCGCTCCATCTCGCGCATCGGTACGCCACTTTTTGAGCAAGGCCGCAAGGGGATGATCGAGATGGTGCGCCATATCCGGGCTGGCGGCATCCTCGGCATCCTCACCGATCTCTACGTGCAGGACGGCGAAGCGCTCGACTTTTTCGGTCAGAAGGCCCGCACCTCCCTCGTCACGGCCGAGCTCGCGCTCAAGTTCAACGCCGCGCTGATCCCGGTTTACGGACTACGCGATCCCGACGGTTTCGGATTTCGCATCGTGGCGCAGGATGAAATCCCCCATTCCGATCCCATCACCATGACGCAAGCCGTCAATGACGGGCTGGAAAGCCTCGTGCGGGAGAACATGGATCAATGGTTCTGGATTCACCGCCGCTGGAAATACGCCGACATCGACCTGCGCAAGAAGCCCGGCGCCTCGTCCTGAGGCTACTCGATCCGGTCCGCAGCAAAGATCGGGCCATTGCCCTTGCCCTGCACCAGAGCGACCACAGGCGCATCGCCTGCCGCCGGGGCTTCGATTTGCAACGGCGCACGTCCGTCCCATTCCGCCACCACGTGCCAATCCGTCACGATATTGGCATAGACGAGCTTGCGCCCCGCATTCTCACCGCGCTTGATCGCCACTTCGTCTTCTGGCTCATAGCGCACCAGATGCACGACCATCGCCCCCGGTGTCTCGCTGGCGCTTGCCTTGATTTCAACTCGGCCACCGACACGCTTGAGATTAACGCGTACCGCAGAGGGCGCTGCACGATGCGACTTCAACAACGCTTTGACTTCCTTGGGATGATTGCCGACGACATGATCGCGTCCTCCGACAATGATCTGCGGCGTATAGACCATCCGATGCCCCGACGCGCGCGCATATTGCTTCTGGCGCTTGGTAAAGGCGGGGTTGGCGAAATTGTCTTTCCAGCCAAGGTAGTCCCAGTAATCCACATGCAATGCGAGGGCGATCACATCCTCCCGCCCCGCAAGCTCCTTCGCGAAATAGGCATCCGCTGGCGGGCACGAAGAACACCCCTGCGAAGTGAACAGCTCGACCACAACAGGCCCGGACTGCGCCGTCGCCATGCTGCCCGCGAGCGCGAGCCAACCGAATGTCATAAGTGCGAAAAGTGATTTCATTGTGGTGGCGCCCCTTGCCTGAACGCTGATGAAACTAGGCTCACAGCGCCACAAAGGCCAATAAAGGTTTCGCGAGCGCTATGTTACAAAGACGCATCCGAAAAACATGAAAAAGGGGCCTCACGGATCGCCGCGAGGCCCCTTCTATATGCGGCTCTGCCCGTCACCGGGCCGCCATCTTAGAAGTGCACCGAACGCGCGCCTTCCGGCTTGGCAAGCGGCGGAGCGAACTTGGTGAGATCGATGCCCTCCACGGCGGCCTTGTACTCGTCCATGTTGGGCGTGCGGCCAAGGATCGCCGACAGAACGACAACCGGGGTCGACGCCAGAAGCGACTCGCCCTTCTTCTCGGCGCTGTCTTCCACGACGCGGCCCTGGAACAGGCGCGTAGAGGTGGCAAGCACTGTGTCGCCCTTCGCGGCTTTCTCCTGGTTGCCCATGCAGAGGTTACAGCCGGGACGCTCAAGGTAGAGAATGTTCTCATACTCGGTGCGCGCCTGCGATTTCGGGAAGAGATCGTCGAACTCAAAGCCCGAGTAGCGCTCGAGGATTTCCCAATCGCCCTCTTCCTTCAACTCGTCGATGATGTTGTAGGTCGGCGCAGCAACAACAAGCGGCGCCTTGAATTCGACCTTACCGGCGGTCTTCTCGAGGTTCTTGAGCATCTGGGCAACGATCTTCATGTCCCCCTTGTGCACCATGCACGAGCCGACAAACCCAAGATCAACCTTCTTCTCGGCACCGTAGAACGATACCGGGCGGATGGTGTCATGCGTGTAGCGTTTGGAGACATCAGCGTTGTTGACATCCGGGTCCGCGATCATCGGTTCGGTGATCTCGTCGAGATCAACAACAACCTCGGCGAAGTATTTCGCGTTGGCATCCGGGGTCAGCGCCGGCTTTTCGCCCGACTTGATCTCGGCGATGCGCTTGTCGGCCTTGTCGATCAGGCCCTGAAGCGTCCCCGCCGCGTTGTCCATGCCCTTGTCGATCATCACCTGAATGCGCGATTTCGCCAGTTCGAGCGACCCGATAAGCGTTTCATCATTGGAAATACAGATCGAGGCCTTCGCCTTCATTTCTGCGGTCCAGTCGGTGAAGGTAAACGCTTGGTCCGCCAGAAGCGTGCCGATGTGCACTTCGATGATACGGCCTTGGAAGACGTTGTCGCCATGCTGCTTGAGCATTTGCGCCTGCGTGGCGTGCACCACATCGCGGAAATCGAGGTGATCGGCCATCGCGCCTTTGAAGGTGACCTTGACGGATTCCGGGATCGGCATCGTTGCTTCGCCGGTCGCCAGCGCAAGCGCCACAGTCCCCGAGTCCGCGCCAAAGGCCACGCCCTTGGACATACGCGTGTGGCTGTCGCCACCAATGATGATATCCCAGTCATCCACGGTGATATCGTTCAGCACCTTGTGGATCACGTCGGTCATCGCGTGATATTCGCCCTTCGGGTCACGCGCGGTGATGAGGCCGAACTTGTTCATGAACGCCATCAGGCGCGGAATGTTGGCTTGGGCCTTTTTGTCCCAAACCGACGCCGTGTGACAGCCGGACTGATAGCCGACGTCCACGGAAGGCGAAATCACCGTCGCGGCCATCGCCTCAAGCTCCTGCGCCGTCATCGGGCCGGTGGTGTCCTGCGACCCGACCACGTTCACCTGCACCCGCACGTCCGATCCGGCATGAAGCGTCTTGCCGGGCGTCGTGCCACGTGCGTTCTTGTTAAAGATCTTCTCAACAGCGGTCAGGCCCTGATCTGCCACCGAGACTTCCTGAGACGGCGCATAGGCCGATTTCAATTCCTGCCCAAGCGCTTCAGCGGCGAATGTCTGCAGCTTCTTGCCGAAGACCACGGCATAAGACCCGCCCGCCTTGATGAATTCAACCTTCTGCGCCGTGAGGGACGCTGAGATATCGACGAGCGCATTGCCCTCGGCATCGTAGAGCGTCTTGTCCTTGGTGTTGATGGTCAGCACCTTACCGGTTTCGACCGAATAGACCTGCTCAAGCACCGGATCGCCATTGGCATCGAGAACCGGCTTGCCGTCCTCACCGATCTTCTTGACCCAGTTCTTGAGGTCAATGCCGATACCGCCGGTGACGCCCACGGTGGTGAGGAAGATCGGCGAGATGCCGTTCGTGCCCGCCACAACCGGCGCGATGTTGACGAAAGGCACATAGGGCGAGGCCTTTTTGCCGGTCCAGAGTGCAACGTTGTTCACGCCCGACATCCGCGACGAGCCGACGCCCATCGTACCTTTTTCCGCGATGAGCATGACGCGCGCATCCGGGTTGGCCTTTTGAAGCGCCTGAATTTCTTCCTGTGCCTCGGGGGTGATCATGCATTTGCCGTGCAGTTCACGGTCCGAACGCGAATGCGCCTGGTTGCCGGGGCTGAGGAGGTCGGTCGAAATATCGCCCTCTGCGGCGATATAGGTGACGACCTTGATCTCGTCCTCAACCTCGGGAAGCTTGGTGAAGAACTCCGCCTTGGCATAGCTTTCAAGAATATCCTTGGCGACCGCGTTGCCGGCCGTGTTGGCCTCGGCAAGGCGTTCCATATCGGCCTCATAAAGGAACACTTGGGTCTTCAGAACCTCGGCCGCCTGCCCCGCAAGCGCCGCATCCTCGCCAAGCGCAATGTCAAGAAGCGCTGCGATCGACGGCCCGCCCTTCATGTGCGACAGCAGCTCGAAGGCGAATTCCGGCGTGATCTCTGCCACGGCCTCATTGCCAAGGATGATCTCCTTGAGAAACGCCGCCTTCACACCTGCCGCGCTCGTGGTGCCGGGCAGCGTGTTGTAGATGAAGAACTCAAGCGAGTCCGCTCGGTCGGCATGGCCCGTGTCCTTGATCTGCGCAATCAGCTCCTCGACCAGCGCGCCATCGTCGATGGGTTTCGGATGCAGACCCTCTGCTTTGCGGGTCTCGATCTCGGTTAGGTAGTCGGTGTACAGGCTCATGACATTCCCTACGGTCTAGTGTCTGAAAAACTGGAAAGTCAGGCGGCCCAAACCGGAGCGTGCCGACTCTCGAAATGCAATTGTATGCCGCTGTATACCAACTCCATTTTGGTTGCAAGACATGCGGCGTTTTCCTTCATGTCTCACAAGTCGCCGCAAAGCGCACCTCCTGATCGCCCCAAGCCCGGAATTATTTCTCCCAAGCCTCCAATCAGGGTGGCCGCGCCCTGCGGGATCGCTTTTAATGTGCTATGAACTGCTTATATGCCAATTGGCAGCGGCAAGGCCGCCGTTGCTTGATGCCACGTTGATTCGGAGGGATTTTTCCATGACAATCCAGGTAGGTAAGGACACCGCCCAGACGCGCAAGACCCTGAGCGTCAACGGCAAGACGATCTCCTATTATTCCATTCCCGCCGCCCAGGAAGCAGGCCTCGGGGATTTCGCAAACCTCCCCGCCGCGCTCAAGGTGGTGCTCGAGAACATGCTCCGCTTCGAAGATGACGGCTTTTCCGTCTCCGTCGATGACATCAAGGCGTTTGGCGAATGGGCCGCGAATGGCGGCAAGAACCCGCGCGAGATCGCCTATCGCCCGGCCCGTGTGCTGATGCAGGACTTTACCGGCGTGCCCGCCGTGGTCGACCTTGCCGCGATGCGCGATGGCATCAAGGCGCTTGGTGGCGACGCCCAGAAAATCAACCCGCTGAACCCCGTGGACCTCGTCATCGACCACTCGGTGATGATCGACGAGTTCGGCAATCCCCGCGCCTTCCAGATGAACGTGGACCGCGAATATGAACGCAACATGGAGCGCTACCAGTTCCTCAAATGGGGTCAGAAGGCGTTCAACAACTTCCGCGTCGTGCCCCCCGGCACCGGCATCTGCCACCAGGTGAACCTCGAATACCTCGCCCAAACCGTCTGGAGCGACGAGGACCAGAACGGCGAGATGGTCGCCTACCCCGATACGCTCGTCGGCACCGACAGCCACACCACCATGGTCAACGGTGCCGCCGTCCTCGGCTGGGGCGTTGGCGGGATCGAGGCCGAAGCCGCCATGCTCGGCCAGCCAATCTCGATGCTCATCCCCGAGGTGATCGGCTTTGAACTCACCGGCGAAATGGTCGAAGGCACAACCGGCACCGACCTCGTTCTCAAGGTTGTAGAAATGCTGCGCGAAAAAGGCGTCGTCGGCAAATTCGTCGAATTCTTCGGCGACGGTCTCGACCGCCTGCCGCTCGCCGACCGCGCCACCATCGCCAACATGGCCCCCGAATATGGCGCCACCTGTGGCTTCTTCCCGATCGACGGCGAAACTCTGCGCTACCTGCGCAACACGGGCCGCGACGAGGACCGCATCGCCCTCGTCGAAGCCTACGCCAAGGAAAACGGCTTCTGGCGCGACGCGAGCTACAACCCGATCTATACCGACACGCTCAAGCTCGACATGGGCACCATCGTGCCCGCCGTCTCCGGCCCCAAACGCCCGCAGGATTATACCCCGCTCGATCAGGCCGCGGACGCCTTCTTCAACGTGGTCTCCGAATATCGTGGCGAAAGCCAAACCGCCGAGGCCGAGGACATGGCCTCCGAAGGCCCCACCCCCGACCCCATCATCGACCCGCGCAAATCCCAGAAAGTCGCGGGCGAAGACTATGAACTGCGCGATGGCTCCGTGGTAATCGCCTCGATCACGTCCTGCACCAACACCTCGAACCCCTATGTGATGATCGGCGCCGGGCTGGTGGCCAAGAAGGCGCACGAGCTTGGCCTCAATCGCAAGCCTTGGGTCAAAACCTCCCTCGCCCCCGGTTCGCAAGTCGTGACCGAATACCTCGAGGCCGCCGGTCTGCAAAAGCACCTCGACGCCATCGGCTTCAACCTCGTCGGTTACGGCTGCACGACCTGCATCGGCAACTCCGGCCCGATCCAGAAAGAGCTCTCCGAAGCCATCGCCGAGGGCGACCTCGTGGCAACCTCCGTGCTCTCGGGCAACCGCAACTTCGAGGGCCGCATTTCGCCCGACGTGCGTGCCAACTACCTCGCCTCGCCGCCCCTCGTGGTCGCCTATGCGCTGGCCGGGGATATGAATATCAACATCGCCACCGACCCCATCGCCCAAACCCCGGATGGCAAGGATGTCTACCTTAAGGACATTTGGCCGACACAAGCCGAAATCGCAGAGCTTGTCGAACAAACCGTCACCCGTGAGGCGTTTCAGTCGAAATACGCCGATGTGTTCAAGGGCGACGAGAAATGGCGCGGGGTCGAAACAACGGACGCCGAAACCTATGACTGGCCCCCCGCCTCGACCTATATCCAGAACCCGCCCTACTTTCAGGGCATGGGCATGGAAAAAGGCGCGATCACCAATATCGAAGGGGCGCGCGTCCTCCTGCTGCTCGGCGACATGGTCACCACCGACCACATCTCGCCCGCCGGCTCCTTCGCGCAATCCTCGCCCGCTGGCCAGTACCTCATGGAACGTCAGGTTGAGCCGCGCGAGTTCAACTCCTACGGCTCGCGCCGCGGCAACCACGAGATCATGATGCGTGGCACCTTCGCCAATATCCGCATCAAGAACGAGATGCTTGACGGGGTTGAAGGCGGCTACACCAAAGGCCCCGACGGCGCGCAAACCTCCGTCTTCGACGCCTCCATGGCGCATCAGGCGAACGGCACACCGCTTGTCGTGTTCGGCGGCGAACAATATGGCGCAGGCTCCTCGCGTGACTGGGCCGCCAAGGGCACTGCACTGCTCGGCGTCAAGGCCGTCATCGCCGAAAGCTTCGAGCGCATCCACCGCTCCAACCTCGTCGGCATGGGCGTGATCCCGTTCGAGTTTACCGGCGGCGACACGCGCAAGACCCTCGGCCTGACAGGGGACGAAACCGTCTCCATCCACGGCCTCGACACGATCGAGCCGCAGGATCAGGTCCCATGCGACATCACCTTTGCGGATGGCAGCACCAAGACCATCACCCTCCAGTGCCGCATCGATACCGCACCGGAAAAGGAATATGTCGAGAACGGCGGTGTGTTGCACTACGTGCTGCGCAACCTCGCCAAGTCCTGACCCCCTCCAACACACAGAAAAGCCCCGCCACGCCCGGCGGGGCTTTTTCGTTTCCCCCAATGCCGCTGCTTTGGTGACTCCGAGCAGGCCTTCCGCCTTGGGCTTTGCCACGCAAAGACCAAGGCTCAAACAAGCGTGGCCCCGAACAGGGGCCACTCCACTAAATACCAGTTTTCCGCGAAGATCAGTCCGCCAGCGCCTCTGCCACGATTGGGCCAATCGTCGTCTCGATCACCCGGCTGGTGATCGGCCCGGCAAAGCGATAGAGCACCGTGCCGTCCTCATCGATGACAAAGGTCTCCGGCGCGCCATAGACGCCCCAATCGATCTTGGTCCGCGTCGTCGGCGCTTCGCCGAGCGTGGTGAACGGGTTGCCCTCTTCGGCAAGGTATTTCTCCGCCTTGGCCTTGGTGTCGTCGAAATTCACACCATGAAGCGTCACCGGCAGGTTGTCCTCAATGACCAAAAGCGTCGGATGCTCCGCCCGACAGGCAACGCACCACGTGCCCCAGAAATTCACCAGTTTGATCCCCGGCCCCTGTAGAACCTCATCAGTGAGGAGCTCCGTCCCCGACAAGGGTTGAAGCCCCTCTACGGTCGGCACCTGTTTCCCGATAAGCATCGAGGGTAAGGCATCAGGGTCATCCCGGTTCATACCGATGAAGAACAACGCCGCAAGGCCCGCGAAAATCGCGGGCGGGGCAATCATCAGGGGCGAGATCTTAGCCACGACGGCGATCCTCCAGTTTCTGCAACTCCGCACGCGCCTTTTTCGCGGCGCGCAGGCTCATCACCACAAGCACGACCAACAAGAGGATCGACACCACATAGGACGACAGGACCGCGTCCGCGTATTTCCCAAGATCCGGCATCATCCGAGTCTCTCCCGAGCGAGCAGCGCCTTCGTGCGCCGCTTGTAGATTTCCGTTCGCGTGCGCAAGAACACAAGCGCGATGAACAACAAGATAAACCCGGCAATCGAAATATAAAGCGGGGTCGAGAACACATCCGCCACGTTCTCTTCCTTGTCGAGAGACAAGGACGCCCCCTGATGCAGCCCCTGGTTCCAGAAGTTGACCGCGTAGCGGCTCAGGATCGCAAAGACCGACCCCACAATACAAAGAACCGCCGTCAGATCCGCCGCCGTGTCCGGGTTATCAATCGCCTCCCAAAGGGCCATATAGCCAAGGTAGAACAGGAACAGGATCAGGAACGAGGTCAGACGCGGATCCCATTCCCACCACGTGCCCCACATCGGCTGACCCCAGATCGCCCCGGTGGCAAGCGCAATCACCGTCATGATCGCCCCCACCGGCGCCGCTGCCTTGGCCGCAAGCGCCGAAACATGGTGCCGCCGGATGAGCCAGACAAGCGAGGTGACAAGCATCATAAACCACACGTTGATCGCCATAAGGGCGGCCGGTACGTGAATATAGATGATCTTCACGGTCGATCCCTGCCGATAATCATCCGGCGTAAAGAAGAACCCCCAGACCAGCCCGGCAACAAGAGTCACGGTCGCGAGAATGGACACCCACGGCAGAACGGTTTCCGCGGTGCGGATGAACTTGACCGGATTCGCATATTCCCAGAGTGATGCCATATCGTCTCCTAACGCTCCTTTGCGCCTCTTGCATCTCACATGACAGTGAGCCGCCCCGGCGTCCCTGATCCGGATCAAATGATGCGGATCGCATTTACGTTTCCCTACCGAAGATTGACCCGAAGCACCAAGGCGCTGGCAAAGGGCAGCAAGGCAATGGTGCCAAAGGTGATCCCGCCCAACATCAAGAGCGGTGTCGTCGTGCTCAAGCCTTCAATCCCACGCCGCGCCACTTCCGCGCCAAAAATGAGCGTCGGCACATAGAGCGGCAGCACGAGCAGCGACAGAAGCAGCCCGCCCCGCTTGAGACCCACCGTCAACGCCGCGCCAAACGTGCCAATCACCGAAAGCGCAGGTGTCCCGATAAGGAGCGAAAGCACCACCCAGGTGTGGCCTTGATCCGGCAGGTGCAGCAGCACGCCAAAGATCGGCGCCGCAAGGCAGAGCGGCAAGCCCGTCGTCACCCAATGCGCCAGCGCTTTGACTGATACCACGCCCTCCATCGGCAAAGGCGAGGTCGCCAGAAGGTCGAGAGAGCCATCCTCCCAATCAAGGGCGAAAATCCGGTCAAGCGACAACAGACAGGCCAATAGCGCGCCAAGCCAAAGAATGCCCGGCGCGATCTTGGCCAGAAGCGTGCTCTCCGGCCCGACGCCAAACGGCACAAGCACCGTCACGATGAGGAAAAAGGCAAGGCCAAGCCCAAAGCCCCCGCCTGCGCGCATCGCAAGCCGCAGATCCCGCATCAAAAGGGCAATCATAAGAAGCCCTCATCGAAATCGCTCGAGAACGCATCGTGGTTCGAGGTCGCCTTGGCGCGGTATGGGCCGACATCGAACACATCTGCCTCAAGACCAAGATCGATATGCGTCGCGATAAGGGCGCTGCCCCCGCCTGCAAGATGGGCGCGCACGGCATCCGCAAAAAGCGCGACCGACTCCACATCGAGCGAGACGGTCGGTTCATCCAAGATCCAGATCGGCCGCCCGGTGACGAGTAGCCGCGCAAGGCCAAGGCGGCGTTTCTGACCCGCCGAAAGCCCACCCGCCGGACGGTCAATCAATTCACGTAAATGAAACCCGTCAAGCGCCGCGTCGATCTCC
Organism: Shimia sp. FJ5; assembly: GCF_032918335.1. Lineage (NCBI taxonomy): Bacteria > Pseudomonadati > Pseudomonadota > Alphaproteobacteria > Rhodobacterales > Roseobacteraceae > Shimia > Shimia sp. FJ5. The sequence continues at coordinate 249,925 of NZ_JAWJUV010000003.1, read as the reverse complement.
TTGGTGCCGAACACATCGGCCCAGAACAAGAGGTTCTCGCGCACGCTCAGCGTCGCCTTGAGCCCGTCGCTATGGGCCGCATAGGCCATGCTCTCAGGATCGGCCGTCACCGTGCCGCGCACCGGCGGCTGGAGCCCCGCGACCGTGCGCAGAAGCGTGGTTTTGCCAACCCCGTTCGGCCCGCGCAACACGAGCGCTCGCCCCGGTGCGAGCGTGAAGTTAAGCCCCTCCAGCACCGGGATACCGCCGCGAGAAATGGTCAGGTCTGTCACCGTCAAAGTCATGGCATTCGCTTACCCCATCGCGCCCCCTGACAAAAGGGAAATGCTTGGACCGGGAAGCGATGTCGCAGGGCGCTCAGTCCGCCGCCCCCACCGGCAGGACCACCGCCGCCACGCGCCGCCCCTCCGAGACCAGCACGTTATAGGTTCGGCAGGCCGAGGCCGAGGCCATCGGTTCAACCCCGATCCCTGCCGCCTCGAGCGGCTCTTTGAACGTCGCCGGGATCGGCGCCATGGTCTCTCCCGTCCCCATCAGGATCACATCGACCTTCCCCCCGAGCGCAAGGACACTGTCCAGATCGTCATAACCCTGCCAACTGCGCGCGCCGGTCGCGTGAATGATCGCGCCGCCCTCGATGATCTCGCCGCCAACGCGGAAGAACCCCGGCCCATAGCCTTCGATCGGCACGGCCTCGTCATACTGCACTTCGCTCATTTTCATGTTCAATGTCCTCCCGACAGGAACGGCAATCCGCCAATCGCCGAGGCGGCAATCATGGCATAGGCCACCCAGCGATAAAGGGTCTCGCGCGCTGGGTCAAAGATCCGCGCCCCAAGGAGATTGCCAAGGATGTTCGGCACCGCGAGCGCCACTCCAAGAAGCACTGGCGTCAGCGTCAGCCGATCTTGCAGCGCCAGAACCCCCATGAGCAACACGTCATACCCCAACAGGTAGATCATCGTATTGGCCCGCACCACACGCGCGCCATGCGGGCTGGCCATGTAAAATAGGATCACCGGCGGCCCCGGCAGGCCCGCCGCGCCGCCAAGGAACCCTGCCGCACCGCCAATCCCGTAGACCATGGGCCGCGTGACCGTCCCCTGATACCGCAGCCCAAGAACCAAGGCCGCAAGCATCCCAAGGGCGAGGAAAGACACACCATAGCGAAACACCGCCGGATCGACCGCGTAGAGCACCATAAGGCCGATGGGCAACGCCACCAACGTCCCGGCCCAAAGCCGCATGACATCGCGCGGATGTCCATTGCGCCACGCCGACGGGGCGTTTGGAAGCGGGCCGAACATATCCATGACCGCCAGCGTCAGGATGGCCCAGATCGGATCAATGAACCGCCCCGCGAGGGGCAGGTAGATCAACGCGGTACCAAAGCCTGAAAACCCTCGCACCGTCCCGGCGACAAAGGCCGCAAGGATAAGCCAGGGCAGCCCCTCGACCGAGGCCACCCCACCAAGAAGATCAGGCATCAATATTGGCGAACTGGTTGCCCGAGGTGTTCGAGGGCTTGGACCAATCGCGCTTCACGCCGAGTTTGAGAAGCACTGCCGAGGCCACAAAGACCGAGGAATACGTCCCCACAATCACGCCCCAGATCATCGCGAAGACAAAGCCGCGGATCACGTCGCCGCCAAGCACGAAGAGCGAGATCAGCGCCAGAAGCGTCGTCACCGAGGTCATCACCGTCCGGCTCAGAGTCTCGTTGATCGAGAGGTTGAGAACCTCTTTGAGCTCCATCTTCTTATACTTGCGCAGGTTCTCCCGCACCCGGTCGAACACAACCACGGTATCGTTGAGCGAATAGCCCACGATGGTCAAAAGCGCCGCGATAATCGCAAGGTCAAAGCGGATCTGAAGCTCCGAGAAAACGCCGATGGTCAACACTACGTCATGCACAAGTGCGGCCACCGCGCCGAGCGCGAACTGCCACTCAAAGCGCAGCCAGATATAGATCAGGACCGCACCAATCGCGAGAAGCACCGCAACCACGGCTGTCTGGATCAACTCGCCCGAAACCTTCGGACCAACCGATTCCACCGAGACAAAGCTGATATCCGGCACCACACCCCGAAGCGCGGATTCGATCTGCTGGATCACGTCGGCCGTCACCGATTCCTGCCCATCCTGAGCCTGAATACGGATCATCGTGACATTCTGGTTTTCGTCGAAATTGGGATCGAACACTTCCGTGATCGTCACATCGCCAAGCTCAAGCGGCGCGATCGCGTCTCGGTAAACCCCGACATCCACGCTTTGCGCACTCTCGGTGCGGATCGTCGTGCCACCGCGAAAGTCGATGCCATAGTTGAGTCCTTGGACGAAAAAGCTCACCAGCGCGAGCACCATGAGAAACCCCGAGATGCCAAGCCAGAGCGCAGGCCGGCTGAAGAAATCCCATTTGGTCTCTTGCGGAACGAGTCTCAAACGCATGGCTTATACCTCGATTGTCTTGGGTCGGCGGCGTTCGTACCAGATCACGATCATCAGGCGCGTCACGTAGATCGCCGTGAAGACCGAGGTCACGATGCCAAGGCCGAGGGTGATGGCAAAGCCGCGCACCGGGCCGGAGCCCACAGCGAACAGGATGGCCGCAGTGATGAAGGTGGTGATATTGGCGTCGACAATCGCCGAAAGCGCCTTTTCATAGCCAAGGTCGATGGCCCGCGCCGGACCCCGCCCCGCCTTGCTCTCTTCGCGGATACGCTCAAAGACAAGCACGTTGGCATCGACCGCCATACCGATAGTGAGGACGATCCCCGCGATCCCCGGCAGGGTCAGCGTCGCGCCGACAAGGCTCAGAAGACCAAAGATCAGACCCACGTTGAGGATCAGCGCGATATTGGCGAAAAGACCAAAGGTGCCGTAGCTGAGGAACATGAAGACGAGGACCGCGGCAAAGGCCACGATACAAGCAATCTTACCCGCCTCGATGCTGTCTTGGCCAAGCTCGGGGCCAATCGTGCGCTCTTCGAGGAACTCAAGCCCCGCCGGAAGCGCACCCGCGCGCAGCAGAACAGCAAGGTTGGTGGATTCTTCGACGGTGAAGTTGCCGGTAATGATCCCCGAGCCGCCCGGAATATGCGACTGGATGACCGGCGCCGACACCACCTCGCCGTCAAGCACGATGGCAAAGGGCGATCCGATGTTCTCGGCGGTGTAGTCGCCGAACTTGCGCGCGCCCCCGACATTGAACCGGAACGACACCGCAGGACGGCCATTCTGGTCAAAGGACGGCTGTGCATCGACAAGCTCGTCGCCCGTCACGACCGGCGCGCTCTCCACCGAGTAGAAAACGCCCTCTTGGTCGAGCGCCGGGACGATCTCATTGCCCGGTCCGGGGTTTGCCTCGGCATCCGCGCCGCGCCCGACAACCGGGTGGAAGGTCAACTGTGCCGTGGTGCCGATGATTTCCTTAAGTTCCGCCGCAGATCCAATGCCTGGCACTTGGATCAGGATACGATCTGCACCCTGTCGCTGGATGGTCGGCTCACGGGTGCCAACCTCGTCGATCCGGCGCCGAATGATTTCAAGCGCCTGACGCACGGTCTGTTCGTCCGTGGCAAGTTTCTCGGCTTCCGAAAGTTCGACGATAATATCCGCACCCTCGACACGAACGGTGATATCCGACTGTCCCGCCGCCGCGACAGAGGCCACGGGCCGCGCAAGGCCACGGACAAGCGACGCCGCCTGCTGCACCTGGTCGGGCTTGGAAATCCGCACCCGCATGATGCCGGGGGCCGAGTCCTGAAGACGGATGGTGCCGATGGTGCCCCGCTCTTCGCGCAGAAGATCGCGCACTTCGGGCCACATGGACTTGATCCGCGTGTCATAGACATCCGCGACCTTCACCTCTGCGAGAAGATGCGCCCCGCCCCGAAGGTCGAGGCCAAGATTGACAAGGCCCGATGGAAGGAACGATGGCCAAAGCGCCGCCTGCTCCTCCAACCCGTTGCCGCTATAGCCAAGCTCGAGCGCGGCCACGGCGTCATTGCTCGCCTCGACCCTTTCGTAAAACGCGTTCGGCGTCGCAAGAAGCAAGCCGATCGCACATGTGGCCCAGATCAGGACCCGTTTCCAAAGGTCGATTTGCAGCATCGTCAGAACCCTGTCAGCAGGAGATTTATTCGGCGCTCGCCGGTTCGGTCTTGCTCAGGACTTGGGCAATGGTCGACTTGACCACACGCACCTTGACGCCCTCGGCCAGTTCGACTTCGATTTCATTGTCGTCCTTGACCTTCGCCACCTTGCCGATGAGACCGCCTTGCGTGACGACCTGATCGCCCCGGCGCAGGGCCTCGACCATTTTCTGATGGTCTTTCATTTTCTTCTGCTGCGGACGGATGAGCAGGAAATACATGATCCCGAAGATCAGGATAAGCGGCAGAAACTGGCCGAATTGTTCCATGTGGGTGTTCCTCGTTTGCGTGCGGGGCCACCCCCCGCCAAGTCGCAGGGAACCTATGAGGCATTGGGCGCACTTGCAAGGCGGGAACGGTCCCGAAAATGTCCCAATCGAGAGAGTTTTGCGCCCGAGCCGCCAGAGCCGCTTACGATCCGGCAAAAAATGCGCCATAAGCTGGCTCTGAAAAGTGATTCACCATCGATAGGACGAAGACCCATGCACGACATCCGAGCGATCCGCGAAAACCCGGCCGATTTCGACGCCGCCCTCGCCCGCCGCGGGGCCGCGCCCTTGTCGTCCGAGATCCTCGCCCTCGACGCCGAGCGCCGCGCCAAGATCCAAGCCGCCGAAGAGGCGCAATCCGATCAGAAGAAGGCCGCCAAAGACGTCGGTGCCGCCAAGGCGAGCGGTGATGAAGCCGAGTTCGAGCGCCTGCGCGCCCTCGTGGGCGAGAAAAAGGCCGAGGTTGCCGCGATGCAGGCCGAAGCGAAAGAGCTCGATCAAAAGCTCACCGACATGCTCATGGGCATCCCCAACCTGCCCTTTGCCGACACGCCCGATGGCGAAGACGAGAATGACAATGTCGAAATCAAACGCTGGGGCACCCCGGCCGTTTTCTCCTTCGCGCCCAAGGAACATTTTGACCTCGACGGGGTCAAGCCGGGCATGGACTTTGAGACCGCCGCGAAACTCTCCGGCTCGCGCTTCGTCGTCCTTTCCGGCGCCGTTGCCCGCATCCACCGCGCCCTCGCGCAGTTCATGATCAACACCCATGTCGACGAAAACGGCCTGCAAGAAACCTGGACCCCGGTCCTCGTAAAGCCGGACATGATGTATGGCACTGGGCAACTGCCGAAATTCGGCGAGGATTCCTATCAGACCACCAATGGCTGGTGGCTGGTGCCGACCGCCGAAGTGACGCTGACCAATATCATCAACGGCGAGACCGTGGAGGAGGCAACCCTGCCCCACCGCTACGTCGCCCATACCCAATGTTTCCGCTCCGAGGCGGGCAGCGCAGGCCGCGACACCTCGGGCATGCTGCGCCAGCACCAGTTCGAGAAGGTCGAGATGGTCTCGGTGACCCACCCGGACAAGAGCCGCGAAGAACTGGACCGCATGACCGCCTGCGCCGAGGGCATCCTTGAACGCCTCGGCCTGCCCTATCGCACTGTCGCCCTGTGCACCGGCGACATCGGCTTCGGCGCACAGCGCACCCATGATATCGAGGTCTGGCTCCCCGGTCAGGACACCTACCGCGAGATTTCCTCGGTCTCTGTCTGCGGCGACTTTCAGGCCCGGCGCATGTACGCCCGCTTCAAACCGGCGGGCGGCGGCAAGCCGGAGTTTGTCCATACGCTGAACGGCTCTGGCCTCGCCGTGGGCCGCTGCCTTATCGCGGTGCTGGAAAACGGCCAGCGCGAGGACGGCTCGGTCGCCCTTCCCGAAGTGCTGCACCCCTATCTTGGCGGCAAGTCGGTCCTGACGGCGGACGGCACCCTCGCCTGATCCCTTTTCGTCAGGCCACACCGCCCTATCTCTTGCCATGAGTCACATGGCAAGAGGACACCCCCATGGAACGTATGAAAGCCATCTTCGTAGTGACAGCGGCGCTCGCCTTCCTGCTGTCGCCGCTCTCCACCTCTGGCTTTAACGGTTTCACCGCCGATCAGTTCCCCATCCCCCAGACCGATCCCCCCGTTCAGCCCGCGGGCTATGCCTTCTCGATCTGGGGCGTGATCTATCTCTGGCTCATGGCGGGCGCGCTCTTCGGTCTCTTCAAGCGCGACCGCGCCCGCGACTGGACCACTATGCGCTGGCCGTTGATTCTGTCACTGGTGGTCGGCGCCGCTTGGATCCCGGCGGCAAATATGGATCCGGTCGCCGCCACCGCGATGATCTGGATCATGCTTGGCGCGGGGCTGGCCGCGCTGGCCCGTGCCGGGCGCTCTGACCATTTCTGGCTGCGCGCCCCCATCGGTCTCTATACCGGCTGGCTGACCGCGGCCTCTTGCGTCGCAACAGGGCTCGTCCTCGCCGGGCATGGCCTCCTCTCAGAACAAGTCGCGGCACTTGCAATGATCGCCCTCGCCCTTCTCCTCGCGCTCTGGGTCCAAACCCGCGTCGCCGACACCCCCGAATATGGCCTCGCCGTGATCTGGGCCACGGTCGGCATCCTCGTGGACAATGTCTCGCCGCTGAACGGTGCCGTGGTCGCGCTCTGCGGCCTTGGCCTTCTGCTCCTTGCATGGCCCGTACTGCGCGCCTTGGACAACTTGCGCCGCTGATCCGGTCGCACTGGCACCCCGAAAAGGCGCCAACATGACCTAAGACAAGGCGCGCCCTCCGCTTTCGCAGTACAATCTACGAGCGAAAGGAGGGTGTTATGAGCTACTTGAGAGTAACCAACCTATCCCGCATCAGCGCCGAAATCGAAGGGCGTTCGGGCGACCTTTCCGAAATCATCTACCTTGCGGAAGACGAACAGAAGGCGCTGCCGTTATGGCGCTTTCTCGCGGTGCAAAGCGTTGAGCCCGGTGTGTTGCGGCTCGAGCTTCACCTGCCCGGCAAAGGCGCCCGGCTCGACATGTATCGCATCTCGGAAAACCGGACCCTACGCCAGCGAAGCTTGATCGGCCCACGCAAACGCCGCCTGAGCCTGCGCAAGGATGAGATGCTGATGCTTATTCCCACCGGCGAATTTGAATGACTTCATAAGGAGACACACCATGACTGAACATTTCGACATTTCCAAAATCGACGTAGACGACCTTTATGGACAACTCGAAGCAGGTTTGGCCAAGCTGGATATTGCCAAGATGGCCGCGATTGCCGCGCAAGAGGCCAAGGAACGCCACCTGCACAGCTCCCTTGAGATCCGCAACATCGACCCGACAGGGCATCTTCTCGGCCTGCATATCGACTTTTCCGGCAAACAGGCCCGGCTGCGCATTCCGCCGCATGGCGCCCAGACCGTGCAGAACTTCAGCTTCCTGACCATGTGGTACATCCGCCTGCATCAGGATCCGCCGGTCAAACTGACCAACCGGGCGCACAATGCCTGCTTCTACGAGGTCAACCTCCTACGCACCAATGGGCAGAACATCCAACAGCAGTTCCTCAACCCACATGTTGGCGCCTCCCATATCTATGATCTCGACGTGGGCGACCGCTTGATCGTGGTTCCGGTGAGCATGAACCAATACTTGCTGCGCCATGCCAACCACATCCACTGGGCCACCCCGGAGGACGATACCCTGATGGCCAGCGAAGAAGAGTGATCCATGTCACGGACAAAGGTTGAGATCACCAACCATAGCGGGGCGGGCACGGTCATCGTTGCCCGCTTCGAAACCAGCGCCGAGACGGCGGGCAACCTGATGCTCGCCGGAGGCAGCAGCCAGATTTTCGAGAAGTTTGATCGCCTCACCATCACCGCTGCAAATGAAGGCGTGCCGGGGCGGTTGCGCCTGCTCAATCACGACGCGGCGGATGTCGTCCTGCGTCACATGACCAAAAGCGGCAATGTCGACGAAGACCGCATCCCCGGCAACGGGTTTGCAGATGTGGTTGTTGCAGGCGGGGATCAGATATTCCTCTCCGAGGCCCTCCCCGACCTGATCTTCCCAGAGCGCCCGATCCTGCACATGGCGATCCTGCGACCCCAGCCGGGACCGATCTTTGCCCCCAATCAAAAGCCCGCCGGCTTCTATGTCGATCTCGCTTGGCATCACCCGGACGAAGGCAGCGATCGCTTGCTCGGCTTCAATCTCTACCGTGCCGTCTATAAGGGCAACTATCCGATGGGCCAGCACCCCTTGAACGGTGCCCCACAGATCGGCACATCCGCACAGGTCGAAGACGTGATCCCGCCCTACCCCTATAACCACCGCTACGCGATCATGGCGGTGAGCCGCGATGGCATCGAGAGCCTATACTCCAACGTCCGCATCCTCGATTCCAATACTCGCACCGATCTATTCGACGCAGGTTTCATCTGTCTCTGACGGTCTTGAGGAGGGTCAGCCGCTGTTAAGGTTTGGCGGTTCGACGCGCCCCGCACGGACGCGATACAGATGCAATACCGACGTAATACCGACGTGGCATTTCGGGGTTAACCCTTACGCCTTCATCGCCTCCGCACCGGGCGAATGCGCAGGGAACGGAACAAGCCGCTGGCGCTCCTCATCCCAGAGCTTGAGCGTGAAACTCCTGAGCGCTTCGGGCCACCGGATCACCCTGAGACCATACGCCTCGCGTATCTCCCGATGACAGCGGCGCAGGTTGTAATGCGGGATTCGGGCGTTGAAATGATGGATGTCGTGATAGGCGATATTGGCCGACCCAAGATCCATCCACCACCCAAGATCAAGCGCCGACGCCCCCTCAAGCGCCGCCACGCGCGGATTGAGCGACGGCTTGCGATCCCAATGAGTGTCCTCGAAATTATGCTGTAGATAGACGAGGAAAACGCCAATCATCCCGCCCACAAAGCCCCAACCGAGCCACACAAGAACCCCTGTCCAACCTGCTGAAAAATATAGAAAAGAGACCCAGGCGGCCAGTGCGAGATTGTGCAACGCCAGCCCCCGAAGCCCGATCTCTGCGGCATTCTTCGGCCAGCGGTAGCGGATGAAATAGGTGAACGCCGATCCCAGCGGAATAAGGATGAACGGGTTGCGATAAAGCCGATAGAAAAGCCGCGTCGTCCAATCCGCCGCCTGCCATTCCGCGACGGTCATCGTATGCACTTCGCCCGTGTCGCGCTCCTCAAGATTGCCGACATGGGAATGGTGCAGATTATGATTGTGCCGCATGATCGTGAACGGTGCCATCGACCATACAGAAAGCACATGCCCCGCCGCGACATTCATCCAACGCTTCGAAAAAAGCGTCCCGTGCCCGGCATCGTGCTGCAACACGTAGAGCCGCACCGCCGCAAAAGCGCTTATAACGCCCGCGGGAACGAAGATAAGCCACTGATCCACATGGAAAATCGCCAGATAGAGCGATAGGAAATAAGCGCCGAACGTGCCGAAGAAACTCGCCGCGCCGATCCTGTCATCCTGTACCGTATAGGCCTTTAAACGCTCGCGAATATCCATCGCACCCCCGCTCACACACCCCCGTTGGGACCATGAAACGCAGGCGTAACAGCCACATGACAGGACGCCTGCGCTGCGGAGTATAGCGCATAACGCGTGACGCGTGAATTCAGTCCGACGACCGCCCCTTGAGGTGCTTACGAAGGCGCGACGGCGTAGACTTCTTCTTGCCCTTATAGGGGTTCTGATCCCCCTGCCCGCGCATATAAAGCCGGATCGGCGTTCCGGGCATATCAAAGTCTTCGCGCAACCCATTGACAAGATAGCGGGAATAGCTCTCCGGAACCTTGTCTGGATGGGAGCACATGACAACAAACCCCGGCGGGCGTGTCTTGGCTTGGGTCATGTAACGCAGCTTGATCCGCTTGCCTTGCGGCGCAGGCGGCGGGTGCTGTTCAAGCATCCCCGTGAGCCAACGGTTCAGATGCGAGGTCGGCACCCGGCGGTTCCACACATCATAAGCGCGCAGGATCGCATCATGTAGGCGATCAAGCCCCCGTCCCGTCTTGGCAGACACAGTGATGAGCGGCGCGCCCCGCAACTGCGGCAGAAGACGTGTGAACGCCTCCTTAAGGTCGCGCAATTTCTGCTGTTTTTCGTCCTCGACGTCCCACTTATTGACCGCCACAACAACGGCCCGCCCCTCGCGCTCGGCAAGGTCCGCGATACGCAAATCCTGTTGCTCGAACGGGATCGCCGCGTCGAGAAGCACCACCACCACTTCGGCGAATTTCACCGCGCGCAGGCCATCGGACACCGAGAGCTTCTCGACCTTGTCCTGCACCTTGGCTTTCTTACGCATCCCCGCCGTGTCGAAGATCCGCACCGGCGTCTCGTTCCATTCGGTCCGCAACGAGATCGCATCTCGGGTGATTCCGGCTTCCGGCCCGGTCAAGAGACGGTCTTCGCCGATGATCTTGTTGATAAGCGTCGATTTACCTGCATTCGGACGGCCCACAACCGCAATTTGCAAGGGTTTCGAGGCGGTTGGCTGTGGAGTCTCATCTTCCTCGTGCTCGCTGTCTTCCTCGAGCGCGATGTCAACCTCGGGCGCATGGACCTCTGCGGCTTCGCTGAATTTGTCAGCCACCGGCATCAACTGCGCATAAAGATCGTTGAGACCTTCGCCATGTTCTGCCGAAAGGCGGATCGGTTCCCCAAGGCCAAGCGAATAAGCTTCGATCACACCCGCATCCGCTGCCGACCCCTCGCCCTTGTTGGCGGCAAGGATCACATGCGCTGACCGTTTACGCAGGATCTCGGCAAAAACCATATCGGTCGGCGTCACACCTGCCCGCGCATCAATCATGAAAAGACAGATATCGGCCATATCCACGGCCCGTTCGGTCAGGCGGCGCATCCGCCCCTGAAGGCTGTCATCGGTGGCATCTTCAAGGCCGGCCGTGTCGATCACCGTAAAGCGCAGATCGCCAAGCTTGGCCTCGCCTTCACGTAGGTCACGCGTGACCCCCGGCTGGTCGTCAACCAGCGCGAGCTTCTTGCCCACAAGGCGATTGAACAGGGTGGATTTGCCCACATTGGGCCGCCCCACGATGGCGAGAGTGAAACTCATCTTGTGCCTCCGACACGTCAGAAGACGCCCCGATATACCATTTCCGGATCAACGGAAAGCGTGCAATTGCCCTTTGCCACCGACGACATACAGCACACCACCCGCCACAACCGGGTTGGAGCTCGCACCGCCCGGGATCTCGACGGAATGCACCAATTCGCCCGAGGTCGCGTCAAAGCTGCGCAAGACACCATCCGAGGACGCCACGATCAGGCGGCCACCGGCAAGGATCGGACCATAATGCGAGAAGATCGCGGATTGCTTCTTGGGACGATCCTTGACGAAGAGCGGCAGATCCACGGCCCAGACCGGGCTCCCGTCACGTGCGTTCAGGCGGATGATCTGGTTCTTGTCATTCACAAGGAACACCGATCCCCCGACCGGCCAGACCGGACCAAGCGAGCCTTGCTCCGCGGTCCACTTGCGCTCGCCCGTCTCGGTTTCCAAGGCCACAAGACGGCCAGAGTGGTTCGCGACATAGACCACGCTCCCGTCGATCACGGGATCGCCGGAAATATCGCCGATCTTGTTCGCGGCACGGCCAAGGCGTTCCCCAGCGACGCCTGCATCCCAGAGACGCAAGCCGCCACGGCGGAAGGTGGCCTGAACCTCGCCCGAGCCGAACGGGAAGATCGCGACACGCTCATTCACCGCGGGCGCTGCCGGGCTCTGAACATTGGCGACATCGGGAATTGAGTTGATTTGCCAGACGACTTTGCCGGTCTTGGCGTCCAGCGCCCAGCCCTTGTCATCGCCGGACACAAGGTAAACGAGGTTCCCGTAGACCGTCGGAGAGCCATTGCCGATCGCACCAAGGCGTTGCTCCCAAAGGACGGTGCCGTCCTTGGGATTGACCGCTTCAAGCCGTCCAAACCCGGTGGTGACGAAAAGCGCGCCCGCCCCGTAAGCCAGCCCGCCGCCCGACGCATCGTCGGATTTGTCCCCTTCTGGGGTGAGGTCACGGGTCCAGATAAGCTCGCCACTGGTCGAGACCGCGGCCAACTGGCCTTCCGAATCCATCGTGTAGATGCGCCCATCGGCGACAACCGGATCGGCGGTGATGCGATTGCGCTTGGCATTCCCGGCGCCGATATTCGCAGTCCAGGCCAAGGCCGGTGTCTGCGAGAGAGCCGCATTGGAGACACGGAAGGACGGCGAACCGATCCGGTGCGTCCATTCTGCATTTCGGGTTTGTCCCGGAAGACGAATGGCTCGGGTCTCATTGACGATCTCCGTCGCCTTGGCTTCGTCGCCGCGCAGGTTCTCGCGCTTGCCGGGTAGAATGAATTCCCGCTCCGAACAGCCTGCAATCACAGCTGCACCGACCAATGCCAAAATCAAATTCTGTCGTTTCACTGCCCAGGCCCTCGCCGCTTGTCTGTTACTGGTTCGCCGCCTGTGGCGTACCGCCTAGCGCTACAATCAACTGAGATGCGCGTCGACGCAAGCCCGCCGTGACCGCAGCATCTGCAATCACGCCCTGAAGGCGCTCAATCGCGGCCTCCGTATTGCCGTCTTCGATATCCACGAGCGCAAGTTGCTCCTCTGCCAGAAGCGCCAGCGGCGCGCCGGGCGTCGCGAGCGACTCAAGGCGCACACGACGTTCGTCAGATGGCATCGCAGCACCTTGGATCACCACGGATTTGAACAATGCGATCTGGCGGTAGATCTCGAGCGTTTCGGCATCGCCACCGGCCAGGCCGTCAAGCGTTGCAGACGCGGCAGCCTTATCGCCGGATGCAAGCTGATGCGCGGCGGTTAGCAGATCGACAACCACCTCGGCCTCTTGCGACGGCACTTCAAGCGCGCTCAGCGCCTCGGCACGCGCGGCATCGTCGTTCTTTTCAACGGCGGCAAAGAGCATGTCGCCCGTGGCCTCGGCTTCCGCGCGCGCTTGCGCCTTTTGCCACTCTTTGAAACCCGCGCCGCCAACGATCAGCAGCACGGCAAGAACACCGATCCAGCCATATTTGCGCAGCAACGCAAAAAGCTTGTCGCGGCGGACTTCTTCGGTGACTTCTTCGATGAAACTGTCGGTGTCGCTCACGCCCGGCCTCCCTTGATTTGCCCCCTCTTAACCCGAAGCCGGACAAGTGCCAAGACTCCCTGCTCATTGACCGGGCAGAAGCTTGCCTCACAGGCGCAAACCGCATAAACTGAACCGAACAGTTCAGAAACAAGCAATGATCGCTTGCAATCATGCGCGGGGCGATTATTTCGCGAAACAGGTCTACGCTCTTTCGGCGACCCAAACCCACAAGCGAGGCGAGGCGACATGCGCCCCATTCCTATTCTTACCGCCATTCTGGTGACGCTCTTTCTTTTTTATGTTGTTGTCGAACGTGACACGCTGCTTGCGCTTGCTGCGGCGAGCCCCGATGAACAGAGCGACAACAGCGCGCCGACACCGGCCAAGGACGCTGAGAAGCCAGCCCGGCTGCGTGTTGTGGCACTCGCCTCCGAGGCCAAGACCATCTCCAGCGCAGTTATCCTACGCGGCCAGACAGAGGCCGACCGCCAAGTCGATGTGCGCGCCGAAACCTCGGCTCAGGTGATCTCAGAGCCGCTCGCCCGTGGCAGCACGGTTGCGGCGGGGGACGTGCTCTGCCGTCTTGACCCCGGCACACGCGAAGCCACATTGGCGGAAGCCAAGGCACGCCTCCTCGAAGCGCGCGCCCGCAAGCCCGAGACCGAGGCCCGCCTTGACGAGGCCAAGTCCAAACTCGACGAGGCAATGATCAACTTCAACGCTGCGAGCAAGCTGGCCGAGGATGGGTTTGCCTCGGAAACGCGTGTCGCCTCGACCCAAGCCGCCGTGCGCTCGGCCCAAGCGGGTGTTGCCGCCGCGCAATCGGGGCTGCAATCGACACAGGCTGGTGTCGAATCCGCCGAAGCCGCCGTGGCCTCGGCCAGTCGCGAGATCAAACGCCTGACGATCACCGCACCCTTTGATGGCTTGCTCGAGTCCGACACAGCAGAACTCGGAAGCCTGCTACAACCGGGATCACTCTGCGCCACCGTGATCCGCCTCGACCCGATCCGCGTTGTCGGCTTTGTACCTGAGACAGAGGTCGGACGCGTCATGCTCGGTGCTCCGGCAGGAGCACGCCTCACCACCGGGCAAGAGATCACCGGCACAGTGAGCTTCCTCTCCCGGTCCGCCGACCCTGCGACCCGCACCTTCCGGGTCGAAATCAACGTCCCGAACCCCGACCTCGAAATCCGCGATGGTCAAACGGCGGAAATCGTTATCGGGGCCGAAGGCACGAAGGCGCATCTTGTGCCGCAATCGGCTCTGACCCTGAATGATGACGGCACGCTAGGCGTTCGCACCGTCGACGCAGATGGCATCGTTGGCTTCTCCGAGGTCGAGATCCTGCGCGACACCACGGAGGGGCTCTGGCTCGCTGGATTGCCTGAAACCGCCAATATCATCACCATTGGCCAGGAATTCGTGGTCCGTGGAGTCAAGGTTGAACCGGTCTTTGACCAAGAGGAGCCTGCCCAATGACCGGCATCGTCGATTGGGCCGCGTCCCGCGCCCGTATGATCCTTGCCTTCATCGCGCTTTCGATCCTCGTGGGCGGATACTCCTACATGAACCTTCCAAAGGAAGGCGAGCCGGACATTCAAATCCCGGCTCTTTTCGTTTCGGTGCCCTTCCCCGGCATTTCTGCTTCGGATGCCGAGACTCTGTTGATCAAGCCGATGGAGACCGAGCTGGCCGACCTCGACGGGCTCGACAACATGAACTCTCTCGCGCAGGAAAACTATGCCGGGATTTTTCTCGAGTTCGATTTCGGCTGGGACAAGTCCAAGACCATCGCCGACGTGCGCGATGCAATGAACACGGCGGAATCAAAGTTCCCAGATGGGTTTGAGAAATACTCCATCAACGAGATCAACTTCTCGGAATTCCCGATCATCATCGTCAACCTGAGCGGCGACATCCCCGAACGCACAATGACGAAGATCGCCAACGGCCTGCAAGATCGGCTTGAATCCCTTGAACCCGTGCTCGAAGCCGGGATCGCGGGCGGGCGTGACGAGATGCTCGAGGTGACGATCGATCCGCTGCGCCTTGAATCCTACAATGTGACGGCGACCGAGCTCATCAATGTGGTGGTCAACAACAACCAACTGATCGCGGCAGGCGAAGTTGAGACCGCACAGGGTAAATTCTCGGTCAAGATCCCCTCGTCCTTCGACGAGCCACAGGATGTCTATAACCTGCCGGTCAAGACCAATGGCGACCGCGTTGTCACACTTGGCGATCTGGCAGAGATCAAGCTCACCTTTGAGGACCGCGAAGGCACCGCCCGCTTCAATGGTGAAACCACGGTCGCGCTTCAGGTGGTCAAGCGCAAGGGCTTCAACCTGATCGAGACCGCCGCGCTCGTGCGCGAAGAAGTGGCAAAGGAATCCGAAGAATGGCCTGAAGGCCTTCAGACAGCCATTGAGGTCGGCACATCGAATGACCAATCCCGCGTTGTTGAATCCATGGTGAAACAGCTAGAAGGTTCGGTGATGACCGCCATCGCGCTGGTGATGATCGTGGTGCTTGCGGCACTCGGGTCGCGCGCGGCGCTGCTCGTCGGTTTCGCGATCCCGACCTCCTTCCTGCTCTGCTTCGCGCTTCTAGCGCTCATGGATGTCTCGATTTCC
Source organism: Shimia sp. FJ5 (assembly GCF_032918335.1). Classification (NCBI taxonomy): domain Bacteria; kingdom Pseudomonadati; phylum Pseudomonadota; class Alphaproteobacteria; order Rhodobacterales; family Roseobacteraceae; genus Shimia; species Shimia sp. FJ5. The sequence continues at coordinate 234,162 of NZ_JAWJUV010000003.1, read as the reverse complement.
AACATCGTCATGTTCGGCCTGATCCTCGCCGTGGGGATGCTCGTCGATGGCGCCATCGTTGTGGTGGAATATGCTGACAAGCGTATCTCCGAAGGCACGGGCCCGATGCACGCCTATGTCGAGGCGGCCCGGCGCATGTTCTGGCCGATCGTCTCATCGACCGCGACGACGCTTTGTGCCTTCCTGCCAATGCTCTTTTGGCCCGGCGTGCCGGGACAGTTCATGGGTATGTTGCCCGTCACGCTGATCTTTGTGCTGTCGGCTTCGCTCGTCGTGGCGCTGATCTACCTGCCCGTCATGGGCGGCGTCTCGGGCCGACTGAGCCGCAAATTCCATCTCGCCTCTGAATGGTTGCGCGCCCGGACCTCGTGGTGGCTTCGTGCCGTGCTGGTACTGCCTTCCATTGCGCTCTTGTTCTTCGGCATCATGGTCGCGCTGAACCCGGCGCTACTGCTTGGGCCTGCCGCACCGAGCGGTGGTCTCATGGGCTTCCTGCCGGGCTTTGTCCTCTTCGTCCTCGGGGCCTTTGCGGCCTCGATCACGCTGGACGCCGCACGCATCGAACGCGTGAAAACCAAGATCGAAACCGAGAGCGGCTATTCGCCCTTCGGTCGCCTGATCCACCTCATCACAGGCAACCCGATCCTCCCCCTCGTCACCGTAGGCGGCGTGATCTTCCTCGTGGTTTCGGTCTTTGCCTACTACGGCCAGAACAACAAAGGCACCGAATTCTTCGTCGAATCCGAACCGGAGCAGGCGATTGTCTACGTGCTGGCACGCGGAAACCTCTCGCTGGAACAAAAAGACCACCTCATGCATCAGGCCGAGGATATCGTCCTCGCCCACCCCGGCGTTGACACAGCCTTTGCTTTTGCCGGCGAAGGCGGTCTCAATCAGAACACTGGCGGCGCGCAGGCTCCCAAGGACGCCATCGGCCAGATCAACCTCGAAACCATCCCGTGGGAAGATCGCCCGGACATCGACGAAGCTTGGTTCACGGTGCCGCTGATTGGCTACGAGGTCACACGGCACGTCAAAGACCCGGCATTTGACGGCAATACAGTCATTGACGAGCTTGAGGTCGCCCTTTCCCGCATTCCCGGCGCGAAGATCGAGATTTTCGAGGCCAGCCGCGGCCCCGCCTCGGCCAAGCCGGTGCACCTGCGCCTGTTGGGGGACGATTGGGAATCGCTGATCGACGCCACCCGCGTTGCACGCGAGAAATTTGACGCCTCCCCCGGGCTGACCTTGATCGAAGACACCCGCCCGCTTCCCGGTATCGACTGGCAAATCAATGTCGACGTGGAGAAAGCCGGTCGCTATGGCGCCAACGTCGCCACCGTCGGCGCGATGGTGCAACTCGTGACGCGAGGTATCCTGCTCGACACGATGCGCGTTGATAGTTCCGACGAGGAAATCGAGATCCGCGTCCGCCTTCCCGAGGACGACCGCGTACTCTCGACGCTCGACACCCTCAAGGTTCGGACACAAGACGGGCTTGTTCCCCTGTCGAACTTCATCACCCGCACACCGGTCGAAAAGCTCGCCGAGATCAACCGCACCAACCAGAAACGCTATTTCGACGTCAAGGCCAACGTCATGAGTGGTCAGATGATCCTCACCAATGGCGAAACCGGAGAAACGCGGCTTATCTCGACCGAGACCTGGACCAATGATGTGTCCCAGAAACAAGACCTGATCGCGCAGGGCTTTAGCGCCAAGCCCCTTAACCCCAATGAGCGCATCGAGGCCCTGACCCAGTGGCTCGAGACCGAACCATTCCCGGCTGGGATCGAATGGCAATGGACCGGTGATCAGGAAGATCAGGCCGAAAGCCAAGCCTTCCTTGGAAGCGCCTTTGCCGGGGCGCTTGGGTTGATGTTCATTATCCTGCTGGCCCAGTTCAACAGCATTTACAACTCGGTGCTTGTGCTTCTGGCGGTTGTCCTTTCGACAACAGGGGTGCTGATCGGCATGATCGTCATGGATCAGGCCTTCTCGATCATCATGACCGGGACAGGGATCGTGGCGCTTGCCGGGATCGTGGTGAACAACAACATTGTTCTGATCGACACCTATCAGGAATACTCGCAATACATGCCCCGGCTCGAGGCGATCACCCGCACCGCACAGGCTCGTATTCGCCCGGTTTTCCTGACAACCGTAACGACGATGGCGGGTCTCGCTCCGATGATGTTCGGCCTGTCGCTCGATTTCATCGACGGCGGCTACGCCATAGACAGCCCGACCTCGCTTTGGTGGAAACAACTTGCGACCGCCGTGGTCTTCGGCCTCGGGATCGCAACTGTGCTGACCCTTGTCTTCACGCCTTCGATGCTCGCTTTGCGGGTCTGGTTGAGCACCTATGTGCACTGGATCGCGTCGGTGCTTGCGCGCCTCTCGATGGGCCGTGGCAGCAAGGCCGCCCGCGATTGGGCACTGCGCCGCGAGGCCAAGAAGGTCAAGGCACCGCTCTTGATGTGGGATGACGAAGGCGCCCCCGACGATGCGCCCGAGGTGCTTGCAGACGGCACCGTTCTCGACAAGGATCTGCGCGCCGCTGAATAACTGGTGCCAAGGACAAACCAAAAAGGGCGGCCCCGCAATAGGCCGCCCTTTTCTATGTCTGACGCCAATCGTTACGCCGCGCCTTCTGCTCCGTCGAGCTCATCCTCTGCCGCTGCCTGACGCGTCCACATCGCCGCATACCGTCCACGTTCGGCCAAGAGCGCCTCATGCGTGCCTTCCTCGACGATCTCGCCCTTGTCGAGCACGATGATCCGGTCGGCTTCGGCAATCGTCGACAGACGGTGCGCAATGGTGATGACCGTGCGCCCCTGCCCTGCCCGTGCAAGCGCTTCCTTGATCTCGCCTTCGGTCTGCGTATCAAGCGCCGAGGTGGCCTCATCGAGAAGCAGGATTGGCGGGTTCTTCAGAAGTGTCCGCGCGATGCCGACCCTCTGCTTCTCGCCGCCCGAGAGTTTCAGCCCCCGTTCGCCCACCATCGTGTCATATCCTTCCGGCAGGCTCAGGATGAAATCGTGAATCCGCGCCGCCTTGGCCGCCGCGACGACGTCCGCTTCGCTTGCCGTGTCACGCCCATAGGCGATGTTGTAGCGGATTGTGTCATTGAACAGGACCGTATCCTGCGGCACGACCCCGATTGCATCATGCAGGCTGACCTGTGTCACGTCGCGGAGATCTTGCCCGTCTATCGCGATGCCGCCGCCGCTCACGTCATAGAAGCGGAACAAAAGCCGCGCGATGGTCGATTTCCCCGACCCCGACGCGCCCACGATGGCCACGTTATGCCCCGCTGGCACATCGAGGCTGACACCGTGTAGGATCGGCCGCGCGCTATCATAGCCGAAAGACACCTTGTCAAAGCGGATGGCCCCACCGTCGACCTTGAGATCGGGCGCACCCGGCTTGTCGCTGACTTCGCTCGGCTGTTCGAGTAGGTCGAACATCTCGCCCATATCCACAAGGCTCTGGCGGATTTCGCGATAGACCGTGCCAAGAAAGTTGAGCGGGATGGTGATCTGCACCATGTAAGCATTGACCATGACGAAATCGCCCACGGTAAGCTCTCCCGCCTGCACGCCCATCGCCGCCATCACCATCACCGCGACAAGGCCGCTGGTGATGAGGAAGGACTGGCCGAAGTTGAGAAAGGCCAGCGAATAAGAGGTCTTCAACGCGGCGCTCTCATAGCCTTCCATCGACTCATCGTAGCGTTTCGCCTCGCGAGCCTCGGCGCCGAAATACTTGACCGTTTCAAAGTTCAGAAGGCTGTCGATCGCTTTCTGGTTTGCATCCGTATCCTGATCGTTCATCTCGCGCCGCAGACGCACGCGCCATTCCGTAACCTTGAAGGTAAACCAGATATAGAGCGCAATGGTGAGCGCCACAGCCGCAAGATACCAAGCGTCAAAGAGCCAGAACAGGATCACCGCGACAAGCAAAAGCTCAAGCACAAGCGGCCCAATTGAAAACAGCATGAAGCGCAACAGGAAATCGACGCCTTTCACCCCGCGTTCGATGATCCGGCTAAGGCCACCGGTCTTGCGGGTAATGTGGTAACGCATGGAAAGGCGGTGGATATGCTCAAAGGTCTCGAGCGCGAGAGACCGCAAGGCCCGCTGCCCAACCCGCGCAAAAATCGCATCGCGCAATTGCTGAAACCCAACGGTCATCAGCCGGGCCATGCCATAGGCCACGGTCAGCCCCACCGCCCCGAGAAGCATCGGCGACACACCTTCGCCCGCAAGGCTATCCACGGCTGCCTTATAGATCATCGGCACGCCGACCGCGATCAGCTTGGAAAACATGAGCGCCACGAGCGCCAGCACCACGCGCCGTTTCACCCATGGCTCATCATCATTCCAGAGATAAGGAAGAACCTTGCGGATCGTGCGCATACCCGAGCGCTGTTCCTGTCGCGCCAGTTCCTCGGCGGATGCCGTGTGCCAACTACTCATGCAAAGCCTTTCGGATGTCTTTGCACTGGAGGTAACCCCGCCCCCGCTGAAAGACCAGAGTCAGCCGCCACTTTTCCGCCCGGCGGTGCGTCGATCACTCGGGGATGTCAAAGACCTGACCGGGGAAAATCATGTCGGGATCACGTATCCGGTCCTTGTTCGCCTCGAAGACGCGCACATACATCGTACCGCTGCCATAGCGCTCCGCAGCAATCGCCCAGAGTGTCGATCCCGGTTGCACTGTCACCACCTTGGCTGGCACATCCGGTTTCGGGGCCGCCTGCAAAACCGCCTGATCTTCGCGCTTGAACGGTGTCTCGATGCGCGACACCACGGTGCCGTCATCATCCACCTCATCGACGCGCAGCGTATAGATCCCGGTATCCACTTGCGGCAGTTGCATCTGCCAGCTCCCGCCTTCCATGATGCGTGAAGTCGTGATCGGGCTATTGTCGAGATAGACCCGCACAAACCGGTCCTCCCTGCCGCGCCCAGAAAGTTCGACCTCACCACTATCGGAGTAACTGATCGCATCAAGGGCTACGCTTGCCATCACGTCCGGCGCGGCGTCCAGCGTCGCAGAAGACTGCATGACGCTCACACCGTCTTTGGTCTGAACAAGCACGGTCGGCGCGCGCGGTGTCTTTGGGGCCTCCTCGATGGGCTCAGGCGCGGCCTCCGCCACGACCTCCTGTTCGGGCTCGGGTGTGGGCGCAAGGATCACCTTGGCGTCGGAAAACAGGTCTCCCTCTGCGCGCCGCTGCACAAGCTGAAGAACGCGCGGCGCGTCGCTCGGGGCAATGGTGGTAAAGGTGGCGAATTTCCCGGCTGCATCCGTCTTGGCGACGACAAGCTCTGCCTCGTCCATCAGAACGGTGATCTCGCTTTTCGGAGCACCGTTTCCGGCAATCAACGTCGTCCCGTCCACCTCGGCGCGCACCACGTCAAACGCGGGTAAGATCGTCTCGACGACGGGCTCTGGGTCCGGCGCGGCGGCAATCGGTGCCTCTTCGACCACAGGAGCCTCGACGACAGGGGCATTCGGTTCAGGCGCAACAGCATCCTTCTCAAAGACCCCTCCGATAATAGCCGCTGCGACGCCCGCGACCACAACTGCAGCAGCGCCCCCCACAGCAACGATATTCCCACTCAGGAGCGATGCAAATTTGCTCATGCCAGCCTTTCCCCAGGTTCAGCCCGCCATTCCGGTTGAGCGACCATATCAACCCCGCTAACACTGGTCAAAACAGCATTGAACTTTCTGGAGCACGCCATGTCCAACCCATCGATCTGTGTCTTTTGCGGCTCACGTTCGGGGCAAGACCCGGCATATCATCGCTTCGCAACCGATCTCGGGACGCGTTTGGCTGCACGGAACTGGCGCCTTGTCTATGGTGCGGGCGATGTCGGCCTGATGGGAGCAGTGGCCAATGCAACGCAATCGGCCGGCGGCGAGACCTTCGGCGTTATCCCTGTGCACCTGATGCAGCGTGAAGTCGGCAAGCTTGACCTGTCCCGCTTCATCGTCACGGAAAACATGCATGAACGTAAGAAGGTCATGTTCATGAACTCTGACGCCATCGTTGTCCTGCCCGGTGGGGCGGGATCGCTTGACGAGCTTTTCGAAGTTCTCACCTGGCGCCAACTCGGCTTGCATGAAAAGCCGATCATCCTTGCCAATATCAATGGCTATTGGGATCCGCTCGTGGGCCTCGTCGATCATGTGATCGAACAGGGCTTTGCCGATGCCTCTTTGAAAGACTTCCTTCAGGTGGTTGGCGATCTCGCGACATTGGAAGCCGCGCTCGAACGCGCTTTTTCCTGACGCCACGAGGCAAGCGTGTAAAGCGCAAGCGCGGTCCAGATCATCGGGAAGGCAATCCCGTGCCAGAGGCCGAATGGCTCGCCAAAGACCAACACGGCGCAGAAAAACTGTAACGTCGGGTTCAGGTATTGGATGAGCCCGACGGTCGCCAAGGCAACCCGCTTGGCCGCAAAGCTAAACAGGATAAGCGGAGTCGCGGTGAGCACGCCGGAGAAGACGAGAAGCGCCGTGTCCTGTGTATTGGCGCCGAAGGCGGCTTCGCCCGCGCTATAGCGCCACCAGAATACCACAAGCGCGATCGGCGCCAAGACCACGACCTCGCCCGTCACCGAGACCACCGGCCCGACCTCAAGGCGCTTCTTCACGAGCCCATACATGCCAAAGCTAAACGCAAGGACAAGCGCAATCCACGGCGCCACGCCAAGGCCAAAGGTCAAGAGCGCCACAGCCGCCCCGGCAATGAGAATCGCCGCGCCCTGCAGACCGACCATGCTTTCGCCAAAGACAAGCCGCCCGATCAACACCGCAACAAGCGGAAAGAGGAAGTAGCCAAGCGAGGCTTCGGTCGCATGCCCCGCCCCAATCGACCAGATAAAGACGAACCAATTGGTCGAGATCGCCAGTGCCGCCGCCGCAACGATCCCGAAAGAGCGCCACGTGCCCAGGGCCCTGCGTAATAGGCCAAGACGCCCCTGTAGCAGCAACACACCGGTAAAGATCACTGCGGACCAGAAGGTGCGATGCGCAAGAACTTCGATCGGCGGTATATGCGCCAAGAGCTTGTAGTAGAGCGGCGACAAACCCCACACCACGCAGGCCGTCACCATCGCCAGAACACCGGCCCGTGTCTCATTCATCGCGCAATTCCCTCGTCTCACAGATCCATTGCTGACGAGGCGCAGCGGGAATGGCAAGGGACAAAAAGAAAACCCCGCAGCGCGGGGCTGCGGGGTCTTCTGAAATGCGATTGAAAAACGATCAGAGGCGCGACGCCACGTTTTCCCAGTTCACGAGGTTGTCGAGGAAGTTCGTGAGGTACGCCGGACGCTTGTTGCGGAAGTCAATGTAGTAGCTGTGCTCCCACACGTCGCAGCCCAGAAGCGCGGTTTGGTCAAAGCAGAGCGGGTTCACACCGTTCTCGGTCTTGGTCACGGCCAGCGAGCCGTCCGCGTTCTTCACGAGCCAGCACCAGCCCGAGCCGAACTGACCAGCACCTGCTGCGGAGAACTGCGATTTGAACTCGTCGACCGAGCCAAAGCTCTCAACGATCGCTTTCTCAAGCGCGCCCGGCATCGCACCTTTGCCCGGCCCCATCATTTCCCAGAACTGCATGTGGTTCCAGTGCTGCGACGCGTTGTTGAAGATACCGTTCTGCGCCACGGCGCCTGCATCGTAGGTGCCCTTTACGATGTCCTCGAGCGACTTGCCTTCCCATTCGGTGCCAGCAATCAGCTTGTTGCCGTTGTCGACATAGGCCTTGTGGTGCAGGTCGTGGTGATACTCGAGCGTTTCCGCCGACATGCCGAAATCGGCCAGCGCGTCATGAGCGTAGGGAAGATCGGGAAGTTCAAAAGCCATTGTAAGGTTCCTTCGTGTTCGTGCGGTTGTTCTGCACAACAAATGGGTCCGTCACCCCCGGAAGGTCAACCCCAAAGCGCCCTAAAAGCCCGGGTTTTCAACCGAAAAACCCCAAACCCCTTACTGCGCCAGCACACAACGCCCCTTGCCGTTGCCCGCATCGCTCTCATCGGACCAAACCGCCTTGACTTGCACGGTGGTGGTTTCGTCTTTGGTCAGAACCGCTTCAAACGTGGCATCCGTCGGTCCGCCTTCCGGCGCGATCGGCACATCCTCGACCGACCACATGACCCGCGTCTCCGTATCCGACAGGCTTTCAAACGCCCCTTTGACGGGTTTGCCCTCGGCAAAGCGGATAATCGGGTCAAGCACCAGAACCCGGCCCTTCTCAGCCTCAATTTCGAAACGGTAGCTCTCCGAGATCAACCCGGCCCAGCTCCGCTGGCGAATCTCGCACTCATACGTCTGCGCCAGCGCCGGTGTCATCAGAAGAAGGCTCAGCCCCCCTGCGACGAGAAACGAGTGAGGTTTGGATGTGAACACGGGGAACGGTCCTTCTAGAAATTACACGTCAAAGACCTACCCGCCCCGCCCGCACTTCTCAACCAGTTCGCGCAGAACACAGGCCGAATGGCGAATTCGTGATCCTCCCGCAACGCAAAACGCCGCCTCGATCTGAGGCGGCGTTTTCTCCAAGTCTTACAGGGAGAGACCTAGCCGAAAAAGCCAACCTCGCTGCCGTCCACACTGGCGACGCAAAGCAGGTCGAATACATACCGCGCCACCGAGCGGAAACAGATGATCTCGAAAGAGCCATCATCATTCATCCAGAATGCCGCCGCGACCTGCGCAAACCGCGTGCGACGCATCATGCCCGGCTCGAACGCGCCCGGCGCAAGATCGACCGGCGCGAGTTTGGCGATGACTTCGCGCGCGCACTCGCCCGAAACCTTGAACACCGCCCGCGCATCCGAGACGTTGACAACAAGCACATGCTCGCCCGCCAGCGCCGCGTTGAGCGCCGCGATGATGTCCTCGGCGGCCCCGTGATCGCAGATCACGAGAAGCTCATCCGGCGACATCCAGGCCACCGCGCCCTTCTCGCCACTGGCGATCTGGCGCTGTTCCGGCACCGACGCGCCAAGCACGTCTTTCAGGGCCTTGGCCATCGGCTTGGATGCGAGATCGCCCCGCACCGTGATCATGCCCCGCAGGCCGGTTTCCTCGACCAAAGCGATCCCCGACTGGGAGACGCCATTCAATGCACTGACGACATTAGACATTTTGCTTCTCTCCATCTTTGTCGAAGAAGATCGGATCGACGATTTTCGCTTTCACGGTGCTGCCATCGACCTTGTTGAGTTCGATCACCTCGCCCATCCGATCCGTCCCGTGATGGACAAGCGCCATCGCGATGCCCCGGTCAAGCGTCGGTGAATAGTAGGTCGAAGTCACGCGCCCTTGGGTGTTGCGCTGGCCGTTGGCGTTCTCGCCTTCGGCAATCGCATAGGCCCCGTCGGGAATGACCGATCCGTCGAGCGTCTCGAGGCCGACGAGTTTCCAACGTTCCGGGCTCGCCATGTGGGGGCGTTCCTGCGCGCGCTTGCCAAGGAAGTCTTCCTTCTTCTTGGAGATCGCCCACTGCATGTTGAGATCCTGCGGGATCACCGTCCCGTCGGTCTCGTCCCCGATCATGATAAAGCCCTTCTCAGCTCGCATCACGTGCAGCGCTTCGGTGCCGTAAGGCATAATCCCGAACTCTTCGCCGGCCTCTAGGATCGCATCCCAGAAGGCGCGGCCCTGGCTTGCCGGGACGGCAATCTCGTAAGAAAGCTCGCCCGAGAAGGAAATCCGGTAGGCCCGCGCATCGAAATCGCCGATCTTGCCGTCTTTCCAGCCCATGAAGGTCAGGCCCTCTTTCGAGATGTCCATATCCCCGCCGAGTTTCTCAAGCACCTTGCGCGCATTCGGACCCACGATGGCGATCTGCGCATATTGCTCGGTCACGTTGGCGGTAAAGACCTTCCAGTCCCACCATTCGCACTGGAGCCAGTCTTCCATCCAGCCGTGGATACGTTCCGCACCGCCGGTGGTGGTGTGGCAGAGGAAGGTGTCCTCGTCGATCCGGGCGACAACGCCGTCGTCGATCAGAAAGCCGTTCTCGTTACACATCAGACCATAGCGACAGCGCCCCGGTTTCAGCGTGCTCATCATGTTGGTGTAGAGCATGTCGAGGAACTTGCCCGCATCCGGCCCTTTGACAATGATCTTGCCGAGGGTCGAGGCGTCGAGCATGCCCACGCTGTTGCGGGTTTGCAGGATCTCGCGTTTGACCGCCTCGCCGTGGCTCTCGCCAGTGCGCGGATAACAGTACGGACGGCGCCAATGGCCCACCGGCTCGAAGAACGCTTTCTGTTCTTCGTGCCATGCGTGGATCGGCGTGCGGCGCAGCGGTTGGAACACGTCGCCCCGTGCCTCGCCCGCGATCGATCCCATGGAAATCGGCGTATAGGGCGGGCGGAACGTGGTCGTGCCCACCGACGGGATCGGCGCGTTCAACTGACCGGCGAGCGTCGCCAGACCGTTGATGTTGCTGAGTTTCCCCTGATCCGAGGCCATGCCGAGCGTGGTGTAACGCTTAGTGTGCTCAACGCTCTCATAGCCCTCTTGCGCGGCAAGCCGCACGTCCGAGACCTTCACGTCGTTCTGATAGTCGAGCCATGCCTTGATGCGAAGCTCCGGGCCTGCACCCTGCGGCATGAGCCAGACCGGCTCCATCGCGGCTTCGGGCGCCTCTGCGGCTTTCGGTGCCGCCTTGCGCGTCGCGGTAAAGCCCGCCGCCTTGGCCGCGGCCTTGCCCGCATCATGGGCGTCTTTCACCCCTTGCGCGAGATCGAGATAGCCATTGGCCGACCCGGCCACGGTCACGAAGGCCTCGCCATCATGGCTCGTCGGCGCGCGCGAAGGGTCGGGGCGGAAATGCGCCTGCGCTTCGTCCCAGGTGAGCTTACCGCCACAATGGGACCACAGGTGCACCACCGGCGACCAGCCGCCCGACATGGCGACCGCATCGCATTTGATCTCTTCAAGCACAGCGCCTTCCCCGGCCTGGGCACAGATCGCCACGCCCGTGACGCGCTTGCCGCCTTTGACCTTGGCAATGCCTTTACCGTTCTCAACCCGGATGCCAAGCGCCCGTGCCTCATCGGCCAGCGCCCCGCCGCCACCGGCGCGCGCATCAAGGATGACCGGCACTTCGAGGCCCGCCTGCTTGATGGCAATCGCGGTGCGATAGGCATCATCATTGTTGGTCACGACCACGGTGCGATCCCCAACGGACACGCCATAGTCCACCACGTAATCGCGGATCGCCGAGGCGAGCATCACGCCCGGAATATCGTTGCCCGCAAAAGAAAGCGGCCGTTCGATGGCGCCGGTTGCGGTGACGATCTGCTTGGCACGGATGCGCCACAGGCGATGACGCGGCCCAGCCTCGAGCGGTGCATGATCGCGCACCCGCTCATAGCCGAGCACATAGCCGTGATCATAGACGCCCGCGCCCATCATACGGTTGCGCAGGGTGACGTTTTCCATTGCCTCAAGCTCGGCCACGAGAGCATCGACATAGTCCGCCACCGGCTGACCATCGACCTCACCGCCATCGACCATAGAGCGGCCGCCCCAATGCGCCGTCTGCTCCATCAGGAGAACCTTGGCCCCAGAAAGACCTGCGGCCTTCGCCGCCTGAAGACCGGCAACACCGCCGCCCATGACGACCACGTCCACATAGGCATAGAAGTGCTCATAGGTATCCGCGTCGCGATCCTTCGGCGCTTTGCCGAGGCCCGCAGACTGGCGCACGATGGGTTCAAAGACGTGTTTCCACGCTGCGCGCGGGAACATGAAGGTCTTGTAGTAGAACCCCGCCGGGAAGAACCGGGTCATATAGTTGTTGACCGCGCCGACATCGAATTCGAGGCTCGGCCAGTGGTTCTGGCTTTCGCAGGTCAGACCATTGAAAAGCTCGGTCGTCGTGGCGCGCTGGTTCGGCTCGAAGTTGCCGCCCTTGCCGAGGTTTACGAGCGCGTTGGGCTCTTCGGCCCCGCTCGCCACCGGCCCGCGCGGACGATGATATTTGAACGACCGGCCCATCATGAGCTGATCATTGGCGAGAAGCGCCGAGGCGAGCGTGTCGCCCTCGTAGCCGGTAAACTGCTTGCCGTTAAAGCTGAAGTGGAGCTGTTTGCCCTTGTTCAGCAGACGGCCGCCTTGTGCGAGACGCGTGCTCATGCGAATTCCCTCCAGCTCCAGCCGGGATATTTGGCCGAAATCTTGTCCTTGATCTCCTGCGGCGGCTCCAAAGTCTGTGCCGAATAGGTGCCAAAGACCTCAAGCGTCGTGGTCGAGCGCGCGGCGTGAAAAAACTTGCCGCAGCCGTTCGAATGGCGCCAGCGCTCGAAATGCACCCCCTTGGGGTTTTCGCGCATGAAGAGATAGCCTTCGAAAGCCTCGTCTTCCGAGCCGGGCCCAAAGCGCTTCAGATGCGCCTCGCCCTCGGCATGAAGCTCCGTTTCCTCGGCCCAAACGCCGCAATAGGGGCATTGAAGTGTCAACATGTCCTTGCCCTCTCCTTAGTGTGCCACACCGGCCGCGACGCTCTCGTCGATAAAGCGGCCTTCGATGAAACGTTCCATGCCAAATTCGGCACAAAGCGGACCGGGCTCGCCCTTGGCGATGAGATCCGCCGTGGCCCAGCCACCGCCCGGGATCGCCTTGAACCCGCCGGTGCCCCAACCCGCATTGATGAAGCAATTGCCAAGCGGCGTCTTGCCGATGACGGGCGAACGGTCGCCGGTCACGTCCACGATCCCGCCCCACTGACGCAGCATCTTCAGGCGCGACACGATTGGGAAGGTCTCGCAAAGCGCGCGTACAGTTTCTTCCACATGGTGGAACGAGCCGCGCTGCGTGTAGTTGTTGAACCCGTCGGTGCCGCCGCCAATGACCATCTCGCCCTTGTCGGACTGGCTCATATAGCCATGCACCGTGTTCGCCATGACGACCACGTCCATGCAGGGCTTGATCGGCTCGGAGACCAGCGCCTGAAGCGCCACGGATTCCATCGGCAGACGGAAGCCCGCCATATTGGCGAGATCGCCGGAATTGCCCGCGACCACGAGGCCGAGCTTGTCACAGTCGATCGGACCCTTGGTGGTATCCACGCCTTTGACCTTGCCGCCTTCCTGGCGCACGCCGGTGACTTCGCATTTCTGGATGATATCCATGCCCATATCCGAGCAGGCCCGCGCATAGCCCCAGGCCACTGCATCGTGACGGCCCGTGCCGCCGCGCGCCTGCCAGAGACCGCCGAGCACCGGATACCGCGGCCCGTCGATATTGATGATCGGCACCAATTCCTTGACACGTTCCGGCCCGATAAATTCGGTCTGCACACCCTGAAGCGCGTTGGCATGGGCCGTGCGCTGATAACCGCGCACCTCGTGCTGGGTCTGCGCCAACATGATGACGCCGCGCGGCGAGAACATCACGTTATAGTTCAGGTCCTGGCTCATCGTCTCATAGAGCGAGCGCGCTTTTTCGTAGAGCGCGGCCGAAGGATCCTGAAGATAGTTCGAGCGGATGATGGTCGTGTTCCGGCCGGTATTGCCGCCGCCAAGCCACCCCTTCTCGATAATCGCGACATTTGTGATGCCGTGGTTCTTACCGAGGTAATAGGCGGTCGCAAGACCATGCCCCCCGGCACCGACGATGATCACGTCGTATTTCTTCTTAGGTTCGGGCGAACGCCATGCGCGCTCCCAACCGGTATGATACCGGGCGGCTTCACGGGCGATGGCAAAGGCTGAATAACGTCTCATGTGCAGCTGATTCCGATCTGAAACGGGTGTCATCCTGTATTGGACCGTCACGCAGGAAAACCACGACCGTAAACCGTCAGTTTGCATCCTGGTTGCGACATCTATGTCGTCCGCGTCCATTTGCCCTTTTTCACATCGCCCCGAAACTATAGATGAAGAGGCGAAATACCTTTGCTGGCACCCCAAGGAGGCACCATGGCATTCTGGATTATCGCTCTCGTTCTCGCGTTGATCGTCGCAGGGCTTCTGGCCCGCGCCCTGACGCGTGGCCAGCAAGGCCAAGAGCATCCCGCTGCCTATGATCTCCGCGTCTACCGAGATCAGCTCAAGGAGATCGACAAGGATGTCGCGCGCGGTGTGATCGGCGAAGAAGATGGCGAACGTCTGCGCGCCGAAGTCTCGCGCCGCATCCTGTCGGCAGACGCTCAGCTGCGCCATGCCGAAGAAGGCGGCAAATCCGATACCCGCGGCGACGCCCCCCTTGCCGCTCTTGTCGCGCTCATCGTGGTGGCCGGTGGCGTTGGTCTTTATTTCACCGTCGGAAAACCAGGGTTCCGCGACCTGCCCCTCGAAACCCGCATCGCCGAAGCCGAGGAAAAGCACAACACGCGACCAAGCCAAGCCGAGTACGAAGCCAAGCTGCCGCCAATGCCCCTGAATGAACCGCAGGGCGAATTCAAGGATCTGATCGCCAAGCTGCGCGACACGGTGGCCGAACGCCCCGATGACCTTCAGGGACAAGTGCTTCTTGCACGGAACGAGGCCAATCTCGGCAATGTGCGCCCCGCCTATAAGGCACAGGGCGAGGTTCTGCGCCTCAAGGGTGCCGAGGCCGAGGTGCAAGACTACCTGTTCCATGCAGAACTGCTCATCAACGCCGCACAGGGCTATGTCTCGCCCGAAGCCGAAGCGTCACTGCGCGCCGCAATGGAGAAGAACCCGCGCCACCCGGTTGTGCGCTACTACTGGGGCCTGATGCTGGTTCAAAGCGATCGCCCGGACCTTGCCTTTGACATGTGGGAACGCCTCCTGCGCGAAGGCCCGCCAAACGCGCCCTGGATTCCCGCCATCCGAAGCCGGATCGAAGAGCTCGCATGGCGCGCGGGCGAAAAGTTCACCCTCCCCCCGGAACAACCCGCCGCAAACGCCCCGATGCTGCGCGGTCCGAGCGAGGAAGACATGGAAAACGCCTCCGAGATGACCGCAGAGGACCAGCAGGCGATGATTCAGAACATGGTCTCGCAGCTCTCCGAGCGTCTCGCCGAGGAAGGCGGCTCCGCGATGGAATGGTCGCAACTCATCAGCGCCTATGGCGTCCTTGGCGACACGCCCCGCGCCGCAGCCGCCTATGCCGAAGCTCAAGAGATCTTTGCCGGGGATGAGGCCGCTCTGGCGATCTTGCTCAACGGTGCTGCCCGCGCAGGTGTGGCCGAATGATCCACATCCATGAAAGCGTCGAAGATTTCCTGCCGGCCATCGCCGACACCCAGACGCTCATGGGGCTGGATCTTGGCACCAAGACCATCGGCGTCGCGCTCTCCGACAGCTTCCAGACGGTCGCCACGCCCACCGAGACCATCAAGCGCAAGAAATTCGGAATAGATGCCGCTCGCCTGATCGAGATCATCGATTCCCGAAGCGTCGGCGGTATCGTCCTCGGCCTCCCTCGCAACATGGACGGAAGCGAAGGCCCGCGCGCCCAATCGACCCGCGCTTTCGCGCGCAATCTGGCGCAATTGACGGCAATCCCGATCTGCTTCTGGGATGAACGCCTGTCGACCGTGGCCGCCGAACGTGCGCTGCTTGAGGCGGATACGTCAAGAAAACGTCGCGCAGAGGTTATCGATCACGTCGCCGCCTCCTATATCCTCCAAGGAGCGCTGGATCGCCTGCGCCATCTGAGGAGCCTGTCATGAGCGGACCCACCGAGACAGACAAGGTCTGGAAACGCGACGAAATCGAAAGCCCCTGTATCAAGCTCTGCGTGATTCACCCTGAGGAACGCATCTGCACGGGCTGCTACAGGTCGATTGAAGAAATCACAGGCTGGGCCCGCAAGACCCCGGAAGAGCGCCGCGCCATCATGGAAGAGCTTCCCTCCCGCGCGCCGCGCCTCAAGAAACGCCGCGGCGGGCGGGCTGCACGCCTCGACCGCTAGGGCGCTTCGATCCACTCTGCGACTGTGGCAACCTCGGGACGGAAATAGGCGATGATGCGATCCCCTGCCCCCGCACGCCACGGCGCAACACCATGCAAGGTCAGCCGGTGCAGAATATAGCTCTCTCCCGGCACAGCATGCACCTCGACCCGCTCGCAGGTCTCGAACACCTCGCGCCGCGCCGCGACATAGGCCTCCGTGATATCGACCTGCCCCCAATCCTCGGCCTTGTGATCTGCAAGTGCGTCGCGAAGACGGGTGCGCATGATCTCGTGACTGCCTTCCCAAAGCACCATCGGGGCAGCCTCCGGCCCTGCATCCGTAAGCGGCAGGCCAAGGATGAACATATGTGGCTCCGCGATCCTGCGCCGCCGCGCCGCCCCTTCGGCGCGAATGCCATCCACATGCGCCGCGTCCCGGCGCAGGCGATAGCCGAACGCCGCCTCACTCTCGCCCGCGCGCGGCTTGGGATACCCTTCCCGCACCACCGAAACCTGTGCCTTGTGCAGCGCGGGCAGCGACCCGAACATCTCTGAAATGACGCTCACAGGTGCGCCGCAAAGCGAAGGCCCACCGGCCACCGCGCCCCGTGCATCATTGTCGAGAGCGTCCACCCCGACAAACCATGTGTCTTCGCATTGCCACCAATGCGCCTGCGCGGGATCGTGCATCGCCACCCGCGCGGCTGGCAACGCCGCCTCGGCCCAAGCGCGGACCGCCGCATCCTCTGCAAAGCGGCACCAGCCACGTTGCAAAAGCGCGTCTACCATCCGAACGCCTTGCGCAGCATGTTCAACGCCACAAGCGTCAGGAAAACCGCGAACACCCGTTTGAGGGGTTTGGGATCAAGCGAATGCGCCAGCTTGACGCCAATCGGCGCAGTCAAAAGCGTCATCGCGATCACCAGGAGAAAGGACGGCACATTCACCGCGCCGACCGTGTAGGGCGGCTTTGACTCCGCTGCGATGTCCAAAAGCAGGAAGCCCGCCACGGACGGCACCGCGATGAGAACGCCAAAACCCGCCGCCGTGGCCACCGCTCGGTGGATCGGCGTGTTGTAGAGGCTCATCAGCGGGACGCCAAAACTGCCGCCGCCGATCCCCATCAGAACCGAAAGGAACCCGACCACCGGGCTCATCACCGCACGGCGCAGACCGCCGGGCATCGCCTCACCAAGCCGCCATTCCGAGCGCCCGAACCCCATATAAAGGCCGATCACGACACCGAGACAGCCAAAGATCGCCTGAAGCGTCATGGAACGTAGCGACGCAGCGACAAGCACGCCCAGTACCGCACCAATCGCGATTCCCGGCGCCCAGGCGCGCAGGATTGACCAATCCACCGCACCTTTCTTGTTGTGGCTAAGCACCGATCGGATCGACGTGACAATGATCGTGGCAAGCGACGTGGCAAGACAGACCTGCATGATCTGCGGCCCGCCATAGCCTAGACCCTGAAACGCATAGAAGAACGCTGGCACAAGGATGATCCCGCCACCGACCCCAAGAAGCCCCGCAAGGACCCCGGCAAAGCCACCGATCACCACGAGCATGACCACCAGCGGCCAGATATCTACGATTGATGGCATCACGCCGTCCCCACCTTGTTGAATTCCCCTGCCCCATCCACATGCGCGAGCGCATCAAGGACAACCTCTGGCCCTGCGCCGGGGCGCGAGGCGTTTTCCGAAAGATATCGCCGCCACGCCCGCGCACCCGGTTTTCCGGCGAACACGCCAAGCATATGCCGTGTGATCTGGTTGAGCTTGCCACCTTGCGACAGGTGCGCCTCGATATAAGGCACCATGTCGATCACCGCCTGCCGCGCCGTCGTCGCATGGGCCCTTCCATAAATCCGCGCGTCCGCTTCAAGCAGGATATCTGCCGGCGTATGATAGGCCGCGCGCCCGATCATCACACCGTCAAGACCCGCGGCAAGAAACGCCTCTGCCGCGTCGAGCGTCTCGATCCCGCCATTGATCGACAGGTGAAGAGCAGGATAGGCCGCCTTCATCTCCTGCACGAGACCATAGTCGAGCGGCGGAATATCCCGGTTCTCCTTGGGCGACAGACCCTGAAGCCACGCCTTGCGCGCATGAATCGTGAAACGACGCACCCCGGCCTTGGTCACAGTCTCAAGGAACTGCGGTAGGATCTCGCGCGGCTCTTGATCGTCGACGCCGATCCGGCATTTGACCGTGACCTCCCGGCCCTGCGTCGCGATCATCTCCGCGGCACACTCGGCGACAAGCTCCGGCTGACGCATCAGAACTGCGCCAAACGTGCCAGACTGAACCCGGTCGGACGGACAGCCGACGTTGAGGTTGATCTCGTCATAGCCCGCATCCGCCCCGATCTTCGCCGCCTGACCAAGCTCTTTCGGATCTGACCCACCAAGCTGAAGCGCGACGGGGTGTTCCTCGGGGTTGTAATCAAGAAGATGTAGCGCCCCGCCCCGCACCAATGCAGGCGATGTGACCATCTCAGTATAAAGCAATGTCTCGCGCGACATGAGACGGTGGAAGTAACGGCAATGCCGGTCCGTCCAGTCCATCATCGGCGCCACCGACAGGCGCGCCGCCCAATCAAGTTGTCCCGTCGCCGTCATCCGAACAACCGCTCCCCGAGCCTCTCGTTGCAAGCAAACCGCACCCCTCGGCGCGAAAGCCCTCGTTTGCCATGATTTGGAGCACAGCGAAACCGAAAACAAGCAGGACTTGATTCCCGCGAAGTGACGCCGCGTCGCTTGACCAAAAGATCAGGTTTTCATACCTATTTTTGGGTAGGAGCGGAAAACACCTCACACGAACGTGATACCGTGCAAGAACACCCCCGCACCCTTTACTAGCAAGCCATTGCTTTTACTTTGTTTTCTTAACATTTTCACAAGTCTTTACAAAGCACCCTTTACAAATGGAAATGTTTTTACAAAAACTTCCTTTCCTTTTCGGCACTTATTTCAAAATTTTCAGTCTTGGGTATGATCTGCGCAACTCCGGATAACCGCATTTTTCCGGCAGTCCGGCTGTTCACCACAGCATTCTTTTTGAAATGAGGGAGGAACCTCGATGTCGTCTGACGCAACCGCAAACCCCACCTATCCGCCGTCGAAAGAGCTCGCCGCATCTGCCCATATCGACGCCGCGAAATATGAGGAGATGTACGCGGCCTCGATCAATGATCCGGAAGGTTTTTGGGCCGAGCACGGCAAGCGGGTCGACTGGATCAAGCCCTTCACGAAGGTCAAGAACACCTCCTTTACCCCGGGCAACATCGACATCAAATGGTTTGAAGACGGCACGCTGAACGTCGCCGCCAACTGCGTCGACCGTCACCTCGCCACCCGCGGCGACCAGACCGCCATCATTTTTGAGCCCGATGATCCCAACGAAGCAGCGCAGCACATCACCTACAAGCAGCTGCACGTGTCGGTCTGCAAGATGGCCAACATCCTCGAAGATCTCGGCGTGCGCAAAGGCGACCGCGTTGTCATCTACCTGCCGATGATCCCTGAAGCTGCCTACGCAATGCTGGCCTGTGCCCGCATCGGCGCGATCCACTCGATCGTTTTCGCAGGCTTCAGCCCGGACGCGCTCTCGGCCCGCATCAACGGCTCTGACGCAAAAGTTGTCATCACCGCCGACACCGCACCGCGTGGGGGCCGCAAAACCGCGCTCAAGTCGAACTGCGACGCGGCGCTGCTGCACTGCAAAGACACGGTGAAGTGCCTCGTGGTCAAGCGCACCGGCGACCAGACCACATGGATCGATGGCCGTGACTATGACTACAATGAAATGGCGCTCGAGGCGGACGAGTATTCCAAGCCCGCCGAGATGAATGCCGAAGATCCGCTCTTCATCCTCTACACCTCTGGCTCCACAGGTCAGCCGAAGGGTGTTGTGCATTGCTCGGGCGGCTACCTTGTCTTCGCCTCGATGACCCACGAATACACGTTCGACTACAAAGACGGCGACATCTTCTGGTGTACCGCGGATGTGGGTTGGGTCACCGGCCACTCCTATATCGTCTATGGCCCGCTCGCCAATGGCGCGACCACCGTCATGTTCGAAGGCGTGCCGACCTACCCGGACGCGTCGCGCTTCTGGCAGGTCTGCGAAAAGCACAAGGTGAATCAATTCTACACCGCGCCGACCGCGATCCGCGCCCTGATGGGTCAGGGCAACGAGTATGTCGAAAAATGCGATCTCTCTGACCTGCGCATCCTCGGCACCGTGGGCGAGCCGATCAACCCGGAAGCCTGGAACTGGTACAATGACGTTGTCGGAAAAGGGAAATGCCCCATCGTCGACACCTGGTGGCAGACCGAAACCGGCGGTCACATGATGACCCCGCTGCCGGGCGCCCACGCGACCAAACCCGGCTCGGCGATGAAGCCCTTCTTCGGCGTCAAACCTGTCGTCCTCGACCCGCATTCCGGCGAGGAAATCGACAGCTACCCGACCGAGGGCGTGCTCTGCATCGCCGATAGCTGGCCTTCGCAGATGCGCACCGTTTGGGGCGACCACGAGCGTTTCGAGAAGACCTACTTCTCCGACTACAAAGGCTACTACTTCGCAGGTGACGGCTGCCGTCGCGACGAAGATGGCGACTACTGGATCACCGGCCGCGTCGATGACGTCATCAACGTGTCCGGCCACCGTATGGGCACCGCCGAGGTCGAAAGCGCCCTCGTCGCCCACGCACAGGTCGCCGAAGCCGCCGTTGTCGGCTACCCGCACGACATCAAGGGCCAAGGCATCTATTGCTACGTCACCCTGATGAACGGCGTCGAACCTTCCGATGAGCTCTACAAGGAACTGCGCACCTGGGTCCGCACCGAGATCGGTCCGATCGCATCGCCCGACCTCATCCAATGGGCCCCCGGCCTGCCGAAGACCCGTTCGGGCAAGATCATGCGCCGTATCCTGCGCAAGATCGCCGAGAACGACTATGGCTCGCTCGGCGACACCTCGACGCTCGCCGATCCTTCGGTGGTCGATGACCTCATCGAAAACCGCATGAACAAAGGGTAATCGGCAATATGACTGCAAAGACCCCCGTCAACGTCATCCTTCTCGGCCCTCCGGGCGCCGGGAAGGGCACTCAAGCCGCCCGCCTCGTGGAAGAACGCAACATGGTGCAGCTTTCCACCGGTGACATGCTGCGTGCCGCCAAGGACAGCGGCACCGAAATGGGCAAGCGCGTCGCCGACGTGATGGCCCGTGGCGAGCTTGTGACAGACGAGATCGTGATCGGCCTGATCGAAGAACAACTGACCACCGCCAAAGGCAATGGGTTCATCTTCGACGGCTTCCCGCGCACGCTGGCCCAGGCCGACGCGCTTGGCGCATTGCTTGAGAAGACCGGCCAGAGCCTTGATGCCGTGATCGAGATGCAGGTGGATGACGAGGTTCTCGTCGGCCGCATCGTGGGCCGCGCAGCCGAGGCAGTCGCCGCGGGCGGAACGGCCCGCGCGGACGACAACGAGGAGAGCCTCAAGCTGCGTCTGATGGAATATTACAAGAAGACCTCGCCGCTGATTGGCTATTACCACGCCAAGGGCGCCCTTCAGTCGATCGATGGCCTCGGCGCGATCGACGAAGTCGCGGTCAGCATCGGCGCGATCGTCGACAAGGCCGGGAGCTAGGCCAACACCTAAGAACGCGGCCTGCCCCACCGGGCAGACCGCAAGAAGATGCGGCGGCACGGATTTCTAATGACGCGCCGACGATATCGCCGACACTGTGACAGCAAGAATACGTGCCATCACGGTCACCCGGCACCGCCCCGGTCCAGGATTTCAGGACAAGGGCAGCCTCGACCGCCCCCCGCCTCTGGCGACACGGGCGCACTCGCGGCAAATCTGAGCGTGAGGGCCGTTTCGGCAAGCGCGCAAAGGGGAATGTGGGGGGATTGCACGCCTGGCGGGCGATCTTCTTGCGGAGGAAACGGATATAGAGGGAGGAGCCAAAAATGGCCGACAACTCATCCAATAACAACGCCTACTGGTCCGCAAACGTGCGGATCATTCTGATCAGCCTCGTCATCTGGGCGCTGGTCTCTTTCGGGTTCGGCATTCTGCTGCGCCCCATGCTGAGCGGCATCGCCGTCGGCGGAACCGATCTGGGCTTCTGGTTCGCCCAGCAAGGTTCGATCCTCGTCTTCCTGGCACTGATTTTCAACTATGCCTGGCGGATGAACAAGCTTGATGCCGAACACGGCGTCGGTGAAGAGTAAGAAGGACAGACACAGATGGATCAGTTTACTATCAACCTGCTGTTTGTTGGCGCGTCCTTTGCGCTCTACATCGGCATCGCGATCTGGGCCCGCGCGGGTTCCACATCGGAATTCTACGCTGCAGGTCGCGGCGTTCACCCCGTCACCAACGGTATGGCAACCGCCGCCGACTGGATGTCGGCAGCATCGTTCATCTCGATGGCAGGTCTCATCGCCTTCACCGGCTATGACAACTCCTCCTTCCTGATGGGCTGGACCGGCGGCTACGTGCTTCTCGCCCTGCTTCTCGCGCCCTACCTGCGCAAGTTCGGCAAGTTCACCGTGTCGGAATTCATCGGCGACCGTTTCTATAGCCAGACTGCCCGCATCGTGGCCGTGGTCTGCCTTATCGTCGCCTCGACCACCTACGTGATCGGTCAGATGACCGGTGTTGGCGTGGCCTTCGGTCGCTTCCTCGAAGTGGACAACACCACCGGCCTCCTCATCGGCGCCTGTGTTGTGTTTGCTTACGCGGTGTTCGGCGGCATGAAGGGTGTGACCTACACTCAGGTGGCCCAGTATGTCGTGCTCATCATGGCCTACACCATCCCGGCGATCTTTATCTCGCTGCAACTGACGGGCAACCCGATCCCGGCCCTCGGCCTGTTCGGTGACCACGCTGCATCGGGCGAGCCGCTTCTGGCGAAACTCGACGCGATCGTGACCGAGCTCGGCTTCAACGAGTATACCGCGCATCACGCCGATACCTTCAACATGGTGCTCTTCACCCTGTCGCTGATGATCGGTACCGCGGGTCTGCCGCACGTCATCATGCGCTTCTTCACCGTCCCGCGCGTCGCTGACGCTCGTTGGTCGGCAGGTTGGGCACTGGTGTTCATCGCGCTTCTGTATCTCACCGCGCCTGCTGTGGGTGCCATGGCACGCCTGAACATCTCTGAACAGTTCTGGCCGAACGGCGCCTCGGGCGAACCGGTCTCTTCGGAAACCATCGCCAACGATGCCGCCTATGACTGGATGCAGACCTGGCAGCAGACCGGCCTTCTCGGCTGGGAAGACAAGAACGGCGACGGTAAGATTGCGTATTTCAACGACAAAGACGCAGACACCGTGGCCAAGATGGAAGCGGCCGGCTGGGGCTCTGAAAACGAGCTGACCAACTTCAACCGTGACATCCTCGTTCTGGCCAACCCCGAAATCGCCAACCTGCCGGGTTGGGTGATCGGTCTGGTCGCAGCCGGTGGTCTCGCCGCAGCCCTCTCGACCGCAGCAGGCCTTCTGCTCGCGATCTCCTCGGCTGTGTCGCACGACCTCATCAAAGGCGCCATCAACCCGGGTATCTCGGAAAAAGGCGAACTGATGTCGGCACGTGTTGCGATGGCTGTTGCGATTGCCGTGGCAACCTATCTCGGCCTTAACCCTCCGGGCTTCGCCGCGCAAACCGTGGCTCTCGCCTTCGGTCTGGCCGCTGCGTCGATCTTCCCGGCGCTGATGATGGGTATCTTCTCGACCAAGATCAACAACACCGGCGCAGTCGCTGGTATGCTGGCCGGTCTGGTTGTGACCCTCATCTACATCTTCCTGCACAAAGGCTGGTTCTTCGTACCGGGCACCAACTCCTTCACGGATGCGGACCCGCTGCTGGGCACCGTCAAGTCGACCTCGTTCGGCGCCATCGGGGCCGCGGTGAACTTCACCGTTGCCTATCTCGTGGCGAACGCAACGAAAGAGACCCCGCAGGAGATCAAGGATCTCGTCGAAAGCGTCCGCGTGCCGAAAGGTGCAGGCGCCGCGCAGGATCACTAAGATGGTCTCGATGGGCCGCCCCTTGCGACGGCCCGTCCTCTTCTAATCTGGTCCTGCCCGGTGCATATCGGGCAGGACTTTTTCTTTATCGCTTGCAAGGCTGATTTCCATGCCGCTCACCCAAGACCAGATCATTCGCTTTTTGAAATCCGTGCACCCCTATGACGCGCTCGCGCCGGGCGTTGTCGAAGACCTCGTCCCGCTCTTCGAGGCCTGGGAGGTCGAACAGGGCTTTTCCGTCTATGACCTTGGCGACAAGCTCCCCGGCCTGTTCCTCGTCTATGAGGGTCAGATCGAGGTGCGCGATGAGAACGACGTGGTGGTCTCGCATCTTGGTGTCCGCAATTCCTTTGGTGAACGTGGCCTGCTGCGCGACGGCACAGCCGCGACAAGCGCCCGCGCCGAGGCACATTCCATCGTCCTCGTGCTGCCGCCAATTCCTTTCTACAAGCTGGTCGAAGATCACGAGGTGGCGCGCAAGTTCTTTGATCGCACCCGTGTCGAGAAGCCCCGCGGCAACGACCTCGCGACGAGCCGCGTCGAAACGCTCATGGCCCATAGCCCCGTCACCTGCGCCGCCGATGCCAGCGCGCAGGACGCCGCCATCCTCATGCGCGACAAACGCATCTCGTCAGTCTGTATCTGTGACGAATCCGGCGCGCTCGAAGGCATCCTCACGACCCGCGATCTCTCGGGCAAGGTGCTGGCCAATGCCCTGCCCGTCGCGACCCCGGTCTCCGAGATCATGACCCCGAACCCCGTCACCCTCGCCCCCTCTGCCATTGGCTCGGATGTGCTGCACGTGATGATGGAACGGCGCATCTCGCATATCCCCATCGTCGAGAACACCAAGCTCGTCGGCATGGTGACACAGACCGACCTCACCCGCTTTCAAGCGGTATCCTCTGCCGAACTGGTCTCCGAAATCGCTCAGGCCAACACGCCCGAAGAGATGGCCAAGGTCACGGCCCGCATTCCGAAACTTCTCGTACAGCTTGTTGCGGGCGGCAATCGCCACGAAGTCGTCACCCGGCTCATCACCGATATCGCCGACACCGCAACGCGCCGCCTTTTGGCCCTTGCAGAGGCGAAACTCGGCCCCGCGCCCGCGCCGTACCTCTGGCTCGCCTGCGGCTCCCAAGGGCGCCAGGAACAGACCGGCGTCTCAGATCAGGACAACTGCCTCTTCCTGCATGACTCGGTGACCGAGGCCGACATGCCCTATTTCCGCGACCTCGCGGCCTTCGTCTGCGACGGCCTGAACACCTGCGGCTATGTCTATTGCCCCGGCGATATGATGGCCACAAACCCGCGCTGGTGCCAGCCGCTGAAAGTCTGGCAAAGCTATTTCGAGGGCTGGATCAACAAGCCCGACCCAGAGGCACAGATGCTCGCCTCGGTGATGTTTGATCTGCGTCCCATCGGAGGCCACACCCACCTGTTCCAAGACCTGCAAGAAGACACCCTGCGCAAAGCGGCCAAGAATTCGATCTTCGTCGCCCATATGGTCTCCAACTCGCTCAAGCACACACCGCCGCTCGGCCTTCTGCGCGGCTTTGCGACGATCCGCTCGGGCGAGCACAAGAACCAACTCGATATGAAACACAACGGCGTCGTGCCAATCGTCGATCTTGCCCGCATCTACACGCTTCAGGGCGAGCTCACGGCAATCAATACCCGCGCCCGGCTCGAGGCCGCCGAACATGCGGGCGTGCTGAGCGCCTCCGGCGCGCGCGACCTGATCGACGCCTATGACCTGATTGCCGAAACCCGGCTTCAGCATCAGGCAAATCTCGTCAAACGGGGCGACTCCCCGGACAACTATCTGCTGCCGTCTGATCTGTCGGACTTCGAGCGAAGCCACCTGCGCGACGCCTTTGTCGTCGTCAAAACCCTACAATCCGCCATCGGCCACGGCCGGGGCATGTTAAGCTAATAAGTCATCTACCCCGATCTGGCCGGAGCGGAGGCCGGACAGATCGGGCCGGGGCAAACACCCCTTAGGAGGAAAACATGTTTCTAGAATTGATCGCGACGATTGTCGCCGGGATCGCAGCCGCCGGTATCATGATGGTTATCACCCGCGCCAGCGGTGGACGCCTGCCCAAATGGCTCACGCCCGTTGCGGCGGGAGCCGCGATGATCGCTGCTACGATTTCCAATGAATACGGCTGGTATGGCCGCACGTCGAAATCGCTCCCCGACGAGTTCATGATCGTCGATACCGTTGAAAGCAAGGCGCTCTACCGCCCCTGGACCTACGTGCGTCCCTATGTCGACCGGTTCGCCGCGCTCGACGTGCAATCGGTGCAGCGCCACGACGAGGCCCCCGCGATGCGTATGGCCGATATGTATTTCTTCGGTCGCTGGGCCCCGGTGAACAAACTAAGCGTGATTGCCGACTGCGCCGCCCTGCGCCGCGCCGCCGTCACCGAAGGCGTGACCCTGAACGCCGATGGCTCCGCCACTGGCGCGGCCTGGCTCCCCGTGCCGCTGGATGATCCGCTTGTCTCGACCATGTGCGAGGTAAGCTGATGTTGATGACCCTGAGCCTCCGCCTGCGCGTCTTCCTCTTCTTCGTCTTCCTTGCGCTCGCCGGGATCGTCGTGACCTCCGGCGCCCTCTACGTCGGCTATCGCCGCAGCCTTGGCGGCGACACCGGTCTCGGCTCAGCCTTCCTGTTCTCCGCGATCCTGTCCGGGTTTGGCTTGTCGGCGCTCGCCGCAGGGGTCTGGCTTCTGTTTGATGAGAACGTGGCCAAACCAATCGAACGTATCGCCGCCTCCATGCGCACCCGCGCCCATGCTGGCGTATCGCTCGATCTCGACACGCACGCGGCGCGCTACCTCGGCGATCTCGCCCCCGCTGCTGCCGCCGTCTCAACCCAGCTGAGCCAATCGACCCTCGACACCGCCGAGGCCGTCGCCGCCGAGACCGCCCGCCTCGCATCGGAGAAAGAACGCCTCACCGCGCTCCTGACCGAGATTCCCGTCGCCATGGTCCTCATAAGCCCGACCCACCAGATCGTGCTCTACGATGGTCAGGCCGCCTCTGTTCTGGGCCAGATTCACCCGCCTCGCCTCAACGCTTCGATCTTTGAATACCTGCGCGAGGACGAACTGCGCGCCGCCCATGCCAAACTGATCGAGAAAGACGAGGAAATCCCCTTTACTGCCCACGGCTCCGAGGGTCAGCTCTCCTTTGACGCCCGCCTCAAGCCGCTTGGCCACGCGCCGGGGTATATGCTCCTGATCGACGACGCCCACGCCGAGATATCGCCCGAGGCCGCGCGCCCGCTGATCTATGATTTCGACCTCATGGAACACGACAGCGAACGCGCCATCGAGGAACGCGCGATCCAATCGCTGACCTACGTGGTCTTCGACACCGAAACGACGGGCCTCCTGCCCCACAAGGACGAGATCGTCCAGATCGGTGCCGTGCGTGTCGTCAATGGCCGTATCGTGCCCGGCGAAGAGATCAACCAACTGGTCAATCCCGGCATGCCGATCCCGCCCGCCTCGACCAAGGTGCACCATGTCACCAATGCCATGGTGGCCGACGCGCCCCTCATCGACACTGCCGCAAGCGACTTTCACAAATTCGCCGGCGGCGCCGTCATCGTCGCCCATAACGCCCCCTTCGACATGGCCTTTCTCAAGCGTCACGGCAAACGCCTCGGCCTTGCGTGGGATCACCCGATCATCGACACGGTGCTCCTGTCGGCCGTGCTCTTCGGGGCCTCGGAAACCCATACGCTCGACGCGCTCTGTGATCGGCTCGGGGTGACCATCCCGCCGCACCTGCGCCACACCGCGCTCGGTGATGCCCAGGCCACGGCAGAAGTGCTCTGCAAGATGATCCCGATGCTCAAGTCGCGCGGCTACGTGACCTTTGGCGAGGTCATCCGCCAGACCCGCAAACACGGTCGCCTTCTCGAAGACCTGAACTGACCTGCTGGACACCCGACGCCGCCACCGCTACATGCGGCGGGACGCGCGAACAGGAAAGCACGAGACAATGGCCACGACGTTCATCCCCGAGGGCGACCATCAACGCGACTACCGCCACGCGCTGGCGCAGTTCGCGACCGGCATCACCGTCATCACAGCTCCCACCCCCGAGGGCGGCATCGGCATGACGGCGAACTCCTTCGCCTCCGTCTCGCTCGACCCGGCGCTGATCCTGTGGTCGGCGGCCAAAGACTCTCTGCGCTACCCGATCTTCAAGCAGGCGACGCATTTTGCCATCCATGTGCTGCGCGAGGATCAGTTCGACATCGCCAAAGCCTTTGCCAAGGACACCGATGCGCTCTCGCTGGTCTCGCCCCGCCTCAACGCCGCAAACGTCCCGGTCTTCGACGCCTGCCTCGCCCGCTTCGAATGTCGCACCGAGGCCCGCCACGACGCGGGCGACCACACGATCCTCGTGGGCGCCGTGGAAAACGTCTTTCTCAACGACACCGGCAAACCTCTGATCTTTAGCCAGCACGGTTACGGCACCTTTCAAGACGCCTGATCCGCTTTCGCATCAAACCCTGCCGCTTTCAGCCCCTTGCTCCAGCGCCTTAATCGCCTAACCTGCCCCCGACTCGGCAGGAAAGCGCGATAGATATGGACGACCTCTGGCAAGGCATGCTCGCGGCCCTGCGCCTTATCGTGGCGCTGGATGCGGACCTGTTCGAGATCATCGGCCGCTCGCTCTATGTCACGCTGACCGCCACGCTCATCGCCTCCGCCATTGGCCTGCCACTTGGCGCATGGCTCGCCGTGAGCCGCTTTCGCCAGCGCCGCGTGGTGATCTCGCTTCTGAACGCCCTGATGGGCCTGCCGCCGGTCGTGGTCGGCCTGATCGTCTACCTGATGTTCTCGCGCGCCGGTCCCCTCGGCGTCCTAGGGCTGCTCTTTACCCCCACAGCGATGATCATCGCCCAATGCATCATCATCACGCCCCTCATCGCCTCTATCGCCCACCAAGCACTGCGCGATCTCTGGGCGGAGTACCATGATCTCCTGATCTCGATCTCGACAAGCCGCCTGACCCGCATCCGCACGCTTCTCTGGGACGGACGCCGCGCGCTCCTCACCGCCTCGCTCGCAGGCTTTGGCCGCGCCATCGGTGAGGTCGGCGCGATCCTGATCGTCGGCGGCAATATCGACCACGTGACCCGCGTATTGACCACGGCCATCGCGCTTGAAACCTCCAAGGGCAACCTCGCCATGGCGCTCGCCCTCGGCCTGATCCTGATCGCCCTGGCCATTGGCGTGAACCTCGCCGTGCACGGCCTGTCGAGGACGGAAAGGACGCCGCGATGGTAGATCTCCTGCCCCTGACCGTGACCGAAGCCAGCGTGCGCAAAGGTGGCCGCACGATCCTCGGCCCTGTGTCCCTATCCCTTTCCGGCCCTGGCACCACGATCCTCCTCGGGCCCAACGGTGCCGGGAAATCAACGCTCCTGCGCCTCATGCACGGGCTCGACCGCCCCGCCTCCGGTTCGGTCTCTTGGGCTGCACCACGCGACATCGCTCACCTGCATCAGGCCTTTGTCTTCCAACATGCGATCCTCCTGCGCCGCTCCGTGCTCGACAATATCGCCTACCCGCTGATCGCCCACGGCACGCCCCGCAAGGCCGCCCGCGATGCGGCCTGCGACTGGCTCGACCGGATCGGCCTCACAGCCCATGCCAACCGCGCCGCGAATACGCTTTCCGGCGGCGAGCGACAGAAGATGGCCATGGCCCGCGCCCTCATTCGCGAGCCTTCGGTGCTTTTCCTGGATGAGCCCTGCTCCAATCTCGACGGTCAGGCCACCGCCGAGATCGAAGCCCTCCTGCAAGACGCAAGCGCCCACGGCACCCGGCTCGTCATGGCCACCCATGACCTCGGACAGGCCCGCCGCCTCGCAACAGACGTGCTCTTTGTCCACAAAGGCAAAGTCCAAGAGCACGCCCCCGCCACTTCGTTTTTCACAGGCCCAGCCACCCAAGAAGCCAAGGCCTTCCTCAAGGGAGATATCGTCCTATGATCCGCACCACCCTCATGGCCCTTGCGGCCTCAACCCTGCTCGCCGGTCAGGCGCTTGCCGATGACATCCGCATGGCCGTCACGACCTCGTTCCACAATTCCGGTCTCGCCGAAGTCCTCCTGCCCGAAATCAAGGAAGACCTCTATCTGACGGTGAACCTCGTCGTCGTCGGCACGGGCCAAGCCCTGCGCCTTGGCCGCGCGGGCGACGTGGACGCAATCCTCGTCCATGCCAAGGCGGCAGAAGAGGCATTCGTCTCCGAAGGCCACGGCGTCGCGCGCGTGCCGTTCATGTATAACGACTTTGTTCTGATCGGCCCCTCCGCCGACCCGGCAGGCATTGCCTCGACCGAGACCGCCGCCGACGCCCTGAACGCGATCCGTACCGCCGAGGCGCCCTTCGTCAGCCGTGGCGACGATAGCGGCACCCATAAGAAAGAGCTCTCGCTCTGGTCCGGTGCAGGGCTCGATGCCTCCGGTTTCGACACCGCATGGTATCGCGCCGTCGGCGCCGGCATGGGCGCGGCCCTCAACACCGCCTCCGGCATGAACGCCTACATCATGTCCGACCGCGCGAGCTGGCTCAAATTCGCCAACAAGGGCGATCTGGCGCTCCTGTTCTCCGGCGATCCGGTGCTCTTCAATCAGTATAGCTACATCATGGTGAACCCAGAGATGCACGGTCACGTGAAACCCGACCTCGCCGCCAAGCTTCAGGACTGGTTTCTGAGTGACCGCGCCAAGGCCCTGATTGATGGCTACACGCTGAACGGCGAAAAGCTCTTTACCTACAACGCCGAATAAACTCTTAAGCCCCCGGTCCTTGCACCGGGGGTTTTCCTTTGTGACTTGTGCACCGACGCAATACCGACGTGATACCGACGCGATGCAGACCTGCGTTTTTTGCCGAAATGACACGCACTTCCGTTACGGAACCCCTGCGATACGCGACGGAATTTGCCCTATGTCATTTGCCCTTGCTAGAACTGGTCTATGACGGGGCAACCCCGCTTCCCCGTGCCCCTTCCGCACGCGCCGACATAGGAGACAAGCCCTTGATTTTGCCCGTAGATCCCGCCGATCACGCCACAAAGGAAGTGCACGCCAAGGGCGCGACCTTCGATCAGATGCTCGTTGCGACCCGCGATCTCGACCCGATCCCGACTGCCGTGGTGCATCCTTGCGACGAAGCCTCCCTAGAAGGCGCCCTCTACGCCCAACAAAACGGCCTCATCACCCCCATCCTCGTCGGCCCCGAAACCAAGATCCGCGCCGCCGCAAAGGCTGCGAATCTCAACATCCAAGGCATTGAAATTGTTCCTTCTTTGCACAGTCACGACTCAGCCAAGAAAGCGGTCTGCCTGGTGCATGAGGCCAAGGCACAGGCGCTGATGAAAGGCGCGTTGCACACGGACGAATTGATGGGCGAAGTGGTTCACAAGGAGCGTGGATTGCGCACCGAACGCCGCATGAGCCATATCTTTGTGCTTGATGTGCCAACCTACCCCAAGCCTCTCCTGATCTCCGACGCCGCCATCAACATTTTTCCCGACCTCGAAACCAAGGCCGACATCGTCCAGAACGCCATCGAACTGGCCCAGGCCATCGGCGTCGACACCCCCAAAGTCGCGATCCTGTCGGCGCTCGAGACCGTGAACCCGCGCATCCCCTCCACGGTCGAAGCCGCCGCGCTCTGCAAGATGGCCGACCGGCGTCAGATCACTGGTGGCATCCTCGATGGCCCGCTTGCCTTCGACAACGCGGTGTCCAAGGAAGCCGCTGAAACAAAAGGGATTGTTTCGGATGTAGCGGGTGATCCCGACATTCTGATCGCTCCCGATCTCGAGGCTGGGAACATGATCGCAAAACAGCTCATGTATCTCGCCGGCGCCGATTCCGCGGGCCTTGTCCTTGGTGGACGTGTGCCCGTCATGCTGACAAGCCGCGCCGACGGCACCCTGTCGCGCGTGGTCTCTGCCGCTCTTGCCCAACTTCTCGTGCATCACCGCCTCGGAAAGGGCATCCTGTGAGCCAATCCGCGATCCTGACCCTCAACGCCGGCAGTTCGTCAATCAAATATGCCCTCTATGGCACCGACGCAGAGCGCCCTTTGATCGCCAAGGGACTGATCGATCGCATCGGCCAATCCCCAGAGCATCATGATACCGAGGGCGACACCCCTTTGCCGACGTCCGGAGGCACCGACCACAAAGCCGCCCTCGCATGGCTGACGGACCGCCTGCAATCTCGCTTCCCCGAGGTGCAAGTGATCGCCGCCGGGCACCGCGTCGTGCACGGTGGACAGGATTTCTCAGAGCCCACGAGGATCACTCCGCAAGCCCTTGAAAAGATTGCAGCGCTTTCGCCACTCGCCCCGGCACATCAGCCACATAACCTTGCCGGGATCGAGGCCATTGCCGCCGTTTGGCCCGACCTGCCACAGGTCGCCTGTTTCGACACCGCGTTCCACCGTTCGCAACCGCGCCTCGCCCAGCTTTTCGCGATCCCGCGCGCATTGAGCGACGAAGGCATCCTGCGCTACGGTTTTCACGGGCTGAGCTATGACTATATCGCCTCCCGGCTCCCTGCCCACCTCGCCAAAGAAGATCGCCGCCGCGTCATCGTCCTGCATCTCGGCCACGGCGCGAGTCTCTGCGCCATGAAAGACGGCCAAAGCATCGCGACCTCCATGGGGTTCACGGCGCTCGACGGGCTAATGATGGGCAAGCGGTGCGGCGCGATTGATCCCGGTGTGATCTTTCATCTGCAACGCGCCAAGGGTCTGAACACCGACGAGACCGAAACCCTCCTTTCCTCGCAATCCGGCCTGCTCGGTGTCTCCGGCGGCCTTAGCAGCGACATGCGCGACCTTGCAGCCAGTGACGATCCCGCCGCACAAGAAGCCATCGACCTCTTCATCTATCGCTGTGTGACTCAAATTGGCGCCAAGGCCGCCGCGCTTGGCGGGGTCGATGCGATTGTCTTCACTGCTGGGATCGGAGAGCACGCCGCCACGGTGCGCAAGGGAATTCTTGAAGGATGTGAATGGCTTGGCGTAGACCTCGACGACGACGCCAACAGCCAGAACGCGCGCGTGATCTCCAAGCAGAGCAGCAAGGTCAAAGCCCTCGTGATCCCCACCAACGAAGAGCACGTGATCGCCGATCAGAGCCTTGCTTTGCTCGACCTCTAGGGACTAGCCCTCGGGCAGGTCAGATGTGAAAAGCCGCCCCATACCCGGCATCGCCTCCTGCACCCCCGCAAGGCGCAACATATGCCAGCCCAGCGCCTGATTGCTCGACAGGACAGGAACCCCAGTCGCGCTCTCAACCCGGTCAATCACATTGAGACACCGCAGGTTGGTGCAGGCGATGACGATCCCGTCACAGTCGGTCGTCTCCGCCATTTTGCGCGCCGCTGTTTCAATGGACGCTTCGGTGATCCGCGCCACCACGCGGTCGTCGCCTTCTTCGAAAGAGCCAAACCCCGCGATCGCAAACCCCGCATCCTCCAGCCGCGACCGCATCCGCGCCGACACGGCAGGCACATAGGGCGTCACAAACCCGATCCGCGTCATCCCAAGCCGTCTTCCCGCCGCAATGATCGCGGCAAGGGGGTTTGTCACGCGAGACTTGGGAAAAACACTTTGAATTGCCTTCTCGACGTTCTCTGACCCGATCACCGAGGATGCCGAGGTACAGCCATACCCAATCACGTCAAAATCAAGCGCCTGCGGCAGAAGCGCCGCGGAGGCAGGCATGTCCGCCTCCATCTGTGCCAACGTGGATTCGCTCACTTCTGTCTTCATCGGGATGCGGCTATGGTAGAGCGCCACATGATCGAGCGTGCCGGTCATCTGCGCCAATTCCGGCTCAAAGGTCTCATCCGTCGACAGAACGATTGCACCGAGCGTCGCACGGGTGCCAATGCCGTTGTCTGTTTCGAAGCCAAGTTTCATGCAGTTCCCCCGATCACCGGAAGCCACTCCGGCGCGCGTTTCGTCAACAGTTCTGCGCCCTGCGCGCGGATCACGATATTCTCTTCCTGCACCATGAGACGCCCCTCGCCGTAGTCCAGAGAGGGTTCGAGGGTCAAGACCATGTTCTCTTGAAGAACCGTCTCGTCAAACCCCGCGATCGAGGGCACCTCGGTGAGTTGCATCCCCAATCCATGGCCAAGCCGCCCGACATCGCCGCCCTCGCCCCCGGCCTGCTTCAGAACACCGTTCATTGCGGCAAACACGTCGCGGCAAGTCGCACCGGGACGTGCCGCGGCAATACCTGCTTCTGTCGCCTGCCACAGGGCCTCATAGGCGCGACAGGACGCTGCATCCGCGTGTGCCACGGCATAAGTCCGGTCAAAATCACAGAAATACCCGTCCCAAGTCATGCCTGTGTCGAGCATGAAGATATCCCAAGCCTGCAAGGGTCGCATCGACGGTGGAGAGATCACGTCGTGATAGCCGCCCTGATCCGCTCCGCCGACAAGATACGGCACCTCATCCGCCCCTTGCAAAAGCGCCTCGCGCCGGAAGCTGCGAAAGACCTCTTCAAAGGGCATGCCTTCCGAGATCAACTCTGGCACACGGTCAAAACTACGGGACGCAATCCCACAAATATGGCGGATCTTCGCGATCTCCGCCTCTGACTTCACCATGCGCAACCCCTGCACGAGGTCCGTCGCATCCCGGAACATCAACCCCGGCAACGCCGCGCGCAGGCGTTCGAAATCGGCCAGCGGCATCCGGAGCGTTGTTTCATGCCCCATCATCAGCCCGACACTCTCGCCACCCGCCGCAAGCGGCTGAAGAAGGTCGCGCAGAAGGCTGATGCCGTCATCTTGCGGGCACGGGGCCGCCCATGTGCGGATATCGTCGATCCAAGTCTTACCCATGAGCACCGCGCCGATCTCTGGGATCACGGCAATCGGTTTGCCCTTCACTGGTACAAACAGGAACCAAGGCCGCGTCGGGCTTTGCCAGAACGGCGTGAAGAACCCTGTGAAATAGCGTACCTCCGGCTCGGTCATAAGAAGAAGCCCGGCAAGCCCCTTTTCCCTCATGCCCGCTTGCGCCCGCTCTGTGCGCGCGCTGAACTCCGCTTCCGCGAACCCACGCAGCGGCGTCTTAGCCATGCATATCGCCCTCCATGATCTGCCGGAAAATCTCCGGGTCTGTCACGCCCTCGGAGCCAATCAACAGCACCCGCGAGTTTGCCCCAAGGCCAAGTGCCTGCCAAAGCGTGTCATCCATCTGTGCCGCGATCAATGCCGCAAGTCCCGCGACCGCGCTCTCGCCCGCCTCGACCTTGGCGTCCCCGGTCTCTTGGCGCGCAAGGAGGCGCACGGTCGGCGCGACGATACTGTCGGGGATCGTAAGAAAGTCCGTTGCCTCCTCCCGAAGCACGTCCCAAGCCATCTCCGAAGGCTCCCCACAAGAGAGCCCCGCCATGATCGTTTCTTCGGCAATGACAACCTGCGTCGCTGCCCCTTTGCGGGCGCTCTCGATCAAGCACGCGGCAAGCTCCGGCTCAACCACAACAACACGGGGGCTCTCCGCCCCCCAATACTGGCGCAGGGCCGCCGCCGCCGCAGCCGCAAGCCCGCCGACACCGCCTTGAAGGAACACATGGGTCGGCGCGGCCTCCATCGCTTCGCAGGCCTCGCGCACCATGACACCATAGCCTGCCATCACGTCACGAGGCGGGGCGCTATAGCCGGGCCAGGACGTGTCCGAGACCACAAACCAGCCATTCGCCTCTGCCTCTGCCTTGGCAAGCGCAACCGAGTCGTCATAGTCCCCGGTAATTCGCACCACCTCGGCGCCAAGATCGCGCATCGCCTGTGCGCGCCCTTCGCTCACCTCCGCATGGATATAGATCCGGCAAGGCGCGCCAAACCGCTGACACCCCCAGGCGAGCGAACGACCGTGGTTGCCATCCGTCGCCGACACAAGCGTGATCTCACGACAGGCATCGGCATAGCGTCCCTCCCTGATCGCTTCGAGTGCCACCTCCTCGCCTGTGCGTCGCACGATCTCTCTCTGCAATACGCGCAACGCCGCGTAAGACCCGCCCAGCGCCTTGAAACTGCCAAGTCCAAAACGCGGCCCTTCGTCCTTATACTCGATCCGTGCCACGCCCAGCGCACGGGCCAACCCCTCCAAGGAGACCAAAGGCGTCGGCGCATAGCCCGCCCACTGCGTGATCTCCTCATAGGCGCGCGCAAAATCATCCCGCGTGAGGACCCGCTCTGCAGCGTCGCCTCTCTCGGGTGCTACGGCCACATGCGCCAGCTTGGCCTTGGCAAATGCCTCGTTCATGGATCTGTCCTTTCCGTCTTCAGCCGATCACGCACAAGCGACGCCCAGAACGCGGCCCCTCGGGTGAGCAGAGCATCATTGAAATCATACGTATCCGAGTGGAGCGGCTGCCCATGCGCCCCGTCCTCGCCATTCCCCATCAATAGGAAACACCCCGGCACGGCGGCGGCGAAATGCGCGAAATCCTCGGAGAAACTCATCGACGGGCGCTCTTTCACCACGGCAAGCCCCGCACCCTCTGCCGCGCGATAGACCGCCTCGACAGGCCCGGATGCGTTGATCGTCTCGATGAACTCTGTCTCAAAGGACATCTCGGCCTTGACCCCATGCGCCGCCGCAATCCCCTCGACAAGCCGCCGCATATGCGCCTCAAGCGCGATGCGATCCTCCGGCGCCTGGGCACGCGCATCCCCCTTGAGCACCGCTTCGCCGGGCAGGACGTTGCGCTGTCCATCGGTCAAGAATTCCGTCACAGACAAAACCGCCCCCGACCCCGGAGCCATCTTGCGGGCGACCACCGTCTGAAGCGCCAGCACCATCTCAGACCCCACGGTGAGCGCATCCACCCCCACATGCGGCATCGACGCATGTCCGCCCTGGCCCATGATACGGATCTCGAAAAGGCTCTCACTATTGCAGATAAGCCCCTTGCGGGTCGAGACCTGCCCCACTGGCGCACCGGGCAGGTTGTGGATCGCATAAACCTCCTCGACCGGGAACCGCTCAAGCACCCCTTCTGCAATCATCGCCTGCGCACCGAGGCCGTGCTCCTCGTTCGGTTGGAACAAGAAAACCACCGTGCCGTCAAAGCCGCCGTCCTTGGCAAGAGTTTCCGCCGCCCCAAGGAGCATGGTCATATGTCCATCATGGCCGCAGGCATGCATAGCACCATCGATTTCCGAGACATGGTCATGCGTCCCGCGCTCCTGAATCGGCAACGCATCCATATCCGCGCGCAAACCGATGGCGCGATTGCCCGTCCCCGCGCGCAGGATACCCACCACGCCCGCACCTTCATGCACCTCGAGACCGAGATCCCGCAGGGCGTCTGCCACCCGCGCCTTGGTGCGATCCAAGGCGAACCCGATCTCCGGCGACGTGTGGAAGGCATGCCGAAGCGCCACCAGCTTTTGTTCGAATGTGTCCATTGGGCTTTTGTCTTGATCCAGCGTTGTTGCGCCAGCCTAGCGCAAACACGGGCGGCGCAATGTCGAAATTCCCGCCGCCGTGACGAATTTCATTTCCAATCGCGCTTTGAGCGATCAAAATCGGCACATGGATGACAAAGACCTCGACATTTTGCGACTCGTACAACGTGACGCCCGTCTGACCGCAGACGCAATCAGCC
The DNA here is from genome assembly GCF_032918335.1 of Shimia sp. FJ5. Classification (NCBI taxonomy): domain Bacteria; kingdom Pseudomonadati; phylum Pseudomonadota; class Alphaproteobacteria; order Rhodobacterales; family Roseobacteraceae; genus Shimia; species Shimia sp. FJ5. Next base: position 196,511 of record NZ_JAWJUV010000003.1, on the reverse strand, counting down.
ACGAGGTCGGACTCTCTGCGCCCGCCGTTCAGAAGCGGCTCAAACGCCTGCGCGAAAGCGGGGTGATCGAACGCGATATCGCCGTCCTGTCGCCATCGAAGCTCGGACGCGAAATGACGATCATCGTCGAGGTGATCCTTGAACGCGAAAGCCGCGCCCATCTCGACGCGTTCAAGCGCCGGATGCGTGGCGCACCTTGTGTGCAGCAATGCTACTATACCACTGGCGAAGCGGATTTCGTCCTGATCCTCACCGTCGAGGATATTCAGGAATACGAGGCGTTCACCCAGACCTATTTCTTTGATGAATCCAACATCAGCCGCTTCAAGACCGCCGTGGTCATGGACCGGGTCAAGGTCTCACTCGACGTGCTCTGACATGAAAAAGGCCGGCGCAATGGCCGGCCTCTCCCTTGTATTGTGCGGCACTTATCCAAGAACCGATTTCACGGCGCGCACGGTGGCGGCGACCACGGTGTCGGCCTCCTCACGCGTCAGGCAGAACGGCGGCGCAAAGCCGAGGATATCGCCCTGCGGCATGGCGCGTGCGATGACCTTGTCCTGCTCGAGAAGCTTCGCCGACACCTGCGGGCCGATCTTGTCGGCGGCGTCAAAGAAGGTCCGGCTGTCCTTGTCCTTCACGAACTCAACCGCACAGAGCATCCCTTCGCCGCGCACATCGCCGACATTGGCATGACCTGCAAGCGCGTCCGACATGGCCTTGTTGAGATAGGCGCCAACCTCCCCTGCGTTCGACACGAGGTTCAACTCGTCCAGAAGCTTGAGGTTCGCGACACCTGCCGCCGCTCCGATCGGGTGGGCCGAATAGGTCCAGCCGTGGCCAATCGGGCCGTTCTCGTCCGTGCCCTGCTCAAGCACCTTCCACATCTTGTCGCCCACGATGGAACCTGAAAGCGGCGCATAGGCCGAGGTCAGACCTTTGGCGATGGTGATGAGGTCCGGCTCGATCCCGTAATGCTCAGACCCAAACATCGTCCCGAGACGGCCAAAGCCGGTCACAACCTCATCCGCGACGAGAAGGATGTCATGCTTCTTGAGCACCGCCTGGATTGCTTCCCAGTAACCCGCCGGCGGCGGCACGATCCCGCCCGTGCCAAGCACCGGCTCGCCAATGAAGGCCGCGATCGTATCCGCGCCTTCGCGCTCGATCAGCGCCTCGAGCGAAGCCACGCACTCGGCCACGAACTCTGCCTCGGTCTGGTCGAGGTTCTCACGACGGAAATAATAGGGCGCATCGGTGTGGATCACCTGCTCGACCGGAAGGTCGAACTTCTTGTGGAACAACTCCAGCCCGGTCAGCGAGCCCGTCACGAGACCAGAGCCATGATAGCCGCGCCAGCGCGAGATGATCTTCTTCTTCTCGGGGCGGCCAAGGATGTTGTTGTAATACCAGATCAGCTTGACGTTGGTTTCGTTCGCATCCGAGCCGCCAAGACCGAAATAGACCTTCGACATGTTCTTCGGCGCGCGATCAAGGATCATCTTCGAAAGCGTAATCGACGCCTCGGTGCCGTGACCCACATACGCGTGATAATACGCAAGCTCTTTCGCCTGCTCACCGATGGCCTCGGCGATCTCCTGACGACCATAGCCGACATTCACACAGTAGAGCCCGGCAAACCCGTCGAGAAGCTTGTTGCCGTCACGGTCTTCGATGAAGACGCCCTCGGCGGTGCGGATGACACGGTTCGGCGCTTCGCCGCGCGCGAATTGGGCAAGATGGGTCGAGGGATGGAAGAAGTTCTCGCGATCCCATTGTTCCAGTTGGTCATTACGAAGCATTTGTTGTCCTTTCTTATGCCCAATCACGGCAGACGTATTTGATTTCTGTAAACTCTTCCATGCCAAGACGCGATCCCTCGCGCCCAAGGCCGGATTGCTTGGTCCCGCCAAAGGGAATCGGCGCGCCAGTGACCTTGGTGCGGTTCACGGCGACCATCCCGAATTGCAGCGACCGGCTCATGCGATAGATGCGGCGTGGGTCATGGCTGTGGAGATAGGCGACAAGGCCATACTCCGTGTCATTGGCCTTGGCGACGACCTCGTCCTCGGTCTCAAACGGCGTGATCGCCGCGACCGGGCCAAAGGTCTCGTCATGCATGATCTTGGCCTCCATCGGTACATCAACAAGGACCGTCGGCGCATAGAACAGCGGCCCAAGATCAAGACGCGCACCGCCACAAGCCAGCTTCGCCCCCTTGGCAAGCGCATCCTCGACATGCTCTTCCTGCTTGAGAACCGCCTTCTCGTTCATGAGTGGCCCAATATCGGGGTCATCCATGCCAACTCCGACGCTCAACGCCTTGGTCGCCTCGACGAACTTGGCGCAAAAGGCATCGTAGATGGCCTTCTCGACAAAAATCCGGTTCGCCCCTAGGCAATCCTGCCCGGAGGTCGCGAATTTCGCCTTGATGGTTTCTTCTACCGCGAGGTCGAGGTCGCAATTCTTAAAAACGATGACCGGCGCATGTCCACCCAGCTCCATCACGAGCCGTTTGACCGTATCTGCCGACTGGCGATAAAGCAGCTTTCCGACCGGCGTCGAGCCGGTGAACGAGAGCGCGCGCACGCGGTGGTCTTCGGTCCAAGGCTTGACGACCGTCGCCGCATCCCCCGTCACCACGTTGAAGACCCCGGCGGGAATGCCCGCACGCTCGGCCAACTCGGCCAGCGCCAACGCGCTGAACGGCGTCTCCGCCGACGGGTGCGCCACAACCGTGCAGCCTGCGGCAAGCGCAGCGGCGGCTTTGCGGGTGAGCATCGCCGAGGGAAAGTTCCAAGGCGTGATGAGTGCCGCAACGCCCACTGGCTCGCGCCAAAGCTCAACCTCGGCATCCGGCAGGTGGCTTGTCACGCCTTCGATGTTCGGACGCTTGGTTTCCTCGGCGTAGAACTCGACAAAGGCCGCGCCATAGTCGATCTCTCCCCGCGCCTCGGAAAGCGGTTTGCCCTGCTCGAGCACCATGATCCGCGCAAGGTCTTCCTTATGCGCGATCATCAGATCGAACCATTTGCGCAGAAGCGCCGAGCGATCCTGTGGCAAGAGATTGGCCCAGGCGTCGAATGCGGCCTGCGCCGCATCCACTGCCGCAGTTGATTCTTCTGCTGAAAGGCTTGCCACGTCGCCAATCAACTCGCCGTTCGATGGGTCCGTAACCTTGATCGCGGCGCCATCCTTGGCCGCACACCATTTGCCGTTGATATAAGAAAAAGACCGCACAAGCGCCTTGTCCTCAATATCGCTGCGCGCTGAAAGAGCTGTCTCACACATCGCTTTCTCCCCTGTTTGCCCAGAGAGAGTGCCTGTTTGTCACAGAAAAGGTGGCTGAACTTTCGCCCACACGCAGACGATTCAACTGCGCGCACTGCCTCTCACAGCCCGGATTTCATCACTCACCTGAGAGAAGGATATCGAACGGAGGCACACCACCGCCTTTGACGGGCTTGGTCACCACATAGGTGAAATAGCGCGACAAACCGATCCGCGCATCGAGCATGGCATCAATCAGCCTCTGATAGGCGTCGATATCGCGGGTGACGATCTGCAAGATATAGTCGAACCCCCCGCCAAGCGCCCAACAGGCCACTACCTCGTCATAGCGCTCCATCGCCTCTTCAAAGGCGCGAAAGCTCGCTGCCGTGTGATCTGCGATCTCAACGGCCACGAAAACCGTCACATGCGGCGCAAGTTTGCGCAGGTTGACTCGCGCGCCATACCCCTCAATAAGCCCCGCCTTTTCAAGCTTGCGCAGACGGTCCCAACATGGCGTCGGCGAAAGACCAATACGATCGGCCAGCGCGGCCTTCGTGATCCGCCCCTCTCGCGTCAGAACACGCAGAATCTCGATATCTCGTTGATCAAGCTGCATCTCGCATCAGGCCTCGATCACAGTGCCGATACGGGCGAACTCTTGGCGCACAAAACTCGCGATCGCCGTGTCCTGCGCACCGGTGCCTGTCAGATCACAGATGGTGACATCCTTGTCGCCCTGCCGACCAGTGGCTTTGCCAAGGATCACCTCGCCCAGCTCCGCAGGCGTCCCCTTATCCCAGACACCAGCAGCCATCGCTGCTTCCAACTCGCCACTGACTTCGCATTGGCTCACCCGGTCGCAAACATAGGCATCCGCCGCCGCAAGTGCCGCCGGGTCGATCTCGTTCTTGCCGGCCTGATCTGATCCCATCGCCGTGACATGCAAACCCGGATGAAGCCACTCGGCCTTCAAGACCGGCGCGCGCGAGGGCGTCGTCGTCACCACAAGCTGAGACCGCGCCACGAGTTCTGCCGGATCGCTCACCACCTCGGCCTCGACTCCCAGCATGTCTTGAAGGTCCGCCGCGCAAAGCGCCGCTTTCTCGAGATCGCGCCCCGACACCAGCACCCGCTTGAACGGACGCACGAGATGCGCCGCCTGCATCTGGAGCCGCGCCTGCACGCCGGTTCCGATCACGCCCGCAGTCTCGACGGTCTCCGGCGCCATATGCCGGGCCGCCACCGCGCCCGCCGCCGCCGTGCGAATATCCGTGAGGTATCCATTGTCGAGATAGAGCGCCTCCACGAGTCCCGTCTTGGCTGAGAACAGGATCATCAGCCCGTTGAGGCTCGCAAGACCGAGTGTCGGGTTGTCGAAAAAGCCGGGGCTGACCTTGATGGCGAACCCGTCAAAGCCGGGAATGAACGCCGTTTTGACATCCACCTCGCCATTCGCCTCCGGCAGGTCCATGGATAGGATCGGCGGCATCACGACGCCCTCACCGGCGAGCGCGACAAAAGCCTGTTCAACCACATCCACAACCCGCAGATCAAGCGAGACGACCTCGCGAAGCTGGGCCTCGGTGACAATCTGGATGTCATGCGCCATAGGCTTGTCCTTTCACAAGAAGATCCCCGATCTCCACATCTTCGCCCACCATGATGCGCGCGAAACTCGCCATATCAAGGTTGCGCCCAGTGACAATCGTGCCCACTGGTCCTTTTGGCATGGCGATCTTACCTGCAAGCAATGCCGCCTGCCCAACGACAGAGGCCCCTTCCGCCACAATGCGATCCTCGTAGAACATGACCTGCATCGCGCGGCGAATATCCTCTTCGGTGACAAGCACCGTGTCATCCAAGAGATCGCGGCACAAGGGATAGCTCAGACGGTTCTCAAGACCAATGCCCCCGCCAAGACTATCGGCAAGCGAGGCATATTCCGGCACCTCAACAGGATGCCCTGCGCGGATACTTTCATACATCGCCGCACCGCGATCCATTGAAATACCGATCACCCTGATCTCAGGGTTGATCGCTTTCGCCGCGACCGCCACGCCCGCCGCGAGACCACCACCAGACAGAGGGACCAGAAGCGTCTCGAGATCAGGCCGCGCCTCGAGCATTTCGGCCCCGATGGTCCCCTGCCCGGCAATCACGTGCGGATCATCGAAAGGCGAGATTTCGACAAGACCTTCCGCCTCGCAAAGACGCTGGCTCTCGGCCATTGCTTCGTCCTGCGACTGTCCCACGATCCGCACATCCGCCCCAAGCGCGCGAATCCCGTCGACCTTGGCCTGCGGTACAAGCTCCGACATGCAGATCACGGCCTTCATGCCACGCTGGTTCGCGGCAAAAGTCACGCCGCGGCCATGGTTACCTGTCGAACAACAAGTCACCCCCTGCACATCTTCAGGCAAAGCCATCACTGCCGACACTGCCCCACGCAGCTTAAACGCGCCAATCGGCTGCATGATCTCCATCTTCATTAGGAATTCCTGCCCGATTGCCTTGGACATGAAAGGCGATGGGATAAGTGGCGTTGCATCGGCAACGCCCTTGATCCGCTGACGCGCAGCGAGGATATCGGCAAGGTGAAGAGTCATCGCTACGCTCCCGTGAGACAAGGTAAAACGCCGCCGACAACATCACCCGAACGCGCCCCTGTCAACATCAGGCACACCCCTCTGTGCCGGCACGCGCCACATGCCCTTCTTCGAACATTTGCTAGCTGCACAGAACCCACTGGATCAATCTGCACAAACAAGGCAGGTTGAAGACCAAAGCCGTACTCTTGGCGCACGGCGCTTGCCCTCGAGGTATTAGAAACCTGATATGAAAGACCTGAAGTCAGCCAAGTCAGCAAGACCGCGACAACCGCACCGCACCTGCGCGATCATCATTCCGATCTATCGCTGGCCCCTGACTCGGATGGACGCGCTTTCGGTCGACAAGACCACGCAAGTCCTGTGCAATCACGATATTTACATGGTCGGGCCGCCGTGGCTCCACCAGGTCGCCCCCCAAAGCCTGAATGGCGCAGACATCCACCTCGAGACGTTTGATGCGGCTTTCTTCCGCTCCACCAAGACCTACAACAAGCTCTTGATGTCGCCTGCCTTCTTCAAGACCTTCGCGGCCTATGACTACATGCTGATCGCCCAGACCGACACGCTGACCTTCAGAGATGATCTCGAGCAGTGGTGCGCGGCCGGGTACGACTACATCGGCGCGCCTTGGATCGAATGGGTCAAAGAGCCGACAGAGCCCGGTCCCTTCCCACATCTACGCATGAAAGGCGTTGGAAATGGCGGCTATTCGCTCCGCTCCATCCCACGCGCGCTCCAGACCCTCACGGACTTTCGCCACGCTCCCTTTACAGAATGGGGCCGTTCTCGAAGCACGCTTTGGAACCTCCTGAACAAGATCGAGCACGAATACATCCTCGCGCGAACCACTGGCCCGCTCAGAACCCGGATCAACGAAGATCTTTTCTGGGGCAAGGTTGCGCCAAAGATCAACCAAGACTACCGCCTCGCCCCGACCGAAGACGCGATACGCTTCGCCTTCGAAGCGGCCCCGGAAACCCTCTATGACCTCAACAAGCAACAGCTTCCGTCCGGATGCCACGCTTTCGAACTCTACAACCTGCCGTTCTGGAAAAGCGTGCTGGGCGAGACATACTTCGACCTGCCCAACGAGATCGCCACCCAGCTCACCATAGGCTGACAGCATCGCAAATTGCAGTAAGATGGTGCCCCCACACGGACTCGAACCGCGGACCTACTGATTACAAATCAGTTGCTCTACCAGCTGAGCTATAGGGGCGCTGGAGGGGATTTACGGTGAAAATCTCAGGCCTGCAAGTCTAAATCCGCTATCGGTTTGCCCGTGCGAGAAGAGCAACGGCACAAAGCCCGACGAGCATGATCAAAACCGCGCCAGGGCTTGCATCCCCGAGGTTTTCAAGGCTCGCCTGATCGTGGACCTGTGTGGCAAGCGTATCAAAGTTGAAAGGTCGCAGAAGCATGGTCGCAGGCAACTCCTTCACGCAATCGACAAAGACCAATAGCAAGGCCGAGCCGATCGTGGTGCGGATCAGCGGATAATACACATCGCCAAGCACCTGCCCTTTCGTGCGTCCAAGCGAGCGCGCCGCCATGGCAAGGCTCGGCGTCACACGCCCCATCGCACCATCCGCCGCCCCTTGCGCAATGGCAAAGAAACGCACGCAATAGGCAAGCACGATGGCAAAGGACGACCCGGTCAAAAGAAGCCCCATCGACTGACCGGTGAGCGCCTCGAGGGAATCGGCAAGGTGATTGTCGAGAAGCGCCAAGGGAATAAGGATACCGACCGCAAGAACGGCACCCGGTGCCGCATATCCAATCGTGGTCAACGGCAAAAGCAACCGTGGCATGCGACGCCCCGAGAGCCGCACCCCGTAGACAAGGAAGACCCCCGCCGCCACGGTGATCACCGAAGCCAGACCGCCCACCATGAGCGTATTACCAAGCGCGCGGAGCAACATCGGATCGCTCCACCGTTCGAAATTCCCGATGGCATGCGAGGTGATGACACTGATCGGCAAGACAAAACCAATGAGGAACGGCATCAGACAGGCCAAGGTCGCGATCCATTTGGCGCCCCCATGAAGCTCTGTCGGCTCGGGCCGGCGTTGGCGCGTTGTCATACTGAAATAACGGAGTTTGCGGCGACTGACCTTCTCCATGGTCACCAGCAAGATCACCAAAGCAAGGACAACACAGGCAAGCTGCGCCGCGCCGCCCGCATTGTTGCTTTCAAGCCAGACGCTGAAAATGCCGGTGGTCAGGGTTTGCACGGCAAAATAGTCGACAGTGCCGAAATCATTCACGGTTTCCATCATGACAATCGCCGTGCCTGCGGCGATTGCCGGGCGTGCCATCGGAAGGCCGACGCGCCAGAACCGTTCAAAGGCCCCCGCCCCGAGCGAGCGCGCGACCTCTTCGCCTGCACCGGATTGCTCGCGGAATGCGGCGCGCGCAAGGATATAGACATAAGGAAATAGCGACGCGGACAAGACCAGGATCGCCGCGCCGAGAGAGCGGATTTCCGGGAACCAATAGTCTCGGGCGCTCTGCCAACCAAACAGCGTGCGCAGCCCCGTCTGCACCGGTCCGGCATATTCGAGGAAATCCACGAGCGCATAGGCCCCGACATAGGCCGGGATCGCCAGCGGCAGCAAGAGCGCCCATTGCAGCCAGCCGACGCCCGGAAAGCGGTATCGGGTCACGAGCCACGCCGCCACCGTCCCGATACTCGCAGCAACAAGCCCGACACAAAGCATGAGAACAACCGTGTTGCGCATGTATCGCGGCAGGGTCGTCGAGATCAGGTGCCCCCAGATGTTCTCGGTCGGATTGAGCGCCAAAACGACCACCGCGGCGATCGGAAGCAGCACGATCGCGGCAATCACCAGCGCCCCGATGGACCAGATGCTTGGTACCCGGATTCGGAAGGGGAACGGCCCCGAAAATGACTGCGACAGTTTCATGCGCCCCGTGTTGCCTGAATCTGGTTTCACTGTCCAGAAACGAAGATATAATGAGACGCTGATAGCAAAGGCCTTCCGAAACGCAATGCAGATAGTCCTTCACGCAGGCGCCCATTTCACTGACGATGACAGGCTCTTGAAATCCTTGGGGAAAAACCGGGACGTTCTGGCGGCACGCGGTGTTTCCATTCCCAAACCGCGAAGCTATCGCAACAAGTTGCGTGGCTTCCTGCATGACCATCTGATCGACGAAAGCGTGCGCGAAGACGTGCTTTCCGACCTCAAAGACCCAAGCGTCAGCGAACCGGACCGCATCATTTTCTCCAATAGCAGCTTCTTTTGCGTGCCGCGCCTCGCGATCCGCAACAATGCCTACTATCCGCGTGGCGAGGAACGGCTGCAGGATTTCTGCAGCATCTTCCACAGTGACGAGGTCGAGATCTTCTTTGCGATCCGTAATCCGGCCACGCTCCTTCCCGCATTGCTCGATGGCACGCCGGACGACCGTATTGACGATATCACCGGCGGCTCTGCACCGACCGCGCTTCGCTGGTCAGAAATGATCCACCGTGTGCGCCACGCCCTGCCCAACGCCTCACTGACGGTCTGGTGCAACGAAGATACGCCGCTGATCTGGGAGCAATTGCTGCGAGAGCTTTCGGGAGTCGAACCGACTCAACCGCTGGATGGGGGCAACGACCTTCTGCATGAAATCATGACAGTCGAAGGGCTCGAGCGGTTCGATGCCTATGTCGAGAAACACCCCGGCCTGACCGAGATGCAAAAGCGCCGGGTCATCGCCGCCTTCCTCGATAAATTTGCGATTGAGGAAGAGCTTGAGGAAGAATTGGACATCCCCGGCTGGACCGAGGATGTCGTCGACGCCCTGACAGATATCTACGACGAGGACGTCTATGAAATCGCGCGGATGCCCGGGGTGACCTTCATCTCCCCCTAGGACGCCGCGCCGCGCTCACATCCCGAGCGCTTCCTTGTACATCTCGAGAACCGCTTCTTCCTCGGCAATGTCGTCCTTGTCGCGCTTGCGCAACGCCACGATCTTGCGCATCACCTTGGTGTCGTACCCGCGCGCCTTGGCCTCGGCCATGACTTCCTTCTGTTGGTCCGCAAGGTCCTTCTTCTCGATCTCGAGCCTTTCGAACCGTTCAATGAACTGGCGCAGCTCGCCAGCCGTCACGCGATAGCTTTCATCGCTTGGATTATCGCTCATTGAGCACTCCTATGGGATTGGCCGAAGCGGATCGGCAATGGGAACGAAGCCGCAACCTATCGCCCTCCCTGCGGCGTCGCAAGCGGCCAAGAGCCCCGCCCGCGCGAAAATTTGCCCGCTTGCCCAATCCGGGCCCATCGGCTACGTCCTGCGCAATCAATGCCTGAAGGAATGAACGCATGGAATGGCTGGTTTGGGGCGGGGCAACCGTCTCGCTCGTGGGGCTTTGTGGCCTCGTTCTCTCGATCGTGCGCGTCGCGCGCGCCCGCAAGGCCGGCCTGTCGGACGAAGAGCTGCGCGCTGCCGTTCAAAAGGTTATGCCGCTTAACCTCGGTTCGCTCTTCCTGTCGGTCATCGGCCTGATGCTGGTGATCCTCGGCATTTTTCTCGGCTAAGCGTTCAGCGCATCAAAGCCCTGCCCGGCCTTGAACAAACTGTCAAAGACGGGCTCTGGCGACCAAAACACGCCGTCTTGCGCTGCAAAGCTCTCGATGTCCCTCTGGATGATGCGCGGGCCGATAAGGTCTGCCGCCTTCATCGGACCGCCGCGCCACCGCGGAAACCCGTAGCCGTGCACCATCACCACGTCGATATCCGACGGGCACCGCGCCACGCCAAGCCGCAAGAGCCGCGCTCCCTCATTGACCATCGCAGCAAGGCACCGGCGCTGGATCTCGTCCGCCGAGATCCCCTGCGCCTGAATCCCCTTGCTTTCGCGTTCGGCCCGAATAAGCGCGATCACTTCGGGATCCTTGCGCCCTTGCGGGCTCTCGCTGTCATAAATGTAATACCCTTTGCCCGCGGCCTTGCCAAAACGCCCCGCCTCGCAAAGCCGGTCCAAGATGGCAACCTGCCGCCCCTCCGGCGCACCGCGCTCCGCCATCGCCCGACGCAGCGCCCAGTCCTCCCGAAGACCGTCGCGGTCAAGCCGCTCGAATGGCCCCATCGCCATGCCATAGGCGCGCATCGCCTCATCTACGAGGTAAGGCGTCGTCCCGTCCTCGACCATGAGCTCGGCCGCATGACGACACGCATCAGCCATCGCACGTCCGATATGCGCCGTCGCGCCCCCGACCCGGACAGGAATTTTTCTGATCTGGCGCAAGACACCCACCAACGCAGCCACCGCATCCGCCGAGGCCTCGCTGGGCACGATCACCTCTGCCACCCGCTGAAGATGCGCTGGCGTCCCGATCCCAAGCCCAAGCACAGACCCCGGATCGCCGGTCTGCTTTGCAATCCGGCTGACATCATGGCGCATCGTCGTAGTGACAAGCACCGCGCCCTCCGGCACCACGGCATCAAGTTGATAAAACACCTGCTCTTTTTCGCGTAGGTCATCTGCCACCGCTTCGATCACCAGATCGGCCTCTGACAGGGCAACGAAATCTGTCTTGCCATGTATCCGCATCATGCGTTCGTCGCGCAGTTGCCCCCGGAGGCGCCCCTGCGCCACCTGTCGGTCGAGATAGGCATTGATCTTGCCAAGACTGTCGCGCAGCGCCGGGCCATTGCGCTCGATCAGGACCACATCGAACTCGGCCTCGAGACAGGCAAGGACAAGGCCCCGCCCCGCGGTGCCGCCCCCCACGATCCCGACCTGCGCAACGCGCCTTGGCCTTGCGCCATCAAGCTCTGGAAACTTGGCGGCCCGCCGCTCGGCAAAGAAAACGTGCCGCAAGCTCGCAGCTTGATCCGAACGCACGCAATCTTCAAAGGCCGCGCGCTCAAAGGCCATCCCCATATCGAAGGATAATAGCTCGGCCGCCTCGACGCATTTGACGATCTCCCCCGGCGCGCGGTCCGGACGGTCCGCGACCACTTCTTTGCGAAGCGTGATCGCCCTCTGATACGCGGCGGGATCGTCAAACCCTTTCCGACAGTCCCGCGTCGGCCTTGGCCCTTTGCCCTGCGCCAGGAGGCCCCGCGCAAAGGCAATCGCCTCGGTCTCAAGATCGCCATGCACGATCTGGTCAATATAGGGCGCCGCCTCCTTGCGTGTGACGCCGATCGGGCGTCCGGACAACATGAGGTCAAGCGAGTCCGCCGCTCCGGCTAGGCGCGGCGCGCGCTGCGTCCCGCCCGCACCGGGCAGAATGCCAAGCGTCACCTCCGGAAAACCGATCCGCGCGCGCTCTGAGGCGATACGATAATGCGCCGACAAGGCCAGTTCGAACCCACCGCCAAGCGCTGTGCCGTGAATGGCCGCCACGACCGGCTTCGGACAGGCTTCGATCTCGTTGCAAAGCCCCGGCAGCCATGGATCGGCTGGCGTCTCGCCAAACTCGCGCATGTCCGACCCCGCCGGAAAGGTGCGCCCAGCCCCAAGGATCACGATCGCGGCCACCTGTGGATCGGCTATGCCGCGACGCAGCCCCTCAGCCAATCCCTTGCGGACGTCCGCGCCAACCGCGTTGACCGGCGGATTGCGGATCGCAAGCACCGCGATCCCTTCCTTGACCTCGTAGCCGACCGTCTCTCCCATGTGCCGCTGCCCTCCCGGACACACTTTCACAAAACCTTAACCTTATCTTTAGGCGGACCGCCCTTTCACGCAAGCCTGCAATAGAAAAGGCGCCCGCAGAAACCTGCGCGCGCCCGGTGTGATACGATTCAGAACCGATCTTGTGTTGGCGTCAGACCGGCATGTTGTCGAAGGAGTCTTCGACCTCCTCATCCACGAGCTCAAGATCGAGATTGCGCAAATGCGCAGGCACGGCGCCGCCTTTGGCGCGAATGTTTTCAAGCGCGCGATGGAGCTCTTGATGCAACGCATAGCGCGCATCCCCCTCAGCAGTCGCGATCTTTGCTTCAAGCGATTTGGCTTTTTCCAAAAGGTCTTCAATGGTCACGGCGGGATCCTCCTCAATCTGTCCCAATGTCACCGCGCGACGGCTGCCGCGCAATCTTTGCACAATGGCGCATCCGGAAGCACATCCAAACGTTCAGGCGAGATTTCGTCGCCACACCGGACGCAAATGCCGTATTCTCCATCACGTATCCGCTTTAATGCTGCACGAATACGCAGGATTTCGTCTTGCCCGCTTTGCCCAAGCTGTTCGAGAACCTCGTCCCCTTCCCGCTCCACGGCAGCTTCTTCCCAGTCTTTGGAGGGCGGATTGTCCAGTTCGTCTTCGATCTCGTGAAGACGCGTATCCAACTCCCGAAGACGGTCCATAAGCGCGGTCTTGCGTGCTTCGATATCAATCATCGCGTGTTCCTTCAATTGCCGAAACACCCTGTCATGAACACTTCAAGATGGCATTGACATAGGTCAACCGTCAGTCGCCCCTTGCGACACATGCGCAAAGCCTTATATGTTCCTTCGAAACGGAGGTAGCGACATGAACCCTGAAGTCACCGCATTCTTTGACGACGCCACGAATACGATTTCCTACGTCGTGAAAGACCCGCAAGGCACCTCTTGTGCCATCATCGATAGTGTCCTCGACTTTGACTATTCCTCGGGCCGCACAGATACCAAATCCGCAGATGCCGTGATCGCGCATGTGCAGAAGGAGGGGCTGACCGTGGAATGGCTCCTCGAAAGCCACGTCCATGCCGACCACCTCTCGGCCGCGCCCTATATTCAGGAACGCGTCGGCGGCAAGATCGGCATCGGAGATCGGATCAAGATCGTGCAGGACACGTTCGGCAAGGTCTTCAACGAGGGCACCGAATTCCAACGCGACGGGAGCCAGTTTGACCAGCTTTTCCAAGAAGGCGACAGCTTTCACATCGGCCAGCTGCGCGGCGACGTGTTGCACACGCCGGGCCATACGCCCGCCTGCCTCACCTATGTGATCGGCGACGCGGCTTTTGTGGGCGATACGCTTTTCATGCCCGATTTCGGCACCGCGCGCTGCGATTTCCCCGGCGGCTCGTCCGAGACGCTCTACAATTCGATCCAGAAAATCCTCGCCCTGCCGGATGAAACCCGCATCTTCGTCGGCCACGATTACAAGGCGCCGGGCCGTGATGAATACGCATGGGAAACCACGGTCGGGGAACAGAAGGCCGCGAATATCCATGTCGGCGCTGGCAAGGACAAGAACACCTTCGTGGAGATGCGCGACACCCGCGATGCCACCCTCGCCATGCCCAAGCTCATCATCCCCTCGCTGCAGGTCAACATGCGCGCGGGCCAAATGCCCGAGCCCGACGAGCAGGGCGATGTCTTCCTCAAAGTGCCGGTCAACAAACTCTAAGGACCACCCCCAACAAGACGGCGCATCCACCGCGAACAGGGATGCGCCGCGCTTTCTCATCGCTTCGGCGGTGCCAAGGACTGAAAAAGGAAACGCATATGTTTGACTCCATTCCCGCAGACTGGATCTGGGGCCTGATCGGGGGCCTAGTGATCGGCACCGGCGGCGCGGTTTACCTCCTCGCCAATGGTCGCATCATGGGCGCAAGCGGTATTCTCGGCGGGCTCGTCGATGGGTCTGGCCGCAATAGCGCGGGCGAGCGCCTCGCCTTCCTCGCCGGGGTGGTGCTTTTGCCAATCCTCCTCAACCCGATCTACCGCCCCTTCTCCACCCATGCGAGCGAGAACCTCGCGGTGCTGATCTCGGCAGGACTTCTCGTTGGCATCGGCACACGCATCGCCAATGGCTGCACCTCTGGGCATGGAGTCTGTGGCATCTCGCGCTTTTCCCTGCGCGGCATCGTCGCAACGGTGTTCTACATCCTCGCGGGCGGCCTGACCGTCCTCCTGTTCCGTCACATCCTGGGGGTCATCTGATGCAGCGCAAGATCTTTGCTTTTCTCGCTGGGGGCCTCTTTGGCGCAGGCCTGTTCATCTCCGGCATGACCGACACCAAGAAGGTGCAGGGCTGGCTTGATGTCTTTGGCGACTGGGATCCGACACTGGCCTTCGTCATGGGCGGGGCGATCCTGCCGATGCTCATCGCTTGGCGCCTCACACAGGGCCGCAAACCGCTTGTCGGCGGCACCTTCCCCGAGCGCGCCAAGGCGGAAACGGATTCCGACCTTGTCGTCGGCTCGGTCCTCTTCGGCGCAGGCTGGGGGCTCGCCGGCCTTTGCCCCGGCCCGGCCATCGCTTCGCTAAGCTACGGCGGCTGGCCCCATTGGGTCTTCTTCGGCGCGATGCTCCTTGGCATGGCCCTGACCCCTGCCCTGCGACGCGCGGTCGATGGGCGCGGCTCTGCCGCCTGACACCAGCCCGAGACCACCGGCAGGCGTTCTCCCCACCGGAGGCCGCCTGTTGCAAAAGCCTCGTTGCAGGCCTTTCTCGATACGGTATAGAAGACCATATGGACGCGCGTAAAATCACCGATAGCTATTTCGTTGCCCCGCAAATCGCGGTGGAAGACATACCTGCCCTTGCCGAGGCCGGATTTACCCGGATCATCTGCAATCGCCCGGACGAAGAAGTGCCGCCAGAGCTTCAGGCCGACGCCCTGCGCGCGGCCGCAGAGGCCGCGGGTCTCGCGTTCGTGCTAAATCCGGTCTCGAATGCTGGCATGACCCCGGACAACATCGCCCTTCAGCAAGACGCGCTGGCGACGGAAACCGGCAAGACGCTGGCCTATTGCCGCTCTGGCACACGGTCGACCTTCGTCTGGGGCCTCGCCAATGCCGGGGTTCTCGCGCCCGAGACCATTCTCACCGCCGCGGCAGAGGCCGGCTATGATCTCTCGCCGATCCAGCCCTATCTCGAAGCACAGTCACAGGGTGACTCAGGCGGGTAACGCCTCTGGCAGGTCCGCTTCATCCAACAAATCATCGAGATCCTCTAGCGGGTCTTCCGCCGAAGGCGCGACAGGCGCATCAAGGCCCTCTGCTGCGTCAACCTCCTCTGCGACCGCCACCGCCTCAAGCGGCACCTCCGCCACATCCGGCGTCTCCGAAAGTGCATCGCGCAACGACGGCGCGGGGGGCTTCGATGTCTCCAGGACCGCCTCGTCGCGGCTCCGGTCTTGCCCGGTCCTAAGCCGCACGGCACGAAAACCATGCAACTGGCCAAGCGTGACCGAAAGACCGCCGCCGTCGCCCCCCATCTCGAGCCGCGCCTCCTTGAGGGCACCCGGCGGGAGGGCAATCATCTCTCCAACCTGCAACCCCTGTAGCCGCGCCAACGGCAAGGGTACCCGCGCCAGCACCGCATCGAGCGTCGCCTGCGCCGTCAACACACCCGCACGCAGGCTCTCGCCCGGGGGGACCGGGGTCTTTTCCTCTTTCTCTGCGCATTGTGGGGCCTCGACCTTGTCGGGAAAGGCAAAAACCATCCGCCCTTCCCGCACGCCCCCCATGAGCGCCACGTCCAATTCGAACACATGGTAAAGCCCCTCATTCAACGCCAGAACAAGCGCCCGCGCGGCGCCGACCATCGCTCCGAACCCATAGCCACAGCCCCAAGGCCCCCCGCCATCCGCCACGAGCGCCTCGCTGAACCGCGCAAGGCAATCGTCTAGCAACGGGGCAAGGAGCGCCGCGTCTACCCGGGTCGCCGCCCGCGCCACATCGGCCCGCGGCGGGATATGACCAATCGTCTGGTGCTCGACCAAGCCACCAAGCAGCGCCATGTCGAGGCCGAACCCGGCCCCGGGGCGCCCTTCCAAGAGGGCAAGAAAGCCGCTTCCGTCAAGAAGCCCGCGCACCTCTTCGAGCGGGCGCAGGGATTGATGCACCGCCCGCACCTCAACCGACAAGCCAAGCCTGCGGTCCGCTGCGGTCTCCAACGCGCGCCGCAACTGGCGCGCAACCGGAAGCCCCGCACCGGTTTTCGGCGAGGTCATCTTCTGCAGGATCGATGGTTTGGCGGTCTCAGGCATGGGTCATGGCATTCTGCGTCATGCCCAATCCTTAACGCGCCTGGGTTACCAAGCCCTTTACAGGCCTGTCATTGCGCGGCCATTGCGCTTGATGCTGGCAGGATCACACGAAACGCCGCACCGCCCTGTCCCGGCAGATAGCTGACCGATCCCCCAAGCCGCGCCATGATCTCGCGACAGATCGCCAGCCCAAGCCCCGCCCCGCCGGCACGCATCGCGCCAACGCGGGCGAATTTCTCGAAGATCACCGCTTGATCGTTCTTCGATATCCCCGACCCGTTGTCGATGAAATCAATCAAAATGGTGTCATCACGATGGGTCACCCGAAGCACGAGTTCGGGCACCTCCGCGTCGCAATATTTGCGCGCGTTCGAGATGAGATTGATAAACACCTGGCTAAGCCGGTCGAGATCCGTGCTAAGCAGCACCGTTTCCTGCGCCGTGTCGCGGCTGATCTTTAGGCCCTCTTGCCCGCTTCCCGTCAGCGCCGAGGCAATCGCATGGTCAAGAACCCGCGAGAGTTGTCCTTGCTGGATATTGAGGTTCACCTGACCGTTTTCCAACACGCTGAGGTCAAGAAGATCATCCAAAAGCCGCGTCAAGCGCAGCGCTTCATCATGGATGATCGAGGCGTATTTGACCTGCTCCGTCTCGCTAAGCTTTTCGCTGTCCCGCAGGATTTCCGAAAACGCCCGGATCGACGTCATTGGCGTGCGCAATTCATGACTCACCTGACTGAGGAAGGCGTCTTTCTGAACCGAAATCTGCTGTAGCTTCTCGTTGGCCTGCCGCAATTGCCGCGCCGTGCGCGCCTGCTCTTCGGATTTCGCCTCAAGACGGTTGGAGTATTCCATCATCTGCGCCGTCTCATCCGCCACCGCAAGCAGGTCTTCCACCGAGACAGAGGCGCCGCCGACAATCTGCCCGATCATCGCATGCGCCGTTGCCGTGCCGACCGAGCCGGACAACGCGCGTTCCAGCGCCTGTAGGAAGTCCGGCGTGGTGTCCGGGAGATAGCCGCTCACACCCTGCCGCCTCGCTTCGCTCTCAAACAGTGCCTGCGCCTCGCGCGCCCCAAGGATACGCTGCGACATGATCATCAGGTCTTCGCTCTGCGCCGCATTCCCGCTCCAGCTTTGCGGGGTTGAGCTATGTTCATAGACGTTGACGAATTGCGCGCCCTGCAAACGCTCAAGCGGCGTCGGGAAGCCGAGCATGGAAGCAAGCACAAAGCTCAACCCGTTGAGAGAGATAGACCACAGGATCGCGTGCACCATCGGGTCGATCCCCTCGATCCCGAATAGCGCCTGTGGACGCAGCCAGGACCAACCGAACAGCCCCTCCTGCATGATCTGTGTCGGCATGAGCACATCCGGGCCGAAACTCGGCAGAAGCAGGCAATAGACCCAGACCACAAAGCCAACGCTCAGCCCCGTGAACGCGCCAACCCGCGTTGCCCCGCGCCAGAACACACCGCCAAGAAGCACCGGCAGAAACTGCGCCACCCCGGCAAAAGAGACAAGCCCGATCGAGGCCAACGCCGCGCCGCCGCCGGAAAAGCGGAAGTAGAGATAGCCCAGCACCACAACCCCCGCGATCGAGAACCGCCGCGCCATGATGACCACGTTGCGCACGTCGCCCGACACCATCGCACCGCTGCCCGTCAACGAGAGCCAGATCGG
Source organism: Shimia sp. FJ5 (assembly GCF_032918335.1). Classification (NCBI taxonomy): domain Bacteria; kingdom Pseudomonadati; phylum Pseudomonadota; class Alphaproteobacteria; order Rhodobacterales; family Roseobacteraceae; genus Shimia; species Shimia sp. FJ5. The sequence continues at coordinate 177,992 of NZ_JAWJUV010000003.1, read as the reverse complement.
CATCACGATATGGTTCGAAACCATCGTCGAAAGCGCCAAGGCCGCGACGATGACCATGGAGGTTGCCGATGAAAACCCACCAATAAAGGAAAGCATCGCAAGCCCCTCCTTCCCCATGGCCAAAGGCAAGGTCAGGACAAAAAGGTCTGGGTTCGACCCTTCCGGCAACAGGTCAAGCCCAGTGACGGCAATCGGCACCACAAACAGGCTCATCACCATGAGATAGGCCGGAAAGGCCCAGGACGCGGTGCGCAGATGGCCCTCGTCATCATTCTCGACCACCATGACCTGGAACATCCGCGGCAGGCAGAGGAAGGCCGCCGCCGACAGAAAGATAAGAGACGCCCAGCGATCGCCCCGCATCTGCCAATGTCCGATCTCTGACGCATCAATGCGCGCCATCATTTCATCGACACCCCCGACAACGCCCCAGACGACGAAGGCCCCGACGCACAAAAGCGCGAATAGCTTCACAATCGCTTCGACCGCAATGGCGATCACGACCCCATGGTGGCGTTCATTGACATCAAGGTTGCGCGTCCCGAACAGGATCGTGAAAAGCGCCAGACCCATCGCTACGAGAAGCGCCGTGGAATCCATATCGGCCAGCGCGCCATTGCTCTCGGAGGCATCGGCAAACACCGAGAAACTGAGGGTCACGGACTGAAGCTGCAACGCGATATAGGGCGTGGTGCCGATCACGGCGAGCACCGTGACTCCGATCGCCAACAGGTTCGATTTGCCATAGCGCGACGAAATCAAGTCGGCGATGGAGGTGACGCGCTGCGTGCGTCCGATCCGCACCAGTTTGCGCAGGCACCACCACCAGCCGATCATCACAAGCGTCGGACCGATATAGATGGTCAGGTATTCCATCCCCGAGCGCGCCGCATACCCAACCGCGCCATAAAACGTCCAAGCGGTGCAATAGATCGAAAGGGAGAGCGTGTAGACCAACGGCGATCGCAACCAGCCGCCCTGCCCCTGCCGCGCCGCGCGCTCGGCACCAAAGGCCACCGCGAACAGGAAAGTCACGTAAACAAGGCAAACCGCGACAAGGATATTCATTGTCGCCATGGCGGCCTACCCGTCCTTGCGCTCAAGATCGAGCCCCGAGCGACGCAGGAAAAGCGACACAACCGCACTCACCAAGACCATGAAGAACCAGACCCCGAATATATAGATGATGGCTTCGGAAGTGGTCACCGAACTGTCCGGCCCACTTGGCCAGAGCAGCGGCACCGCCCAAAGCAGGCCGCCAATCAAGGGAAGAATGCGCAGAAAATCAACAAGGCGACGGCCACGATAGCCCTGCCGCTCGAGGAAGAGAGGAGAGCGTCCTTCGCTCACGTCTCGACCAACTCGCGCACCGCCTCCAGCATCTCTGCATTCGAGAACGGTTTGGTCATAAAGCGATTGACCCCGGCCTTTTCGGCCATCTCACGATCCTTGAGCTGTCCCCGCGCCGTCAGCATCATCACCGGCAAGTCCCCCGGCCCGAGCTTTTCGCGCAGCATACGCAGGATATCGAGCCCGCTTTTGCCCGGTAACATCACATCAAGGATGAGTAGGTCCGGCGGCGCGCCTAGCACGACATCGACCGCGTCATGTCCATTGGAATGGGTGGCCACGGCCCAGCCATCCCGCGAAAGAATGAAACTGATGGCCTCAATGATATTCGGCTCGTCTTCAATAAGAAGAACCCTTTTGCCCATACCGCTTGCCCTCCCCGACACGCGCTGTGCGTCTTATGTAGTCTGGCGATCTTATGCACAGGGTCCGTTAATGTCCACGCCTCAGTTCCGCAGGTCTCGCAGCTCACAAGGCACCTGGGCGCAGGAATAGTGGTTCTATTTCAAAGCCATGCAACGACGTAAGGCGCGAACCCCGCGAAACCCGAAGGGGCCAGGGGAAGGCTCGGCCTCAACTGCGTGCTTTTCCTGTCATACCACCCGGCCGTGACTGCGCAAAGCAACCCTCTGATCTCGCGCGGTTTTCGGCGCTGAGGCGTGGCCATCCCAAAGGCCCCGCGCCTGTTGGTCCTGGTAGAAAAAAGCAGGCCAAACCACAATCAGAGACCCTGTATGAGGATCGAAGGCTCCCGGCGCCCTTCGCAATCGACGCTCGGACAGACCCGACAGCTCGACCCAACCTCGCGCGCCTGCGCGACCGCGCGTTCCATCGGCACCACCAACATATAAGAATGATAGAGCGGATCTTCGTTGAACGCGGCCGTGCCGATGGCCTCCGTCACGGCAAAACACTCAAACGGTCGCGCCTCGCGCCCGGTGACCGTGACCTCCTGCCGAATTGGGCGCAACGGACGGTTCAACGCTTGGAAAAGCGGCCATTTCGGACAGGCGGCACTAAACCGCGGCACCGGAAAACCCTCGACTGGCTTGCGCAGCATCAAGGTGCCGGACCCATCACACATCACAAGCCCAAGAGACTGCGGCAAGAGCGTGTCCGACAAAATCGCGAGCCGCCGGAAGACGGTGGCCATCGACACCCGGAAATGATGCATGATCTGCGTGAACTCCATGCCGTGCTGCTCAAGCACGCCCGACAATTCGTCCCGCGGCATCACCCGCGCATCGGCCCGCAACTGACGCAGCGCCGCCAAGGCGAGATCGCGCGCGCCCTGCGAGGTCAGCTGCGGCTGCTCTGCGATAAAGGCCTCGAGGTCAAGCTGCGCCTCCGCATCCGCCTCTTCGAACTGCGGAAAGTGATAGCGGTGCGCCGCAAGCATCGCCTCAACCTCTTCCATCGGTGAGGTGAGGCTCGCCCCCACGTCCCCGGCTCCGTCGAGGTATGACACAAGCTGCTGGGTGCTCTCGGCAAGACGGCGACTGTCCTCGTTGAGGTTGCGCTGAAACCGCTTCTCCCATTCGGGTTCGATTTCCTGCGTTTCGGCAAGGATCGACGCGGTTGACCGGATTGCCGTCACCATCGTCAGAACCTCATGCATCGAGGTCGCAAGATGAGGGTCATGCGTAAGCCGGTCGGTCAGCGTCGCCGCCACCCGCTCCAGCGAAGCAATCCGCCGATGGTTCTCGACCACCAACTCCGCCCAGCCCGGAAACCGCCCCGCGAATTCGTCGATCCGGTCAAGCTCGGGCTGCGCGCGCCCCGTGCCCGCTGCCGCCTCACGCAGCGTCGCGATCATCGCCGCTTCCGCGCCTTCGCTGAGCAAAGAAGGCTCAACACCCAATACCTGCGCAATATCTACAAGGAGTTTGCCGCCGATTCTGCGCCGGTTGTGCTCGATCAGGTTGAGGTAGGACGCCGAGATCCCGACCTCCCGCGCCAGTTCCGATTGACGCATTCCCGACATCGCGCGGCGCTCGCGGATACGGCTTCCGGTCAAGGTGTCACGAGCCAAGGGCATTTCTCCGTTATTTCAACAGCTTTCCGCAACGCAGAATAATTTCTTTACAATGCATACCATGGTATTGTGGATTACTTTACAAAAAAATTGTTGCTTTGAAAGCAGTTGTTGCGAAATTTTCCATCCCTCCCTGATAATGACTTTGCACATCTGTGCGTTTGGCCTGCGGAAGAGGAGCCGCGTGCCAAGATTTACAAAATGGGAGGATTACATGTCCAAAACCACTATGACACGTCGCGGCGTGCTCAAGACCGGTGCCGTTGCTGGCGCGGGTGTTGCGCTGCCGACCATCTTCACCGCCAGCTCGGCGGCTGCCTACACCAACGAACCGACCGGCTCGACCGTGAAATTCGGCTTCAACGTGCCCCAGACCGGCCCCTATGCCGACGAAGGCATGGACGAGCTGCGCGCTCAGGAGCTCGCCATTGAGCACATCAACGGCATGGGTGACGGCGGCGCGCTGAACACCTTCAGCTCCAAGGCTCTTGGCGGCGACGGTGTTCTCGGCAAGAAGGTCGAGTTCGTCACCGGCGACACGCAGACGAAATCGGACGCAGCCCGCGCATCGGCCAAGTCGATGATCGAAAAAGACGGCGTCGTGATGATCAACGGCGGTTCGTCCTCGGGCGTGGCCGTGGCTGTTCAGGGTCTCTGCCAAGAGGCAGGCATCATCTTCATGGCTGGCCTGACCCACTCCAACGACACCACCGGTAAGGACCGCAAGGCCAACGGTTTCCGTCACTTCTTCAACGCCTACATGTCCGCTGCCGCTCTGGCACCGGTGCTGGCGAAAGAATACGGCAAGGACCGTCGCGCCTATCACCTGACCGCCGACTACACCTGGGGCTGGACCCAGCAGGAGTCGATCGCGGCCGCAACCGAAGCCATGGGCTGGGAAACCGTCAACAACGTGCTGACCCCGCTCGCCGCAACCGACTTCTCGTCCTACATCGCCCCGGTTCTGAACTCCGGCGCGGACGTGCTGGTTCTGAACCACTACGGCGGCAACATGGTCAACTCGCTCACCAACGCGATTCAGTTCGGCCTGCGTGACAAGATGGTCAACGGCAAACAGTTCGAGATCGTCGTTCCGCTCTACTCCGAGCTGATGGCGGCTGGTGCCGGTGAGAACATCAAAGGCGTTTACGGTTCGATGAACTGGAACTGGCAGCTTCAGGACGAAGGCACCAAGGCATTCGTGCAGTCCTTCGGCAAGAAGTATGGCCGTCCGCCGTCCAACTCGGCTCAAACCTGCTATGCCCAGACCCTGCTCTATGCAGACGCCGTGGCACGCGCCGGTTCGTTCAACCCCTGCGCCGTCGCAGAAGCCCTCGAAGGCTTCGAATTCGATGGTCTCGGCAACGGTCCGACCCTCTACCGCGCAGAAGACCACCAGTGCTTCAAAGACGTGCTGGTCATGAAAGGCCGCGACAACCCGACCAACGAGTACGATACGCTCGAAGTGGTCGAGAAGACGCCGGTCGATCAGGTCACCTACGCACCGGATCACGCAATGTTCGGCGGCGCCGAAGCATCGCTCGGCACCTGCAACCCGGGCGCCTGATCCTAGCGACACGCGGAGTGGCGGGCGGGTTTTCCGCCCGCCACTTTCCGGCAAGCGCCAACGCCGCGACAGGGACGCAACAGATGTCCCAATGAGGCGCCTTTCCCAATAGTCAAATGGTGGGGACCATGGACGCAATCATCCTTCAGATTCTGAACGGGCTCGACAAGGGCTCGGCCTATGCGCTGATCGCGCTGGGGCTCACACTTATTTTCGGCACGCTCGGTGTTGTGAACTTCGCACACGGCGCGCTGTTCATGATCGGCGCGTTCTGTGCCGTCACCCTCTCGAAAATCCTGACAATCAGCTTCGAGACCATCGACCCGACGCAAAAGGACTTCCTCGGCAATCCGCTGGTTGTGAAGACCCCTTATGTCGAGGCTTGGTTCGGCCCCGAGTTCGGCGCCTCGTTGATCGACTGGGCGGTGCCGCTCTCGATCCTGTTCTCGATCCCGATCATGATCGCCATCGGCTTCATCATGGAGCGCGGCCTGATCAAACATTTCTACAAGCGCGAGCACGCCGACCAGATCCTCGTGACCTTCGGCCTCGCCATCGTCCTGCAGGAAGTGGTCAAATATTTCTTCGGCGCGAACCCGATCCCCACCGGTGCGCCCGACGCTCTGACCGGCGCGTTCGATTTCGGCACGCTGCTCGGCTTTGATCCCAACACGGTGATCTACCCCTACTGGCGTCTCGTCTATTTCTTCTTCGCAGCCGCCGTCATCGGCGGGGTCTTTGCCTTCCTTCAGTTCACCACCTTCGGCATGGTGGTGCGGGCCGGTATGGCAGACCGCGAAACCGTCGGCCTTCTCGGCATCAACATCGACCGCCGCTTTACCATCATGTTCGGCATCGCCGCCGCCGTGGCGGGACTTGCGGGCGTCATGTATGCGCCGATCAACTCGCCAAACTATCACATGGGCATGGACTTCCTCGTCCTTTCCTTCGTCGTGGTGGTTGTCGGCGGCATGGGCTCGCTTCCGGGCGCCGTGGCCGCAGGCTTCCTCCTTGGCGTGCTCGAGAGTTTCGCTTCGATGAACGAAGTGAAATCCATCCTGCCCGGTATCGACCAGATCATCATCTACCTGGTTGCAATCATCATCCTGCTCACCCGTCCGCGGGGTCTCATGGGCCGCAAAGGCGTGATGGAGGAATAAGCCATGCTCGGAATGAACAAAAAAGACACCAGCCTTATGATCGTGGTGGCGATCCTCGCCCTCGGCGCGCCGATCCTGCTCAACCCGTTCCCCGTCGACAGCGCCATGGCGCAGTTCAACGCGGGCTATCCGGACCTGATGCAGCGTTTCGCGATCTTCGGCATCTTCGCCATCGGCTTCAACATCCTGTTCGGCCTGACCGGCTACCTCTCCTTCGGCCACGCGGCCTTCCTCGGAGTGGGCTCTTACTCGGTCGTCTGGATGTACAAGCTGCTCGACTATAACGTTATCTGGGGCCTGCCTCTGGCCGTCGCGACGGCGGGCGTCTTCGCGCTCCTGATCGGCTATGTCTCCCTGCGTCGCTCGGGCATCTACTTCTCGATCCTGACGCTGGCCTTTGCCCAGATGTCCTTTAACCTCGCCTACTCGGTTCTGACCCCGATCACCAACGGCGAGACCGGCCTTCAGGTCTATACCGAAGACCCGCAGGTTCTCTTGGGGGCCACCGAAGCCAACTCGCCGCATCTCTTCGGTCTGGTGATGAACCAGTCAAGCAAGCTGACCATGGGCGGTTGGGAGTTCACCTTCAACAATGGCTATTACTTCTGTGCCGTGGTCCTGATGCTGATGTTCTACCTCGCGATCCGCATCTTCCGCTCGCCCTTCGGCATGATGCTGCGCGCGATCAAGTCCAACAACACCCGCATGGCCTACACAGGCCTCAACCCGCGCCCCTATGCGCTTGCGGCCTTCGTGATCTCGGGCATGTATGCCGGCCTCGCCGGTGGCCTGATGGCCGCGATGGACCCGCTCGCTGGTGCGGAACGGATGCAGTGGACCGCTTCTGGCGAAGTCGTGCTGATGACCATCCTCGGCGGCACCGGAACCCTGATCGGACCGGTCCTCGGTGCAGGCTTCATCAAGTATTTCGAGAACATCTTCTCGAAGATCAACGACAACATCCTGCACGGCTGGTTCAGCTTCCTGCCCGATGGTCTTGAGGACTTCGTTGTCTTCATCATCCACCCCTTCATCGGCAAGGGCTGGCACCTGACCCTCGGCATCCTGTTCATGCTCGTCGTGATCTTCCTGCCCGGTGGCCTCGTGGAAGGCGGTCAGCGCCTCAAGAAGCTCGTGAGCAAGAAAGACGACAACAGCAACACCGCCAAGACCGAACCGGCAGAATAAGGAGAATTGACCGATGGGTATTCTTGAAGTCAAAGACGTTGGCAAACGGTTCGGCGGCCTCCAGGCGCTCTCCGAAGTCAACCTGAGCGTGAAGGAAAACACCGTTCACGCCATCATCGGCCCCAACGGTGCCGGCAAATCGACGCTGCTCAACTGCCTCGTGGGCAAGCTTATCCCGGATACCGGCTCCGTCATGTTCGACGGCCAGTCCGTGCTCGGCCGCAAGCCCTACGAGATCAACCAGATGGGCATTTCCCGCGTGTTCCAGACGCCCGAGATCTTCGGCGAACTGACCGTCATGGAAAACATGCTGATCCCCTGCTTCGCCAAGCGCGACGGATCGTTCCGCATGCATGCGATTGAAAGCATGATGAACGAGAAGGATGTGGTCGAAAAAGCCGAAGCCATGCTTGTTGATATGAACATGGCGGACAAGAAGGACATGCACTCTGCCTCGATGTCGCGCGGCGACAAGCGCCGCCTCGAGATCGGCATGTGCCTTGCGCAAGAACCGCGCCTGCTCCTGCTTGATGAACCGACCGCCGGTATGGCGCGTGCCGATACCAACAACACGATCGACCTACTCAAGCAGATCAGCGACGAGCGCGACATCACCATCGCCATCATCGAACACGACATGCACGTGGTGTTCTCGCTGGCCGACCGGATCACCGTCCTCGCCCAAGGCACGCCCCTTGTCGAAGACGACCCGGAAAACATCCGCGGCAACCCGAAGGTGCGCGAAGCGTATCTCGGCGAGACGGCATAAGGAGACCCTGCCATGAACGTCAAACCCGACTTCTCCAAGGGCCACAATCTGGCCGAAACCGCCCCCGCCTACCTCTCTGTGTGGAACATGGAGAGCTACTACGGCGAGAGCTACATCGTGCAGAACATCTCGTTCAACGTGCACGAGGGCGAAATCCTCGCCCTCCTTGGCCGCAACGGCGCGGGCAAGACCTCGACCTTGCGCTCCATCGCCCGCATGGATAGCCCGCAGGTCACGCATGGTGAAATCTGGCTCGACCACAAGCCGCTGCACCTGATGAAAAGCCATGAGGCCTCGGCGGCCGGGATCGGCCTTGTGCCCGAAGATCGCTGCATCATCCCCGGCCTCACGGTCGAGGAAAACCTGCAACTGGCACAGATCGCCCCGCCCATCGGCTGGTCACTGGATCGCCTTTACGAACTCTTCCCGCGCCTCGGTGAACGCCGCAAGCAGGAAGGCGTGACGCTCTCGGGCGGCGAACAGCAGATGCTCGCCATTGCCCGCGCGCTGGCCCGTGACATCAAGGTGCTGCTGCTCGACGAACCCTACGAAGGCCTCGCCCCGGTGATCGTTGACGAGATCGAAAAGACCCTGCGCATCATCAAGGAACAAGGCATCACCACCGTCATCGTCGAACAGAACGCCGTGCGGGCGCTCGAACTGGCGGACCGTTCGGTGATCCTCGACACGGGCGGCATCGTCTTTGACGGCTCTGCCGACGAAGTGCTCGCCAACGAAGAGCTGCGCTCCGAATATCTGGCCATCTAAGGTCGGATATCCCGCTCCCTCCACCTGTTGCTTGCATTCGGAGGGGGCGGGTTCCTACTCCCGGAAACGTCCCAAGGACCTTCCCCGATGTTCGGCTATTGTGTATCCGCCGAACTCGCTCCCTGTCGGGCCGGTCTTGTACCGGCCCGCTTTTTTAGCGGGTCCAGCCCGCCTCGGTCTCCAAAAGCGCCGCCACCACAAGATCAAGACAGGCGCGCGGCACCATCACAAGCATCTTTGCCGCCGTCATCTCAAGGACCACCGGCCCGTCCGCCACGTTCGACGTGCCAATCCGGCCATCCGGCGCAAACCGAAGCCCCTCAATCGGCCAACGCAAGCCGTCTGAGCGCCCCTGCACCTCCCCCATCGGGAAAAGCGACACCCGCGTGCCTGCCGCAAGCGGTAGCGTGATATGCGGAGGCGCCAGGAACACAAGATCCTCTCCCCCGATTAAGAGACACCGTCGCTCTGCATGGCGCACCAACGCATTATAGCACGCCAACTCATGATCGATCCGCGCCCCTGAAAACCCGACGCCAATCACCAACGGCGACCGGATATGGCGCAGCGCCTTGTCGAAATCCGTACTGTCCTGTTCGTCGATCCGAAGGATCCGCGCCGCGCCGGTGTCACGCCCTTCAAGGCCCGCACTACTGTCCATATCTCCGATGATAAGCTCCGGCTCGATGCCCGCATCCAGACAGGCGATCCCGCCACCATCTGCCGCCACAACACGTCGCGCATGCCCCCGTGCGAGCGCAATGTCGCCCAGATCGAGACGTCCGGCCCCGACCAGTGTAATTGGTTCCAAATCTTCAACAATCTCGGAGGATACAGTCAATTCTTACCCTTTATTAGCAAGTTCGCCACAAATTGGCCCAGAAATGATACGCTGCATTGCACAGAATCGGTCAGCTTTCGTCTTGCCTTACGTGGTAAACAGAACGCCGAGTAGTTCAAAGGACCCGCTTCTATGGTTACGAATAACAAAGTTTTGACGGTCTCGTATGGGACTTTTTCATGCACCCTCGAAGGGTTCGACGACTCATTTGATACGATGAAGGCGATTGCCGAGTATTTCCGCGATCTTGCCGCCGACGACCGCTATTTCGGGGCCGAACCGCCCACACCTGATGCCGAGATGCTCGCTCGTATTGCCGAGCGCGAGATCGAACGCCGTGTCAGCGCGCGCACCGAAGCGGGTGCCATCTATCTGAGCGCGAACAATAAAGGCGTCGCAGAGGCCGCTGCCGACGTGGCGGCGGACACTCCGCAGCCCGACCTCGAGACGCCCGAAGAACCGCAAGCCGAGGCACCCGCCGACGCACCGGAGGAAACGCCGCTCGAAGAGCAGGCCGAGGCAACGCCCGACGTCGCAGAGGTCGAGGACGCGCCCGAGGTCGAAGCCGAGCCCGAGGTCGAAGTCGAGGACGTGACCGAAGAAATCCTCGAAGCTGTGCAGGCCCAAGCCCCCATGGACGAAGCCGGTGCACCTGAGGACGACATCGAAGACACCGCCGAAGGTGAAATCGCTGCCGACGACGTCGTCGAAGCGGTCGAAGAGACGGCCGAGGTCATCGCAGAAGACGAGGCCGACTTCGCAGACGCCGAAATCGTTGAACCGGAAAAGACCTTCGAGGCCGAAGACGATAGCATCGCAGCCAAGCTTCAGCGCATTCGCGCCGTTGTCTCCAAATCCGCACAAGAGCCGGACGAAGAGGACTTTTCCGAGGATGAGCACGCCGAGAGCTTCTTGGCCGACACCCGCCGGGAAATCGAATCCGTTCTGAAGCTGGACGACGAAATGGCCGCCGCCGCGGTTGAGGACGATGTGGAAAGCGTCGCCGAAGACGCCATGCCGGACGCCGACCCCGCCCCGCGCGAGGTGCGCGCCCGCGTGCTGCGTCTCAAGAAGTCCGATTTCGAAGCCGCCGTCTCAGACGGTCTTCTCGAGGCCGAGCCAGAAGAAGAAGACACCGACGAAATCGCCGAGGCGGAGGCGGCCCAAGCCGCCGACGCGCAGGACATGCCGACAAGCCTTTCTCCGGAGGACGAGGCCGAGCTTCTGGCAGAACTGGCGCAGGTCGAGGCCGAACTGAACCGGAGCGACGCCGCCGCCGCGGAGGAAGAGGCCGCCCCCGTCGCTCCGAAACGTCCCAAAGCGCTCTCGGAGGCTGGCACTGACATGTCGCGCCTGATGCGCGAAACCGACAACCATATGGACGAACCTGAAGGCAACCGCCGTCGCCAGGCCATCGCCCATCTGCGCGCCGCCGTCGCGGCCACCAAGGCCGAAAAGAAAGCCGGGGACGCCAAAGACGCCGCGGACGAGACCGAAGCCTATCGCGAAGATCTTGCCTCGGTGGTCGGTGAGACGCCCAAGCGCCCCGCCGGTCAGCGCCCTGCCCCGCTCAAGCTCGTCGCCGAGCAACGTGTCGATGACAGCCCCCAAGAGGAGGACGCCGCCCCGCAAGAGGCCGCGGAAGCGCCGCGCGCGCCCGTGCGTCCGCGCCGCGTCTCCGCAACAGAACGCAAGGAGGCCGACCCCGCGCCGCGCAGCACTGCGCCGGTCGCTGCGGCAGCCGCCAGCGCGCAAGACTTTGCCGACTTCGCCGAGAACATGGGGGCCACACGTTTGCCCGACGTGCTCGAGGCGGCCGCGGCCTACCTGACATTCGTCGAGGGCCGGGAGAAATTCTCGCGCCCGCAGGTGATCCGCATGGCCCGCAATGTCGACGAGGACAATTGTTCGCGCGAGGACACGCTGCGTTCCTTTGGCCAACTGCTGCGCGAAAAGAAGATCGCCAAGCTCGAGGGCGGCCGCTTTACCGCCTCCGACTCCATCGCCTTCAAACCCGAAGAGCGCGCGGCCGGCTGATCGCCCGCCCCGGCGGAAACCAAAAAGGCCTCCCAAGCGGGAGGCCTTTCTATTTGGTCGCGATCACGACAGGTCCTGATCCGGATCTTCCGGGTCGGGCTGTCCGATCCCCTTGAAGATCGGCTTGAGCGGAAAGACCCAGATCACGCCAAAGAAGACGTAGATCGCGAACTCAAGCATCACCGGCAACTGCCAGAGCGACAACCGGCTCAGCACGCCCCAGGCGACCCCGAGATAGACCGGAATCCCCACCAGCAGGATCAACAATGCCCAGCGTTTGCGCGCCTTGTAGCTCAGTGCCATGATCGCCCTTTCCTCAATCCGCGAACGGGTCGGTGACGAGAATCGTATCCTCACGCTCCGGCGAGGTGGAAAGTAGGGCCACAGGGCACTGAATCAACTCCTCGACGCGGCGCACGTATTTGATCGCGTTCGCCGGAAGCTCGGCCCAGCTGCGCGCACCTTCCGTCGATTCGCTCCAGCCGGGCATTTCTTCGTAGATCGGCTTGCAGCGCGCCTGCTGGTCTGCCGCCGTCGGCAGATAGTCGAGGCGCTCACCATCGAGATCATACCCGACACAGATCTTCAGCGTCTCGAACCCGTCGAGCACGTCAAGCTTGGTCAGCGAAATACCGTTGATGCCGGAGATCGCACAGGTCTGCCGCACCAGCGCCGCATCGAACCACCCACAGCGCCGCTTGCGCCCGGTGGTGGTGCCGAATTCATGCCCGCGTTCGCCAAGGCGCTGCCCGTCATCATCGTCAAGCTCGGTCGGGAACGGCCCTTCTCCCACGCGGGTGGTGTAGGCCTTCACGATACCAAGCACATAATCAATCGAGTTCGGCCCGATGCCGACGCCCGTTGCCGCCTGCCCCGAAATCACATTCGACGAGGTGACAAAGGGATAGGTGCCAAAATCAATGTCGAGAAGCGCGCCCTGCGCCCCTTCGAACAGGATCCGCTTCCCCGCCTTGCGCTTTTCGTTAAGCGCCTTCCAAACCGGTGCCGCGAAAGGCAGGATTTTCGGTGCAATTTCCTTGAGTTGCGCCAAAAGCGCGTCGCGATCCACGGCCTCGATCCCAAGCCCCTTGCGAAGCGGATCATGATGCTGAAGGGCGCGGTCGACGCGCGCCTCGAGTGTCGCATCATCGGCGAGATCGGCAACCCGGATTGCCCGGCGACCGACCTTGTCCTCATAGCACGGACCGATGCCGCGCCCGGTGGTGCCGATCTTCGTGCCCTTCGAGGCCGCTTCTTCGCGCGCCCGGTCCAATTCGCCATGAATCGGCAGGATCAGCGGCGTATTCTCCGCGATCATCAATGTCTCCGGGTTGATCTCGACCCCTTGCGCACGCACGGTCTCGATCTCGTTCATGAGATGCCACGGATCAAGCACGACGCCATTGCCGATCACCGAAAGCTTGCCGCCCCGCACCACGCCAGACGGCAGCGCATGCAGCTTGTAAACCTTCGCGTCGATCACGAGCGTATGGCCCGCATTGTGACCGCCTTGAAAACGCGCGATCACATCGGCACGCTCGCTCAGCCAATCCACAATCTTGCCCTTGCCTTCATCGCCCCACTGGGCGCCCACGACGACAACGTTAGCCATATCCGGTCCTTTCAGAGGTCAAACCCGCGCCCTTTTAGCTGCGTTGTTCGGCGCGCGAAACCGCAAATGTGCCATGGCACTGGACAGCGGGCGCAAATTTTAGCAAACCATTGTAAAAGCATTTGGAGAGACAATGGGCTTGTTCCTGCGTTGGGTCTTTGCATTCATTCTGCTGGCCCTCACCTACAATCCCACCCAATGGAATTACGTCCGTTGGAGCCGGGGCAACTATCTTGAGGAGACGCCGCTGACGGTCCTTCTGGGGCTGCTCCTTGCGATTGGCTATATCATCTATCTGCGCGCCACCCTGCGCTCGATCGGTGGCTTTGGCATGTTCCTCGTGCTGTCTGTGGTCGGGGCACTGATCTGGGTGCTCTATGATTGGGAGATGCTCTCTCTGCAAAACCCTGACCTCAACACATGGCTCGGCATCTTCGCGCTGTCGGCGGTGCTCGGGATCGGTCTCGGCTGGTCGATCGTGCGCCGGATGCTCTCGGGGCAGTTCGATACCGACGACGTCGAACACTGAGCCCGCACGGACCGCGCGCGCCAGATTCCTTTCGGAAACCCGCTTGCCCCGCGCGGCAAACTTGCCTACATAGCGCGCTGAACCAACCGAACGCTGACAGGTCCCATGGAAAACGTCGTCCTTACAATCCATCTCCTCCTCGCGCTGGCGCTGATCGGCGCCGTGCTGATGCAACGCTCGGAAGGCGGTGGCCTTGGTATGGGTGGCGGTGGCGGCGGTGCCGTATCCGGCCGTGGCGCGGCAACCGCGCTTGGCAAACTGACCTGGATTCTTGCCATTGGTTTTATCGCGACCTCGATCACCCTGACCATTCTTGCCGCGCAAAACGCTTCCGGCAGCTCGGTGCTCGATCGTCTGAGCGATCAGCCCGCCGCGGTCGAAGAGACCGAGGACGCACCGGCAAGCGATACGCTTCTGCCGCCAAGCGGCGATGACGCAGACGCGCCGCTGGTGCCGCGCGCCGACTGATCGGCACGTCCAAACCGGTTCATTCGGGTGCGCCTTGCTGCGCACCCTCCCCACCACTGCTTGATTAATCCCTCTGAATCGCAACAGCATCTTGCGGTTCGGTTGCCAAGCCTGTGCGAATCCTGATACACTTAAGTCCCGTGATGCTGCGACAGATTCTGTTTGGAAACTCCTGTCGTGGGCACCTCAGAAAGTTTGAAATCACGGGAGTTGCCGACCCATGGCAAGGTATATTTTCATCACCGGTGGTGTTGTGTCGTCTCTGGGCAAGGGGCTTGCCTCTGCCGCGCTCGGCGCATTGCTGCAGGCCCGCGGCTACACCGTGCGCCTGCGCAAGCTGGACCCCTACCTCAACGTTGACCCCGGCACGATGTCTCCCTTTGAACATGGCGAAGTGTTCGTGACCGATGACGGCGCCGAAACCGATCTCGACCTTGGCCATTACGAACGCTTTACCGGCGTCCCCGCCCGCATGACGGATTCCGTCTCTTCGGGCCGCATCTATTCCAACGTGCTCGAGAAAGAGCGCCGCGGCGATTACCTCGGCAAGACAATCCAGGTCGTTCCGCATGTCACCAACGAAATCAAAGAGTTCATTGATATCGGCGATGACGAGGTCGACTTCATGCTCTGCGAAATCGGCGGGACGGTCGGCGATATCGAGGGCCTGCCCTTCTTCGAAGCGATCCGCCAGTTTTCGCATGACAAACCGCGCGGCCAGTGCATCTTCATGCACCTGACACTTCTGCCCTGGCTTGCGGCCTCGGGCGAATTGAAGACCAAGCCGACCCAGCACTCCGTGAAAGAGCTGCAATCCATCGGGATCGCCCCCGACATTCTCGTGTGCCGCTCGGAACAGCCGATCCCCGAAAAGGAACGCGAGAAAATCGCCCTGTTCTGTAACGTGCGCAAAGAGGCCGTGGTCGCTGCCTATGACCTGAACTCGATCTACGAAGCGCCGCTGGCCTATCATCGTGAAGGCCTCGACCAAGCGGTGCTCGACGCTTTCAACATCGCGCCTGCGCCAAAACCGGACCTGCGCACTTGGGAAGACGTCAACGACCGCATCCACAAGACCGATGGCGAGGTCAATGTCGCCATCGTCGGCAAATATACCCAACTCGAAGATGCCTATAAGTCGATCAAAGAGGCCCTGATCCACGGCGGAATGCACAACCGGGTCAAGGTCAATGTCAAATGGGTCGACGCCGAGGTGTTCGACAAGGAAGACGCCGCGCCTTATCTCGAAGGCTTCGACGCCATCCTCGTGCCCGGCGGCTTTGGCGAGCGCGGCACCGAAGGCAAGATCAAGGCGGCGCAATTCGCCCGCGAGCGCAAGGTGCCTTACCTCGGCATTTGTCTTGGCATGCAGATGGCCGTTATCGAGGCCGCCCGCAATATGGCTGGCATCAAAGATGCAGGCTCTGAGGAGTTTGACCACGAGGCCGGGAAAAAACGTTTCGAACCTGTGGTCTATCACCTCAAGGAATGGGTGCAGGGCAACGCCAAGGTCACCCGCAAGGCCAGCGACGACAAGGGCGGGACGATGCGCCTCGGCGCCTATGACGCCGTGCTCGAAGGCGGGTCCAAAGTGGCCGAGGTCTATGGCAACACCGCCATCGAGGAACGCCACCGCCACCGCTACGAGGTCGACACGACCTACCGCGAAAAGCTCGAAGAGGTCGGTCTCAAGTTCTCCGGCATGAGCCCCGATGGCCGCCTCCCCGAGATCGTCGAATGGCAGGATCACCCGTGGTTCATCGGCGTGCAGTTCCACCCGGAACTGAAATCGAAACCTTTTGATCCGCATCCGCTGTTCAAGGATTTCATCCGCGCCGCCAAGGACAATTCGCGCCTCGTCTGAGGCCCGCGCTCCAACGCCTTTCAAAAGGCGTTGGTCCCTTGGCCAAACGCGCTATCCTCTGCCCATGCGCTTGGCCCTCTTCATCACCTTCTGCCTCTCGGCCCTTCCCTTGCGGGCCGAGATTCGGCCTGTGCCCTACGCTGAGCTCGCCGCGACACTGGGCGCGAGGCAGGATTTCGAGACCCTGCCGCTCCGGCCAGAGCCGGGCTTCAACCTCGATCAGAACATACGCACCCCCGGCCTCACCATCGGCAGCCATTTCGCGGGGCAGCCCCTGATCACGCGCCAAGGCCCCACCGGCGCCTCCCATGACGCCCCTGGCCCCGGCACACCGACCCGCCCCCTCGCGCTGCGCACCGATGCGCCCGGCCAAAACCTCTCCGTGGCCCTTCACCGCGGCTTTGGCTCCAACGCGCTCCTGCCACTCGGCCCTGACGGCTTTGCCCGCCTCTCCGGACGTGGCGAAGGCGCGGTGGCGCTCCTCTTCGATAGCGACCAATCCGCCTTTGGCCTGCGGCTTCATACCGACTACGCCGCCCCCCTCGGTCGCGCCCGCCCCCAAGGCGTCGTCACCCTCGATATCTACGACCGTTCCGGCAAGCAGCTTGCCCGCAACACCCTCCGCCCCGGCCCCGGCATCACCGAGATCGGCTTGCGCACCTCCGATGACCTGCCCCGCATCGCAGGCGTGCTCGTGACAAATCTCGATCCGGGAGGGATTGCCTTGGACGACATCCTCTTCCAAGTTACCCAAAGACTTTACTGAGATTTCTAGAAACGAAGGGAAGACCGCAATGGCCAAGGGGTATTGGATCGGGCGCATCGAAGTGGACGACATCGACACCTACAAAGAGTATGTCAAAGCCAACGCCGCCCCCTTTGCCGAATATGGTGCGCGCTTTCTCGTGCGTGGCGGCACCTATGAGGCCGTCGAGGGCGCGGCCCGGTCGCGCAACGTGGTGATCGAATTTCCCTCTTACAAGGCTGCGCTCGACTGCTACCATTCCGCTGGCTATCAGGCTGCGAAAGCCCTTCGCGACCCGGTGAGCACTGGTGAACTCGTGATCGTGGAAGGGTATGACGCCTGATGTTTGAAAACCTGATTAAGCGCCTGACCGGCACACCGTCGACGCCGCCCCTGCCCGAGCCGGACGAACACCTCGCCCTTGGCGCACTTCTGGTGCGGATCGCAAAATCCGATTCGCACTACCACATTCAGGAAATCTCCGAGATCGACCATATCCTGCAGGAAAGTTTTGATCTGAACGCCGTTGAGGCCGCCAAGATGCGCGCCACCTGCGAACGTCTCGAGGCACAGGCCCCCGGCACGCCGGATTTTGCCCTCTTGATCCGCCAGAACATCGACTATGCCCACCGGCTTTCGATCCTGCCCGCCTTTCGTCGCGTGGTGATCGCAGATGGCGTGCACGTGCAGGCCGAAGAGGACACAGTGCTTGAAATCGAGGACATGCTCGGTATCAAACCCGAAGACCGGATCACGCTTTGAGGAGGTGCCTTGCGCCCATCCGGGCCGGGACGTAAATCAAGACCATGCTTGCAGAGTTCTTCAAACGCCTGACACAGGCCAGCCCCGAAACCGTTTCCCATGACGATGCCCGCCTTGCCCTGACCGCGCTTCTGGTGCGGATTGCGCGCGCCGATGGCGAATATGCCCACGAAGAGGCCGACCAGATCGACCGCGTTTCGCGAGACCGCTACGGCCTGTCACCCTTTGAGGCGACCGAACTGCGCAAACAGGCCGAAGAGGTCGAGGCCAGCGCCCCCGACACCGTCCGCTTTACCCGCGCCATCAAGGACGCCGTGCCCTACGACGACCGGATTGGCGTGATCGAGGCGCTTTGGAAAGTCGTCCTTGCCGATGGCATCCGCGACGCCGAGGAAGACGCGCTGGTGCGCCTCGCCTCAAACCTGCTTGGCATCAATGACCGCGATTCGGCGCTCGCCCGCCAACGCGTGACGCCTGACACATGATCGTTCTGCTCGGGATGTATGACCGCCCCGAGACAGCGGCGGCCAATGATCGGTTCTGGACGGCGATCCGCGCCCGTCTCGGCTATGGCCCCGAGGCTCTGACCCGAGGCTGCGATTTCTGGGAGGCATGGCAATCGCCCGACCTCCTGCTCGCCCAGACCTGTGGATTGCCCTATCGCGCCCGCCTGCATGACAAGGTGACGCTCGTGGCGACCCCTGACTACGGCCTGCCCGGCTGTCCGCCCGGTCATTACAATAGCGTCTTTGTCGCCCATCGCGACGATGCGGGCGCCTCCCTCGCAGAGCTCGCCACCGGCGCGCTCGCCTATAACGAACCGCTCTCACAATCAGGTTGGGCCGCGCCCGAGGCGCATCTGACGGGTCTCGGTCTTGCGCCTGCCGCACTGGTGCAAACCGGCGGTCACCGCGCCTCCGCCGAGGCCGTTGCCAACCGCACCGCCCGCTTTGCCGCGCTCGACGCCCTGACATGGGAATTGATCCGGCGCTATGACGCCTTCGCCGCCGATCTGGTCGAGGTGACACGCACTGCGCCGACGCCCGCCCTGCCCTTCATCACCGCCTCCGCCCGCGACGCCAAAGCTCTTGCCGCCGCGCTTGAGGGGGCCATTGCCGATCTCTCGGACGAAGATCGCGCCACGCTCGGCCTGCGCGGCCTCTGCCGCCTGCCCGCCGCCGACTACCTTGCCCAGCCGATCCCGCCCGCGCCTGTGCATCGCGACTGACCATTCGCACAGCCAAACGCCCATTTCGCCGGAATTCCCCCTGCGTCAGCCGTTTTGCGCATTGCAATCAGCCGTTTTTTCCGTCCTATTGTTCCCCTGAAACTGCCACTGACCCCTGGGATTGCCCTTGCCTGACGACACGCCCGTTCTCGACATCCGTGACCTGCACAAAGCCTATGGTGACCTCGAAGTCATCAAGGGCGTCGACATCACGGCACGCCGTGGCGATGTCGTTTCCCTGATCGGGTCGTCCGGCTCCGGCAAGTCGACCATTCTGCGCTGCGCCAACCTCCTTGAGGATAGCCAAAAGGGCGACATCCTGTTCAAGGGCGAACCGGTGACTTGGAAAGGCACTGGCCATGGCCGCCACCCGGCCGACCCGAAACAGGTTCTGCGCATCCGCACCAATCTTTCCATGGTGTTCCAGCAATTCAATCTCTGGGCCCACATGACGATCCTGCAAAACGTCATGGAAGCACCGCTGACCGTGCTGGGCCGCGACCGCGCCGAGGTCGAACAGGCCGCACGGGGCTATCTCGACAAGGTGGGGATCGGCGACAAATGCGATGTCTACCCTGCCCAGCTTTCGGGCGGACAGCAACAGCGCGCCGCCATCGCCCGTGCACTGTGCATGGAGCCTGAGGCGCTCTTGTTTGACGAGCCGACCTCGGCGCTCGACCCCGAGCTCGAGCAAGAGGTGATCCGCGTCATTAAGGATCTCGCCGCCGAAGGGCGCACCATGATGATCGTCACCCATGATATGAAGATGGCCCATGACGTGTCTGATCACGTCGTGTTCCTGCACCAAGGCAAAATCGAAGAAGAAGGGGCACCGGAAGAGCTGTTCGGAAACCCCAAGACAGAACGCCTGCGCGGGTTCCTTTCCGCAACGGCCCATTAACAACCAACCAAACGGGAGTGTATCAATGAAAAAACTGATCCTGACCACCGCCGCACTGGCGCTGACCGCAGGCTTCGCCGCGGCAGACACCGTGCGCATGGGCACCGAAGGCGCCTATGCACCGTGGAACTTCGTCAACGACGCTGGCGAAATCGACGGCTTCGAGCGTGAACTGGGCGACGAGCTCTGCAAACGCGCCGATCTGACCTGCGAATGGGTCAAGAACGACTGGGATTCGATCATTCCGAACCTCGTCTCGGGCAACTACGACACCATCATCGCCGGCATGTCGATCACCGCAGAGCGCGATGAAGTCATCGACTTCACCC
This sequence comes from Shimia sp. FJ5, assembly GCF_032918335.1. Lineage (NCBI taxonomy): Bacteria > Pseudomonadati > Pseudomonadota > Alphaproteobacteria > Rhodobacterales > Roseobacteraceae > Shimia > Shimia sp. FJ5. The sequence continues at coordinate 157,839 of NZ_JAWJUV010000003.1, read as the reverse complement.
AAGCCTACACCCCGCCGGATCCGTCCGCTTATGTCGCCATGTCGGCTGATGTGGATGTCGAAGGCGGCGTGATCGCGGCACAAGCGACCACCATCCAGGCGGCCTTCATCGCCGAAAAAGGCTGGACGCTGGTCGAATTCGCAACCCCCGATGAAACCGTTGCCGCCGTCAAGAACGGCGAAGCAGACGCGGTTCTCGCCGACAAAAGCTTCCTCGACACCGTGGCAGGCACCGACGGTCTCGTCATGCTCGAACGCATGGAGCAGATCGGCGGCGGCGTCGGCATGGGCGTGCGCGAATCCGATCAAGAGCTCAAAGCCAAGTTTGACGCAGCCATCCAGTCGATGAAAGACGACGGCACGCTCAACGCGCTGATCGCCAAATGGGAAGTCGCTTCCCAGTGGTAAACTGATCCCGCAAAGGGACACCCGGGTCCGCGGCCCCAAAGGCTGCGGACCCTTCTGTCACCGACAGGACCAGACCGGACAGACCCAAGCATGTTTTCCTACTGCGCAGATCCATCGACGCTAGACGGGCTCACGTGGCTGAGTTGCTACCTGACCACGGGCAAGCATATGGGCCTCTATATCTCGGTCGTGACCGTGCTTGTGCTGCTGGCCATCACGGCGCCTGTCGCGCTCCTGTTCGGATTTGCCGGGGCGACCGCGGCCCGCTCGCATATCGCGCCGCTGCGCTGGCTTGGCAAAGGGTACTCCGCAATCGTGCGCGGCGTGCCGGACATCGCCTTCTTCTTGTTTTTCGTCATCGCCCTTGATCAGGGCTTTGAATGGCTGCGCCACAAGGTGCTTTGCTCAGACTGGGATCAACCCGTCCGCCAAGGCAATGACTTCGTGGTCTGCGCCGCGGCCAAGCTGCCGCTCTCGACCTCGCCGCAATGGGTGCATGAAACTTATGGTTTCTTCCTCGCAGTGCTGACCTTCGCCATCGTTTTCGGAGCCTTTGCGGCCAATGTCCTCTTCGGCGCCATGCGCGCCGTGCCACGCGCCCAGATGGAAACCGCCGAAGCCTATGGCATGTCCCAACGCCAGGCGTTCTGGCGCATCATGGTGCCGCAGATGTGGGTCTATGCCCTGCCCGGCCTGTCGAACCTCTGGATGGTGCTGATCAAGGCGACACCGCTCCTCTTCCTCCTCGGAGTTGAAGACATCGTTTATTGGGCGCGTGAACTTGGCGGCACCAAGAACGCGCGCTTTACCGATTACCCGCATGGCGACTGGCGCATGTGGTATTTCCTCGCGCTCCTCGTCTTCTACCTCGCCTTTACCAAGGTCTCCGAAATCGCCCTCGACCGGATCATGAAGAAACTCACCCACGGTCAGGCCACGGCCGCTGGCGAAGCCCAGAGAAAGGCCGCCGCATGAGCTGTTGGGACACGATCGCAGATTACGCGTTTCGCTCGGTCGGCATTGGCGAACGCCTGCTGCCGAAAGAAGACTTTACCCTCTGCCAACAGTTTACCCTGATCGGCTCGGGGATGATCTGGAATATCTACTTCGGCGCGCTCGCGCTCATGGCCGGGTTCTTCTTTGCCACCGCACTGGCGGTCGGGAAATCCTCCGGCAACCGTTGGATCCGCAAACCGGCGGAATGGTTCATCTTCATCTTTCGCGGCTCGCCGCTGTTCATCCAGTTCTTCTTTGCTTACTTCCTGTTCCTCTCCCTGAAACAAGTGGTGCCGTTCTTCTCGCCACTGACCTCCGCCTGGCTCGGCGCGCTGGTGGTGCTGTTCTTCAACACTGCCGCCTATTCCGGCGAGATCTTCTATGGCGCGCTTCTGTCGATCCCCAAGGGCGACCTTGAAGCCGCCGACGCCTACGGCATGTCCGGCTGGGCGCGCTTCCGTCGCATCACCTTCCCCACCATGCTGCGCCTCGCATGGCCCGCCTACACCAACGAAGCGATCTTCCTCTTCCACGCGACGACGCTGGTGTTCTTCTCTGGCTTCCCGGCATGGCGGCAAAAGGGCGACGCGCTCTACTACGCGAACTACTTCGCCGACAAGACGTTCAACCCCTTCATCCCCTACCCGATCCTCGCAGGCTATTTCATCCTGCTGACGCTCTGCATCGTCGGCCTGTTCGGTCTCGCCAATCGGCACCTGAACCGCCACCTGCCCTCGAACGCTCGCCGGCGGGTCAAGCTGCGCCCGAACCTCATCCGCTGAGGCGTTGCCCCCCGGTTTCCGTGAAATTTTCGGGCCGAATTATTTCAAAGCGATCGCGCACCGACGCAATACCGACGTGATACCGACGCGATGCAGATGTGCCATTTTCGGCCCTCTCGACACAAAGGGCTGGACAATTGAAGGCATGACGGGAATATTTTGATCAAATTTTCCGACCCACGGGTGACCAATGGATCTGGACCAGTTCCCAACGCTGCGCGTCGGCGCGGCTGATCTCAACGGACAGTTGCGCGGCAAGCGCATCCCCGCGTCCAACGCGGACAAGCTCGCCAAGGGCGCAGTGCGCATGCCCCTTTCCGCCCTCAACGTCGATATCTGGGGCGCCGATATCGAGGACTCGCCGCTTGTCTTCGAGACCGGCGATGCCGATGGCATCCTCGTCCCGACCGAGCGCGGCCCCGTCCGCATGCCGTGGCTGAACTCCCCCTCGGCCCTTGTTCTCATGACCATGAAGACCGACGATGGCGCGCCGTTCCTCGGCGACCCCCGCGCCGCTCTGGCCGATGTGCTGTCGCGCTATAGCGCCCGTGGCTGGACCGTCATGGCCGCGACTGAGATGGAGTTCTCCCTCGTCGACGATAGTGACAAGGTGCTGCGCCCGCCCCGTGATCCGCGCTCCAAACGCCGCCTCTTCGGCCCCGACATCCTCTCGATTGACGAGCTCGACGCCTTTGAGGACTTCTTCACCGACCTCTACGAGGGCTGCCGCAAGATGTCCCTCGCGGTGCAGACGATCACCAACGAAGCGGGCCTTGGTCAGTTCGAAGTGACCCTCACCCATCAAGAGGCCATGCGCGCCGCCGATGACGCGCTCTTGTTCAAACTCCTCGTGCGCGGCCTTGCGCGTAAGCACAACATGGCCGCGACCTTCATGGCCAAACCCTATGCCGAAGACGCCGGGAACGGCATGCATGTGCATTTCTCGGTGGTCGATGAAGACGGCAAGAACGTCTTTGACAATGGCGGCCCTGAAGGCACCGAGACGCTGATGCAGGCGGTCGCGGGCTGCGTCGCCGCCATGCCCGCCTCGACCCTGATCTTCGCGCCGCACGGGCCAAGCTATGACCGCCTCGTACCCGGCTCCCATGCGCCCACCGGCGCGGCATGGGCCTATGAGAACCGCACCGTGGCGATCCGTATTCCCGGCGGCCCACCCGCCGCGCGCCGCATCGAACACCGCGTCGCGGGCGGTGACATCAACCCCTACCTGATGCTCGCCGCCGTGCTTGGCGCAGCGATGGAAGGCATCGAAGAAAGCCTGACCCCGCCGCCGCCCATCGACGGCAACGCCTATGAGCACGACTTGCCGCAACTTGCCCCGACATGGGCCGAGGCGATCGACCTCTTCGAGAGCGATCCCTTCATCGCCCGCTGTCTGCCGCGTATGTTGATCCGCAACCTCGTGATGACCAAGCGGCAGGAGTTGCGCAACCTCGCCGATGTGCCGCGCCGGGATCGCTGGAAGCTCTACCTCGAAAGGGTCTGAGCGCCCCACGCGGCCCACGCAGGGCTGCGTGCGGGACACGGCTAGCGGCGGGACAAGCGGTCCCCCTTGCCGGAAACGATTCGCTCGGCTACCTTAAATTTGATCAAAAAATCGGTGACGTCATGAAAATCGGCATCCTCCAAACCGGCCATGCCCCCGACGACCTCAAACCCGTCCTCGGCGACTACACAGATATGTTCCAAGATTTGCTGCATGGACAAGGGTTTAGCTTCGAAACCTACAGTGTTGTGGACAACGATTTTCCCGATAACGCGCGTGCCGCGGATGGCTGGCTCATCACCGGCTCCAAACACGGCGCCTACGAGGATCACCCTTGGATTCCCCCCCTCGAAGACCTCATCCGCGAGATCGCGGACTCGGGCCGCCCCTTGATCGGTGTCTGCTTCGGCCATCAGATCATCGCCCAAGCGCTTGGCGGCAAGGTCGAGAAATACCCCGGCGGCTGGGCCGTGGGCTACCAGACCTATGACTTCGGCGGCGCACCGCTCGCCTTTAACGCCTGGCATCAGGATCAGGTCACCGAACGCCCCGAAGGCGCCATCGTGTTGGCCTCCAACGACTTTTGCGAGAACGCCGCCCTGCTCTATGGCGACCAGATCCTCACAGTGCAGCCGCACCCCGAATTCGACGCCGCCTTTATCGCCGGCCTGATCGAGACTCGTGGACGCGGCAACGTGCCCGACGACCTGCTCGACGCCGCAGCGAACAACCTCGACAAACCCACGGCAAGCGAAAGCTTTGCCGACCAGATGGCGGATTTCTTCCGCAAGGAGCGCACAGCATGAGTGACTGGCTCAAGACCGCACCCGAGGCCGCCCGCGAATATCTCGAAGGCCGCCGGCTCGACGAGGTGGAGTGCATCATCGGTGATCTTCCCGGCATTGCGCGCGGCAAGGCCGTCCCGGCCAAGAAATTCGAACGTCAGGACTATTTCCACCTGCCCGACTCAATCTTCTACCAAACGATCACCGGCGGCTGGGGCGAGGCTGCGGGCGATGACGGGTTCATCGAGAAAGACATGGTGCTGCGCCCCGATATGAACACGACAACCGCCGCACCGTGGACCGGCGACTGGACGCTTCAGGTCATCCATGACGCCTATGATACCAAGGGCGATCCGATCCCCTATAGCCCGCGCAACGTTCTCAAACGCGTGGTCGATCTCTACCGCGCCAAGGGCTGGGAACCTGTCGTCGCACCAGAGATGGAGTTCTACCTCGTCGCGCGCAATATCGACCCCGCCAAGGCGATCGAGCCGATGATGGGACGCTCGGGGCGCCCCGCCGCCGCGCGACAGGCCTATTCCATGACCGCCGTGGACGAATTCGGCCCGGTGATCGACGACATCTATGATTTCGCCGAAGCACAAGGCTTTGAAATCGACGGCATCACTCAGGAAGGCGGCGCGGGCCAGCTCGAGATCAACCTCCTGCACGGCGACCCGGTGAAACTCGCCGACGAGGTGTTCTACTTCAAACGCCTGATCCGCGAAGCCGCGCTGCGCCATGATTGCTATGCGACCTTCATGGCCAAGCCGATTGAGGACGAACCCGGTAGTGCCATGCACGTGCACCATTCGATCCTCGATATCGAGACTGGCGAGAATATCTTCTCCGGTCCGCAAGGCGGCGAAACGGATGCGTTCTTCCATTTCATCGCCGGCCTGCAAAATCACCTACCCTCGGCCATCGCTATGCTCGCGCCCTATGTGAACTCCTATCGCCGCTATGTGCGCGACCACGCCGCGCCGATCAATCTCGAATGGGCGCGCGACAACCGCACGACGGGGATCCGCATTCCGATCTCGTCGCCCAAGGCGCGCCGGGTCGAGAACCGCCTCGCAGGCATGGACTGCAACCCTTATCTCGGTATCGCGGCCTCGCTGGCCTGTGGCTATCTCGGTCTCATCGAACAGGAGCGCCCGACCGCCCAATTCAAGGGCGACGCCTATGACGGCGAAGAGGCGATTCCGCGTATCCTTGGTGGCGCGCTTGATGTCTTTGACGAGGCCGAAAAGCTGCACGAGGTGCTCGGCCCGGAATTCGCCCGCGTCTATTCCATCGTGAAACGCACGGAATATGAGGAATTCCTCTCCGTGATCTCACCGTGGGAACGTGAGCACCTGTTGCTCAACGTCTGACCTCGGACGGGCGCGGCCTGCGCCCGCTGCCTTCGGCACGAGTATTTGGCCAAGATGAAGACGAAAGCGCCGCAATGAACCTCCTTTATGCCAATGATAAGAAAGGGGAATATCCCCAAAGCTGGTACGCGGCGACTGTTGATCCGCTCGCCCCATTCGAAGAGCTGCGCGGCGAGACAAAGGCTGATGTCTGTGTCATCGGCGCGGGCTATACCGGGCTTTCGACGGCGCTCCATCTGGCCGAGCGCGGCTATGATGTCGCCCTGCTCGAGGCGCATCGCGTCGGCTTTGGCGCCTCGGGGCGCAATGGCGGCCAGCTTGGCTCGGGCCAGCGCATGGAACAGGAGGGGCTCGAAACGCTCGTCGGCAAGGACGACGCGCTCAAGCTCTGGCAGCTCGCAGAAGAGGCCAAAGACGTCACTAAGGGCCTCATCGCCAAGCACGACATCGCCTGTCACCTGAAGCCGGGCGTCGCGCATGCCTGTTTCAACGCCCGCGAAGTTCGGCATGAACACGCCTATGTCGACCATCTTCAGGACCGCTACGGCTATGACCAGATCGAGGCGCTCGACCATGACGCGCTTCAGGCGATCTGCCCTTCTCCGAAATATGTCGGCGGTTCGCTCGATATGGGCGCGGGCCATCTGCACCCACTCGCCTATGCGCTCGGTCTTGCCCGCGCCGCCAAGGCCGCCGGGGTGCGCGTCTTTGAAAACACCCATGTTCACCATATCGACAAGGGCCCCCGCCCGACCGTGCGCACCGACAAGGGCCGGGTGAGCGCCGAGCACGTCGTGCTTGCCTGCAACGGCTATCTCGGCACGCTTGATCGCAAGGTCGCGGCGCGGGTCATGCCGATCAACAACTATATCGCCGCGACCCGGCCACTTGCCGAAGACGAGCTGCAAACCGTGCTGCGGCGGGACGTGGCCATCGCCGATTCCAAATTTGTGATCAACTACTTCCGCCTCAGCCACGACAACCGCCTCCTGTTTGGTGGCGGCGAGAGCTATGGCTATCGCTTCCCCTCGGACATCGCCGCGCTGGTGCGCAAACCGATGACCGAGATCTACCCCCAGCTCGCCAATATCGAGATCGACTATGCCTGGGGCGGCACCCTCGGGATCACCATGAAGCGGATGCCGGTCTTTGCCCGGCTCGCCCCGAATATCCTCTCGGCTTCGGGCTATTCCGGCCATGGCGTCGGTACCGCAACCCATGCGGGCCGTCTTGTGGCCGAGGCCATCGCCGGGCAGAGCGAAGGCTTTGACATCATGTCCCGCGTCCCGGCGCCGCCCTTCCCCGGTGGCGGCATGTTCCGCACCCCACTTCTCGCCATGGCGATGACATGGTTTGCCCTGCGCGACCGCCTCGGCATCTGATCTGTTACCGAAAATTCACGAAGGGGCGCCCCTCGGCCACTGGCTTTATTTCGGCTTTTGTTTTATAAATTTCACAACTCGAATTAAGAAATGTGAAAACTATGACCTTGCCGCCGAACGTATATGACGCCGAACCCATCCCGCCTTCCGCGCGCGAAGAGATCGACCGCCTTCTGCAATCGGGCGACCTGTTCCGCTATACCGCGCCGGAAAACGCGCCTGTTTCGCTTCTCGAGGCAGAGTTTGCCAAGATGATGGGCGCCAAATACGCGCTCGCTGTGTCTTCCTGTTCCGCCGCGCTTTTCCTGTCGCTCAAGGCGCTGAACCTTCCGCGCGATGCCCGCGTGCTGATCCCCGGCTTTACCTTCGCCGCCGTGCCGTCCTCGGTCGTACATGCCGATTGCACACCGGTGCTTTGCGAAGTGGGCGAGAATTACCGCATCGACATCGCCGATTTCGAACGCCGCCTCGACGACGACATTTCCGCCGTCATCATCAGTCATATGCGCGGCCATACCTCGGACATGGACGCGATCATGGCGCTCTGCAACGCGCGCGATATCCCCGTGATCGAAGACGCCGCCCATAGCCTCGGCACCGAATGGCACGGCCAGAAGATCGGCACCATCGGCGCCATCGGCTGTTTCTCCTTTCAATCCTACAAGCTGGTGAATGCGGGCGAAGGCGGCATCCTGATCACCGACGACGCCGATCTCGTCGCACGCGCCGTCATCATGTCGGGCGCCTACGAACACACCTGGCAGAAGCATAAAGCCCCGGAAGGCGACAACACCGGCGCGCTCGAATTGGCCTTTGCCCGTTGGCAGAACATGCTGCCGCTCTACAACCTGCGCCTCAACAACATGTCGGCAGCGATGATCCGTCCGCAGCTTCTCGAGGTGCCGCGCCGCGTGCGCGATGGCCGTGCCAATCATGACTACGTGGCGGGCCTTTTGAACGCCTCGCCCTGGCTCACCGTGCCGGAAAAGCTCGCCCCGGAAGAGCGCGCGCCAGATTCGATCCAGTTCAACATCGTCAACATGGATGACGATCAGGTTCTCGCCTTCCAAGCCGCCGCCAACGCGCGTGGTGTCAAGGTGCAGGTCTTTGGTCGCTCAACCGACAATGCCCGCGCCTTCTGGAATTGGCAATTCATCAAGGATCTGCCGGAATTGCCAAAGACCCGCGCCATGCTGATGAACGCCTGTGACGTGCGCCTGCCCGCGCGGCTTACGAAAGACGAGCTCGACATTATCGCGGGCGCTCTGACCGGTGCTGCCGAAGACGTCATGACCCCGCAACAGGCCGCCTACGGCACCTGAGCCATCGTCAAATCAAAGAGAAAAGGCGCCCGCATCCGCGAGGCGCCTTTTTCGTGCTCCGACCCTTTCGGGCCAAAGATCACTTCATCTTGTTGAGCTTCGATTGCAACTCCGCGAGTTGCTTCTTAATCTCGTCGAGATCCTCGCCCTCTTCGGACGCATCCTCGCTCTCACCGGGCGTCGTGCTCCCCGCGGTCCAGGGGTTGATACCCCCGGTCATCGCCTTGAGGAATGCCTCTTGCTGGGCCTGCATGGCCTCGAGCCCGGGCACTTTCATACCACCGCCCATGCTCTCCATGACCTTCTCCTGGCTCTCGCGCAGCATGTCAAAGGAGGTCTGAAGGAACTGCGGCACCATGCTGGTGGCCTGCGTCGTGTAGGCGCGCACCAGATCGTTGAGCACATTGACTGGAAGCACGTTTTCACCGCGGCTCTCATGCTCGGCGATGATCTGCAGCAGGTATTGCCGCGTCAGGTCATCCCCGGTCTTCAGGTCCACGATCTGAACTTCGCGTCCATCGCGGATGAAATTCGCGATATCCTCAAGCGTGACGTAATCGCTGGTCTCGGTGTTGTAGAGCCGGCGGCTCGCATATCGTTTGATAAGAAGCGGTTTCTTGTCGTCGGCCACAATCATCTCCCCAATTTCTTGCGCGATGCAGAAAACCTTATGCGACTGCAGCGAAAACACAAACAAAAACACGCAAGGCGTTGGCCCATAGGGCGCGCAATTCCAAAAAAATAGGGCGAGCCAATGGCTCGCCCTCGCGCTCGGCACCGGACAGGGAGGAGAGTGGTGCCGATATATTCGCGCGCGATTACTTCGCGGTTGCCTTCTTGGCAGCCGAAGTCACCTCGTCGGTGGCTTTCTTGACAGCGGCGGTTGCCTCTTCGGTGGCGTCTTTGCCGGCAGCCATCAGAAGTTCGACGGTTTCCATCTGAACTTTCTTCGCGACTTCAGCGAAAGCGGCCATGTTCTCGGCGGCAACTTCTGCCTGAGCCGAAGCGAAATCGGTCATTGCCTTGGCGTAGTCGGCCGGCTCGTCCTTGGCTTTCGCCATGTCGGAGAGCTTGGAAATGGTTTCTTTGGTCCACTTCGAGGAGATTTCCGAAGATTTCTCTGCAGCTTCGAGAGCGACCGAGGTCAGCTTTTCGTTCATGGACGCGGTGTTCTTGAACGCGTCTTCCATTGCCGAAGTGTCGACCGGGAATGCGCCCATCATGTCTTTGAGCATCGTGTTGAGATCTTGAGTCTTAGCCATCTTACAGTTCCTTTCGGATGTGCGGGCCAACCCCGCGTTTCATTTTCTGGGAACAATATGCTTTCTGCGGTGCAGCATTTCAAGTATTTTTTGCTGCACCGCAGCATATTTTCAGAATGTCTAGTGATTTCAGCGCGTTGCCGTGACCTTCACGTAGGTTCCGGGGGCATCGCAGAGCACGGGATGCTCCGAATCACCTGGATTTCGCGCTGGAACCATCTTGCCAGAGCGAGATGACAGCCACGTGTCCCACCGCGGCCACCAAGAGCCTTCAGTGAACTTCGCGCCGTCCATCCATTCCTCCGCCGTGCCGCTCACATCCTTATTGGTGTAGTGGCCGTATTTCTTCTTGCTCGGCGGATTGACGATCCCGGCGATATGCCCGGATTGCGAAACGATGAAGGTGCGGTTCTTGCTGCCGGTCTGCTGGAAGCCGCGATAACAATCCTTCCAGCGCGCGATGTGATCGGTCTCACAGGTGACTGAACAGAGCGGCAATTCCACATCCGAAATATGCAGCCGTTCGCCGCAAAGCTCGATCCCGTCGGTGACGAATTGGTTCTGCTGGCAAAGCTGGCGGAGGTATTCATGCGCCATACGCCCCGGCAAGCCTGATCCATCGCCGTTCCAATAAAGAAGATCGAATGCGGGCGGAGCCTCGCCCATCATGTAGCTCTTGATCGCCGGGCCATAGATCAGGTCATTAGAACGCAGGAACGAAAACGTCCGCTGCATGATGAAAGACCGCAGTATGCCCTCTTCCGAAATCTCCTCGTCGATCCCGTCGATGAAGTCGTCCTGCAGGAACGGCGTAAACTCCCCCTGATCCGAGAAATCGGTGAGCGTCGTGAAAAAGGTCGCCGATTTGACCGACTTGTCCTTGCGATGCTTCATCAGCGAAAGCGTCAGGTGAAGCGTCGTGCCCGCGATGCAATAGCCCACCGCGTTGACCTGCTTCTCGCCGGTGATCTTCTTCACCTCGTCGATCGCGGTAAGGAACCCGTCCTCGATATAGTCTTCCATCCCGACATCCGAATAGGATCGGTCCGGGTTGATCCAACTGACGATGAACACGGTATAGCCCTGCTCCACCAGCCATTTGATCATGCTGTTCTGTGCCTTGAGATCGAGGATGTAATACTTGTTGATCCACGGCGGGAAGATAATGAGCGGCGTCGCGTGGACCTCGTCGGTCGTCGGCGTGAACTGCAAGAGCTCGAACATGCGATTGCGGAAGACGACCTTGCCGGGCGTCGTGGCGATATTGCCGCCAATCTCGAACGCGTTCTCGTCCGAGAGCCGCACCAGTAGCTCGCCATTATTCGCCTCGAGATCGGTAATCAGGTTCTCGAGACCGCGCACAAGCGATTCGCCGTCCGTCTCGATCGCCTTCTCGATCACATCCGGGTTGAGGCCGAGGAAATTGGTCGGCGACATCATGTCGATGATCTGCTGCGAGAAATACTCGAGCCGATGCCGGTCCTTGTCGGCAAGCCCCTCCACATCCTTGACCGCGGTGCGAATGGCCTCGGCGTTGCGCATGTATTGCTGCTTGATGAAATTGAAATAGGGATGCGTCTGCCAAAGCGGATTGGAAAAACGCCGGTCCGACGGCGTTTCATCCGGGGCCGCCTCGAGCTTGCCCTGAAGCAACATATGCTGCGCTTCAACGAAATGTTTGACGGATTTCGTCCAGAAATCGAGCTGATGCTCAATCAACTGGCCGGGATTGTGGTTCAACGATTGCATATAAGCGTTGGCGGCATTGACGAAGACTTCTTCGTCCGGGGCGTTGAGATCGCGGCGCAGCGGTTTGTGGTGCGACATGACCTCGGAAAGTCGTTTCGACAACTCCTCCACGCGCGCCAGGTTCTCGTTCAGCGCGTCCAGATTGGCGTCTGAGTTATTCTCTTTTGTTGTCATATTCAAAAAATAGCCCTATCCTCGCTGCTACGCAGCATAACAAAGGCCCTCCTCAGGGCTCCCCGCTCCCGCATCAATTACCGTAGACGGGATAATCAGGAGACGCAAATGCGCTATATGGCGACGTACGACTTGATGGAAACGGCTCGGAACACGAACCAATGGTTGGGCGCGTCCGCCGCCGCCATGGCCTCTTACCCGGCCTTCGCGCTTGTGCCCAATCCCGCGCTTCAATGGATGCGCGCATGGGGCGAAGTGACCGAGCGCACGTTCCAACGCATGGTCGTCAAACCCGACTGGGGCATTCACTCTGTGACGTGTGAGGATGGCCGCGACCACCTCGTGCAGATCGAAACCGTGGTCGAACGTGACTTTGGCGACCTGATCCATTTCGCCGTTCAGGGCCGCAAACGCCGCAAGCGTCAGGTGCTCCTCGTGGCACCGATGTCCGGCCACTACGCAACATTGCTGCGCTCTACGGTCCTGTCGCTCCTGCCCGATTGCGAGGTCTACATCACCGACTGGCATAACGCGCGCGACATCCCCGTTTCCGCTGGCAAGTTCGATGTCGAAGACTACACACTCTACCTTGTCGATTTCATGAAAGAGCTTGGCCCCGACACCCATGTGATCGCCGTGTGCCAGCCCGCGCCGCTGACCCTTGCCGCAACGGCCTATCTCGCCGAGGAAGATCCCGAGGCGCAGCCGCGCTCTCTGACGCTCATCGGCGGCCCGATCAACCCCGATGCCGTCGCCACCGAAGTGACGGACTTCGGCAACCGCGTCACCATGGGCCAGCTTGAGGAAACCGCGATCCAGCGTGTGGGCTTCAAATATCCCGGCGTCGGCCGCCTCGTCTATCCCGGCCTGCTACAGCTTTCGTCCTTCATGTCGATGAATGCCGACCGCCACGGCAAAGCCTTCCGCGACCAGATCATGCGCGTGACTCGCGGCGAGGCCTCTGATCATGACGCCCACAACCGTTTCTACGACGAATACCTCGCCGTGATGGATATGACGGCGGAATTCTACCTCACAACCGTCGACCGCATTTTCAAGAAGTGTGAGATTGCCAAGAACGAATTCATCGTCGCGGGCCGCAAGGTCGATATCGGCAAGATCACGACCGTCGCAGTCAAGACCGTCGAAGGCGATAAGGACGACATCACGGCCCCCGGTCAGTGTATCGCCGCGCTCGACCTCTGCACCGGCCTGCCAGACGAGAAAAAGGCGAGCCACGTGGAACCGGGCGCAGGCCACTACGGTATTTTCGCCGGCAAAAGCTGGCGCAACAATATCCGTCCGCTGGTGCTCGAATTCATTGACGCCAACGCCGAGGCCCCCAAGGCCAAAGCCGCCGCGAAACCGGCCAACAAGAATAGCGCCGCCTGATTGCACCGCACGCTTTCATGATGAAACGGAGCCTTTCGGGGCTCCGTTTTTCTTTGGACTACTGAAGAATGTAAGGCTGTCGCATCCAATCACGAAGCGCCGCCGTCGTTGCCGCCGGTTGCTCGAGCGTCGGAAGATGCCCCGCCCCCTCAATCACCTTCAATTCCGCATAGGGGATCAACTCGGCCATGAACGTGTGGCGTTTGACCGGCGTCAGCGTGTCATGCTCGCCGCACATCACCAGCGCAGGCACCTTACACTTGCGCAACGTGCTTTGTTGGTCCCTTCGACGTTGCAACGCCCGCACCTGACGGATGAACACATCCGGCCCAAGGTAAAGACCCATCTCTTTCACGATCCCAAGAATCTCCGCCCGCTGCGGTCCGGGGGCAAGATAGTCGGGTTGCATAAACGTCTCGATCACCTTGCCAAGCTGTCCCGCCTTCGCGCTCACGATGAGCGGCTCATACGCGGACGAGCTTTGCGGCGTCTCTGCAAGCGGGTTGGTATCCAAAAGCGCGATGCGCGTGACACGATCCGGCGCGCGCCGCAGGATTTCCATCGCCACGATCCCGCCAAAGCTCAACCCCGCCAAAGCGAATTTCTGCGGCAAGAGTGGCAACAACCCCGACGCGATCTCTGATACGCGCTCCCCGCCCGTCACGGGCGCAGTCATCACCGGCATCTCCGACGACAATTCCGCGATCTGCGGCCCAAACAGGCGCGCATCGCACATCATTCCGGGAAGCAGAACCAAGGGTTCCGACATGCTCATCTCGCCTCTCTTGAACCGCAACTTCTGACGTTTGCAATTCTACTTTCCGCCCATGCGCGATCTAGGTCAACACTTACCCGTATCCGTTCCAGCGAAACGCCCCATCCGGCCCGAGCGGCGAGAACGGGTTATGCGCCACCTCCCAGATATGGCCGTCCGGGTCTTCGAAATACCCGTGATGCCCGCCCCAAAACACATCCTGCGCGGGCTTCAACAACCGCGCGCCCGCGCCCGCCGCCCGCGCGAGCAGTGTCGCAACATCTTCCTTCTCGCGCACGTTATACGCCAAGGTCATGCCGCCCGGTCCGCGAAGCACCTCTTCCGGCAGTCCGGTTTCCTCGGCCAAGGCAGCGCGGGAATACAGACCGAGCGTCTGCCCGATGAGGTCAAATGCGATGACGCCATCTGGGCTTGCGACACGGCACCACCCAAGCGCCTCATAGAAGGCCGCTGCCCGTTGCATATCGTCTACAGCAAGGGTGATGAGGCTCACCCGCTGCTCGAAAATCGCCTCATCCATGACTTGACCTTTCCATCACAACGCATTGATCCAATTTACAAATGCCGTGACCGCATCCTGCGTCTGACCGGGGGACATGATATCGCCTGCAATAACGTGGGATGAAGGATCATCGCCTTCAGTCATCTGCACCGCCTGAACCGTCACAGGCCCGCCCCAAGCATCCACGACCGCGCGCGTGGCGCGGTGATCGACGACCTGATCCGCGTCTGAAAAACGGAACAGCGCCGGGATTGTGACGGCGCCATAGTCCTGCCCCCGCGCGTGTTTCACCAACGCCGCCATCTGGAAAAGCGCCTGCGTCGGATAGCTATGGGTCCAATAGGTCGCATGGCCTTCGTTCCCCGGCTCCCAGCTACGCGTTTGACCGGCGACCGTCGGCACCCAAAACCGTGCGGCAGGCAAGGTCAGCACAACAGAGGCCGGATCAGCAATCGCAAAGTTCGGCGAGACGAGGATGATCCCCGCCACACCCTGCATCATCTCCGGCTGCAACGCCGCCTCGGCAACAAGCGTCGCCCCTGTCGATGTCGCAATGATGATAACATCGTTTCCAATTTTATGAGCAACAGCAATAGCTTCCGCGACATCGCTCATCCATTCCGAGGCGCGCGCCTCCGCCAATGCCGCACCTCCAAGCCCGTGCCCGGCAAGCCGCGTATAGACAAGGTTCGCGCCTAGCTCGGCCGCGACAAGATCCGGCACCGGGCGGATCTCCTCACTGGTCGCCGAGAAGCCATGCACATAGACAATCGCCTGGTCCGTGGCCTCTCCGGTCGTCCCGGCCCAGACAACGCGCTTCTCGACGCCCGGCGTGAGCCCCGAATACCCGGCTTCTCGCGCGGCGAGATAGGCGTCTACATCCGGACCAATCGCGGCAGTGTCAAACTCAGGAACAAGCGTAACCGTCTCACGCGGACCAAAAAACCAGAGCCCGCCAAGCAGCAGACCCACAAGAAGAAGCATCCGCCCCAAGAAACGCCCAAATGTTCGCATTAGACAGATTCCTTGGCGTTCATAACCGAAATAACACATTCTTCGATCAGTTTAAGACAAGCCTCATCCGAGAACCTGTGGTCCGCACCCTTCACAAAGGTGAGACGGATATCCTCAGCTTCCGCATGATCGAGCAGGCGCAGCGCCACCTCACGGCTCACGGCCTCGTCTTCCGTTCCCTGCACCATCCGTACCGGGAACGGTAACTTCAAAGGCGCGCGCAGCACGAGGTTCTTGCGCCCATCTTCGATCATGCGGCGCGTCACGATATAGGGGTCCATGTAATCCGACGGCAATTCTACCTGTCCCACGGTCTCGATCGCCTCTTTCTGCGCCTCCGAGAAGCCTGCCCAATAGCTGTCCTCGGTGAAATCCGGCGCGGCGGCGATGGTGACAAGGCCGGCAATCCGTTCAGGGATCGCACGGGCCAGCAAGAGCGCCTGCCAGCCGCCCATGGACGATCCCACAAGCACCAGCGGCCCGGAGGTCAGCGCCGTGACCGCCGCGAGCGCATCCTCGTGCCAATCCCCGATACATCCCTCCTCGAACGCGCCAGAGCTTTCCCCATGCCCCGAGTAATCAAAGCGCAGAAAACTCTGCCCCCGCGCCTTGGCCCACGCCTCAAGGTAAAGCGCCTTGGTGCCTTCCATGTCGGATTTGAGGCCACCAAGGAACACCACCGTCGGCCCGGTCTCCCCGCTCTTGTGATAGGCGATCCGCCGTCCTTGTGGCGTGTCCAGATATTGGGCATGCATGCTCTGTCTCCCGTTGGTCTTGCCCGCATCATGCCGGGGGACGGCGTGCTCCACAACTCCCGCGTCTCGAATTCACCAAAGCGCATCTCCACCCACCTTGACGCGCAGTTCACGCATTGAGTTGCGCAGGGAATGAAAGTTTCCGCATAGATCACCTTATGAGCGCGCGAGATTACGCACACCCCGCATCGCTCCTCCTCTATCAAGGACAAAACGCAACAGGAGACACCCCCATGAGCCAGGAAATCCACGTCCACCAATCCATCGCCCGCGCCCTTGCCGATCAAGGCGTAGAGACCCTCTTTGGTCTGATGGGCGATGCCAACCTGTTCATGGTCGATGCGTACGTGCGCGAATGCGAAGGCCGCTTCGTCCCCGCCGCCCATGAGGGTAGCACTGTCCTGATGGCGATGGCCTATCATCATGTCGCGGGCAAGGTCGGCGTCGCAACCGTGACCCACGGCCCGGCGCTCACCAACTGCATGACCGCCCTGACCGAGGGCGTGCGCGGCCACGTCCCGCTTGTTCTTCTCGCAGGCGATACCCCCGTCGACAACCCGCGCCACCTGCAAGGCATTGACCAGCGCGAGGTGGTGAAAGCCGCCGGCGCAGGCTTCGAACAACTGCGCAGCCCGGCCACCGCCGCCAAGGACGTGGCCCGCGCCTTCTACCGCGCCCAGGTCGAACGCCGTCCCATCGTCCTCAACATGCCTGCTGATTTCATGTGGGAAAAGACGACCCACGAAACCCATGTGCTCGACGTCTTTACGGCCCCCGGCGGCGTCGCCGAGGGAGATACGCTCGACAATGCCATCGGCATGATCGCTTCCGCCCGCCGCCCCCTGATCCTTGCCGGGCTGGGCGCTGTCGCCGCGCGCGAGCAACTCATCAAGCTTGCCGACCGCCTCGAGGCACCGCTCGCCACCACGCTCAAAGCCAAGGGGCTGTTCAACGATCACCCCTACAATATCGACATCTTCGGCACGCTGAGCACACCCGCCGCCTATGATCTCATCGCCAAGGCCGACTGCATCGTCTGTTTCGGCACCGGCCTGCATGATTTCACCACCGACAAGGGCAAGCTGATGTCGGGCAAACGCATCGTGCAGATCGATATCGCCCCGTCGCAGATCGGCGGCGGGTTGCACCCCGATGCCGCACTCGTGGCCGATGCGGGCCTCACCGCAGAGACCATCCTCTATTGGCTTGATGAGGCCGAAATCCCCGGCAGCGGCTTTACCCGCGACCTCGAGACCAGCGAACTGACCCATCACCCGGTCGGCCCCAACAAGACCGCCGAAGGGTGCGTGAACTTCGTGCACGCGCTGGAACACCTCGAAGAGCTCTTCCCCAAGGACCGCATCCTCGTCACAGACGGCGGCCGCTTCATGACCGAGGTCTGGTGCCGCCTCTCCGTGCCGAACCCGCATAGCTTTGTGCCGACGGTGAATTTCGGCTCCATCGGCCTTGGCCTTCAGGAAGCCATCGGCGCCGCCGTGGCCGATCCGGACCGCCCCACCGTTCTCTTTACCGGCGATGGCGGCTTCATGATGGGGGGCATCAACGAGTTCAACACCGCCGTGCGTATGGGGCTGAACCTGACGGTGATCGTCGCCAACGATGCCGCTTATGGCGCCGAACATATTCAGTTCCTCGACCGCCAGATGGATCCGTCTCTGTCGGAATTCCAATGGCCCTCTTTCGCCGCCACGGCAAACGCCCTTGGCGGAATCGGGGTCGAGGTGCGCTCGGACGCGGATCTTGAAAAGGCGCTCGACATGCTGCGCGGCCATAAATCCGGTCCGGCCCTGATCGAGCTGCACCTTGATCCCCATGACGTGCCACGCATGCGCGCTTGACCTTCTGGCGCGACATTTGATCTTTGCAACCGGGCGGCGCGTGCTGCCCGGTTGACATGTCTGCGCATCCGGCGCAAATAGTCTCCGAACCATATACCCGCAACCGGGCGTTCCGTGGGCGCCAAACTGACGAGGAGCTTGAGGCTGATGGCCGATATTTCCCTGACTTTTCCTGATGGTAATGCACGTTCTTACGGCAAAGGCGTAACGCCTGCCGAGGTCGCGTCTTCCATTTCTTCCTCCCTTGCCAAGAAAGCGATCTCCGCGACCGTCGATGGTCAGCATTGGGATCTGCAATGGCCGATCGAGGCCGACGCCTCTATTGCCATCAACACCATGAAGGACAACGACGCCGAGGCGCTCGAACTGATCCGCCACGACCTCGCTCATATCATGGCCCGCGCCGTGCAGGAGATCTGGCCTGACGTGAAGGTCACCATCGGCCCGGTGATCGACAATGGCTGGTATTACGATTTCGACCGCGAAGAGCCCTTCACCCCCGAAGATCTCGGCGCCATCGAGAAGAAGATGAAGGAAATCATCAACCGCCGCGATCCCGTCACCACCGAAATCTGGGAGCGCGACCGCGCGGTGGCTTTCTATGAGGCCAACAACGAACCCTATAAGGTCGAGCTGATCGAAGCGATCCCCGGCAACGAACCGCTGCGCATGTATTGGCACGGCCATTGGCAAGATCTCTGCCGCGGCCCGCACCTTCAGCACACCGGCCAAGTGCCCGCAGATGCCTTCAAACTGATGAGCGTCGCCGGGGCTTATTGGCGCGGCGATAGTGACCGCGCCATGCTTCAGCGCATCTACGGTGTCGCCTTCAAGAACAAGGAAGACCTCAAGGCGCATCTCCACATGCTCGAAGAGGCCGCCAAGCGCGACCACCGCAAGCTCGGCCGCGAGATGGACCTCTTCCACATGCAGGAAGAAGCCCCCGGTCAGATCTTCTGGCACCCGAACGGCTGGACGATCTACACCATGCTGCAAGACTACATGCGCCGTCAGCAGACCCGTGGCGGCTATGTCGAGGTCAACACACCGCAGGTTGTCGATCGCAAGCTCTGGGAAGCCTCGGGCCACTGGGACAAGTACCAGGAAAACATGTTCATCGTCGAAGTGGACGAGGAACACGCGCGCGAAAAGGCGATCAACGCCCTGAAGCCGATGAACTGTCCCTGCCACGTGCAGATCTTCAATCAAGGCCTCAAGTCCTACCGCGACCTGCCCCTGCGCATGGCCGAATTCGGTTCGTGTAACCGCTATGAGCCTTCGGGCGCGCTGCACGGCATCATGCGCGTGCGCGGCTTTACGCAGGACGATGCGCATATCTTCTGCACCGAAGCTCAGATCGAAGACGAAACCAAGAAGTTCATCGACTTCCTGTCGCGCATCTATCGCGACCTTGGCTTCGAGACGTTCTCGATCAAGTTCTCCGATCGCCCCGATACCCGTGCGGGCTCGGACGAGGTCTGGGACAAATCCGAAGAGGCGCTCAAGGCCGCGACCATCGCGGCGGGCTGTGATTTCGATCTGAACCCCGGTGAAGGCGCCTTTTATGGGCCGAAGCTCGAATTCGTGCTAACCGACGCCATTGGGCGTGATTGGCAATGTGGCACGCTGCAGGTCGATTTCGTCCTGCCCGAACGCCTCGACGCGACCTATATCGGCGAGGACGGGGCGAAACACCGCCCGGTCATGCTGCACCGCGCGACGCTCGGCTCGTTCGAACGCTTCATCGGTATCCTGATCGAGGAACACGCAGGCAAGCTGCCCTTCTGGATTGCTCCCCGTCAGGTTGTCGTGGCCTCCATTGTCTCCGAGGCCGATGACTACGTGTACGAGGTCGTGGACGCCCTGCGCGCCAAGGGTGTGCGTGCCGAGGCCGATACGCGGAACGAGAAAATCAACTACAAGGTCCGCGAACATTCGGTCGGTAAGGTGCCCGTCATCCTCGCCATCGGACGCAAGGAAGTCGAAGAGCGCACTGTCTCGACCCGCCGCCTCGGCGAGAAGCAAAGCAAGGTCCAGAGCCTTGATGAGATTGTAACCGAACTCGCGAAAGAGGCACTGCCGCCCGATCTCGCCTAGCGCAGTGGGCCGAAATTGCAACAAAATCGCAGACGCGCCTCGGAAAACCGGGGCGCGTTTCGCGTTTTGAAACAAAACCGCCCGATCCAACGTGGATTTCTCACGCTTTTGTCACGTCCCCTGACGGACGCGTGACACACGGCCCCGTGATTGGTCCGTGACAGGCTGCCACACCTAAGTTCTTCCCATGCCGCCCAATCGGGTCGGCCAGTTTTCTAAACCAAAGGGAAGAGAAACTATGTCCAAGACCGTCAAAACCCTCGCCGTCGCAAGCGCCGTCGCTGCTGCCCTCACCGCAACCACCCAAGCGGCCTCCGCGATGGAAAAGGAAAAGTGCTACGGTGTTTCGCTCGCAGGTGAAAACGACTGCGCCGCAGGCGCTGGCACGACCTGCGCAGGCACCTCGACCGTTGACTACCAGGGCAACGCCTGGACCCTCGTCGACGCGGGCACCTGCATGGATATCGAACTGCCCGACATGGCAGACGGCTCCAAGCGTATGGGCTCGCTCGAAGAACTCGACCGCGACCTGCCGGCATAAGCCACCCCCGGCGTCCCGTCCCTCGGCGGGGCGCCACATTCTCTAACGAAAGGTGCCTCCGATGCTCGATGCAAGCTCCCGTTTTCCTGCCTTGCCCGCAACGCCGGGTGTCGGCTACAAGCCACAGCACTTCAACGACATCGTAGAAAACCCCGGCACCGTCGGCTGGCTCGAAATCCATGCCGAAAATTACATGGGGGATGGCGGCCGCCCGCTTGCACAGCTGCGTGCGCTGGCCGAACGCTTCCCGATCTCCGTGCACGGTGTCGGCCTTTCGATCGGCGGCGAAACCCCGCTTGATCCCGATCACCTCGCGCGCCTGAAACACCTTATTGGATGGCTCAACCCCGCCTCCTTCTCAGAACATCTCGCATGGTCCACCCATGAAAGCGCCTTCCTGAACGACCTGCTGCCCCTGCCCTACACAGAAGACACCCTGGCCCGCGTCTGCGCCCATATCGATCAGGTGCAAGAGGCCCTCGACCGCCCCATGCTGCTCGAGAACCCGTCAAGCTACCTCGCCTTTGCCGAAAGCACATGGTCCGAACCTGATTTCCTGCGCGAAGTGAGCCGCCGCACCGGCTGTGGCCTGCTCCTTGACGTCAACAACGTCTTCGTCTCCGCCACCAACCTCGCCTATGATCCGCGCAGCTATATCAACGATTTTCCCCTCGACGCCGTGGGCGAGATTCATCTCGGCGGCCATGACGAGGACGAAGACGAACACGGCGCACCGCTCCTCATCGACAGCCACGGCGCGCCCATCGTCGATCCCGTCTGGGCGCTTCTGGACCACACGCTTGCCCTCTCCGGCCCGCGCCCTGTGCTCATCGAGTGGGACAATGATGTGCCCGCCTGGCCCGAGCTAGAATCCGAAGCCGCCCGCGCAGCAGACGCCCTCGCCAAGGTGCCCGCATGAGCCGTCAAAGCGCCTTTCGCGCCGCAATCCTTGACGCCGAGCGCCCCGCGCCGCCCGATCTTCAGGACGGGCTGGGCCGCAGTGCGACCAAACGCTTCAACGTCTATCGCAACAACGTCGCGGTTTCCCTGACCGAGGCGCTCGAGGCAAGCTTTCCTGCCACGGCACGCCTTCTCGGGGACGAAAATTTCCGCGCTGTCGCGGGCCGCTTCCTGCGCAGCTCGCCGCCGGAAAGCCCTCTGATGATGCATTACGGCGCCGGGTTTCCCGATTTCCTCGCCTCGCTCGACGCGCTGGCCGCAAAGGGCTACCTCGCTGACGTGGCGCGCCTCGAACAGGCCCTGCGCGCTGCATATCACGCCGCCGACCACGCGCCGATTGCGCCCGACGCGCTGGCCCATATCGCGCCCGAAGACCTGCCCGAGACGCGCTTTGGCTTTGCCCCGGCGGTTTGCCTTCTGGGCTCCGAGTGGCCGCTTCTCTCGATCTACCGGCTTGCCCTTGATCCCAAGGCGCCCAAGCCCCGCGCCGAGGCACAGTCCGTCCTCGTCGCGCGCACCGGCTATGATCCCCTGCCGCATCTCCTGCCGCCCGGCGGGCTCACCTTTGCAACGGCCCTCATGGCGGGCCAAACCCTCGGCGAAGCCGCCGAGACCGCCACCAAGGCCAGCCCCGATTTCGATCTGTCCACCTGTCTCGCGTGCCTCCTCTCTGCCGAGGCCATCACCGCGATCCTACCCTGAGGTCTTCCCATGTCGTCCCTGATCCAGCTCTACACCGCCGTCACCGCCCGCTTGTCCCGCCTTGATGCCCTCCTGCCGCTTCTTGCGCGGCTGATCTTTGCTGCCGTTCTGCTTGGCTATTTCTGGGCCTCTGGCCTGACCAAGCTCGGCGATGGCGTGTCCGGGCTTTTCTCTCCCTCGACAGGCGCATACGTGCAAATCTTCCCGCGCGCCTTCGAGGCCGCAGGTTATGACAGTTCGCAAATGTCGCTGCTGCAATACCTCGTCGTGCTCGCCGGAACTTGGGCCGAGTTCATCCTCCCCGCCCTAATCGTTCTCGGCCTCGCAACCCGCCTTGCCGCGCTTGGCATGATCGGCTTCGTCACTGTGCAATCCCTGACCGATCTCTATGGCCACGGCGGAATCGAACACCCCGAAACCCTCGGCGCATGGTTCGACCGCATCCCCGATGCCGTGATCCTCGATCAACGCGCCTTCTGGGTGTTTCTCTTGCTGGTTCTGGTCATCAAGGGCGCAGGTCCGGTCGCTCTCGACCGCCTGCTTGCGCCCCGCCGCGCCTTAGAAATGTGATTTCGGCTCATCCGGCTTCCCGGCGGCAATCGCCAGCACACCGCCCAGAAGGGCAAAGCTGATCGGGAACATGGTGAAGGCATTGAAATCAAACGCCACATACATGCCGAGCGCCGACAGAAGCATCAGAACACCGCCCCAAAGCGCCCGCGCCCGCGCCATCGCACCCCCGGCAATCGCCAGCATTGGCGCAAACAGCCCGCCAAAACGCACAAGCTGCACGTTCTGCACCTGCTCAAACAGGTCTGGCACCTCGCCATAGCGATCAATGAGGTCCGTATAGCCCCAGCTGAAAAAGCCGATCAGCATTCCGCCGAGCCCGGCAATAATTCCAAGGGTCAAAGCCGCGTTGCGCATGAGGCCTCCTGTTATCGTGTCAGACCGTCTACATAAGAGCGCCCGCGCCCTTAGCCAAGAGCCGCCTGCACATCCTTACCCCAGCCAAGATAGAGCGCCCCATCGACCTCGATCAGCGGTCGTTTCATCAGAGTCGGATGCTTCTGCAAAAGGGAAATCGGTGCTTCTTGGCGTTCTGCCGCGCTCAAACCGCGCCATGTCGTTGACCGTGTATTGACCAAAGCGCCGCCAAATTCCGCATATGCCCGATTGAGAAGCGCCTCCGGAACGCCCTCTGCCCGCACATCCACGAACTCTGCATTTCCTAGAACCTTCAACGCCTTACGGCACGTATCGCATGTCTTAAGACCATAGAGTCGCATGGATTACCCCTCTTTTGCGCCAAGACCTGACGCCAAGACGCCTGTTTTTCAAGTCGTTTTGCTTGCTTTTTACAATCGCCGTGCAATCCTCGGTGTAGCATTTCCGTTCGTCTCGCGGCGCCATGGCCCGGGGTGCGCGGCTGAATGCGGTCGTCGGGCCGGAACTCCGGCGGCAAGCAAGGCAATAGAAGGAGACACGGTATGCCGGTCGGCACCGTTAAATGGTTCAACACCACCAAGGGATACGGCTTTATTGAGCCGGAAGATGGCGGCAAGGACATTTTTGTCCATATCTCCGCCGTGGAACGTTCGGGTATGACCGGACTTGCGGACAATCAGAAGATTTCATTCGAACTGATTGAAGGCCGCGACGGACGACAGATGGCAGGCGATCTCAAGGCGCTTTGACGCCCGCTGTGGGCCGGGGCGCCGGATCAGCGCCCCGCTCTTTCGGCGAGATTTGCCTCAATCACACCCTTTGACACCAGCCGGGCAATCGTAGCCGCCATAGCTGCGGCGATACGAGGCGCGGTTATAATAGGTTTCGCCCGTGTTCGGCGTGCCGCAACAGATCACACCCCCCATCGTGATCGGCTGAAGCCCGCTCGGACAGTAGTTGCCCGAGGCCGGATAGGGGTGGATCATCAGGCCTTCTGGCTTGTTCACTTGGCCAATCTGCGGCGCGTTGCTGCTCCATGTCTGGGCCATGGCCGGCGCCGCCATTAACACGAGCGCCGCAGACAGCTTGGAAATCGTCTTGAGAACCGTCGTCATCGGGAATCCTTCCCATCGAAGAGAATATGCATGTTGAATGCCGCGATCCTACGGGCGCGCTGGCCGCGCTGTCAATTTCCCTAATGGAAACAAGGTGTTTTCCGGAGCGCCCTCACGGGCTTAGCGCCGCAGGTACTCATGCAGGACACAAGTCGGGTCTTGCGCCCGCAGATCATACGTCCCAATCCGCCGCCAATCTTCTTCCGAAAAGTCCGGGAAGAACGTATCCGCATCCTCGATGGCAAGATCCACTTCCGTCACCAATAGACGTTCGGCCAGCGGCATCATCGCACGATAGATCCCCGCGCCACCAATGCCATAGACCCGCCGATACCCCGCCGCATAGGCGATTGCGATCGCCTCCTCGACCGAGCCCGCCTGATGCTCCGTGAGCCTCGGCTGCCGTGTCACGACGATGTTCATCCGGTTCTTGAGCGGCTTCACGGGCAGGCTATCCCAAGTGTTGCGGCCCATGATGATCGCACCGCCGAGGGTTTCGCGCTGAAACGCCTTGAGGTCTTCCGGCACGTGCCACGGGATATCGTTGTCCTTGCCGATCGCGCCGTTACGACCCCGACCAACCATCAATGAAATCATAGAGTTACACCGCAACCGGAGCCGAAATCGCCGGGTCCGGATCATAGTTGAGGATTTCGAAATCCTCGTATTTGAAATCAAAAAGCGATGGCACATCCCGCGTGATCCGCAACTGCGGCAGGGGTTTCGGGCGGCGCGCAAGCTGTGTTTGAACCTGTTCCATATGGTTGGAATAGATATGCGCGTCGCCGATCGTGTGGATGAAATCGCCCGGTTCATAGCCCGTCACATGCGCCAACATCACCTGCAGCAACGCATAAGAGGCGATGTTGAACGGCACGCCAAGGAACATGTCCGCCGACCGCTGATATAGCTGCAGATGCAGCTTGTTGCCCGCGATCCGCACTTGCCAGAGCGTGTGACACGGCGGCAGCGCCATATCCGGCACATCCGCCGGGTTCCACGCCGACACGATGAGACGGCGGCTATCCGGCGTCGTCTTGATCGCCTCGACAAGATCGGCCACCTGGTCGATCTCACCCAAATGCCCCGGCCAATGGCGCCATTGATGGCCGTAAACGGGGCCAAGGTCGCCGTTCTCATCGGCCCATTCATCCCAAATCGAGACGCCATTGTCCTTGAGATAGCCGATGTTGGTATCGCCCGCGAGGAACCACAGCAGTTCATGGATGATCGAGCGCAGGTGCAGTTTCTTCGTCGTCACCAACGGAAACCCATCCGCCAGCGGATAGCGCGCCTGCATCCCAAAATACGAAAGCGTGCCGGTGCCGGTGCGGTCCGAGGACTCCACCCCGTGATCCAGAATCGTCCTCAGCGCGTCGTGATATTGCTGCACGGGCGGTCTCCCTGATCCAAAATCCCTCCCTTCCCTCATAAAGACTTCGTGATCGCGTTGGAAGGCGGATTACACTGGCCATGGCGGCGCGGGTTTGCTTTCATCGGGGCAACGACGAACAAGAGCGACGACAAGGGAAACCGCACATGCATCTGAAATACCTGCACACCATGGTCCGCGTGAAAGACCTCGAGGCCTCGATGGCCTTCTATGCCCTGCTCGGCCTCAAGGAAACGCGCCGCTACGATAGCGAGGCGGGCCGCTTTTCGCTGATCTTCATGGCGCCAGAGGGGCAGGAAGACTGCCCGGTCGAACTCACCTATAACTGGGACGGCGATGACGAGCTGCCTTCGGATTCGCGTCATTTCGGCCATCTCGCTTATGAGGTCGGCAATATCTACGAGATGTGTCAGCACCTGATGGACAACGGCGTCACCATTAATCGCCCGCCGCGTGATGGGCGCATGGCCTTCGTGCGCTCGCCCGACAATATCTCGATCGAACTTCTGCAAGAGGGCGAGGCCCTGCCTGCCGCCGAGCCCTGGCTCAGCATGGAAAACACGGGCCACTGGTGATCGCGATGCGCGGTCGCGCTTTCCGCACTGTGCGGCGGCTGGGATATGCCGCTGCCGGGCTTGCGCTTCTTGCGGCCGGGCCTGCGCGTGCGGTCGAGTGTCGTTTGGCGCTGCTGCTGGCGCTCGATGTGTCCAGTTCGGTCAATGCAACAGAGGACGCGCTGCAACGGCGCGGCCTTGCCCGCGCGCTCTTGTCGCCAGATGTGGAACGCGCCTTCTTCATCGCGCCGCAGCATGTGGCGCTGGCGGTCTATGAATGGAGCGGGCGCTACAATCAGAAGATCCTCCTCAACTGGACCCTGATTGAGAGCCCTGCCGCGCTTTATGAGGCGGCGGCGACACTGGCGTCCTCCGAGCGCAGCACCACGAAATTCCCAACCGCGCTTGGCTATGCGCTTGGCTATGGCGCGACGATGTTCCAATCCGCGCCACGCTGTCTTTACAATACGATCGATGTCTCCGGCGACGGCAAGAACAATGAAGGCTTCGGCCCGGAAGAGGCCTACAACGCCTTTGCCTTCCGTGACATCGTGGTCAACGGTCTGGCGATCAATGCTGCCGAGTTCGAGGCCGAAACCGATCTCATCCCCTATTACAAGAACGAAGTCCTGCACGGCCCCGGCGCCTTTCTCGAGATCGCCACAGGCTATGCCGATTTCGAACGCGCCATGAAGCGCAAGTTGGAGCGCGAACTAAGCCCGCCGACGCTCGGCCTCCTGCCCCCTGTGGAAGACACCCGCACTCGTTAACCAAGGACTGTGCAAAACGCGCGGGGTCCGGGGTGCACAGCCTAGTAAATATAGCGGATCTGATCGGCCCAATAGCGTTCGACCCGGCGCAGCGCAAAGGTGATCTCCTCGATCCCTTCCGCCCCAAGCACGCCCTTGTCGCGCAAGCCATCCGCATGGCGCTCAAACAGGGCGGCGACCACATCGCGGATTTCGCGCCCCTTCTGCGTCAGCCGGACCCGCACCGAGCGGCGGTCAATCTCACAGCGTTGATGGTGCATAAACCCCATCTCGACGAGTTTCTTGAGGTTATAGCTGACATTGCTGCCTTGGTAGTAGCCGCGCGATTTCAACTCGCCCGCCGTAACCTCGTTGTCGCCGATGTTGAACAAAAGAAGCGCCTGAACCGCGTTGATCTCTGGCACCCCGACTCGCTCGAATTCGTCCTTGATGACGTCGAGCAAGAGCCGATGCAGCCGCTCGACAAGCGCCAGCGCATCAAGATAGGAGGCCATGAACCCCTGATCGAGGCGCGTCTCAAGCTGTGTGTGAATGCTCATCTGCATCTCCGACTCGTCCGTGTTGAGGTCGGAGATTGCGCGACAAAGCCCAACAATCGGTTAAACCGCGTCGGGAATAGATAAAATGCAAAGTGAAAGCTGCGCTAGCCGCTGATGGCGCGCGAGATATTCCCGATCAGCCCCTGAAACCGGTCGGGTGCGGGCTGTTGGCCCGTCACCCATTGATAGAGGTCTTGATCGTTTTCGTGCAGCAGATCCTCGTAAAGATCGAGAGCCGCTGCATCCATCCCCGCGAGGTTATCATCCGCATAGCGCTCGAGGATGATATCCATTTCCTTGATGCCCCGGCGCATAGAGCGCATCTTGAGGCGTTTCAGGCGGGTCTCGCGGGGTTCTGTCATCTTAGCCGATATCCTTCAGTTTCAACCGAAGCTTCTTTTCCAGCCGCGCCATCTGGTCAAGCTTCAATTTGAGATCAGTGCGCAAATCACGCATCTCGACGAGGATCGCATCAAGACCGGGGACCGCTTCTTCCTCTGGGGTGAGATCGACGCCTTCGCCTTCCCCGATCAGGAGCCAGCCAACCGACACGTTCAAAAGGCCGGCCATCATCTGAAGCTTGTTGGCGCGCGGCTCGGAAATATCGTCCTCCCAGCCTTTCACGGTCGTCAGCTTGACACCCAGACGGCGGGCAAGTTGGCCTTGCGTCATCGAGGCATTGTTGCGGGCCGCGGCAAGACGATCTCCGAACGTTGCCACGTCCTCCCCGAACCAGTTGTCGTCCGTCTGGTCCAAGATGGTTTCTTCCGTCATTTATCGGTCTCCTCTGCCTAACCGCTTGATCGGGTCCCGGGCGCACCCTAAGACATGGGGGTACTGAACACAAACGAGGTTCCCATGTCCTTCCTTTCCGAGACGCTTTCTCGCGTGAAACCGTCACCGACCATCGCCGTGACGACCAAGGCCGCCGAATTGCGCGCTGCGGGCAAGGATGTGATTGGCCTCGGCGCGGGCGAGCCGGATTTCGATACGCCGCAGAATATCAAGGACGCCGCCGTCGCCGCCATCGCGGCCGGTAAGACGAAATATACCCCCGTCGACGGCATCCCCGAGCTGAAACAGGCGATCTGCGCCAAGCTCGAGCGCGACAACGGCCTGTCCTATACCCCGGCGCAGGTGAGCGTCGGCACGGGCGGCAAGCAGATCCTCTACAATGCCCTCATGGCAACGCTGAACGAAGGCGATGAGGTGGTGATCCCGGCGCCCTATTGGGTCTCTTATCCGGACATGGTGCTGCTCGCGGGCGGCATCCCTGTCATCGCCGCCGCGACGCTCGAGAACAGCTTCAAACTGACCCCCGAACAGCTCGAGGCGGCAATCACCCCCAATACCAAATGGCTGATCTTTAACTCGCCTTCCAATCCGACCGGCGCAGGCTATAGCCGCGACGAGTTGAAGGCGCTGACAGATGTGTTGATGCGGCACCCGCATGTCTGGGTGATGACCGACGACATGTACGAGCACCTCGCCTATGACGATTTCGAGTTCTGCACCCCGGCGGAGATCGAACCGGCGCTCTATGACCGCACCCTGACATGCAACGGCGTCTCCAAGGCCTATGCGATGACCGGCTGGCGGATCGGCTATGCCGCTGGTCCGGTCGAACTCATTGCCGCCATGCGCAAGATCCAGTCGCAATCGACCTCGAACCCCTGCTCGGTCTCGCAATGGGCCGCCATCGAGGCGCTCAACGGCACGCAAGATTTCCTGCCCACCAATAACGAGATCTTCAAACGCCGCCGCGACCTCGTGGTTTCCATGCTGTCCGAGATCGACGGCATCACCTGCCCGGTGCCGGAAGGAGCGTTCTATGTCTACCCCTCGATCGCCGGTCTGATCGGCAAGACGTCCAAGGGCGGCGCCAAGATCGATAGTGACGAGGCCTTCGCCACTGCCTTGCTCGAAGAAACCGGCGTCGCCGTGGTCTTTGGCGCGGCCTTCGGGCTCTCGCCGAACTTCCGCGTCAGCTATGCAACCTCGGACGAGAACCTCAAAGAAGCCTGCACCCGGATCCAGACCTTCTGCGCGGGGCTGTCATGAAACAAAGCAGGATCACTGCCAACCTCCCCAGCCGCGATTTCGACGCGACTGAGGCGTTCTACGCCGCGCTCGGCTTTGAACGCGCCTACCGGGGGGATGGCTGGATGATCCTGCATTTCGACGGTCTTTTGGTGGAGTTCTTCCCCCATCCGGATCTCGACCCGAAGACAAGCTGGTTCTCCGCCGGGCTGCGCACACCTGCGATTGCGCCGATCCGGGACCGCTGGGCCGCGGCAGGATGTTGGTCAGAGGAGACCGATATTCCCCGCCTGACCGGGATCACCGACCCAGCGGGCGACGTGCCCGGCATGTTCTGCATGATTGATCCCGACGGCAGCCTGTGGCGGATCATGGAAGACGGAGGCCCGGCATGAGCGCAGACCTGCCAGAATATTATTTCCGCGTCCGCGAGAACGGCGCCGTGGTGTTCCGCGTCGATAGCGACAACCGCCAGCGCCGGATCGAGATGGACCAGATCGCCGTGGTCAATATCCGCAACGGCGAGATCAAGCCGCATGGCGATCGCGCGCTGTCGGAAGAAGATGTCGCGGTCATCCGCGACTGGATGAGCGAACGCCAGGGCGTCCTCGCCGCCCGTGACATCGACGATATCCTGCGCACAGTGGATCACCTCAACCTGACGACGCAATGGGCCCAATCCCGTGCCTCGGAAGACCAGCTCGAAGAGGTTACGGATGCGCTTCTTCTGGCGATGCATGACCTGCGCTCGGTGCTTGTGCGCAAGAAAGCCGACCGGTTGATGAAAGAGGATTGAGGGGGAGGCTCCCGCCCCTTTTGAAACGCAGGCCAAAGCCTGCGCCGTCAAAGTGTTGGGCGTGGCTGGGGGCGCAGCCCCCAGACCCCATTTGCAACTGGGGGCCCTGCCCCCAGACCCCCGGAGTATTTCCACAAAGGGGAAGATCAGGAGCGCGCGAAATGGCTGCGGAGCGCAGGCAGTTTGCCACGCCAGAAGCGCAGCATCAGCAGGACCGCCGCCACGCTCAGCCCCATGACGAGGCCAAACCACACACCCGGCCCCTCCCAGCCCAGGACGAAGCCGAAGACATAGGCAAAGGGCGCGCCCACCATCCAATAGCTCACCGTGGCGATGATCATCGGCGCTCGCGTATCCTTGACCCCGCGCAGCAGCCCCAGCGCCATGACCTGCGCCGCATCCACCACCTGGAACAGCGCCGCCATCATCAAGAGCATCACCCCGGTGGCGATGATCAGGCTGCGGTCCGGGTCTTCCGGCGCAAGGAACAGACCCAAAAGCACCTCGGGAACGGTCAGGAAAACCGCCACCGTCGCCACGGCGACTCCCATCGAGAGCGCGATGACGATCCATGCCCCACGCGCGAGATGATCCGCGTCCCGCCGCCCAAGCGCATTGCCCGCACGCACCGTCGCCGCGTTGGAGAGGCCCAAGTGCACCATAAAGCTCACACTGGCCAGTTGCAGCGCGATCCCATGCGCCGCAAGCGCCACCGTCCCCAGCCAGCCCATCATCACGCTCGAGGCCGCAAAAAGCCCGACCTCAGCAAGGTTGGTGACCCCGATTGGCACACCAAGCCGGAACACATGCGCAAACGCATCCCAGTCGGGCCGCCAGAGCCGGGCAAAAAGATCATGCTCAGGCAAGGCGCGCGCCGCATATAGCGCGATCCCCAAGAGCGACACCGCCTGCACACCGAGCGAGGCAATGGCCGCGCCACGCAGGCCGAGTTCTGGCGCCCCCCAGTTGCCGAAGATCAGCGCGTAGTTGATCACCGCATTGAACGCCGCCGCGCCGACCGTGACCCAGAACACCACCCGCGTGCGCTCGAGCGCCGCGAGATAGGACTTGAGCACCATCACGAGAAGCGCCGGAATAAGCCCCACCCCTGCAATCCGCAGATACACCTGCGCATCCGCCGCCAGCGCCGGTGCTTGCCCGAGGCCACGCAGGATCGGCCCGGAGAACCACATTACCGGCAAGGTGAGGAGCGCCGCGATCACCGAGAGCCACATGCCCATCCGCGTCGCACGGCGCAATGCCGTCTCGTCATCCTCGGCCGCCGCCTCGGCCACCAGCGGCATCACCGCGATGGCAAAGCCCGATTCAAGGATGAACAGGACAAAGAAAAAACTCGACCCAAGCACCACTGCCGCAAGCGCCTCGACCGAATACCAGCCCAGCATGACCGTATCTGTCAGATGGATGGCAAATTGCGCCACGTGGCCCCCGATCAGGGGCACGCCAAGGCCGAGAATCGCGGCCAGATGGCCCCGAGGGGTCATCGCAGAAGGTAGGGTTCGCGTCGTCATGGCAAAAGCAGTAGAAGCGGCTTTCGGGATTGGCAAGACACGCTATGCGCGATCCAGCAGCCCCCCGCGGCACAAATGACACAGGCGCATCTCTGCGACGAGACCGGCCCAACGCGGGCGGGCTTGGCCTCGAAAGACGAAGACGGCCCTGATCGCCCATCGATCAGAGCCGTCCAGTAAGGACCATTCGACGTTCAGACAGCACCGCGCCCCTCCTGCGACAGTGCTACGAAGGCCCTTATCCCTTGCGTGTATCGGGATGCAGCGCCGTGCCGAGGATATGCTCGGAGCGGTGGATCACATGGTGTGCCGAAGACACGATGAGCGGGTCCGGCGCATGGGCAATCTTGAGGTTCTTGCCCGGATAGTCGAGCGAATCGAGGAAATGCAGCATGCAGTTCAGGCGCGCGCGTTTCTTGTCGTTCGATTTGATCACCGTCCAAGGCGCATCCGCCGTGTCAGTATAGAAGAACATCGCCTCTTTCGGCTCGGTATAGTCGTCCCACTTGTCGAGAGACGCCTTATCGATCGGCGACAGCTTCCACTGTTTGAGCGGGTCTGTGGCCCGGCTCTCAAAACGGGCGCGCTGTTCATCCTGCGTCACCGAGAACCAGTATTTGTAGAGCCGGATACCCGAGCGCACGAGCATCTGCTCAAGGTCCGGTGTCTGGCGCATGAATTCGAGATATTCGTTCGGCTCGCAAAAGCCCATCACCCGCTCAACACCGGCGCGGTTGTACCAAGAGCGGTCGTAGAACACCATTTCGCCCACTGTCGGAAGCTCTTGGATATAGCGTTGGAAATACCACTGGCCCTTTTCCTCCCAAGTCGGCTTGTTCAGCGCGACAACGCGGGCCTGACGCGGATTAAGGTGCTCGGTAAAGCGTTTGATCGTGCCGCCCTTGCCGGCCGCATCTCGGCCCTCGAACAGAAGCACGAATTTCTGCCCGGTCTCCTGTGCCCAAATCTGCACCTTGAGAAGCTCGGCCTGAATCTGCGCCTTCTGACGCTCATAGACGCGGCGCGAGAGCTTGGTGTCATAAGGGTACTCGCCCGTCTCAAAGGCGCGGCGCACCTCTTCGGCGGTCGGCTGTACCTTGCGGTTGGCACTGGATTTTTTCACCGATGCAACCTTGACCTCCTCTTCGGCTTTCGTGATCGCAGCAGGGGCATTCGCAGGGGATGCGGTCATTCGTGTCTCCTTTTTCTGAACTTGTGCGAAGACTACTGCATCCTGCTTGACGTGGCCTTGATACACGTCAACAAATCGCGCCTTTGTCGGGCCTGTTTTTGCGCACAGAGGCGGTGCGCTCCTGTGCGTTGCACAGAACCGCGCCAACGCCGATATCTTGGGCAACACAACATAGGACACCCCCCATGACCCAGACAGCAACCGCCACCGCGCAAACCGCGCACGCCTCGCGCTACCTGCAACAACTCGGCAAACACTGGTCGCACAAGG
Source organism: Shimia sp. FJ5 (assembly GCF_032918335.1). Lineage (NCBI taxonomy): Bacteria > Pseudomonadati > Pseudomonadota > Alphaproteobacteria > Rhodobacterales > Roseobacteraceae > Shimia > Shimia sp. FJ5. Next base: position 124,351 of record NZ_JAWJUV010000003.1, on the reverse strand, counting down.
CCGAGGTCTCCATGACGCCCGAAGCCGCAACCATCGCCTTTCCCAATGGCAACACACTCGCCATGCAGGCCGCGCCCGATCACCTCGCCATGCAGGCCACGACCCCGGATACAGCTGACCTCGCAACCTTCCGCGACGTGGTCGACCGCCACATCCTGCGCTTCGCCTTCCGCGAAGAGCTCGTGATCGACTGGAGCTGATCTCCAAGTTCGGCCCCGATTGACTCTCGATCTGCTTGCGACGTCAGCGGCTCAATTCCGCATACCCAGACGCAGGGCAAAACCCTTTCTCAATGCATTTCAGGTCGAAGGAATCGCTCTGCGTCCCGCCGCTTCCTCTCGAAACTCTGCCCAGCGGTTTCTCAGGTAAAACACATTGATAATCATCCAGAGCGGGTTCAGCGAAAGCAGCGTCACCACGATCAAAGCCCATCTACGGCGCTTCACGGCCATAAATGATGCCACCACTATCACAACCAGAAGCACCGCTAGGGGGCTGCGAACTCGAAATCAACGCCTTTCGGGCTCCCAACAACAGCCGCAAGCAATCCGCCCAACGGAAAGACATAAAAAAATGCCGTGCTATAGGCGATGAAGTATCCCCAATTAAAGCCAAGCTTCTCTGGATGTCTCTGCTTCCATTTGTAGCCATGCCAAAAGGTCGGCACCAATGATACCAACAGTGCAAGCACTGAAATTCCCTGAATAACTGGTCCGAGCATAGTAAGGATAACCACCCAAATGATTGAAGTCGCTTAAAGAGTTTCTTCTAGAGGTAGCAAAAAGAATTGGCAACACTCCTTGCCTGCACTCTTCCCCTACATCACCCCCAAATGCCGCAGCGGAACAAAGACCTTCCCACCGCCCAATGACCTAATCTGCGGGGATCGCACAGCGCGAAACCGCTCTTTCCCCTGCCCCGCTCCCCTGCCATAATGCGTGCCAATCAACACCAAGAAGAGCAGCGCACCCGCATGGCAAACGATCTCCTGACCGAGACCCAATCGCAAACCTATGACGCCTCCTCCATCGAAGTTCTCGAGGGGCTTGAACCGGTGCGCAAACGCCCCGGCATGTATATCGGCGGCACCGATGAGCGCGCGCTGCACCATATGGTCGCCGAAGTCCTCGACAACTCGATGGACGAGGCCGTTGCAGGCCATGCCAACCGGATCGAGGTCGAACTGCACGAGGACTACTCGATCACCATCCGCGACAACGGCCGCGGTATCCCTGTCGATCCGCACCCCAAGTTCCCGGACAAATCCGCGCTCGAGGTGATCCTGTGCACCCTTCACGCGGGCGGGAAATTCTCCGGCAAGGCGTATCAGACCTCGGGCGGCCTCCACGGTGTCGGCGCCTCCGTGGTCAACGCGCTTTCCGATTCCATGATCGTTCAGGTCGCCCGCAACAAAGAGCTTTACGAGCAACGCTTCTCGCGTGGCCTGCCGCAAGGCCCGGTGGAAAAAGTCGGCGCCGCCCCCAACCGGCGCGGCACGACCGTCACTTTCCACGCCGACCCCGATATCTTCGGCTCGCACCGTTTCAAGCCCGCGCGCCTATTCAAATCCATCCGCTCCAAGGCCTATCTCTTCTCCGGTGTCGAGATCCGCTGGAAATCCGCCATCGACGACAAGGAAACGCCCACCGAGGCCACCTTCCACTTCCCCGGCGGCCTCTCGGACTACCTCAAGGAGACGATGAACGGCTCCTCGACCTATGCCGACCAGCCCTTCGCCGGCACCGTCGATTTTCAGGAACGCTTCGGCACCGCAGGCAAGGTCGAATGGGCGATCAACTGGACCCCCTCGCGCGACGGTTTCATCCAGTCCTACTGTAACACCGTCCCCACTCCCGAAGGCGGCACCCATGTCGCGGGCTTCTGGGCGGCGATCCTCAAGGGGATCAAGGCCTATGGCGAGTTGGTCAACAACCGCAAGGCCAAGGAGATCACCCGCGAAGACCTCATAACGGGGGGCTGCGCCCTCGTCTCCTGCTTCATCCGCGAGCCGGAATTCGTCGGCCAGACCAAGGACCGCCTCGCCACCGTCGAGGCCCAACGCCTTGTTGAAAACGCCGTGCGCGACCATTTCGACAACTGGCTCGCCGCCGATACCAAATCCGCAGGCGCCATCCTCGATTTCCTCATCCTGCGTGCCGAGGAACGCCTGCGCCGCCGTCAGGAAAAAGAGACCCAGCGCAAATCCGCGACCAAGCGCCTGCGCCTGCCGGGTAAGCTCGTGGACTGCACCGCGACCAACCGCGAAGGCACCGAGCTTTTCATCGTCGAGGGCGACTCGGCGGGCGGCTCGGCCAAGATGGGCCGCGACCGCAAGACCCAGGCCCTCCTGCCCCTGCGCGGCAAGATTCTCAACGTCCTTGGCGCCGCGTCCTCAAAACTCGGCTCCAACCAGGAAATCAACGACCTGACCCAGGCGCTCGGCGTCGGGCTGGGATCGAAATTCAACGTCGACGACCTGCGCTATGACAAGGTCATCATCATGACCGACGCCGACGTGGACGGCGCCCATATCGCCTCGCTGCTGATGACTTTCTTCTTCACCCAGATGCGCCCGATGATCGACGCAGGCCACCTCTACCTCGCCTGCCCGCCCCTCTTCCGCGTCACCCAAGGCGCGCGCCGTGTCTATTGCCTTGATGAGGCCGAAAAAGACGCCGTGCTTGCGAAGGGTCTCGGCGGCAAAGGCAAAATGGACGTGAGCCGCTTCAAAGGCTTGGGCGAAATGGACGCCAAGGATTTGAAAGAAACCACCATGGACCCCGCCTCACGCAAACTCATCCGCGTCACCATCGACGAGGACGAACCCGGCGAAACCGGCGATCTTGTAGAGCGTCTCATGGGCAAAAAGCCAGAACTGCGCTTCCAGTATATTCAGGAAAACGCGCGGTTTGTGGAGGAGTTGGATGTTTGAGTGATCTGCATTGAACCTGTTCGTTCGAATTCTCTCGAATTCTCAAGAAATTCTCATTGAAATACTTTAGATTCGCTTGAGAACGACATTCGAGATTGGACAGGCCACATGCAAATTCACGCTACCGTATCCAGAGGCAAAAATCTTGGCAAATCCCTTTTTCCTCATAGGCATAGAGATGGTGCCTATGTCGTATCCAAGACACGTTTTAAGAAAGACTATGTACGGCTTCAGAAAATCGATGACGTCATTAATTACATTGAGAACGGTTACTCATTGAGGATGTCCAACAAGCGGGAAGGAATTCCACCTAGCCTAATTTCTAGGGCTTCAATCTCCATCCAATAGCTAAAGCTGTTGCAGATGAGCCGTTTGCAGGGTGGGCTTCACAATACCCATCTCTAGAACGCCAAAGAAGGAGATTGGGGAAACCCCACCCTACAAACCATCTCTCCCACAAACCCCGCGCCCGACCCGAGGGTGGGTGCGGAACGCGCCCGCCCATGGGGGCGGGTCGGGCGCGTGCGGGATGCAGGCATCCCGCATCTTGTGGCAAGGGCGATGACCTAACCACCCCGTAGGCCGGGTTTCCAACCCACCACCGCAATACCGACGTCATACCGACGCGATACAGACCCGCGTTTTATCCAACCAAACCCGCCAATCGCGTCGCCGCCAAATCGTCCCCCCGGAGCGACGGCACCACCGCCTCCGCACCGCTGAAATCATCCGCTTCCGTATAAACCGACGGCGTCACGACAACCGGAATTCCCACCGCACAAGCCGACAAAACCCCATTGCCGCTATCCTCCAACGCGACACAGTCCTCCCCCCGAAGCCCCAACCGCGCGAGCGCCAATTCATAGACATCCCCCGCCGGTTTCTTCGCCTGCACCTCGTCGCCTGCGGCAATCACGTCGAACACCGCCGCCCCCGACGCGCCCCAGCAACATTGGCACAGCGCCTCGACATTCTCCCGCGAGGTCGTCGTCGCCACAGCCACGCGCAGCCCCTTCGCCCGCGCCGCCGAGATCACCTCCCGCACGCCATCCCGCAAGGGCAAGTCCCCCTGCGCCAGAATATCCACGTAATAGCCTGTTTTCACACGATGAATCCGCGCGATCTCCGCATCGGAAAGCGTCACATCCCCAGCCTCGGGCATCCCGCAAAAGGCCCGCATCCGCTCTTTCCCGCCGGTGGTTTTCAACAGCGCGCGATAGTCCTCAACCGACCAATGCCAGCCCAAGCCCTCCTCGGAAAACACCCGGTTAAACGCCGCGCGATGCGCCTCTTCCGTCTCCGCCAGCGTCCCGTCCACGTCGAAAATCAACGCCTTGAGCGTCACGCGAAAACCGCCCCCGTGATCTCGGTCAACTGCCGGAAATCATCGAAGGCATAGGCATGGGTCATCTCGTCGATGCCCACCTTGCGATACCCTTCGGTAAAGAGCGCAAACGGCACGCCCGCGCGCTCCGCCGTCTCGGCATCAATCTCGCTATCGCCGACATAAAGCACATCGCCGCCAAGCGCCGCCATCGCCGCTTGTAGGGGCTTGGGATCGGGCTTTCTCGCCTCCGTGCTGTCGCCCCCGATCACCACGTCGAAATACCCCTCAAGCCCAAGATCTTGAAGGATAATCACCGCTGGCTCATGCGGCTTGTTGGTGCAGACGCCAAGCCGATACCCGGCCTCTTTCAAGCCCGCCAGCACCTCCGCCATATGCGGATAGGGCCGCGTCAGATCGGCGGCAGAGGCGTTATAGATCGCCAGCACATCCGCCACGATCCGATCAAACTCCGCCATGTCCATCCCGACCCGCTTTATCACCCGCTCGACAAGCTTCGGCAGCCCGTTGCCGATGAACGCCGTCACCGTGGAAAGGTCCAAAGCGTCCTGCCCCTCGGCCGCCAGCATTTTGTTCACCGAAGCATGGATATCCGGCGCGCTATCGATAAGCGTCCCGTCGAGGTCAAAGATGATCGCCTTCATGCGCTTTCCTTCCATTTTATCGAACAGCCCATCGAGGGCACCTGGTCTTGCGGCCCCTTGCCCGTCTCGGCCACCTGCCTCATCGCCTCATAGAGATCGCGCCGCAAATCAGGCGGCCCGGCCTCCTTGCGCGACGCATCGAGACGCCCGCGATACTGCAAGCCGCCTGTCGCGTCGAAGCCAAAGAAATCCGGCGTGCAGACCGCATCAAAGGCCCGCGCAACCGATTGATCTTCATCATAAAGATAGGGAAACGGCAGGCCGAGTTTCTTCATCTCGTCAAACCCGTCCTGCGGATAGGCTTCGGCGTCATTCGAACTGATCGCCGCGACACCGATGCCAAGCTTTTGCAAGTCTTCCGCATCCCGCAGGATCCGGTCCAGCACCGCCATCACATAAGGACAGTGGTTGCAGATGAACATGATGAGCGTGCCGTTCTCGCCGGCCACATCCCCAAACCCATAGGTCTTGCCATCCGTGGCCGGGAGCCTGAAATCCGGCGCCCGCCATCCGAAGTCACAGACAGGAGGGATTGTGGCCATGCGAGCACTCCATGATTATGCGCCTTCCGGCACAAAGCGATAGGCGCCATCCTTGCGCTCGACACGGCCCATGCCGCCGCCGGGCAGGTGGTAGCCAATGATACGGGTCTGCTCGGCGGCGAGCTGATCCATGAGGCCAAGCCGCGTCTGAGCCGCTGTCTCGCGGTCCTGATCCGAACCAAGGCCAAGCCCCGGTGCCATGAAGGCCGCGTGGTGGTTGCCGATGCAATCGCCAAGCACCATGACGCTCTCGCTTCCCGAACGCACCTCAAAGGCCATGTGCCCCGGCGTGTGGCCATAGCTGGCGCGGGCTGCGATACCGGGCAGGATTTCCTCACCATCGTCAAAGAAGGTGATCGCGTCCTCAAGCGCCTCCATCCGGCGCTTGGCGCCCACGGCCATGGTCTTGCGCGACTCCTCGATCGTGTCGACGGTCTCGGGGTTCCACCAATAGTCCCATTCTTTGCGGCCCATCATATAGGTCGCCTCGGTAAAGAGCGGATCGTCGAAATCATCAAGCACGCCCCAAAGGTGATCGGGGTGCGCATGGGTAAAGACCACATGGGTGATATCGTCGACCGAAAGTCCCATCTCGTCGAGCGCATCGGGAAGCCTCCCGACGCTCGGCATGAAGGCGGGGCCAGAACCCGCGTCAAACAGGATCGTCCGCTCCCCGTCTTGCAAAAGCGTGACATTGCACTCCGGCTCAAGCATCCCGTCGCCAAAGCCGAACTGCTTGAAGATCGGCGCACGGTCGGCCTCGGATACACCGTTGAAGGTGAAATCGACTGGCAGGACAAGGTTCCCGTCCGAAAGCGTGGTGAGTGTCTTTTCGCCAAGTGTCGCGCTGTCCGAGGCAAAGGCCATACGCCCGCCAAGCCCTGCCAATGCTGTTCCGGCCACTGCTCCCTGAAGAAGGGTCCTCCGCGTCAGTGTCATGTGAACATCCTCTTAATCCTGTTTCGAGATGCTGAACATGCTGACATTCACAGATATGAATAGCAATGGGCTCATGCCGACCCCGCCTTTGCCGCTGCCTCGCGCAAGGCACGGATGTTCGCGCCGTAGACCTCGGGCGTGTCCACTGTGCCGCCCTTGAACACCGCCGAGCCCGCGACAAAGCAATCCGCGCCCGCCTCGACCAAAGCGCCAATCGTCGTTGGATCGACCCCGCCATCGACCTGAATATGGATCTGCCGATCGCCGATCATCTCGCGGATCTGACGCACTCTCTCGACGCTTGATTGGATGAATTTCTGCCCGCCAAAGCCGGGGTTCACGCTCATCACAAGCACCATATCACACAGGTCGAGCAGATACTCGACCGCCGAAGCTGGCGTGCCAGGATTAAGGCTGATCCCCGCCTTCGCCCCCGTCGCCTTGATCGCCTGCAACGTGCGATGCGGATGCGGCCCGGCCTCATAATGCGCCACGATCATATCGGCGCCCGCATCGGCATAGGCCTGAATATACGGGTCCACCGGCGCGATCATCAGATGCACGTCCATAAAGGTCTTCACGTGCGGGCGAAACGCCTTCACAGCCGGCGGGCCAAAGGTCAGGTTGGGCACGAAATGGCCGTCCATCACGTCCACATGCACCCAATCCGCCCCCTGATCCTCAATCGCCCGAATCTCCGCCCCGAAATTGGCGAAATCAGCAGAAAGGATCGACGGCGCGATCTTGATGTTGCGGTTGAAGGTCATGGGTCAGCCCCCTGATATATTTCCAAAAACGGCGGGGCAGTGGAGGACCGCCCCGCCGGGCATCTGAGGGGAGGACACGCCTCCGCCCCTCAGAAACTCATGCGGACTTCTGTACCAGCGCCCCGTCGGCATAGCGCGCTGCCATGTCGTCCATGTCGATCACGGTGATCTTCGAGGCGTTGCCCGCCGTGCCAAAGCGTTCAAACCGGTCGCGGCAGAGGTCTTCCATCTCATTCATCGCAGCGGTGAGAAACTTGCGCGGGTCGAACTGCGTCGGCGTTTCCGTCGCCACCTTGCGGAACTGCCCGGTCATCGCCATGCGGCAATCGGTGTCGATGTTGACCTTGCGCACACCCATCTTGATGCCCTTCTCGATCTCTTCGACCGGCACACCATAGGTCTGGGGCATCTCGCCGCCATAGGCGTTGATGAGGTCCTGCAACTCCTGCGGCACCGAGGACGAGCCATGCATAACAAGATGCACCGAGGGCAGCTTTTCATGGATCGCCGCGATGGTCTTCATCGACAGGATATCGCCATCGGGCTTACGGGTGAACTTATAGGCGCCGTGGCTCGTGCCACAGGCAATGGCGAGCGCGTCACACTGTGTCTTGGTGACGAAATCCACCGCTTGATCCGGGTCGGTCAAAAGCTGCTCTTGGCTAAGCTTGCCGGACGCGCCGGAGCCGTCCTCTTCCGCCGCCTCGCCAGTCTCGAGCGAGCCAAGAACACCAAGCTCACCCTCGACCGACGCGCCGACCCAATGCGCCATGTCGGTGACGCGCTTGGTGATGTCGAGGTTGTATTCATAAGACGCGGGCGTCTTCATATCCGCCTCGAGGCTGCCATCCATCATCACGCTGGTGAACCCGTGGCGAATCGCTGTCATGCAGGTCGCCTCGTTGTTGCCGTGGTCCTGATGCATACAGACCGGGATTTGCGGGAACATCTCGGCCAGCGCCTGCACCATGTGGCGCAGCATGATATCGCCCGCATAAGAGCGCGCCCCGCGGCTCGCCTGAAGGATCACCGGCGCATCGACCTTCTCGGCCGCCTTCATGATAGCAAGGCCCTGTTCCATATTGTTGATGTTGAACGCGGGCACGCCATAGCCCTCTTCGGCGGCGTGATCGAGAAGTTGGCGAAGCGTAATCAAAGCCATGTCGGCGGTCTCCTTAAAGCTGGCCCATGTAAGCGGCGTTGTCGGCCATCCGGCACGAGAACCCCCACTCGTTATCATACCAAGCAAGGACACGCACAAGCCGTCCGCCCATGACTTTCGTCTGGTCACTGGCAAAATTCGACGAATGGGTGTTGTGGTTATAGTCGACCGACACTTTCGGCTCGGTCTCATAGGACAGGACGCCCTGCATCCGGCCCGCCGCCGCCTCTGCGATGATCGCGTTGATATCGGCCTCGGTGACATCCTTGCCTGCCTGAAACGTCAGATCCACAGCCGAGACATTCGGCGTCGGCACGCGTATGGCTGACCCGTCGAGCTTCCCGTTCAGCTCCGGCAGCACCTCGCCAATCGCCGCCGCCGCCCCGGTTGAGGTCGGGATGAGGCTCATCGCTGCGGCCCGCGCGCGGTAGAGGTCTTTGTGACGCCGGTCGAGCGTCGGCTGATCCCCGGTATAGGAATGCACCGTCGTCATGATCCCGTTCTCGATCCCCACCGCATCGTTGAGCACCTTGGCAATCGGCGCGAGGCAATTCGTCGTGCAGGATCCGTTCGAGACAACCGCGTGCCCGGTCTCCATCTTCTCATGATTCACACCGTAAACCGCTGTCAGATCGGCATTCTTCGCAGGCGCAGAGACAAGCACACGCTTTGCCCCCTGCCCCAGATGCACCGCCGAGGCCTCGCGCGAATTGAACTGCCCCGAACATTCAAGGACAACATCGACCCCCGACCAATCGAGCTCGGTCGGATCATAGGTCGAGAAGACCTTGATCGGACCCTGCCCGACACCCATCGTATCGCTGTCGACGGTTATCTCGCCAGGAAACCGGCCATGCACCGAGTCATATTTGAGCAGGTGGGCGTTGGTCTCGATCGGGCCGGTGGCGTTCATTTTCACCACCTGAATATCGTCCCGCCCGCTCTCGATGATCGCGCCGAGGGTGCATCGCCCGATGCGCCCCATGCCGTTGATGCCTATCTTGATCGTCATGTGTCTTGTTCTCTCCCAGCTCAGGCCATCAAGGCGCGGGCTTTGTCGGCGACGGCCTCTGCCGTGATGCCGAAATTGCGATAGAGGTCTTCCGCCGGGGCCGACGCGCCAAAGCCCGTCATGCCCACGAAACCGCCATTCTCTCCAATGAGTGCGTTCCACGTGCTCTGCACCGCCGCCTCGACGGCGACGCGTGGCGCAGCGCCAAGAACCTCGGCGCGATAGCCTGCGTCCTGCGCTGCGAAAAGCTCCATGCAAGGCACCGAAACCACGGCCGCCCGTACCCCCTGAGCAGCAAGCAGATCGGCGGCTGTGAGCGCAATTTCAACCTCCGACCCGCTTGCCATCAGGGTCACGTCGCGCGTGCCCTCCGCCTCGCGCAGGACATAGGCCCCACGCTTGGTTCGGTTCTCCTCGTCATGCTCGGTGCGCACCGTCGGCAAGCCTTGGCGCGACAGCGCAAGGACCGAAGGTGTGGACGTGTCGCTGATCGCGATTTCCCAAGCCTCCGCCGTCTCGACCGCATCGGCGGGCCGAAACACGTTTACGTTCGGCATGATCCGCAGGCTCGCCACATGCTCGACCGGCTGATGCGTCGGCCCATCCTCGCCAAGCCCGATCGAGTCATGCGTCATCACATAGACCACCGGCTGCTGCATCAGTGCCGAGAGGCGGATCGCCGGGCGGCAATAGTCCGCAAAGGCCAGGAACGTGCCGCCATAGGGCTTGAGACCCCCATGCAGGCTGATCCCGTTCATCACTGCCGCCATGCCATGCTCGCGAATACCGTAATGGATATACTCCCCGCCGTAATTCTCGCGGCTGACCGGGGTCATGCCGCCGGTGCGGGTGTTGTTCGACCCGGTAAGGTCCGCCGAGCCGCCCACGGTGTTCGGCAAGGTCGCATTCACCACCTCAAGCGCCATCTCGCTCGCCTTGCGGGTCGCCACCTTGGGCGCGTCCGCCGAGAGCTTGGCCTTATAGGCATTGATCGCCGTGCCGAGCTTGGCCCCATCCACAGGCGCCATCGCTTCCTCAAAAGCGGCCCGCGACGTCGAGGCCTGAAGCCGTGCCTCCCAAGCCTCACGCGCCCGCTTGCCGCGCGCGGCAATCACCTCCCACGCCTCACGCACCTCCGCCGGGATCACGAACGGATCATGCGGCCAGCCCAAAACCTCCCGCGCCGCCGCGATCTCCTCTGCCCCAAGCGGCGCGCCATGCGTCGCGCTGGTGCCCTGTTTGGTCGGCGCCCCGAAACCGATGATCGTCTTGCAGGCGATGAGCGACGGGCGCGCATCCGCCTTGGCCGCCGCAATCGCCTCGGCCACCGCCTCGCGGTCATGCCCGTCCACCGCCTGCACATGCCAGCCGCTCGCGGCAAACCGGGCTTTCTGATCGGTCGAGGAGGAAAGGCTCACACTGCCGTCAATGGTGATGTCATTGTCGTCCCACAGGACAACCAGCCGCCCAAGCCCCATATGGCCCGCGAAATCAATCGCCTCGTGGCTGATCCCCTCCATGAGACAGCCATCCCCCGCGATCACATAAGTGTAGTGATCGACCAGCTCATCCCCGAACCGGGCCTGCATCATCCGCTCGGCAAGCGCCATGCCGACCGCCGTGGTGATCCCTTGGCCCAACGGGCCGGTTGTCGTCTCGATCCCCTTGGCATGGCCATATTCCGGATGCCCCGCCGTGCGCGATCCCCATTGGCGAAAGGCGCGGATCTGGTCCATGCCCATATCGTCATAGCCCAAGAGGTTGTTGATCGCGTAGACCAGCATCGAGCCATGCCCCGCGCTCATCACAAAGCGATCCCGGTCCGGCCACGTGTCGGCGCTCGGATCCACAGTCATGAAACGGTTGAACAACACCGTCGCCACATCCGCCATACCCATCGGCGCGCCGGGGTGGCCCGAATTTGCCGCCTGCACCGCGTCCATGCTGAGCGCACGAATGGCATTGGCCATCCGGGTTTCCATATCGGTCGAAATTTTGGCCTGCTGGTTCATGGTCTCTCCTCCCTCTCGCGCACGCCTCAGGCGCGCTTGCTCTCGCTCACCAGACGGTGAACCATCGGCGTGAAAATAAGCTGCATCGCGAGGTCCATCTTGCCCCCCGGAATGACGATGGAATTCGCCCGGCTCATCCAGCTCCCCTCGATCATCGAGGTGAGATAGGGGAAGTCGATGCCGCGCGGGTTCTTGAACCGGATCACCACGATGCTTTCATCCGCAGTCGGAATCCAACGCGCACAGAACGGGTTCGAGGTATCGACCACCGGCACACGCTGAAAGTTCACGTCCGTTTCGATAAATTGCGGACAGATGCAATGCACATAGGCATGCATCCGGCGCAGGATCGTGTCCGTGACCGCCTCCGTCGTATAGCCCCGCTGCGCCTTGTCCCGGTGGATCTTCTGGATCCATTCGAGGTTGATGACCGGCACCACCCCGATCTTGAGATCGGCAAACTTGGCAAGGTTCACATCGTCATTGACGACCGCCCCATGCAGCCCCTCGTAGAACAATAGGTCCGATCCCTCCTCGAACTCGGACCAATCGGTGAAAAGCCCCGGCGCCACGCCATAGCGTTCGGCCTCCATATCGTCATGCACATAGTGCCGTGTGCGCCCCTTGCCGGTCTCGCCATAGTCGCGAAACACCCGCTCCAGTTCGCCCAACTCGTTGGCATCATATGAGAAATGGCTAAACGTCTCGTCGCCCGCCGCCTTGCGCTTTTCCAACTCGGTCTTCATCGCCGCGCGGTCATAGCGGTGAAACGCGTCGCCCTCGATGCTCACCGCGCTGATCCCCTCGCGGCGGAAAATCTGGTCAAAGGTGGATTTGACCGTCGACGTGCCCGCGCCGGAAGAGCCCGTGACAGAGATGATAGGGTGTTTCTTGCTCATGATGTCAGAGTCCTTTGCGCGCGTCAGTTGCGGAACAGACCACGGCTGCCGAACAGCGCCGAGACCTCGTGGTCGGGAAGATCGTGATAGGTCGCGACGCGGGCGACCTTCTCGGACGAACCAAATACGAAGGGCGTGCGCTGATGCAGGCGGCTCGCGCCCTTGCCCATGATCGGGTCACAGCCATCCGTGGCCCGCCCGCCCGCCTGTTCGACGACAAAGGCAATCGGCGCACATTCATAGAGCATCCGCAGCCGCCCCTGCTCATAGCCTTCACGCTCGTCCGACGGATAAAGGAACACGCCCCCCCGCGTGATGATCCGATGGGTTTCCGCGACAAGCGACGCGACCCAACGCATGTTGAAATTGCGCCCGCGCGGCCCTGAATCGCCCGCGATGCAATCGTCGATGAAGGCGCGCACCGGCTTGGTCCAATGGCGATAGTTCGAAGCGTTGATGGCAAACTCGCTGCTCTGTGCCGGTATCACCATCCGCGCCTCGGCAAGTTCGAACTGTCCCGTTTCGGGATCAAGGATGTAGTGCTGCGTGCCATCGCCAAAGGTCACGACAAGCCCCGTCTGCGGCCCGTAGATCACGTAGCCGCCCGCAAGCTGTTCCGAGGCCGGTCGCAAGACACTCGCCTCGCCCGTCTCCTTGGCCTCATAGATCGAAAAGATCGACCCGATAGAGACATTGACGTCAATATTCGACGACCCATCAAGCGGGTCCATCGCAACGACATATTTTCCTTTCGGGTTGAGCTCGATCACTTCGTCGCGCTCTTCCGAGGCCCAGAACCGCGTCGAGGTCGCGGCAAGCGCCTTGGCGAACATCTCATCGGCAATCACGTCGAGCGCCTTCTGATCATCGCCATCGGCATTCGCCGCCCCCACCTGCGCGCCCAGCGCAGCGCCAAGCGGCCCGCGCGCAATGATCCGCGCCACATCCATCGACACGGCGCAGATCGCCGCCATCACCGGGCGCAGCGGCTCGGGGATGTGATCGGTCACAATCGGAGAGATGTTTTCAGGCATGGCACTGTCCCAACTGGCGTTTGTTGGACATTGCATTCCATAATCGCGATTGTTAGAAAATTTAAAAAATGGACGTGCTGCATAAGCACATTTTAATATGTGGTGAAGATGCCAAAGAAAGAGTCTATAACTCTCAAGCAGTTACGCGCGCTGGCGGCGGTGGCCGATCACGGCACCATCACCGCCGCGGCTGAGACACTCGGCCTCACCCCCCCGGCGGTGCACACCCAACTGCGCGGTCTCGACGCCGCCATCGGCTCTCGCGTCCTCACCAGCAGCGGCGCAAGCGGCGCCGTGCTGACCGCCGAGGGCGAGGCGCTTCTGTCCACCGCGCTGCAAATCGATTCCGTCCTGGATAGCTGCCTCGACAAGGTGCGCGCCCTGCGTGACGGCCAATCCGGGGTTGCCGTGCTCGGCGTGGTCTCGACCGGCAAGTATTTCGCCCCGGGCCTCGTTGTGCGCCTGCGCGATGCGCACCCCGATATCGACGTGATCCTGAAAGTCGGCAACCGCGACAAAATCATCGGCGACCTAAAACAAGGCGCCATCGAGCTTGCCATCATGGGCCGCCCCCCGCGCAGCCCGGCCAATATCTCCTACGAGATCGGCCCGCACCCGCACGTCATCATCGCCGCGCCCAGCCACCGCCTCGCTCAGGTCGACAACATAAGCCCCGCCGACCTCCTCTCCGAAACCTTCATCTCGCGCGAGCTTGGCTCCGGCACGCGTATCCTGATGATGCGCTACCTCGATCGCGTGGGCGAAGGCATGACCTACCGCCAAGTCGAGATGGGCAGCAACGAGACCATCAAACAGGCCGTGATCGCCGGGCTTGGCATCGCCATGATCTCGCAGCACACGGTGACGGACGAGTTGAATTCAGGCCGCCTTGTCGCGCTTGATGTGCCGGGCCTGCCTATCGTGCGGCACTGGTATCTGTTGCACCGCACCGACCTGCGCATGACCCCGACTTTGGAAACCGTGCGCGACTTCATCCTCGCGCTCAAGGCCGATTTCCTGCCCCGCCTGCGCGACGAGGCCTGACCCGTTTCCTTCAAAAGAAAACGGCCCGGAACTTTCAAAGAATTCCGCGCCCGCGCTTCAGCCGCCCTGTGCCGCCTTGAACCATTCCGCGATGATCCGCCGCTCTTCCGGCTCCATCCAGCTTATATTGGCGGGCGGCATCGCGGTGCTGAGGGCAGCCTGCGTATAGATCCGCTTGGCCTCTGCCGCGATCTCCTGCGGCGTCTCAAGAAGCACGTTCTTCGGCGCATGACCGATCCCGTCCCAGAACGGCTCGCGCGCATGGCACATAGAGCACCGCCCGAGAACGATATCCGTCACATCCTCGAACCCGTCCGCACTGGCGTAAACCTGCTCCGTGGTGGTGAAGGCGCGCGCTTCCTCTTCCTCAAGGCTGCTATAGTCCGGCCCAGCCATCGACAGCACCATGATCGCCACGAAAAGCGCCACCGTCGCCCCCCAGGTCCACCATTTCATCCCACCGCGCGCATGCATCGTGTTGAAGAAATGCCGGATCGTGACCCCCATCAGGAAGACCAGCGCCGCAATGATCCAGTTATACTGCGTCGCGAATGCCAGCGGGTAGTGATTGCTCAGCATCAGGAAGATCACCGGCAACGTGAGATAGTTGTTATGGGTCGAGCGCAGCTTGGCGATCTTGCCGAATTTCGGGTCTGGCTTGCGCCCGGCCTTGAGGTCCGCGACCACAATGCGCTGGTTCGGCATGATGATGAAAAAGACATTCGCCGTCATGATCGTCGCGGTGAACGCCCCAAGGTGAAGCATCATCGCCCGACCCGTGAAGACCTGCGTATAGCCCCAGCCCATCACCACAAGCAGCGCGAACAAAAGCAGCATCAAAAGCGTCGGCTTTTCCGACAGCCCCGATTTGCAGAGGCGGTCATAAACGATCCAGCCAATGGTAAGCGACACCGCCGACAAGAGCACCCCCTGCCACAGGACCATCTCGGTCTTGCTCGCATCAATGAGGTAAAGCTCGCCCCCCATCCAATAGACCACCATCAAGAGCGCCGCCCCGCTGAGCCACGTGGAATAACTCTCCCACTTGAACCAGATGAGGTGTTCCGGCATCGCCGCCGGGGCCACGAGGTATTTGCGGATATGGTAGAACCCGCCCCCATGCACCTGCCATTCCTCGCCATCCGCGCCGCCGAGGTCTCCCTCGCGGCGCAGTCCAAGGTCCAGCGCGATAAAGTAAAAGGACGACCCGATCCACGCGATCGCCGTGATGACATGAAGCCAGCGCAGGGCGAACTCCGCCCAGTCGATCAGAAAGGTCATAACCATGGTGCACACCCCTGTTTTTGCCGTGCGGGCACCGTAGCGCCTGCGAGACTTTTCCTCTATTGTAGAAAAAATCCGAAGAGCTTCAAAGAAAACCAGAAAATCAGCATGTCCTATCTCGACAATATCCGCACCTTTGTGCGCGTCTATGAATTGGGCAATATGTCCGCCGCCGCCCGCGATCAGCGCATTTCTGCGGCCGTCGCCTCGTCACGGATTTCACAGCTCGAAGAATACCTTGGCGTGCGCCTCTTCATGCGCACCACCCGTCAGTTGAACGCCACAGAACAGGGCGAGGTCTTCTACGGTGGCGCCTGCAAGATTCTCGACACGATCGACGAGGCCGAGGCAGCGGTGAGTTCCATCACCCAATCCCCACGCGGTAGCCTGCATGTCGCGGCCCCGCTAGGCATCGGGCGCCGCCTCATCGCGCCGCATGTGCCCGCCTTCAAGGCGCAATACCCGCAAATCGACCTCCGCCTGCGCCTGTCCGACCGCAAGCTCGACCTGACCGCCGAAGGGCTCGATGTGGCCTTTTTTCTGGGTGTGCCGGAAGATAGCACGCTTCGGATGCGCAAGTTCGCGGATTGTCCGCGCGTGCTCTGCGCCGCGCCAACCTATCTCGAAACGCGCGGACTACCGGGCGCCCCGGACGAGCTGACGAGCGGCAAACATGACTGTCTGAACCTGCGCTATCCCGGTGCGCCGGAATTCCAATGGACGTTGCAAACCCCAGACGGCAATCGAAAATTCGCCGTGCGCGGGCCGTTTGAATCCGATGATGGCGACGTGTTGACCAACTGGGCGCTAGAAGGCCACGGTATCATTCTTAAACCCGTCTTCGAGATCTCAGAACACCTCGCCTCTGGCGCACTCGTGCCTGTCCTCACAGACTCGCCCCCGGTGCCAATTCACCTCGCTTGCCTCTACACCCACCGCCGCCACCAAGACCCGAAAACCCGGCTCTTCATCGATTTCATGGCGACACGGATTCAGGACGAACTGGCCAAGCGACAGGTGCTGTCAGACCCGGTCTAGCTACCGCGATAGGTCGAATAGCCGAAAGGCGAGAGCAGAAGCGGCACGTGGTAATGCGCCGCCTCGCTCATTCCAAACCGAAGCGGCACCACGTCAAGGAAGCGTGGCTCCTCAGGCGGCGTGCCACAGGCATCGAGATAGTCGCCTGCGTGAAAAACAAGCTCATAGGTGCCAATCGCAAACTCTTCCTTAGGCAGGATTTGCGCATCCGTGCGCCCGTCCGCATTGGTCACAAGGCTACGCAAATGGGTCCGGGCCTCGCCCTCGATCCGGTAGAGGTCAATCTTCATCCCCTGCGCCGGACACCCCCGCGCGGTATCCAGAACATGCGTTGTGAGATATCCAGACATGCTATGCTCCCAATCTGTTCAATCGCCCCCTTGTGGCGACAAATCCGCCCGAAAGACAGGCACCAGTAGCAAAGAACACTTTCAAAAAATCAATGAAAGTTTTTCGAATTGTTGTGAGATAGAGATAAACGATCATGACCGGAGACCCAAACGTGAGCAGATATCCCCGCGATATGCGTGGCTACGGCCCCAACGCGCCCGATCCTCAATGGCCGGGCGGCGCCAAGATCGCCGTCCAATTCGTCCTCAACTACGAAGAAGGCGGTGAAAACTGCGTCCTTCACGGCGACGCAGGCTCCGAGGCGTTCCTGTCTGACATCGCGGGGGCCGCCTCTTGGCCCGGTCAACGCCATTGGAACATGGAATCGATCTATGAATACGGCGCTCGCTCCGGCTTCTGGCGCCTGCACCGCCTCTTTACCGGCGCCGACATCCCGGTGACGATCTACGGCGTCGCTTCCGCACTCGCCCGCTCGCCCGAGCAGGTCGCGGCGATGAAAGCCGCCAATTGGGAGATCGCCTCGCACGGGCTCAAATGGGTCGAACACAAGGACATGCCCGAAGAGGACGAACGCGCCGCCATCGCCGAGGCCGTGCGCCTGCATACCGAGATCGTGGGCGCGCGCCCGCGCGGCTGGTATACTGGACGCTGTAGCGCCAATACTGTCCGCCTCGTCGCCGAAGAAGCCGGGTTCGACTATATCTCCGACACCTACGATGACGACCTGCCCTATTGGCTCGAGGTCGGTGAGCGCGATCAGCTCATCATCCCCTACACGCTCGAAGCCAACGACATGCGCTTCGCGACCGCGCCGGGCTATATCACCGGCGAACAGTTCTTCACCTACCTCAAAGACGCCTTCGACACGCTTTACGCCGAGGGCGAGGCAGGCGCGGCCAAGATGATGTCCATCGGCCTGCATTGCCGCCTCATCGGCCGTCCGGGCAAGCTCGCGGGCCTGAAACGCTTCCTCGACTACATCCAAGGGTTCGAAGGCGTCTGGACCCCGCGCCGCATCGACATTGCCGAGCACTGGGCCAAGACCCATCCCCACGCGCGCTGGCAACGCCCCTCCGAGATGTCGCGCGAAGACTTCGTCGCGGCCTATGGCGGCATTTTTGAGCATTCCCCATGGATCGCAGAAGGCGCGCATGGGCTCGAGCTTGGCCCCGCCCATGACTGCGCCGCAGGTGTCCACAACGCGCTCTGCCGCGTCTTCCGCACCGCCTCGGACGACAAACGCCTCGCCGTGCTCAATGCCCACCCCGACCTCGCCGGCAAACTCGCCGCCGCAGGCCGCCTGACAAGCGAAAGCACCTCCGAACAGGCCAGCGCCGGGCTCGACATGCTCACCGACGCGGAACGCGAGAACTTCACCGCGCTCAATACCGCCTATGTCGAAAAACACGGCTTTCCCTTCATCATCGCCGTGCGCGACCACGACAAGGCCTCGATCCTCGCCGCCTTCACCCGCCGCATCGACAATGACACCGCGACCGAGATGAACGAGGCCTGCCGCCAGGTCGAGCGCATCGCAGAGTTCCGCCTGATGGACCTCCTGCCATGAGCCATGCCCTGACGCCCCTCCCCCTAACCGCCGAGACCTTCGCGCCCTTTGGCGATGTGATCGAACTGCGCGATAGCCCCGATAAGATCATCAATCAGGGGATGTGCGGACGCCATCACGACCTTGCGCAGATGGATTTCAACGGTGGCCGCGCCGGGATCAGCCTCTTTGACGCGACCCCACGCGCCTTTCCCTACCATCTCGACATGGTCGAACGTCACCCGCTCGGAAGTCAGGCCTTCCTGCCGCTCACCCCGGCGCCGTTCCTCGTCATCGTCGCACCGGATGAGGACGGCACGCCCGGCACGCCGCGCGCCTTCCTGACCGCGCCGCATCAGGGCATCAATTTTCACATCAATACATGGCACGGCGTCCTGACACCGCTCCATGCCCCCGGCCTTTTCGCCGTGGTGGACCGGATCGGGGACGGCACGAACCTCGAAGAATACTGGTTCGACGACCCCTATACCGTCGTCGCCCCGTAGAAACTCCAACCCGTCGCCAAGAAACGGGCCCGTAACATACTGGAACAGGAAGGACTAGAATGACTGATACGTCGATCGGGACCCCGGAACAGCTCCGCGATCCCAATTACACCCCCCCGCTTGCCAAGGCCGTGCCCCTCGGGATCCAGCACGTGCTTGCCATGTTCGTCTCCAACGTCACGCCCGCGATCATCGTCTGCGGCGCGGCAGGGTTTGGCTTTGGCTCCAACTCGCCCGACTTCCCCGAGATGATCTACATGATCCAGATGTCGATGTTCTTCGCAGGCATCGCGACCCTGTTTCAGACCATCGGCTTCGGCCCTGTCGGCGCGCGCCTGCCCATCGTGCAAGGCACCTCCTTTGCCTTCATCCCGATCATGATCCCACTCGTCGCGGGCAAAGGCGTCGATGCCGTCGCCGTCCTTATGGGCGGTGTGCTTGTCGGCGGCCTCTTCCACGCCATCCTAGGCCTCTTCATCGGCAAAATCCGCTTTGCCCTGCCGCCGCTCGTGACCGGGCTCGTGGTGACGATGATCGGCCTCGCGCTGGTCAAGGTTGGCATCCAATACGCCGCGGGCGGCGTTCCCGCCATCGGCACGCCGGAATACGGCAGCCTGCAAAACTGGTTCATCGCGGGCCTCGTGATCGTCGTGACCCTCGGCCTTAAATTCTACGCCAAAGGCATGATGTCGGTCTCCGCCGTGCTGCTCGGCCTGCTGGTCGGCTATGTCGCGGCCTATTTCATGGGCATGGTGAGCTTCGCCAATGTCGGCCGCGCCGCGCCCATCGCGCTTCCGAACCCGCTGCATTTCGGGCTGGAATTCTCCTTCGCCGCGATCCTGGGCTTCTGCCTCATGTCCTTCGTCTCCGCAGTGGAAACCGTGGGCGACGTCTCGGGCATCACCAAGGGCGGCGCAGGCCGTGAAGCCACCGACAAAGAGATCCAGGGCGCGACCTTCGCAGACGGGATCGGCACCGCGATCTCCGGTCTCTTTGGCGCGCTTCCCAACACGTCGTTTAGCCAGAACGTCGGCCTCATCGCCATGACCGGCGTCATGAGCCGCCACGTCGTCACCATCGGCGCGCTCTTCCTGATCCTTGGCGGTCTCATCCCAAAGGTCGGCGCGATCATCTCGACGGTCCCGATCGAAGTGCTCGGCGGTGGCGTGATCGTTATGTTCGGCATGGTCGTCGCAGCAGGCGTCTCGATGCTCTCCGACGTGGACTGGAACCGCCGCAACATGGTGATCTTCGCGATTGCCCTGTCGCTCGGCCTCGGGCTTCAGCTCGAACCCGGCGCGCTGCAATACATGCCCGGCACGCTGAAAGTCCTCGCAACCTCCGGCATCCTGCCGGCCGCGATCATCGCCATCGTGCTGAACCTGATCCTGCCCGAGGAACTCGCCGTCGAAGCCACCGAGGAAATCGCCGGCGGCCACGCAGGCCACTCCCGCGACGACTAAACCCTCGCACGGGAACGACACACCGAAACCGGGGCGCTACGGCGTCCCGGTTTTTCTTTGCGCCCCCCTCCTTAACCCGCACGCCCCGCTCACCATCGCGCGCCAAACATCCCCCGGCAGGTGATGCCTCTGAGAACCTCCGGACTTGTGGACAGGTTGGGTCTTCGTGCAGAGTAGACCCTGTCGCGAAAAGCCAAACTGATTGGGCCTCGCCTGCCTTGGCAGTGATCGAGAGACACACCAAGGGCCATAGCGACAAGATTGAAGCGGTTTGGATAAGACGCATTGACTAAGAAGACCTCCTCGAGAACGGACGCGCGCTCTAAACAGCTCAGTTGTGCCGTTGTCATTCACCTTCATTACGAAGATCAGTGGCCAGATTTCGAAGCCGTGCTGCGCCATATCGACGAACCCTTTTCGTTATTTGTTACCTTGAAGCCCGAGAGCACGTTCGGCGATGAGATCCTCCAACGTTTTCCAAAGGCAGACGTGCGCGCGGTGCCAAATCTCGGCAGAGATGTGGCGCCGTTCCTTGCCCTACTGCCGCGTCTCACGGAATTCGATCTGGTCTGCAAAATGCACACCAAACGGTCCGAGGGGCGACACACGAGGTGGCGCAGGTCTCTGGTGCGAGGGCTCATGGGCAGTCCTGAGACAGTCCGGGCCTATCGCGACGCTTTTGACGCTGAACCGGAACTCGTGCTCGCGGGGCCGCGAGAGTATTACCTAGACGGACCGAGCCACGAAGGGCTCAGCAAAAAGGCGCTGGCGCTACAACACGGGCCTATGCCAGAGCGCTACGGGTTCTTTGCCGGGACCATGTTCTGGTGCCGACCGAGCGCCTTCGTGGACTTCGTCGAACTCTATCCGCAAACCTGTTTCGTTGCTCATGCAGACAATGATGGGCAACCAGAGCATGTGATCGAGCGCGCCTTCGGCTGTGTCACTGCGGCACAAGACAAGAAGATCATGCTCTGGGATGGCGAAACAGAAATCACCAAAGCCTCTGCGCTTTATGGCGATACTGATTTCGGGCGCATCTATGCGAATGGCGACAAGGATGCCCCGCAAGATGAGGGGCATGAGCGTGACCCAAACACGCCGCCGACACTCTACCAGCTCCATGAGGACCATCGCGATTTTGTCTCGGACAAATGGACCGGCAACCTGCTTCACTACGAGCGATTGCTCCGGGATCACCGGGACCGCGAGGTGCGTTTGCTCGAAATCGGTGTCCAGAATGGTGGATCGCTACAGATCTGGTCGAAATACTTTGCGAACGGACGCCGTTTCATCGGCTGCGACATCGACCCCGGCTGTGCAGAACTCGTCTACGAAGACCCGCGTATTTCAGTCATCGTGAACGACGCTGGCGCGCCAATTGCCCGGACACAGGCCATGCGGGCATGTGGACAGTTCGACATCATCATCGACGATGGTTCGCACCAGTCGCGCGACATCATACGCGCATTCCTATCCTTCTTTCCTGTCTTGGCGCAGGATGGTCTGTTCATCGTCGAGGATATGTCTTGCAGTTTCTGGCAAGAGTTTGAAGGCGGCCTGGATCTTGAGACGTCGTCGCTCGCCTTCTTCAAGGAAGTGGCCAATGTCATCAACCGGGAACATTGGCAGGTCGAGACGAGCGTCGAGAGCCGTTTCGATAGATTCATCCGCGCCTATGATCTCGAGTTCGATCCGAGCATCCTCGCAGCCGTCCAATCTGTGGAGATCCTCAACTCAATGGTCGTGATCCGCAAGGGATCACGGGAACAGGCTGAACTCGGGCCGCGTATGGTCCACGGCACGAAAGCGCATATTACCGGGGCCGGAAAGCTCCTCAATGGCACGTATTGCGTGCCGCCCAACGTGACACGCGACGCACCAAAGATCACAGACCTTGAACATACTCGGCCGGGCAACATCGCCATCTCTGTGGTGATCCCCTTCTATAACGGGAGCGCCTTCCTTCGAGACGCGATCGCTTCTGTGAAGGCGCAGAGCTTGCCTGCGCGAGAGATCATTGTCGTCAATGACGGATCTGACGAGTCCGAAACACGCTGGCTCGAGGCGGTTGCCGACGAAGAGGACATCGTCCTCCTTTCCCAAGAGAACATGGGGCAAGGCGGTGCGCGAAATACCGGAGCGAAGGCCGCACGGGGGACGCATCTCTGTTTTCTAGATCAGGATGACACGTTTCGAACGAACCATAACGAAATCCTCGTCGCACATTGGCGCCAGGCGATCTCGCATCAGGAGACTCTGGGGTGGGTCTTTGCAGATGTCGCACAGATGGATCGCAACGGCGCAATTCTGACTGAGGCCGTTTTCCCATATCCGGCCCATCCCGTCTTAGAACGCCCAAGCCAGTTCATCGCGCGAGACGCGGTGATGTTTCCGAGCGCTGCTCTGATCTGCCGCGAGAGCTTTGCCGAGGTCGGGGGATTTGATCCGGCCTTGGTGGGCTATGAAGACGACGACCTCTATCTTCGACTGCTGCTCTCCGGATACAAGACGAGCTTCTGTCCGGTGACCGTCACGAATTGGCGCCAACATCCAGAACAGACGTCGCGGCAGTCGGTCTTCTTGAAGAGCGCAGAGCACTTCTTCGATAAATGGTTCGGCTACGCTTGGGGGGATGTGGAAGAGCGTGCGCTTGCAGATGCACGGCTGAAATCAAGATTATCTGCGTCGCTAGAGGTCCATCTGCACACCGCCTCAAAGGCACAGCGCGCTCACATCTGGCGCTTTTTCGAGAAAGTTCAGGACGCGCGCTCCTCCGCCCGTCAGGACGCGATCAAGTGCGTGGAAGAAGACAGCTCTGAGAAAACGGGAGCGCGGGAATGACAGCTTTTCAAGACACGCCCCAATCCAAAGCGAAAAACAATGCGCTTGCCGGTCTTCTAGAGAGAAACCGTGCGAAACGGGTTCTCAAAGGCGCAACCATCGACGGGTTGATTGCGGGGCATCTCAAAGAAGGACGGGTCTTCGCAGCGCTAGGCGATGCGGTGGCGGAACTAGAGCGTGCTGGCGCAGGGTATGAGAGCTACGCCCGTGTCGCGCGGTGCGAGATGATCGTAGGTTTGGCAACACGGGCGCAAAGATCGTGGAGAGAGGCCTTGCGGTTCAAGGAGACTGCACAGGCCCACACCGGCATCGGCACGTTGCACTTTCAGCAAGGCGAAACCGCCGAAGCCATCACAGCGTTTCAAAAGGCGCTCTCACTGGATGCGAAAAACCTTGAGGCATTAGAGTCCCTAAGTGCGGCCTATCTCTATCTGGAACAGCCCGCCGAGGCGCGCAGCTATGCGGATACGGCGCTACAACTGGATGATGAGAGACTTGAGAGCAGGCTCTGCCGGGCGCGTGCGGAGATCGCCCTCGGCAATCCCGACCGCGCCGAGGCTGACATCACCTTTGTCAGGTCTCGTCGCTACAAAGAGAACGAAGTGCGCCTTCTCGAGGTGGATCTGCTTATTCATGGCAAGGAGTTTGAGTCCGCCATGTTCCTTGCGGCGCAGCTCTGTGAACGCCACCCGGAGTCGCGAGATTGTCTCGACGCTTTTCGCCGGGCCTATAGCGCCTTTGATGAGAGCGACCGACGCGCAGATCTTGCGGATTTCCTTGACGGGCTTGATCACTTCACACCGCTTTCAAAGCCGCGGGACCGCAGCGAGAGCGATGCGACCGAGGCGGTTGATGTCATCATCCCGGTGCACAATGCCTGGCACGCGGTCAAGGAATGTATCGCATCGCTCAAGGCAACGAGCGGCGCTCGGCTGGGACGAGTGGTCCTTGTCAACGACGCGAGCGATGAAGACACACGCGAGAGGCTCGTGGCGCTATCCAAGAGCGATGAGCGGATTGTCTTCGTTGAGACCCCGCGACAGAGCGGTTTCTCACGGGCGCTTGCGCTTGGTGTCAAAGAAAGCTCGGCAACGGCCTTTGTTGCCCTCAATAGCGATACGATCGTGACAAAGGGGTGGCTCGACAAGTTGCACGCGGCGCTTCGATCCGCCCCGGAAACCGCCATGGTCGGGCCGCTTTCCAACAACGCGGGGTGGCAGAATTACGGCGCAGTGCTTGGGCGGGCTGGCGGGTTTGCGGGACTACAGACGCCGTCTGCACCGTGCCGCGCCGACATATCCAAAGAAATCTCGGAAGCGGAGCAAGGGGCTCTTGTGCCGTTGCAAATCCTCCACGGGTTCTGTGTCCTCGTCGACCGCGAGGCCTATGACGCGCTAGGTGGTGTCGATCAGGACCTGTTCCCCGAGGGGTATGGTGAGTTTCAGGATCTGTCGATCAGGATGCGCACAGCCGGTCATGAACTTCTCGCCGTGACGGATTGCGTTGTCTTCCACGAGCGCGGCGCAAGCCTCTCCCCTGCACGCAGGGCAGCCCTATCCCTCGCAGGACGCAAAAGCCTCTATTCGCGCTACTCCGCGCTAAATTACCTTTGCCTTGAGATGGTGAGTGTGCGCGCGCCCGCACTTGAGCAAAAGCGCAAGATGCTTCGCCGCGTCTTGAGAGCGTGGGGCATCGATGCCGGTACTTGAGACGGGAAATAATGACTGGATGGTGCCAGAGCGATAAAACCTCTGGGCAAGCGCAGCCGTTCGTCCTTCTCCAATTTACGTGAAGATCCAGGGAGTATTCCATGCACGCTGAGTCCCTCAAGAACATGCAGCGGTTCTATGATGACTACGTCGCGCCGCATCTCGGGGCGCCGGACGACAACCTGCGGATCGTGGACATCGGGTCAATGGACGAGAACGGTAGCTACCGAGAGATTTTCTCGGGCCCTGCCTTTGACTATGTCGGGGTCGATCTCGTGGCGGGAAAAGGCGTCGATCTGGTGGCGGAAGACCCTTACGCCTACCCTGTTCCGGACGATGACGCGGATATCGTGGTCAGTGGTCAAATGTTGGAGCATTGCGAATTCTTCTGGAAAGCGTTTGAGGAAATGGTGCGGATCGCCAAACCCGGCGCGTTCATCGTCTTGATCGTGCCTTCGCACGGTCCGATTCACAGATACCCCGTCGATTGCTACCGGTTCCTCCCGGACTCGATGACCGCCCTCGCGAAATATGCTGGCTGCGATCTCATTGAGAGCTGGCATGATACAGAGAGTGAATGGGGCGATCTTGTTGGTGTCTTCAGGACCACTGCGCCGACAAAGGACCAACTCGCGTCAGAACAGGCCGTCCAACTTGGGGGGCGCAACTATGTGAGCTATATCACCGACTTCCTGGAAGCACGTGGTTCAAATGCGCACCTCGAGATTGGAACCTTTCATGGCCAATCGCTCGCTCCCTTGACCTGTACGACCCTTGCGATTGATCCAGAGTTTCAACTCCGCAAGCCTGTCATGGGCAAGAAACAGGCGGCATTCCTATTTCAGACGACGAGTGATGCGTTCTTTGAAGCGCATGACCCTTGCCATTTCCTGCAAAGCCCGATCACCTCTGCTTTCCTGGACGGGATGCACCTCTTCGAAGCGCTGCTACGGGATCTGTTTCACACAGAGAGATACTGCACGCCCGGCGGGGTCATCTTCCTGCATGACTGCCTACCGCTCAGCGTCGAGATGACCGTGCGCGAACATGCCGACGTACCCCGAGACGGGCCTTATCCAGAGTGGTGGACCGGAGATGTCTGGAAACTGGTGCCGATCCTGCGGAAATACCGGCCTGACTTGGAGATGACCTTCCTTGATTGCCCGCCGACTGGGCTTCTCATGCTCACGCGGCTCAATCCGCAGGACAGGACGCTGGAAGACAACTACGACAAAATCGTGGAAGAGTTCATGGATCTGGAGCTCGATGAAGACGGGCTTGCCGCTCACCTCGCAAGCTGCCCTCTGCGATCTTCAGAAGAGCTACTAGAGGACAACCCCTAGTCCCCCGCAATAAGAAAAGCCTCCACGCATCGGCGGAGGCTTTCGAGACATCTATACCTTGGAGACGCTTAGCAAACGTCCGCGTAACCGAGGCTGAACTGCGGGCGATCATTGATGAAGTCATAGGTCAGCGTCGTGGCAACATCGCCATCGAAAAGATACCCCACACCCGCATCAAGGCCGAAATAGCCGCCATTGTCGAAGAAGTAAGACACACCAGCAGCACCCACAACAGACTGTGCCTCATCATCGGTGAGAAGTTTGAGGGTCAGACCGGTAGACACCGGCGCGCCACCGCCGAAGTTGAAAGCAAGGCCGAACATCACCGTCGGATCAGCCATTGCTTGCGATGTCAGAAGTGCTGAGACGAGCGCGGTGGAGGCCTTGAGCTTGTTCATCGTTCTACCTATTCGTGTGCTTCATTTGAAAATAGCAGTGAAATGAAGAGCTGTATAGGGTCGTGTGACAGGGATCACCGCGAGAACCGCCCTCACAGTGCCGAAAGGGCGCATAGTCATCACGAGGTAGAGGGGCCAAAGCGATCCCCGACGCGTCAGGCTGTGGCGCCTCATCGCGAACGGGGCGCCCCTGCGCCCCGCTCCTCAACGTCTTGCAGTCGATGCGCGACTATTGCGAAAGCGCGGCGTAGACGGCGCTCTCGAAATCCATGTATCCCCCAAAAGAGACGCCATCCGCGAACGGCAAGATCTGTGTCGCCCAATAGCCGCCGACCCCGTTCTTGCGGTCGATCCAATAGTAGCTGTTCGCAAGCCCAGCCCAGCCGATTGCTCCGGCAGGACGGCCTGTCGGGGCCTCTTCGGAATTCACCATGAAGGTATAGGACCAATCCTTGGCCAACCCCGGAAAGAACTCTGCATCATTTGACAGCGAAGGGATCACACCAGGCAGCATCTTGACCTTCTGCGGCGGCACGAGAGCCCCCTGCACGGCCCACTCAACCGTTTCCGGCCGTAGCACCCGCCCATTCGAACCGGCCCCGTCACT
Organism: Shimia sp. FJ5; assembly: GCF_032918335.1. Taxonomy (NCBI): domain Bacteria; kingdom Pseudomonadati; phylum Pseudomonadota; class Alphaproteobacteria; order Rhodobacterales; family Roseobacteraceae; genus Shimia; species Shimia sp. FJ5. The sequence goes on along the minus strand of NZ_JAWJUV010000003.1, from coordinate 96,930 downwards.
CAGCCACATCCGGATAAACTTCATATACTCCGGCACCGTGGCATAGAGCCCGTGGCCGCCCATATCGACCTCGGGGTTATCGGGAAGCGCGAAGTCGTCCATCGGAAGCAGATCGCCGTCCTCTCCACGCGCATGGATTGTGGCGGTGCGCGCCTTCATGTCAGACGTCCGGGTAAAAGCGATGTCCTGCATGCCAAGCGGATCGAACACCCTGTCCCGCATCACTTCGCCAAGACGCTTCCCGCGGATGCCTTCCACGACCTGCCCGACCCAGTCAATGTTCGAGCCGTATTCCCACTTCGTGCCCGGATCGAAGAGCAGAGGCGTCTCGATGCAGGCGCGGCTCGCGCTGACGACAGATGGCTGGCCCTGCTCTTCAGCAAGCCGCTTGTAGACCTCGTTGAAGAAATCATAGCCAAAACCGGCGGTATGCAGCATCAGTTGGCGTGTCGTGACCTCGCTTTTCGGTGCACGCAGACGGGGCGTGCCGTCAGCCTCAAAACCGTCGATCACCTGAATATCACCGAGAGCCGGGGCATATTCCTTTGCGGGCGCATCGAGGTCCAGAAGTCCCTCCTCGACACATTGCAGAGCCGTGGTGCCCGCAATGGCCTTGGTCGTCGAGAAAATGGCGAACACCGTATCCTCGGTCATTGGCTCACCGTCCAAACGGCGCTCACCGGCCGCACCGGAATAGATGTCGGCATCGCGGTCTGTCACCATTGCAACGACGCCGGGGACACGGCTTGGGCCAGTCGCCAGACTGTCGAGAACGGCGTCACAGCGGGTTTTCAGGGTCTTTGTGTGGATGTCTTTCATTGGTTCCTCCCTTGAAGACGTGCAGGGAAGAATGCGGCACTTGCGGCTGGCGCGCTGTCCTCGATCGGCATGCCCTGTCCGATTTCGGAAGTCGTTTTAGTGGCGACGGGACGGACCTGCCGAGCGTAGCCGGGTCTGCGAGGGCGTTTCGCCATATCTTTCGCGATATCGACCCGCCAGCGCCCCGAAATTCGAGAACCCCCAATCCGTCGCGATCGAGGTGACAGTCACATCGCCTGGCATCGTCTCGAGGTCTTCGCGAAACCCCTCAAGGCGCCGCGCAGCAAGAAAAGCCCGCGGGGAAATCCCGCGGAACTTCTGAAACCCACCCGACAGCGTGCGCGCAGAAACACCGATCCGTTTCGCGACATCGCCAATGGAGGGCGCGTCTCGCGCTTCGGCTTCCAAGATTTCTTCGGCAGCTCGCACATAGGCTGGTGCAGCACAGCGCGCCCCCGCTTCAAGGTTCAGCCCCGCCGAAGAGGCCCACTGCCGCAACAACTCGACGCAGAGCAGCTCTTCGATATGCCGTGCCAGCACCGTGTCGGACGCAAGACCGCCATCCTGCGACAGTGCCCGCGTGGCATAGTCGAGCAGCGCAGGCCAAGCAGACGAGGCGCCACCAATCTTGACGCGGCTCGTCCACAGGCGGTCATCGGGGACAAAACCAAACCACCGCTCCGCCATATCCTCCATCGCCTGATGTGGGATCGTCAGGTTCAACTGCATGTGGTCCGCATCACCCTCAAGCCAGTATTCAGCCCGAGAACAATCAACCACGAAGCTCTCCCCGGCACCGGTGCCGACAGATCCGCCATCAGTCTGGTGATCCAAAGCACCGCGCAGCGTGTTCAGAACAAGGATGTTCCCGGCATCTGGATCGAACCGGTCAAGATGAATGCCGGTGCCATAGGCAAACCGGGTCATGGTTACGCAGCCTGCCTTCGCGGAAATCATGGTCGCGTCAGGGCGCGAGAGACGGTCCAAAGGCCGCACGCGATAAGGCATGTAGACGGTGCGGCAGAACTCCTCTACCTCGTCCCAATCCGCTGAATGAGTCTTCTGTCGGTGCCGGATCGGCTCCCCGAGTGCATTCAGAACAAGCGCATGTTCCAACAAAACCCCGCTCCTCCTCGTGGTTTCGCGGGCACTGTAGCACATCTCCCTCACAGCACTAACAAAGCGTTGACGCGCGTGCAGCCCGCGAGAGACCGGCTGCCTTTACCTAAGCGCCTAGCCGCCCTTTGGCCGATAGCCTCGAGCGACTGAAATCGCGACCGACAGTTTCTGAACCGTCTCGACATGGTCTTGGGCTGGCGGGTCTGTAAGGTGTTGAATGGACCCAACGAGCGCGACAGTCGCTATGAGGGAATTCGTGTGATCGAAAACCGGGGCCGCGATCACGTTTACGCCCAATAGTGTCTCTTGCGGTGCGCAAGCAAAACCATGCGACCGCACCTCTTTGATTCGATCTCGGACCCTTTCCGGGCTGGTCAGCGTCTTGGGAGTCAGCGCGGCAAGCTCGCCCTTCAACGTTTTTTCGGTCAGAGCCGGGCCACCGAAGGCCATCGCGACCTGTCCCTGCGCCGTCGCATGAAGGGCAAGTTCGCTCCCCTCCCGCACGCCGATCTCAATCGGGTGGGTGCCGTGCAGAGCGGAGATCACGCTCAGGCCGCCCTTATTTACAAGGCTCAAGACAACGGCAAGGCCGGTGTCGTTGCGGGCGGCGCGCATTGGCTCTCGACCGACTTCCGCAAGGTTCTGGATCGCAGTCGCCTGCTGGCCGATGATCCATGCCTTGGTGCCGAGTTGATACCGCCCAGACGCAAGATCGCGCATGATCCAGCCGGTTTCCTCAAGTGTATTCAGATGCTTATGGGCTGCGCTCTTGACGATTCCCACGGCTTCCGCGATTTCTGTCTGGTTGAGCGCGACATCCGAGAACGCGATTTTTTCTATGATTGTCAATGCCATATCAGATGTCTTGACGCGTGATGTAGCCATGGCCTCCGTCCGATCTTTTCCGTCCCTGCAAGCATATTGACATGCCTTCAGAAAAAATGTCAGTCTCATTTTGAGAACTATGGTTCTTATATTGAGAACTTAAGGGAGGATCAAATGAAATTTACGACAGCTTTCGGAGGAATTGTGGCTGGCCTTGCATTCAGCGCGGCCCCGGTTCTGGCGCAATCGGTGACGCTGACACTTGGCCACGCGGTTTTCGAATCTCACCCTCTGCATGACGCAGCGGCGCGTTTTGCGGACGCCGTGGACAAACGGTCCAACGGCGACATGAAGATCGATATCTTTCCCGCGCGACAGATGGGTGACGTGAAAGAGCTGATGGAAGGCGTGCAACTGGGCACCGTGGACATGACAGTGAATTCGTCCTCGGCGCTTGCCACGCTTGATCCGGCGGTGGATGCGTTCCAATTGCCATACGTGATGGAGACCTATGAGGACTTCGCTCGTATGGCCGTATCGCCCGAAGCGCAGGCGATCATGGACAATCTGGGCAGCCACGGCATGATTGGGCTCGGCCTCTATGAGGGGGGACAGCGCCACTTTCTTACCACCGGTGACGCGGTCGCGACGATGGAGGATTTCGGCGGGCTGAAGACGCGTGTCGCCCCGACCGAGCTTTTCCTCGATATCTGGAAAGCGACCGGCGTGAACCCGACTCCGATGGCCTATGGCGAAGTTTATTCTGGTCTGGAAACCGGCACAATTGATGCCGTTGAGATCAACCTGACCTCGATCCAGTCCGAAGGACTTTTCGACGCGGCCAAGAACGTGACCCTGATGGGACACTATTTCTGGCCCGGTATGCTGTTGATCAACAAGGCCGTCTTCGATGGCATGACCGAAGATCAACAAGCCATCCTGCGCGAAGCGGCCGCCGAGGTTGTCGAGCCGCAAGTGATGGCGGTCAAGGCCTACGATGAAGAGCTGAAGGTCAAGCTCGCCGAAGAAGGCGTAAGCCTCACCGAAGCCAGCGAGGCGCTCAAGGCCGACCTGCGTGAAGCGTGGAAGCCGGTTCTGAAGAAATACTCAGACCGGGATCCGTTGATTGCGGATTTCGTTGAAGCCGCCACGTCTGGCGACTGATACGCTGGCTTGACCAAGGGCCCCGCGCTGCGGGGTCCCCCCCAAATTCAGGAGTTTGAGATGACGGCCCAGGTAGAGCCGCCAGCCCTGCCGCGCATTGTGCGCGCATATCTGGCGATCCTTGAGACAATGTTGATCACCGGCATGGCTGCCGTAGTTATCATCGCCGCGCTACAAGTCTTTTTCCGCTATGTCGTCGGCGCTTCGCTGTCGTGGTCAGAAGAAGCACTGCGCTATACGATGATCTGGATTTCGTCGCTTGGCGCCGGGCTTGCCTATTCACGCGGCGAGATGATCGGCATGACCATACTGGTGAACCGCTTGCCGCGACAGATCTCGTTGGTGGTGCAGATCGCAGGCCGTCTCTTGGTTCTTGCGGCCATGGGGCTGGTGGTGGTCTACGGTTGGCAATTCGCGGTGAAGACCGGCGATGGCCGCGCCGTTGCGCTACCGGTGACGATGTTCTGGCTGCACATCTCCATCGCAGTCAGCGCCCTCCTGATTTCAATCCATATTCTGGCAAGCATGATCGGCCTCCTTCGCGGGCCGCAGAATCCTGATGCCGAACCCGTGGTGATTATCGAATGATCTGGCTCGCTGTAATTTTCTTCACGACCCTGCTGATGGGGGTTCCGATCGCTTTCGTGCTCGGTCTTTCGTCGATCGGGTATTTCATCGCCACCGACAACTTGCGGTTCCTCGTGGCCGTGCCCCAGCGAATGTTCGCAGGACAGGACAGCTTCATCCTGCTGGCCATCCCGCTGTTCATTCTGGCCGGCAACCTGATGGATGTCGGCGGCCTGACACAGAGGTTGGTCGGTTTTGCCAACTCGCTCGTAGGCCGGTTCCGGGGCGGACTGTCTTTGACCGCGATCTGGGGCAGCTTCCTGTTTGGCGGCGTCAGCGGATCGGCGGCAGCCGACGCTGCGGCGCTTGGCACCGTGCTGACGCCCGAACTGAAACGGCAGGGATATCACGAGGATTACTCGGCCGCGCTGATTGGCGTGTCCTCGATCATGGCGCCGCTGGTGCCACCATCTATCGCAATGATCCTCTACGGTGCCCTCTCCGGCACCTCCATTTCGAAACTCTTCGTCGCGGGCATCATACCGGGCGTGATTCTGGCTGTGATCCTGTCGGCCTATGCCATGCTGATCGCGCATCGCCACGGCTATCCGAAACTGCCCGCAATGGGGCTGATGGACATCCTGCGCGCCCTTGGCAAATGCGCCCCGGTGCTCCTTCTTCCGATCATTATCATCGGCGGCATCCGCGGCGGCGTTGTGACCCCGACCGAAGCCGCGGCCGTGGCCGTCGTCTATGCGCTGCTGGTGGCGGGTCTCTGGTATCGGGCGCTCTCAGTCTCGCGTCTGCGGCATGTTTTCCTGAGAACTGCGACAGTCAGCGCCGCAATCTATCTTCTGATCGCTTTTGCCCATGTCCTGTCCCTGATCTTCTCGATCGAGCGGCTTCCGCAGGCGGTTGTGACGACGCTGTCAACGGTGTCGGACAACAAGTGGGTCATTCTCATCATGGTCAACATTATCCTGCTGGTTCTTGGCATGTTCCTCGACACCGTCGGCATCCTGATCCTGACCGTTCCGGCGCTGATGGCCATCGGGGCACAGCTTGGACTGGACCCGGTGCATCTGGGGGTGATCGTCGTGTTCAACTGCCTGATCGGGTTCGCAACCCCGCCCGTGGGCTTGTGTTTGTACGTGATGTCAGGCGTCACCAAACGCCCAATCGAGGCGATCTCGATCCATGCGCTGCCGATGGTTGGCTTGGCCATCCTCGTTCTGGGGATCATCACGGTCTTCCCGGGGCTCGTCTTGTACCTGCCGAATGTTCTGGTGGAGTAGCGAATGAACCGTCTTGAAACACATATCGGGGATATCACCCTGAAGAACCCGATCATCGCGGCGCCTGCCGAACACATGATCGCCGACGGTGGTCTTCGCGCTGCGATCGACGCCGGTGCTGGCGCTGTCGTGGTCAAATCGACCAATGAAAGCCAGGCCGCCAAGGCCCAACTTCGCGCGGCGGAATATGTGGCGCTGGATACGCAATGGCAGCCTGTCACATGGGGGGCGAATGCCGATCCGTCGACAATGATCCTGTCGCGCTCAGGTCTACATCCGCTGGGCTTCGAGGATTGGCTGGCGCAATGCGTTTCCCATGATCGGATTGCGCGGGACAACGACTGTCTGTTGGTGCCCAGCTTGATCCTGGCCGATCTGGACCGGGCCATCGACATGGCATTGGCGGTTCAGTCGGCCGGCCTTCGCGTGCTGGAGTTCAACATCGGCACACCTTACGGGCGCGAAGCGGCCAAGGGCGCTGTCTCCACGGAAACCGCCGCGGACCGTGTGGGAGCGCTGACGCGGGCAATGACTGAAAAGCTGGACATCCCCGTCTGGGTCAAGCTGACCGGACAATCGAGCGACGTTCCCGATCTGGCGGCCTCCGCCGCAGATGCCGGGGCGCAGGCATCGATTGTTGCGGGGCGATTGCTCGGAATGCTGCCGGATCTCGAAACGATGCAACCCATGCTAGGTACCTCCGGCGGCTTCGGCGGCTTCTGGAACCTGCCCCTGACCTGCCACTGGCTGGCGCTCTGCCGTGCGGCTCTCGGTCCGAACGACGCGCTGATCGGGATCAACGGGATCACAGGTGGCCACGACGTTGCGCGCGCTCTGCTTTCTGGGGCGTCAGCGGCGGGACTTGCCTCGGCGGTCATGCTGCGCGGGTTTGACGTCATCTCGGACAGCATTTCCGAGCTCGACGCCTATTGCCATGCCAAGGGAGTCACTGTGGTCGATCTGATCGGGCGCGCGGCCGACGCCCGCAAGGCCTTTGCCGACATGCCCGAACTCGACAACCACTGGCAAAGCTTTGTCCCGCCCCAAAGCAAATAACGAACCCTTTGCGCCCCTAGGCGCGCCACCTTTCTGGAGGACATGAGATGAACATTCACACGATCAACTGGAACAGCATGGAGTGGAAACAGATCCGCCCCGGCGTCGAACAAAAGGCGTTCTCGGGCGAAGGCGCGACCGTCGCCCTGCATCGTCTACAGCCGGACCACGAGCCCAAGCCGCACAAGCACCCGCACGAACAGATCGCCTATATCGTTTCCGGATCGGTTGATTTCCATGTGGGCGACGACGTCGTGCGCCTGACGCCCGGCGGCATGCTGGTCGTGCCCCCGGACACCATGCACTACGCGGTCGTGGTGGGCGATGAGGAGGTCCTCAATCTCGACGTCTTCACCCCGCGCCGGCCCGAATACGCCTAAGTCGCAAATCCAGAGGGGCGGCACAAGATGCCGACCCCACTGCAAAAGGAAAATGGCAATGATCGACATCATCAAAACCGAGCGCGAGGAAGACGCGCGTATCTCAGACATCCTGCAAGGCGCGGTCGATCCTCATGTCCATAGTGGCCCGTCAATCGCCCCTCGCGCGATTGACCATCTCGCCTTGGCCAAGGTCTATTCCGAGGCCGGCCTGCGGGCGGTGGTGACAAAGGACCACGATTATTCCGGTGTCATGTGCGCGCAGATGATCCGTGACCACTACCCGGATCTGACGACCAAAGTGTATTCCGGCATCGTCCTGAACAACGTTGTCGGTGGTCTAAACGCCTACGGGGTCGAACATACCGCCGCGATGGATGGGCGTATCGTATGGCTGCCGACGCTTGCCGCTGAAAACCATCTGGAGTGGGAAAAGTCCGCAGGCTGGTCGCACCCCGCCGCCACGGCAAAGATCCGTCCCGCAACCGCCGTGCCTCTGTTCGAAGACGGCAAGATGCGGCCAGAGCTTTTGGACATTCTTGATGTTGTCGCCGCCACCGGGCTGGCCCTGGCCAGCGGGCATATCCATGTGTCTGAAACGAAACAGGTCTTCGCCGAGGCGCGCAAGCGCGGTGTGGAGCGGCTCATCTTTACCCACCCCGAAGACATTGTCGGTGCGTCGTTCGACGACATGAAAGAGATCGCCGCGATGGGGGCCTATGCCGAGCATTCGCTTGCGTTCTTTGCCGAAGGCTCGAAGTTCCGCAACCGCACCGAAGAAGAGCTGCGTGCCTTCATTGATTGTGTTGGGCCTGAACGGACGATTCTTGCGTCGGACCTTGGGCAAGTGGGCACCCTGACACCCCTCCAAGGCATGCGACGTGGCATCGCGACCTGCCTTGCGCTTGGGTATTCCGATGCTGACGTGCGGGCCATGGTTGCGACCAACCCGGCCACCGTCATAGGTCTTGAGGGATAAGCGATGGCCAAGTCATTCCGGGATCGCTTCATCGCCAAAGAGCTTCTTTTCGGCACTTTCCTGAAAGTGCCCGCGACCATGCCCGCCGAGATCTTAGGTAGCGTCGGATACGATTTCGTGGTGATCGACGAAGAACACGCGCCGTTCAATCGCGAAACCACGGACCGGATTATTCTGGCGTGTCGCGCATCTGGCCTCGCATCAATTGTACGGGTGCAATCGGGTGCGCCTGAGACCATCTTGTCAGTGCTGGATTGCGGTGCGGATGGGGTGCTCGTGCCGCATGTGAGGGATGCCGAAACCGCCCGCGCCATTGTCGCGGCGGGGCGCTATGCGGGCGGTAAGCGCGGCTTTGCCCCGACAACCCGCGCGGGCGATTTCGGGAACGCCGGACAGGCGGAACATATGAAGAGCGAAGACAAGCGCGTGACTTTGATTGCGATGATCGAAGACCCGGAAGCGGTCGAAGCGATCGACGACATTCTCGCAGTCGAGGGCCTGGACGGCGTGTTTATCGGGCGCGGTGATCTGGCCGCTGCCTATGCCGGGGACGACGATGTCGCAACAAAGCTACGCGATGCGACCGACCGGGTGCACCAGGCCGCCAAGGCGGCAAAGCGCCCCGTTGCGATCCTGCCGGGAGGCCCCCAAGACGCAGCGATCCAGCGCAAGGCCGGTTCAACCGCGTTTATCCTCAGTTCAGATCAAGGCTTCCTCCGCGCCGCGGCCAGCGGTGCATTGGCAAGCATGACGGACGCGGTACAGCAAACCGGGTAACGCATCGCGCCCAACTCGCAAAGACGTGCCCAGAATTGTTGACATGGATTCAAGAGGCGCACTGACCGATGGTCGAGCCTCTTGCATGTGTCTTGCAATAGGTCGGAGCAGAAACTCTGCCCCGCCGGACCAACGCGTCGATCACCGGCCCAAGACCCTCAAACTCAGGCTCACGTTTCCTTAACCCGCACGCCCCGTTCACCATCGCGCGCTGCGTTAAACCGCCCCTCGGACGGCCCGCGCACCGACGCAATACCGACGTTATACCGACGCGATACAGAAACCCGTTTCGGCCAATATTTCAGGCGTTAACCCCGGTTCTCCTCCCCGATTCGCCGCCGCACCGCACGGTCGGAAAAGGGTCCACGAACGCCCCCCGCTCAAAGCGGCCAGAACACCGGGATCAGCGCCGAGGCCAGAAGCCCGATGGAGAGGTTGAGCGGGATACCCACCCGCAGGAAGTCGGTAAACTTATACCCCCCCGGCCCATAGACGAGCATGTTGGTCTGATAGCCAATCGGCGTCGCGAAACTCGCCGAGGCCGCCACCATCACCGCCACCACGAGGGGGCGCGGATCAATGCCAATCGCGCTCGCCAAACCAATGGCAATCGGCGTCACCACCACGGCCACCGCGTTGTTCGAGACAAGCTCGGTCAGCACCGACGTGAGCAGGTAAACCGCCCACACCAGAAGGAAGGGCGGCAGGGTGCCAAGATAGGGTGCCACTGCCTCCACGATGAGCGTGACCGCGCCGGAGTGTTCCAGCGCCGCGCCAATGGCCAACATAGAGAAGATAAGCGCCAGTAACCGCCCGTCCACAAAGGAAAAAGCCTCGTCCGCATCAATGCAGCGCGTGAGCAGAACCACCGCCACGGCGAGCACGGAAAGCAGGAAAATCGGCGCTAATCCAAGCCCTGCCAGCGCCACGATGGCGACCAGCGCCGCGATGGCAATCGGCGCATGACCCCGTCGATATTCCCGCTCTGATGGCTGGGTCACATCGACCATATCCATCTCCGTCGACAGCCGCTGAATATCCGCCGGTGCGCCCTCGAGGAGAAGCGTGTCCCCGACCCGCACCACGAGGTCGTCAAGCTGGCGTCCGATATTCTGGTTCCGCCGATGCACGGCCAGCGGATAGACCCCAAAGCGCCGCCGCAGCCGCAGGTCGCCAAGTCGCCGCCCCACCATCTTACAGCCCGGCGTGATCAGCGCCTCCACGGTGGTCGTCTCAACCGCCGAAACCTGATCCACGCGCTTGAGAGACTTGTCCCGCTGCAACGACAACAGCTCCGTCATCCGTGTCCGAAGGACAACCCGATCCCCAACCTGAAGCGTCACCCCCTCAAGGTTGCGCCGCAACGACACATCCCCCCGCACCACGTCGATCAACCGCACCCCTTCCCGCTTGAACAACTGCACGCCATTGACCTCCCGCCCGATGAGGTTTGACTCCGGTGGGATCACAGCTTCGGTGAAGAATTTCATCCGCGAACGATCCGACAAAAGGTCCGACATGCTGTCGCGTGACGGCAAGAGGCGCGAGCCGAAAACCCGCAGGTAGATCATGCCCCAGATCACGAGAATGACACCCAGTTTCGTCACCTCAAAGATCGAGAACGCTTTCATGCCATTGGCCCGTGCGACACCATCGACAAGCAGGTTGGTCGATGTCCCGATAAGCGTCAGAGTGCCCCCGAGGATTGCCGCATATGAGAGCGGAATCAATAACTTGGACGCATTGGTGTCGAGTGTCCGGGCAAGCTGAATAAAGACCGGGATCATCACCACGACCACCGGTGTGTTCGACACAACCGCCGAAGCGATAATGACGAAGCCCATAAGCATCGCGATGGCAAGGCGCGGGTTGGTGCGGGCCTGGCTATCGGCCATGTGGGTAAAGGCGCTCAATGCGCCCGTGCGCACCAGAGCCCCCATGACGATGAACATCGCCGCAATGGTCCAAGGCGCCGGGTTCGACAGAACGACAAGCGCCTTGTCGTAGGGCAGAACCCCAAAGGCCAGAAGCGCCGCCACCCCGGCAATTGCCACAACTTCGGTTGGAAAAATCTCACGCAGGAAAAGCGCAAACATAACGCCCACGGTCGCAAGCGCGATCACCGCTTGGGTGGTCTGTGAAAAGTCGAACAGGTCCATGTATGTCCCGGTATTGCCTCGCGCCACAATTGCCGATGCGCAGTCAGGGGGCAAGCGTCTCCTTTTGACGCGGCTGCACCAATGCCATCCCTGCCAGTATAAGCAGCATCGCCGCCCAGACCCATCCGGAATAGCGTTCCGAGAGCAGGATCATGGACCAGATGACCCCGGTCCCGGTCACCACATAGGCGATCTGCGCCGCGAAAACCGACCCGGCCCACCCGATGAGCCAGACATACCCGGTATAGACAGCCACATGCACAAGCGCCGACAAGATGATCGCATACTCCGGCGGCCCCCAATCAGTGCGCGGGTCGATGAACTGCCCGGTGGAGATCGCCAGCGGCAAGGCAAGGATCGCCCCGATCAGTGACGCTCCAAACAGAACGTGGCCGGGCCCAAGCCCATGCGTGCCCCACTTGGAAACGATATTGCCCTCGCAGGCATAGCAAAACGGCGCCGCAATCGCGACAGGCACCCACAACACCATTGCCGGATCAGGGAGGCTATCTGGTTGAACCAAAAGGATAACCCCGACGCCCCCCGTCACGATGCCGAGAAGGCGCAGCCCCGTGAACCGATCAATCCCAAGCCCAAGCGCTATGGGAAACGCAAGAAGCGGCACGAGCGAGATCAACACCGCCACGACGCCGGCTGGCAAGTGGATCGCCGCCTGATACGAAAAGCTGTTCGGGATCAACGTGCCGATCAATGCAATGAGCAGAAAGAACCACAAGAGCTTTGGCGGGAGTGTGATCGGCTTCTTCTGCACCACCCGGATCAAGCCAAGCGCCACGACGCCGATGGCCTGCTGCCAGAAGATGAGGCCGAAAGGCTGGTAGCCTTCACTGACCGCGATCTTGGCAAGCGGCATCGTGATCCCCCACCCGGACCCAAGGACCAGGAGCACACCGAACGCCGCAAACCGGCTCACAGAGGCCCCGCTGGCGAAAGCCGCCCGCCACGTCGTACCATTTCGATCCGCGTCGCCTCACCGGTGCGATCATCGGTCTCGATATAGACCCCCGAAACCGTCGCCTCGCCGAGCGCCGGGGTAAACCGCGCTTTCGGCATGCCGGTCACGAAACGGCGCATCGGTTCGGTTTTCTCCATACCGATCACAGAGTTATAGTCGCCGCACATCCCCGCATCCGACAGGAACGCCGTCCCGCCAGGAAGGATCTGCGCATCCGCCGTGGGTACGTGGGTGTGGGTGCCGACGACAAGGCTCGCGCGGCCATCACAGAAATGGCCCATCCCCATCTTTTCCGAGGTCGCCTCGCAATGCACATCGACAAGCGCCGCCTGCACCATGCCGCCGCGCGGATGCTTGCGCAGGATCGCATCCATCGCCGAAAACGGATCGTCGAAGGGACGCTTCATGAACACCTGACCAAGAACCTGCGCGACAAGGACTTTGCGCCCGCCCCGTGCCTCGAACACACGGTAGCCACGCCCCGGCACATCGCCATGGGCATAGTTCACCGGTCGGATGATCCGCGGCTCGGTCTGGATGAACTGCATCATGTCTTTCTGGTCGAAGGCATGATCGCCGAGCGTCAGGCAATCCGCCCCCGCATCAAGCAAGTCCTTGGCATGCGCGCCCGAAAGCCCCATGCCATTGCTGGCGTTCTCGCCATTGACCACCACGAAATCCAAGCGCCAGTCTTCGCGCAGGCGTGGCAGATGTTCGGCCACAGCGGCGCGCCCCGCGCGCCCCATGACATCACCCAGAAAAAGAAGTCTCATGCGGTTCTGGCTACCTCCATCCCCGCGCGCGGGCAAGGGGGAACAGGCGGGAACACAAGCGATCGTGACGGTTCTTCCTCTTGCCGGAAATATCCCGGGGTGAATTGGCCGCCCCGCGGCCAAGAGGGGCTGGCCCCTTTCTACCCCATCTGCCTAGCGCAGATCGCGGATGTCCTGCTCGGTCACGATCATGTCAAGCGGCTGATCCGTCGGCTCAAGCGGCAGCGCCTCTGCCTCCTGCGCGGCAAAGGCGAATCCGATGGCCAATGTCGCGCGGCGCGCCCGAAGGCGCTCAAGCGTGCGATCATAGAATCCACCGCCATAGCCTAGCCGCCCCCCCTTCGCGTCAAACGCGACAAGTGGCACGATGAGGATCTCCGGCTCAAAGAAATCGTCCGTCTCCGGCACCATTGCCCCGAACGGCCCTTCGCGCAGGACGAAATCCGGCTCCCAGCGCGAAAACTCGAGCGGCAGGCCCGTGCCCTGGATCACCGGCACCCCCACCGGCCCATGTGCCGCCGCCTCGGCCATCGCGGCCAGAGGGTTGATCTCGGTACGGATCGGCATGAACCCCGCCAGAGGCACGCCGCGATAGCCCGCAAGCACTTCTGAGAGGTGCGCCGACTGTCCCGGCGGTGCCGCCTCGAATGCTTCCTTGCGACGGGCAAAGGCCGCAGCACGGGCGGCGTTCTTGATCTCTGCAAGCTCCATGAAACGCCCCTCCGGCCTCAGGTCAGAACCATCGCCGCCAACCCGAGGAAGGCAAAGAACCCAACCACATCCGTCACCGTGGTGACGAAGGTGCCCGAGGCCAATGCCGGGTCGACACCGATGCGCTCAAGAAGCACCGGCACCACCGTCCCGGCAAGCCCGGCCACGACCAGATTGATCACCATCGCGACAGCGATCACATAGGCCAACGTCATCGACCCGAACCAGATCAGCCCGATCACCCCCATGACAAGCGCAAACGCCAACCCGTTGCCAAGCCCGACCAGAACCTCGCGTCGGATCACGCGCCAGACGTTTGCCCCGGTCAAGTCTTTGGTGGCAAGTGCGCGCACCGCCACGGTGAGCGATTGCGTCCCCGCATTGCCGCCCATCGAGGCCACGATCGGCATCAACACGGCAAGCGCAACAAACTGGCTGATCGTATCTTCGAACTGCGCGATGACAAGCGAGGCGATGATCGCCGTCAAAAGGTTGACCGCAAGCCACGGCAAGCGCTGCTTCGCGGTCTCGATGACCTTGTCCGAAAGCGACCCTTCCGCCGACACACCCGCAAGGCGCAGGATATCTTCCTCGTGTTCCTCGTCCAGAACCGCCATGGCGTCGTCGATGGTGATGACCCCGACAAGCCGGTCATTCTCGTCCACAACCGGCGCCGAGATCAGGTGATACTGATTGAACGCATAGGCCACGTCTTCTTCGTCCTGCGTCGCCGGTATGGTCTTGAAAAGGTCTTCGACGATATCCCGCAACAGGACTTCGCGCCGCGACCCCATGATCCGTCCTAATGTGACATTGCCCACGGGCTTCATCTTGGGGTCGACAAGGATCACGTGATAGAATTGTTCCGGCAGGTCTTCGGCATTGCGCAGGTAGTCGATACATTGCCCCACGTTCCAATGCTCCGGCGCCCAGGCCGTTTCGCGCTGCATCAAACGACCCGCGGACTCCTCCGGATAGGCAAGCGAGGTCTGCACCGCAACCCGGTCAGATTCCTCGAGCGCCTCGAGGATCGCCTCCTGTTGCGGCTCGTCCATATCCTCGACAAGGTCAACAACGTCATCGGACTCAAGGTCGCGCACCGCCTCGGCAAGAACGCCCGGCTTCAGAACCGAAATGACCTCTTCGCGCAGGCTTTCCTTCAGTTCAGACAGGATTTCCCCGTCGAATTCCTGATCGTACAACTCGATCAGGCGGCGACGGTCATAGGCGTTGATCTGTTCAAGAATGTCGGCAATATCGGCCGGATGGAGCGGCTCCATCAGCTCGAAGAGCTTCTCCTGATCCCATATCTCAACTGCATAGAGGATTGCCGCGATGGCTCTGCGATCGATCACATAGGCCTCGTCCTCGGCCTCGCTTTCGGGGGTGTCGGTTTCGGTCGTCTGGCTCATGCTGCCCCCTCCGCGTGATCTTGTGCATCTCTTGCTGCTGACATTAGGGGAAAGCAGGTCGAAAACTCAATGGCGCGCGGCGATTTCACGCCTGATTTCCGGGCAATACGCCCGATTGAGCATCCCTCGCGCGCATCGCCCGCCCCGCTCCCGTCACATGGCGCCATGTTGAAACACTTTCACGGAATTGCCGGGTTTCACGACAAGATCAAAAGACAGTATCCTATATCAAATTGCCTGACATCTCGGAGACGACCATGACAGAGGCGAAACTGCTTTTGGGCCAAACGCTTGGCTTTGCGGCCAATCCCTTCGAGACACCGGTGGCCGAGGCCGCGCGCTTCCGTCGCCGCGGCGCGGTTCTGGTCGCGGACGGCCGTATCGTCGCCGAAGACGAGGCCGACACGCTCCTCGCAGCCCACCCCGAGGTGGCGCGCATCGACTATGGCGAGGGGGTGATCTGTGCTGGCTTCATCGATGCCCATGTGCACTACCCCCAGACCGGCATCATCGCCAGCTGGGGCAAACGCCTGATCGACTGGCTCAACTCCTACACCTTCCCCGAAGAAATGCGCTTTGGAGACCCGGCCTATGCCGCCAAGATCGCCGCGCTCTATTTCGACCTGACCCGCGCCCATGGCGTCACCACCATGGTCAGCTACTGCACCATTCACCCTGAATCCGTCGATGCTTTCTTTGCCGAGGCCCAAAAGCGCGGACAGCGCGTCGTCGCAGGGAAAACCTGCATGGACCGCAACGCCCCCGAAGGTCTTCGCGACACGGTCCAGAGCGCCTATGACGACAGCAAGGCGCTGATCGGCAAATGGCACGGGGTCGATCGCCTCTCCTATGCCATCACGCCGCGCTTTTCGCCCACCTCAACGCCGGATCAACTCGCCGCGCTCGGTGCGCTCTGGGGCGAACACCCCGATTGTCTGATGCAGACCCACCTCAGCGAACAGACGGACGAGATCACTTGGGTCAAATCCCTCTTCCCAGAGGCCCGCGACTACCTCGACACCTACGAGGCCTACGGGCTTCTGGGCGAAAAAGGGCTCTACGGTCACGCCATCCACCTCGAACAACGCGAAAAGGACCGCCTGCGCGAGGTCGGCGCCGGGCTGATCCACTGCCCCACATCAAATACCTTCATCGGCTCCGGCCTGTTCGACATGGGCGGCCTCATGGCGGAAGGGCAGCGCGTTGGGCTCGCGACGGATACCGGTGGCGGCTCCTCCTTCTCGATGCTGCGCACCATGGCCGCCGCCTACGAGATCGCCCACCTGCGCCACAACTCCCTGCACGCCGCGCAGCTCCTCTGGCTCGCCACCGCTGGCTCGGCCAAGGCGCTGCACATGGAAGACAGGATCGGCAATATTGCCCCCGGCATGGAAGCCGATCTCGTCGTGCTCGACCTCGCCTCGACGCCCGACATCGCCCAGCGCAGCGCACGCGCCGGAGATATCTGGGAAGCCCTTTTCTCCACAATCATGATGGGCGACGATCGCGCCATCCGCGCCACGTGGATCAACGGCGCGCCAACGGCGTGATCTTCCTCTTGCCGAAAATACCCCCGCCGGAGGCACATCCCGCAGGCAGCGGCCCAAGGGGGCGCTGACGAGATATCCTGCGCGCGGCCTTGGCCGCGCACACTCAAACACCGCCCTCAGAACGCCTTGAAGGTCAGCGTGGTCAACGACCGTTCGATGCCGTCAATATCTAGCAAGTGATCGTTTATATATTTCCCCACATCCTCGTCCTTGGGAATGTAGAGCTTCATCAGCAGGTCAAAATCGCCGCTGGTCGAAAACAGCTCTGAATGGATTTCCTTAAGCGCGATTTCCTCGGCCACGCGATAGGTGGTGCCGGGTTTGCAGCGGATCTGGACATAGACGCAGGTGCTCATATCGGGGCCTCGTTCTCTTTGGCCTTAGGCTGGCACAATTGGCACGGGGCGACAATCCCGAAACCTGCACTCTTGGCCCCGCCTCTGCACCCGCCTATAAGAGCCGCGACAGACCACGTATAAGGACCCTGACGATGCGCAAGGCAGAGATCAGCCGCACCACCGCGGAAACCAAGATCACCGTCGAGATCAACCTCGATGGCACCGGCGTCTATGACAACCAGACCGGCGTCGGGTTCTTCGATCACATGCTGGATCAGCTCTCGCGCCACTCGCTGATCGACATGACGATCCGTGCCAAGGGCGACTACCACATCGACGACCACCACACGGTCGAGGATACCGGCATTGCGCTCGGACAGGCCCTGACACAGGCGCTTGGCGACAAGCGCGGCATCCGCCGCTATGCCGCCTGCCACTTGCCCATGGACGACGCGCAGGTGCGCGCGGCGCTTGACCTTTCCGCCCGGCCCTACCTGATCTGGAACGTCGAAATGCCGACCCCCAAGATCGGCACCTTCGACACAGAGCTGGTGCGCGAGTTTTTCCAAGCGCTCTCGACCCATGGCGGCATCACGCTGCACGTGGACCAGATCCACGGCTTCAACAGCCACCACATCGCCGAGGCGACGTTCAAGGCCGTGGCCCGCGCCCTGCGCGAAGCGGTCGAGACCGACCCACGCAAGGCCGACGCCGTGCCCTCGACGAAGGGAGCGCTCTAAGCCCATGCTGACGGCAATCATTGATTACGAGAGCGGCAACCTGCACTCGGCCGAGAAGGCGTTTCAACGCATGGCGCGCGAGGTGGATGGCGGCACGGTCGTCGTGACCTCCGACGCCGAGACCGTGGCCAAGGCCGACCGGCTCGTCCTGCCCGGCGACGGCGCCTTCCCGGCCTGCGCCGCCGAATTGCGCGGCCACAAGGGCATCTATGACGCCATGGTCGAAGCGGTCGAAGCCAAGGGCCGCCCCTTCCTCGGTATCTGCGTCGGTATGCAGTTGATGGCGACGACAGGCCATGAATACGAAGAGACCCCCGGCCTCGATTGGGTCGCGGGAGACGTGGAAAAGATCACCCCGGCCGACACCGCTCTGAAAGTGCCGCATATGGGCTGGAACGACCTCGTGATCGACCAGCCTCACCCGGTGCTCGACGGGATCGCGACCGGCGATCACGCCTATTTCGTCCACTCCTACCAATTCCACGTCGCCAAACCCGCTGAGCGGATCGCGCATGTGGATTATGGCGGCGACGTTACGGCGATCATTGGCTGCGACACCATGTTGGGCATGCAGTTCCACCCAGAGAAAAGCCAGGCGGTTGGCCTGCGCATGATCGGGAATTTCCTGACCTGGCGGCCTTGACGGGCTGGGGGCTCTGCCCCCAACCCACTTGTCTTACTTGACGCGGGTCCAGTTCTGCGCCGAACAGAAGAGGCCGCCCGCCACGCAACCGCGCAGCTTGAGCTTGTTGCCGTTCAAATCCATCTTGCCGATGTAGATCTTATCATTGGACGGGCGCCATACGCTGCCCTCATATTTTCCGCTTCCCTTGGGCACCATGTTACGCACCAGTGTCTTGCCCTTGTTCGGGGAATTGTATTCGCCATTGGCATCGAAAGTGCGGGCAATCGTGCCGCAGATCTTGTCGCCGCAAGGCGTCATCGAGATATGCGCGTATGACCCATCATCCACTTCGGTCTTCCAGGTGCCAAGCACCGGATCGGCAAGCGCCAGAGTGGCAGAAGCCGCGGTCAGAGCCGCTGCGAGAACGAGTTTTTTCATGTTTTCCTCCCATGTCCTGAGCGAAAGTGTCCACAAGAGCGCGATTCCGATCAACCCTGACTTTGGGTCACGTTGCATTTCGCGCGACCTCATGCCAAAGCATCCGCGACGCATTTTTGACAGGACGACCGAGATGATCCTCTACCCCGCCATCGACCTCAAAGACGGCAACGCTGTGCGCCTCGTGCATGGAGACATGGAGCAGGAAACGGTGTTCAACGAGAACCCCGCCGCCCAAGCGCTCGAGTTCGTCAAGGCAGGCTGTGAATGGCTGCACCTTGTCGATCTGAACGGCGCTTTTGCCGGTGCGCCGGTCAATGCCGCCCCGGTCGAGGAAATCCTCAAGCAAACCAAAGTCCCGGCCCAGCTTGGCGGCGGGATCCGCGACATGAAAACCATCGAAAGCTGGATCGACAAGGGCCTCGCCCGCGTGATTCTCGGCACCGTGGCGGTCGAGAACCCGGACCTCGTGCGCGAAGCGGCGCGCGCCTTCCCCGGCAAAGTCGCCGTGGGCATTGATGCCCGAGGGGGCATGGTCGCAACCAAAGGCTGGGCCGAGGAAACCAACGTCGACGCCACCGACCTCGCGCGCAGCTTCGAGGACGCAGGCGTTGCCGCGATCATCTACACGGACATCATGCGCGACGGTGCCATGAAAGGCCCCAATGTCGAGGCTACCGCGGCACTCGCCAAGGCCGTCTCGATCCCCGTCATCGCCTCTGGCGGTGTGTCCTCGCTCGATGACCTGCGGGCGCTCAAATCCTGCGGCGCGGCGCTCAACGGCGCGATCTCGGGTCGCGCGCTCTATGACGGGGCCATCGACCTTGCCGAGGCGCTTGCCGTCATGAAGGGCTGATCCCCCCTTCCCCACTTCCCTGAAAAGGCGCATAAACCCGATATGCTGAAAACCCGTCTGATCCCTTGTCTCGATGTTGCCGATGGCCGCGTGGTCAAGGGCGTAAACTTTGTCGGCCTGCGCGATGCGGGCGATCCGGTGGAAGCGGCGCGTGCCTATGACGCGGCGGGCGCGGACGAGATCTGTTTCCTCGACATCCACGCCACCCATGACAACCGCGGCGTGATGATCGACATGGTGCAGCGCTGCGCTGAGCAATGTTTCGTACCGCTGACCGTCGGTGGCGGCGTGCGCACGGTGCAGGATGTAAGACGTCTGCTTCTGGCCGGGGCCGATAAGGTCTCGTTCAACTCTGCCGCTGTCGCCAACCCCGATGTCGTGGCCGAAGCCGCCGCACAGTTCGGTAGCCAGTGCATTGTCGTCGCCATCGACGCCAAGACCGTCTCGCCCGGCAAATGGGAGATCTTTACCCATGGCGGACGCAAATCAACCGGCATCGACGCGGTCGAATTTGCCAAGCTGGTCGTGGAGAAAGGCGCAGGCGAAATCCTGCTGACCTCGATGGACCGCGACGGCACCAAGTCCGGCTTTAACCTGCCCCTGACCAAAGCCATTTCGGAGGCCGTGGACGTTCCCGTGATTGCATCTGGCGGTGTCGGCACGCTTGACCACCTTGTCGAAGGCGTGACCAAAGGCGGCGCAAGCGCGGTTCTCGCGGCCTCGATCTTTCACTTTGGCGAATACACGATCCAAGAGGCCAAGGCCTATATGGAAAACGCCGGCATCCCGATGAGGCACCTGACATGACGCTGCACGACCTTGCCAAGACCATCGCCGCCCGCGCCGAAGCCGACCCGGACTCGAGCTGGACTGCCAAGCTCCTCGCCAAAGGCCCGGAGAAATGCGCCGAGAAGTTCGGTGAAGAGGCGGTCGAGGCGATCATCGAAGCGGTCAAGGACAACCGCGACGGCCTCATCTCCGAGAGCGCCGACGTGCTGTTTCATCTGCTGGTGATGCTGCAATCGCGCGGCGTCAGCCTCGACGAGGTGCTGGCAGAACTCGCCCGCCGCCAAGGCACCAGCGGCATCGCCGAGAAGGCCGCCCGCCCCAAGGGCTAATCCGTTTCAGAGCTTTGAGGAAATCACGCCTGTCGCGAACCCGCCCATGCGCAATTCGCCGAACAGGCGTTGATACTCTATCTTCGGACAACGGTTCTGGATCACGGTCAGGCCCGCGGCCTCTGCCTTGGCTGCCGCTTCGGCATGTTCGACCCCGATCTGCATCCAGATCGTCTTCAACCCCGGCAGATGCTCCAACGCCTCGTCGACAATCGGCGGCACCGCCTCGGAACGGCGGAAAATATCCACCATATCCACCGGCACATCGATCTCTGAAAGGCTCGCGCGCACGGTCTGACCAAAGAGCATCTTGCCCGCATGCCCCGGATTGACCGGGATCACGGTATAGCCCTTGAGCGACAGGTAGCGCGCCACATAGTAGCTCGGGCGCACCGGGTTCATCGACACGCCCACGACCGCCACCGACTTGGTGCGCTTCAGGACATCTTTGAGAAGTTGATCAGAGTACTGCATAGGCCAAACCCTAGCGCGGCTTTGCGGAAGAAAAAAGCGCCCAAGTGCAGACTTGGGCGCTAGGTACGGAACGAGGGACAGTAAACGCAGAGACAGCAGTTCCGTTGCCGCCTCTCGTGTAGAAAGACATAGGTGTGTTGCGGTTTTTTTAAAGACTCCTCAAGAAGCTGTGATCTTGAGGTGTTTAGTCGAAAATATCCTCGACCACGTCAAAAAGCTCCTCGGCGAACCGCCGGGACCAGCTCTTTTTGCGTTTCTTCTTCCGCTTCGGCTTAGACGGTTTCGAATCGCGGTAGACCGGCACATGCACCACCTTGACGCGCTCTTGCTTTTGCGGCGCACTCGGCATCTGCTTCAACTCATGCAGCGGCGCGCCACAAGCCGAACAGGCCAGTTCATGCCGCCCGCTGTCCTTGAACACGAGGGCCGCACGGGTGCCGCAATAACAACAAGTGGCGATCTTGGGGGTCTGGGGCATCGTCTCTCCTTGGTCTCGCCCCTATCTAGGGCGAAGCCTGCGGATTTTCAGCCCTTGCGCGGCAGTGACGCATAAAGCGCGACAGCAGCGGCGTTGGAGACATTGAGCGAGCCGAAACCACCTGCGAAATCAATCCGCACGAGCGCGTCCACGGTCTCCTTGGTCTTCTGGCGCAGCCCCGGTCCTTCCGCCCCAAGGACAAGCGCCACAGGCGCATCCGTGCGCCCGTCGAGCGCCTCTTCGATGGTCTGCTCGGCTTCGCCGTCAAGACCAAGCACGAGGTATCCCATCCCCTGCAACTCCGCGATGGCATCGGCAAGGTTGCGCAGCCGCAGATAGGGCTGACGCTCAAGCGCGCCCGACGCGGTTTTGGCAAGCGCCCCCGTCTCCGGCGCCGAATGGTGACGCGTCCCGATCACCGCTTGCGCCCCGAAAACTTCGGCCGAGCGCAAAATCGCGCCAACGTTATGCGGATCGGTTACCCGGTCGAGCAGAATCAATCGCAACGGACGATCGCCGCCAGTAATCGCCCGCTCCGCCAGCGTGCCCCAATTCAAGGGCTTCACCTCGAGCGCTGCCCCCTGATGTACGGATTGCGGATCAATCGGCACAGAGAACTTGCGCGGATCGACAACCTCGGGGGTGATCCCGGACGCTTCAATCGCCTCGGACAGCTTGTCATGCGCGTTCTTCGTCACCACAAGCCGAAGCTTTTCGCGCGCCGGGTTCATCAACGCATCGCGCACCGCATGCAGACCGAAAAGCCAAAGGGTTTCCGCAGCCGCCTTGCGCTTTTGCTGTTCCTTCTCAACGACCCATTTCGGTTTTTTCATTGCCCGGTTTCCCCGTTTTTCATGAGCCCCCAGCAATGCGACGGGCGCGGGCCATGTGCAAGAGATTTTCTTGTTGACGCCCCCTTTCTGTCCCGGTAATCAGCCCCTCACACCGAGGCCGCAAGGCCAAGGAAAGTGGGCGACAGGCCGCAAGGTGTGGCAGGGGACTGTAACTCCCTCGCGGAGACGCACGCTTGGTTCGATTCCAAGGTCGCCCACCACTTTCCCCCTCATTTTTCGCACTGATCTTCGGGCGCTTCCGGGCGATTCCCGCGGCGGTTTGACACAAGTCATGGACGCGTCTCATACTGCTGCGGACTGTGGCCATACCGGGACCGCAGGTGTCCCGACTGCCTTCCTGCGGTCCGAGCCAAGACACTCGGCAGATGGAGGACACCCATGACAGACCAATCCAATGGCGCGCGCGTTGCCGCCCTTGTCGGCCCTTATTCAAGCGGCAAGACAACCCTGTTCGAGGATATCCTCTTTAGCGCCGGCGCGATTCCCCGGCGCGGCTCCGTCAAGGACGGCACGAGCCTTGGCGACAGTGGCGCAGAGGCCCGCGCCCGCACCATGTCCACCGACCTCAATATCGCCTCTTTCGATTATCTTGGCGACGCCTGGACCGTGATCGATTGCCCTGGCTCGGTCGAACTGATCCATGACGCGCAATGCGCGATGATGGTGGCGGATGTGGTCGTGGTGGTCTGCGATCCCAAGCCGGAACGCGCCGTGACCCTTTCGCCGGTCCTGCATTTCTTGGATAACCGCAATATCCCGCACATGCTCTACATCAATAAGATGGATCAGGAAGACGCCTCCGTGCGCGCCACTTTCGAGGCGCTTCAGGCGATCTCGTCCCGCCCGCTCCTGCTGCGCGAAATTCCGATCCGCGACGCAGACGGCCAGTTGACGGGCATGGTCGACCTTGTGAGCGAACGCGCCTTCCGCTGGGAGCCACACAAGAAATCCGAGATGATTTCCATGCCCAAGGACATGGCCGCGCTCGAAGAAGGTGCGCGCAATACCATGCTGGAATCACTCGCAGATTTCGATGATGCCCTGATGATGGAACTTCTTGAGGATGTCGCGCCCTCGACGGGCGACGTCTATGAAAACCTCGTCCGTGACCTGCGCAAAGACCTGATCGTGCCAGTCTTCTTTGGTTCCGCCGAGAACGAGAACGGCGTCACCCGCCTAATGAAGGCGCTGCGCCACGATGCGCCCTCCCCCGCTGAAACAGCCGCCCGGCTTGGCCTGCCCGAGGCTGCCAAATCCGCGCAGGTGTTCAACACCGGCTACGCGGGCAAGGCGGGCAAGCAAAGCCATGTGCGGGTCTGGTCCGGTGAGATCGGAGATGGCGATGTGCTCAATGGCGACCGTGTCGCCAATGTCGGCCAACCGCTCGGCGCCAAGACAACGCTTGTTGGCAAGGCCGGTCCCGGCGCGGTGGTCACTCTTGGACGCATGGCCGAGGCCAGAACCGGCGATTTCCTGACTGAGGGTGGCACAACCAAGGCCGACTGGCCCGCTCCGCCGACGCCGATGTTCGCCCTTGCCCTCTCAACCGATCACCACGCAGACGAGGTGCGCCTTTCCGCAGCTCTCGCGCGTCTCTCCGAGGCCCATCCCTCGATCCGCGCCGCGCATGACCCCGAAACTGGCGAGTTGATCCTCGAAGGCCAAGGCGCGATCCAGCTTCAGATCGCTCTCAAAGAGCTTGAGGCCGACACTGGCCTGTCCCTGACCCAAGACATCCCGACTGTGCCGTTCCGCGGCACGATCACCAAGTCCATCACACAGAAGGCCCGCCACAAGAAACAATCCGGCGGCCACGGCGAATTCGCGGATGTAGAGCTTGAGATCAAACCCCTGCCGCGCGGCACGGGCTTTGCCTTTGATGATCGCATCGTTGGTGGCGCGGTGCCCAAACAATATATCCCCGCCGTGGAAAAAGGCATCCGTGCCTTCCTCGACAAAGGTCCTGACGGTTACCCGATCGTCGATGTCGCCGTGACGCTCGTCGATGGCAGCCACCACAATGTCGACAGCTCCGACATGGCGTTTCAGAAGGCCGCCGCCAAGGCGATGGGCGAAGCCCTCCCCAAGTGCGCCCCGATCAAGCTTGAACCTGTGCAGAAAGTGACCCTCTCCGCCCCGTCCGAGTTCACCCCCAAGGTGCAGCGCATCGCCACCGGACGGCGCGGCCAACTCCTAGGTTTCGACGCCAAACCCGGCTGGCCCGGTTGGGACGAGGTGCAAGCCCTGATCCCGGCGGCGGAAATGGGCGATATCGTCACCGAATTGCGCTCAGTGAGCCTTGGCGTCGGGACCTTAACCTCAGAGTTCGACCATCTTCAGAAGGTCTGATCCCAAAGCAAAAGCCCGCCGGGATCCGGCGGGCTTTTATGTCAATGATACAGAGGCTTATACGAACGCCTGAAGCCCGGTCTGCGCGCGGCCAAGGATCAGGGCGTGGACGTCATGTGTGCCTTCATAGGTGTTCACTGTCTCGAGGTTGACCATGTGACGGATCACGTGGAAATCGAGGCTGATCCCGTTGCCGCCATGCATGTCGCGCGCCATCCGCGCCACGTCGAGCGCCTTGCCGCAATTGTTGCGCTTGATGATCGAGACCATCTCCGGCGCGGCCTTCGCCTCGTCCATCAGGCGTCCCACCCGCAGGCAGGATTGCAGCCCCATCGCGATCTCCGTTTGCATATTGGCGAGCTTCAGTTGGAACAGCTGCGTCTGCGCGAGCGGCTTGCCGAATTGCTTGCGGTCAAGCCCGTATTGCCGCGCCCCGTGCCAGCAGAACTCCGCCGCGCCCATCGCGCCCCAGGCAATGCCATAGCGCGCCCGGTTGAGACAACCGAACGGCCCCTTGAGCCCCTCGACATTGGGCAGAAGCGCATCTTCCGACACTTCGACATTGTTCATCACGATCTCGCCGGTGATCGAGGCCCGCAGGGACATCTTGTTCTCAATCTTCGGCGCGCTGAGGCCGGTCATGCCCTTCTCGAGCACGAAGCCCTTGATCTTGCCGCCATGCGCCTCGGACTTGGCCCAGACGACGAACACATCCGCGATCGGCGCGTTGGAAATCCACATCTTCGATCCATTCAGGACATAGCCGTCCTCGGTCTTCTTCGCGACGGTCTTCATGCTGCCCGGATCAGAGCCCGCATCCGGCTCGGTCAGGCCGAAACAACCGATATATTCGCCCGAAGCGAGCTTCGGCAGATACTTTTCGCGCTGTTCCTTGGTGCCATAGGCATAGATCGGATACATGACGAGGGAGGACTGCACCGACATCATCGAGCGATAGCCCGAATCCACGCGCTCTACTTCGCGCGCCACAAGGCCATAGGTCACATAGCCCGCGCCGATCCCGCCATATTCCTCGGGGATCGTGGTGCCGAGAAGGCCCATCTCGCCCATCTCGCGGAAAATCTCCGGGTCCGTCTTCTCGTTCTCGAACGCATCCGTCACTCGCGGAAACAGCTTATCCTCCGCATAAGCCCGCGCCGCATCGCGCACCATGCGCTCATCTTCCTCGAGCTGATCCTCAAGAAGAAACGGGTCTTCCCAAGTGAAAGACGAAAGGTCGGGCCGGCTTTGCGGCTTGAGATGATCGGTCATATGCGCCCCATTCTTGATACGGTCGGTTGCGTTTCCATCAGGTCGGCTCCGCAGGTTCGCTCCTCTATTGCTCATTTTTTTGAGCAAGTCGAACAAAAAGTTGCGCAAAGCGCGCAATCCCCCTAGAACCGAGGAGGAACCTAGAGCGGAAACGACCATGAGTGAAGAGTTCGACGTAGGGTCACGTCTGAGAACGCTGCGCAACGCAGCCGGGTTTTCGCAGCGCCAGCTCGCGGAAGCCTCCGACGTGCCGCACGGACAAGTCTCGATGATCGAAACAAATCGCTCAAGCCCCTCTGTCTCGTCGCTGCGCAAAATCCTCGGCGGGCTTGGTATCTCCATGGCCGAGTTCTTTGAGCCCGAGGAAGCCCCAGAGGATCAGGTTTTCTTCGCCCCCGCCGAGTTCTCGGATCTTACTTCCGCGCTCTATGCCGACGCGACCGGGCGGCTCCAGTTGCGTCAGGTCGGAGACGCAAAGAAACGGGGCCTGCAAATCCTGCACGAAACCTATGCCCCCGGTGCCGATACCGGAGAGACGTTGCTTGAGCACGAGGCGAGCGAGGGCGGCCTTGTTATCTCTGGCGAGATCGAAGTCACCGTCGGCAGCCAAACCCGCGTGCTCGGCCCCGGCGAGGCCTATCTCTTCGACAGCCGCCAGCCGCACCGCTTTCGCAACACCTCCGAGGCCGAGGCCGTGGTCGTCTCTGCCTGCACGCCCCCCTATCTCTGAAGGAAGCCCATGAAACCGCTCGAAGGTCTGAAAGTCGTCGAACTCGCCCGTATTCTCGCGGGTCCGTGGATCGGCCAATCCCTCGCCGATCTCGGCGCCGAGGTGATCAAGGTCGAAAGCCCCGATGGCGACGACACCCGCAAATGGGGACCGCCCTTTATCGAGCGCGATGGTGATGTGACCGCGGCCTATTACTATGCTGCGAACCGGGGCAAGGACTGCGAGGTTCTGGATTTCCGCACCAACGAGGGACAGGCCCGCGTGCGCGCCCTTGTGGCCGACGCAGATATCCTGATCGAGAATTTCAAACTCGGGGGACTGGCGAAATATGGCCTTGATTATGCGAGCCTCGCCGCCCTTAATCCCCGCCTGATCTATTGCTCCATCACAGGCTTCGGACAGGACGGCCCCTATGCCGCGCGCGCAGGCTATGACTTCCTCATCCAAGGCATGTCCGGCCTGATGTCGATCACCGGCGAACCGGACGGCCAACCGCAAAAGGTCGGTGTCGCGGTGACGGATATCGTCACCGGCCTCTACGGCACCATCGGCATCCTCGCGGCCGTCGAACAACGCCATCGCACCGGCAAGGGCCAGCATATCGACATGTCCCTCCTCGACTGCGCCACGGCCATGCTCGCCAACCAGTCGATGAACTACCTCGCAACCGGCCAAAGCCCGATGCGCAAGGGCAACGCTCATCCCAATATCGCACCCTATCAGGTACTGCCGGTAAGTGATGGCCATATCATCATCGCCGTCGGCAATGACGGCCAGTTTCAGCGCCTCTGCGGCGTGCTTGGGGCAGGCGATCTGGCCGAGGATAGGCGCTTTGCCTCCAATCAGCTCCGCGTCGAACACCGTGATGCCCTGACCGCCGCGCTCGAAACCGCGATGGCCCGCTGGACCAAGGCCGACCTCCTCGCCGCGCTCGAGGCCGCAACGGTCCCCGCGGGTCCGATCAACGCCATCGGAGAAGCCTTTGAAGATCCTCAGATAAAA
Organism: Shimia sp. FJ5; assembly: GCF_032918335.1. Taxonomy (NCBI): domain Bacteria; kingdom Pseudomonadati; phylum Pseudomonadota; class Alphaproteobacteria; order Rhodobacterales; family Roseobacteraceae; genus Shimia; species Shimia sp. FJ5. The sequence goes on along the minus strand of NZ_JAWJUV010000003.1, from coordinate 69,094 downwards.
GCACGCGGCCTAGAGATCGCGCCGGAAGGGATCCCCGGCGTGCGCGGCCCGTGGCGCTTCTCAGACGCAGAGCTTGCGCTCGACAAATCCGCCCCCGTGCTGCCGAAATCCAAGCCTTAGGCCCCGCGAATATTCTTCTGCATCACATGCTGAAAAAGGCGTGGGCTCAGGCGGTGCAGCATATGGCTGACCCTTGCCACGCGCCCCACTGGAATAAACGGCTGTCGCCGCGCCACACCGCGCAGGATCACCGTGGCCGCCTCCTCCGGTGTCATCGCGTCGATCCCGTCGCCTGCCGATCCGGGCCGCGCCGTGCCATCCTCCTGTCGCTCGGCCTGACCCGGATTGGTCGCAATGAACGATGGTGCCGCGATAAGCGTCTGCACCCCATGCGCCGCCTCCTCCGAACGCAAGGACGAGAAGAACCCCTCAAGCGCGTGTTTCGACGCCGCATAGGCCGTGCGGTGATAGAGCGGCGAGAATCCCGCCACCGAGGAAATCGCCAGATGCGTGCCCTTGCTCTTGCGCAACGGCTGTAGAAACGCCGCCGCCATGGCTGTCGCGGCAAAAAGGTTGATCTCAAACACCTTCCGCAGCGCCGCCTCGTCGAGATCGGCAAAGGCGCCGATCTGCGTGATCCCGGCATTGTAGATCACAAGGTCGATGGATGGGCTTTCGGCGATGATCTGGTCAAACACTGCCGCCCGCGCCGCCCCATCTGTCAGGTCGCAGGCCACAGGCATCTGCGTCGCGCTCGCTTCAAGCCCGGAAATATCCCGATCCACAAGAACCACACGCCACCCTGTCGACCGCAACGCCGCCGAAAGCGCCCGGCCAAGCCCGCCTGCGCCCCCAGAAATCACCGCCGTTTTCATGGCTGCACACTCTGGCGCCAGTGCTCAAATACTTCAGCGCTGGTCTTCTCTGGCACATAGCCGAACTCGCGCTTCAGCGCATCATTGGCGAGCACCGGGCGATATTGCAGGAACCGAACCTGTTCCGGCCCATAGCGGCTCAACCCCAAAGGCTTCGCCACGGCAAGCGCCGCCTTCAGAAGCCCCGCAGGCAGGCGCACCACCGGCTTGTCGAGCGCACGGGCCAAATCGGACATCCCCATCGCACCGTCCCCTGCGACGTTAAAGATCCCGGCTGGTCCGCTGGTCGCTGCACGAAAGAGAATCCGCGCAAGGTCGCGCGTCCAGATAAACACAAACGGGCTTTCGCTCCCCTTGAGCGCAAGGAGGCGCGGCTTTTTGAAAAGCGCCGTGATCTGGTTTTCTGTCCCCTGCCCGAGAACCGTCCCGACGCGCAGCACCACCTGTTCGAGCTGTGGCGCTTCTTGCCGCGCGCGTTCAAGGATCTCCTCTACAAGTCGCTTGTGATGACTATAGGCAAAAGCCTCGTTGCCACGCAGCGGATCCCCCTCGCGCAGCGGCACCGGGTTGTCCGCATGATAGCCATAGGCCGCACCCGACGAGGTCACGACAAAGCGTCGCGCCCCCGCGGCGATCGCCGCCGCGAGAACCTTCTCGGTCCCCTCGACATCGACGGCATAGGCAAAGGCCCGATCCGCCCCCTTGGGAGGCGTGACGATCGACGCCAGATGCACAACGACCTCTGGCCGTTCTTCAGCCAAGACCCGCGCAGCATCCTCTTTGGTCACGTCAAGCGGCACAAACCGCGCATTCTCGGGCATATGCTCCGGCGCAAAAAGCCCCGTCGCGATCACCTCGTGATCCGTGCCGTCCAACTCGCGCAGGAACGCCTGCCCGACCAAACCGGCAGCCCCGGTAATCAGGATCTTGCTCATTGGGCCGCCTCGCGCCGCGAGAGCATGTAGGCAAGCCCCATGCCCGACAAGATATGCCAGATACCCCAAAACGCCGCGACAACCGCCATGCCGCCAAGCCCGTGGAAAAACCCAAAGATCAACACAAGGCCGAGGCCCGAGTTCTGAATCCCTGTCTCGATGGTGACTGCGCGGCGGTTGAAAGGCGACAGCCCCGCAAGCGTCGCTGTGACAAAGCCCCCAGAAAGCGCCAGCGCATTGTGCAGCAAGACAAGCCCCGCCACGAGACCGGCATAAAGCAGGAAGTAGTTCCAGTTCGCCGCCAATGCGAGCACGACAAAGGCGATGAAGATCCCCATCGACACCCATTGCAGCGGCGTGCGCAAGCGCGCGGTGATATTCGGACGCGCCATGTTGAGCCAGATACCAAGGATCAACGGCAGCACGAGCATGAATCCCACCGTGATAGCAACAGAGATCGGATCGACCGATGTGGCGCGCAGAATCTCGCGTGTCGGCTCATAGAGGCTGCCCCAAAAGGCGATGTTGAACGGCGTGAGAAAGATCGCTCCCACCGTTGCAAAGGCTGTCATCGACACCGAAAGCGCCGCGTTGCCGCCCGCCCGATGGGTGATGAAATTCGAGATATTGCCGCCCGGACAGGCCGCCACGAGGATCAGGCCAAGCGCGATCGAGGGCTGCGGATTGGTCAACAGGACAAGCCCGAATGTCAGCACCGGCAAGACCACGAATTGCGAGAACAGCCCCGCGATCAGCGGTTTGGGGGCATGGGCCAACCGTTTGAAATCTTCGGGCTTGAGATCAATGGCGATTGAAAACATCACCACGGCAAGGATCCCGTTCAGAAGTTGCAGGGATCCGGGGCTGAAATTCAGCATCACGTCATCAACAGGGGTCATGCGCGCGCTCCTTTCTGAAGGCGTTTGATCCATTTCGTGACGGCGCCGCGATAGGTCGCCTTATCCACGTAATACGCCATTCGGGCCAAATCGAGGTAGTCCATTCCGCCCGTCGCCCTGTCATAGCCCTTGGCTTTCTCTGCCTTAAGCTCTTTCGCCGCCGCCGTGCCATCGCGCAGACCGGCCACATACCGCGCCACCATCTCGGCCTGTTCATGCCGTCCCTGCCAGCCGAGGCCCGTTGCCTCGATCATGCCAAGCACAAAAAGATCGTCGCGCTCGGGATGCATCGCGTTGAGGTATAGATGCGGCGCATCGCCTTGCCAGTTCAGCAGTGCATCCTCGATGAACGGGTAATGCAGCTTGTAGCCCGTTGCCGCGAGGATCATGTCATAGTCTTCCTGCGTGCCATCGGTGAAATGCACCGTCTTACCCTCAAGCCGCGCGATATTGGGCTGCACCCGCAGATCGCCATGCCCGGCATGATAGAGGACGAGTGAATTCACCACCGGATGACTTTCGTAGAGCTTGTAGTCTGGCTTGGGAAAGCCGTATTTCTCGGGCTGTCCCACGAACCATTTGAGCAGAAAGCCGTCCACCTTCCGCTTAAGCCACATCGGCAGGTTGATTGCGCCGCCAAGGGTATCCGCCGGTTTGCCAAAGACGTATTTCGGCACAAAATAATAGCCGCGCCGCATGGAAAGATCGGTGCGCTTGGCGTGGTGGATCGCGTCCACCGCGATATCACAGCCCGAATTCCCCGCCCCCACGACAAGCACGCGCTTGCCATCGAATTGCGACGGATAGCGATAGTCGCAGGCATGGATCAACTCGCCGTCGAACGTGCCTTCGAAACGCGGCATGTTGGGCTCGGACAAGGTACCATTTGCGATCATCACCCCGGCATAGACCGCCTCGTGCTCGCCCTCGCCATCGCGCCAGGTCACACGCCAGCCTTCGCCACTGCCTCCAAGCGGGGCAAGCGATGTCACCTCAGCATTGAAATGGTAATGCTCCCGCAGTCCGAAGTGATCTGCAAAACGGCGGAAGTAGCCTTTGAGATCACGGTGGCTCGGATATTCGGCCACATCCTCATCCATCGGGAAGTCTTCGAACTCCGTCATGTGCTTTGAGGAAATCAGGTGGGCGCTTTCGTACATGGTCGAACGCGGGGCGTCGATATCCCACAATCCGCCGACATCCGAATGCAGTTCGAACCCATCGAACCCGACGCCCTGCTCCTTGAGAACCTTGGCCGCTGCAAGCCCCATCGGCCCCGCCCCGATCAGGGCGAATTTCTCGCGCGTTTCCAACATGCACCCTCCCCTGTGCTATTGTTGTGTTAATGATATTAGATTGAACACTCGTTCAATATAAGGCAAGATGTTTTTATGAAGATGAAGATTCCTCAGGAAAAACAACGGCAAAGAGCGCCGTCCAAACGTGCCCTCGAAACCCGCGCGGCGATTCTGAACGCCGCCGAACGGCTTTTTGCGGCACGGGGATTCGACGGCACCTCCATCCGTGATATCGGCAAAGAAGCCGGGGTACAGACAAGTCTGGTGAACCATCATGGCGGCACCAAGGAAGAGCTTTTTGCACGGATCGTCGCGCGCCGGGCCGATGAGCTTTCCATCGCCCGCCTAAGCGCGCTGGCGGCCCATAACCACGCAGGCGCCCCGACACTCGAAGGGGTGCTGACAGCTTTCTTTGGCCCCTATCTCGAAAAAGCCGAAGCCGCCGAACCGCAATGGCGCGCCTATGCCCGACTGGTGGCTATTGTCTCGGCCGATCCGCAATGGAAAGACCTGACCGAGCGCTGTTTCGACCCCACCGCGCGCCGCTTTATCGACGCCATCGCCGCACTCTTTCCGAATGCAAGACGCGATGATATCGCCGCCGGTTTTGTCTATTCGGTCTCGGCCATGCTGGCCCTTGCCACGTCCCGCTGGCGCGTCCGCGCCCTAAGCGACGCCCCACAGGACATAACAAGCCACCTTGATGAACTGGTGCGTTTCTGCGCCGCCGGGATCACCGCCGCCGCAACACCCCCGGATCCGGCCTGACACCATCAGGGGATGAGCACCGCCTTGCGCTCGAAGACGGCCTCAGCCGTGCCAAGATCGTCGTAAAGCAGTTCGACCTCGACCGTCTCGATCGACCCAAGCGGGTAGTTGAGGTAGATGACTGCGTCTTCGGGAATGGCCGCAGGTGACGGCCCTTCCGCATCACAAGGCGGCAAGTCAAACACCATGCTTTCGCCGCCGTTCAACGCGAACCGCACCTCGTGCAATCCACAGCGCCACGACAAGAGATGTGTGAAGTAGAGCAGGTCGAGCCCGTTATACTCTCGTACCGCGATCCAGTTCGCACGGGTCGCCTCGAGGATCGGTCGCACCTCTGTTGCAGTCAGAAACTTCCCCGTCGGACTTTGGTCTTCCTTGGCATAGTTCTCATCGGCCAACGCCATCCCTGCCAACCCGGCAACCACTGCGAGCAATCCGGCCCTTAGATAGTTTGACATTCGCTCCCTCCCTTCGGTTTTGCAGCACCGCAACAGGTCGTCCCCGCAATCCCGGGTGGAACACATGGATTTCGCCGTTATAGTTGCGGCATATGAGTATCGTGCAGGGCAGCAGTCAAAATGGCAAGAAAAGCGTCGAAGCGGCCAGACTTCAATATCGTCATCGTCGGTCAATCGGGCCGCCTGCAATACGAAGCGGTTCTCTTCGCCGCCTCCCTGCGCGCCAATTCGCCGGATTTCTCAGGACGCCTCTTCGTCGCCGAACCCCAGCCAGGGCCAAACTGGGATAGCGATCCGCGCATCCACTCTGAACCGGTGCGCAGCGCCCTAGAGGAACTCGGCGCCGAGATCATCCCCTTCGAGAGCACGCATTTCGGCGGCGCCTACCCCTATGGCAACAAGATCGAGGCGCTTCTCGCCCTGCCCGAGGGCGAGCCGTTCGTGTTCTTCGACACCGACACGCTTGTCACCGGCGATCTGATGTCCGTCCCCTTCGATTTCGACCGCCCCTGTGCCTCGCGCAAGGTCGAAGGCACGTGGCCCACTATTGAACTCTACGGCCCCGGCTACACGCAAATCTGGAAGTCGCTCTATGACAAGTTCGGCCTCGATTTCGAAACCTCGCTCGACCTCTCCTGGCCTGACGAATACTGGCGGCGCTATCTCTATTTCAACGCCGGGTTCTTCTACTACAAATGCCCCAAGCTCTTTGGCGAACGCTTCCTCGACTACGCCAACGAAATCCGCTGGAACGCACCGCCCGAATTGATCTGCCAGCCGCTGGACCCATGGCTTGACCAAGTCGCCCTGCCGCTTGTGATCCATTCCTTCGGCGGCGGCCGCGATGCCCTGCCCGAGGGCTATCTCGACGGGGATGTGACCTGCCATTACCGCATCCTGCCGCTCGCCTATGCGCGCGAATCCGATGCCGTGATCAAGACCCTTGAAGACGTTGCCGCCCCCAATAAGATCAAGAAAGTGCTCAAGGAATATGACCCGATGAAGCGCATGATCTACCAAGGCCGCGGCCAGAAGGTCCGCGCACTCTTTGATCGCGACAACCTGCCCCGCAAGGAACAGGCGATCCGCAACAAGATCAAGCGCAATGGCTTCTGGATGCGCTAAACGCTCGTTCCGTCTTTCTTCCTGAAACCAAACCATTTTCCCTGATCGCCAAAGCGCCGTTGCACCGCGCTATGACTCTGCCTAATGATTGCGGCGACATATTTTGCAGGAGGAAACCCCATGTCTGACGCCCCCGCATTCGGCTTTGATACACTTCAGATCCACGCTGGCGCCCGCCCCGATCCCGCGACCGGCGCCCGCAACACGCCGATCTATCAGACCACGGCCTATGTCTTCCGCGACGCTGAACACGCCGCCGCGCTCTTTAACCTTCAGGAAGTGGGCTATATCTATTCGCGCCTGACCAACCCGACCGTCGCCGTTCTTCAGGAACGTGTCGCGACGCTTGAGGGCGGTGTGGGCGCGGTCTGCTGTTCCTCCGGTCACGCAGCCCAGATCATGGCCCTGTTCCCGCTCATGGCGCCGGGTCGCAATGTCGTGGTCTCGACCCGTCTCTACGGTGGCTCCATCACCCAGTTCAGCCAGACCATCAAACGCTTCGGCTGGTCGGCGAAATTCGTCGATTTTGACGACACCGCCGCCATTGAGGCCGCCATTGATGACGACACCCGTGCGGTATTCTGCGAATCCGTCGCCAACCCCGGTGGCGTGGTGACCGATCTCGACGCCGTGGCCGCCGTCGCCGACAAGGCCGGCCTGCCGCTCATCGTCGACAACACCTCTGCCACCCCTTACCTCTGCCGTCCGATCGAACATGGCGCAACGCTGGTCGTCCACTCCATGACCAAGTACCTGACCGGCAACGGCTCCGTGACCGGCGGTGTCGTCGTCGACAGTGGCAAGTTCGACTGGTCCGCCTCGGACAAGTTCCCGTCGCTCTCCGAACCCGAGCCCGCCTACCACGGCCTCAAGTTCCACGAGACCTTCGGCCCCCTCGCCTTTACCTTCCACGGCATCGCCATCGGTCTGCGTGACCTCGGCATGACCCTGAACCCGCAGGCAGCGCACTATACGCTGATGGGTATCGAGACTCTCTCGCTACGCATGGACAAGCATACGCAGAACGCCGAGAAAGTCGCGGCATGGCTCGAAACCAACCCGCATGTCGACGGTGTGACCTATGCGGGCCTGCCCTCGTCGCCCTATCACGAGCGCGCCAAACGCATCTGTCCCAAAGGGAGCGGCGGTCTCTTCACCGTGGCGCTCAAAGGCGGCTATGACGCCTGCGTCAAGTTCGTCGATAGCCTCGAGCTGTTCAGCCATGTCGCCAACCTTGGTGACACCCGCAGCCTGGTGATCCACTCTGCTTCGACCACCCACCGTCAGCTCACCCCCGAGCAGCAGGACGCCGCAGGCGCGAGCGCGAATGTGGTGCGGATCTCCATCGGCATCGAGGACGCGGACGACCTGATCGCCGATCTCGAACAGGCGCTGGCCAAGGCCCACGCCTAATAGCCCCACAAGACAGGAAAGGCCGCGCTCAAGACAGCGCGGCCTTTCTCTTTTCCTATTGTCGCGAACTCCGGGGAGACTTGCCCCCGGCACAGCGTCAGAAGGGGGCGTGCCCCTACTCCTCCCCGCCTTCGATCGCGAACACCATCGACACCAGCGCACGGGTTTCCATCTCCCCGGCAGCGACGGGCATGCCACCGTCCGAGACCATCTCGGCCCGCGCCATCATCATCGGGCGTGGCGTCGCGGCACCGGTCTCCGATAGGCTTAGCACCGGACCGAGCGTGACGCCCGCCGCTTCCGCATAAAGCGCCGCCCGTGCCTTGGCATCGGCCACTGCCGCACGTCGCGCCGCCTCGTGAAGCGGGGCCGTATCCTGCACCGCGAATTGCAACCCACCAAAGCCGTTGGCGCCATCCGCGACCACCTTGTCAAAAATCCCGCGCATCATCCCAAGATCGCGCAACCGCACTGTCACCCGGGTCTCGGCCCGGTAACCGCGAATTTCCGGTGCCTCGTTCGGCGCCCGGTCCCGGCTCCAAAGCGGATTGAGCGACAAAGCGCTGGTCTGCATGTCCCGCGACGCGATCTCGAAGGCCTCAAGCCGCTCAAATACCGCCTGCGCACGTTTCGCCACCGTATCGAGCGCCTCTGTCGCCGTCGCCGCCTCCTCGCTGACCTCAAGCGTCAGAACTGCCATATCCGGCACTGCCGTGACCACACCCTCGCCTGTCACACTGATCGTGCGCGGGTCTGCCTGTGCGGCGCTCGTGAGGCCCAAAACCCAAAAAACCATTACCAACAAACGCATATCGACATCTCCTTTTGTCTGTCCCGGCGACACTGCGCTTTTGGCCGGGGTGTGTCAAAACCTACGGGGGTGCCTGTTTTCCTTCCCTTCGGCGAATCCCTGCTATAAAATCCTGCGCACGGAGCTGAGACTCCACAAGCCATGACGTGGGTGCTAGAGCCGCCATATGAAACCGGAATTTGCCCTTTCCCTTTCCTTTGAAGGGATTAGCCTTCTTTACCGCATCGAGGGCGGGTGGCACCTTATGGGCGAAGCCGCCCTGACCTCGGAAACCCTCGGAGCCGATCTCGAGGCCCTGCGGGATACGGCCGAATCCATCGGCGGCAAGGCGTTCCGAACCAAGCTTGTCCTTCCCAACGAACAGATCAAATACCTCTCGCTTTCCACCGGCAAAATCGACCGCGAGGCGCGCATTGCGGCGGTCTCTGCCGAGCTTGAGGCGACGACACCGTATGGTATCGACGAACTGGCTTTTGACCTGACAGCGGCAGGGCCCGAAACCCATGTCGCCGCCGTCGCGCGCGAGACCCTTGTCGAGGCCGAGGCTTTTGCCGTCGAACACGCCTTCAACCCGGTTTGTTTCGTTGCCATCCCACCCGCCGGAACCTTCTCGGGTGAGCCGTTCTTCGGACAGACCGAGATCGCGCCGAAACTCCTGAAAAAGGACACCGCCAAACCCGACGAATTGCCAATCCACGTGATCTCGTCCGGCCCCCTGCCCGAACCCAAACCCGAACCAGAGCCCATCGCCGCGCCTGAACCTGCGCCGGCCTCGGGCCTTGCCACAGCGCCCGCCGCCCCCAAACCCGAGGCCGAGCCGGAATTGCCGCTCGCTGCCGCGCCAGAGGCATCCGCTCCCGCCCTTGAGACGAAAGCGACACCGCAAGAGGTGGAAGACGCCACAGACCCGCCCGCCGCACCGGAAGTCCTTCCTGACGCCGCACCCACACCGTCTTTTGGCAGTCGTCGTAGCTCCGCCGCCCCCTTGCGCGCAGAGCGGACCGCCGAAACCGCGCCGCGCCGTGAAAACACCCTGACCGCAAGCCGAGAAGACGGCCAGGCGCTGCGCTTCGATCCGGCCCGCGTCGCAGCAGGCTTGCGTCCTCAACAGACCGAGGCCACCGACGACACCGATGGCCGAGGCCGTCGCCTGGCCGAGAATGCATCCGGCGCCGTGGTCGCGGCCACCGCCTTCCTGAGCCGGCGTCGCGAGGCCCGCAGAGCGCGTCGCGCCGCGGGTTCCGCCGTTCCGGCCGAGGCTGCCGCCACCAACGAACGCCAACGCATGATGGTCTTTGGTGCGCGCAGCACCGAAATCGGCGGCAAGCCGCGCTACCTTGGCCTTGCCCTTACCGTCGTTCTGCTCGTGTTCCTCGCCGCGGTCGCCGCTTGGGCGTCGCTGTTCATGGACGAGGGTCTGGCCGGGCTTTTCCGTCGCGACCCGCCACAACAGATCGCCGACAGCGCCCCCGAAAGCCAACCGGTCGAAAATCTCGAAACCGCCGCGCTGCCGCCCGTGTCGCCCGACACGATCACCGACAGTGCCGAGATCGAAGCGATGACCGACGCGGATCACCCGACCGCGCTGGACGGGCACGAAGCCGAGGCCCGCTATGCGGCTACGGGAATCTGGCAACGCGCCCCGGATCAGGCTCTAACGCCTGAGTCCGGAAGCACCGACGATCTCTACCTGACCTCGATCGACCGCGTGGTGATTGCCAAGGATGCGGTCGCCCTCCCGGCGCTGAAGTCTTATGCCACCGACCGCCCCCTGCCGCGCCAGATGTCACCGCTGCCGCGCGGGCTCGATTTTGACATGGACGAACGCGGATTGGTCAAGGCCACGCCGGACGGCGCGCTCTCGCCGGAGGGCATCCTGGTCTATCTTGGCAAGCCACCGGTCCTGCCCGCTGCCTATCCGGTTCGCAAGGCCGCACCGGGCGAAGCCCTGCCGCCCGTCGAACGCGCCCGGATTGCAACGCTGCGCCCACGCCTGCGCCCCGAAGACCTGATCGAACAAAACGAACGCGCTTCCAATGGTGGCCGCACCCTCGCGGAACTGTCGAACATGCGCCCGCGTCTGCGACCGGAGACCGAGAAGGCCGAAGAGGAAGCCGAGGACACCACCGCGACACAATACGCAGTGACTGCCTCGCTCCGCCCCAAACCACGTCCGCAGAATTTCGAAGCGATCGTCGCCCGCGCCGATCCGGCTGAGCGCGTCGAGCCAACCGCTGCCGTCGCCACCGTCACGCCCTCGATCCCAAGCAGCGCCTCTGTCGCCCGACAGGCCACGATCCAGAATGCCATGAACCTGCGCAAGGTGAATCTGATCGGGGTCTATGGCACATCGAATTCCCGCCGCGCTTTGGTCCGCCTGTCCAATGGGCGCTTCAAAAAGGTGAAGGTCGGAGATCGCATTGACGGCGGCAAGGTCGCTGCCATCGGTGACACCGAACTGCGCTACATCAAGTCCGGCAAGAACGTCGTTCTCAAACTGCCCCGCGGCTAGGGCTGTTCCCCGCCTGCCCAAGCCAAGAGGTCTCCCTTGCAGCCAGAGAAGCACCATCCCCTCGACCAGACCCTCCTCGAGCGGCTGCACCTGCCAATGGATGCGACCCTGCGACTGCGGCTCATGCGAGGCCTGATCCATCTCGTCGATGGCACAAGCCGCGCCTTTTTTCGCAAGCCATTCTTCGGGTTGCGCGAATGCGAAGCGCTTTGGCAAGAACTTGACATGGCGACCGACGTGGATCTCGTCGATGCGCTTCTGGCGCTCAAAGGTGGCACCGCACTTGACCCGCATGGGCTCGAACATATCCCCGAAACCGGCCCGGCCCTGATCGCCTCGACCCATCCGACCGGCCCTTTCGATTTTATCGCCCACGCCGGCACGCTGCTCAAACGCCGCCCCGACCTCAAGGTGGTGGCCAACAATGACGCCCGCACCTTCCTTGGCGCCGACCGTATCGTCTCTGTCCGGGTCAACCGCCACAACCGGGCGCTTTCTGCCCGCGCCACGGTCGCAGGCATGGAGGCCCATCTGCGCGATGGCGGCGCGCTTTTGATCTTCGGCTCTGGCCGCGTGCCCCGCCGCGCCGGAAGCGGGTTGATCGAACCGCGCTGGCGCTCCGGCACCACGCGCGTCTCCGAGAGTTGCAACGTGCCGATCATCCCGGCCAGCATCGACGTGCGCAACTCGCGCTACTACTACCGCCTGCGCCATCTCGCGTGGCGCCTAAGTGGCAGCGACAACTTCGCCGTCACCGTCGGGTCTTTGCGGTATCTGATCGAAATGCTGGATCAGCTGGGCGGGCGCTATGATCTGCATTACGGCACGCCGCTCGCTCCCGGAAGCCCTCCGGAACTGATCCAGAAGAAGGCCGAAAGCCTCGTGCCAGGCCTCTATTACGGCACCTGATCCCGCCTATTGAAACGCCGCCACGATCCATCCCCATAGACCGCAGCGGCGCCCCCTCGCCCGTGAGCGGGTTCGTCATATCTCGATAGGAGCGGAACGCCGGTCAGCATCGACAAACACCAGAACCGCGCACCACCCGTCCCATGTCGGGAAAGGGTGGATCGCGCGGCTTTCTACTTAACCTGTTCAGCGCCTTCCCGCCGAGTATACGTCGCCTTGCCCACAGTTTTTGCGCATACTGACGTGCACATGTTACATTTTTCAGGTATTCTACGCATGAAACCCTAATATCACGCGGATTCTTCGCAATGCTGGACGAGATGGACAAACGGCTTCTGGCCGCCCTGCAGAAGAACGCCCACCTGACGGCGCAGGAATTGGGCGATATTCTCAACCTCTCCCCGTCTCAGGCCGGACGCCGCCGCCAACGGCTCGAATGCGATGGCTATATCCAATCCTATACCGCTCGCCTTGACCCTGCGCGCGTCGGGCTCGACGTGCAGGCCTTCGTACAAGTCACCCTCGCGTTGCATAGCCCTGAGCACGGACAAGGCTTTGTCTCCATGATCTCGACCCGCCCCGAGATCATCAGCGCTTGGACCCTGACAGGCGATGCCGACTACCTGTTGCGCGTCTTCTGCGAAGACCTCTCCGCCCTCAACACCCTGATCCATGATGTGCTTCTGCCGCATCCGGCTGTCGCCCGCGTCCAGAGTCAGATCGTCATGGACCAATGCAAGCGCGACGCGCCCCTGCCCACCTGAAGGACACCTAACGCCCCATGGACGGATTCCTACTCCAGACAACGATCTTCCTCGGCACCGCTGTGATCGCCGTGCCGATCTCGGCCCGGCTCGGCATGGGATCGGTGCTCGGCTATCTCTTGGCCGGGGTGTTGATCGGCCCGATCCTCGGCCTTGTGGAACACTCCGAAGACTTGCTGCACTTCGCCGAGTTCGGCGTGGTGATGATGCTCTTCCTGATCGGTCTCGAGCTTGACCCCCGCGCCCTTTGGGCCATGCGCCACAAATTGATCGGTCTGGGCGGGTTGCAAGTCTTGTTGACCGGCACCGCCATCACCGCCGGGGCGATCTGGATGGACCAGCCCGTCAAGACCTCGATCGCGCTCGGGATGATCTTCGCCCTGTCCTCAACCGCTATCGTGATTCAGACCCTCTCGGAGAAGAACCTGATGAAGACGGGCGGTGGACGCTCGGCCTTTGCCGTCCTTCTGACGCAGGACATCGCGGTCATTCCCATGCTTGCCATCCTACCGCTTCTCGCAGCGGGGCCGATCCTGCAGATCGCAACTGATGGCTCGATTCATAGCGTCGGCGATGACGAGGCGCACGCCGCCGAAATCTCCCTTGTAGAGGGCCTGCCCGGCTGGGGCGTGACGCTCGTCACCGTCGGCGCGGTCGTGGCCGTGATCCTCGCGGGGCGCTACCTCGTGCGCCCGATCTTCCGCTTCATCCACTCCGCCAACCTGCGCGAGATGTATACCGCCTTCGCGCTGCTGATCGTGATCGGTATCGCGCTGCTGATGACGATGGTCGGCCTCTCCCCCGCCCTCGGAACCTTCCTCGCCGGAGTGATCCTCGCGACAAGCGAATTCCGCCACGAACTCGAGAGCGACATTCAACCCTTCAAGGGCCTGCTGCTCGGCCTCTTCTTTATCACCGTCGGCTCCCAGATCGACTTTGCCGGCTTCTTCGCAGACCCCGCCCCGATACTGTCCCTGACTCTCGCGCTGATCTTTGCCAAGGCCGTGATCCTCTTCGGCCTTGGGCGCGTCTTTGGCCTCAGGGGCCGCGATCAGGTGCTCTTTACCCTGAGCCTCGCACAGGCCGGGGAATTCGGCTTTGTTCTGATCTCTTTCGCCCTGCAACAACACGTGTTGGAACCGGCACTGGCCGAAGAGTTGATGCTTGTCGTCGCCCTCTCGATGCTCATCACGCCGCTTCTTTTCATCGCCTATGACCTTCTGACCCGTCGCATGAGCGATAGCGCCGAGATCCATCCCGATGACGAGGTCGACGAACAAGGTCCGGTCATCATTGCCGGGATCGGACGCTTCGGGCAGATCGTCAATCGCCTCGTGCGCTCCGCAGGCTTCCGTACCGTAGTGCTCGACCATGACATGCGCACCATCGAACTGATGCGCCGCTTCGGCGTCAAAGGTTTCTTCGGCGACCCGACCCGCCCGGAACTCCTGCACGCCGCCGGGCTTGCTGAGGCGCGCGTTCTCGTCGTCGCGCTCGACGACCCCAAAGCCGCAACCAAGCTCGTCGCCTTCGCGCGGCGCGACCGGCCCGACCTGCATATCGTCGCCCGCGCCCATGACCGTCATCACACCTTCGAGCTGTTCAACGCCGGGGCCAACGATATCGTGCGCGAGATGTTCGACTCCTCACTTCGCGCAGGCCGCTACGTCCTCGAGAATGTGGGGTTGAGCGAATACGAGGCCGCGCAGGCCGAACAGGCCTTCTATAAACACGACCGTTACACGATCCGCGAATTGGCCCAGCACTGGGATCCGAAAATCCCCACGGTCGAGAACCGCGCCTATATCGCGCGCGCCAAGGAGTTGGAGAAAGAGCTGGAGATGTCGCTCCTCGCGCTCCTCGAAACCGAGCGCAAAGAGCAGGACTGAAGGCACACGCGATTTCGAAATCGCGTTGGCAAGGGCTTATGAAAGCCCTTGCGCGCTACCCGTCCGCGACGCCCGCCTCGGCAAAGGTCGCCATGCCGGAATGACAGGCAATGGCCGATTTCAGGATATTGATCGCCAAGGCTCCGCCCGACGCCTCCCCAAGGCGCAGGCCAAGCGACAGCATCGGCGCCTTGCCAAGCTTCTCCAGAAGCCGCACATGCCCGGTCTCCGCGCTCACATGGCCCGCCAGCGCATGATCAAGCGCGCCGCCCTCTGCCGCCTCAAGTGCCGCCGCCGCCGCGCAACAGATGAACCCGTCCAGGATAACCGGGATCGACAGGCTCCGCGCGCGGGCAATCGCCCCCGCCATCGCGGCCAACTCCCGGCCGCCAAGACAGCGCAGAACCTCGAGCCCCTCACGCGCAGGATTGACGGCAAGCCCTTCGGCGACAACCCGTGCCTTGGTCGCAAGGCCCGCATCGTCGACGCCCGTGCCGCGCCCAACCCAATCCTCGGCCGCACCACCAAAAAGCGCCGCCGCGATGGCCGCCGCCGCTGTGGTGTTGCCGATCCCCATTTCCCCAACGACAAGAAGGTCGGTGTTCTCCGCCACCGCATCCCAACCCGTGGCCAGCGCCGCGATGACCTCTGCCTCGCTCATCGCCGGGCTTTGGGTGAAATCCGCCGTGGGTCGGTCCAATTCGAGCGCATGCACCGAGAGCTTCGCCCCCGCCGCGCGCGAAAGCTGATTGATCGCTGCGCCGCCGTGCTGAAAGTTAAGCACCATCTGCTCGGTCACTTCCGCCGGAAAGGCCGATACGCCCTGCGCCGTGACCCCGTGATTGCCTGCGAAAACGATCACCTGCGGCGCCGCGATCTCCGGCCGCGCCGTCCCGCGCCATCCTGCGTACCAGATCGCCATCTCCTCAAGCCGCCCAAGCGCCCCCGGCGGTTTGGTCAACTGGCCATTGCGCTCTGCTGCCGCGTCCAACACGCCTTGATCCGCCTTCGGTGCCTCGGCGAGCAGTTTGCGGAAATCATCAAGCGTTGAAAAAGGCGCGGGCATGGCGTGGCTCCTGTTGAAATTCGTTGTTGTGCGTTGTTTACCTGATGTCGATGGGCCTGCAAGGCCGGAAAGAGACCGACACATGACGCAGGACGACACCCGCCTCGCAATGCCCTCCGATATCACCACTGCGCTGGCGCTCCTGACGCGCTTGCCGGTGCACGCCGCATTCGAACGTGGCGCGCGTGCCGCTTGGGCCTATCCGCTTGCCGGCCTGGCGGTGGCGCTCGTCGCGGCGCTGCCGACGGGCGTTCTACTCTGTTTCGGTGTTGCGCCCCTGCTTGCCGGGGTGGTGTTTGTCGCGCTTCAAGTGATCCTCACCGGAGCCATGCACGAGGACGGCCTCGCCGATAGCGCCGATGGGCTTTGGGGGGGATGGGAACGCGTCCGCCGCCTTGAGATCATGAAGGATAGCCATATCGGCAGCTACGGCGTCCTCGCCCTCGTCCTCGCGCTCGGCGCACGCATCCTCGCCGTCGGCCTACTCCTCGGTCACGGCGGCTGGCTCTGGCCGCTCCTCGCCGTCGCCATGCTCTCCCGCGCCACCATGCCCGCGCTTATGGCCGCCCTGCCGCACGCACGCGACACCGGCCTTAGCCACGCACAAGGCCGCGCCCCGCAAGAGACCGCCCTCCTCGCCGCGGGTCTCGCCGCGCTGGCCGCTCTCTTGTTCTGTGGCTTTTCCGGGATCGGTCTTGCGCTTCTCGCCGGGCTCACTGCGCTGACCTGTGCCGCCATCGCCAAGGCCAAGATCGCCGGTCAGACCGGCGACATCCTTGGCGCGACGCAGCAGATGACGGAAATCGCCCTTCTGATCGCTCTGACCGCCTGAGCACGAAAAAACCGCGCCCCATTGGAGCGCGGTTCTTCATTTCTGCAACTAGCCTGTGGCTTAAGCTGCCGCTGCGCGCGATGTCAGAACGTCATCAACCTTCTTCGACGCAGCCACCTCGTCACCGCCACCCACGGCCGCGACTTCACGGGTCAGACGCTCAAGCGCGGCTTCATAGAGCTGACGCTCGGAATAGCTCTGCTCGCGCTGATCGTCGGTGCGGTGCAGGTCGCGCACCACCTCGGCAATCGCGATAAGATCGCCCGAGTTGATCTTTTGTTCGTATTCCTGGGCGCGGCGCGACCACATGGCCCGCTTCACCTTGGCCTTGCCCTTAAGGGTCGTCATGGCCTGATCGACAACATCGGGCGAGCTGAGGCTGCGCATCCCGATCTCGGTCGCCTTGTGCGTCGGCACGCGGAGCGTCATCTTGTCCTTCTCGAACGAAATCACGAACAGCTCAAGCTGCATGCCGGCGACTTCCTGCTCCTCGATCGACACGATCTGACCCACGCCATGCGCGGGATAAACGACGTATTCGTTGGGGCGGAATTCGGTCTTACTGGTCTTGCTCATCTGGGTCCTTCCTGACGCAGGCCCTTGCACCCGCGAAAAAAACGGAGGCCCGGGAAAGACCTTCCCGGCCATCAGCTTCTCTTTGGGACAAAAAACCATCCTCGGCAGACCCGGGATGGCTCGTGGGCAGTATGTCTATGTGACAGAGTTATAACATAAAAACCGCATATCTCCAAGCTGGGCAGCTTGAAACGGGCGGTCTCGGGGCCGTTTTCGGCCCTTTCACACGGTTTTTATCGCCTTTTCACACACCAAACGACGCCGAAACCTTTCGGCGCTGCCCCGCATGTCGGGCGATTCGAATCGGGTCTCAGCCGCCTTCGCCAGGCGCTTCCGAGAAGTATTTCTCAAGCTTACCCTCTTCTCCGTCGCGCTCATCCGCCTCCGGGAGAGGATCTTTCTTGGTGATGATCACCGGCCAGATCTCGGAATATTTCCGGTTGAATTCGACCCATTTTTCCATGTCCGGCTCGGTGTCCGGGCGGATCGCATCGGCCGGGCATTCCGGCTCACACACCCCGCAATCGATGCATTCATCGGGATGAATGACCAGCGTGTTCTCACCCTCATAGAAACAGTCCACGGGGCACACTTCGACGCAATCGGTATATTTGCAGGCGATGCAGTTGTCGGTGACGACATAGGTCATAGTCGAGTCTCATCTACATTTTTCCGGCACCTAGCTAATCCAGTGCGCCGGATCATTCAAGTTCACCACGACGTTTGAGGTCGAGTTTACGCCGATCACGCTTCGTCGGACGGCCTTGTCCTTCATATCTAGGCGCGCGCGGAACGTTGTCTTTGACTTCGCTCAAATCCTCGTAGAGCGCCTGCGCCTCGGGGGCCGGTCCACGGCGCTCGCCGATCGCAACGATTCGCACCACCCGGATCGCCCGCCCCTGCGCAAAGGTCAGAACATCGCCGGGACCAACCGAATGGCTCGCCTTGGCGGCCTTCGCCGCGTTGACCCGCACATGACCGCCCGTGACCACCTTGGCCGCAAGCGTGCGGGTCTTGAAGAACCGCGCATGCCAAAGCCACTTGTCGAGCCGTTGCTTGGAAGAAGGATCACTCACATCACGAAACCACGCGGGGCCGGAAAACCCGGCCCCGTCATCTCTTATCCCTTGTCCTTGAGCCCCATCAGCGCCGCAGCGAAGGGGTTGTCCGGATCAATGGCTTTTTCCTTTTTCGGTGGGCGGGCCTGATATTGTTTGGCGCCCTGATCACGACGCGGTGCGCCCTTACCCTTGGGTTTGCCGCCCTTGCCGCGCGGTTTGTCGCCCTGCGGCGCGCCACGGTCTGCGCCACGGCGCGGCCCCCGGTTGCCCTGCCGGTTTCCAGCCCAGGTAAAGGTAAAGAATACCTCCATCTCCGGCCCTTCTGTGGCCTCAGGCGTCTCCTCTGCCGCTGCCGGTGCTTCGGGCGCGGCGTCCGCGGCAACCGCGTCCTCTGCTGCCGCGTCTTCGACGGGCGCATCGGTGGCTGTCTCGGCGCTCTCGGTCGCAGCCTCTGCCGGTGCTTCCGGTGCAGCCTTGACCTTTTCGCGCTCGCCCTTCTCGGCCTTGTAGCCAAGCCCCTGCATCAGATCTGCAAACTGCTCGAGCGTCATGCCAGTGATCGAGAGCATATCGGCCTTAGCCTCAAAGCCCCCACGGCTATCCTCCGCGCGCAGCATATCGGCAAGGCGCTCCAGCATATCAATGCGGATCGCGCGTTCCCCGGCGGCACGATAGCCAGCCATGCTGTGATAGCCCTGCGGCACACCTTTGCCCGACGGCACAGTCACAAGGCCGGGCGGCGGCGCTTCGGGGAATTCATCAAGCCCTTGGGCCAGCGACCACAGGACCAAACGCAGGCGCGTCGGTGCAGGCTTCAGAAGAAGCGGCATGAAGATCGTGAACTGGCCGAACCGAACACCATGTTTGCGCAGCGATCCGCGCGCGTCCTGATCAAGCTCCTTGACCTCTCCCGCAACCTCACCGCGCGGAATAACGCCAAGCGTCTCGACAAGACGGAACGCAAAGCCCCGCGCCAGACCGGTAAGCTCTTCATCCTTGGACAGGTTCAAAAGCGGCTCAAACAGCGCGGCGATCTTGCGGTCGATGAAATGCTGCAAGCGGCGTTCGACCTTCTGGGCGACATCTGCCCCCGCTTCGTCGTCAACGAAGACCTTGATGCCCGGCTTGAGCGGATCATCTCCGGGTACGAGCTTACCAACGGCTTGCTCGCCCCACATCAGGCCCCCCTGTTCGGTGAAATCGATTTCCGTATCGGGCGCGTTATAGAACCGGTCCGCGCGCAGATGGAACTGCGGCGCCAGCGCCTGCAGGCTCGCCTGCTTGAGCGTCTTGGCTTCCTGACCGGAGGCCTCTTTGTCCGCCACGAAACGGAACCCTTCGAGCCGACCGACGAATTCGCCTTCGACGGTCACCTCACCCTTGTCATTCACTTCGGCCAACAGGGCCTCCTTCTGTTTGAGCCGGCGCAAGAGCACGGATGTGCGCCGGTCCACAAATCTCTGAGTCAAACGCTCGTGCAACGCATCCGACAGGCGGTCTTCTACAGCGCGGGTCTCCCCGCGCCAATGGTTTTCGTCATCGACCCAGCCTTTTCGCTGCGCAACATATGTCCATGTGCGAATATACGCCAGTCGTTTAGACAGCGTGTCAATGTCGCCTTCTGTCCGGTCAAGCCGCTTGACCTGCCGCGCCATCCAGTCATCAGGCACCTGCCCGCGCTCATGCAGATAGCCATAAAGCCCCTCAATAAGCGACGCATGTTCCGCATGGCTGATGCCACGGAAATCCGGCACCCGACATACATCCCATAAAAGGCGCACCGACGCCCCATCACTCGCCCGCGCCATGACCTCGGCAGAGGCGCGCATGGTGTTGAGCGCCATCTGGTCGTCCGCTTCGCGCGCCTTCACAAGGCGCTCATCCTTCGGCGCCACATCGAGCGAGGCCAAGAGCGCATCGACCGAGCCGAATTCGAGCCGCGCATTGCGCCAATTGAGCTTTTTCTGCGGTGTGAACCGATGCTCCATGATCGCCTCGGCCACTGCATCGTCCAAGGGCGGCGCTTCGCCGGTAACACCAAACGTCCCGTGGCTCATCCCCCGCCCCGCGCGGCCCGCGATCTGCGCCAACTCGTTGGGCGCCAGCGGCCGCATCCGGCGGCCATCGAATTTCACCGTCGAGGAAAAGGCCACATGGTCGATATCAAGGTTGAGCCCCATGCCGATCGCATCCGTCGCCACGAGGTAATCCACATCACCATTCTGGTAGAGCTCCACCTGAGCGTTGCGCGTGCGCGGAGAAAGCGCCCCCATAACAACCGCCGCACCGCCCTTCTGACGGCGTAGCAACTCGGCAATGGCATAGACGTTATCAACCGAAAATCCGACAATGGCCGAGCGTGGCTGCATCCGGCTGATCTTGCGGCTGCCAGAATAGCTGAGCGTCGACATGCGCTCGCGCCGCATGAATTCGGCCTCCGGCACCAATTCGGCAATCGCGCCCCGCATCGTGTCCGAGCCAAGGAAAAGCGTCTCATGAGTGCCCCGTGCCCTGAGAAGGCGGTCGGTAAACACATGCCCGCGCTCCGGATCGGCGCAAAGCTGGATCTCATCCACGGCAAGGAAATCCGTGCCCATCCCCTCGGGCATCGCCTCCACCGTGCAGACCCAATACTGCGTCCGCGGCGGCACGATCCGTTCCTCACCGGTGACAAGCGCCACGACAGACGGCCCGCGAATGGCCACGATCCGGTCGTAGACCTCGCGCGCCAAGAGACGCAGCGGCAGGCCGATGACCCCCGTGCGATACCCGAGCATCCGCTCGATGGCATAGTGCGTCTTTCCGGTATTGGTCGGCCCGAGCACCGCCATGATCCGCCGCTCTAGGGACATCGGCTCATTCCGTTATTGCGTTAGAGAGTCTGGCCCTTGACCAGCGGCTCGAGTCTGTCGAGCGCCTCTGTAACCTTGGGATGTGTCGGATGTATAGCCCTGACGAGACGATAGGCCTCCCAGGCGTCTTCATGCCGCTCCAGCATCTCAAAGATCGACCCCAACCCGATCAATGCGCCGAAATGGTCGGGGTTGAGGGCCAACGCCTGTTCAAGATCGCTCAGCGCGGGACCATAAAGCCCGGCCTCGAAATAGGCCGCCGCCCGCGTCACATAGCCTTCGGCAAATCCCGGCGCATGGTCGACAAGCGCGCTCAGGTGATCAATCGCCGCCTCGACCTCCTTGCGCTCAAGCGCGGCACGCCCGCGTTTGAGCAGGAAATCCGCACTGGCCGAGCCTGATTTGCTCCATTCAAGCTCGATCTCGCGCACAATCTTGTCCGCTTCGGTAGGATCCGCGTCACGCAACCGTTGCATAAGCGTTTCAAGCTCGGCGGCACGCACCGGGCCAGATTGCAAAAAGACCATTGCGCCAAAAGTTGCCGCAACGATAGGTTTGAGAAAGCGACGTAGGATACCCATAACAGTATGTATATTAGAGCGCGGCGGCCAAAATGCCAGAGGCCCCGCCCCAGGAAAAAGGACTAGAGGACCAATGAGCGATATCGTGACTGCCGCAGTGGCGGCCCTGAACGAAAAACTTGGCGATGGCGGCTTTGACGGCACGGCCAAATTCGTGATCGACGGCGAAGGCGCCGTGATGATCGATTCCGACGGCGCCCGCGCCGCCGATGACGAGGCCGACGTGACCCTCACCGCCGACGCCGAAACCTTCCAGTCGATCCTCGAAGGTGACACCAACCCCACCGCCGCCTTCATGTCGGGCAAGCTCACCGTCGATGGCGATATGGGCAAGGCAATGCAGCTCGGCACGGTCCTGAGCTGATGCGAGACATGCACCCCGCCCCCTTTCACGCCGATGTGGCCGACGGTCCCGAGACTGGCGCCGCGGTTTGGCTGAAGACCTCGGACGGGGTGCGTATTCGCGTCGCCCATTGGCAAAAACCCGATGCCAAGGGCACGGTCCTGATGTTTCCGGGCCGCACCGAATATATCGAGAAATACGGCCGCTCCGCCGCGGACTTTGCTGCGCAGGGCTATGCCATGGCCGCCATCGACTGGCGCGGTCAGGGTCTGGCCGATCGCCTGATCGACGACCGCGACGCGGGCTATGTCGATCAGTTCCCCGATTACCAACACGATGTTGCGGCGATGCTCTCGGCGCTTGAGGCGCTTGAGATGCCGAAACCGTGGTTCCTGATCGGCCACTCCATGGGCGGCTGCATCGGGCTGCGCGCGGTCATGTCCGGCCTGCCGGTCAACGCCGCCGCCTTCAGCGCCCCGATGTGGGGCATCCAGATGTCCTCGGTCATGCGTCCTGCCGCCTGGGCGCTAAGCTGGACAGGCCGCCGCGTCGGCGCAGGCACCCGCCTCGCCCCCGGCACCAAGGCCGAGACCTATGTCCTCGCCGAACCCTTCGAGGGCAATAGCCTCACGCACGATCCCGACATGTACACCTACATGCAGGAACAGATGCGCCAAGTCCCCGACATGGCCCTCGGCGGGCCAAGCCTGCACTGGCTGAACGAAGCGCTGATGGAAATGCGCACCCTTGCCGCCCGTCCCGCACCTGACATGCCCTGCCTGACCTTCCTCGGCACCGACGAGAAAATCGTCGACCCGCAAGCCATCAAGGACCGCATGGCGGGCTGGCCGAATGGGAAATTGGTGGTGATCGACGGCGCCGAACACGAGGTGCTCATGGAACTGCCCGCCATCCGCGACAAGGTCCATGCCGACTGCGCCGCCTTCTTCGACGCGCACCTCGCGCGCCACAAGGCGGCACGGCAAACCGCCTGATCCGGCCTAGCGCCGATCCCCGGCCCGCCCCTGATCCATCGCCGCACTGATAACCGCGCCGGGCAATGCATCTTCGGCATAGTCGAACGTGCCCAGTGTCCTGACCTCCTCCGCCGCGCGCATCAATCCGCCCAGCGCCGCGCGCGCAAACGATCCGCCAACACTGACCCGCTTGACGCCCGCCTCGGCCAGTTCAGCCACCGAATAGCGCGGCCCCGTCAGGCCCATCACGACATTCACCGGCTTGTCCACCGCCGCACAGACCGTCCGGATCGCTGCGATATCCGGCAGCCCCGGCGCATAGAGCACATCCGCACCCGCCTCGGAAAACGCCTGCAATCGCGCAATCGTGTCATCAAGGTCGGGCCGCTCCCAAAGAAAGTTCTCTGCGCGCGCCGTCAGGAGAAACGGCAAACCCCGTGCCGCCTCCGCAGCGGCGGCAACGCGTTCCACAGCCAGCCCCATGTCATAGATCGGGTCGCTCGGATCGCCTGTCGCATCTTCGATCGACCCGCCCACAAGGCCAAACCGGGCGGCGGCGTGAATCGTTTCGGCGCAATCCTGTGGCGCTTCCCCGAACCCATCCTCAAGGTCCGCCGACACCGGCAATCCCGTCGCCGCCACGATCTCACCGGCATTGGCAAGGATCTCGGCCCGGCTGAGTGCTGCAAAGGAATCGCGCTTGCCCTTGGAAAACGCATAGCCCGCGCTCGTTGTCGCCAGCGCCTCGAACCCCAGCCCGCTCAACAAACGCGCCGATCCCGCGTCCCAAGCATTTGGAATGACAAACGCGCCCTCCCGCGCATGCAGCGCCCTCAAGCGTTCGTATTTCGCCTCTTGTTCGCCCATCTGGCGCCCTCCCTCTCCTGTCACGCATCACCCTACAGACAAAAGAACGAAAGCGGAACAAATTTTCACCCGCCGGATATCTTCAGAAAGAAGTCAGCCTGAAATCTCTCAAAGATTTCGCCGCCGCGCCGCGAGCCGAAGCCCATCGCGCATATTCGCCCCGAGCAGCGCGATATTGACTGCCCCCGCAACAAACTCGAGCGCCTGCACCACATAGAACACCGTATCGAAGGCTCCCGCCTGCGCCTTGGCCGCAAGGAAGAACGCAGATGGCACGAGAATCAAAAGGCCGTTCGCCGCGATGAACGGCATCCGCCTGCGTTTCTTCTCGACAACCGGCCCGCGCAGCTTTTGACCAAGCCGAAATCCCGTCCCGCCCACCAGCGCCATCGCTGGCACGAGAACAAGGAATCCCCATAAAATCATCTGCTTGACCTGTGCAATACGCGCCGCATCGCCCATGAGTTCGACCGAGACCGTCGAAAGCCAGAAAACCGAAATCATCCCAAGCGCCACCGCGCCCGCCCCTGCGTGTATCCGTGTCATCATGTCGTCTCTCCAAATTAACATAGCTTGCTATATATAATTGCATAGCAGGCTATTCAAGTGCTAGAAACCCCCATGACATTCTCCAAGGATCACTCGGCGGGCTATCTCGTCAATCATCTCGCCCGCGTCTTCGCCCGTGGCCTCGCCGCGCGGATCAAGCCGCTTGGCCTGACCATCGGCACCTTCCCGGCGCTTCTGGAACTCTGGGAAGAAGACGGGCTCACGCAGAAGCAACTGGTCGAACGGCTCGACATCGAACAGGCGACCATGGCCAACACGCTCGCTCGGATGGAGCGCGACGGGCTCATCACCCGGCTGAAGGACGCGACAGACGGGCGCGTGCAACGGGTCTGGCTGACCGACCACGCCCGCGCCCTCGAGGCCCCCGCGACCGAGGCGGCGCTGGCGGAGAACACCGCCGCGCTCGCCCCCCTGTCGTCCGAGGAACAATCCCTGTTCCTCGCCCTCATGCGGCGGATCATCACCGCCGCGCGCTAAAGCTTACGTATCCGCGACAACTGGCGTCCGCTGCGCCCCAAGCCCCTCGATGCCAAGCGCCATCACGTCGCCATCCCGAAGGTAGACCGGCGGTGTCATCCCCATGCCGACCCCCGGAGGCGTTCCCGTCGCGATCACGTCGCCGGGCTGAAGCGTCATCATCTGGCTCAGGTAGGAAATCACCTCCGCCACGCCAAAGACCATCGCCTTGGTGCTGCCCGTCTGCCGCCGCTCCCCGTTCACGTCGAGCCATAGCCCAAGATTCTGCGGATCGCCCGCCTCGTCCGGCGTGACAAGCCACGGCCCCAATGGCCCGAACGTGTCTGGGCTCTTGCCCTTGGTCCATTGCCCACCGCGCTCGGTCTGAAAGGCGCGCTCGGACACATCATTGGCCACGCAATAGCCCGCCACGTGATCAAGCGCTTCGGCTTCACTGACATATTTCGCGGGCTTGCCGATCACCACCGCAAGCTCCACCTCCCAGTCGCTCTTCTCCGACCCGCGCGGCAGGCGTACCGTATCGTTCGGCCCGCAGATCGCGCTCGTCGCCTTCATGAACAAGATCGGCTCCTTCGGCAGGTCCATCCCCGCTTCCGCCGCATGGTCGGAATAGTTGAGCCCGATACACATGAACTTGCCCACACCACCCACGGGCGCCCCGATGCGCGGATCGCCTTCAACAAGCGGCAGGCTCTCGGGGTCCACCTGCGGCAGATCGGCCAGCACATCCCCCGCCAGATCCTCAACCACACCGGACAAGTCCCGAAGCCGGCCCTCCCCATCCAATACACCGGGCTTTTCTGCCCCCATCTCACCATAGCGCAGGAATTTCATCGCTCTCTCCCTAGTCGTTTGCCCAAGACCTAGCCCAAGCCCGCGAGGAATTGAAGCGCGCCCCTTGCACCTGCCCGCCCCCTCTGCCTATCTCTTCTCCCAACAGACCCAACAAACCAGAGGCGATCCATGCTCAACCTTCCCTTTCCCGTGCGCGACGCAAACGCCACTTCCGGCTCCGATGGCCTTGGCAACCTGCCCGAATGGGATCTGAGCGACCTCTATACCTCCCCCGACGCGCCGGAACTTGAGGCCGACATGGCCTTTCTTGAGAAGGAATGCGCCGCCTTTGCCGCCGATTACGAAGGCAAGCTGGCAAGCCTCGACGCCGATGCCCTCCTGACCTGCGTGCTGCGCAACGAGAAGATCAATCAGGTCGCGGGACGCATCATGTCCTACGCGGGTCTGCGCTACTACCAACTGACAACCGACGCCGAACGCGCACAGTTCATGTCGAACTGTCAGGAAAAGCTGACGAATTTCACCACGCCGCTGGTCTTTTTCACACTCGAGCTGAACCGGATCGAAGATGACGCGCTCGCCGCCGCCTTTGCCGCCAATGCCGAGCTTGCCCGCTACAAGCCTGTCTTCGACCGCATCCGCGCCATGAAACCTTATCAGCTCTCGGATGAGCTCGAGAAATTCCTCCACGATCTCGGCGTGGTCGGCGATGCGTGGGAGCGCCTCTTCGATGAAACCATCGCGGGCCTCACCTTCGAGATGGAAGGCGAAGAGGTCGGCATCGAGACGACCCTCAACTACCTCACCGAACAGGACCGCGCCAAGCGAGAGATGGCCGCGCGCGAGTTGGCCCGCGTGTTCGCCGAAAACATCAAGATCTTCTCCCGCGTCCACAACACCGCCGCCAAAGAAAAAGAGGTCGTCGACCGCTGGCGCAAGATGCCGACGGCTCAGACCGGCCGCCACCTCTCCAACGACGTAGAGCCCGAAGTGGTCGAGGCGCTGCGCGACGCCGTGGTCGCGGCCTACCCGAAACTCTCGCACCGCTATTACGAGTTGAAACGCAAATGGCTCGGCCTCGACCGCATGCAGGTTTGGGACCGCAACGCGCCGCTGCCGATGGAAGAAACCAAGACCGTGGGCTGGGACGAGGCACGCAAGCTGGTCATGGACGCCTACAACGCCTTTGATCCCCGCATGGGCGAGATTGCCGAGCCGTTCTTTACCAAGGGCTGGATCGACGCAGGCGTCAAACCCGGCAAGGCCCCCGGCGCCTTTGCCCACCCGACCGTCACCAATGTGCACCCCTATGTGATGCTGAACTACCTCGGCAAACCGCGCGACGTGATGACGCTGGCCCACGAACTCGGCCATGGCGTGCATCAGGTGCTCGCCGCCGATCAGGGCGAAATGCTCTCCTCCACGCCGCTGACCTTGGCCGAAACCGCCTCGGTCTTTGGCGAGATGCTGACCTTCCGCAAAATGCTCGACAACGCCGAGACCAAGGAACAGCGCAAAGTGCTTCTCGCCGGCAAGGTCGAGGACATGATCAACACCGTGGTGCGTCAGATCGCCTTCTACGATTTCGAATGCAAGCTCCACGCCGCCCGCCGCGAAAGCGAACTGACGCCCGAGGATATCAACGCCCTCTGGATGTCGGTGCAGGCGGAATCCCTCGGCCCGGCGTTTGATTTCATGGAGGGGTATGAGACCTACTGGGCCTACATCCCCCATTTCGTCCACTCGCCCTTCTACGTCTATGCCTACGCCTTTGGCGACGGCCTCGTGAACGCGCTCTACGCAGTCTATGCCGAGGGCGGCGAAGGGTTTGAGGACAAGTATTTCGACATGCTCAAGGCGGGTGGCTCCAAACACCACAAAGAGCTCCTCGCGCCCTTCGGCCTCGACGCCTCCGACCCCAAATTCTGGGACAAAGGCCTTAGCATGATCTCCGACATGATCGACGAGTTGGAGGCGATGGAGGGGTGAATCCCGCCTGCGGCCGCACTCGGTAGGGTGGGTTTTCAACCCACCAAACCAACCTGTGCATCAAACGCGCCCCTCTGACCGGAATAGGCACATGATCACCCTCGCCCCCCTTCCCCCGGACCGCACTGATCTCATCGCAGATATCCATCTGCCACCCGACCAACAGGTCTTTGCAAGCCCCCCGCCCGAAGTCATGGCCATGGGCGGGCCGGATCGTGATGGGCATATGATCCTTGAAGACGGCAAGGTCGTTGGCTTCTTCGCCATCGACCGCGCCTATGCGGACGCGCATGATTTTGCCGAAACCGGCACCATCGGGTTGCGCATGTTCTCGGTCGACACCCGCGCACAGGGGCGCGGCATCGCAACCTTCGCCTGCCGCGCACTCGCGAGCTACCTGCCAGAGCACTACCCGGCGGCAGCGGCCTGCTACCTGACCGTGAACCACCGCAACCCGCGCGCCAAGACGGTCTACCTCAAGAGCGGCTTTGAAGACACGGGCGCCGATTACCTCGGTGGTGCGGCGGGGCCGCAATACATCATGCGGCTCACCCTGCCCCGCCC
Organism: Shimia sp. FJ5; assembly: GCF_032918335.1. NCBI lineage: Bacteria > Pseudomonadati > Pseudomonadota > Alphaproteobacteria > Rhodobacterales > Roseobacteraceae > Shimia > Shimia sp. FJ5. The sequence goes on along the minus strand of NZ_JAWJUV010000003.1, from coordinate 40,888 downwards.
CTAGGCCGTGCCGCCCTCTGTGGGCGCGTGCCAAGTCGGGTCTTGTGCGACAAGCTCGACAGTGTTGCCATCGGGGTCAAAGGTAAACACCCCGCGCCAGCCGACCCAGTCGAAATACTCGACGTTATACTCCTGCCCGAGCGACTCATACCACGCCATGACCGCCTCTTGCTCCTCCCAAGGCACGGTGAGGGCAATGTGATGCAAGGACGATCCCGGCCCGGTCGCGGGCGGCTCGGCGCTGCCACGGGTCCGCCCCGCCGCCGCGATGTCATGGGGAAACAGCGCGAGGATCGTTGTATGCCCCGCAAACCCCTCGGCGATCTTTAGAAACGCGATCGGGCTTGTCTCCGGGTCATTCATCGGCTCAAGCCCGATCACATCCCGGTAAAAAGCGATCATCGCCGGTTGGTCCACACAGCGGATGGCAATCTCGCCAAGGGCGCGCACCTTGAAATCTCTCTCGGCCATCGGGGCCTCCTGTCGTCCTGTTTCGCGAGCGAGACTATCGCCGAGCCTCTCACCGGAGAAAAGCCCCCACGACCCGCACCCGGAATTTCCAACATGTCCGCACCGATCTCGATGAAAGGAATCTTACCCCCGCACGATGCATTCACGATGTGATTTCCGAGGTCGATACAGACGCAATACCGACATAATACCGACGTGAAACCGACCGCCTCTGAAGGCATTAACCTCTCGAGTCGCAGCGCCGTTACTTGAGCTGACTATCCTTGGAACCGCGCCGATTGATCCCGCCCCGTGCCTTGAACGCACCGTCGCGTTCCTCTTGGCACTCAATACAAAGCTTCACACCCGGTATGGCCTCGCGCCGCTTCTGGGGAATTTCTTCCTCACATTCGGCGCAATGGGTAAGGCTCTCTCCCACAAGGGTTTTTCTTGCCTTCATCCGCTGAAGCTCGTCGCTGATCGTCGCTTCGATCTGCTCGCTCACCGCGCCGTCGCGCGCCCATCCTCCGGCCATGGCTGTCTCCTTTCGCCCCAATCCTACCGCCGCAATCCCGTCACGTCACCCTTTGCGCGAATCTCCACGCCGCCTACCCTCCCCGAAAACGGAGGATCCCATGCGCACGTTCGGAAAATGGCTCGGCAGGCTTTTGCTGCTATGCCTCATCGCCATCATCGCTTTTGTCACTTTTGCCCCGGCATATGTCGAAGAACAACGCAACGCTGTGGCCGCGCACGATCCCTATCCGGTGACGCCTGCGGCACAGGCACTGCACGAGACCCTGATTATCGGGGATTGGCACGCCGACAGCCTTCTGTGGAAGCGCGATCTGCTAGAGCGCGGCTCACGGGGACAGGTGGATATCCCGCGGCTGATCGAGGGAAATGTCGCGGTGCAAGTCTTTACCGCCGTGACGAAATCCCCCGCTGGCCAGAACTACGAGCACAACGAAACCGACGCCATGGACAACATCACCCTTCTCGCCGTCGGGCAGCTTTGGCCAATGCGCACATGGACCTCACTTTATGAACGCGCCCTTTACCAAGCCGAAAAATTGCATGATTTCCAAGAAAGCTCCGACGGCAAACTGCGTATCATCAAGTCCGAGACAGATCTCGACGCCCTTCTCGCCGCGCGCGCTCAGGGCAAGGACGTGGTGGGCGGCATCCTCGGGATCGAAGGCGCGCATCCGCTCGAAGGCAAGTTTGAGAACCTGCAAGGGCTTCAGGACGCGGGCTATCGTCTGATTGCGCTGCAACACTTCTTCGACAACGCCATCGGCGGTTCACTGCATGGCGACGGCAATCATGGCCTGACCGAGTTTGGCCGTGAACTGGTGCAAGCCGTGGTCGATAGAGGCCTCATCCTCGACATCGCCCATTCGAGCCCACAGGTCGCCGAGGATGTGCTGGCCATGACCGACATTCCCATTGTCGTGAGCCATACAGGCATCCACAACAACTGTCCGGTCAAGCGCAACTACGAGGACGACCTGATGCAACGCATCGCCGCTTCCGGGGGTGTAATCGGCATTGGCTACTGGGCCGACGTGACCTGCGACGATAGCCCCGCCGGAGTCGCCAAGACCATCAAGGCCGCCATTGACCTCGTGGGCGAGGATCATGTCTCGCTCGGCTCGGATTTCGACGGCTCGGTCGCGACCGCCTTCGACACATCCGAATTGGCCGCGCTGACCCAGGCGCTGATGGATATCGGCGTAAGTGAAGCACAAATCCGCAAGGTCATGGGCGACAACATGATCCGCGTCTTGCGCGCGCGCCTGAATTGACGGGTGCGCCATGATCATCGCCCTGGTTCAAATCCCGCTGCCCGGGGGCAAACGCCCCCGAGATCTGGTCACAGCTCAGTCGCTCGAGTCGACAAAGATCTTTCACAAGGTCAAGGGATTGCGCCGCAAATACTATCTCAACAACGAGGCCGGCGGTGGCGGGATCTATGAATTCGATAGCCGCGAAGATGCCGAGGCCTGGTTCAATGAGGGCTGGGCCGACTGGATGGAAGGCCGCTTCGGCGCCCGCCCGACGCTGACCCTGTTTGACTGCCCGGTGGTGCTCGACAACGAAGAAGGCGAGGTGCGGGTGGACGGCATGCCCGTGCCGCCACCTTGGGAAGACTAGACGGCGCGCGCCGCAAACTCCCGACAAAATCACTCAACTATTTGAAATCAAACAATTTTCCTTGCGCGCGACTGCGACTCGCTGTAGGACAGTCCCAAGAATTGCAGCAAGCCAGACTCATCAGGCCGCTACAGCAAGCCATCTCGCCAGCCTCCGGGCACGCCAGACAGCACGCAACAGCCACCCAATGTCTCCAGCCAGCCAAACCATCGCTCAGATGGGCAATTCTCTCGTGCCAGCCGCTCGTGCCAGCCCGGTTTTCCAAACCACATCTATTCCGCAGCCCGCCAGCCTTCGCCAGCACGCCCCGCATCACGCGAAAAAGGCGGCGCCCTTTGGGGGGCACCGCCTTTCCTGTTTTCAAAGGGGGGGCGTCGATCAGGCCGAGGTCAAAAGCCCCTGTTCTGCCGCAAGCGACCGCATCCGCTTCTGAAGCTTCTCAAAGGCACGCACCTCGATCTGGCGAATGCGCTCCCGGCTCACGTCATACTGGCCGCTCAGCTCTTCGAGGGTCACCGGCTTGTCCGCCAGGCGTCGCTGCGCAAGGATGTCCTTCTCGCGATCGTTGAGCACATCCATCGCCTCTGCAAGAAGCGCCCGACGCGCCTCAAGCTCGTCGCGGGCTTCGTAATCGGCAGCTTGGTCGGCGTCTTCATCTTCAAGCCAGTCCTGCCACTCCATCGTGCCTTCGCCCTCGGTGCCGATCTGGGCATTAAGCGACGCATCCCCACCGCTCATGCGGCGGTTCATCGAGATCACTTCTTCCTCGGTGACACCAAGATCATGCGCGATACGCTTGACGTTCTCGGGGCGCATATCACCTTCTTCAAGCGCGCCGATCCGCGCCTTCGCCTTGCGCAGGTTAAAGAAGAGCTTCTTCTGAGCCGAGGTCGTGCCAAGCTTCACAAGGCTCCAGGACCGCAGAATGTATTCCTGAATGCTCGCCCGGATCCACCACATCGCATAGGTCGCAAGGCGGAACCCTTTTTCCGGGTCAAACCGCTTTACCGCCTGCATCAGGCCCACATTGGCCTCCGAGATCACCTCGGCCTGCGGCAAACCATATCCGCGATACCCCATGGCGATCTTCGCTGCGAGGCGCAGGTGGCTGGTCACCATTTTATGTGCGGCTTCCGTATCTTCCTGCTCGACCCAAGCCTTGGCCAGCATGTATTCTTCTTCCGGCTCCAAGAGCGGGAATTTGCGGATTTCCTGCATGTAGCGGTTCAGACCGCCTTCCGGCGTCGGTGCCGGTAGATTTGCATAGTTGCTCATGTCGTGTCCCCCTCCAATGTTATAGGGCTTAACATCGAGATAGGTTGGCGCTAACAGCCTTTCAAGCGCCGGCCCATCAATTTCTGAACGCGATATGAGGGCGTTCCTGTCGCTTTGTCACAAAGATTACCACAGTCTCACGCGCTTGTGTGCTGTATTTCCATAAGCACCGCCTTATTGCACCCTCCATGTGCGCAAACACACAGAACCCCCTAAAATCAACGTCATTTCTCTCTTAAACCCCCGCGCGCTATACTTCTGACGCGCAGAACAGATGGACGATCCGATGACCAACCCCGCCTTTGCACGCCTCGCCCGACTCGCCGGGGTGCTCTATCTCGGCATCATTCTCCTCGGTCTGACCGGCGAGGTCGCCCTCCGCGGCCCCCTCATAGACTGGAGCGATGGTGCTGCTACGGCGGCCGCTCTCGGACGCGAGACCCTAAGGTTTCGTCTTTCGGTGGGGTTTGACCTGACGATGGCCGCGTTTGATATCGCTGTCGCCTTCGTCTTTCTGCGCATGTTGCAATGCGTGCATCGCCCCGCCGCGATCACCGCAACCATCTTGCGCCTCATTCAGGCGGCAATCCTTGTCGCAAATGCTCTGCTGGTTTGGCCCGCGCCCGAGGTGGCCCACCCCCTGCCCCTCATCGCACGCCACGCAGCAGGCTATGACCTCGGGCTGATCTTCTTCGCGTTTAACTGCTTCGTGATGGCTTGGCTCTTGCACGCCACGCGCCGCCCACCACGCTGGCTCCCGTTTGGCATCGCTGCCTCTGGTCTTGTCTATCTTGTCGGTAGTCTAACTCGGTTCTTCGCGCCTGACCTGAACACGCTGATGCAACCGGCCTACCTGATCCCCGTTGTCGCGGAAACAAGCCTCGCGCTCTGGCTCTTGTTCGGTCGCGGCGCGCGGGCCTAACCGCGTAGCGCGGCGATCAAAGCGGTCATATCTTCAGGCAACGCCGCCTCAAAGCGCATCATCTCGCCCGTGACCGGATGCTCGAACCCAAGCACCGCAGCATGCAACGCTTGACGAGCGAACCCTTTGGCCGCCGCGATCCCATCCGGCGAAAGCGCCTTTTCCGAGAGCTTGCGCCGCCCGCCATAGACCGGATCCCCGATCAACCCATGTCCCGCATGGGCCATATGAACCCGGATCTGATGCGTCCGCCCCGTCTCAAGCCAGCACTCCACCAATGCCGCAACCCCTGGCGCGCCAAAGGCTTCGACAATCCGCGCCCGCGTCACCGCATGCCGCCCGCCATGAAACAGCACAGCCTGTTTCTGACGGTCGGTCTTGTGCCGCGCAAGCTGCGTGGTGATCCGCATGATGTTGCCGCTTTCAAAGCTGACCCCCTTCACACCGCGCAGACGTGGGTCATTGGCATCCGGCACGCCGTAAACGACCGCGTTGTAATAGCGCTCAACCGTGTGCTTCTCGAACTGCGCCGCAAGCCCCTGATGCGCGCGATCCGATTTCGCGACCACGAGAAGACCAGAGGTCTCCTTGTCGATGCGGTGCACAATCCCCGGCCGCTGCACCCCGCCGACGCCCGAAAGACTATCGCCGCAGTGATGCAAGAGCGCATTGACCAACGTGCCGTTCGGCGTGCCCGGCGCAGGGTGCACGACCATGCCCGCGGGCTTATTGATCACGATAAGGTCCGCATCCTCATAGATGACCTCAAGCGGGATATCCTCTGGCCCGATATGGCTCTCATCGGCAACCGGCACAGTGATCTCCACAAGATCGCCCTCTGCGACCTTGGCCTTTGCATCTTCCGTCACCACCCCGTTGAGCAGCACCGCCCCCTCGCCCAACAGACGCGCCAGCCGTGTGCGCGAGAGCGCCGCTTCTTCTGGAACATCGCGCGAAAGCGCCTTATCAAGGCGCTTGGGCGGGTCCGCATGGATCCGGAACGAGACGAGGGATGAGGCCATGAACGAGACTCCCGAGCCGATTGAACCGGCAAACTTGCGATTCCTGCGCCTACTCGTGACAGGGCTGACAGGGATCATGATTGTCGGTCTTCTAGTGGTTGTCGCCCTGATTGTCATCCGCCTCAATGAGACCGGACCGACAATGCCCTCCGAGATCACGCTGCCCGAAGGCGTGACCGCCACGGCACTGACCATTGGCGAAGGCTGGTGGGCCGTCGTAACCGACGACAACCGCATCCTGATCTACGACCAACTTACCGGCACCTTGCGCCAGAGCATCGCGATCAACAAACCCTGAGAAAGAAGAGTGGTACCACCTCCCCGGCTCGAACGGGGGACCTCCTGATCCACAATCAGGCGCTCTAACCAACTGAGCTAAGGCGGCACTGGGGCGGATTTATCGTCAGCGCCCGGCGATTGCAAGTCTGGAATCGCGATTTTTTGGCCCGCTCCTCGAGGCAGCCCTCCCCCGGTGCCATCTTGCCAAGCGACGCGCTTCACGATAGGCGAAAAGCCAGCCACGAGGAGAACCGTCATGGGCATTAATACCGAACGCGACATCGAAGCCAACCTTCAGATCGGCCCAACCGACCAAGGCTTTGTGCGGATCTTCATCGAAGCCGACGGACTCGAAATTCCGATGGATTTCTCGCCCGACGAGGCCGAGGAGATCGCCGAGGAAATCCGCGCCGCCGCAGCGACGGCGCGCAAAATCTCGGGCTGAAGACCGCCTAGACCTCTGCCGCACGCTCGAGCGCCGGATAGCGCATCCCGAGCGTCAAGCCCCGCGCCACGAACGAAACCAATAGCGCAAGCCAGAGCCCGTGATTGTCAAACACCGGGATCAGGGCCATCGCCGCGACCACGTAGATCACCAGCGAAAGCGCCATCATGTTGCGCATGTCGCGCGTGCGTGTCGCGCCGATGAATATCCCGTCGAGCATGAACGCCCCCACTCCGAGAAGCGGCGCCAGCGCCACCTCCGGCAGATAACGCCGCGCCTCGGCCCGAACCTCCGGCGCCGTGGTTAGAAGGTCGATGAGCCACCCGCCCGCGACAAGATAGAAGACCGACACGCCCAGAACGATGATCGTGCTCCACAGGCTCGCAAGCCATGCCCCCCGCCGCAACGTCGCCCGATCACGCGCCCCAAGCGCCTGACCGACGATAGCCTCGGCGGCAAAGGCGAAGCCGTCAAGCGCATGAGCTGAGATGGCGAGGAATTGCATCAACACCTGGTTCGCGGCGAGCGTCACATCGCCAAACCGTGCCCCGAGGAACAGGAAGGACATGAAGATCGCCTGAAGCATGAGCGAGCGCAGCATGATGTCAGTATTGACCGCCATCACCTCGCGCAGACGCACTGCGTCGAACACCCGCCCCCAATCGCGCCACGCAGGTTGCCGGAACGCATCCCGGCAAAGCCAGAGACCAAAGGCCAGACCGCTCCATTCCGCAAGGAAGGTCGCAATAGCAACCCCCTCGACGCCCCAGCCGAGGCCAAGCACAAACCACAGATCAAGAAGGATGTTGAGCCCGTTCATCCATATCTGCAACAGAAGGACGGCCCGCGTCCGCTCAAGCGCGATGAGCCAGCCATTGACCCCGTAAAGTGCAATTGCTGCTGGTCCGCTCCAGACCCGGATCGCAAGGTAGTCGCGCGCCAGACCCTCGACCTCCGCGCTCGCCGGAGAGAGATAGAACCCAAGCCAGAACAGTGGCAACTGTAACAGGATGATCCCCGCCCCCGCCGCCAAGCCAATCATCAGCGCGCGGGTGAGCATGGCCGACACTTCCCCGGCCCGTCCGGCGCCATAGGCTTGTGACGTGAGACCCGTCGTGCCCATGCGCAGAAACCCGAAGAGCCAATAGATCCCCGTCAGGATCACGGCGCCAATTCCCACCGCACCGATTGGCGCCGCCTCGCCCAATTGACCCACTACACCGGTATCGACCGCGCCAAGGATTGGCACGGTCGCGTTGGAGATCACGATGGGGATGGCGGTGGCGAGAACGCGTCGATGCGTGACCGCACCAACCCTAGCCATTGTCGCGCGGCGGCATCAGGAAATGCCCTGTCGCCTGCGCGAAGAGGCGCGCGCGCTGATCCTGCCAAGCTTCGACATGAACGCTGGCATAGCGCCGCCCCGACCGGTTGACCCGCGCCCGCGCATAGGAATCGCGCGGCAGGCCGGACCGCAGATAGTCGACGTTGAAATCAATGGTCTTGGGCATGCGCGGGATTTGCCCGGCGGTGATGTCCTCAATGTTCATCTCGCCGTTTTCGAGCTCTTCCCAAAGCACAGACCACGCAAGCCCGATCACTGCCGTCACCTCGAGAAACCCCGCGATCGCGCCGCCATGCAACGCTTGAATCATCGGGTTCCCGATCAGCCCATCATCATAGGGCATCACCGCCGTCAGCTCATCGCCGCGCCGGTCGAACTCGATTCCAAGGAACTGCACATAGGGCACCCCATGCACCAAGGCGCTAAGCGCCGCATCCCGGCGTTGCTTTACGATTTGCACGGGTTCGGGTGTCTTGATTGCCATTATTGCCTCTCCACCGTGAAGGCGCCCGAGGCCGTGGCCACTGGGCGGCTTTTGTCGTCGTCAAAGGCCGTCGCCCGCACAAAGGCCACGGACCGCGTGATGTGATAGCACTCGGCCCGCGTTGTCACATCCTGCCCCGGTGTCGCCGCGCGCATGTAGTCGATCCGCAGGTCGATGGTCGCCGTGCCTGCGGGTGAGGACGGATGGCTCATCGCCGCCGTGCCGCAACAGGTATCCATCAATGCCGAGATCGCGCCGCCATGCAGCACCCCCGTCTCCGGATCGCCGACAAGCTTCTTGTCATAGGCAAGCGCCATCTCTGCCACGCCATCCTCGATCAAGGTGAGCTTCATACCCAGCGCCTTGCAGTGCGGCACAAGGTTGATGAACTGTTCCGCCATCTTGATCTTTGCCGAGTCCATTTTTCACTCCTTGTCACTTACCCCCGACTATGATCCCTATTTCGCAGGCGCGGCAAGGGGGCGGTTGCACCTTCTCACGCAGCGTCCTAAGTTTCCGGCGGAGGGAGAAACGCGAAATGTCCGAAACCCGATTGAGCTTTAAGGAAATGTGCGCGCGCTTTGATGTGACGCCCCGCACCCTGCGCTATTACGAGTATATCGAACTGCTTCAGCCAGAGCGCGAAGGCCGTTCGCGCTACTTCGGTCCGCGTGAGATCGCTCGCATGACCCTGATCATGCGCGGCCGCAGATTCGGCATCAAGCTCGAAGACATCCGCCAATGGCTCCTGATCTACGAACAAGAAGGCACCGAGGCCCAGATGCGCGCCTTCATCGAGATGGCCGACCGGCAGTTCGCAGAACTCGAGGAACAAAAAAGCCAACTCGAGGAAGCCATGCACGAGTTGAAATCCCTGCGCAACGTGACGGAAACCGCTCTCAAAGCCCTCTGATCCGCACGAACGTTCCCGCTTCAGGCAAGCCCCGTCGCCCCGCGACCGGGGCTTTTTCATGCGCGCCTTCTCGCTCGTCCGGTCGCGACGCCACGTCAGATTTCCGTTATTTTCCGAGATTTGTCACTTTACCTTCACAAACGCCACGTCAACTTTGAAAGTGACGCGGCGTTACAGTTACGTTAACGTCAAGCAACATTGTAACCCGGCGCTCAGACACCAAATATCATGACGAACGCCAAGCTCAGGGGTACCGCCATGCACGATGCAACAATGACCATTCGCGAGATGTGCGACGCCTATGATGTCACGCCGCGCACCTTGCGTTTTTATGAGGCCAAGGAACTCCTGTTCCCGATCCGCGAAGGCCAGAAGCGCCTATTCACCAAGCGCGACCGCGCTCGGCTCAAGCTGATCCTGCGCGGCAAGCGCTTTGGTTTCTCGCTCGAAGAAATCCGCCAGCTGCTCGACCTCTATGACATGGGCGACCAGCAGGCGACCCAACTCCAGCGCACCTATGAAGTCGCCCAAGCGCGGCTTCAGGACATGGTGGAACAACGCGACGAGTTGAACGAGGCCATCGACGACCTCAAGGAACAGCTCAAATGGGGTGAGAAAGTCATCGCCTCGATGAGCAATACGAAAAAAGCAGCAGAGTAATAAGGGAAGAGATCTGATGCCGACATATAGAGCCCCCGTGAAAGACATGCAGTTCGTTCTGCACGATGTGCTGAACGTCTCCGGATCCGATATCCCCGGCTATGACGAGCTGGAAAGCGACTTCACGAATGCCGTGCTCGAGGAAGCCGGCAAACTGACCTCCGAAGTGCTTGCACCGCTGAATGTGGTCGGAGACATCGAGGGCTGCCGTCTTGAAAACGGCGTCGTCTATACCCCGACAGGGTTCAAGGACGCCTTCGAGCAGGTCAAAGAAGGCGGCTGGACCGGCCTCGACATGCCCGAGGAATACGGCGGGCAGAACATGCCCTACGTGCTCGGCACTGCCGTCGGCGAGATGTTCTCCTCGGCGAACCAGGCCTTCACCATGTATCAGGGTCTCACGCACGGCGCCGCGTCGGCCATCCTCGCCCACGGCACCGATGACCAAAAGGCCAAATGGCTGCCCAAGATGGTGTCCTGCGAGTGGACCGGCACCATGAACTTGACCGAACCCCATTGCGGCACCGACCTCGGCCTGATGCGGACCAAGGCCGAACCGCAGGGCGACGGCAGCTACAAGATTTCCGGTCAGAAGATCTTTATCTCGGCTGGTGACCACGACATGTCCGACAACGTCGTGCACCTCGTCCTCGCCAAAATCCCCGGCGGCCCCGAGGGCATCAAGGGCGTCTCGCTCTTCATCGTGCCCAAGTTCCTTGTCGATGACGATGGCAACGTCGGTGCCCGCAACGGCGTCTCGGTCGGCAATATCGAAGAGAAAATGGGCATCCACGGCAACTCGACCTGCGTGCTGAACTACGACGAAGCAGAAGGCTATCTGCTCGGCGAAGAGCACAAAGGTATGCGCGCCATGTTCACCATGATGAACGAGGCCCGGATCGGCGTCGGTATGCAGGGCTTGTCGCAAGCCGAAGTTGCCTATCAGAACGCAGTTGACTACGCCAAGGACCGCCTGCAAGGCCGCGATGTGACCGGCACCAAGAACCCTGACGGCCCCGCCGATCCGCTGATCGTGCATCCTGACATCCGTCGCTCGCTGATGGATCAGAAGAGCTTTGCCGAGGGCGCGCGCGCCTTCATTCTCTGGGGGGCGACTCTGATCGACGCGGCCCACCGCAAAGACGACAAGGACGCCGACGGCCAGATCTCTCTGATGACCCCGGTCATCAAGGGCTTCCTGACCGACGAAGGCTATGACATGACCGTGCTGGCCCAGCAGGTCTATGGCGGCCACGGCTATATCGAAGAGCACGGCATGTCGCAGTTCACCCGCGACGCCCGGATCGCGATGATCTACGAAGGCGCAAACGGCGTTCAGGCGCTTGACCTCGTGGGCCGCAAACTCGGCCAGGATGGCGGCAAGCACGTCATGGCCTTCTTCGAGATGGTCAAAGATTTCTGCAAGGAAAACAGCGACGACGAGGGTCTCAAAGACTTCATCGAACCGCTCAAAGCAGCCTCCAAGGATCTTCAGGCCGCAGGGATGTATTTCATGCAAAACGGCATGAAGAACCCCAACAACGCGCTCGCAGGTTCCTATGACTTCATGCACCTCTTCGGGCATGTCTGCCTCGGGCTGATGTGGGCGAAGATGGCCAAGGCCTCGAACGCCGCGCTGGCCGCTGGCACGGACGACGCAGCGTTCTATGAGACGAAGCTGACCACGGGACGCTATTACATGGCCCGTCGCCTGCCCGCGACCGCGATGCACCTTGCGCGCATCCAGTCTGGTGCCGACACCGTTATGGGGCTCGACGCCGAGGCGTTCTGAGCAAGACACGAACTGGCACGGGCGGGGACCTCCCCGCCCTCGCCTTTGCAAGAAAAGAAGGAGACTGCCCCCCGACCCGACAGGTTTTCGCATCTGGCACGGTCGGCGTATTTGAGTATTTTTCCAGAGAAGAAGACAGGGGAGGTCCACTCCGCCATCCGGCCGCGGTCTGTCTCGGACGCACCCGGGCGGGACGACGGAGCTTCTCCTCTGGCGGTCATCGGCTCTCCAGCCTGTACCGCAAGACAGAAGGTGGCGCGTTAACCTTAATGCCCGGTAAAACCGCCCCCCTTCTTCTCTGTAAAAATACTCCACGGGGGTGCGGGGGTGTGAAACCCCCGCTGCCCGACACGGATCACACGCGGCAAGGACGACTGGGAGGACGCCATGACCATCAAACTTCACTGCTTCGGCGAAAGCGGCAATGCCTATAAGGCGGCGCTGGCGCTGGAACTCTCCGGCCTCGACTGGGAGCCGGTCTTCGTAGATTTCTTTTCCGGCATCAATCGCAGCCCGGAATTCCTCGAGAAAAACGTGATGGGCGAAGCGCCGATCCTGGAAGACGGCAACCTGACCCTGTCGCAATCCGGCGTGATTCAGGACTACGTGAGCGAGAAATCCGGCAAGTTCGGCGGGGCCAACGCCAAGGAGCGCCGCGAGATCCTGCGCTGGGTTCTCTGGGACAACCACAAGCTCTCGTCGCAGGCCGGTATGACCCGTTTCCTGATGAACTTCCTGCCCGAGGACAAGCGCCCGGCCGAGGTCATCGGATTCATGCAAGGCCGCCTCAAGGCTGCCTACAAGACGCTCGACGCCCATCTCGAGGGCCGCGACTGGATTGTCGGCGACGGCATGACCAACGCCGACCTCTCCTGCTGCGGCTACCTCTTCTATCCCGAGCCCTTCGGCTTTGATCGCGCCCAATGGCCGAACATCGACCGCTGGCTGACCAATATTCAACAAACGCCGGGGTGGAAACACCCCTACGACCTGATGCCCGGATCCCCCGCGGACCGGGCTTGAGAAAGGAGACCCACGATGACCGAAGCCTATATCTATGACGCCGTGCGCACCCCGCGCGGCAAGGGCCGCAAGGATGGCGCCCTGCACGAGGTGACCTCCGTGCGCCTCTCCGCCACGGTGCTGAACGCGCTGAAATCCCGCAACGGCCTCGACGGTCACGCGGTCGAAGACGTGATCTGGGGCAATGTGACTCAGGTCAAGGAACAGGGTGGCTGCCTTGCACGGACTGCCGTGCTCGCCTCCGACCTCGATGAATCGATCCCCGGCCTTGCCATCAACCGCTTCTGCGCTTCGGGCATGGAAGCCGTGAACCTCGCCGCCAACCAGGTGCGCGGCGGTGCGGGCGAGGCGTATATCGCCGGTGGCGTGGAGATGATGGGCCGCGTGGCCATGGGCTCGGACGGTGCTGCCGTTGCCGTCGACCCGACCGTCGCCATGGAACATTACTTCGTCCCGCAAGGCATCTCCGCCGACATCATCGCGACGGAATATGGCTTTACCCGTGATATGGCCGACGCCCTCGCGGTCGAATCCCAGAACCGTGCCGCCGCGGCCTGGGCCGACAACCGGTTCGAGAAATCCATTGTGCCGGTGACGGATGTGAACGGCCTGACCATTCTCGACAATGACGAATACATGCGCCCCGGCACCGACATGCAGGCGCTTGGCAGCCTCAAGGCCTCCTTCGCCGAAATGGGCGAAGTCATGCCCGGGTTCGACAAGATCGCGATGATGAAATACCCCCATCTCGACAAGATCAACCACATCCACCACGCCGGGAACTCCTCGGGCATCGTGGATGGCTCGGCTGGCGTCCTGATCGGCAACGCGGAATTCGGCAAGAAATACGGCCTCAAGCCGCGCGCCCGCATCCGCCAGACCTGCAAGATCGGCACCGATCCGACGATCATGCTGACCGGCCCCGTGCCCGCGACCCAGAAGATCCTCGCCGATAGCGGCATGGCGATCTCCGACATCGACCTGTTCGAGGTCAACGAGGCCTTTGCCTCGGTCGTGCTGCGCTTCCAGCAGGCGTTTGATGTCGATCCGTCCCTCGTCAACGTCAACGGCGGCTCCATCGCCATGGGCCACCCGCTTGGTGCGACCGGCGCGATCATCATCGGCACGCTTCTGGACGAGCTTGAGCGCTCGGACAAGGAAGTCGGCCTCGCCACCCTCTGCATCGCGTCCGGCATGGGCGCAGCCACCATCATCGAACGCGTGTAAGGAGAGACAAGATGACCGAATTCCACTACGCGACCGACGCCGACGGCATCGCCACCATTACTTGGGACGTGCCCGGCAAATCCATGAATGTCATGTCTTTTGTCGGCCTCGAGGAACTCGAAGCCTGTTTCGACAAGGCGATGGCCGATGACGCCGTGAAAGGCATCATCATCACCTCGGGCAAAGAAGGCTCCTTTGCGGGCGGCATGGATCTCAACCTCCTCGCCGTGATGAAGGAACAGGCGGGCGACGATCCGGCCAAGGGCCTCTTCGACGGCATCATGCAGATGCATACCCTGCTGCGCAAAATCGAACGCGCCGGCATGGATCCGAAGACCAACAAGGGCGGCAAACCCGTCGCTTGTATCCTTCCCGGCACCGCCGCGGGTATTGGCCTCGAACTGCCGCTGGCCTGTCACCGCATCTTCGCCGCCGACAACCCAAAGGCCCGCATCGGCCTGCCGGAAATCATGGTCGGGATCTTCCCCGGCGCCGGTGGCACGACGCGCTTTGTGCGCAAGATGGGCGCCATGGCGGCCTCGCCGTTCCTGCTTCAGGGCAAGATGGTCGAGCCAAAGAAAGCCAAGTCCGCAGGCATCATCGACGAAGTGAGCGAAGACCCGATGGCCGCTGCTCGCGAATGGGTGCTGTCAGAGCCGAAGATCGTCAAGCCTTGGGACGAAAAGGGCTACAAGATGCCCGGCGGCGATCCCTATCATCCCGCTGGCTATATGACCTTTGTCGGTGCCAATGCCATGGTCAACGGCAATACCTGGGGCGTCTACCCGGCGGCCAAAGCACTTCTGTCGGCCGTTTATGAAGGCGCGCAGGTGCCCTTCGACACCGCTCTCAAGATCGAGGCGCGCTGGTTCACCCACGTGCTGATGAACCCGTCCTCCTCGGCCATGATCCGGTCGCTCTTCGTCAACAAGGAAGCGCTCGAAAAAGGCGCGAACCGCCCCGATGTGCCCGATCAACGGGTCAAGAAGATCGGTGTTCTTGGCGCAGGCATGATGGGCGCGGGCATCGCGCTGGTCTCGGCCAAGGCAGGCATGGATGTGGTCCTTATCGACCAGAACCAGGAAGCCGCAGACCGCGGCAAGGCCTACTCGGAAAGCTTCATGGACAAGGGCATCGCCCGCAAGAAAGCGACACCTGAAAAGAAAGAGGCGCTTCTGGCCAAGATCAACGCCACCACTGACCTTGATGCGCTCAAGGACGTGGACCTCATCATCGAGGCCGTGTTCGAAGACACCAAGGTCAAGGCCGAGATGACCAAGAAGGTAGAGGCGATCATCCCTGAGGATGCGATCTTTGCCTCCAATACCTCGACCCTGCCGATCACCGGGCTGGCCAAGGCGTCTGTGCGCGCGGATCAGTTCATCGGCATCCACTTCTTCTCACCGGTCGAGAAGATGGCGCTTGTCGAGATCATCAAGGGCAAGGAAACCGGCGATCGCGCCGTGGCCAAAGCGCTCGACTACGTGCGCCAAATCCGCAAGACACCGATCGTCGTCAATGATGACCGCTTCTTCTATGCCAACCGCTGCATCATTCCTTACATCAACGAGGGCGTGATGATGGCAGGCGAAGGCGTGTCGCGTCCGCTGATCGACCACGCGGCCCAGCTTCTCGGCTTCCCCGTTGGCCCGATCCAGCTTGTCGATGAGACCTCCCTCGACCTCGGCGCGAAGATCGCCAAGGCGACGATGGAAGCGATGGGCGATGCCTATCCGAAGTCGATTGCCGATGACGTGACCTTCTGGATGGTCGACGAAGGCCGCTTGGGCCGCAAATCCAAAGCCGGTTTCTTCGACTATGACGAGAAGGGCAAACGCCTTGGCTACTGGGAAGGCTTCAACGAGAAGTTCCCGATGGCTGACGACCAGCCCGAACTGACCGAAGTGCAGCGCCGCCTGATCTTCTCGCAGGTTCTCGAGGCCGTCCGTGCGCTCGAGGCCGGCGTGCTCGAAGATATCCGCGAAGGCGATGTCGGCGCGATCCTCGGCTGGGGCTTCATGCCGTGGTCCGGTGGTCCCTTCTCCTGGCTCGACATCGTTGGTGCGCCTTGGGCCGCTGAACAGTGCGATGCGCTTCAGGCGAAGTTCGGCGACCGTTTCGCCTGCCCGCCGCTCCTGCGCGAGATGGCCGACAAGAACCAGAGCTTCTATGGCCGCTTTGGCCCCAAGGCTGCCGCAGCCTGAGGCCAACAGCCTATAACAAACGAAAACGCCCGGTTCTCAGGACCGGGCGTTTTCAGTTTCGCGGGATGTGGTTTGCTCAGGCCATGCCGTAATCGACATTATCCGGCATGTAGCTCTCCTCAAGAAGACGCGCCGCAACCGTGAGTGGCAGCATATTGTAGTTATGCGCCGCGCCATGTTTGGGGATATATCCCACGCTCACCCCCCAATGTGCCTGGCAAAATGACAAGGCACCTTGGTCGGTAAAAATCATTTGGTCTTCTTCGAAGATCGGCAACACGACCTCGACAGTGCCATAAGGTTCCTGACGTTCGACCCCATCCAGCACTTCAAGCGCCGCCGCCGGGATCACGGCGAACGGATCGCCCCATTGGTCGAGGATTTCATCGGATTCGATCAACACGCCCTGATGCGGCATCACCAGCATCTCCCGGCCATTGCCAATCACCCCTTGTGGCACGTGCAGCGGCCAGAGGTGCTTTGGGCAAACGCCGATCCCGCCCCAGATCTGATCCCGGATCACGGCAATCACCTGCTGCGCGCCGCCGTCAAATGTCAGAAGGCTCTCGCCCTTGCGCAAGGTTTCCACCGCGCGCCAGCCATCCTGCGTCGCCACGGTCGTGCCCTCAATCAATCCACACCCGGCGCCGTTCAGCACCGGATCTTCATATTGCGCCTTCGCGCGTCCCGACCGAACAGCATCCGGCCCAGAAGTCACCCATCCAAACATCTTTCCCTCACAGTTTGGCGATTGGCGTTCGCTGGATAGGATTTGCTTAAATCTCTATGGAACCTGTTGGTCCGAAAAGCGGTCCTTTTGCGGCATTGTTTCCATTTCGCGAAATAATCCTTCGGAAATGCCGCGTTGTCGTTTCCGGCACCGCCGAAAATCCTCCGGCTAGCCCGGCTGCGCCTCGCCCGAACGCAACGCGATCACGAGTCCCGCCACCACGATGAGCGCGATTCCCGCGATCTGCCAGATCCCAAGCCCCTGCCCCCAAAGCAGCCACGCAAAGACCGGGCCGAACCCCATCACGGCGTATTCGAACACCGCCACGTTGGTCGGGATATCCATCTGGTAGGCCCGGACGATCAGGAACACCGCCCCAAGCGAGCAGACCGCCTGAAGCACGATCCACGGCAGCGCCGCGCCAACGTCCCACGTCCAGCCACGCAAAAGGAACCCCGTGCTCCCCCCGCCCCAGACCGACAGCCCAAGTGCGACGACTAGGCCGATCACCCCGAGCATCGCCATATTCGCCCCAAGAAGCGTCACCGCGCTTTCTCCTTCGCACCAACTCCGCGTCGCGATGGCGGAGACGGCATAGAAGAACCCCGCCGCCACCGGCATGACCATGGCCGGGCTGAACCCGGCGGTCCCCGGCTGCAACACAAGGAGGATTCCCGCAAAGCCAAGCAACACCGCCCCACTGCGCCAGATCCCGATCCGCTGCCCCATCACCGCGACATTAATGAGCAGGACAAAGATCGGTGAGGTGAACATCCCCGCCAGCGCCTGCGCCACCGGCATCAGTCCGAGCGCCCCGAAGTAGAGCATCATCGAGGTCGAAAGCACCAGCGACCGCGCCAGAACCCGCCGCCATCGCCGGGGCCGCAACACGCCAAGCCCAAAGACCGGCATCAAGACCAGAAGCGGCATCATGAAGGCCGAGCGCATCGCATGAAACTGCCAGAGGCCAACCGTCTGGGATATCTCGCCAATGAACGTATCGACAAAACCGATCACGGCCATCGCGACCAACATCGCCGATGCCGCTGCAAGCGGTCTGTTCCCTGCCCCATCCATCGGTCTTTTCTCTCCCTCAAGGCGCGCCTACGTAGCATTACGAACTACCATCGTCGCACGGTTCTGTCGTAAAACCGACAAACCACCGAGGAATCAAGGGAGGAGGCTCCGATGGGATGGATGGCCGATGAAACCGGGCTCGACAAATGCGCCGCAAACTATGCGCCGCTGACACCGCTGACGCATCTCAAACGCGCCCGCGATGTCTGGCCGGATCACCTCGCGGTGGTCTATGGCAAACACCGCACGACCTATGCCGAGCATTATGAGCGCTGCACCCGCCTTGCCTCGGGCCTCGTGAAACTCGGGATCGAACCCGGCAACGTGGTCGCCTCAATCCTGCCGAACCTGCCCGCCCATGTAGAGGCGCATTTCGGCGTCCCCGCCTGCGGCGCGGTCCTCAATGCCATCAACATCCGCCTCGATGTCGATACCGTCGCCTATATCTTTGAACATGGCGGGGCCAAGGCGGTGCTTGTCGATCCGCAATTTCTCGACGTGGCCGAAGCCGCGATTGCCAAAATGGACGGGGACGGCCCCAAGATCATTGAGGTCGCCGATGATTTCGACGGCTGGCATGCCTCCGGCAAACATATGACCTACGAAGACCTCCTCGCCTCCGGCGATCCGGACTTCGACTGGATCATGCCCGAAGACGAATGGGAGAGCCTCGCCCTCAACTACACCTCCGGGACCACGGGCCGTCCTAAGGGCGTCGTCTATCATCATCGCGGTGCTTACCTGAACACCATGGCGCAGGTCGTGAGCTGGCGCATGGTGCTGCACCCGACCTACCTCACCATCGTGCCGCTGTTTCATTGCAACGGCTGGTGCCATAGCTGGATGATGCCGCTTCTTGGTGGCACCATTGTTTGCTGCCGCGATATCACGGCGCAGGCGATCTACAACGCGATCCACTACGAAGGCGTGACCCACTTTGGTGGCGCGCCCATCGTCCTCAACATGATCGTCAACGCGCTCGACGAGGAACGCCGCACCTTCGACCATACCGTCGAAGTCTTCACCGCCGGCGCCCCCCCTGCCCCCGCGACCCTCAAGGCGATCGAGAATTTCGGCTTTAATATCACCCATGTCTACGGCCTGACCGAGGTTTACGGCCCCGCCACCGAATGCACATGGCAGGCGAAGTGGGATCCGCTCCAAGGCGACGAACGCGCCGCTGTGAAATCGCGTCAGGGCGTGCCGATGCCCTGTATCGAGGAACTCCGCGTCACCGACTCGCACCTCAACGACATCCCCCGCGACGGCGTCGCACAGGGCGAGATCATGTTCCGCGGCAACGGCGTCATGAAGGGCTACTACAAGAACCCCGAAGCCACGGCCGAGGCCTTCGAGGGCGGCGTGTTCCATTCCGGCGATATCGCTGTGCATCACCCCGACACCTACGTGCAGATCGCCGACCGCGCCAAGGACGTCATCATTTCAGGCGGCGAGAACATCTCCTCGGTCGAGGTCGAAGGCGTCCTGATGGGCCACACGGCCGTCTCGCTCGCCGCCGTCGTCGCCAAACCGGACGAGAAGTGGGGCGAAGTCCCCTGCGCCTTTGTCGAACTCCTGCCGGGCAAAGAGGTGAGCGAAGCCGAGATCATCGCCTTCGCCCGTGAAAAACTCGCCGGGTTCAAGACCCCGAAAAAGGTCGTGTTTCAAGAACTTCCCAAAACCTCGACCGGCAAGATTCAGAAATTCGAACTGCGCGAGCAGGCGAAAACCCTCTGATTGCCAGAGCGCCCAAGCGGGAACAGCCGCTTGGGCCGCCCCCTAGTCATGCCACTGGATCGCAAAGCCTTCCTCCGGCATCGGCACGGTGAAATACCGCGAGATCTCACGAAACTGCGCTTCGCTCGGGGCGAACTCATGCCCGCCCGCCGCATTGCGCGCGGCAAGCCGCGCGAGACAAACCTCGTCCGGCACATCAAGCACATGCATCACATGCGCCGCGCCGCTCTCGTCGAGGATTCCGCGCATCCAATCCCGCGCCTGCCGCGTATTGGCCTGAAAGTCGAGCACCACCGACACCCCCTCGCGCAAGAGCGCCGCCACATGCGGCCCGACCACGGCACGGAGCCGCGCGGCATAGCGCACGTAGTCCTGCAAACTGCTCATCTCTTCGCCGTAGAGCGCCGCAAGCCATGCATCCTCAGACAGGTGCACATGCCCCGGTGCCTGCGCCAACTCGGCGCACAACGTCGATTTGCCAGCAGCGATCTTGCCGCAGATCATGTGTAGGGTTGGGTCATTTGAAAACATGAAGAACACCTTTGTTGCGTGCGCCGGCTCTCTGAACTTGGCACGTGAAAATGGCAGACGGCAGCCCGGCCCGGCAGTTCAGGCCGGGACCGTAATTCGCGCCAAAGCGCGCAGGTGCGTCTTCACAACAGAGGTCCACATGCCCGCTCCCTAGCCGTCAAAACCTCGCATGTAAATCCCGCTCTGCGTTGCCGCCCGGCCCCGGCCCGTGCTATCCTTTGGCCTTCCAAGAGGCAGAGCAGCCCGCGCGACATCCATGACCAAGACGGCCCTGACAAAATTCGAACGGCTCGAGGCCTCTGGCCTCTGGCGTGCTGCACCCGATGCCCAGCGCCGGGATGTGATCATTTCTATCGGCGAGGCCACCCTGACGATCTCCGATCTACAGGACCGCCCGCTTGCGCATTGGTCCCTGCCTGCTGTCTCGCGCCTCAACAAAGGAAAACGCCCAGCGATTTATGCGCCCGACGGTGATCCCGGCGAAACCCTCGAGCTCGACGAAAGCGAGGCGCATATGATCGAGGCTATCGAGAGCCTCCGCGCCGCCATCGACCGCCGCCGCCCGCGCCCCGGACGGCTCCGCCTCGTGACGCTGAGCGCGTCCATTGCCTCTGTGGCGG
Organism: Shimia sp. FJ5; assembly: GCF_032918335.1. Lineage (NCBI taxonomy): Bacteria > Pseudomonadati > Pseudomonadota > Alphaproteobacteria > Rhodobacterales > Roseobacteraceae > Shimia > Shimia sp. FJ5. Next base: position 19,995 of record NZ_JAWJUV010000003.1, on the reverse strand, counting down.
CACTGGCGGTATTCTGGCTACCGGGCGCGCTCCTCGATCACACGCTGAGCGTTGTGCCGGACGCCAAGCGCATCGAGATCGGCCAAGAACTCGAACGCGAAATGACGCGGCTGACGGGGGAACCCTGCCGCGGGCTTCTCGCCACGCCTGCGCTGGCGCGTCTGGCTGAGAGGCTCGACGTGCCCCGTCTGGGTGTGTTGCGTGGCGGCGTGCGGGAAACCCTGCCACTGCCCGGCGGCACTATCCTTCTCAACCGCGCCATCGTCGAAGACTACGAAGAGCCAGACGTGGCCGCGGGCTACGTTCTCGCCGCCAAAGCCGATGCCGCTGCCCGCGATCCCCTGCGCCTCCTGCTCGAAGCGCACGGACCGCTGACAACGCTGCGCCTGCTGACCACCGGCGCGTTGCCGGAAAACACGCTGCGCGCCCATGCCGAAGAAATGGCCCTGGCCACGCCACCGCGCCCCGAGTCCGAAACCTTGCTCGGCTTGTTCACGAAGTTTGAAGTGAAATCGACACCCTATGCCTATGCGCTCGACCCATCAGGCGAAAGCACCCTCCCCCTGATCGAGGCCGATCCCTTCGAGACCTCGCCAAGGCCCGTGCTATCAGATGGAGATTGGGTGGCGCTTCAGGGGATTTGCGGCGGCTAGCACCGTCCCTCCCCAGCTCCACAATTGGCTTACTTGCGCAGCACGGCAGACCCGAACCCGGCCCCGCGCACCTTGGCCAACGCGCTTCCTGCGCGCTCGGCATCGCCATAAGGGCCCGCCAACACCATGCGCCGGGTCACACCTCTGGACTCATAGGTGCCGATCCGCACCGGCATGCCCAGCGCCCGCACCTTGCGCGCCGCGCTCTGGGCGGCGGTGTAATCAGTATAGGTCGCGACTTTGACATAGCCCTGCCCGCCAATGCGAAGCGTCTTGCGGTTCGGGCTGCTCTTGGTCGACACGACCGGGGCCGCACCTTTGCTCGAGACGACCATCGACGTTCCGGCCTCTCCGCGACGAAGCTCATGCGGCACACCCGAATGCCAAATCTGGTCCATCCGCGCTTTGCCGCGAAAAGTCTGTTCTCCGCGATGCGGGTTAAGACGGCCATCTTCGAACACCCGTACATACCCTTCAGGTGGCTCCACCTGCACCATGGCGTATTTGCGGTTCTCATAGATATGACGCGGCACAACGCGCACATCCGGACCAACCTCACCTTCGCGCACGACCTGCCCCGACACGGCCCCCTGATAGGACGATCCTCGGCGGTCAATCTTGATCACCGGCGCCGTCGCGGTCGGGTTGCCCGTGCCCGGCGTGTAAGGCAGCTCGGATTGCGGTCCACAGCGCACAGCCATGCCTCTGTAGGTTCCGGCCCCAGCCCGGCAAGGCGACGCCACACCAGCGCGGCGCGGCACTTGGCCAAGATCGCGGCGCGGCTTCTTGGTGGCAGGCGCACTCACCGTCTTGGCAGGTTTCGCAGTCGGTTTCGTGGCGGGCTTCATCGCTTTGGCGGGTTTCGCTGGTGCAATCGCCACGGCGCGAGGCTTCGCCGGTGCCGCCGGACGCGGTGTCGGCGCGGCAGTCGGCTTGGCGCGTGCAGTTGTCACAGGCGCAGCGGTCTCTTTCGGTGCACCCTGCTCGGGCTTGGCCGCCTTGAGCGTCACAACGTTCTTATCAAGACGCGGTGCGGCCTGTTGCTTGCTCGCCCCAGCAACCTGTGTCGGCTTGAACCCACATAGCACTTTGCGGTCCCGGCTCATCCTCGGCACCCAAGTGACGCTTCCGTCAACACCGGCCCGAATATAGACACAGCCCTTGCTATCCACATATTGCCGCGCCTTGTAGGACGCGGGCGGAAACTCGTTCGGTTGATCCACGTTTTTCAGGGATTGGGCCTCGACAGCAGCGCCGAGCCCCAAGGAACCTGCAATAACGGCAATCGCGATTGCTCTGCTCAGTTTCATTGTGCCCCCACAATATCTGGGGCCAGCATAACCGCAAAACTCAATATGAGTAAACCACCCATAGCGGGCAACGGGCCTGTCTTTCAGGGCCAAACCCCTCGATCCGGCCCCATGGATGCGCTTTGGGCCTACTTGGTGCCAAACATTCGGTCGCCCGCATCGCCAAGCCCCGGCAGGATATAGCCTTTTTCGTTCAGCCGCTCATCAAGCGAGGCGGTCACGATCGGCACATCCGGATGCGCTTCCTTCATTCGCGCAACCCCCTCGGGTGCTGCGAGAAGACAGAGGAACCGGATATCTTTCGCGCCCTGTTCCTTCAAAAGGTCAATTGCCGCCGCCGAGGAATTCCCGGTCGCCAGCATCGGATCGACCGCGATCACAAGGCGCTCGTCCAACTCGCTCGGAGCCTTGAAGTAATACTGCACCGGCTCAAGCGTCTCTTCATCGCGGTAGAGCCCGACGAACCCGACCCGCGCCGAAGGGATCAGTTCGAGCATTCCGTCGAGAAGACCATTGCCCGCCCGCAGGATCGACACCAGCGCGAGCTTACGCCCCGCGAGAACCGGAGCGTCCATTTCCTGCATCGGCGTGTTGATCCGCTTGGTCGTCATCGGCAACTCGCGCGTCACCTCATAGGCCAGAAGCTGGCTGATCTCGCGCAGCAGGCGACGGAATTCGCCCGTCGAAGTATCGGTCTGGCGCATGATGGTAAGCTTGTGCTGTACGAGCGGGTGGTCGACGACGGTCAGGTGATCCATCAGGTTTTCTCCAGTTTCTTATGTATCCGCGCCCGCGTCTCGGCGTCGCAAAAGGCAGCTTCGGCAGCGGTTTCATTAAGGGCGCGAAAATCGGATTCGTCCCAACCAAAGCTTTCGGCCAACATGTCATATTCCCGCACCAGATTGGTATGGAAAAACGGCGGGTCATCCGTCGAAACCGTGATTTTGACGCCCGCCTCGCGCAGTCTGGCAATCGGATGGGCGGCAAAGTCCTTGTACAGGCCCAGCGCCACATTCGATCCCGGACATACTTCGAGCGTGATCTGACGTGCCGCCAGTTCCCTGACGAGCCGCGCATCCTCAATGGCCCGCACGCCATGCCCGATCCGGTCCACGTTGAGATCTCGCAACGCCTGCCAGACGCTTTCCGGTCCGCCAAATTCGCCCGCGTGGGTCGTTAGGCAAAGCCCCGCTTCTCGCGCCTGATCAAAGGCCCAGGCGAAATCGCCCTGTTGCCCCTTGGTCTCGTCCCCGCCCATGCCGAACCCGGTGATCCAGTCGCCCACCGTCTCTGCCGCACATAGGCTAGCCCGCTTGGCTGGATCAGGGCCGAAATGGCGCACCGCCGTCACCACGCCACGCCACAAGATACCATGCCGCGCCTCTGCCGCCCGCGCGGCCTCGACGATGGCCGCCAAGTAGTCGCGCCACGCCCCCACATCGCCGCCACCACAGAAATCCGGACTGAGGAATGTCTCGCAATAGACAACACCTTCCGCCGCCCGGTCCTCAAGAACCGCCGCTGTGAGCCGCGCATAGTCCTCTGGGGTCTTGAGCACACTGGTCGCCGCCTCATAGACCTGCAAGAAATGCTGGAACCCCTTGAACGCATAGCCGCCACGCGCGTCAAACGCCTGCGACAGGTCCACATGCCGCTCCCCGGCCAAGCGCCGAATAAAGTCCGGCGGGGCCGCGCCTTCGTGATGCAGATGCAGTTCGACCTTGGGCAAATCCTTCATAGGAACGAGCGCCCCTCACCACGCGCCTCAATGCCGAGATGCGCCGCCACGCTCGCCGCCACATCCGCGAAATCCAACAGGCCCAGCGCCCCCGCGCCCCCCCCTGCACACAGGACCGGCACCCGCTCCCGCGTATGCTCTGTCCCGGCCCATGTCGGATCATTGCCGTGATCGGCGCTCAGGAGAAGCATGTCGCCCTCACGCAGCCCCTCAATCACGGTGCCGATCTCTCCATCGAACCATTCAAGCGCCGCCGCATAGCCCGCCGGATCGCGCCGATGGCCATAGAGGCTGTCAAACTCGACAAAATTCGCGAATGTGAGGCTCCCGTCCTCGGCCCCCTCGACCCGTTCGCCCAGCGCCCGCATAAGCGCCGCATCGCTTCCCTTGGCACAGGTCGAGATGCCCCGCATCGAAAAGATATCTCCGATCTTGCCAATCCCATAGACCTCGCGCCCCGCCGCCGCGACCCAATCGGGCAGGACCGGCGCAGGTGGCGTCACGGCATAGTCCCTCCGGTTGGTCGTGCGCGTGAACCCCTCTTTGGCGCTTCCCACGAAGGGCCGCGCAATGACCCGACCAACCCTGCGCGCATGCAGCATCGGCGCGATCTCTTCACAAAGCCGCAAGAGCCGCTCCAATCCGAACCGCTCTTCATGCGCCGCGATCTGGAACACGCTGTCGGCGCTGGTATAGCAGATCGGCTGGCCCGAGCGCATATGCTCCTCCCCGAGCCGCGCGATGATCTCCGTGCCGGACGCATGGCAATTGCCAAGCACCCCCTCGACACCCGCCACCTCACAGACCGTCGCGATGATATCCTCTGGGAAACACGGCTCGGTCTCGGGGAAATAGGTCCAATCCCACGGCACCTGAAGCCCCGCCAATTCCCAATGCCCCGAGGGCGTATCCTTGCCCGGCCCTCGTTCGGTCGCCGCGCCCCAAAGGCCCTCCGGCTCGACCCCGAACCCCGGCGCCTCCAGACCGCTGGCCAGCCGTAGCGCCGCGCCAAGCCCCAAACGATCAAGGACGGGTAGGCGAAGCGGCCCCTCCGGACGCTCCCGCGCGCACCATTCGGCGATATGGCCAAGTGTGTTCGCCCCGGTATCCGGCACACCACCGCTGGCAAACCGCGCCGCGTCCGGCGCGCCGCCGATCCCGACGCTATCCATCACGACAAGAAACGCCCGCGCCATCAGCCGATCCTTTCGTGGATCAACGCCTGCGCATCCGGCGCCTCTTCCCCGATGGTGATCGCGCTCAATACCGCCGCTGCGGCTCTGCCCGCGGCCTCCTCGCGCGCAGCATGCACCCGGCAAAGCGGCGCGCCCTTCTCAACCTTTGCCCCAAGGCGAACCATGTCTGAAATCCCGACCGCCGGATCAACCACGTCGCTCTCGACCTGCCGTCCCCCGCCAAGGCGCACAACCGCAAGCCCAAGCGCCTCGCCATCCATCGCCGTGACAAAACCGGCCTCTGGCGCGACCACCTCGCGGATCACCGTCGCCTCCGGCAGGAAGCGCCGCCAATCCTCGGCAAACCGTAGCGGGCCACCCATCAACGCGACCATCTGTGCGAACCTTTCCGCCGCCGCGCCGCTCTCAAGCGCCGCCGCCATCTTTGCCACGCCAGACTCTTCATCTTTGGCCAACCCGCCCTGCTCAAGAAGCGTTCCGCCAAGCACCACCGTTAGATCGCGCAACCGCCCCGGCTTGCCCTCGCACAAGACTTCCATGCTTTCGGCCACCTCGAGCGCATTGCCAAGGCTCGGCGCAAGGGGCTCGTTCATGTCGGAAATCACCGCCCGCGTCGCACAGCCCGCGCCATTCGCCGTCGCGACCAAGGCTTCGGCCAGCGCCCGCGCCTCGTCAGCTGTTTTCATGAATGCACCCGAGCCGCATTTGACGTCGAGAACCAAGCCCTCAAGCCCCGCCGCAAGTTTCTTTGATAGGATCGACGCCGTAATGAGGTCCACGCTTTCGACCGTCGCCGTCACATCGCGCACCGCGTATAGCCGCTTGTCCGCCGGGGCCAAATCCGCGGTCGCGCTCACAATGGCGCACCCGACCTCGCCCACAATGGCGCGGAACCGGTCTTCGCTGACCCCTGTGACGAGGCCGGGGATCGCCTCCATCTTGTCGAGCGTGCCACCCGTATGGCCAAGCCCCCGCCCCGAAATCATCGGCACATAGGCACCACAAGCCGCCAGAGCCGGCGCAAGGACGAGACTCACGCAATCGCCAACGCCGCCCGTTGAGTGTTTGTCGAGAACCGGCCCCGGCAGGTTCCAATCCATGCGTTGCCCGCTATCGCGCATTGCCTCGGTCAGGGCCACGCGCTCGCCTTCGCTCAGCCCCCGCAGGCAAACGCCCATCGCAAAAGCGCCGGCCTGTGCATCGCTCACCGTGCCATCCGCCAGCCCCTGAGCGAACCAACGTAGCGCTGCCGCGCCTGGTGCCTCGCCCCGACGCAGGGAGGCTATGATCTCGCGCGCATCCATCCCCGGATCAGCCCTGTTGGTCCCCAAGATGATGCTGCCCGAACGCACCCGGCAGCAATTCTGCCAAGGTCATGCGCTCTTCGACGCCTTCAAGGGTGGCCATCGTCACCACGACTTCGCCGGTGCCGAACTCCGCCAACTTCTGACGACACCCACCACAGGGCGTGACGGGATGCGGGCTGTCGGCAATAACATAAACCTCTGTTAGCCGGGTTTCCCCTGAGGCCACCATAGCCGCAATCGCCCCGGCCTCGGCACAGGTGCCTTGCGGATACGCGACATTCTCGACATTGCAGCCCGCAAAGACCGCACCGCTTTCGCTTCGGATCGCTGCGCCGACCTGAAAATCGGAATAGGGCGCATAGGCGTTCTCGCGCACATCCCGCGCCGCTTTCTCAAGACTCATGGCACCCTCTCCCAACTGTTGAAACCACTGCCGAGAGACTGCGGCGATGCGCCGGAATTTGCAAGGCCACGCCGCGGCTGGAAACCGCCCATTTCCACCCGCGGAAAAATAGTTTAAGGCTAAACTATAGAGACTCAGGAGGCGGAGACATGTCGGACACAACCAAGGAGAGCCTGCGTCAGGCGGCCCTTTTCTATCACGAACACCCCAAACCAGGAAAACTCGAGATTCGTGCGACCAAGCCCTTGGCCAATGGCCGCGATCTCTCGCGCGCCTATTCGCCCGGCGTCGCCGAAGCCTGCCTCGAGATCAAGGACGACCCCGCCAACGCCTCCCGCTATACCGCACGTGGCAACCTTGTCGCCGTGGTTTCCAACGGCACCGCCGTGCTCGGCCTTGGCAATATCGGCGCGCTGGCCTCCAAGCCGGTGATGGAAGGCAAGGCCGTTCTTTTCAAGAAATTCGCCAATATTGATTGTTTCGACATCGAGGTGGATGAAAGCGACCCCGAGAAACTCGCCGATATCGTCTGCGCCCTTGGTCCGACTTTCGGCGCGATCAACCTCGAGGACATCAAGGCCCCCGACTGTTTCATCGTCGAGCAAATCTGCCGCGAACGCATGAACATCCCCGTCTTTCATGACGACCAGCACGGCACCGCGATTGTCGTCGGCGCGGCAGCCACCAACGCGCTTCGTGTCGCGGGCAAGTCCTTCGAGGACATCAAGATCGTCTCCACCGGCGGCGGCGCAGCAGGCATCGCCTGCCTGAACATGCTCCTGAAACTCGGCGTCAAGCGCGAGAATGTCTGGCTCTGCGACATTCATGGCCTCGTCTACGAAGGCCGCAGAGAGGATATGAACCCGCAAAAGGCCGCCTTCGCGCAAAAGACCGACCTGCGCACGCTCGATGACGTGATCGACGGCGCGGACCTCTTCCTCGGTCTCTCCGGTCCCGGCGTCCTCACGCCCGACCACGTTGCCAAGATGACCGACCGCCCGATCATCTTTGCCCTCGCGAACCCCACACCCGAGATCATGCCCGACCTCGCCCGTTCCGTTGCCCCCGACGCGATCATCGCCACCGGCCGGAGCGACTTCCCGAACCAGGTCAACAACGTCCTCTGCTTCCCCTTCATCTTCCGTGGCGCGCTCGACGTCGGCGCGACCGAGATCAACGACGCCATGTCCCTCGCCTGCGTCGCGGGCATTGCCGAGCTTGCCCGCGCCACAACAAGCGCCGAGGCCGCAGCAGCCTACAAGGGCGAAGACCTGACCTTCGGCGCCGACTACCTCATCCCCAAACCCTTCGACCCCCGCCTCGTCGGAGTGGTCTCCGCCGCCGTGGCCAGCGCCGCCATGACCTCTGGCGTTGCGACACGCCCGATTGACGACATCGAAGCCTACAAGGCCCGCCTCAACCAATCGGTGTTCAAATCCGCGCTCCTCATGCGCCCCGTCTTCCAATCCGCCACCGCCGCCTCCCGCCGCATCATCTTTGCCGAGGGCGAAGACGAACGCGTGTTGCGCGCGGCTCAGGCGATCCTCGAGGAAACCACCGAGACCCCAATCCTCATCGGCCGCCCCGAGGTCATCGAAGCCCGCTGCGAACGGATCGGCCTCGACATCCGCCCCGACAAGGATGTCCAGATCGTCAACCCCGAGAACGACCCGCGCTACCGCGACTACTGGACCTCCTACCACGAGATCATGCAGCGCCGCGGCGTGACCCCGGATCTCGCCAAGGCCATCATGCGCACCAACACCACGGCCATTGGCGCCGTTGCCGTGCATCGTGGCGAGGCCGACAGCCTCATCTGCGGCACGTTCGGCGAATACCGCTGGCACCTGAGCTACATCAATCAGGTGCTCGGCGCGGGCGACCTGCGCCCCCATGGCGCGCTCTCGCTGATGATCCTCGAGGACGGCCCGCTCTTCATCGCCGACACCCACGTGCATCAACTGCCGACCCCGGAACAGCTCGCCGAGATTATCCTCGGTGCCGCCCGCCACGTGCGCCGCTTTGGCATCGAGCCGAATATCGCGCTCTGCTCGCAATCCCAGTTTGGCAACCAAGCCGAAGGATCGGGCCGCCGCCTGCGCGACGCGATTGCCATCCTCGACTCACGTCCCCGCGACTTCACCTATGAGGGCGAGATGCCGGTCGACGTCGCTCTCGACCCCGAGTTGCGCGCCCGGGTCTTCCCTGCCTCACGCATGGAAGGTCAGGCCAACGTGCTCGTTTTCGCCCATGCCGACGCCGCCTCGGGCGTGCGCAACATCCTCAAGATGCGCGCCGACGGACTCGAGGTCGGACCGATCCTGATGGGCATGGGCAACCGCGCCCACGTGGTCACTCCCGGCATCACAGCGCGCGGCCTCCTCAACATGGCCGCCATCGCCGGGACTCCGGTTGCCCATTACGGCTGATCCAAAGGCACACCCCGGAGACGGGTTTTGCAGCCCGCCTCTTTGCAGTTTTGCAAAATCCTCGAAATTTCCAGCATATCCCGCCCTTCCCGGCGGGGTTTGCAAAATTTGCAAGGCAGAAAATCGCCAAACTGCAAAACATTCGCGATAATCTGACGCGACGTCGCGAAAGGCACTTGCCGCAAACCACTCCCCTCCCGTAACACCTTTGCAACGTATTTGGAGGAGAACACCATGGCATACAAAGACGTATACGCCGCCTGGAAGACAGACCCGGAAGGGTTCTGGATGGACGCGGCCAAGGCGATCGATTGGGACGAAGCCCCCTCGAAGGCTCTCTTCGACAAGGGCGATCACCTCTATGAATGGTTCGCCGACGCCAAGGTCAACACCTGCTACAATGCGGTCGACCGCCATGTCGAAAATGGCCGCGGTGAACAGACCGCAATCATCTACGACAGCCCGATCACCCATACCAAACGCGAAATCTCCTATGTCGAGCTGCGCAACCGTGTCGCCATGCTCGCCGGGGCCCTGCGCGCCAAGGGTGTTGAGAAGGGCGATCGCGTCATCATCTACATGCCGATGGTGCCCGAAGCGCTCGAGGCGATGCTCGCCTGCGCCCGCCTTGGCGCGGTGCACTCTGTTGTCTTTGGCGGGTTCGCCGCGCACGAACTCGCCGTGCGTATCGACGATGCCAAGCCCAAGGCCATCATCGCCGCCTCCTGCGGGGTCGAGCCGGGCCGTGTCGTGCATTACAAACCGCTGCTCGATGCTGCCATCGACCAATCCACACACAAGCCCGATTTCTGCGTGATCTTCCAACGCGAACAAGAAGTCGCGGAACTGGTCGAGGGTCGCGACTACAACTGGCACGGTTTCCAATACGGTGTGGAACCGGCGGAATGTGTCCCGGTCGAAGGCAATCACCCCGCCTATATCCTCTACACCTCCGGCACCACCGGCCAGCCCAAGGGCGTCATTCGTCACACGGCGGGCCAACTCGTGGCGCTGAACTGGACCATGAAGAACATCTACAATGTCGATCCCGGCGATGTGTTCTGGGCCGCCTCGGACGTGGGCTGGGTCGTGGGCCACTCCTATATCTGCTACGCGCCGTTGATCCACGGCAACACCACGATCGTCTTCGAAGGCAAACCCGTCGGCACCCCCGACGCAGGCACCTTCTGGCGCGTGATCTCCGAGCATAACGTCAAAAGCTTCTTCACCGCCCCGACCGCCTTCCGCGCTGTGAAACGCGAAGACCCCAAAGGCGAGTTCGTCAAGAAATATGACCTTTCTGGCCTCAAGACGGTCTATCTCGCCGGTGAACGCGCCGATCCCGACACCATCGTCTGGGCGCAGGAACAACTCGGCGTGCCGGTGGTCGATCACTGGTGGCAGACCGAAACCGGCTGGGCCATTGCCGCGAACCCGATTGGTATTGAAGAGTTGCCAATCAAGCTCGGCTCGCCCACCGTGCCGATGCCCGGCTACGAGGTCGAAATCCTCGACGAAGGCGGCCACCCGATGAAAGCAGGCGAACTCGGCGCCATCGCGATCAAGCTGCCGCTGCCGCCGGGCACCCTGCCGAACCTCTGGAACGCCGAAGAGCGGTTCAAGAAATCCTACCTGTCGCATTTCCCCGGCTACTACGAGACGGGCGATGCAGGCATGATGGACGAGGACGGCTACGTCTACATCATGGCCCGCACCGATGACGTCATCAACGTCGCAGGGCACCGCCTCTCGACCGGCGCCATGGAAGAAGTGCTCGCCGCGCACCCCGATGTTGCCGAATGCGCCGTGATCGGCGTCACGGACCAACTCAAGGGCCAAATGCCGGTCGGCTTCCTCTGCCTCAACGCAGGTGCCGACAAGGCCCATGACGACGTGGTCAAAGACGTGATCAAGATGGTCCGCGATCAGATCGGCCCGGTGGCCGCGTTCAAACTTGCCGTGGTGGTGGATCGCCTGCCGAAAACCCGCTCGGGCAAGATCCTGCGCGGCACCATGGTCAACATCGCCGATGGCACCGCCTTCAAGATGCCCGCGACGATCGACGACCCGGCCATCCTCGACGAGATCAAAGAAGCGCTTCAGACCATCGGCTACGCCAAGGACTGACCCGCAGCACACCCCTGAGAAAGGCCCCGCCCCCGCGCGGGGCCTTTTTACGTTTTGGTAAGAGCGTACGCCCCCTTAACCCCGACTTTCACCCAAACCGCACCGACGGAATACCGACGCAATACCGACGTGATACCGACCCGAGATTCCCCCCGCCAAGGAGCCTTTATCTCTTTCTCTTGCCAAAAATATCCCCGCCGGAGGCTGTCCGCAGGCAGCGGCCCCTGAGAAGGGGCCGATGACGAGAAATCCTGCGCGCGGCCCTGGCCGCGCCCAATAAAATAAGGGGTTAGACGAATTGCTCGCGGATCAGCCGTTCCTCGAGCCCATGGCCCGGATCGAACAGCAGGCGATGCCGCACGCTCGGCTCGGAATGGATCTCGACCGACACCACATCCTCCACCGACCGGCTATCCGCATCCGCCATCACCGGCCGCTTCACCGCATCAATCACATCAAACCTCACATGCGCCGTCTTGGGCAAAAGCGCCCCGCGCCAGCGCCTCGGTCGAAACGGCGCAATCGCTGTCAGGGCGAGCACATCTGACCCGATTGGCAGGATCGGCCCATGGGCAGAATAGTTGTAAGCTGTTGATCCTGCAGGGGTTGCCAGAAGCGCGCCGTCACAAACGAGCGCCTCCATCCGCAGCCGCCCATCGACCGTGATCCGCAGTTTCGCAGCCTGCGGACCGGCCCGCAAAAGCGAAACCTCGTTGATCGCCAAAGCCTCATGGACCGTGCCATCCGCGCAGGTCGCCTTCATGCGCAACGGGTTAATGACCTCTTCCTCTGCAGCCGCAAGGCGCTCAAGCAGATCCGTCTCGCCATATTCGTTCATAAGGAACCCGACCGTGCCACGGTTCATCCCATAGACCGGCGTATCGATTCCGATCGAGCCATGCAACGTCTGAAGCATGAACCCATCCCCACCAAGCGCCACGATCACATCGGCCTCTTCCGGGGCGCAATCTCCATAGCGCGCGACAAGGGCGGCCCGCGCCACCTGCGCTACCGCTGCTTCGCTTGCCACAAAGGCAATCGTTCTGCCCATGTCTCCGATCCTTTGTTTCCGATCCGGCACGTCCTGTACCCGATGCAATCACAACTCCACCCCCTGCACCAGCCCCGTCGCAGAGACAAGCCCACAAGTCGCTTAAGGGCCTTTTATCCAAGGGGTGTTTCCTTTAGGAACTCGGCATCTGACATTCTCTGATCTGGAGCACTGCCAAATGACCGCGACTCGCGACCCCGGCTTTTTCACTGAATCCCTCGCCTCGCGCGACCCCGAACTCTTCGGCTCAATCACCGACGAACTCGGTCGCCAGCGCGACGAGATCGAGCTGATCGCCTCGGAAAACATCGTCTCTGCCGCCGTAATGGAAGCGCAGGGCTCGGTCATGACCAACAAGTATGCCGAAGGCTATCCGGGCCGCCGCTACTATGGCGGTTGCCAATACGTCGATGTGGCTGAGAACCTCGCCATCGACCGCGCCAAAGAGCTCTTTGGTTGTGACTTCGCCAACGTCCAGCCCAACTCCGGCTCGCAGGCGAACCAAGGCGTCTTCACCGCCCTGCTGCAGCCCGGCGACACCATCCTCGGCATGTCCCTCGACGCTGGCGGCCACCTGACTCACGGTGCGAAACCAAACCAGTCGGGCAAATGGTTCAACGCGATCCAATACGGTGTGCGCAAACAGGACAGCCTGCTCGACTACGACCAGGTGCAAGAGCTTGCAAACGAGCACAAGCCGAAGCTCATCATCGCGGGCGGCTCGGCCATCCCGCGCCAGATCGACTTTGCCAAGTTCCGTGAGATCGCGGATTCGGTCGGCGCCTACCTGATGGTCGACATGGCTCACTTTGCTGGTCTCGTCGCGGCAGGCGAACACCCCTCGCCCTTCCCCTACGCCGACGTTGCCACCACCACGACCCACAAGACCCTGCGCGGCCCGCGCGGCGGCATGATCGTGACCAACAACGAAGAGATCGCGAAAAAGGTCAACTCCGCGATCTTCCCCGGCATCCAGGGTGGCCCGCTCATGCATGTCATCGCCGGTAAGGCCGTGGCCTTTGGCGAAGCCCTGCGCCCCGAGTTCAAGGCCTACCAGAAGCAGGTGCGCGCCAACGCAGTGGCCCTCGCCGATCAGCTCATGAAAGGCGGCCTCGACATCGTCACCGGCGGCACCGACACACACGTGATGCTCGTCGACCTGCGCCCCAAGGGCGTCAAAGGCAACGCGACCGAGAAGGCCTTGGGACGCGCGCATATCACCTGCAACAAGAACGGCATCCCCTTTGACCCGGAAAAACCGATGGTCACCTCGGGCATCCGTCTCGGCACCCCCGCAGGCACGACCCGCGGCTTCGGAGAGGATGAGTTCCGCCAAATCGCCGACATGATCGTAGAAGTCGTGGATGGTCTCGCCGCTAACGGTGAAGACGGCAACAACGCGGTCGAAGAAGCGGTGAAGGACAAAGTCGCAGCCCTCTGCGCCAAGTTCCCGCTTTACCCGAACCTCTGATATCGGGTCCGCGCACGCGCCTCGCGCGCGGCTTTAACACTTCTGCAACCGCCGTCTGAGACATTGACGGCGGTTGTTTTTTGTCCCGGTTCCGTGTTGCGCGAGAAATGCTGGACTTTCTTGGCGCGTCCGGCTTCTGTTCTGTGATGGAAATTAAGTCTTTACCGATTGAGCGCACTCTGGGCGACTGGATGCGCGCACGTTTACCCTTCGCCGTCGCTGAACTGTTCATGTTCGTTCTGAAGCAGGGATGGGCCGCCTTGTTCGGTGGCCTCTTGTTGATCGCCATGCTGGCCACAGACCGTATCTGGAATGACGGTTGGCCCATCGCGCGGTATGATGCGCTTCTGATCTACGCACTGGTGCTACAGGGGCTCTTTCTGGTCTTCCGCCTCGAATCCTGGGCCGAGGCACGGGTCATCCTTTTGTTTCACATCACCGGCACCGCCATGGAGATCTTCAAGGTCAATGCCGGAAGCTGGGCCTACCCTGGAGACGGGCTCTTCAAACTCTGGGGAGTGCCGCTCTTCTCGGGCTTCATGTATGCCTCTGTCGGCTCCTTCATGGCGCGCGTGATCCGGCTTTTTGATATGCGGTTCGCGCCCTATCCGCCCTTCGCCGCAACGGTTGCGCTGGCCGTCGCGATTTACGTGAATTTCTTCGCACATCACTACCTGCCCGACATCCGCATCGCGCTTTTTGCAGCCACCGTCCTCCTTTATGCACGCACCCGCATCTGGTTCCATATCGGCCTGAACCGATACTGGATGCCTCTGCCCCTCGCTGCGTTTCTTTCGAGTGGTTTCCTTTGGTTTGCAGAGAACATCGGAACCATGACCCGCATATGGCTCTATACCGGGCAAAGCGCTGGCGAGATGGTGAGTTTTGCCAAAATGGGCTCGTGGTATCTCTTGCTCTACGTGAGTTTTGTGACGGTGACTCTGGTCTTGCGCGATGCTCTCTCGCCAGAGCCCTATACCCCACCCCTCACAGAAAGCCTTGCCAAACAAGGACCACGATCAGAAGCGTGAAAACAGCAATCACATGAAATGACACCATGCCGAGCGTCGACAGGATCAATCCCTTTCGCATATCGGCCGGATCAAGCGCCTCGAGCGCGCCGTGCAAAGCTTCATAGGCCTTTTCCACGGGTTCGGCCTTGAGCTGCATGCGGATCTTTGGGTGCCCGGCTTTCTGTTCTGCCTCAACCAAAGCACGCGCATGAGCGTGCATCTTTGCAGGAAGACGCCGCCCCACCTTGCGCATTGCATGGCCCAAACCTTTGGGTTCAAAAGAGAACTTCTTGCCCGCGAGTTTTGCAAGCGCCGCGTTTTTGCGTTGAATCTCCGCGGGGTCAATCACACCAAATCCTCCTATCCGCTAGCCTAGCCGAGCAACTCGCACCTCTCAACAGGACTGGTGCGCGAGATGACGAATTGCTATCTCCAATACATGCTGAACACGCTCGAATACGGAACCCGCACCGACCTCCCCGACCTTTTGATCGTCCATGGCCTCTATGGCTCGGGACGCAACTGGGGGGCGATCTCCAAGCGCATGGCCCAAACGCGCCGCGTCATCGCGGTCGATCAACGCAATCACGGTGCAAGCCCTTGGTTTGATACGCATTCTTACGAGGACATGGCCGCCGACCTCGCCGAAGTGATCGCCGCGCAGGACGGCCCAATGGACGTGCTTGGCCATTCAATGGGCGGTAAGGCGGCGATGGTCCTTGCCCTCACGCGTCCTGAGTTGGTCAATCGCCTCGTCGTCGCGGATATCGCACCCGTCGCCTATAGCCATGATCAGAGCCAGCACATTGCCGCAATGAAAGCCGTCGACCTTGCCAAGATCGAAAAGCGCTCTGATGCGATGAAAGCCCTTGAGGCACATGTGAACGAGGCCGCACTGCGAAGCTTCTTTACGCAGTCCCTTGATATTGAGACCAAGAAATGGCTCCTCAACCTCGATGTTCTAGAGAAGGAGATGCCAAAGATCATTGGCTGGCCTGGTACAACGGGAATCTATGAAGGCCCCACCCTGTTCCTGAGCGGGGCCGAATCCGACTATGTCAAATCGGAGCACCGCGCGACCATCCGCACTCTTTTCCCGAACGCACGCTTTGCAAAGATCATTGGCGCGGGGCACTGGCTTCACGCCGAAAAACCCCGCGAATTCATTCAGACGTTGAAGGCTTGGCTAGATGCGGCTTAAGCGCCGGTTTCGTAAAGCTTTTTCGCGACCAGATAGGAGAGCGGAAAAGACACGATAAACCCTGCGATCGCCGACCACATGACGGGGGTCAACGTATCGTACCCCATCGTGAGGGCAGCGATCATCGCGCTGCCGGCAATGGTAGAGCCGATGAAAAGGTGCAAAATAAGGGATAGGCGAAACATGGTCCGGGCCTCTTGCTAGGGCGTTTCCACGAACGATCATTATCCCCTTCCCCGACATGCGCTTTGATCTACGTCAGAAAGGGATGTCGCGCATATGCCTTTTGACGGTTCTTAGATATGATCCCGAATGGTTCCCGTCTTCGGCGACAGAGAGGCGTTGATCTCCCGCATCTCAAGCGACAAGGCAAGCGACCGTTGTGCCATGATTGGAGCCACGAACGCCTCAGCCGCCGCGAATATCCGCGCCGTCGCATCCTCCATGACATCCTGCGTCCTCCCCTCTCGCAACCGGATCGACATGTCGATGAAGGCGTGTTTCCCATCCCCGTCCGCGATGGCGAAATGCTCCGCGCGAAACGCCCGGACCCGAATACCCGCTGTCGGAAAGGTCTCTATCTCTGCAGCCGCAGCCCGGATCACCTCACAGAAGGCGGCGACATCTAGGTCACCGTCAAGATTCGCGGAGTACTCTATCGTGAAATGTGGCAACGCAGCCTCCTCATTCATATCCCAGCATGCAGCTCTCGAACCCTCCACGAGATAGCAGTGCTTTCCGAAGTGTTGACAGGAATCGGAAATATCACTTAACATATTAACTAATTTCATGGAGAGGCGAAAACCCTTATGTCGACCCTAGCAGAAAATCTCGAGAATCTGGCAACGCATCTGGAACGCTTTCGCGTCTCTGGCATCCGAAACAGGATCGCCGGTAAGGACTGCGCGGGTTCGGGTGGCACCTTCACGACCCATTCGCCGGTCGACAAGAGCGTGATTTGCGACGTCGCACGAGGAGACGCGACAGATATCGACGCCGCCGCCAAGGCCGCGCAAGAGGCCTTTCCAGCGTGGCGCGACATGCCCGCTCTCGAACGGAAGAAAATCCTTCTCAAGATCGCGGACGGCATCGAAGCCCGCGCCGAAGAAATAGCGCTTTGCGAGTGCTGGGATACCGGCCAAGCACTGCGCTTCATGTCCAAAGCCGCCATTCGCGGCGCTGAGAACTTCCGGTTCTTCGCAGATCAGGTCACCTCGGCGCGCGATGGGCAGAACTTGCGCTCTCCGACCCTGATGAATATCACAACCCGTGTGCCCCTCGGCCCGGTCGGCGTCATAACACCTTGGAACACGCCCTTCATGCTCTCGACATGGAAGATCGCACCCGCTTTGGCAGCGGGATGCACGATTGTGCACAAGCCCGCTGAGCTCTCGCCTCTTTCGGCCCGCCTTCTTGTCGAGATCGCAGAAGATGCCGGCCTTCCGCCAGGGGTCTGGAACATGGTGAATGGCTTTGGCGAGGATGCTGGTAAGGCCCTCTGTGAGCACCCAGATATTCGCGCCATTGCTTTCGTCGGTGAAAGCCGTACTGGTAGCCTGATCCAAAAACAGGGGGCCGACACGCTCAAGCGTGTGCACCTTGAACTGGGCGGAAAGAACCCCGTTATCGTCTTTGAAGACGCCGACCTAGACCGCGCCCTCGATGCGGTGATCTTCATGATCTACTCCATCAACGGTGAACGCTGCACCTCTTCGTCAAGACTACTCGTTCAGGAGAGTATCCGAGAAGACTTCGAAGCTCGATTGATCGAACGCGTCAACGCGATCCAAGTCGGGCATCCCCTTGACCCACAAACCGTCATTGGCCCACTCATCGGGGAAGAGCATTTCGCAAAGGTCACGTCCTATTTCGATATTGCAAAGGAAGACGGCGCGACCATCGCAGCGGGCGGCGCACCAATAAAGAGCGATGGATACTTCGTTCCACCCACGCTCTTTACGGACGCAAAGAACGACATGCGGATCGCGCGCGAAGAGATATTTGGACCGGTCCTGACTTCAATCGCGTTCAAAGACGAAGACGAGGCGCTGCGCATCGCCAATGATACACCGTATGGGCTCACCGGATACCTTTGGACCAATGACCTGACCCGCGCACTGCGCTTCTCGGATAGACTTGAGGCCGGAATGATCTGGGTAAACTCCGAGAACGTTCGCCACCTACCGACTCCCTTTGGCGGCGTCAAAGCAAGCGGGATCGGACGCGACGGAGGCGATTGGTCCTTCGAATTCTACATGGAGCAAAAACACATCGGATTCGCGATGGGTGACCACCATATTCCGCGTCTCGGCGTGTAAGGAGAGATGATGATCCAAATCGCAACAGTTACCGCAAAGGATCAACAGCACTATGGCGTGATCCGGGAAGACGGGTTTTCAGACCTGAGCCATAGTTTCCCTCAATGGCCAACCCTGCTCGATGCCATCGAGGCGAATGGATGGAGTGCGCTTCAAGACGCCGCGAAGGACGCAGAGCGCACGCACGCACCGGGGACATTCACCTACAGCGCGCCCCTTCCCAATGCAAAACGCATTCTGTGCGTCGGAGTGAACTTTCCGGACCGCAATGCCGAGTACAAAGATGGGAGCGCACAACCGAAGCATATGTCGCTATTCCCTCGTTTCGCGAGCGGATTTACCGGCCACGAACAGAATCTTGTGCGCCCTCCCGAGAACCACACACTCGACTACGAGGGCGAAGTCGCCATCGTCATCGGCAAGGCTGGACGGCGCATCAACCCCAAGGATGCATATGACCACATCGCGGCTCTGACACTCTGTAACGAGGGCACGATCCGAGACTGGGTGCGCCATGCGAAGTTCAATGTCACTCAAGGCAAGAACTGGGACCACTCTGGCGCAATGGGGCCATGGCTCGTCCCGTTCAAGGATCCCGCACAACTCGATGAGGCGCGGCTTCAGACCTGGGTCAACGGAGAGCTTCGCCAAGACGATCACCTCGCCAATATGATGTTCCCAATCCGGGAAGAGATCGCCTATATCTCGACGTTCATGACCCTTATGCCTGGCGATATCATCGTGACAGGAACGCCTACCGGGGCCGGCGCGCGCTTCGATCCGCCGCGCTACCTTGCACCGGGGGATGTGGTTGAGATCAAGGTCGAGGGCATAGGCTGCTTGCGCAATGGCGTGGAGGACGAGATATGACGCCTGAAGAGCATCAACGCGCTGCGACCGACTTGCTAAAGGCCGAAGCCAGCGGCCACCAGATAGATCTCTTGTCTTTACGTTATCCGAATATGACCATGGATGATGCCTATGCGATCCAAGGTGAAATCTACGCTCAGAAACGTGCTGCTGGTTGCGATGTGATTGGTTGGAAGATTGGCCTGACCTCAAAAGCCATGCAGAACGCTCTTGGGATCGATATTCCCGACAGCGGCATTCTCTTTGACCACATGCTGTTTCAATCAGGTGAAGACGTGCCCGCTGGCCGTTTCATTCAGCCGCGCATCGAAGCCGAGATCGCATTCCTTATGAAAGGCACGCTCTCCGGAAACGATATCGGGCGTGAGGACGTCCTCGCGGCGACCGAGGCGGTTGCTCCTGCACTTGAGATCCTCGACACGCGCATTCTTCGAAAAGACCCCGCAACAGGCCAGTCTAGGAACGTGCTCGACACGATCAGCGACAACGCGGCAAACGCCGGCGTAGTTCTCGGGACAGAGCGTTTTGCTCCCACATCCCTTGATCTTCGCTGGATCGGCGCAATCGTCAGCCGCAATAACGAGGTTGAAGAAACAGGGCTCGGCGCCGGTGTGCTGAATGATCCTGTGGAAAGCGTCGTCTGGCTTGCACGTCGCATGGCGGCATACGGGCAGAAGATCGAAGCAGGACATATCATCTTGGCCGGGAGCTTCATTCGCCCGATTGAATGCCCACCCGGATCGCAAATCTCAGCTGATTTCGGAGATTTTGGCTCCGTCGAGATCAGTTTTTCCTGAAAACGCGTCTGGAAAGGCTCTGAAAACGCAAAAAGCGCCCCGTGTCAGGAGCGCTTGAAGCGATTCTGATTTCATCATTCAGAGAGGTACAAATTTGTTATTTGGTTCTTA